>QHSU01000091.1 GCA_003220535.1 Candidatus Rokuibacteriota bacterium
GGAAATGGGCCGGATCGTCCATCTGAAATGCGGAGATTGCACCACTCGAGCACGCCACATAGATGCGGCCGAGTCCGCGATCGAACATCACGACATCCGCGCCCTTGGCCATCGGCAGGTGGGCGATCGCCTGACGCGTGTCGAGGTCGAACACCGTGAGGGTGTCGTTGCCCTCGCAGGAAAGGAACGCGCGATGGTGCTCGGGGTCGACGGCCATGCCATGATTGCCGCGGCATCCCTGGACGGGATACCGGCCCACCACCGCGTCCGTGGCGGGATCGATCACCACGAGAATATTCTGGTCTTGAAGGTTGACATAGATCTTGCGCGCGATGGGGTCGTACTGCGGCACACCTGTTTCGCTGTCAAAGCGTAGCACCTTCACGATCGTATCGGTCCTGACGTCGATGACGCTCTCCGCCCTGGCGCGCTCATTCGACACGTACGCTTTGTGAAATGGCACGGCGTAGGCGATGCCGTCTGGCTTGGCTTCCGTCGGAAGCCTCTTGACGACCGCCATGCGAGCGACATCGATGACGCCGATCTTGTTCTCGCCCCAGTTCGCGGTGTAGATCTTCTTGCCTTCGGCGACGTACGCGACGCCTTCGATGCCGGGCACATCGGGGACGGTCTTGACCACCGTGTTCGCCCGCAGGTCGACCACATGCAAGAGTCCTGCGCCGAGATGCGCGGCCAGCAGGTAGTTGTCATCCTCGTCGATGGTCAGATAATCGAAGCGCCTACCCGGCGGTCCTGGAAGCTCGAACTCCGCGATCTGGCGCAACGAAGGATGGTCTGCTGCCGGCTGGGCGCCGCCGCGACCTGACTGCGTCCACAAACCAACCCCGATCGCCGCCACGAGCGTCACGACCAGGGCATACAGCGGCATCCGACGAGACCGGAGCTCTTGCGACACAGCCGTCACATCCTTTAGAACAGGAACGTCGGCGGCTTGTCGATGAATCGGCTGATCAGCCAGGGACACGCGATACGGTCGGCGTGCACTTTTTCACGAGTGACCCACTTCATGCGTCCCTCCTCTACTTGCGGCCGTGAAATCCTCAGGGACTCTCGCCCCTCGTTCGCGCACGCCGGCGTTCTTGCCGTCAATCGAGCTTCTCGGACACGGTCTTCCACTCGCTGCCCTTCACCAGCGTGACATCGGCCACGGGATGCCCTTCCTTCAGTGCGGGCATGACGCTGACGACGCGGTACCCTTTGTTGTCCTTCACGGCCTCGGACGCAGCGGCATCGAGAGACCGCTTCGCCTTCGCCATTGCCTCGCTCTGCGCCTTCGCCGCCGCGAGGTCGTTGCCGCCGGCGATCGGATCCGCCTTCGCGACCTTCCCCGTCTTGTGATCGACGATCACCTCGGAGAACGTGTCACCCTTCGTCGTGTAGACCGAGAGCTGCAGTTTGCCGTGTTCGACCTCGTACTTCGCGGAGATCGGCTTACCTTCCTTGGCGCTGGCCGTCAACCCGCGCTGAAGCGAGATCTTGGCGTCCTTCAGCACCTTGGCCAACTCGGCGTGCCCCTTGTCGTCGGACTGTTGCGTCCAGCCCGTCGGCATCGCGAAGAACCACGCCACGAGGAACGCTAGCGCAATCGTTATCTTTCTCATTGCTTCTTCTCCAGGGTTACGACGTGATGGAGTCAGTGTAAACACCGAGTAGAGGCCTTCGACGATCGTCATCCCGCGCATCGAGTCGCTCGTAACCATTGATACCACCCTCGTCAAGCGTTACACTTCGCTGGATTCACCCCGCCGGAGGATGACCGATGGAACCGGAAAAACGGCCGAGTGCAGCTCGTGCACGCCGCGCCGCGCCGCAACGTTCACAACTCCGTATCACAGAAGGTGAGGTGCCACATGATTCGACGACTGATTGAAGCTCCCGACACCACTCTGGTCCAGGAAACAACCTTCGCGATCGACGTCCAGGGACGGTACGTGTGCAACACTTGGGACGAGGCGATCGGAACGATCGGGAACGGTGGATTCGCCTTCGACGCGGTGGTGATCGGCGCCGGGATGTTCGGCGCCTACTGCGCCGAGAAGATCTTCCGCGAAAGTGGAAAGGCCCGCCGCGTCCTCGTCCTCGACGCAGGCAGCTTCCTCGTCTCCGAGCACGTCCAGAACCTGTCCAACATTGGCCTCGGCGTCGGCGGCGCCGTTCGCGCGACCGTCAACGGCCAGGAGCCGAGCCCGCAGAGCCAGGTCGCGAACGGCGCGCCGACGTGGGGGTTGCCCTGGCACAGCAACGAGCCCTTCCCCGGCCTTGCCTACTGCATCGGAGGGCGCTCGCTCTACTGGGGTGGGTGGTCGCCGCGTCTGACCGCCGCAGACCTGGCACGGTGGCCGGCGGAGCTTGCCCAGTACCTGAACGGTACCTACAACGACGTCGAGCGGGAGATCGGCGTCGATCCGACGACCGACTACATCAGTGGACCGCTGTTCGACGAGCTTCTCAAGGTGTTCAAGGCGGCAGCAAAACAGGTCCCCAGCGTCGATCGGATCGACGAGGCGCCGCTTGCAATCCAGGGAGCGCCGCCGGCGCCAGGGCTCTTCAGCTTCGACAAGTACAGCAGCGCGCCCATCCTCATCACCGCCGTGCGCGAGGACATCGGCGACGCGCGCAGTCGGGGGGCCGCGAACCTGGACGCGGGTCGCCAGCTCTTCCTCGTGCCACGGGCTCACGTCGCGAAGCTGTATATAACCGGCAACGTGGTCAGTCAGATCGAGGTCGACGTCAACGGCCAGCGTCAGTTCCTCGGCGTGGCGCCAGAGTGCGCGGTCGTCCTCGCCGCCGGCACCGTCGAGTCGACGCGGCTGGCGTTGGAATCGTTCCCCCGTCAGGAGATGGGCCGGAACCTGATGGCCCACCTCCGAAGCAATACGACGGTGCGGATCAAGCGCGCGCTCTTCCCGAAGCTCGGGGCCAAACCGGGCGAGCTCGAGGCGGCCGCCCTGATCGTCCGCGGCTCAACACCGCAGGGCCGCTATCACTTGCAAGTGACGGCGGCGGACGTCCAGGGCTCAGATCCCGAGAAG
Organism: Candidatus Rokuibacteriota bacterium; assembly: GCA_003220535.1. Lineage (GTDB taxonomy): Bacteria > Methylomirabilota > Methylomirabilia > Rokubacteriales > CSP1-6 > AR31. The sequence continues at coordinate 3,054 of QHSU01000091.1, forward strand.
AACATGTTCCACATGATCCCGGACATCGACCTGCTCCAGCAGATCGCCGCCAACCAGGACCCCGACTGGATCGTGCTCACGCTCCGCGGAATCGGAGAGATGCGCGGTGACCCGCAGGCGACGCCGACCAACACCGGCACCAGCTGGATGAACCTGGCGTTCGACACGGCCGACCAGCGCGACGAATTCGGCAAGCGACGCGCCTGGGTCAATCTGGTCGCCACCAATGCGGACCTTGCCCTGTGGCGGGTCATGGACGACGCGGCCATCGCCCTGGCCCAGAAGCTCGCCGGGGACGATCCGACGAAGATCCAGTACTTCTACAAGGACAGCTTCCGGAACGACGGGCGCGATCCGGGCTCCTGGCACGCCGCTCCGCCGTCCCCGAGCCCAAACAACAATCCATTCGATCCAGCCAACAAGGTGCGTGACCTGCTGGGCAGCACGCATCACGAGGCGGGGACGCTGTGGATGGGCGCCTCTGCCCAGGACTCCGTGACGAACCTCGACGGCCGCTTCCATCACGTGGCCAACGCCTACATCGCGGGGCCGGCGCTGTTCCCGACGCTTGGCTCCGCCAATCCTTCGCTGACGGCGCTCACTCTCGGACGGCGCACGGCCAAGGCGATCGTCGCTCAGGGCCGCGCACTGGAGGAAGGGTTTCAGTCACTGTTCGACGGGACGCTGACCGGGTGGCAGATGGCGGGCTCGGGCTACTTTGCGGTCGTCGGCAGCGACATCCTCGAGTCTGTGGGCGGCATCGGGCTGCTCTGGTACACACCCGAGGAGTTCGGTGACTTCATCCTGAGAGCGGACTGGCGCTCCTCGAGCGTCTTTGACAACTCCGGCGTGTTCCTCCGTTTCCCCGCGCTCGGCAGTAACAATCCCGCCAACGACTGGCGGCTCGCCGTCGACCAGGGCTATGAAGTGCAGATCGACGCCCGAGGCTACAATCCGGACACCAACAGCACCGGCAGCCCGTCGCACAGCACCGGCGCGGTCTACGGGCTCGCGCCGGCCGCGCAGCAAGCGGCACGACGCATCGGCGAGTGGAACCGGTTCGAGATCCACGTGGTGGCCGATGCCGTGAACGTCGTCCTGAATACCACGCCGGTGAGCTCCCTCACACGTAACACGGGACGTCCGCTCAAAGGGCATGTTGGTCTCCAGAACCACCATCTGGGGTCTCGAGTACAGTTCCGAAACATCAGAATCAAACGCTTGAGCTAACCCGCGGGTCGACGCTGGGTGTGGGTTGGCAACGCCCTCGAACGGTCTCGGTGCTCAGGGCCGCTCCTGGACGTTGCCGACCGCGCGAACCCGACGACTACGGGGAGTCGCCCCGTCCTGCGAGCCGAGGTAGCGCCCCAGCAAGATCAGCACGGCCAGCATGTCCACGGCTCCGCCGAGACCCCACATGACGAGCCCGCCCAGGGACTGGTCCTCGGCGTTTGGATAGGCGCGGTACCAGGTCTCGGGGCTCATGGTGAGCAGGAGCCCGAGGAGCGCGCCCTGCAAGGCGGCGAGGACCAGGAAGACCACGCGGGCACCGTAGCCCGTCGGCGCTCGGAGCCGCGGAGCCGGCTGGACGATCGGCCACCAGAACAGCACGGCGGTGCCGAAGAACACGAGGTGCTCGGCGTCGTGGACGAGGCGATCGGCGACGGCGGCGTCGTAGGCGGCGGGCAGATGCCAGAGCCAGATCGCGCCGACGTGCGCGAGCCATGCCACCGACGTGACGGTGAGGCCGCGCCAGAGCCAGCGCAGCGGCGTCCGCGGCCGGAGAAGCCGGCCCACGCTCACGCGCACCGGGGCCGGGAGCGCCCAGCAGAGCGCCGCGAACGGATCGGCCAGCAGCATGAGCGGAGCGGCGCCGACGATCAGCAGCAGGTGCTGCACCATGTGCGCGGCGAAGCTCGCGTGCGCCAGCCGCTCGATCGGTGTCGAGAGCGCGACGAGCACGCTCAGGAGGCCGCCGCCCGAGGCGGCCACGCGCCAGCCCGAGACCGATCCACCACGACGGCGCAGGCGCCACCAGCCGACCGCATAGATACCCGCCGCGAGCAGAAGAGGTGCGGCGACCTCGGGTCTGACGCCCCAGGCGCCGGTCGCCTGCGTCGCGACCGTCCAGACGTCGCCTTGTGTTCCGACGCCGACGGCCTGAGCGGCTCCGTGGGCCACGCGGCGCCGGACCCTACTTGCAAATGGCCAGCACCGCCACCCAGACGAAGAAGACGACCGTGCCCACGAGGAATAGCCCGAACGCGACCTTCTCGACCGTGCTCATCGGCGCCGGTTACACGAGGGCCAGGAGGCTCGCGATGACGTTGAAGAGGCCGTCGAGAATCAGGAGGGCCAGGTTCAGCAGCGCCATCGGAATCAGCAGGCGTTCGGCGCGCATGCGGGGCTCCTACTGGCCAGCGCCGAGGCCGGGCCCGAGCCCGCCCCAGAACTTGATCAGATAGTAGACGCCCCAGACGGCCAGGATCGCGTACACGAGGAGCAGCCATTTGTTGACGATCCCGTGATAGGCGCGGATCTCGCCCTGCGCGTACTCCTCGACCTCGCCGTATCTCGGGTGACGTTCAGGGGTCCTGTCGCTCATCGACGCCCTCCGCGCGAAGCACCTGATGCTTGATCGACTCCAGGCCGCGAAACGCTCCGGTCGCGGCGCCCCAGACGAAGGCGCACAGCGCCGCCAGGCTCATCAAGAGCGCCACCGTAAACTCGGCGAGCGTCAGGTGCTCGATCACTCGCGGACTCCTGGATACAGGGTACGCGGTTTGGCTTTCTCCCGCGCCACCCGGTCGGCCCGAGCGGGATCGAGGGCGAGCCGCGGGTGATCGGCGCCGACCTCCGACGAGTTGAGCGCCGCGCGCGCCGCGGCCGGAAGATTCAGGAGCTCGCCGGTCAGCGGATCCTTCCAGGCCGAGAGCGACAGCACGTAGTACGAGATGGCCCAGCGCTCCTCCTCGCTCATCGAATCGGCGAACGACGGCATGGGCGCGCCGTCCAGGCCGAGCGTCATGGTGCGGAAGATATCGCGTACGGTCGACCCGCCCTTGAACTGGCCGCGGGTGAAGTCGGCCGGGCGGATCGGAAACTTGAGGTCGTCGGTCAGGTCGGGCGCCGACACCCCGTCGCCCTTGCCGCTGTCGCCGTGGCACTGGAAGCACTTGGCTTTCCGGTAGAGCTCCTTCCCGCGTGCGACCAGCTCCGGCGTCGCTCGGGGCGGATCGGCGATCGTGGCCGCCGGCTCCGGCTGTTCGTCCTTCCAGCGGCTCGAGAAGGTCTTGATGAATGTGACGACGGCGAGCCGCTCCTTGTCCGGGAGCTCATGCCACGTGGGCATCGCGGTCCAGCGAACACCGCGCGTCACCGTCCGATACAGGTCGCCGTCGGTGGGCAACGACCCTGACGGTGTCGTGCGGAATTTGAAGACCCCGAGCGTGAAGTTGCGGGGGCGCGGGAAGAGAAACGTCGCGGCCGAACCGTTGCCGTCCCCGCCTTTTCCGTGACAGCCGATGCACCGGGCCTGATAGACCTCGCGACCGAGCGCCAGGAGATCCTGGCTGCGCGGAATGGTCATGACCGAGACGCTCACCGCCTGCGGCTCGAACACTTCCCGCCACGCGCCGCGGTTGGTGCCGAGCTTCTGCACGTAGCGGACCAGGCCGATCAGCTCGTTGGTGGGGAACACCAGGGTGACCGCGTCGAGCGCGGGCGATTGATCGCCGAAGCCCTTGAGGTCGATGATCGGCGTGCCGTCCAGCGGCCACTGGGCGTTCGCCGGGGGCGGCACGAACGTGAGACCCTCGGCGTTGGGGTAGAGGGGGATCGAGGTCTCCGGCTTCATCGTGAAGTACGGCTTGAGCGCCGGCGACGGCGGCAGCGACAGGCCGGCGTCCGTCTTGCGCACAGGGGCCTGCACCTGTGTGTAGAGCCACTTGAAGCTCGGCATGATGGAATCGGGCACGACCAGGCGCGGATCCCAGTGATGTGCGTAGTGCCAGTCGTCGCCGTACTTGAGCCCGACCCGCGTCAGGTCGGGGCCGATCCGTCGCGTCGAGAAAAGGTGCGGAAGGTCGAACGCGTACTCGCCCGCCTCGGAGACAGGTCCCCAGCGCAGGTCTTCGCCGGTCACGGGCCGCACGTACTGGCTGTGGCAGTACCAGCAGCCTTCGCGGATGTAGACGCCGCGACCGAGGCGCTCGAGCGGCGTGTAGTCGGAGGCGTCGTAGCGAACCCATTTCACGTCGCCCACGTCGGTCCGCACCGCGCGGCTCACCTGTTTCGACCGCGACTCGGGGATCATCGCCGGCAGAAAGCCCTGGACGAACATCGCGAGCGTCACGAAGAAGAAGCCGGCGCCAACCGCCAGCGATCCGATCGATCTCATGGCTTCCGGGGCGACGTCACGTCGGCCGCGCGGCGAGCGACGTCTTCATGAGGGTGTAAACCAGGAGCGACATGCCGAGGTCCATCGAGATCCCGGTGAAGGTCCGCACCCACCAGTAGGGCCGGATCGCGTTGACCGAATGGACCCACTCGGTGCCGGCCATCAGCATGAAGCCCTGCTGCAGGCCCTGGGCCGTCAGCACCAGACCCATGGCCGAGATCCCCAGCGTGACCAGCCAGAACCCCCAGTTCCCGAGCCGGAAGCTCCAGAGCGGGGCGTCGTGCGCCAGCCGGGGCCAGACGTAGACCGTGCCGGCGATCGCCCACACCACGAAGGTGCCGAAGACGGTGAGATGGGAGTGCGAGATGACGAAGTCGGTGAAGTGCGTGGGCTGCTGCAACGACCGGAGCGCCTCCAGCGAGCCCTGGAAGCAGCCGACCAGGTACATGATCGAGCCCACGATGAGGAACTTGGCCGGGAGATTCCGCGAAAACTCCGGCCAGCGGCCGATCATCGTACCGAAGAAGTTCTGTAAGACGGTCCACACCGGGATGATCAGCATCATGGACGAGATGATGGCGATCGTCTCCGCCCAGTCGGCGATCGGCGAGTAGAGATAGTGGTGAATGCCGACGAACGGATAGAAGAAGGCGAGCGACCAGAATCCGATCAGCGAGAGCTTGTGGCTGTAGATCGGGTTCTTCACGCTGGCGGGCAGGAAGTAGTAGATGAGCACGTAGCCCGCCGGCGTGATCCAGAGCCCGACGACGTAGTGGATGAACAGCCCGTGCCACGCCGCGTTGTTGATGCCCGGAATGTGGTAGGGGCCGAGCATGAGGAGAACGAGGTTCACGTCGGTCCAGATGAACGCCGCGATCAGGTACCAGAGCGACACGTAGAGCGGCCGCTCCCGGCGCTGCTTGATCGTCATCAGGAACTGGGCGGTGAGCAGCAGGAGGGCGAGGAACGTCACGACGACGTTGAGCAGCGGGAACTCGCCCGCCTCCCAGCCCCGGTTCCAGCCGAGCGCCAGCAGCACCACCGCCGCGGCCAGGTTCAGGTTCCACACCCACAAGAGGCCGTAGCTCCAGCGCTCTCCCCAGAGGCGCACACCGGTCAGGCGAGGGACGACGTAGTGGCAGAGCCCGATGAAGAGCGTCGAGAAGGCGCCCCAGATCACACCGTTCACGTGAATGGGCCGCATCCGCCCGAACGTGAGCCACGCTGTGTCGCCGAGGAATCCGGGATAGTTGAACTTGGTCGAGATCAAGACGCCGATGGTGGGGAAGAAGAGCAGCCAGGCGAGCCCACAGGCCAGCCACTGTCGGATCAGGTCGGCGTCGATCAGCTCGTCATTCCGCGACGAGGCTTCCCGCAGCGCGGCTTCGGTGACAGTCATGCAGGTCCCAGAGCGAGGATAGCGCGTTCGCCCGGTTAACCGAACCGAATGGGATGCGAGGCGTCCAGCTCCGCACCGCGGCTGTTCCGGAACACGACGCGCACCAGCCCCTCGTCCCGCGGCCGAAGTCGGAAGGTGATCAGCGGATCGTCGGCGAGGGCGGGCGTGAGGACGAAGCGGCTCACCCGTGCGCTCCCGTAGAACACGTCCAGCCCGGTGAGGTAGAACGGCTCGGTCTCGGGTACCCACTGGTCGCCGCGCCGCGCAAGGCCGGTCCGCACGGGGTGCTTGAGCTTGACCTTGACCTGGACGTCGATGATTTGCCCGGGCTCGATGGGTTGGCCGCGCACGAGCTGCGGGAGGCGGATCGCGGGTGGCCTGATCTCGCCTTCTCTGCGATCGGACGCGGGCAGGGGACCGGCGCAGCCGCCACCGCCCGCGGCCACGCGGATCTCCCGGGTGGTCGACCACCGTTGTCCGCGACTGCACTCAGCCCCGACCCGCACGGTCGAGCGTCCGTCGTCGAGGCGCACCTGGAAGGCGAGGTAGACGTGGCCGTTGGTCGGTGTGAAATGGAACTCGCCCTTGGACGGGATTGGGTCGCGGTCGTTCACCACACGCAATGACGCGAGGTGGTGGTCCGGCTCCATCGGGTGGGTCATCTCGACGACGACCGGGACTTTCGCGCCGTTCTCGGTGAGTCGCGGGAGCCCGAGCACCGGCGGATCGCGCCCGTCGTCGGGAGAGCCCGACGGGGGCGCCGCTGATGCACCGAAGCTCCGAACCCCGAGCAGCGTCAGTCCCGCGACGACGCCACCACCCAGGAAGACTCTCCGTCGTACGCGACTCGATGGCGCGGTCACCGAAGGCTCCAGCGGTGCTCGGACGCTCGAGCTCAGTGCCGGCCGGCGTCGAGCCGGGATCCGCGGTTGGACCAGTAGATGTAGGCCTCGAGCGCCTTCATGGTGTCGGAGTCCTCCGCGATTTGCCGGATTGGCGTCCGCTCGCTCCCTCCGCTAGAATCGCCGCCAGCTTCCCGGGTCAAGAGGGCACGGACTCCATGTCGACGCCGCTCCCGACGATCCCTGCCGCGCCGCGGCTCGTGCGGGCGGAGCACGTCGTCATGGCGACCACGGTCCTGGCCCTGGTGGTGCTGGTTGTGCTCCCGCTGGCCTTCCTGGTCGCCGGCAGCGTGACCGCCGACGGTGGTCTCACCCTGGCTCACTTCCGCGACGCTCTGTCGAGCCGGCTCTACGTGCAGGCGCTCCGGAACTCATTGATTCTCGGAATCTCGACGGCGGCGCTGAGCGTCGCCATCGGCCTGCCGCTCGCCTGGGCGGTGAGCCGGACGAACGTGCCCGCCAAGCAGTTCATCCACCTGACCGCGGTGGTCTCCTACCTGACGCCGCCGTTCCTGACGGCAATCGCCTTCGTGAACCTCTTCAGCCCCAGGGCCGGCCTGGTCAATCGCTTTGTCCGGGACGTGCTCGGGATGCCCGGGCTCACGTTCGATGTCTTCTCGATGGCGGGCCTGATCCTCGTCACCGTGCCCCACACGTTCCCGTTCGTCTATCTCCTGGCGGCGAGCGCGCTGGAGTCGGTGGACGCGTCCATGGAGGAGTCGGCACAGATCCTCGGCGCCAGTCGCTGGCGCACGGCTGCCGCGGTCACCGGTCCGCTGGTCGCGCCAGCCGTCCTGTCAGGCGCGCTGGTGGCCTTCGTGAACGCGATCGCCCTTTTCGGCTCGCAGGCGATCGTCGGCCTGCCCGGCCGTGTCTTCACGCTGCCCACGCGCATTTATGCGCTGTTCGACTATCCGCCCCAGTACGGGTTGGCCTCGGCGCTGTCGATGATCTTCGTCGCCATCACGGTCGTCGCGCTCTATTTTCAGCGGCGGTACCTGGCCCGGCGCTCGTACGTCACGCTCGGCGGCAAGGGGAGCCGCCCGCAGCTCGTCGACCTCGGACCGGCCCGCTGGGGCGTGCTCGCGTTCTGCGTCGCGGTCTTCGCGGTGGCGGTGGCGGCCCCGTACCTGACCTTGCTGGCCGTGTCGATTTCCAGATCGTGGGGGCTTCAGTTCTGGCAGAACCTCACGCTCCAGCACTATCGATTCGTGCTGCTCGAATACGATGTTACCCGACGCGCCATCTGGAACAGCTTGATCCTAGCGAGCTCGACCGCGACGCTCGCCGTGCTCATTGGAAGCTTCGTCGGCTGGCTCGATCTGCGGACCGCGCTCCGCGGACGGAAGCTCCTCGACTACGCCTCGTTGATCCCGCTGGGCCTGCCGGGGATCGTGGTCGCGGTCGCCCTGATCCAGTTCTGGCTCCGGGTCCCGCTGCCGATCTACGGAACCCTTCTGATCATCCTGCTCGCGTACACCGGGCGCTTCATCCCGCTGGGGGTGCGCTCGGCCAACGCGGCCTTCCGCCAGATCGATCCGTCGCTGGAGGAGACGGCGCGCGTCACCGGGGCGAGCTGGCTCCGCACGTTCCGAAGCGTCACGCTCCCGCTGGCGCGCCCTGGCCTCTTCGCCGGCTGGCTCCTCGTCTTCGTCCCGGCGCTCCAGGAGCTCTCCGCCTCGGTCCTTCTCTTCAGCTCGGGATCGATCACCCTGGCCGTCGCCGTTTACAACCTTTACGAGACCGGCGCGCTGGGGCCAGTCGCGGCGCTCGCGATCGTGACGATGCTGATCATCACCACAGCGATCGCTCTCGCCACCCGGCTGGGTCGGGGCCGGGCCGGTGGCGAGGCGATCTCGCGCGCCGAGCCCGCTGCGGTGACCCAGTGACGGCGGCGGGCGACTCGTCCGGCTGGAGTGCCGGGGAGCCGCCGCTCGACTGCGTCGTGTTCATGCTCGTGCGGGACGGCCACGTCCTGGCGGAGAAGAGGAAGACGACCAGACGGCTCGCTCCGGGAGCCATCGCCTTGCCCGGCGGCCACGTCGAGGCCGGTGAGCGTCTCGAGGACGCGCTGCGGCGTGAGCTCGACGAGGAGCTGGGGGTCGTCGCCGAGCGCGTCGCGTACGTCTGCACGCTCCTCCATCGAGCGCAGGAGTTCCGGAAGCTGCACTACTTCGCGGTAGAGGGCTGGCGGGGCGAGATCCTGAACCAGGAGGCCGAGGCTCTGCTGTGGGTTCCCCTCGATGAGCCCACGGCTCTCGAGATCGACGTCGATCGAACGGCGGTCGGCGAATACATCCGTCTCGCCGGGAGTGGCTGACGTGGCCGGGATCCAGATCGAGCGGGTGACGAAACGCTTCGGCGCCGTGACCGCGGTCGCCGACCTGAGCCTCGAGATCCGCGACCGCGAATTCGTCACGCTGCTGGGTCCGAGCGGCTGCGGCAAGACGACGCTCCTGCGTCTGATCGCGGGCTTCATGGCGCCGGACGAAGGTGCGATCCGCGTGGGGTCGGCGACCCTCTCCACGCCGGCCGGCGTGGTACCGCCCGAGCGGCGCGGCATGGGGATGGTGTTCCAGAATTACGCCGTCTGGCCGCACAAGACGGTTTACCAGAACGTCGCGTTCGGCCTCGAGGTCCGCCGCGTCAACCGGGCGGAGACGCAGGCGCGGGTGGCGCGAGTTCTCGAGCTGGTCAATCTTGCGGGGCTCGAGGAGCGTTACCCGAGCGAGCTGAGTGGCGGGCAGCAGCAGCGAGTCGCCTTGGCCCGGAGTCTCGTGGTCGAGCCGGGCATACTGCTTCTCGACGAACCACTCTCGAACCTCGACGCGAAGCTTCGCGAGCGCATGCGCTGGGAGCTCAAGGAGCTCCAGCGTCGCACGGGGATCACGTTCGTCTACGTCACCCACGATCAGTCGGAGGCGATGGCGCTCTCCGACCGGATCGCCGTGATACACGGGGGCGAGATGATGCAGCTCGGCGCGCCGCGTATGGTTTACACGCAGCCGGCGAACAGGATCGTCGCCGACTTCATGGGTCTGGTGAATCTGGTCCGCGGGCGGGTGGTGCGTGCCGGCGGTGACGACAGCGTCGTCGCGGTCGGCGACGAGCATCCGATCGGAGCGGTGCTGCCGCCCGGCGCGGTCTCCGGGCAGGCGGTGCTGGTGGCGATCCGTCCGGAGAGCCTTCGCTTGACCTCGCCGGCGTCGGCGGCCGAGGCGTTGGGGACGGTGCCCGGCAAGGTGGCGGATGTGACCTTCCTCGGCAACATCATCGATTGCCACGTGACGCTCGACGATGGAACGCGCGTCCGCGTCCAGGTCGACGCTGGCCAGACGCTCGAGGTGGGACAGCGAGTGGGTGTCCGTTTCGATAGCCGGTCCAGCAGCGTCTTCAGCTCCTGAGGGAAGCCCGAGCTCCCATTTGTGGCAGAATCCAGCTGGTAGTGCGCGCCGGCAGGCCGTCGCGGGGCCGCAGTGCGAGTCGCAGGGCCGCCCGGGGGCTGGGGCCCCCAGGCCCGAGGCGAGCTATCCAGAGGCCCCGCCGGCCGAGGCGAGCTTATAAGTGGAGGAGGCTATGGCGGTTCAGACGACGCGGACAATCGAGGAGATGGAGAAGTACTGCGCGCGGTTGAGAGCGGCGGGGCTCGACGCTCCGTGGTCGCGGCCGGGGCCCCTCATCCCGCCAAAGCCCACCGCGACCCAGCCTCGCCACTGGCGCTGGCGCGACATCGAGCCTCTGCTTCGTGAGAGCAGCGAGTTCCTCAGCCCTCATCGTGGTGCCGAGCGTCGGGTGCTCCGCCTGCACAATCCCGGCGTTCCGGAGCGAACCGTCGCCCACAGTCTCGTTCTGGCGATCCAGTACCTGCTGCCCGGCGAGGTAGCGCCCGCGCACCGCCACTCGCCCACCGCGATCAGGTTCATGCTTCACGGGGAAGGCGCCTTCACGACGGTCGATGGCCAGAAGTGCGCCATGCAGCCCGGCGACCTCGTGCTCACGCCGGGGATGGCCTGGCACGACCACGGCAACGAAGGGGGCGCGCCCGTCTACTGGATGGACATCCTCGACTGGCAGATCGTGCGCTTCCTGGAGAACCTGACGTTCGAGCCGTATCCGGACGATCAGCAATCAGCGCTCCGGAGCCCTGGCCGCGACATCTATTTCCCCTGGAGCGACGCCTATGCGGCCCTGCTGAAACGCGCCGAGCAGGAGCCCGATCCCTTCGACGACATCCTGCTCGAGTACGTCGATCCGGCGAGTGGCTCCTCGCTCCGCCCCACCGTCGCCTGCTACCTGCAGCTCCTCCGTCCGGGTGTGCGGACCCGTGCCCACCGCGAGACGAGTTGCGCCGTCTATCGCGTCGTGCGGGGGCGGGGCGTGACGACCGTCGACGACCAGACCTTCGAGTGGGAGCCGGGCGACTTCTTCGTGATTCCGCCGCGAGCTCGGCACGCCCACGCCAACGTCGGCACCGAGCCGGCCGTGCTCTTCACGGCGCAGGACGTCCCGCTGCTCAAGCTGCTGCGTCTCTATCGTATGGAGTCGGCTGACTGACCTGGTAGGCACAGCCTGAGTTTCCAGTCGGTCAGCGAAGGAACTCCTTGAGTCGCGAACGCGGCCCACTCAGTGGCCCGGTCGTGCTAAGGTTCTCGCCCGGAACGTGTGAGACGGTGTCGACGGACACCGGAGGAGGACCCCTCATGGCACGCGCAGACTACCGGATCTTCGACGCCGATACCCACATCATCGAGGCCGCGGAACCGATCGAGGCCTATCTGTCGGTCGCCGACAAGGCCAGGCTGGCGGCCCTCGGACCGCTCATCGGGCGCGCCCCGGGCAAGGCCGGGGTGTCCCGGTACAGGGTCGGCAAGCGTCCAGAGCTCAACCGTCTGCTCGGTTCTCGCGATCGGGTTCCTCCGGCCGACGCGATCACCCGCGGTCTGAAGGACGGCGGCACGCCCTGGGATGTTCGCTGGCAGGGGCCGCCCTTTCCCGACGATCGCGTCAACTTCGACTCGCACGCCCGGGTGAAGGACATGGACATCGAGGGTGTCGACGTGAACATGGTCCTGCCGTCGGGCGGGCTGGCGGCATTCAGCGGCCTGGATGACGTCGGGATCGAGATGATGATGTACCAGGCGTATCACCGCTTCCTCAAGGACTACTGCGCGCCCTATCCGGACCGGCTCACGAGCGTGCTCCACGTCTCGGTCCGCGATGTTGCGGCGTCCGTCGCCGAGATCCGGCGCTGCGGCAAGGAGACGTGGCCGGTCGGCGTTTTCCCGGTCTGCCCGCCCGGGATGACGCTCGACGACCCTGACTGGGAGCCGATCTGGGCGGCGGCTCAAGAGCACGACCTGACCGTGGTGATCCATTCCTTCACCATGTCGATTCCGTACCCCCCGGGCATGTGGGACAACTGGGACAACATGTTCCTGGTCCGTTCCGCCAGCCACGTGTGGAACGCGCAGCGCAACATGGCAGCGCTCATCGGCTCGGGCGTGCTGGACCGCTACCCGGACCTGCGCCTGACCTCGCTCGAGTGCGGGCACGGGTGGCTCGCGTTCTGGGCCTCGCGCCTGGACGAGCAAGCGGAGATGAGCCAGCACGCGCTGCCCCGGCTCAAGCGGAAGCCGAGCGAGTACATCCGCGGGCCACAGTACTTCCAGAGCATCCAGCTTCACGAGGGCGAGCTGTCGTTGCGCCAGGCCATCGAGGCCATCGGCGAGGACACACTGATGTTCGCCACGGACTACCCGCACTCGGAGAGCTGGTTCCCCAAGTCAGTGGACGCCGTGCTCAAGTGGACGTCGATTCCCGAGGGCGCCCGGCGCAAGCTCTTGTGGGAGAACGCCGTGCGCTGCTACCGGCGCTACATCGGCAAGAAGTCGGCGGTCGTCGAGGCCGTGCCCGCCACGTCACGGTAACGAGCGTGGCGAGACTCGACCTCACGCTCGCGTGCGGCGACTACGACCGGACGCGCGCGATCCGGACCGGCGAGGTCCAGCCCGACGGCGTCGAGCTGAACGTGGTGACGCTGGCCCCGGAAGAGATGTTCTACCGGATGGCCCGGTTCCGCGAGTTCGACGTCTCGGAGCTCTCGCTCTCGACCTACACTGTGCTCCGGGGCCGCGGCGAGCCCCTCGTCGCCGTTCCGGTTTTCCCGTCGTTCAGCTTTCGCCACTCGTCGATCTTCGTGGGTGCCGCGGCCGGGATCACGGCACCCAAGGATCTCATCGGCAAGCGCGTGGGCGTGCCCAAGTACCACATGACGGCCGCGGTGTGGATCCGCGGGATGCTCGATGATGAATACGGCGTGGCGCCGAAGGACATCCACTGGTTCGAGGGGGGTGAAGGATCGCTGGTCAAGGAGGTGGATGTGACGCTCCCGCCCGACGTCCGACGGGAGTCGGTCCCGGCCGGCCGGAATCTCGGCGACATGGTGGCGGCGGGCGAGCTCGACGCCTTCGTGGGCGCCCGCAGGCCGGCGGCATTCGGTGAGCGCGTGCGGAGGCTCTTCCCCGACTTCCGTCGCGCGGAGCGCGCCTACTACGAAAAGACCGGAATCTTCCCGATCATGCACACGCTGGTCCTGAAAGAAGAGCTGGCGCGGCAGCACCCCTGGCTGCCCCGCAGCCTCTACGACGCGTTCGTCGAGGCCAAGCGACGTGCCTACCAGCGACTGCAGTTCACCGCGGCGTTGCCGGTGAGTCTCCCGTGGCTCGTCGCCGAAGCCGAGGAGACCAAGGCGCTGATGGGCGACGATCCGTTCCCCTACGGCGTCGCTCGGAACCGCAAGACGCTGGAGACGCTCGCCGGTTACACCTACGGGCAGGGGCTCGCGCCGCGCCGGCTCAAGGTCGAGGAGATGTTCTGGGAGTCGACGCTGGCGATCTGAGCCACGCCTCGGGCGCTACCTGGAGAGAATCCAGCCGGAGATCCGATCGACCACCTGACGCTCGAGCCCGCTGTAGCCGTGGTGCGCGAAGGCTTCGCACGGATCGCCGCGACTCTCGCCGCCCTTGAAGGCCACCAGTTCTTTCCTCGGCAAGGGCGCGAGCTTCTGCATCAGGGGCGGCATGTCGCTGAAGAGGCACAATCTGCAGCCGTCCTGCTCGTGATGGACGACGAGAACAGGAATCTTGAGCTTGGCGAGCTCCATCTCGGGGACTGGGCGCCCCCGGTTGTCCTTGAGAATTGTCGAGGTGAGCACGATCCCGTCCGGCCCGTCTGGGCCAGTGAGCTGCGTGGCCAGATATGCGGCCGATTGAGTGCCCCGGCTCGTTCCGATGAGCCACACCGGCACCCGGGCCTGTTCCTTGAGCCAGGCGATGACGGCTCTGATATCGGCGACATGCTCCCGCGTCTGGCGGAATCCAGACAGATAAGGGTCGTTCTGCCTGTCCGACGGGGCGTCGACGATTGCCACCGCGAGATCTTGCTCGGCGAACAGCTGGCGCGAGCGGACCAAGAAGTTCCCCGCGCCCCACCGGAGGCTCCCGTTGTCCTGGATTTGAAGGCCGCCATGGCCCCCGGCGAACAGGACCACCGCCGCCTTGGGCTGCTGCGGCGTGAGGAGAACGAAGCGCTGCGTCACCCCCGGACGGGTGGGGACGTCGACGACGCGCTGGGCGACTTCGGCGTAGCCGGCCTGGGCGAAGGAGCCGATCGACAGGACGCATGCGAAGGCTAGGAGTCGCCACCTCATCGCGGACGATCCGTGCACCACGCCAGCCATACGGTATACGGCGCCGACTCAAAAAGACGAACGCTTGTACCAGTGTTGCCAGTCCCGCTACTTGTGCACCGCGTTCTGCGCTCACCTCGAGCCAGACTATGACAATGAGAAAAATGACACCTGCGCGAACAAATAGCCACGCGTTGATCGGAGCGGACGGTGGCTGCTCTCTGATCAGAGCGCCCTCAGAAACTCGAGGACAGCGGCGTTGACCTCGGCTGGTCGCTCCTGTTGCGTCCAGTGTCCGCATCCAGGAAGAATGAGCGTCTGCCGCAAGTTCGGGACGAATTGCTTGGCTTCACCGCCGGCGCACCGGATCGTCGGGATGGAGATAGATGTCCATCGCAATCCCAGCTTCGACACGTCGGCCGCCAGCACGTCGTCTCCCTCAGGTTTGACCCCGCGCTCGATCCAGGCGACGAGGTCGTCGAATGCTTGCTCGCGCGCCTCGCCGTCGAAGGCGCAGTGCCCGCCCCACCGGACCGCGCGCTGCACGAGCAGGTTTGACGTGCGGGCCGCTAGCGTCCGCCGGCGATAGGCCTGCTGCAAGCTGAACGGCACTCGCGCATCGCCGGTCTCGTGGATGGCCAGGACAGGCACGGTGATGCGACCGGTCAGCTCCGCGAACACCGGGTCCGACTCGCGCGGCCGCGCACCCGCCGCCGGCGCGAACCGGCGGATCTTCCGGTTCAGCTCGTCCTCGTCCACACCGAGCCCAGGATCGATGCGGTACCGGACATGGAGCGTGCTGCCGGCGCGGCCGAGGGGGCCGGTCAGGGGCATGGGGACGAGCATGTTCGGGACGTAGCGCAGCCGCAGTCCCTGCAGGCGCAGCGGCAGATCGCCACCGAACAGGTGCTTGACCACGCCGTCGAACCGGCGGCCCCGGGCGGTGTAGCTGCCCGGCTCGCCGAGCGCCGGCAGCCACAGAGCGCTGATCCGGGCCGGAAGCTCCGGCCGGTCCATCGCGTCGAGCAGGAGCACGCCCGCGAAGTACTCCGCGCCGGCCTTGTACGCGAGGTAGAGGTCCGTGATGCCAACGCCGTCGATCACCCCGCACTCGAGGAGCGCGCCCTGGTAAACGCCAGGGTGCAGCTCCAGCGAGGCGATGGCGAAGTGACCACCCATCGACTGGCCGTGGTTCGTCATGTGCTCTCCTTCGTCTGCCCAATGCGCAGCTTCAGCGGCCCAGGCGCGCAGCCAGGATCGTAGAACTTCCGCGCTGTTGCGGAAGACGTCGTGGATCCCTCGCCAGGATAGCTTGCGAGGCGTCGCGGTATATCGCCTGTTCCGCCCACTACCGGGGCTGCCGCGGCGCTTAAGTCATGTTGAAGGCGAGGGGACCAGACTCCTGGGCGCCGGCGCCGAGGCGCACGACCTTTCCGTCCTTGATGACCCACGCGAGCTCGCCTCCGCCCTGGAGCACGCGGATGTCCGCGAGCGGATCGCGCTTGAGGACGATGATGTCCGCCAGCCTGCCCGACTCGAGCACGCCCACGTCGCACTCGAGCCCGACGGCGAAGGCGTTGGTGCGGGTGGCCGACCGGATCCGTCGATCAGCGTTCCGTTGCGGATGACGAGCGTGCGGACGCCACTAGACACGGATCACGACCTTGAGCGCGTTGTCGGTGCGCTCCGTGTAGGTGCGGAACGCGTCGTTGATCTGGTCGAGCCTGAAGTGGTGGGTAATGATCGGGTCGGCCAGGATCTTGCCGGCGCTCATGAGCGCCAGCGAGCGCCCGCAGTTCATCCCGCCCTCGCCGCGCGCCGCGTAGATGCGCACGTTGGAGCGCACCGCCAGGTTCATGTCGACCTGGACCGGGCCGCTGTACCACGCGACCACGCCGATGCGCCCGCCGCGCTTGACGTTCTCGAGCGCCTCCTGCATCGAGGTGGGCCCGCCCGCGCACTCCAGCACCGAGTCGGCGCCGTGCCCACCCGTGATCTCGCGCACGCGCTCCGCGAGGCTTTCATTGCGGACGTTGATCGTGAAGTCGGCGCCCAGGCGCTTCCCGATCGCGAGCCGCGACTCGCGGGTGCCGGCGAGGATGACGCGCGCGGCGCCGAGGGCCTTGCAGAGCTGGACGGCGATGAGCCCGATAGGGCCCGGGCCCTGCACGAGGACCGTCTCGCCCGCCACATAACCGCCCATCAGGTCGATGGCCCAGAGGGGCGAAGCCGCCGTCGTCACCATGCAGGCCTGCTCGAAGGTGAGGTTCTCGGGCAGCCGATAGAGGGTGTTGATGTGGTTGACGGCGTACTCGGCGAAGCCGCCGTCGCAGGTGAGGCCCTTCGCGCGGTGGCCCTTCGACACGTCGCCATAGTTCAGGCAGGACGTGTACCAGCCCTTGATGCAGTTCTCGCAGCGCTCGCAGCCCTTGTGGACCTCCACCGCCACGCGGTCGCCCACCCGGAACTCGTCGACGCCGGGCCCCAGGGCCGCGACAGTGCCCGCGTACTCGTGGCCCATCACGAACTGCCCGGCGGGCTGGCCCTGGAGCGTGCGGTGCAGCACCTTCACGTCCGTGCCGCAGATCGACGCGACCTCGATCTTCAGCAGCGCCTCACCCAGCCCCGGCTCGGGCCTGGGCCAGGCCTCGACGCGCATGTCGTCGGCGCCGTGGAGGACGACCGCCTTCATGGTGGCGGACTGCGGCATGGGAACCTCCCTCCCGCCTGGACGGTATCATAGGGCACAAAGGACATCTCCCATGACCGCCGAGCCCAGCATCGTCGGACGCGAGCACTGGACCACGAAGGGCGACGTTCGCCTCTTCCTCTGGGAAAAAGCGGCGGGCTCGTCGCCGGGCCCGCGCGGCACGATCCTCTTCGTCCACGGCTCGTCGATGGCCTCGACGCCCACCTTCGACCTCCAGGTGCCCGGTCGCCCGGACTCGTCGGCCATGGACTACTTCGCCCGACTCGGGTACGACACCTGGTGCGTGGACATGGAGGGCTACGGGCGCTCCGACAAGCGTCGGGCCATCAACTCGAACATCGCCAACGGCGCCGACGACCTCGAGGTGGCCACGGACTACATCAAGCGGACCCGCGGGGTCGAGTCGTTCTTCACGTACGGCGTCTCGTCCGGCGCGCTTCGGGCGGCTCTCTTCGCCGAGCGCCACCCGGAGCGCGTCCGGCGGCTGGCCCTCGACGCGTTCGTCTGGACCGGGCGGGGGAGCCCGACGCTGGCCGATCGCCGCAAGCGCCTGCCCGAGTACGAGAGCAAGAACCGCCGCCCCATCGATCAGGCGTTCGTGCGCAGTATCTTCACCCGGGACCACCCGGGGACCGCCGACGACGAGGTGGTCGCGGCGTTCGCCGACGCGATCCTGGCGCTGGACGACTCGGTACCGACCGGCACCTACGTCGACATGTGCGCGAACCTTCCGGTCGTGGATCCCGCGCGGATCACGATCCCGACGCTCATCCTGCGCGGCGAGTACGACGGGATCGCGAGCGTCGAGGACCTCGTCGAGTTCTTTGCGCGGCTGCCGAACCCGGACAAGCAGTTCGCCGTCATGCCGGGCATCGCCCACGCGAGCTTTCAGCAGAAGAACTTCCGCATTCCGTACCACATCCTGCACGGCTTCTTCAGCCAACCCGCGCCCGTGTACCGGGGCGCGTGACGGGAGGACCGCGTGAACGGAGCGACCTTCGCCGCCTGCCTCGCGCTGCTCGTGCTGGCCGCGCCCGCCGCGGCCCAGACAGTGGCCTTCACACCCGACCCCGTCGACATGGCCGCCGCCAAGCGAGAGGGCGCAGTCACCTGGTATACGTCGACACCGATCGGCACCGCCCAGAAGATCGCCAATCTGTTCCAGGCCGAGACGGGGATCAAGGTGGAGTTGTTCCGCTCCGGCGGCTCTGCCGTGCTGCGCCGCTTCATGCAGGAGATCGACGCGCGTCGGGTCATCGCCGACGTGATGACGATCTCGGACCCGGCCGAGGTCATCACCCTGATCAAGCGCGATCTCCTCGTTCCCTTCCGGCCGCGGCACTTCGACAAGATCCGCGACGAGGTGAAGCACCCGAAGGGCTATCACGTCGCCCAGCGCGTGAACCTGGTCGGCATCATCGTGCGCACGGACAAGGACGTGCCGCTGCCGTTGAACTGGACGGACCTCGTCGACCCGAAATACAAGGGGCTGCTGGTGATGCCCGACCCGTCCTATACCGCGATCCAGCTCATGGTGGTCGGGACGCTCTCGCGGAAGTACGGCTGGGCGTTCTACGAGAAGCTCCGCACCAACCGGATCATGATCGTGCAGAGCCACCAGCAGGTGTCGGAGACACTCACGCGCGGCGAGCGGCTGATCGCGGCGGAGGGCGCTGATCAGTACTCGTGGCTCGATCGCAAGGCCGGGCACAAGATCCAGACGATCTGGCCGGCGGACGGGGCGTTCGCCATCGCCGCGCCGACTGTGGTGATCAAGGGCGCGCCGCATCCCAACGCGGCCAAGGCGCTCGCCGAGTTCATGATCGGCGACGCCGTGCAGAAGCTCCTGCCGGGCGAAGGGATCTACGCCGGCCGGTCCGATGTCGAGCCGCCGGCGGGGAATCCGCCGCTCGCGCAGATCAAGCTCGTCCCCATCGACTACGTTCAGATCGAGAAGGACGCGAAGGGCCTCAAGACCCGGTTCAACGAGATCTATCAGTAGGGGGGCGGCGCGCGCCGCCCCCCTCGTCGGCGTCAGCGTACGGCGATCGGCGCGACGCTCGAGCCTGTGAAGCCCTGCAGCTTCAGCGGCTGCATCATGAAGGCGAACTCGTGCACGCGCTTGGCCGCGAGAACGTCGAGCTTCAGGTTCTCCAGCAGGTGGATCCCGTTGACCACGAGCATGATCTGGTGGACGGGCAGCGAGATCTGAGGATCCGGGTTCGGCGAGACTTCGACCGGCGGCGTGTCCGCCCCGACCAGCATCGGATCCTGCTTCGCGAGCCACTCGGCCGCCTGGACGCCGATGCCGGGGTTGCCCTTCATGTAGCGGGCGTTGTCCTTCGCCCACAGCTTGCCCCAACCCGAGTGGATGATCACCGCGTCGCCGGGCTGCAGCTTCTGGTTCTGGCGCTGGAGCGCTTGCTCGAGGTCCGCCACGGTGATCTCGTACGTGTCGGGCAGCATGTCGACGCCCTTCAACGCGGCGACGTCGATCAGCACCCCGCGCGTGATCAGCGTGCCCACCTTCTCGATGCCGACCTTGTTGAAGCCGGTGCGGGTGGCGATGTCGTCCAGCTTGTAGCAGTTGTAGACCTTGTCTTCGATGGTCTGGTGGGCGAAACCGTCGAGCTGAGTGCCCACCTGGCCGATCTCGCTGAGGAGCACCTCTTCATTGCTGCCCCGGCGATTCGACGGCTGGTTCATGAACGTGCGCTTGGTGTGCACGTCGAAGCGCCGCGTCGAGGAAATCGGCATCGCCGAGTTGAGGACGTGGCCGAGCTCGATGACCTCTCCGGTGCGGACCAGCCGCACGGCTTTGAGCACCGATTCGGGCTTCATGTGGTTGCCGGATCCCCGCTCGTCGGTCGCCCCCCCACTTCGATGGGCACCGTTGGCCGTCGGCGGGCGGTCGCCAGGACGGGCCCTGGGCGGCCGCGGTCGACAGTCCAAGCGCGACAATCACAGCGGCGCCGATGACGATGTTTCGCATGGTGCCTCCTTCGAGTGGGCTTGTGGTTACCGCGCGAGCTTCACGCGATCTTGATGATGCCCGGCTCGACGGGTTTGAACCGTTCGGCGACCTGCGGGTCGTGGCCGGCGACGATCAGCTTCGCCGAGCCCGCGAGTGTGTCGATCGTCTCGAAGGCCGTGAGCATCTCCGGCAAATTCGTGATGATCTGGACCGGCTGTCGGGTCTCGACGTTGTGGTAGAAGTGCGAGGCGTCGGAGGTGAGGACGACGGTGCCGCGCCTGGTCTCGACGGTGACGATCTGGAGCCCGGCGGTGTGGCCGCCGACGCGGTGGACGCGAATGCCGGGCCACACCTCGTGATCGCCCTCGACGATCCGGATCTTGTTCGCGTAGTTCAAGGTCACCAGTCGTGCCAGGGCGTCGACGTTGGCGGAGCCACGAAATGCCGGAGTCCGGCCGAAGGGCCCCGTCCAGAACGCCACCTCCTCCCCCTGGATCCAGAACTCCGCGTTCGGGAACAGGCTGTGGCCAGCCCAGTGGTCGTAGTGCAGGTGAGTGATGAGCGAGATCGGAACGTCGCTGGCCTTGATCCCCGCGCGCTCGACCATTGCCGCAGGGCTCACATAGTTGCGGATGCCCCGCGTGCGCGCGTCGTCGTCGAGAAACCCGGTGTCCACCAGGAGCGGGTGGGGACCACCGAGGATCAGCCACACGAAATAGTCGAGCGTGAGCTTCTCGTGCGAGGACTCGCGGTAGAAGAACTGGCATTTCGTCGTGTCCCGCTCGCCGTACTTGAGCGCAAAGACTTCGTACATGGCTGATCTCCCTCCTGGCGGGCAACTGTACTATGATCCAGTGGCCCTGATATGACCAAGCGCGAGCGCGTCATGACGGCCTTGCGGGGCGCGCCGGTGGACCGAGTGCCCGTGAGCCTCTGGCTGCACAACTTCGCCACCGAGAACTCCGCCGACACCCTCGCCGCCGAAACGCTACGGCTGGCCCGCCGCTTCGACTGGGACTTCCTCAAGCCGCAGAGCCGGGCCCAGTGCTTCGCGGAGATGTGGGGGCTTCGCTACGCGCCCTCGCGCGAGCGGGCGATGCCGTACACAGTGACCCGGACGCCGCTGGCGACCGCGGAGGATCTGCGTCGGCTCGAGCCCGCCGACGCGAGGTCCGGGGCGCTCGGCGAGCAGCTGCAGGCGCTGCAGGCCATCCGGAAGGCGGTGGGAGCCGCGACGCCCATCATCTGGACGGTGTTCTCACCGCTCATGGTCCTGCCCTTTCTGCTCGCGGGAGGCCGCGCCACGGCGCTGGCGCTGATGCGCTCGGAGCCGGCGGCAGTGGACCATGCGCTGGGCGCGATGGCGGTGACGCTCGGGGCTTATGCGCGAGCCGCGGTGGCGGAGGGCGCCGACGGCCTGTTCTACGCCACCAACATGGCGACGCGGGAGCTCTCCACCGCGGCCGAGTGTCGCCGCTTCCAGCGGCCGCACGATCTGCACATTCTCGGGCAGGTCGAGAACGCGCCCTTCAACGTGCTCCACGTCTGCGGGGCAGACATTCTCTTCGACGAGTTCGCCGGCTATCCAGCGGCGGCACTGAGCTGGGCCACGCTTCCCGGCAACCCGTCGCTGGCCGATGCAAATCGGCGCACCGGCCGTGCCGTGCTGGGCGGGTTGCCCGCCAAGCCCGTCATCGCCGCCCTGCCGCCGGCGGAGGTCGACGCCCGCGGCCGCCGGGCCATCGCCGAGATGGGCAGCCGCTTCCTCCTGCTGGGCCCCGACTGCTCGATCGATCCCGACACGCCGGACGCCGTGATGGACGCCGCCACCGCGGCGACGCGCTGAGGGCCTCCCGCGGAGGTATCGGTTACAGCATCACCAGGCCACCGTTGACGTCGAGCGTGGCCCCCGTGACATAACGGGCGGCATCCGAAGGATCCCCTTGGCGGCGCCCGTGACGAGAACCACACGGCCGTCGAATCTCATCCCGGGATCCTCCCTCCCGTTTTGTCGTCGAAGAGCACGACCCGGTCCAGACGGAACGTCAGCGAACGGCGGTCGCCCACGGCCACCTTCTCCTCGGCGTCCACCTTTGCCACGAGCGAGGACGGCCCACCATAGTCGAGGAAGACGAGCGTCTCGTCGCCGAGCGGCTCGACGAGACTCACGGTGGCCGGCCAGCTCTCACGTCCGTCTGCGAAGCGCACGTGTTCGGGCCGTACGCCCAGGATCGCGGGACCCGAGCTGCCCTCGTGTCCGGGAAGCGTCACGCGAAGGGCCTGGGCCACGAAACGAGCGCCGTCGGGCTCCGGGCGGAGCTCGCCCTCCACGAAGTTCATCGCGGGCACCCCGAAGAAGCCCGCGACGAACCGATTGACCGGATCGCCGTAGACCTCGAGCGGGCGCCCAACCTGTTGGATCCGCCCCTGGTGCATGACGACGATGCGGTCGGCCATGGTCATGGCCTCCGCCTGGTCGTGGGTGACGTAGACGAACGTCGACCGGAGCGCGGCGTGCAGGCGTTTGAGCTCGGTCCGCATCTCGACGCGAAGCTTGGCGTCGAGGCTGGAGAGCGGCTCGTCCATCAGGAAGACGGACGGCTGCACGATCAGTGTGCGGGCCAGTGCCACCCGCTGCGCCTCGCCGCCCGACAGCGTGGCGGGGCGCTTGTCGAGCAGGTGTCCGACGTGGACGGTGTCGGAGACGGCACGGACCCGCGGTGCGATCGCCTCGGGTGCGACGCGCTTGATCCGGAGCGGAAACGCGATGTTGTCGAAGACCGTCATGTGGGGGAAGAGCGCCAGGCTCTGGAAGACCATGCCCAGGTTGCGCTCGCCGGGTTCCCAGTCGGTGACGCACGAATCGCCGATCCAGATGTCCCCCGAGGTTGGCGTCTCCAGCCCGGCAAGCATGTTGAGCGTCGTCGTCTTGCCGCACCCCGACGGTCCGACGAGGACGACGAACTCGCCGTCCGGGATCGCCAGGTCGATCCCGTCGACGGCGCGAGTCGCGCCGAAGACCTTCGACAATCGCTCGATTCGGATGGAGGCCACGTCCTATTTCCGAAGGAGCCCGAAACTGAAGCCCCGGAGCAGGTGCTTCTGGATGAGGAAGCCCATCACGATGACGGGCAGGGTGGCGAGGGTTCCGATGGCGGCCTGGGGGCCGTAGTCGCGCCCCTCGTTGGCGGACTGGAACTTGTTGAGTGTGATGGGCAGCGTGGAGACTTCCGTGTTGGTGAGCGTGATCGCGAGCAGCAGCTCGCTCCAGTTGAGGATGAAGACGAAGAGGAAGGTCACGACGAGGCCGGAGGCGGTGAGCGGGAGCACGACCGAGCGCAGCACGCGAAGGCGCGAGGCCCCCATGAGCCGAGCGGCGCGCTCGAGCTCCACGGGCACCTCCTCGACGAAGGCGAGCATCATCCAGATCACGTACGGCAGGCACGTGGCCACGTAGACGAGGATCAGTCCGGTGTAGGTGTCCAGGAGTCGTAGCGTGACGAAGTAGACGACGAACGGCACGGCGATGACGATGGGCGGCACCATGCGGATCGAGAGGATGTTGTATGGATAGTTCCGCCCGCCGGTCCCGAAGCGGGCCCAGCTGTACGCCAGGGCGCTGCCGAGGACGACGGCGAGCAGGGAGCCGACCCCGGAGACGATGAGACTGTCCCCGATCGGTTTCAAGATCTTGAGCGTCTGCCGGCCCAGCTCGAACGTCGAGGTGCCCGGGGTCAGGACCTTGACGTAATTCACGAGCGTGGGTTCGTGTGGGAACCAGCGCGGCGGCCACGTCACCCACTCCCCCGCGTGCTTGAACGACGTCATCACCATCCAGTAGATCGGGAAGAGGGTGACGACCGTCCACGCGAGCAGGAGCGCATGGCGGACGAACGGGAAGAGCGCGCGTCGCCCCTGTCTCACGCGACGCCTTCCTCGGCCAGGCGACGCCGCTCACGGCGGAGGACGCGGATGGCGACGAGGCTGTACATGGCCACCGCCACGAGCAGGACGAGCGACATGGCGGCGGCATCGGAGACGCGCGCGAACTCCCAGCCCACGCGCCAGAGGTAGACGGCCACCGTCTCGGTGGCGTTGCCGGGCCCGGCTTGGGTGAGCAGCATCGGGTAATCGAAGATCTTGAGGGCTTCCATCGAGCGCAGGATCACGGCGATCGCGATGACCGGCTTCAGCAGCGGCAGCTCGACATGCCAGAAGATCTGCCAGCGGCTCGCCCCCATGACCCGCGCCGCCCGGATCGGGTCCTCCGGCAGCCCGGCGAGGCCGGAGGTGAAGATGAGGAAGGTGAGCGCCGTCCACTGCCAGACGTCCGCCCCGATCACGGCGAGCTGGGCCGGGGTGTACTCGGACAGCCACCGCACCGTGATGCTGCGGCCGGCGAGCAAGCTCAGGACCTGATTGAACGGTCCCTGATCGATGAGCAGCATCGAGAGGTCATAGCCGACCACGGCGGGGACGATCATCATCGGCAGGAGAAACACCGTCGTGTAGAAGCGGCGGCCGCGGAAGTGCCGGCGGCAGAGCAGCGCCAGGCCGAAGCCGAGCAGGAGCTCGAGCGGCACCGCCGCCGCCGCGAAGCCGAACGTGCGAGCGAGCGCCCACAGGAAGCGCTCGTCCTCGACGGCGCGCTGGAAGGCGTCGAGCCCAGTAAAGGCGGCGTTCCACCACGTCCCGCGTGTGATCCGCCAGGACAGGAGCGAGAGATAGACGAGAAGCAGGAAGTTCGGGAGCAGGAGGAGGGCGAAGAGCCCTTGCACGGGGATGAACGGCAGCCACCTGAAGACCCGCTCCTGCTCGAGCCAGCGGCGCAGGCCGCCCGGTGCCGCCGTCGTCCCCGCCGTGGTCATCGGGCTCAGTCGGGAACGTTCTTGGTCGGGTAGGCAGCCTTCAGCGCCTTCCAGCCGTCGATCTGCTGGCGGCGGCCGATCTGGTTGGTGATCTTCTCCCACGCGGTGGCCGTGTTCTTCAGCGCGTCCTCGGCAGCGATCTTGCCGAGGAGCGCTTCCTGGACATTCAGATCGAGGGCGTCGTTGTACTCCACCGCGCCCTGAATCAGGATCATCGGCGCCATCACCTGCGCGTTCTTGAGGTGGATCTCTACCATCTCTTTCGTCCGCGCCTTGATGACGCGCGGATCGGTGAGATGCGACCTCCGGTACGGGTCGTAGACGGAGTTAGGGCCGGCCACGAGGCGCGCCGACACTTCCTTGCTGGTCATGTACTGCGAGAGCCAGTACGCGGCCTCCGGGTGTTTGGCGTAGTTCGAGACGTAGAAGATGTTGCCGTAGCCCTGGAGCGCGCGGCGCACGAGCTTGCCGCCGACCACGTAGCCGGGCACCAGGCAATACTTGTTCTTGCCAACGACCTTGGAGCGCTCGGGATGCTCGGCGGCGATCGCGATCGACGGATACGTCATGATCGAGAAGGCGTTACCACCCGCGTAGAAGGGGTAGGCCTGGGGCGTCGCCCATCCCAGGATGTCCTTGGGCATGAACTTCGTCAGCGCAATGTAGTCTCGGAGCGCCTCCACGCCTTCCCGGCCGGCGATGAGCGGCTTCATGCCGTCGTCGAACGGCATCCCGCCCTTGGCGTAGAACTGCTGGAGCCACCAGCGCCAGCCCCAGCCACGCGCGCGGTAACCCATCGCCCCGTACAGTTCGGGCACCCCGGTGCCTTTCGGATCACGGGTGAAGAACTCCGCAAGCTGGTACCACTGCTCATAGGTGTCGGGGCAGCCGGGCTCCCAGCCGTACTTGGCCTTGAACTTCTGCCGCTCGCCGGGTGCTTCGATCAGGTCCTTACGGATCGCCAGGATGAAGTTGTCCCCGTCCGCGACGAGGCCGTAGGTCTTGCCCTTGTAAGTGGCCTGCTCCTGGAAGCCCGGGACGATGTCATCGAGGTCGGCCTTGCCGCGGGCCACGAGGTCGTCGAGGGGGCGGGCCAGCCCGGCCTCCACGAGGTCCGGCAGCGAGATCGGGTCGCCGATCCAGAAGTCGAAGCTCCCGCTCTTGGCGACGGCCTCGGACATGGCCTTGGCCTGGACCTGGAGGATGCCGACCTCGAAGTAGTTGACCCCGATACCGGTCTCCTTTTCGAAGTTCGCCATCTCCACCGTGCTCCCCGCAGTGAAGATCGAGGGCATCATCATGTTGAGCTTGAGCGACGTGAGGCCCTTGGCCTTCATGTAGGCTTTGGCACCGTTGACCGCGCGCTCGTCGGCCGTTGCTCCCGGCGGCGCCTGGGCCGAGGCGGCGGTGGACCACGCGAGGATCAGGGCGACCATCACGGCGACGGACAGGCCGAAGAATCGCTGCATTATCATGTCTCCCTTTCGAGGTCTCACATCGTCGGGCTGGAGAACTCGCCGCCGAGCGCGACGAGCGCCCACGGTGCGCCCTGCGCGTCCCAGCTGAACCCGATGTGGCCGCCGAGCGCGTGCTGGTCCCGGAAGAGCCGCTGGATGGGGTACCGATCGTAGATGCCGTTGGCGCCGGCGAGCGCGTGGAGCGTATCGACGGCCTCGGTGCAGAGCTCCATCGCGTAGGCGACGTTTCGCTTGAAGCGAAGCTTCTCCTCGATGGTCGGGGCGCGGGGCCCCCGGGCGATCCGCTCGGCCTCGAGGCAGTCCGCGCGGATGACCAGCCGGGCCGCGTCGACCATCGCGCCCGCACGGGCGACGCGGAGCTGCACGGCCTGGAAATCGCGCATGCGCATGGCGGTGTAGTTCGTGCTGCGCTCGCGGATCGCCTCGACCGTCAGCTCGAGCGCCGCCTGAGCGTTGCCGACGCCGGCCGCCGCCAGGCAGTGGGAGCCCAGGGCCGAGAGCGGCACCTGGTAGAGGGGATTCGGATTGACGCGTGCCCCCGGAAACTGGCTGCCGCCGCGCGCCAGGTACATCGAGAGCGCGCGGTGCTCCGGGACGAACACGTCCTTCGCGCGGACCGACTTGGATCCCGTGCTCCGCATGCCGAGCACCTTCCAGTCGTCCACGATCTCGTAGTCGCTTCTCGGCACCAGGCACATCCGGTGATCGACGACGCGCTCGCCGTCGCGGACCATCACCGCCAGCATGTTCCAGTCGGCGGCGTCGACCCCGCTCGAGAAGTTCCAGAATCCACTGATCGCGAAACCGCCGTCGACCCGACGCCCGCTGCCCTGCGGGTAGGCGATGCCCGAGGCGATCAGGGCATCGGGATTCTTGCCCCAGACTTCTTCCTGCGCGCGCTCGTCGTAGAGCGCCAGCATCCAGTGGTGGACGCTCAGGTTCGCGACGTTCCAGCCCGTCGAGGCGCAGCCGCGGGCGACTTCGGCCGGAATATCGAAGAGCGACACGAACTCGAGCTCCATGCCGCCCCAGCGCTTGGGCTGGTGGAACCGGAAGAGCCCCGCGCGGTGGAGATCCTCGATCGTCTCCTTGGGCATCTGGTACGCGGCCTCGGCTCGCTCCGCGCGCTCGCGCAAGGCGGGCACGAGCGCCCGCGCCCGACGCATCGCCTCGTCATAGCCGACGTCGGCGAAGCTCGCGGGCGCGGGCCGCGCCGGCGTCATGCCCGCATGCTGGCGACCTGGGGCATCTTCGAATACTCCTCACCGCCCCAGTCCGTGACTTCCTTCAGACCGAAGAAGTTGAGCTCGATGGTGAGCCCGTTTGGGTCCTTGACGAAAATCTGGTAGAGATCGAACTCCGGCAGCGAGCGTGGCTGGAACTCGAGCCCCCGCGCCTTGAAGCGGCGAATGAAGCCGCCGGGCTCGGTGGCCAGGAAGGCGATGTGGTCGACGACACCCGCGTGATCGGTCACCGCGCCCTTCGGGGTGCCGAGATAGTAGAGCTCGGCGTTGTCGATGCCGTCCGGCCCCATGTGCACCTGGATCTTGCCATTGACTCCCAGCCAGTAGCCCGGGAAGGGGAAGCTCGGCCGCGGCATAACCTGGAAACCGAGCACGTCGCAGTAGAAGTCCCTGGTTTTCTCGAGATCGTTCGCCCGGATGAAGTAGTGATTGAGCTCTGTCAGCGGCATAGATTCCTCCTCGGCGATTCACCGTCTTGGAGCCGATGGTACGCGAAAGGGCGTGAGGTCTGCAAAACGTCGGGATGTCAGAAACGTCGGGATGTCTGGACCCGGGTCGGCATCCGCCGTATCCTCCCGGGCAGGAGGGACTTATGGACCCGAACGTTAAGAAGACCACGCTCCGGATGATTCCGTATGGACTCTACGTCCTCACCGCGGCCCACGCGGACGGCCGCGTCTCGGCGGGGACCGTCAACTGGGTGACCCAGGCCTCGTTCGAGCCGCCGCTGGTCGTGGTCGGGGTCAAGACCGACGCCCACGGCCACGCGCTGATCAAGGACGCCAAGGCCTTCGCCCTGAACGTTCTGGGCAAGGGACAGCAGGCCCTGGCCTTCACGTTCTTCAAGCCCGCCGAGCGGAAGGGCGACACGATCTCTGGCGAGCCCTTCCGTCCGGGCAAGACGGGCGCGCCGATCCTGGCCAGCACGCCCGCGTTCATCGAGTGCACGCTCGAGACGACGGTCGAGATGGGCGATCACTCGATCTTCGTCGGCAAGGTGGTCGAGGCCGGTCTCGCCAAGCCGATCGATGGGCGGGCCGACGACGCGACGCTGTGGCTGAAGGAGCTCGGCGACAAGGTCTTCTACGGGGGCTAGGCTACGGAATTACCAGGCTGAGCGGCCGGCGTCGCGCCGGCCCGCTCCCTCAGACGCGATCGTATTCCATGATCTCTTTCTTGAGGCTCTGTACAAATGTGACCACGTCTCGTTGTTCAGCCTCGGGCACCTCGAACTTCGCCAACGTGGCAGCCGCGTGCCCGAGGAACACATTCCAGTCGCTCTCGCTGATGCGCATCCCCCGATGGCAGAGCGCCATGTCCCTGCCGCGGTAGTACACCGGTCCGCCCGCGCTCGCACAGAGGAAGTCGATCAGGAGCTGCTTCTCGCGCTTGACACCGTCTTCGCCGCGATGTGCCCAGAAGCGGCCGAGCTGCGGATCGGTCTGTAGGCGGGGCAGGAGATCATTCGCCACCGCCGCGATCGCGTCATAGCCACCAAGGCGCTCGTAGAGGGTCTTCTTCTGCGCGCTCATCATGTTCTCCTCATGTTAGAGGGACCCCGGGACACAGCAGCCAACAGAGCCTTCAAAGCGCCGCGCGGTATCGCTCCGGATCCTGGTCGAACATCTCCTTGCAGTGGCGACAGCAGAAATACACGGTTCGTTCCGACAGCTCCGAGCGATACTTCGCGGTCACGCTGTCGACGGTCATACCGCAGATCGGGTCCCTGGACTCGATCCGGACGGCAACCGTCGCGGGTGACTCCGGTTCCGCTCCGCCGAGCTTCTGGCCCCGGCGATGCTGGATGATCTCGGCGAGGATGCTCACGGCGATCTCTTCGGGAGTGACTGCGCCGATGTCGAGCCCGGCCGGGGCCTTGAGCCGGCCGAGGTGCTCAGGTGGGGCGCCCCGCTGTTTTAGACGTTCGATAATCGCGCTGGCCCGCCGGCGACTCGCGACCAGGCTCACGTAACCCGCGTCGGTCCTGAGGACCCGATCGAGCACCTCCTCGTCGGAGTCCCCGTGCGTGGCCACGACCACGGACGCTCGTCGGGTGAGGCCGAGCGGGGCGAGCCCCGCCGGCAGCGGATCCTCGCCGAGCGTCACGATCGAAAAGTCCGCGGCGCGCCCGAGGGTCGCGAGGGTCTCGATGACGGGCCCGTGACCCACGAGCACGAGCTGGGGCTTGGGGAGATAGGGCTCCACATAGATCTCCAGCGTGCCACCGCTGTGGCACGTCATCCCGTACTCGAGCAGCCCCTCGGTTCGGCCCAGCGCGCGCCCGCCTTCTCCATAGAGGCCGATGAGCCGGGGCCGGCCGTCGCGGAGGGCCTGGAGCGCTTCGCGCACGACGACGGGCTCCGCGCACGCACCACCGACCCACCCCTGCACGCTGCCGTCCTCACGGACCAGCACCTTCGCCCCGGACTTGGCCGAGGTCGGCGCTTCACAGCGGACGACCGTCGCCAGCGCGAACGCCTCCCCGCGACGCTCGAGCTCCGCAGCCAGCGCCAGAAGCTCGTCAGTCACGTCGCCGCGCGCCCTTCATTCGGTCACGCCCTTCTCGCGCAGGAGCTTCCACACCTTCGCGGGCGTGATCGGGATGTCGATGTGGCGCACGCCCAGATGCCAGAGCGCGTCCACGACCGCATTCGCGATCGCCGCCGGCGCGCCGACCGTCGCCGACTCGCCAACGCCCTTCGCGCCCAGCGGGTGATGGGGCGAGGGGGTGACGGTGTGTCCCGTCTCCCACTTCGGCGTCTCGACGGCGGTGGGTAGGAGGTAGTCGATGAAGCTCCCGCCCCGGATGTTGCCAATCTCGTCGTAGGAGATCTCTTCGAAGAGCGCGGGTGCCAGCCCCATCGTCAGGCCGCCGTGGACCTGGCCCTGCACGATCATCGGGTTGATGATGTTGCCGCAGTCGTCGATGGCGACGAACCGGCGGACCTTCGCTTCGCCGGTCCCCGAGTCGACGTCGACCACGCAGATGTAGCTCCCGAACGGGTAGGTGAGGTTCGGCGGATCGTAGTAGCTGACCGCTTCGAGACCGGCTTCCATCCCTTGCGGATGATTAGTGTACGCCGCGAACGCGATGTCCTGAATCGTCTTGGACTTGTTCGGCGTCCCCTTGACCGAGAATTTCCCCGGCTCCCACACGAGGTCGTCCTCGGCGGCTTCGAGGAGATGGGCCGCGATCTTGCGGGCCTTGTCGCGCACTTTGCGGGCGGCGACCGCCGCGGCGGCGCCGGCGACCGGCGTCGAGCGGCTCGCGTAGGTGCCGAGCCCGTAGGGCGCGGTGTCGGTGTCGCCTTCCTCGATCTGGATGTCGGCGGCGGGAATTCCCAGCTCCTCGGCCAGGATCTGAGCATAGGTCGTCTCGTGGCCCTGGCCCTGCGACTTCGTGCCGAACCGCGCGATGGCCTTGCCGGTCGGGTGGATCCGGATCTCGCAGCTATCGAACATCTTGATGCCGAGGATGTCGAAGTGCTTGGACGGGCCAGCGCCGACGATCTCGGTGAAGCTCGAGATGCCGATCCCCATCAGCGCGCCGCGCTTGCGCTTCTCGGCCTGCTCGCGGCGGAGGTCGGCATACCCGATCGTGTCCATCGCCTTCTTGAGCGCGCCGGCGTAGTTCCCGCTGTCGTATTCCCAGCCGAGCGCCGACTTGTAGGGGAACTGCTCGGGCTTGACGAAGTTCTTCATGCGGAACTCGGCCGGATCCACGCCGAGCTGATGGGCCATCAGGTCGACCATACGCTCGATGGTGTGCACGGCCTCGGTCACGCGGAACGAGCAACGATACGCGATGCCGCCGGGCGGCTTGTTGGTGTAGGCGCCGTCCACCTCGACGTGGGCGGCCTTGAGGTCGTACGAGCCGGTGCAGACGTGGAACAGCCCGGCAGGGAACTTGGAGGGGTTGGCAGCCGCGTCCGTGTAGCCGTGGTCGGCGAGCGTCTTGATGCGGAGCGCGGTGAGCGTGCCATCCTTGCTCGCCGCCAGCTCGGCGCTGATGTGATAGTCGCGCGCGAACGAGTCCGCCTGAAGGTTCTCCATCCGGTCCTCGATCCACTTCACCGGCTTGCCGGTGAGCACCGACGCGGCGACGGCGATCACGTACCCGGGATAGACGGGGACCTTGCCGCCGAAGCCGCCGCCGATGTCGGGCGAGACGATCCGGATCTTGTGCTCGGCCAGGCCGACGTGCCCGGCCACCAGCGCGAAGACGGTGCGGATCGCGTGGGGGGCCTGGGTGGTCATCCAGACCGTGAGCCTCCCGTCGACCTTGTCGAAGTGAGCGATGCACCCGCACGTCTCGATCGACGCGACGTGGATGCGCGGGAGATAGATATCTTCCTTGACCGTCACCGCGGCCTCACCGAAGGCGCGGTCGGTCGCGGTCCGATCGCCCCACTCCCAGTGCCAGATGTGATTGTCCTTCTTGTCTTTCTTGTCGGTACGGAGCACTGGGGCGCCGGGCTCGAGCGCCTTCCTGGGATCGACGACCACCGGCAACGGCTCGTACTCGACCTCCACCACCGCCGCCCCGTCGGCGGCCGCGTAGCGACTCGTCGCCAGCACGGCCGCGACCTCTTGCGCCTGGTACATCACTTTCTCTACCGGAAGCACCATCTGAGTGTCCGACATGAGGGTCGGCATCCAGTGGAGGTTGTACTTTGCGAGGTCCTGGCCGGTGATGCCGGCCAGCACGCCCGGGACGGCCATCGCCTTCGCGGTGTCGATCTTGATGATCTTCGCGTGGGCGTGAGGGCTTCGCACGATGTCGAGGTACAGCATGCCCGGGAGCTGAACGTCGTCGACGTACGTGCCCCGGCCGCGGATGAAGCGCGGATCTTCTTTCCGCTTGATCGAGTGCCCCATCCCTCCGACTTCGGGCGAGGTCCTGAGCGCCATCACGAGCCTCCCTGCGAGATCTTGGCCGCCGCGTACTGGACGGACTTGACGATGTTCACGTACCCGGTACACCGGCAGAGGTTGCCAGAGATGGCCCAGCGAATGTCGTCCTCCGTCGGCGAGGGATGCTTCTTGAGGAAGGCGTAGCTGGTCATCAGCATCCCGGGCGTGCAGTAGCCGCACTGGAGCCCGTGCTCGGCCATGAACCCTTCCTGGAGCGGGTGGAGCTTGCCGCCCTGCTCGAGGCCTTCCACGGTCATCAGCTGCTTGCCCTGAGCCTGAACGGCGAACATCGTGCACGACTTCACGGGCCGGCCGTCCATGAGGATGGTACAGGCGCCGCAGTGGGTCGTGTCGCAGCCGATGTGGGTGCCGGTCAGCCGCAGCACCTCCCGGATCATGTGCACCAGGAGCAGGCGCGGCTCGACGTCCGCCTCGTGCTTCTCGCCGTTGATCGAGAGCTTCACCAGCATTCCTTACCTCCCAGCACGGGCGCGCTCGAGTGCCTTGCGGAGCGCACGGGCCGTCAGCACTCTCACGAGGTCCTTCTTGTACTCCACCGACCCGCGCAGGTCGGCGGCGGGCTCGGACGCTTCGGCGGCGAGCTCGGCCGCACGCTTGATCGTCGCCTCGTCCGGTGTCTTTCCTTTCAGCGCGGCTTCCGCCCGGGCGGCCTTGATGGGCGTCAGGCCGACGTTGGTCAGGCCGATGCCCACCTGATCGCACACACCGTTCGCGCCGAGCGTCAGCTGGGCCGCCACCGCCGCCGTCGCGAAATCGCCCACCTTCCGCTCGAGCTTGAGGTAGGCGCCCCCGCTACGTGCCGGCGGCATCGGGACCCGGATCTCCACGAGAATCTCGTCGGGCTTGAGGCTGGTCGCGAACGGCCCGGTGAAGAACGACGCGATCGGGAGCCTGCGCTCACCCTTCGCGCCCACGGCGACGACTTCGGCGCCGAGCGCCAGCATCGTCGCCGGGTGGTCGTTGGCCGGATCGCCGTGGGCCAGGTTGCCGCCGACGGTCGCGAGGTTCCGTACAACGGGATCGGCGATGACCCTCGAGGTATCGTGGAGCAGCGGGTACCGGGTGCGAACGAGCTCTGACTCCTCCAGCTCCGACTCCCGGGTGAGCCCCCCGATGCGGAGCACACCGTCCGCCTCGCGGATGTACGCGAGCCCGGCGATCCCGTTGATGTCGACGAGGTGCAGCGGGTTGGCGAGACGGAGCTTCATGAGCGGGATGAGGCTCTGGCCTCCGGAGAGGATCTTGGCGTCCTCGCCGAGCTTCGCCAGCAGCGCCGTCGCCTCGCCAACCGTGCTCGGAGCGTGATACTCGAACGCGGCAGGAATCATGGTGGCGTCCCCTCAGAATCAGCCGTGCGTCAGCGGCCGATCGCCTTGTGCAGTTCCGCGATCGGCACCATCCGCCCGTGGATCGGCACGATCTGGTCAACGGTCAGATTGAGCCGCTGGATGTTGTCCGCCAGGCTCACCCAGGCGGGATTCACGCCCGTCGGCGCCAGCGCGTTCGGGGCCGGCGGCGTGTACAGGTCGGCCTCGATCAGGAGCCTTTCCTTGGGGAGGTGGATCATGACGATCCCGCCATGATGGAGGTTGTCGGTGATCTGGTGGATGTCCACTGTCCGGGTCCCGTCGGTCAGCGTGCGGCGAGCCCCCACGCCTTCCACCGTTCCCTTCTTGCCCGACTTCGCCAGACGATCGGGGCTCACGGTGGCCGGAGCGGCCAGCGCCTTCTCGAGGAAGGCCTTGTTCGCGTCGTGGGCGATGATGGTCACGCTCTCGGCCGCGACGGCTCGCAGACCGCCGGAGTGATCGAAGTGGTGATGGGTGGCGATCACGTACTTGATCGGCTTGCTCGAAAGCTTCTTGACTTCGTCCAGCACGGCGGCGGCGCGCTCGTCGTTGAGCGGGCTCTCCACGACGATCAGATGATCCTTCATCTCGATCACGACGCTGTGGTGGGTGCCCCCGGTCACGTACCAGACCCCATCGGCCACCATCTGGGTCGTCACGCGAGCGTACGGGTGCGGCGTCTTGAGAATCGGGTCGGGGATCGTGATGTTCACGGCGGCGTTGGGCTGGACATCCGTCACCGTCAGATCGAGCGCGGGGTGGCCGCCGATCGTTTGCCGGATCTTCGTCGGGAACTTCACGCCCGCGAAGTCCTTGTACTCCGAATAGCGGATCTCGACCGGCATGTTGCCGAGCACGGCATTCGGGACCACGGCGTCGATCCGCTCGACCATGTTCTGAGCATCGACGGTCGCCCGGATCCGGAAGCGCCCGGGAGCGGTGAACGAGATCGTGTTGCCCTGGACGGCCGCGTTGTTCGCGATCGCCATCTTGATGACGCCGTGGGGTGTGGTCCAGAGCTGGAGCTGCCGATCGAGCAGCGCGACGGCCGCCGGGGTGGCCGCGTCCGCGACCACGTTCCAGGCGAAGTCGCCGCGCGCCACGAGCTCCTGGCGCTGTTCGCCACCGGGCGGTATGCCGCCAGCGCCGCCGCCGCGTTGTGGGCTTTCGCCCAGCGTCCGCACCAGCTCGTCCCGAATGGCGGTGGTTTCGTAGCTCACCGTGCGCGTGTAGCTCTTGACGACGAACCGGGGCCAGGGAAGGTCCGGCGTGTAGTTCTGGCCCACGAAGAAGTTCACGCCGCTGCCGGAATACTGGATCGACTTGACGCTGCTCGCTCCCATCGCCTTCGCGACGCTCTCGAGGGCTGCGCGACCATCTTGCGCGTAACCGACGACCGGTGACAGGAGCATGGAGATTGCCATCAGGACGATGGTGATGGGTCTGCGCATACTGACCTCCCGAGGACGGTCGGATCGGTGGTCGGGATGCTAGCAGCGCCCGTCGCTGGCGTCAAACGCCCGAAGCGCGTAAAGTCCCGGAGTGGCTCGTCCACTACCACTCCGTCACCGTGAAAGGAGCAGACCTTGAGCACGCAACCCGCCGCACCAACGGCCCGTGACGTTGTCCGTCAAGTCGCGCCGAAGCTGATCGACCTGAGCGAGAAGGTGTTGTTCGGCGACGTCTGGGAGCGACCGGGACTCTCCAAGCGCGACCGGAGCCTCATCACGGTCGCGGCGCTGACCGCCATGTACCGGACCGACCAGCTTCCGGGGCATCTGGAGCGCGCGCTGACCAACGGCGTCACGCGGGAGGAGATCGGCGAGATCATCACCCACCTCGCGTTCTACGCGGGCTGGCCCGCCGCCATGACCGCCGGGACGATCGCGCGACGGGTCTTCGACGCGAGGAAGCCATGAAAGTCGGATTCATCGGGCTCGGCACGATGGGACGCCACATGGCGTCCAACTTGATGAAGGGGGGCCACCAGCTCGTGGTCAACGACGTGCGCCGTGAAGCGGCGGCGCCCCACCTGAAGGCTGGAGCGACCTGGGCCGACACGCCACGTGCCGTCGCCGAGGCGACTGACGTCGTGTTCACGTCGCTGCCCGGCCCGGTGGAAGTCGAGGCCGTCGCCCTCGGCGAGCAAGGGCTCGGCGCCGGGCTCGCGGCCGGCAAAGTGTACTTCGACCTCTCGACCAACTCGCCGGCGCTCGTGCGGCGGATCCACGAGGTCTTCCAGCGCCGCGGGATCCACATGCTCGACGCGCCGGTGAGCGGTGGTCCCCGTGGCGCCGAGTCGCGCCGGCTCGCCCTCTGGGTCGGGGGAGACGAGGAGATCTTCAAGCGCTATCGGCCGGTGCTCGACGCGATCGGCGACCAGCCGTACTACGTCGGGCCGATCGGCGCAGGCTCGGTGGCCAAGCTCGTCCACAACTGCGCCGGATACGTCATCCAGACCGCGCTGGCCGAGGTCTTCACGATGGGCGTCAAGGCGGGTGTCGAGCCCATCGCGCTCTGGAAGGCGGTGCGGCAGGGCGCCGGCGGCCGGCGGCGGACGTTCGACGGGCTCGCCGATCAGTTCTTGCCGGCCAAGTTCGAGCCGCCGTCGTTCGCGCTGCGGCTGGCCCACAAGGACGTCACCCTGGCGACGGCGCTCGGCCGCGAGCACAAGGTGCCGATGCGACTGGCCAACATCACGCTCGAGGAGATGACCGAGGCGCTCAACCGTGGCTGGGCCGAGCGCGACTCACGCGTGGCGATGCTCCTGCAGGAAGAGCGCGCCGGTGTCCAGATTCAGGTCCCCCAGGCCGCAATCCAGGAGGTCCTGGCCCTCGACAAATGACATGGGGGGCCTCGAAGGGCCCCCCAAGCCCCCCGCGCTCGGAGACGCCCCGGCTAAGCCGGGGCGCCCCTCGACATTGCTTCGCGGTTTCGGGGGTCTCAGAAGGAATCGGGCGCGGCAGCGATCCCGTCGAGCTCGGCGCGCGTGTACGAGCCGAGGCTTCGGAAGTTGAGCTCGGTGTAGTTCTTGATCCAGCGCATCGCGATCTTGACTGCCTTGCGATAGCGCTCGTGCGTCTCGGCGTCCTTGCGGCGCGCCAGGACGTCGGCGAGCTCCTCGCCGAGGAGCCGCTTCACCAGCGCCAGGTCGTGCTCGGCGCCGGTCCGCGTCTCCCGCGCGCGATGGATGATGCGCTGGGCGATCTGGGCCACCGACATGCGGCCCGTCGCCAGATCCTCCATGAGCGCGGGATGAACGCCGGGCTTGCCCTCGAGGCTGTCGATGCCCTTGGCGCCGCGCCCGCCGAGCCAGCCTTCGACGTACTCGATCAGCATCCGCGCGTTGCGCCGCGTGCCCTCCACCGTGACCGGGCCCTCGGGCGCCTTGATCACGACCGGGTAGTTGTCGGGATTCGCCATCTGCTCGGTCGGCTTCCAACCCGAGCCGATCAGCTTCTTGAAGGGGTCGCCGGCGGTCTTCATGTGGAAGATGTGCGCGACCCAGCCGCGGATGAAGCCCTGCTCGGCCTCCCACTGCTTGTCGGCGCGGATCGCCTCGGCCGCGGCGCGATTGACCTCGGGATCGGGGTTCGGGAGCGCCGTGGCCATGCCGCCGATCGGGACGGCGCCGCGCCGGAGGCAGATCGCGACGAGCCGCCGGAAGATGTTCGCCAGGAACGGCGTCGTCTTGATATCCACGCCGAACCGGTCCGGCCACACCTGGCCGGGATCCGTCATGACGAACTCGAAGATCGAGGCTTTGAGGTCCCAGCGCGCGGCGTTGAGCCCCGCCGCGTAGGGGCCGAGCTCGTAGAGCATCTCTTCCATCTCGTAGACGCACGGCAGCGACTCGACGAGCACGATCGCTCGGATCGTCGCGCCGGCGAGGAACGGCAGGTGCTCTCGGCTCACGTCGAACAGGTCCCGGTACCAGCGCGCCTCCGCGGCCGCCTCGAGCTTCGGCAGATAGAAGTAGACGCCCTGGCCGCGATCGGTCTGGGCGCGACCGGCGTAGAACAGGGTGAGCGCGGTCCCGAGGAGCGCCGCGTTGACGGGCGCGCCGTCCACGGTGACGTCCGGCTCGTCCAGGTGCAGACCCCGATCGCGGTGCATGAAGAACGGCAGCTCGCCGTCGGCGATCGTATAGCTCCGGTTCCGCGCGCGGTCCACGAAGGACAGCTCGCGGTTCACGGCGGCCAGACGGTTGTGGGCGGAGCGCACGGTGTCGATCAGGCGATGGCCGCCCGAGTCCTCGTCGTCGTCGAGGTCGCCGGCCGCGCGCTCGCCCTCGGGCCCGGGGTTGAGCGCGTTGATGAACATGGACGTGATCGAGCACGGGCCCGAGATCTCGATACCCGGCGTCTTCAGCTCGTCGGGCATCGGCGGGACGCGCCATGTCCCGGTGTTGGCCGGGCTCGGCGGCGGGTGGCTCGGCAGGACGTGCTGCCGCAACGCGCGCTCCAGCACCGCGAGCCGGCGAGCGCGGAGGTCGTGGGCGCGCGCGTCCAGCCGCTCGTGAAGTCGCGTCAGGTACTCGCAGAAGGCGGGCGTGAAGAGCGCCGCCGCCCCTTCGACCGGGGCGAATTTCACTCGCGTCGACATCAGCAATGAAACTTTTCGCATGCGACGCCGCGGCTGTCAATGGCAGAATGCCCTGCGGTTTTGGGGAATGAATCGGCGATTCCGCGGCATGGGAAAGGGGCGCAAGACCCGTCGCGCCCTCGAGCGTGGCGGTACCGGCCCGGCCCAACGGCTCAACGAGACGCTGGCGCGCTGGCCCGGCGTGAGGATCACGCCCATGTTCGGACGCTGGGGCTATTTCGTCGGCGAGACGCTCTTCGCGTGCTTTCCCCTCCGCGAGAAGGAGCACGATCTCTGGGTGCGGCTCACCGGAGACGATCAGAAGCGCGCGCTGGGCGACACCCGGGTGCGCCCGCACCGGCGTTTCTCCAAGAAGGGGTGGGTCG
Source organism: Candidatus Rokuibacteriota bacterium (assembly GCA_003220535.1). Classification (GTDB taxonomy): domain Bacteria; phylum Methylomirabilota; class Methylomirabilia; order Rokubacteriales; family CSP1-6; genus AR31. The sequence goes on from QHSU01000091.1 coordinate 41,969, forward strand.
AGCTGGACGTCGACGGCGTCGAGGACCTGGGGCGGGCCGTGCGCTGGCTCCGGCGCGCGTACGGAGCGGCGACGGGCGGCTCGCCCGACGCGACCGCGGCCGAACCCTAGGGCGCGGCCGCCGCCTCGACCGTCGTTTCCTCGCGCGCCTTCGCTTCGATGCGGTCGATCCTGACCAGCGGGACCAGGAGCCAGGTGAGCGCCGTCATCGCCGTCGCGATGTACACCAGGGGCTCGTAGCCGACCACGTCGTAGAGACGCGCCCCCACGTTCTCCGACAGCTGCGTTCCCAGGTTGTAGACGGATGTGAGGGCGGCAAAGAACGTCGCCTCGACGTAGCGCGGACAGGCCTTGGCGGCGAGATCGAGGAACGCGAGGTTGACGACCATGCTGATGGCGCCGAAGACGATCGTGATGACGACGGCGGAGGCCGTGTCGCGATAGACGAGGTACGCCAGCGTGCCGACGACCCCCATGGCGATCGAGTAGTTGATGATGCGCTTGAGCGGCAGCCGCCGGGAGAGCGGCGCGTAGACGAGGGCCCCGACGACACCCGCCATGTAACCCAGCGCCGCCAGCCGGCCGATGAACTGCTGGCTGAACTTGAGCGTGTCGGTCTGGTAATAGAGGAACGCGGGACCGAAGGACGGGCTGAACCAGAAGAAGAAGATGAAGCCCGCGACGAGCCAGATCTCCCGTCCGCGCAGCGTGACGACGATCGCGGTCCACGTCTGGACGAACGCCGCCCGGTTCGCGCGCGTGGGCGTCTCGCGCATGAACGACGCGCCCATGCCCAGGGACATGAGTGGGAAGCACGCGGCGAGGAGGAAGGCGGCGCGGAGGCTGCGCGTCTCCGCCAGATTCCCGCCGAGCTCACCGACCAGCACCGACGCCAGGGTGATGGCGGCCCACTGCACGGACTGGAACGCGCCCGTGAGACCGCGGGGCCGACCATTCTCGACCATCATCGCGTCGGTGAGGACGTCGGTGAACGCAAGACCGAGGGCCATCACGGTGAAGAGCACGACGCCCTCGACGAGCGTGAAGGTCGTGAGCCCGAACAGGTCGAATGTCCAGATCTCGCCGTGAGCGATCCAGTCGCCCCACGCCAGTGCGAGGCCGGCAACCCCCGCCAGCGCAGAGGTGAGCAGGAAGTAGCTCTGTCGCCGTCGGCCGAAGAGCGGCACGAAGTCGGACAGGAGCCCGTAGAGGGGCTTGATGAACCAGGGGATGATCGTGATCAGGCCGAAGTCGGCGACCTGGCCCGCGCTGAGCCCGCGGTCTTTGAGCACGATCGTGATCGTCTGGTTGGGCAGGTACCACATGCCCTGAGCGAAGTAGACGACGGCGAACAGGACCGCGAGTCGCTTGGCATCGGGAGTCTTGAACGGGTTGAGGCGCGCGAGCCAGGCGAGCATCCTCGGTCATGATACCTTTGTTGACACACATGCTGTCCGTCTGTCCGCACGATTGCCCGTCGTGCTGCAGCCTCGTCGTCACCGTCGAGGGCGGTCGGCTGACCTCCGTCACCGGCAATCCCGACCATCCCTTCACCCAGGGCGTCATTTGCGGCAAGGTGCGCGAGTACGCCGAGCGCGTCCACTCGCCGCTGCGCATCCGGCAGCCGCTCCGGCGCGTCGGCCCGAAGGGTGCCGGCGAGTTCGCGCCGATCTCCTGGGACGCGGCCATCGAGACGATCGCCGTTCGATGGCGGGCGATCATCGGCACCGACGGCGCCGAGGCGATCCTGCCGTTCTCCTACGCGGGCTCGATGGGCCAGATCCAGTACTTCGCCGGCCATCCGCTCTTCCATGCCCTCGGCGCGAGCCGGCTCGACCGCTCGATCTGCGTCTCGACGGCGTACGCGGGCTGGCGGGCCACGGTCGGCGCAGTCACCGGCAACGACTCCGAGCAGATGGTCGGCGCCGATCTCGTCGTGCTCTGGGGCGTGAACGCGTCGTACTCGACGATCAACGTCATGACCCTCGTGAAGCAGGCCCGCGCCCGCGGCGCGCACGTCGTCGCCGTCGATCCCTACCGGACGCCCACGGCTCAGGGAGCGGACGAGCACCTCATGGTCCGGCCCGGCACCGACGCGGCGCTGGCGCTGGCCGTGATGCACGTGCTGGTCGCGGAAGAACTCGTGGACCGTGACTACATCGAGCGCGCGACGCTCGGCTACGATCGACTCGCCGCGCACGTCCGGGCCTACGCGCCCGACGCGGTCGCGCCGATCGTCGGGCTCGACGCCGAGACCATCGTGCGATTCGCGCGCCGGTACGGCGCCACGCCCCGGACGTTCATCCGGGTCGGCATCGGCATCTCTCGCCACGACAACGGCGGGATGACGTGCCGGACGCTCGCGTGCCTCCCCGCGCTCACCGGCGCCTATGCGGATCCGCACGGCGGCGCCCTGCTGTCGACCGGCGGCGCCTTCGGCTTCGACTACGCGGTGCTGGAGCGCCCCGATCTCCTGCCGGCTCCGGCCCCTCGTACGATCAACATGATCCATCTCGGACGCGCGGTGACGGACGGCGCGCTCGCGCCACCGGTGCGGTCGCTCTACGTCTACAGCTCGAATCCCGCCGCCGTCTGCCCGGACCAGACGCTCGTGCTGCGGGGACTCGCGCGGGAGGATCTCTTCACGGTGGTCCACGAGCAGGTGATGACCGACACCGCGCGCTACGCGGATCTCGTGCTCCCGGCGACGACCTCGATGGAGCACCTCGACCTCTATCGCTCCTTCGGACAGCTCACGGTGCAGCTGGCGCAACCCGTCCTCCCGCCGCAGGGGGAGGCAAAGTCCAACTGGGAGACGTGCCGGCTCCTGGCCCGTGCGATGGGTGTGGCGGAGGCGCACTACGCCAAGGGCGACGAAGGGCTCATCCGTGAGTTCCTGGCGAAGGGCGACGCGACGGTGCGCGGGATCACGTGGGAGCAGCTCGTCCGCGACGGCTGGGCGCGGATCGACCTGCCCCGTCCTTACCGACCGTTCGCCGACGGGGCGCCGACGCCGTCCGGGAAGGTGGAGTTCTACTCCGCCTGGATGGAACGTCAGGGATTGCCCGCGTTGCCCACGTACGTGCCGCTCGCCGAGGGCCCCGACAACCGCGAGGTGGCGGCGCGGTTCCCGCTCCAGTGCATCGTGCCTCCGAACCGGTTCTTCTTGAACTCCTCGTTCAGCCAGTCGGAGCTACTGCGCCGGCGTCAGGGCGCAGCGACGGCGATGCTCGCTCCCGCCGACGCCGCCGCGCGGGATATTCGCGACGGCGACGCCGTTCGCGTCGAGAGCCCGCGAGGCGCCGCGCGCTTCACCGCCCAGGTCACCGACGCGACGCGCCCGGGCGTCGTCGTCATCGAAGGAATCTGGTGGCACCGCTTCCAGCCGGGTGGCCACGGCGTCAACGTTCTGACGAGCGACCGCACGACCGACCTCGGAGATGGCCCCGCCTTCCACTCCAACCTCGTCCAGGTCTACAAAGCATAGTCTCGCCTGGCGCGGGCGCGGCGGCGCCCCGGCGGCCGGGGGGAAGGGGTCGCGCGACCACGCTGCACGCGTGCGCTGCTCCGGTGCGGCTGGGCTCCATCCGGGCGCGGCTGCGTCCGTCGCCGCTTGTCGGGAACGGGTCGTCGACCCCTTCCCCCCGGCCGCCGGGGCGCCACCGCGCCCGACGGTCGCCCGATTAGGCGCCGTTATTGGGGAGGTGCGTGGGGTGTGGCGGCGCGGAGGGTCAGCGGGTGCGGTCGATGTCGTGGCCGGCCGCGGCGAACGGTGGCGGCTCGTTGCCCATCACGGGGCTCGTCGCCGCCGGCGTGTGGGTCGGCATCATCCGCAGGAGCACCGGGAGCACGACGAGCGCCGCCGCGAGACTCGTGGCGGTGCCGAGCGTGAGCAGGAGGCCCAGGCCGAAAATGCCGCGGTGATCGGCGATCATCAGGCTGCCGAAGCCGACGATCGTCGTGAGCCCGCTGACGAGCACGGCCATCATCGTGGAGCGCGCGATCAAGGGCCCGCCGTGGTCGCGGCCCTCCATGAAGCGGATCACGATGTTCAGCCCGTACTCCGCCGCGGCCCCGAGGATCAGCGGGAGCCCGAAGACGTTCCCCATGTTGAACTTCAGGTCGAAGAAGTACATGAGCCCGAACGCCCACATCATGCCGAGACCGAGCGGGAGGAGCGCCAGCACCGTCTCGCGGAGGCGGCGCAGCGTGAGCGCCGTGACCAGGCTGACGAGCAGGATCGCGTAGATCGTGCCTTGCTGGTAGGCGCGCTCCATCAGGTGCAGCGCTTCGTACGTGATGATCGGCGTCCCGGTCACGTCGGGGTCGACGGATCGGAGCTCGCTGACGAAACGGTGGGCGCCGGCGCGGTCCCAGATGTCGACCCCGGGATGAATCTGGAGGAGGAAGCGCCCGCCGGCGCTCATGAACTTGGACTTGAGCTCCGCCGGGACGTCGTCGAGACCGACCGGCCGGGGCGCCACGTTGTCCTGGAGCCGCTGGAAGCTTCGCACGAAGTCGCGGTAGATCTGATTCTGCAGGAGCGTCAGCGCCGGCTCGGCCACCTGCGGATCCGCCTGGCGGATTTTCACTGCGAGCCGCGCGATATCTTCGGCGACGAGCTTGAGCTTCGCCCGAACCTCGCCCTCCGGCGCCTCGTTCGCCGCGATGGTGAAGCGACGCTTGAGCGTCTCGAGGGAGGAAGCGAGCCGCGGCAGATCCACCGACGTCGGGCGACCGACCCGAACCGACGCGACCAGGGGGGCGAAATTCTCGATCACTTTGAGCTTGGCGGGCTGGTCCTCGGGAATGAGCAGGAGCACTGAGTCCACCTCGGAAACGCTCGGGAGCGCGCGGAGGGCCGCGTACTTGCGTCGAAGCTCGTCGAGCGTGTCGGCGCTCGCGAGCGCCGTGAAGCCGGAGCGCCCCGCCGTCGCCAGGATGCGCTTCTCCCAGACGACGGACTCGGTCCCGGAGGCCTGCAGGTTGAGCAGGTTGTAGTCGAACTGGATGTAGCGCAGGCCCCACGCCGAGACGGCCATCAGCGCGATCGCCATGACCGCCACCGCCTTGGGGTAGGCGACGAGGCGCTCGACGAGCGGCACGTGGATACGCTCCAGCGCGATCGCGCGCGGGATCGTGCCGGCCGGCCGTTGCGCGTGGCGCCGGTCGACGAGAACGAGCACCGCCGGGAACACGGTCATCATCGCGAGCCAGGCGAAGAGGAGGGCGGTGCCCGCGATGAACCCGAGCTCCCGCACGCCGCGGAAGTCGGTGAGCCAGAGCACGTAGAAGGTGCCCGCCGCCGTCACCGCCCCCAGCAGCATGCCGGGCCCGCTGCGTGCGGCGGTGATCTCGATCGCCTCCTTGAGGTTGCGGCCGAGGAACAGCTCTTCCTCGTAGCGGAAGAGGAAGTAGATGCCGTAGTCGATGCCGATCCCGATCACGATCGAGATGAACATCACCGAGAACAGCGAGAGGTGGCCGATCACGAGGGTCGCGACGCCGATCGACCAGCAGAGGCTCGTGGCGAGCACCACCAGCATCAGCACGGGCTTGCCCACGCGCAGGAACGCGACCAGCAGGAGCCCGAGCGTGAGGGCGAAGGCCAGCACGGTGGCCCGCTCGCTGTCGCGGAACGCCGCGACCATCTCGTCGTTCTGCAGCGCCGGCTTGCCGGTCACGCCGACCGTGACGTCGGGGAAGTCGTGCTTGAGTGAGGCGATGACCGCCCGCACGCCCTCGATGGCGCGCCGGTCGCCGGTGAAGCTCCCACGCTCGGTCTCGGGCTCGGCCAGGATGAAGAGCAGGCGCTGGTCCTCGGACAGGAAGTAGCCGGCGCCGGGGCTGTCGGCGCCCTCGACCGCGAAGAGCGTCCCGAAGGGTGACTTGTACGGCCCCGGTCGCTCCAGGCGCGCCGCGATCAGCCCGACCAGATCCTGCACGAAGCGAAGGTCCGCGGCCCCCTTGCCCTCGGAGACGCCGAGGTCGATGAAGTTCGTGACGAACGCGGTCGCGATCTGGGTGGCCATGCCGTCGGCGAGCTGGTCGAGCGTCGGGCGGGCCGCGAACGCCTCCATGAACTCCTGGTAGTCGAAGATCGCCTCGCGGATGTTGATGAGCCGTTCCTTCGAGAGGTACAGCAGGGCCCGCCCCTCGAACTGCTTGGGATCGATCCGGTACGAGATCCGCTTCAGCGGAACGTCGCTGGCGCGGAGCTGGCGGACCAGGCGCGTCGCGTAGACCGTCGCCTCAGGTAGGGACGGCGCCTCCACGACGATGGCGATGCTGTCGAGGTCGCCGAACTCGCGGTCATACTGCGTGTAGCGCTCGACGTACGACCGGCCCGGCGGCAGCAGGGCGCGCGTGGAGGTGGCGAAGGTGAGGTTCTCGAGCGCGTAGACGATCGAGACCCCCGCCAGGGCGACCGCGATCGCGACAGTCAGGATGGGTCGCGCGCAGGCGACCCGCACCAGCCGGCGAAGGGGGCGCCCGATCACTGCGGCGAGGGGCACCTACTCGTCGCCGGCGATGAACCGCTCGAGCCGCTGCCGGGCGGTGTCGTCGGTCCACTGCTCGGGCGGTGACTTCATCAAGTACGCGGACGGGGCGAGCAGGGCGCCCTTGATCCCGCGGTCGAGGGCGAGCTTGCAGGCGCGGATCGCGTCGATGACGACGCCCGCGGAGTTGGGGGAATCCCAGACCTCGAGCTTCAGCTCGACGTTGATGGGCTGATCGCCGAAGCCGCTGCCCTCGAGCCGGATGTGCGCCCACTTGCGATCGGCGAGCCACGGCACGTAGTCGCTCGGGCCGATGTGGACCGCGTCGCCGGGCAGCTCGTGGCCGAGCTGCGACCGGACGGAGTCCGTCTTCGAGATCTTCTTCGACGTCAGTCGGTCGCGCTCGAGCATGTTGTAGAAATCAGTATTGCCGCCGAAGTTGAGCTGGCTGGTCCGGTCGAGCCGCACGCCGCGGTCCATGAAGAGCTTCGTGAGCACGCGGTGGATGATCGTCGCCCCCACCTGGGACTTGACATCGTCACCCACCACCGGTAGGCCCCGCTCCTCGAAGCGACGGCGCCAGTACGCCTCGCGCGCGATGAAAACGGGGATGCAATTGACGAACGCGCACCCGGCGTCCAGCACTTGCTCGACGTACCACTTCGTCGCCATCTCGCTGCCGACCGGCAGGAAGTTGACGACGATGTTGGTCGCGGTGTCGCGAAGGGTGCCGGCGATGTCGGCCGTGGAGCCCGGCGCCTTCTTGATCATCTGCGAGAGGTAGTGACCGAGACCGTCGTGCGTCATCCCGCGCAGGACGGGCACGCCGAGGGGCTTCACGTCGGCGAAGCGCACCGTGTTGTTCGGCGCCTGGTAGATCGCCTCACCGAGATCACGCCCGACCTTGCGCTCGTCGATGTCGAAGGCCGCGGAGAACTCGATGTCGCCCACGTGGTAGCCGCCGAGCCGCGCGTGCATCAACCCGGGGATGAAGCGATCGGCCGGCGCGTTGCGGTAGTACTCGACACCCTGGACGAGGGCCGACGCGCAATTCCCAACACCGATGATCGCGACTCTCACGGATCCCACGGACGCCTCCTCAGGTAGAGCTCGGTCGAGCGCGGCTAATTAATGGATGAGTTTAGCACACGGTTTCCGGAAACCGCAGCATGCACCACTCGGGCGCCGCGCTTCAGCCGGCGGTGGCGATTCGCCTGAACCGGTCCCGGATCGTGTGCGGGGTGTGCGGGATCCGGGGCGCCGGCGTCTCCGTCGCCGTGACCTTGACCAGAATGAAGTGCGGGCCGCCGTCGACGCGGGCCGACCGCAGGGCGGCGGCGATCTCGTCGGGCGTCGTCGCGGCGATCGCCGTGCGATAGCCCGCGCTCCGGGCGAGGCGGTCGAGCCGCACCTCGCGCGATGGCGACCGCTGGCCGCCGGTCGAGCCGTAGATCTCGTTGTCGAAGACGAGGTGGATGAGGTTTCGCGGGCCCAGGCTGCCGACCATCGCCAGCGTGCCGAGGCTCATCAGGAGGTTGCCGTCGCCGTCGAAGACGGCGCACCGCTGCGCCGGCCGGGCCAGGGCGAGCCCCAGCCCGATCCCTGAAGCCAGTCCCATCGAGCCGATCATGTAGAAGTTCTGCGGCCGGTCGTCGATCGCGAACGACTCGCGGCAGATGTAGCCGTTCGCGTGAATCACTGGGGCGTCGCCGAGCTCCTTGATGGCCACGGCGAGCGCTTCACGGCGTGAGATCACCGGACGCAATTCCTTGTCCTCCGCGCTGGGCGTCGTCGCGACCGGGGCCGGGGGGGGGATCGCCGGACCACGCGGCGCGCGTTCGCTGCTCCGCGGCGGCCGGGCTCCATCCGGGCGCGCGGCGTCCGTTGCCGCTTCGCGGGAACGGGTCCGGTCGACCCCTCCTCCGGCCCCGGCTCCGGTCGCGACGATGCCGGACGGGACCAGGATCGCGACGGGCGTCTCCCGGGCGTCCAGCTCTCGGCGGGCCCAGGCGAGGAGCTCGTCGGCAGAGTCATGGCGGAGGACGCGATATGGCACGCGGAGGAGGTCGAGGAGGTTCGGCGAGATCTCGCCCATCAGGATGTGCTCGGGAGCATCCTGGCCCGCAAAGCCGCGCCAGGTGACGATCAGCAGCGCCGGCAGCCCGTACATGAGCGACAGCGACGCGAGAGCGTTGAGGCTCGTCCCGAGCCCCGAGTTCTGCATGACCACGACCGGGCGACGCCCACCGAGCCACGCGCCGGCGGCGAGCCCAACGGCGACGTCCTCACGCACCGACGGGATCCAGGGCGCCTGCGGGTGACGCTCGAGCGCGGTGATGAGATCCTCGACCAGCGAGCACGGCACGCCGGTGAAGAAGTCGAAGCCGTGGCGGTCGAGGAGCGCGGCGAGCTCGGCGCCGGACACTAGCAGGCTACGGAAAAAGCAGGTGAAAGGCACGCAGTTGAGAGCCGCAAGGCATCAAACGACCCCGGCGGGGCGATCGGATGCAGGTTCTTTGGCTGCGACCAGTCGCCGCCGGAGACCGGAGAGCAGTGGTGGCGCGTCATGCCGGACACTCCGCCAAGTTCCTGATGCGCACCAGGTTGTAGACCGC
>QHSU01000092.1 GCA_003220535.1 Candidatus Rokuibacteriota bacterium
CGGGCCTGATCTGATGTCGGACGCCAAGCAGGCGGTGAGGGCGATGATCGAGTGGCTGGTGCGCGATCAGGGCCTGAGCCTGCACGAGGCGTACGCCATCTGCAGCGTCGCCGGCGACCTCAAGATCAGCGAGATCGTCGATGTCCCGAACTGGGTGGTGTCCATGACGGTGCCGCGGGGAATCTTCGTGTCCTGATTCCGCCGTTCCGCAGGCTGCTGAAGGAGCTGTTGACGCGAGGCGGCGGAGACGAGCCAAGCAGCGGCGCGGTGGCTCCGCCCCCCGCGTTATTGACCAGCATCGTGATGTGCGAATTGGTGCGCAGCACCTCTACGACCTTGGCCACCGCGGAACTTCGCCGCCGCCGCCGAACGTGGATGATGCGCCCTGGCGCTGGGCAGACGCGAGCGGCGAGCCGCTCATCATCAACGGTCTTCCCGCGGGGCCGCGCAAGGTCCTGATCCACCTCCTTCGCGGTGTGACCCTGATGTCGGCTGACGCTCCAAGGCTGGCGGCGGTGACGATGGGGCAACGGCCACACACGAACGCTTCCACTTGTTCGGAACCAGGGGAGGAGAACACTCTCATGAGCACGATCACAACTAGGGATGGCGCGCAAGAAACACGCCCTCCATTGCCTCCATTTATTCGGGAGACAGCTATCCAGAAGGTCCGTCTGGCGGAGGATGGCTGGAATTCGCGCGATCGTGAGAAGGTGGCTCTAGCCTACACGGTCGATTCTCGCTGGAGAAACCACTCAGAATTTGTGAACGGAAGGCAAGAGATCATCGCATTCTTACACGCAAGTGGGCGAAGGAACTGGACTATCGCCTGATCAAAGAGTTGTGGGCCTTCGACGGACACCGCATCGCCGTGCGTTTCGCCTACGAGTGGCACGACGATTCGGGGAATTGGTACCGGTCGTACGGCAACGAGAATTGGGAGTTCAATGCGGGCGGTCTCATGCGGATGCGGTTGGCATGCATCAATGATCTTCCCATCAGGGAATCAGACCCGAGGTATCGGTGGCCGCTTGGTCGTCGTCCGGATGGTCATCTTGGATTGACCGATCTTGGTTTCTAATTCCGTGCCAGTAGCCGCTAACCCCGTGGAACCCTGCCGCGGCCAGAGTCGGCATGATCTTTCGCCAGGAATACGCCAGTTCGGGGAAGCCGTGGAGCAACAGGACGGCGGGACGGCCCGGCGCCGCCGATCCGGCCTCGAGGATGTGCACGCGCAGACCATTGATGCCGGAGACGAAGCGTGCACGGATGCCCGTGGGGAGGACTTCACTCGGCAGGGGCGAGAGTTCGGATATCGGTTTCTCCGGTGAGGGGAGTGAAGCGAGGTCACTCACCGCGACGCGCGGGCCGTCAGCGGCCTGGTTCAGATGGCACGTTGCCGGACGAGGCGGCCAGCAGCGGGGGGGGCGAGGAACGCGCCAAAGCTCAAACTGGGCATGAGCAGGTCTCCTGGTTGGGGATGATCAGCGACAGTACCTCTTGACACCTTCGCTTTGCCAGCGGAACATCCGGCCCTATGCGACAGATCGCCGAAGAGAAGCTCTTGCCGGCCGACATCGATGCGGAGCCTCCGGTGCAGACCGCGGCCGCTCTGCGCTCGGTCATCCGCGGCTATCGCGACGAGATCGAGCGCGAGCAGCGCTTGCCGAAGGCGCTGGTCGAGCAGTTTCATGCCGCCGGCTTCTACAGCTTGGTGATGCCGCGCGCATTGGGCGGCCTGCAGGCTGACCCGCTGACTTACGTGCGCGTCGTGGAGCTGCTGGCCGAGGGCGCCGGCTCGGTCGGCTGGAATGTGGCCAACAACAGCATCGGCCAACTAGTCACGCTCGGGTTGTCGGACGAGGGCGTCCACGAGATCTACGCGCGCGGGGCCGACGCCGTCATCGCCGGCACCGCCGTGATGGGGGGCGGGCGGGCCGTGCCTGTCGATGGCGGCTACCGGGTCACCGGTCGCTGGCCCTTCGGCACCGGCTGTCAGGAGAGCTCCTGGATGCTGGGTAGTTTCCAGATTCTCGACGGCGACCAGCCACGCCGCAGCCCGGACGGCTCATCGGTCTACTGGCGGGGGATTTTCCAGCGTTCGGAAGCGCAGATCGTCGAGGGGAGCTGGGACGTGTCCGGCATGCGTGCGACCGGCAGCTTCGACTGGACGGTCAACGATGTTTTTCTGCCGGAGCGGCGAACGATGGTCCACGCCGGCGTCCCGCTCGACAACCAGTGGAAGCGTTGGCCGGGGATTTCGTATGCCCTGCCGGCCCAGGCCTGGGTCGGGCCCCACCACAGCGCCGTGATCACCGGAATCGCCCGGGCCGGCATCGACGCGCTGATCGAGCTGGCCGTCGAGAAGACACCGCGCGGCCGGACCGGTCGGCTCTGCGAGAACCCTCAAGTTCAGGACGCGGTCGGTCGAGCCGACGCGATCTTGAACGCTGGTCGCGTGTACCGCAGTGCGACGATCACCGATCTCTGGAATACCGTCGCGGCCGGCGAGGACACCACCCTCGAGCAACGGGCCCGTTGCCGGCTGGCCGCGGTCCACGCCGCCGACAGTGCTCGCGAGGCGATGGATCTGATGTACCGGCACGGTGGCAGCACGTCGTACCGGCGCGAGAGCCGCCTGGCCGAGTGCTGGCGGGATCTCCACGTCGTCGGCCAGGCGGCCGCGCTCGCGCCCGAGTGGTACCCGATCGGCGGCCGGGTCTTCCTGAAGATGGACCCGGGCCCGCGGCTGCGCTAGCTACAGCACGCCTTCCCGCTTCGCCCCGCCTTCCACTGCGCGTGCTCGTCGGGCAGGCACACGGCGCATGGCCGGTACACGGCCGCGACGGCGGTCTGCTCGTCGGCGAAGAACACGCGATGCCTGACGTACCCGCCGCGCGCGATGGCCCGCAGCGCGGCCGGGCAGTCGAGCCTGCCGTACACGCGGCCCGGACGGTGGCCGCCGAGCGCGCCGGAGGTTGCGCTCTGGTAGGGTCGCCGGTCCGGGCCCAGCAGCGTGTACGTCCTGGCGGTCATGCCGCCCCCTCCAGCGTGAGCAGGGCTCGCTTGGCGTCAACGCCACCGACGTACTGTCCGATCGTTCCGTCGCTCCGCACGACGCGGTGGCAGGGCACCACGACGGGCAGGGGGTTGCTGGCGCACGCGCTGCCGGCAGCGCGAACCGCCTTCGGGTTGCCAGCCGCCTTCGCGATCGCGGCATAGCTGGCGGTCTTCCCGTAACCGATCTCCGGCAGGCGCGACAGGACCGCGCGGCGGAAGCCGTGCGAGAGCTGCAGATCGAGCGGCACGTCGAACGTGCGGCGCCGCCCGGCGAAGTACTCCTCGAGCTCCCGCGCGACGCCGTCCAGGCGCGCGGGCGCTCGCAGGATGCGAGGGCTCACGTCGCGGGCGAGGCCTTCAAGCACGAGGTCGTGGTCCTGGCTCGCGTACGCGACCCGTACCAGGCCCTTCGGCGTGGCCGCCAACAGCAAGGCGCCCACGGGAGTGTCGATCGTGCGGTACGCGACGTCGAGAAGACCCGCGGCGTTCGCGGCGTCCACCAGGCGCCGATGCAGCCTGCGGTTGGTTTCGTCGTCGATCGTTGGCAACGCGGCGAACAGATCCCGCTCGTTCGTCATCGGGGCTCTCCTTTCGGGAATGTCTTTCGCAACGTGGCGATACCGTCTGCCGCCGCTCGTCGGGCGGCGTCCTGACTGCCGCCGACGATCTGGGCGACTTGCACGTAGGGCATCCCCACGAGGTAGTGATAGGCGATTGTCTGTCGTTGCTTGAGGGGAAGGGCCTCGAGCGCCTCCCATAGGCCAGACTCCCAGCCCCCGGGACTGCCCTCGTACGCGGGGGGCTCCGGCAGCTTGTCGGTCAGGATCGGGCGACGCGATCTCGCGCGCACATGATCGAGCGCTTTGCGGTGCGCGATCGTCACGAGCCACGCCTCGAGATTGCTGTTCGGGCGCAGGCGCGGGTACGCGTCGAGCGCGGCCAGGAACGTCTCCGACCACGCGTCCTCGGCGTCAGCCGGGCCCAGAACAGCGCGGCACACGCGCAGCACGGTCGGTCCGTGCTCGGCGACCAGCTCTTCGAAGGGCGGTGGACTCACACTAGGCGGCCTCGTTTGACATCCGCCGTCGCCATTGCCGAATCGCCTCTGCGTGGAGCGGGTAATGGCTATACGTATCGAGCCGCAATCGATGACGGAAGCGGGTTTCGCCGACGAGTTGATGTTCGGGGGCGCTCTGAATGAAGTCGACGAGCCGGCCGTGCGTCGCCACCAATTGCGCGCGGACCTCGGACAGCGACAGACTCCGTTTCTGTTCCGTCATGCGGGCGTTGAAGGCGTCGATGCCGCCGTACCGTACGGAGTACCGCGGTGGCGTGCCGTTTTTCAGGATCAGCGGCAGGTGCTTCAGCGCCTCCTCCTCCCACGTGGTCACGTGCGCGAGGATGTCGCGTACCGACCAGGCACCGGTGACACCAGGCTCCATCAGCTGCGCATCCGACAGACCGGCGTACGACTCGTTGAACGCCACCCACGCCTCGTCCAGTCGTTTCAGAAGTTGTCGTCTATCCACGAGTCAGTCACTCTCCCGGCGCGGGCCGTACGTCCCGCACGGCCTCTCGAACACATCGCGGATCATTTCGCGTCGTGAAAGATCACGCCCACGGTGTGGCGATGGCCGGATCGCAGCCGGCTCACTCCGTGCCGGAGATTGACACGATAGGTTCCGTGCGTGCCGTGCACGGGGCGATGGTGCACCGCGAACACTACGGCATCGCCCCGACGGAGCGGCACCACCTCGGCCCGCGATTGCATGCGTGGGCGCTGCTCGGTCAGCACGAATTCGCCGCCGGTGAAATCCTGTTCCGGCTCCGAAAGCAGAATCGTCATCTGCAGCGGAAAGACATGCTCGCCGTAGAGATCCTGGTGGAGAGCGTTGTAGTCGCCCGCGGCGTACCGCAGCAGGAGCGGCGTTGGCCGCGTCTGCCCCGCCTCGTGGCAGCGCGCGATGAAATCGGCATGCGCGTCCGGGTAGCGGACATCGATCCCCATCGACTCGTTCCAGCGATTGGCGATCGGCGCCAGGTTCGGATAGATCGCCCTGCGCAGATCGGCGACGATGTCCGGCAGCGGATACGTGAAGTACTTGTATTCACCCCGCCCGAAGCCGTGCCGCGCCATGACCACCTGGCTCCGGAACCGGCCGTCGTCATCGTAGAGACCGGCGATCGTTTCACACTCGTCGGCGGTCAGAAGCTTCTCGACCATCGCCCAGCCATGGTCATCGAGGTGCGTCGAGACGCTGGTCCAGTCGAGCATCTCGACACGGGTGTTGATGCCGACTGCATCAGGCTGTGTTGCTTTCGCCACGTTGCGCATGCGACGCTCTCCTGCTGAGACCGTTCTGATTCCCGGCCGGTCCCCTTGGAAGCGCTTCTGGCTTACACTAGGTAAACGTCCCGGCTCCCCCGTTCGTGAGGTCATCGCGAGCGGCCACCTCATCTTGAGGAATCAGCAGCTAGCGCTGATCAAGTCCCGCTCGCTCGGAATCTCAGTCCCCAGAAGGAGCCAGGCGCCCAGCGAGCGCCGCTTACTCCTGACCAACCTCCACGCCGATCACTCCGGCGGGCTGACGGTCGACGGCCATGCAACCGCGAGCGACTGAGCCGGTCGGCCGAGGTGGTTCAGCCGAGTCCCCCCATCTCGCACACGATCCGCCACTCGGCCTCCGTCACTGGCTGGACCGACAGGCGCGCGAGCCTGACCAGCGTCATGCCGGCGAGGCGTTTGTTTGCCTTGATCTGGTCGAGGCCGACTGGTGTCGAGAGCGGCCGCACTGCGGTGACGTCGACAGCGCTCCAGGCGGAGTCGGTCGAATCCGGATGCGCCTCCGCGATCACCTTGACGATGCCGACGATCGCGCGCTCCTTCCCGGTGTGATAGAAGAACGCCTGCTCACCCTTCTTCATGGCGCGCAGGTGGTTCCGGGCCGAGAAGTTGCGGATGCCTGTCCACTCCGCCCCGTCACGCCCTTCCGCGACCTGCTGGGTCCACGACCATTCATCGGGCTCGGACTTCAGGAGCCAATAAGCCATGTCTCCATCCTCTTTTTCTCGGCACGGGAATCACCGCCTCGGCGCCTCGGCCACACAGTAGCCGACCTGGCGAGCTTCGTCGATGAGGCAGGAGAGTGCCATCGCATCGCGTCGATGCGTGCCGAAAGCTGCTTGACGGGCAGGCTCTTTCGGCAGACTCTCGGCGTGTCGAGTGACTCGCGGGCATCCGATTTGATTGAGCGGACAGCTGGAGGACGAACGAGGCGAGCCGTGGCCTTGAAGGAGATGCACGATGTCCAATGCGATAGTGGATCCCCTGGCGTCGGCCCAACCGCCCTCACACTGAGCGCCCGAAGACTGCGCCTCGCGTGGCGAGGCAAAAGGCGTGTTTGTCGGCGGTTCGGATTGGTTCCTATCCTCGAGTCTCGACCGTCGCACGGTCCTCAAAGGTGCGAGCAGCGCAGCGCTCGGACTCATCGCTTCCGCCTGCGGATCATCCAGTCAGGCCTCGTCTCCTTCCGCCGGTAGCTCGAGCGGCAGAGGCGCGAGTGCCTCGGAGACGAGCTCGGCCCCCGCGCAATCGGCAACGGCGGCCGGCGGCGCAGAAGACCGGGAAACGGTGTACGTCTTCAACGTAGGTTCTAAAGATGTCACGTTGATTGACGTCGCCAACCGCCAGGTGCGTGAAACCCGACCGCTCGGCGCCTCGGTGCGCTGGTTGTCGAACGAGCAGACGTACTGGGACGGGGCACGGATCTGGACCTACGACTTTCCTAACGATCAAGTCCAGGCCATCGCTATCGAGCCGAGGCAGGTGGCCGTCACCAAGACGATCGGCGGGCTCGGCAAGGGGCCCGGCCACAGCCTGGTCGTGCTGCCCGATAAGAAGAAGGCCGCGATCAACGTAGCGGGGGACAACCTCATCGCGTTCCTCGATCTCGAGCACGGCAGCGTGGACTCCACGCTCCAGACCGGAGCATTTCCCTGAGACCTCCACCTGACGCCGGACGGTCGGTTCGGCTACACCCCGGAACGCGAGGCGGACACGGTCTCGAAGATCGACATGGCGAGCCGAAAACTCGTCAAGACTGTCTCCTTCCCCGCTCGCAGCAAGCCGCACATGCTGCGTGTGTCGCCTGACGGGAAGGAGGTTTGGGTGCAGACAGCCGACGCCAATACGAACGTGGTTCTCGACGCCGCCGATCTGGCGGTGCTTGCGACGCAGCCGACCGGAAAGCAACCTGTGACCAACGCGTGGACCCGCGACCGGCGCTACGCGGTCGTTACCAATGGCCAGGACACCTTCGCCCAGATCTTCGACGCGCGGACCTTCAAGGAAGTGAAGCGTCTGACGATCGGGCAGGGCGGCTCCAACATCGGGTTCAGCAAGGACGGCAAGACGGCGTTCATTGCGGTGCGCGGTGCGAACGACGTTGCCGTGATCGACGTCGAGAAGCTGGCGCTGACGAGCCGGATCAAGGCGGGGACGGAGCCTCAGGGCTTGATCGTACGTTGATCGGCCTGGGCCCGGGAACTTCTGCGAGGAGGAAGAATACAAGATGAGACTCGGCGTGGTGTTTCCCCAGACGGAGATCGGCTCGGACCCTGTGGTGATCCGCGACTACGCCCAGGCCGCCGAGAGTGCCGGCTACGATCACCTGCTCGTCTTCGACCACGTGCTGGGCGGCAAGCTGGAGCGCTTCGACAAGCTCGGTCGCCGCCCGCCCTACACCGACGAGAGCCCCTTCCACGAAGTCTTCGTTCTGTTCGGCTACCTCGGGGCCTGCACTCAGCGCCTCGAGCTGGTCACCGGCATCGTCATCCTGCCCCAGCGCCAGACTGCGCTGGTGGCCAAGCAGGCCGCGGCGGTGGACGTCCTCACCGGCGGGCGCCTGCGACTCGGCGTGGGCATCGGCTGGAACCATGTCGAGTACGAGGCCCTGAACGAGGACTTCCACACGCGTGGACGCCGCGTCAGCGAGCAGATCACCGTGATGCGGAAGCTCTGGACCGAGCCGGTGGTGACCTTCAAAGGCCAGTATCATCACCTCGACCGGGCCGGCATCAACCCTCTGCCCGTCCAGCGCCCCATCCCGGTGTGGATGGGCGGCATGGCCGAGCCCGTGCTCAAGCGGGTGGCCCAGATCTCCGACGGCTGGTTCCCCCAGTTTCAGCCCGGTGACGAGGCGAGCCACACGCTCGATCGCGTACGCGCGTACGTGAAGGAGGCGGGCCGCCCGCTCTCGGCCGTGGGGATCGAGGGACGCTTCCCCTATGGGATCGGCGGCCCGACCGAGTGGGCGAAACGGGCCCGGGAGTGGCGCGACCTCGGTGCCACCCATCTCTCGGTGAACACGATGGGCGCAGGCCTCTCCCCGCGCGGCCACATCGACGCGATCCTGAAAATGAAGCCGGCGCTCGACGGCATCTAGGAAGCTTGAGGAGGGACGCTACGCCGGGGCTGCGACGATCCTAAGACGAGCCCCGGAAAATCCTACACGATTTCCACGCGCGGTGGATTAGGCGCGAGACCACCTCACCGCGGTACCATCGTCGGGCATCCATGCGCACGCTGCTCTTCCTCGCCCCGGGCCACTTCCACGCCGCCCTGACCCTGCGCGTGCCGCAGGCGCGCGTGGCCGACGAGGTGTTCGTCTACGCGCGCGAGGGCGCCGAGCTGCGCGACTTCCTCGCCCTCGTTGA
Organism: Candidatus Rokuibacteriota bacterium; assembly: GCA_003220535.1. Classification (GTDB taxonomy): domain Bacteria; phylum Methylomirabilota; class Methylomirabilia; order Rokubacteriales; family CSP1-6; genus AR31. The sequence continues at coordinate 8,776 of QHSU01000092.1, forward strand.
GCGCTTCAACCGGCGCTCCCCGCACCCCACGCGCTGGCGTCCCGTCGTGACGACGTCCGACGACCCGCTCGGGCAGCTCGTCGACGAGCGGCGCGGCGACGTGGTGGTCCTCGCGGGCAAGAACGGGGGCAAGGCGCGCACCATACGACGGCTGCACGAATCAGGCCTCCACGTGCTCGCCGACAAGCCGTGGCTCGTGGAGCCGGCCGACCTCGAGCACGTGCGGGCGAGCCTCGAGGACTGGCCGCTGGCCGCGGAGATCATGACGGGGCGTCACGACCTGGCGGCCGGACTGGTCAAGAGGCTCGTCGGTGCCCCCGAGCTCTTTGGCGCCTTCCGCGCCGACGGGCCGGCCATCGAGCAGGAGAGCGTGCATCAATTGGAGAAGCTCGTGGATGGCGCCCCACTCAGACGTCCCTGGTGGTTCTTCGACGTGCGCGTGCAAGGGAGCGGTCCGGTCGACATTCCCACCCACGTCGTGGACCAGGCGCAGTGGCTCGTGGACGGCGACGCCGCGGCGCCGGCGCTCCTCTCGGCCCGCGCGTGGCCGACGCGAGTGCCCGCGGAGGCGTTCCGGCGGATCACCGGAGAGGCGGGGTTCCCGCGGGAGCTCGACCCCTTCGTCGACGGCGACGCGCTGAGCTATCGATGCAACGCCGAGCTCGTGTACCGGATCGGTCGCGTCACCGCGAGCGCCGCGACGCGCTGGAACCTCTCGCCGTTGCCGGGTGAGGGAGACGCCTCCCACAGCGTCGCTCACGGAACTCGCGCCGACATCCGCCTGGAGCAGAGCGCCCGCACGGGCCACCGCCGCAGAGTGTTCCTCGAGTCCCGCACCGATGCCGCCGGGGTCGCGCGCGCGCTGCGCGACACAGTCACGGCGTGGCAGGCGGAGCTGCCCGGCGTCGAGGTCGTGCCCACCGGCCCGGATACGTACGAGGTGACCGTGCCGCCCCGTCTCGACGGGGGCCACGAGACACACTTCGCCCGGGTCCTCGACGAGTTCCTGAGAATCGTGGACGATCACCGCTGGCCCGCCGCGCTCGCCGAGCGCACGCTGGCCAAGTACACGCTGCTCGCCGAGGCCGCGGCCAAGACGGGGGAACCCTGACCGACCCAGCCCGAGACCGAGCCCTTCACGAAGTCGCTGGAGCGGATGAACCAAACACGGGATTCAGCGGGTAGTGTCTCAGTCTGATCCCGACCAAGTCGGCCAAGTCGGAATCGGGGGGAACGCTTTGAGGGCCTCGCGATAGGCACCCCAGAGCCACGTGTTGTTCCCCATGCCCGGTCCTATCAGACCACCCGTATGGCCAATTTGCTTGATGGCTACGCCCGAATCCGAGCAGGTACTCGTGTCCGTCGTTGCCCTCGATGAGAATGCCCTTCACCTTTCCCTGACCCTTCATGGCAACCTCCCGCCGTCCGAGCAGTTCATCCACGAGTGACGGCACCTTCGCTCTCCAAGGACTCAGCCCTTCAGGGATGCGGTCCCCACGGGGCCGCGGTCAGCAGCTTGACCTCCTGGGAAGCGAGCAACGGACGGAATTTCACGGCAAAGCCTTCGACGAAATCTTTGTCAGCAAATAACCCATCAACTTCTTGTCCTGGCCGCCCTTCTGGAGCGCCGGGTAGCCGAACTCCGTATACAGCTTGACTGCCTCGGCCATCTTGCCGACGTGAAGCGTGTAGGTCCGCATCTCATAAACTGTCATGGCGATCCTCCGGAGTTCTCATTGGTGTATCGTTCAACGAGTTGGGTCTGGACAGTTCGACCGGCGGCAAGAGGGTAGTTCCGCAGCCGAGGGCGGTCAAGGAATTCGAGGACCGGAGGAAGCCATGAAAGGCGTCGTGTTTCTCGGAGATCGAAAGCTAGAGCTCAGAGAGTTTCCCGATCCGACACCAGGTCCCAGAGACGTGATCCTCGAGATCAAGGCCTCGGGCATGTGCGGTAGCGACCTGCACAACTATCGCGCGCCGGCCAATCCGGGCGGGGCGGTGACCGGCGGCATCAGGCGGCAGGCCGGTATGATCGCCGGCCACGAGCCCTGCGGTGTCGTCGCAGCGGTGGGCGCCGGGGTCACCGAGAAGGAGGCCCGGGTCGGCCAGCGGGTGATGGACCACCACTATGACGGCTGCGGCAACTGCAAGCATTGCCGGGCGGGCTGGACGCAGATGTGCCTCGAGGGCACGGTGGTCTACGGCTCGGGCGGGCACGGCGGACACGCCAAGTATATGAAGGTGCCGGTGTCGACGCTGGTACCGCTGCCGGACTCGCTCTCCTTCGTGACCGGCGCGGCGATCTCCTGCGGCACCGGCACGGCCTGGGGCGCACTGAAGCGGGTCAATCTGCAGGGCGGCGAGACGATCGCCATCTTCGGCCAGGGCCCGGTGGGTTTGTCGGCGACGCAGCTGGCCGTCGTCATGGGCGCACGCGTCATCGCCATCGACGTCGCGCCCGAGCGGCGTAAGCTCGCCCAGGCGTTCGGCGCGCACGAGGTGATCGACGGCAAGTCAGGCGACATGGTGGCGGCGATCCGCAGCCTGACGCATGGCGAGGGCGCGCACAAGACGCTGGACGCCTCCTCGGCACCCGAAGCCCGCGCTGCGGCAGTGCGCGCGGTGCGCTCGTGGGGCACGGCCTGCTTCGTTGGCGAGCGCGGTCAGGTGACGCTGGACGTGAGCCCGGATCTGTTGCGCCGGCAGGTGACGCTGGTGGGGTCCTGGACGTTCTCGAAGCAGGGTCAGGCGGAGTGTGCCGAGTTCGTCGCCGACCGGAATGTGGACGTGGAGAAGCTCTTCACGCACCGCTGGAGGCTCGAGCAAGCGGAGGAAGCCTACAAGCTCTTCGACACGCAGACGACAGGCAAGGCCGTCATCCTGCCGTCCTGAGCGGGGCGCGAGTCTCCAGAAGATCCGCGACCCCTAGCTCCGCCAGCTTCTTCCGTCCGCCCGCGGTGACAGTCAGCGCTCGGCTGTCCGGGATGCGCGTGATCCAGCTGCGCTCGAGAAAGGCCTGCGCGAGGCCCGCGCCCACGGCGCCGGAGATGTGCGGCCGGCGCTCGGTCCAGTCGATACAGGAGCGGCAGTACCGCCGCTTCGCGCCGCGTGCTCGCTCGAGATCGACGCCGAGACCGGTGAGGAATCGCGCGCCGGCCTCCGTCAGCTCGCCGCCGCCTTCGACGAGCACGACGTAGTCACGGCGCAGCATCATGTCGCACAGCGAGACCCCGAGACGGCCAGCCATGTGGTCGTAGCACATGCGCGCATCCCGCAGGGCGGGCTCGACGCGATGGCCGGGCGGCCAGCCCTTCGGGGGCGCCGCCGCCACCGTCATCAGTCCTTCGATCGCGCGCGCGACCTCTGCGGACTTGAGCCGGTAGTAGTGACACCGGCCCTGCTTCTCCATCACCAGCAGCTCGCCGGCGACGAGCCGGGACAGGTGGCTGCTCGCCGTCGGCGCCGTCACGCCGGCGAAGTAGGCCAGCTCCTTGCCGGTGAGCGCGCAGCCGCCGAGCAGCGCGGTCAGAATCCGCGTCCGTGCCGGCTCGCCGAGTAGCCCCGCCACTTCCGCCAGCATGTCAGTGTCACCCACACCCACACACTAGGCCGGAGTCCGCCAACGGGCAAGGGGAGACGGTTCGATCCGCACCGAAGCGATTCTCAGGAAGGGCGCGCGGTGCGACGCGATACTGCGTCGTGTGAGTCACGTCACGATAGAAGCTCATATCTCAACCGAGAGGAGGACGGCAATGATCACGCTCTGCATTCGCTACACGCTCGACACGAGCAAGCTCGCCGACTTCGAGGTCTATGCGCGAAGCGTCGCCGCGCCGATCGAACGCTGCGGCGGCAAGGTGGTCGGCTACTACGCCCCGACGAAGTTCGCCGGCCCCACCAACAGCGCGCTCTCGCTCATCGACTTCCCAAGCCTCGCGGCCTATGAGCGGTATCGTGAGGCGCTGGCTGCCGATCCGGAGCACGTTGAAGTGGCGCGCCGGGCCGGGCAGGCCGGCGTCATTCTCGTCGAGGACCGATCCTTCCTGCAGCGCGTGTCGTAGGGAGAACCCCTTTTCGTTTGCCCAGCTACTGGCCGCGGTCGGCGCCGTTAGGCCTACGGCCCGGCCGTGGCCGCCGGTTCACCGAGCGAGAGCATCAGGCGATTGGCCCAGTTGAAGAAGGCCGCGGCGTGGATGACGTCGGCGATCGCCAGATCGTCGAGCCCCGAGCGACGCAGGCGGTCGACGTGCTCCGGCCCGAACGCGCTCGGCGTCGCGGTCAGCGCCACCGAGGCCTCTACGATGGCATTCCAGCGTTCTCCGAGATCGGCGGTGACGCCGGCGTCGAGCAAGCGCTGAACGTCGGCCTCGCGCTTCGAGTAGGTCGCGGCGTGGCGCGCGTGCACCGAGGCACAGTAGAGGCACCCATTGAAGCGGGACGTCGTGGCGGCGGCCAGCTCGCGCTCAGCCCGCGGCAGCCCGGCATCGGGGTTGTAGAAGATGTCCTTGTCGGTTCGCGTCCTGGCCTCCAGCGCGTCCGGGTCGCGGGCGAGGAGGCGGAAGTACGGCGATTTCACGCGCGCGGCGTCCACGAGACTCGCCAGGTGGCGCTGGGTCATCGCATCGACGGCGAGCGGCTCGAGCCAGGGGAGCCAGTCGAGCTGGGCCCGGGTGAAGGCGGTCGGAACCGTGTGTTCCGGGGGCACCAGAACGGTATCAGTCATGTCGACCTCGCCCGTCAGGGACGGCCGGCCAGGATGCGCAATCCAGTGACCACCCGGATCTGGAAGGACAGGAATGCGACGATCTGGGAGAGCGTCACGATATCGGTCGTGGACCAGCCGGCGTCCAGCAGCGCTTGCAGCGCTGCCGGCGCGGCGTCGCGCGGGTGGAAGACGAGCATGTGCACGTGCTCGAATGCCGCGGCGAGGCGCGGACCGAGCGTTCGGCGGGTCGCTGCTCCCACGCGATAGCTCAAACCGGCAGTATCTTCGCGGCTCAGCGGCCCCGCCGGATAGCTGCCATAGGGACCGTGGGTCTTGGCCTCCTTGCTGACCGCGTCGACCGCCTCTTTCAGCGCCGCCGAGGCACCGCTCTCGGCGAGGCGCGCGGCATAGCTGGCCGCAATCGCCGTGGCGCCATGCAGGCCGGCGACGAATCCGCCCACGGCGAATCGCTCCTGTGCGGTGACATTGCCCGGTGCCTCCGGCGCGAACAACGCGCGGTACGTCGCCTGCGCGTGAGCGCGCGCCTCCGGTCTCCGCGCGCGGATCGCATCCAGGGGAGATCCCGGCCTGATCCCGACCAGCGCATCGATGACGTCGGCGTCTGTTCCCGACATCTTCATCGTCCTCGATTTATAGGCGCGCCTCGGCCGGCGGGGCCAATTCGTCTCGCTCGCCTCGGGCCTGGGGGCCCCAGCCCGCGGCCGGCCCTGCGGCTCGCACAGCGGCCCCGCGACGGCCTGCAGCGCGCACGACCATTGGCTCAGTGGTCACGCGACACGCCGGACTCCCGCCGCATGCCGTCCCCAGCCGAGCGCGGGCGCCACCACCTCGGCGACCAGCTCGATCGATCTGAGGATGAATGGATGCGGCGGATCGATCGAATGCACCTGCACAGCGAGATCCGTCGACCGGGCAAGCGTGCTGTCCGTCTTGAGCGAGGCGATCACGTTGTCAGGCGTGCCGAGATGAACATCCATGGCGGTGATCATCGCGTCTAGCCCCGATCCGTCTCCGGCCGCGCGGCCCAACCTGGCCAGGCGCGCGCGATGCCGCCCCAGCCCGACTTCGGCGAGACGCAGGGCTTCCTCGTTGTCGTCGGCAACGAACACGGTGCGCGACGCGAGGATGCGCGGCTCGCGGCCCTCGGGCAGCGCCTCCATGTAGGCGTCGATCATCGGGTTCTGGATCTCGGGCAGCGACAGGTCGGGAGCGTTGGCTGGTCGGGGCTGCGTGCGCGACAGCATGAGGCCGTCCCCCGCTGCGCCAGCGCGCCTGGCTCCATCGACCGTGAACGTCGCCTGCCAGACGCGCTCGACGAGGCTCGGATTCGCCGGATACAGCTGATCCCCTCCTCCGGGCAGCGGCCGACCCGCCCAGGCGTCGCGCAATACTTGAAGGTGCCCGGTGAGCAGCGTCGCGCGCTCGGCACTGTTCTGGCCGAACGCCGAATATGACGAAAGGTTGCCGCCGCCTCCGACGCCCACTTCCAGACGGCCGCCACACATCAGGTCGAGCACTGCGGAGTCCTCGGCCACCCGGATCGGCAGCTCCAGCGGCAGGGTCACGATCGCGGTCCCGAGGCGGATCCGCGATGTCTGGGCGGCGACCTGGGCCAGGAAGACGAACGGCGCGGGAAGGCCGCCCTCGTCCTCATGGAAATGGTGCTGGGCGATCCAGGCCGAATCGAAGCCGAACCGTTCGGCGTGGATGATCTGCGCGGTCGCGAGCCGATACCGCTCGGTGGGGTCCGCCTGATCGAGCAGGCGCGTGAAGAAACCCAGGCGTTTCGGCAGCGTCGCTATCGTCATCTGCCGGCTATTATGCATCAGCGAGACCGCGTCCGAGATTTGGTGGACTGCCAAGCGCATCGTCTTTTTCCGAGCCGCCATCCGGAGGTCGTTCTCGCTGAGGATGTCGTCGCCCGAGGATTCAGGAGGCCGATGCTACCTATTGTCTCCCCCAGTGCGGTTGAGCCATTGCCGTGCTAACTCGCCGCGCGCTAGACTCCGGTCACCGTAGTGACATGCACTGACTGAAGCGGCCGGGAGGCGGGCAGGCAACCGCAACGCCAAGGGGATACCGCCATGAGTGCGAGACCTACACTCCTTACGGTAGCGTTCCTAATCGGCCTCGTGACCCTGCCCGCCCACGCGCAGCAAGGCCCGACCCAGGCGGAGTTGAACGCCGCGGCCTCCAATGCAGTGGACTGGCTCCTCACGAACCACGACTACGGCGGGCAGCGCTTCGTGGACGCGACGGAGATCACCCGCGACAACGCGGCTTCGCTCCGCGCGGCGTGCGTCTACCAGGCCGCGGACTTGCGCCCGTTCCACACCAACCCGCTCGTCTACCGCGGGGTCATGTACCTCACCACGTCGCAGGCCACGATCGCGCTGGACGCGGCCACTTGCCGGGTCCAGTGGCGGCACGTCTGGAGGCCGAAGGCCAAGGAGAACTGGCCGCAAAGCCGCGGCGTCGCCCTGAAGGAGGGCATCATCATTCGGGGTACCGCCGATGGATACCTTCTGGCGCTCGACGCGTTGACAGGGCGGCTCCTCTGGGAACGAGCGGCGGCGGATGCGGAGAAGGGCGAGACGTTCACGATGCCACCAGTCGTCTTCGAGGATCTCGTGATCATCGGCCCGGCTGGCAACGAGGTCCCGGTGCGCGGGTGGGTGGGCGCCTTCCGAGTGGCGACCGGAAAACCGGTGTGGCGTTTCAACATTAGGCCGGCGGCCGGCGAGCCTGGCGCGGAGACGTGGAGCATGACGGAGGCGCTGACCGGCGGTGGCGCCGTGTGGACGCCGTTCTCGCTCGACCCCGCTCAGGGGCTGGTCTTCGTCCCGGTTGGCAATCCGGCCCCGGACTTTTACAGCGACGTCCGGCAGGGCGCCAATCTCTATACCAACTCGCTGGTCGTCCTCGACGCGAGGACCGGCAAGCTCGTGTGGCATTACCAGGCGGTGCCGCACGATCTGCACGACTGGGATCTGACGCAAGTCAGCCCGCTCTTCACCGCGCAGGTGAACGGCACGGAGCGGCGGCTCGTGTCGGTCGTGGGCAAGGATGGGCTCCTGCACGTGCTGGACCGAGAGCCGCGAGCAAGTCTACGAGGTGGCCGTCACCCGTCGAGAGAACGTCGAGCTTCCGCCCACGCCGGAGGGAGTTCGCGCTTGCCCAGGCCCGTTGGGCGGGGTTCAGTGGAACGGGCCGGCCTTCAACCCGCGGACCAATACGCTGTACGTCGCTTCGGTGGATTGGTGCGGCACCTTCAAGAAGGCCCACCAGCTCGAGCGCGTAGTGGGACGGAACTACATGGGCGGAAGCTTTACCCCCGATCCGGGTGACCTGGGCCAGGGCTGGCTGACCGCCATCGATGCCTCGACCGGCGCGATTCGCTGGCGCTACCGATCGCGCCGCCCGATGCTGGCCGCGGTCACCGCAACGTCCGGCGACCTGCTGTTCACGGGAGAGCTTGACGGCGACTTCCTCGTCCTCGACGGCCGGGACGGCGCTGTCCTCTATCGCTTCAACACTGGCGGCGCGATGAACGGTGGTGTCGTCACTTACCAGGCGGCTGGCAAGCAATACATCGCCGCCACCTCTGGAAGCGCGACGTTCTTCTGGAGGGCACCTCCGGGCTCGGCCACGGTGATCGTCTTTTCCCTCCCGACGCCAGGCCCGTAGTGGGGACACCGAAAGGCCTCGCGGCAGGGCATGGGAGGCCGCTGTACGCTCTCCGAACCCTCGCCGAGCATGGAGACCAGATAGCGTTGCCCCTCGTGCCTTGCAACGACGAGGACGTTGGTGCGGAGGCGGCCGCTGCGCCGGTCGCGTCGACCTAGAGGCCGCGGGCAGCGCGCAGAATCTCCTCGTCGCTCGGGAACTTGGAGAGGTCGCCGATCCGCTCGGCGGCCTCGAGCTGCAGCCACCTCACGATCCCTTCCCGGTCGATGAGGAAGTGTCCGGCCAGCTGCATGCCGTGCGTGGCCGCGATCTGGTGGTCGGTCTCGGTCGGCTCGAACCCGTCTTGCTTGTTCAGGATCTCCATCGCCGCGAAGGGATTCTGCGGCACGGGCAGCTCTCCGGTGGGATTGATCAGTGCCCCTTGCATCTGGCCCATCGTCACGGTCCCCAGGGCCCACGAGGCTTTTGATTCGTCCTCGACGAGCACGCCTGCGGGTACCCGAAACGCCCGGTGTGTCGCTGCCTCGGGGTCCGCGGCGAGCAGCACGCGCGCGGGGCGGTACTTGAAGTAGAGCCGCGCGCGCTCCAGCGCGGTGTTGACCACCGCCACCGTCTCCACGCCCACCGCCTTGAGCTTGTCCTGCGTGGTGCCAAGCTGCACGAGCTGGCGCCGGCAGAAGGGTCAGTGCAGGCCGCGAAACAGGCCGACGAGGACCGAACTGCGACCGCGATAGTCGTCGAGCGAGACCTGCCCCTCCCGATTGACCGCGGGCAGCTCGAAGTGGGGAGCGGGATCACCGGGGCGAAGGGGGGCGGACGTCATGACCAGAGTCTCCTCGTTCGAGTCAATCCAGGAACGGCAGCACCACGAGCGCGTCGGGCTCGAGCCCGGCCCGCTCGCACACCGCCTGGGCCTTCTGCAGGAACTCCTCGGCCCGGCCCTCGTCCCCCAGATCCAGGTGGACGGTGGCAAGCCCATCGTAGCAGGGAAACAGCAGCTGCGGCTCGTCGGCCTCCTCGGCGAGCGCGAGCGCTTCCCGGTAGTGCGCGATCGCGCGCGTCGGATCGCCGTGACACTGGTAGATCTGCCCGAGCACGATGAGCGGCACCGCGAGGTGGTCGAGCTGCCCGAGGCGCCGGTCGAGATCAATGGCGGCGTGCGCCGCGCCGATGCCCTGCTCGTCGCAGCGGTTGGTGAGCGCGCAGTAGGCCACCGCGAGATTCGCGTAGAGGCGCGACTGGAACCCGAGGTCGCCGATCTTCTTGGCCGTCTCGAGGCCGGCCGCACAGGTCTCGATCGCCCGGGCCGGATCGAGCGTGCTATAGAGCACGCTCAGGTTGGCGAGCCCTCGACAGGCGGCCTGCAGCAGCCCGTTGTCGCGGGCGAGGGCCACGCTGCGCTCGATGTGCCCGACCGCCTCCTCGAGCCGACCCAGGCGGGCCAAGGCGACGCCGAGCGTGTTGTGGCTCTGCGCCGCGGCGGTCACTGCTTCCCCGCGCCCTTGCGCGTCGAGCGCGGGGTCGGCGGCGAGCCGCTCGGCGTGGAGCCGCGCCTGCTCCGCCCACTCGACGGCCCGCTGGCTGTCGCCGCTGCGGAAGGCCAGCCGGCCCATCTCCTGGTAGAGGTGCGCCAGCTCGATGTGCTCGCGGTGGCCTCCGAGCAGGCCGAGCCCGGCCTCGAAACACTGGAGCGCTCGTGCCCGCGCGCCGGCGTCCCAGTGGAGACCTCCCGTCTTGCGAAGGACGCGCGCCTGCGCGGGCGCGTCCCCGCCAGCGCGGTATCCGGCCTCGACGATCTCGTACTCGCCGAGCGCGGTCGACCGCCGGCCGGCCGGGCCCAGCAGGTCGGCCATCCGCTCCCGAGCCACGAGCCGCTCCGTCTCGATCTGCGCGGCCGCGGCCGGCGCGTCGCAGTGCTCGAGCGCGTCGAGGGCCCGCTGATAGTGCTGGATCGCATCAGCGTTGGCATACATGCTGCGTGCCCAGTCAGCGGCCGCCATCAGGTACCGCGCGCCCCGGCGCTTGTCGGCGCCGAGGGCCCAGTGGTGGCCGAGAGCCACCAGTCGCTCGAGACTCTCGGGGCCGCCCGCGCCCTGGGCCTCGAGGGCCGTGCCCACGCGGGTGTGCAGCTCGGTGCGACGGGCCACGAGGATGTTCTGGTACACGATCTCCTGGAGGAGCCCGTGGCGGAACCGGTGATCCGGCCCCGGCGTCACCAGATCGGCGCCGGCGAGCGCGTCGAGCGCCGCGTTCACCGCGCCGGGCTCGGCCGAGACCGTCTTCAGCAGCGCAACCTCGAAGAGGGGCCCGATCACCGCCGCTTCCTGGATGATCCGCCGTTCCGCGGCGTCGAGCCGGTCAAGGCGCGCGAGCAGCAGCCCGTGCAGCGTGGCGGGCACCTGCGCGGTTGCAGCGTCCGCGGTGCAGCGCCACGCCAGGCCGTCGCGGACCAGCACTCCCGCCGAGAGCAGGGCGCGCACCACCTCCTCGAGGTACAGCGGGTTACCACCCGCCCGCTCCAGGATCAGGTCCCGCAGGCGCTCCGGGAAGAGGTGCGTCGAGTCACCGAACCACGCGGCCAGGAGGTCCTCGCTGCCGGACCGCGAGAGGGGCGTGACCTCGATCGCGATGTGCGGGGTGCGGCTTGTGCCCAGCGCGTCCGGCTCGAGCGTCGGTCGATACATCAGGAGGACCAGGAGCGGGCGATCGGCGAGCCGATCCGCGACCGCGCCCAGCAGCTCGATGGAGGCGGCGTCGGCCCAGTGCAGGTCCTCGACGACCAGCACCAGCGGGCCGGCGGCGAGCCGCCGTTCCACCAGGGCGCGAGCGGCCATGAAGATCTGGCGCTTGAGCTGCTCCGGCTCCAGATGGCGTACGCGAGAGTCGTCCTGCTCGAGCCCGAACACCCGGGCGAGGGCGGCCGCCATCGCCGCGCGATCCTCTGCGCCGACCCCGAGCGTCTCCAGGCCCGCGGCGAGCTTGCTGCGCGCGACCTCGACGGAATCGCTGTGCTCCACCCCGTAGGCGTCGCCCAGGAGCTCGGCCGCCGCCCCGTAGGTCTGCTCACCCAGCGCCGAGCACGCCGCGCGCCGGATCGTGGTGCCCTCGAGGCGCCCGGCCGCCTCGAGGCGCGCGAAGAACTCCCGCTGCAGCCGCGACTTCCCGGCCCCGGGCTCGCCGATGAGGCTCAGCACCCGGGCGCGCCCCGCCCGCATGTCGTCGAAGGCCGCCTCCATCAGGCGAAGCTCGCGCTCGCGGCCCACGAGGGGCGCGGCCAGCCCGAGGCCCTCGAGGCCGCGGGCCGAGCGCCGGGCCGCGAGCGGGCCCAGCAGGCGATGGACCCCCACGGGCTCGCTTTTGCCTTTGAGCGAAATCTCCTCGCGAGGGGCGAACGCGAAGGCGTGTTGGGTGAGCTGATATGTCGCGTCACCGATCAGGATCTCGCCCGAGGGCGCCGCGCTCTGCAGGCGAGAGGCGGTGTTGACGGTGTCGCCGGTCACCGCGTAGGCGGCGTCGGTGGTCGAGCCGATCCGGCCTGCCACCACCGGGCCCGTGTTGACCCCGATGTGGAGCGCGAGCGGCCGCCCCACCCGCCGCTCCCAGCGGGAGTTGAGCACACCCATCCGGTCGCGCATCAAGAGGGCCGCGCGCAGGCCGCGCTCGGGATCGTCCTCGTGCGCGCGCGGGGCGCCGAAGACCGCCATGACCGCGTCGCCCACGAACTTCTCGACGAAGCCCTCGTAGCGTTCGACCGACGCGGACATCTCGCGGAAGAGGTCGGCCTGGATCGCGCGCACGTCCTCGGCATCGAGTCCTTCGCTGAGCGCGGTGAACCCGGCCAGGTCCGCGAAGAGCACGGTGACCGGGCGGCGGTCGCCGTCGGGCGCGGAGGGCGACGAGGCCGGAGGCGGCGGCGGAGCGGCGGCCAGCCTCGCTCCGCACTTCGGACAGAACGTGAAGTCGGCCGGCGCTTCGAAGCGGCAGCCGCTACACGTCATGGGCACGGTGCAACGTCGATCTCCTGGGGCATCGGGATGCCGCGCGGGACCAGCTCGCCCTCCAGGGTGAAGGTCAACGCCGCCAGTAGCCGTCGCATGGTGCTGCGGATCATAATCGATCTTGGCAGTGGACCGGTCACTCGACCACGCGGAGTGTCAACCCGGCGACGTGCCTCAGTGATTTCATGTCGATCCAGCAGATGTCGGGAGTCGTGTAGCATTCTGCATATATCCAGCCCCCGCAACCATTGACGGCGAGGGGGTTAGAGCGGCCGCCGCAGCGGCGCTCTTCCGCTGGCTCGTTCCTACGCTGCCCGATGTTGCTCCAACAGTCGTCGTGCCGCGTTGGGAAGCGACACGCTCCGACTCGCGCGGCGCTATCTCGACCGACCCCTCCGTAGACATCCGACGTCTTCGCGAAGGCGACTTGACAAAGGTTCGACAGTTCCATAGACTTGGAAACATGAAGATGATAGCTCGGCTGCCGCTGGCGCAGTTGTCGGCCGATGAGACGCACGTCGAGGCCTTCAGGGCGCTCGCGCATCTCAGTCGCCTCCAGGTCTTCTTCCTCCTCGTGAAGGCGGGGCGGGAGATGTCAGTCGGAGAGATCCAGGAGGCTGTCGAGATCCCGGGGCCGACGCTGTCCCATCACCTCGACATCCTGCGACGGGCGGGGCTTGTCGAGAGCCGGAAGGAAGAGCGGTACATCTACTATTCGGTGCAGCGGGAGCGGATCACCGCCTTGGTGCGCCTGCTCACTGCCTGTTGCTAAAGGGAGAGCCATGAGCGCAAAAGTTCATCTCCACATGCACGTGTCGGACCTCGCCAAGAGCCGCCACTTTTACGAGAGGTTCCTCGGGAGTGACCCCGTCAAGGTCAAGCAAGGCTACGTCAAATTCCTGCCGGAATGGGCGCCGGTCAACCTCGCTCTTTCCACCGGCGGCCACGTCGGCGCGGGCACCATCGACCACGTCGGCGTCCAGGTCGATTCTGTCGAGACCGTGATGGCGCAGCTGGCTCGCATCAAGGCCGCCGGACTCGCCGTAACGGAGGAGATGGGGGTCAACTGCTGCCACGCCAACCAGGACAAGTTCTGGGTGAAGGATCCCGACGGCGTCGAGTGGGAGGTGTACCACCTCAACTACGACCTCGAGGGCGACGAGGCCGAAGCGCGAGCGCTACCGAGCGGACTGGCAGTGGTCGGTGCGACCGCGTGCTGTGGCGGCACGGGCTGCGCGTGAGGATTCTTCGCTGGGCGGGGCGGGTGAGGAGCCCGCGCCTCTTCCCCGGAGGCCGTGGCCACCGTCGTCGTTGAGCACGACGGCGAGGTGGTAGCGTGGGCGGGCGCCGGTCCATGCGTGGCGTGACTGCGTCATCGTCGAACGCCTGCTCTAGATGGCGCGCCCCGTGTTGAGCGTCGCGGCCCTGCTCGACGGTGTCCGGCCCCTCGCAACGGCTGGTTTCGTCGTCACCGACGCGTGGGATGGTCGCACCTCGATGCCGCTCGTGGTCAACTCGCTGTCACGCGTCGAGTCGACTCTGCCGCCCGAGCACGAGGAACGCCTGCTGGGCATCGCTTACCGCACGAGCTTCCCCGGGGTGGTTGTCCGGCAGCTCAATGACTGGCTGGACACTCTCCGCGCGAACAGCCGTTCGAACGGGGTCGGGCCGCTCACGCGATGACGCTGAACCGCGGCGCGGTTGCGATGTGCGCGGCCCAAGCGTGCGCTCAGATCGGCGCCTTCGGCGTGGCGGCGCTCCTGCCGACGCTGATCACCGCCTGGTCGCTCAGCAACACCGAGGCTGGCTGGATCAGCGGGATCTACTACGCGGCGTACACGGTCGTGGTGCCGCTGCTCTCCTCGCTGACAGATCGCGTGGATCCAAAGCGCGTCTATCTCGGCTCCGTCGCTCTGACCGCTGTCGCCTTCGCCGGGTTCGCATGGATCGCGACCGGCTTCTGGTCGGCGCTAATGTTCCGGGCGCTGATGGGCGCCGGCTGGGCCGGCAGCTACATGCCGGGGCTCAAGGCCTTGAGCGACCTGACGGAGGGTCCGCAGCAGTCCCGAGCCGTCGCCGCGCACGCGGCGGCGGTCGGCGTGAGCGGGGCGCTCTCGTTCGGCATCGCCGGCGCCGTCAACGCCTGGCTCGGCTGGCAATGGGCTCTGGTGCCAGGCGCGCTCGGCGCCGCGCTGGCGTTCGTGCTGGTGCTGGTCGGCCTGCCGGCCCGACCCCTCAGGGCTGCCCCCGGTCCGCGCGGCGCACTGCTCGACTTCCGACCGATCCTTCGCAATCGGTCGGCGCTCGCCTACTCGGTCGCGTATTGCGTGCACACGTGGGAGATGTCTGCGCTGCGCGGCTGGGTCGTCGCGTTTCTGACGTTCGTGGCCGCCCAGACGTCCGCCGCGTGGACGCCGTTGGCGCCCGCCACCATCGCCAGCGTGATGGGGCTCGTCGGTGTGTGGGCCAGCGTCTGGGGCAACGAGCTGGCCATCCGATTCGGCCGCCGCCGCTTCATCCTTGGCACAATGCTCACCTCCGCCGCGCTGGCGGCAGTGATCGGCTTCAGTGCTGCCCTGCCGTACGCGGTCGCGGCCGCGTTCATCCTGCTGTACGCGGTGCTCATCTGGTCGGACTCGTCGTCGCTGACAGCGGGTAGCGCCGGCAGCGCCGAGCCGGGCCGGCGTGGCGCGACGCTGGCCGTCCACTCGACGCTTGGCTACGCCGGCGGGTTCCTCGGTCCGCTGGCACTCGGCGCGACGCTCGATCTCTTCGGCGGCGCGAGCGTGCTGGGATGGGGGGTGGCATTCGGCCACGTCACGGTCGCCCTGCTTCTCGGAGCGCTAGCGTTCGTGTGGCTGCGCCCGGCCGATCTTGCCGGCGATCGTTCGTTGGCGGCTGCCACGGCCTCTGCGCCACCCCTGAATCGGGCCTGACCTCGACCCGGCCCGAGCAAGGGGGACAACAGCGCCGTCGTCGGGCGGCGTAGCTCATGTCAGCGCCGTCATCTCTGCTTCTGCCTGCTCCAGCCAGAACCGCATATCCATCTCGCGGTACATCGTCGTCGCGGCGGTGAGGTGCTCCTGGGCTTGCTCGCGTTTGCCCGTACTCCGATACAGCCTGCCGAGGCCGAGATGACAGTGCGCGACGAGTGGACGCATACCGAGTTCCTCGGCCACGCCGAGAGCCTGACGGTAATGCTGCTCCGCTTCCTCGAGCGCCGGCGGCTCGAGGCCGGCGGCGATGTCGCCGAGCAGGTGAAGGGCGCTGGCCTCGAAGTTGCGCGTGGTCCGCTCGCGGCACGCCGCCAGGGCTTCGCGCGCGCGCCCGATGGCATCGTCCGGACGCCCGGCTGACAGGTAGGCCCGTCCAAGGGAGACGAGCGTGAACGGGTCCATTCTGTTCGTGGATCGCCCGGTCTCGACCGCCTCTTCCAGACATGCGACGCCTTCCGTCGCACGACCGGCGAGCGTGTACGCCGCACCCAGGCCCGCCGAGGCTGCTTGAATCAGGTTCCGCACGTCGCGGTTCCGGGCCAGCGTGCGACTCCGCGCGGACAGATCGATGGCCCGGTCGGCGTCACCGAGACCGCAGTACGCATAACCCAGGTAACAGAACGCCCAGGCAATCGGTGCCGGGTGTCCCAGCTCCTCGGCCATGCGCAGGGTCTCCTCCCCTCGGCGGATGGCGTCCTGATATCGCCCGGTCTCGGCGAGCACCGGCACGAGGTTCTGGGAAATCATGCGCCGGACCCATGCGCCGTCGACCTCCCCGCGTCCTGCCGTGTCGGGCTCCAGCGCGGCCAGTGCCTGCGTGAGCAGGGCCTCCGCCCGGCGCACGTCGCCTCTGAGGTAGTGAACGGAGCTCAGCTCCATGCGTGAGAGCGCGTTCAACGGCGCGTCACCGACCTCATCGGCGAGGCCACATGCTCGCTCCCCGATTTCCACGGCGCGCTCGAGCTGGCCGGAGGCTCGCAGCGGGTGGAGCGTCCGCGCCAGTGCGCTCGCCAGTCTCGCCCGGTCGCCGATCTTCTCGGCGAGCCGTGCCGCGTCGCGCAAGTGCTCGAGGAGTCGCTCGTAGCGCGCGAGGGTGTTGAGCGGGTCTGACAGGTCGTGGCAGACGAGGTCGATGCGGAGCACCGCGTTTTCGACCGTGTCGGGCAGCCTCGTCAGAGCCTCCAACGCCTGCTCGAGGAACGTGATCGCCTCGCGGTACGCCGACCGGCCCCTGGCATTCCGTCCTGCCTGCCAGAGGTGGGTCACGGCCTTCTCCCACAGCGCGCCTCGCACGGCGTGATGGGCCAGCCGCTCCGCGTGCTCGCTCAGGCGGCCGGCGTGCTGGTCTTCCATGGCCTCGACGATGGCCGCATGCAGTTGCCGGCGTCGATCGTGGAGAAGGCCTTCGTAGGCGACCTCGTAGGTGAGGGCATGCCTGAAGATGTACTCCAGGTCAGGAAACAGGCGCGTCTCGTAGAGGAACTCCGCGGCCTGCAGCCTGGCGAGGCGCCCTCGCACCGTGTCCTGGGGTTCTCCAGCGATCGCCACCAGGAGGACGAGGGGCACGTCTTGACCGATGACGGCGGCGGCCTGCAGCAGGCGCTTGTCCTCGGGGGCGAGCCGGTCGATGCGCGCCGCCAGCATCGCCTGGGCGGTGGCCGGGATCTGCACCCTCTGCTCGAGGTCGGCAGGCCCCGGGGACAGGCGGCACACGCCGCGCTCGCCGGCCAGGACCTTCGTCTCGATCAGGGTCCGGACGCTTTCCTCGAGGAAGAACGGGTTCCCGTCGGTCCGCGCGATCAGCAGCCGCTTGAGCGGCTCGAGTGATCCATCGCGCCCGAGCAACGCGTCCAGCAGCTCCTCTGCGCTCTCCGGCGGCAGAGGGTCGATCCGCAGCTCACGGTAGTGGCTCTTCCCGCTCCAGGAATGCCGGTACTCGGGGCGGTAGTTGACGAGGAGAAGCAGCCGCGCGGCCGGCACGCTCTCGACGAGGCTGTCCAGGAACGCCTGGGTCTCGCCGTCGATCCAGTGGAGGTCCTCGAAGAGGACGAGCAAGGGCTGGACCTGGCTCTCGCGAATCAGCAAGCGCTTGACCGCATCGAGCGTCTTCTGTCGGCGCTCGGGCGGATCGAGTCGATCCCACGCGGGATCGCCCGTAGGGACCGCCAGGAGCCATAGCATCGCGGCGAGATCGGGCTCCAGGGCGCGATCGAGGGACAGGACCTTTCCGGTAACCTTCTCACGGATCCGGCGGGCGTCGTCCCGGGGCTCGATCTGGAAGTAGATCCGGAGCAGCTCGATGACGGGCCCGAAGCCCGTGGCCTTGCCGTAGGACGTCGAGGCGGCCTCGAGCGCGAGACAGCCCTGCGTGTGGAGAGAGGGCATGACTTCCCAGGAGAGCCGTGACTTGCCGACGCCCGGCTCGCCCACGACGGCGACGACCTGGCCGTGGCCCGAGCGAGCCTGCTCGAGGGCCTCGAGCAGCGCATCGATCTCGGCCTCGCGGCCCACGAATCTGGTCAGGCCCCGGGCCGCCGACACTTGAAAACGAGATCGCGCGGAGCCCGCTCCCGTCAGCGCAAACGTCTCCACCGGGGCCGCGAGCCCCTTCACGCTCACCGGCCCCAGCGACTGGGCCTGGATAAACCCCTCGGCCAGGCGCAGCGTGTCGGCGGTCATCAAGATGGCGCCCGGGTCTCCCATCTGTTCCATCCGCGCGGCGAGGTGCGTCGTCTGTCCGACTGCCGTGTAGTCCATGTGGAGGTCGGAGCCGATGGAGCGGACCACGACCTCGCCGGAGTTCAGGCCCACGCGGATGCGAACGGGGATGCCCTCCACCCTCCGCACCTCGTCGGCGTACTTCTTGACCGTCTCCTGCATCCTGAGCGCCGCGTAGCACGCGCGGACCGCGTGGTCCTCCAGCGCCAGCGGCGCCCCGAAGAGGGCCATGATCCCGTCGCCCATGACCTGGTTGACCGTGCCCTCGTAGCGGTGCACGGCCTCCATCATCCGCTCAAGGACGGGATCGAGAATCTTGCGGGCTTCTTCGGGATCACGCTCGGCGAGCAGCTCCATCGAGCCTTTGAGGTCGGCGAAGAGGACAGAGACCTGCTTGCGCTCGCCCTCGAGCGCGGCCTTGGAGGTCAGGATCTTCTCGGCCAGGTGCTTGGGCGTATACGATTCTGGCGAAGCGGACCTCGCCACCGCCCCTGGCACTAGCCCGGTTCCGCACTCTCCGCAGAACTTCTGTCCTGGAGGATTCGACGCTCCACAAGAAGCGCACGCCAGTGCGAGACGTGCCCCGCACTCCCCGCAGAACTTCTGTCCCAGCGCGTTCTCGTGCTGGCACCGGGGACACTTCATGCGGACCCTCCAGAGAATCGGCCGTGGGTATGGCCAGGACGACCCTAGCCCGATGGCCATCCCCGGTGTCGCTGAGGCGCGTGCGCTGTCAACCGGGTGGGACGGCCTGGCCCCGGCGCCACTGCGACCACGACATGCCGACGGCCAGGATGGCGGCGACGCTGAACAGGCCGAGCCATGAGATCGCCGCGACGTTCTCGATCGGCAGCCAGCCCCAGCTGGCCACGAGCCAGAAGAGCGCGGCCAGGAACGCGTTGGCCAGCAGCAGGCCGAGGCCGCCGATCGAGCGCAGGGTGAGCCGCAGGCAGACGACCCATCCGATCAGCAGGACGACGCCGACGAACACGGTCGGCGGACGCCACTCGAACCCGGTGCTCTTTACCCACGCGTAGTACGAGTAACGGGTGGGATTATAGGTGGCGCCAGCCACGAGCAGCGCGAAGGCGAACCGGGCGAGGAAACCGCCGAGCGTGAGCCGGGCGCTGGCGACCATCTCTCGGCCATTATACTGCCCGGCTCCGGAACGGCCTGGCGCATCAGCTACTTCTTGGAGTCTTCGCGGTGATGATTCCTTTCCGCTCCGAGGGCACCAGCATGAAATTCTCCATGGTGCCGTAACGGTTGAAGCGGTCCACCGCGACATAGCCGAAGCGCTCGGTGAGCGCGTGGAAGGCAGCCGCGTGGGCGTTTTCGACCTCGACAAAGATGCCGGGGCGGCACTCCGTGATGGTGCGCTTAAGCCCGTTGAGAACCGCAAGTTCCATTCCCTCAACGTCGATCTTGATGAAGTCGATCGGCTGACCTTGGAGCAAATCGTCGCCAGCGAGAAGCCGGATGGACCCGCCCGCCTGCGGAGCCAACGCGACGCCACCGAGGTTCATCGCGATGGTGCGGGCGATGACTGCGGCGCCGGGGCTGTCCGAGAGGCCGAGCCCCAGATAGCGCAGATCCACCTGCCCGTGAAGCTGATTGAGATCAACGTTGATGCGCAGAATCGTGATCGCTTCAGGATTCGGCTCGATGCAGATGATCTGTCGAGCGCCGAGGAACTTGGCGGCGTAGATCGTGTGGTTACCGATGTTGGCGCCCACGTCGAGCATGATCGAGCCCGGCCGGAAGTGCTGCGCGATGATGGCCAGTTCCTCGACCTCGTAGAAATAGCCGTAGGCATTCTGCCCCATGATGGTGTCCCGTTCCGTCGTGACGAAGAAACTCACCGGTTGCCCCTCAATCACCGTGCGCACAACGGTGCCTGCGACACGCTCCACCACGGTCGGGGCATAGAGACCCGAAAGCGGGGCGGCAGGCTGGTCAAGCTCACCCATGGCATCCCAGCATACCCGAGGGCCGCCGCCGTGACTTCCTAGGTCCGGTCGATAGCTCGCCGAGCGTTCAGCGTGACGGTCCCGCCGCTCGACGGGCTGAGGAGGCGTCGCTTCTTTACGCCCTACCGCTTGCCGAGGGGCATCACTCCTCCTCGGGGCTTGACTCTGGCTCCGGGGGGCGCGATCTTAGCTCGGGACCAGGGGGAAGGAGAGAGGTTGGCGGCTGCGAAAGGGCTTTTGGAATTCGCACAACCCCGACGGGGCAAGAACCAGATCGAGGGCGATATCGTGCAGACGACGACCCTACTCTGACAGGAGAGAACTCATGAGCGAAGTGGACGGCGCCACCTTAGTAGCGAGGAGCCTCAAACGGCAGGGCGTCAAATTCATGTTCGGGATCGTCGGGTTTCCGGTGCAGCCGATTGCCGCGGCCGCACAGAAGGAAGGGATCACCTATGTCGGCATGCGCAACGAGCAGTCCGCCTCGTATGCCGCGCAGGCCGTCGGCTATCTGACCGGGCGCCCCGGTGCCTGCCTGGTGGTGTCGGGCCCCGGCGTCGTCCACGCCCTGGCCGGCCTCGCCAACGCTCAGCAGAATGGCTGGCCGATGGTCCTCATTGGTGGCGCGTCGGAGTCGTGGCGCAACGGCATGGGTGCGTTCCAGGAAGAGCGCCAGGTGCTGATCTCGACGCCGTTCTGCAAGTTCGCGCATGCGGTCGAGCACGTCCACCGCATCCCGTTCTATGTCGAGATGGCGGTCAGGAACTCGATCTACGGCCGGCCTGGCGCGAGCTATCTCGACATGCCGGACGACATCATCACCGGAAAGGTCGACGAATCGAGGGTGGACGAGCCGGCGCGCTGCCCGGACCCGCCGCGCACCCAGGCTATGCCGCAGGACGTCGAACGCGCGCTGAACACGCTCCGGTCGGCGGAGCGGCCCCTCGTCATCATCGGCAAGGGCATGGCCTACTCGCGCGCAGAGGACGAAGTGCGCGCTTTCATCGAGCGCACCAAGCTGCCGTTCCTCGCGTCGCCGATGGGCAAGGGTGTGATGCCCGACAACCATCCGCTGTCGGTCGGCGCGGCGCGCAGCCACGCGTTGCAGAACGCCGACGTCGTCTTCCTGATGGGCGCGCGCCTCAACTGGATCATGCATTTCGGCCTGCCGCCCCGCTACGGCAAGGACGTGCGCTTCATCCAGCTCGACATCGCGCCGGAGTCGATCGGCCAGAACGCGCCGACCGAGGTCGCGCTGGTTGGCGACGGTAAGGCGATCGTCGCGCAGATCAACCAGGCGCTCGAAAAGCGCGAGTGGGTCTATCCCTCGGACATGCCCTGGCATGCGTCGATCGCCGAGAAGGCGGCGGCGAATGCGGCGCAGATCGCGCCCCAGCTCGCCGACGACCAGGCGCCGGCGAATTACTACCGCGCACTGAAGGACGTCGCGGCCTGGACGCCGGAGGACGCGATCATCATCGGCGAAGGCGCCAGCACGATGGACATCGGCCGCACCCAGTTGTTCAATTCGAAGCCGCGGCACCGGCTCGATGCCGGCAGCTACGGCACGATGGGCATCGGCATGGGCTTCGTCATCGCCGCCGCGGTGGTGCATCCCGACAAGCCGATCATCTCGGTCTCGGGCGACTCGGCGATCGGCTTCTCCGGCATGGAGATCGAGACGGCCTGCCGCTATCAGCTGCCGGTCAAGATCGTCGTCTTCAACAACGGCGGTATCGGCCCGGGACACGCTAAACATCCGGACAACCCGCTCCAGAACCTGAAGCCGAACGCGCTGATCTATGGCGCCCGTTACGACAAGATGATGGAGGCCTTCGGCGGCAAGGGCTGGTTCATCGAAAACCCGAAAGATTTGAAGGTCGCCTTGCAAGAGGCGATGGCCTTCCGCGGCCCGGCGCTTGTCAACGTCATGATTTCCCAAGAGTCCGCCCGCAAGCCGCAACAGTTCCGCTGGCACAGCTGATCCGCTGAGGCCTCACGGCAAGGGGCCGCTCCGCAAGGGGCGGCCCCTTTTCCCCGATCACTGCGCCGCAGGAGGCGGGTTGGTGCGGCTGACTGACGACTTACAAGCCAACCGAGGAGATCACTATGCCGAACTATATCCCCAGCCCTAGAGAATGGGTGCGCGACCAGGTCGAGCTCTACGAGCGCAGTGGTGGGACCGAAGGCACCACTCTCCGAGACACCGGGCTGCCGGTGATCGTCGTGACGCACACCGGCAACAGGACCGGCGCAATTCGCAAGACCCCGCTGATGCGCGTCAAGGACGGCGCCAACTACATCCTTATCGGCTCGATGGGAGGAGCGCCGACACACCCGGTCTGGGTATACAACCTGCGCGCCAACCCCGCCGTTGAGATCCGCGACCACGCCGCGGTACAGGCGATGCGGGTCCGCGAGGTCAACGATGAGGCCGAGCGAGCACGGCTGTGGAAGCTGGCCGTCGCGGCGTATCCTCCGTACGAGGACTACCAGACGCGGACCACACGCCGGATCCCGGTCTTCGTCGCGGAGCCGAGCGGCAAACGGAACACGTGAGCGAAACGAGCGCGGTTCCGGCGTCATATATTCTGGCCGACGAGAGCCAGCGTGCACGTAATGTGGTTGCTTCGGCAGGCTCCTGGGTGAGCTCGATCGCGCCACCTGGATGCCTCGGGGGCCGTCGCGTCCTTCGGCCACGCCTGTGAGCCGCCGCCTCCGAATAGGCATCGATACCGGCGGCACGTTCACCGACATCGTGGCCATCGACGAGGCCACCGGCGAAATCGTCACCACCAAGACACCGTCGACGCCGCACGACCCGTCGGTCGGCGTGCTCGATGGGATTCGTAAGATCCTGCGCCTCGTGGACAACGCCGCCGCGGCGGCGTCTCGGCCGGCCGTCGCCGCCGTCTCGCACGGCACCACGGTAGCTACCAACGCGCTCCTTCAGGAGCGGTTTCCGGGGCTGGGTCTCGTCACCACGCAGGGCTTTCGCCATGTGCTGGAGATCGCGCGACAGGCAGTGCCGCGCGGGTACGGCAACTCCTACTTCTGGGTCAAGCCCGAGCGCATCGTTCCGCTGCACCTGATACGCGAGGTGCCCGAGCGGCTGAATTTTCGCGGCGAGGTGCTACGCCCGTTCGATGAGGCGGTAGCCTTGGAGGTGGCCCGCTGGTTCCAGAACAGCGGTATCGACTCCATCGGCGTGAGCTTCATCCATGCCTACGCCAATCCCGAGCACGAGCAGCGCATGCGCGCCGTCCTCGAGCGTGAGCATCCCGGCGCGCACATATCGATATCATCGGATGTGCTGCCCGAGTACCGCGAGTACGAGCGCACGGTGACGACTCTCGTGGACGCGTTCGTGAAGTCGCGCGTGGCAGCCTACGTGGGCGCCATCCAGGCGCGCCTCGACGCCGAGCTCGGGGCGGGCGTGCTCTTTTACGTGATGAAATCGAACGGCGGCGTCATCTCGGCGCGCGAGGTCGCCGCCCAGCCGATCACGACGATCCTGAGCGGCCCCGCCGCGGGTGCGCTCGGTGCGAGCTTGCTCGCCAGGGCCGCGGGCTTCGACCGTGTGCTCACCGCGGATGCCGGTGGCACGAGCACCGATGTCTGCCTCGTCGAGCACGGGGTGCCCGGCCTCACCACTGACGGCGCGGTGGGCCGGTTCCCGGTCAAGGTGCCGATGATCGACATCGTCACCGTTGGCGCCGGTGGTGGCAGTATCGCGTGGATCGCGCCCGACGGCGGACTCAAGGTGGGCCCGCGCAGCGCGGGCGCCGACCCTGGCCCCCTGTGCTATGGACGCGGCGGCGCCGAGCCCACGGTGACCGACGCACACCTGCTCTTGGGTCGCATCCCGCCGCGCTTGTTGGGCGGCGAGATCCCGCTCGTGGTCGAGCGCGCGCAGGAAGGAATCGCCGCACTCTCGTCGCGTCTCGGCCTCGAACCCGCTCGGGCCGCTGAGGGCATTCTCGAAATCGCGGCCTGGAACCAGGCCAACGCTATTCAGCAGGTGTCGGTCAAGCGCGGCCTCGACCCGCGCGACTACACACTGGTTGCCTTCGGTGGCTCCGGTCCCTTGCTGGCCGGGCGGCTCGTGGATCTCCTGCACCTGCGGGCTGCGCTGATTCCCCTTTCACCGGGGAACGTGTCGGCCTTCGGGTTGCTCACGGTCGACCTCAAGAACGACTACGTGCAGACGTTCGTTCAGCGCCACGACCGTCTCGACTACGCGATGGTGAATGCACATCTGGTACGCCTGGAGGCGCTGGCCCGCGCGGCACTCGCCGCTGAGGGCTTCGCCGAGCATGAGATGCGCGTCGCGCGCAGTGCTGACCTGCGATATTTCGGACAAGCCTGGGAGGTTGCGGTGGAGCTGCCGCCGGGCGAGATCGACGAGCGGACCGCGGCCGTGGCAGGGGAGCGCTTCCACGAAGCCCACGAGCAGCGCTATGGCTACAGCTATCGGCGGGCGACTGACCGCGGGATGACGGGGCGCCAGACGATGGAGTGGGTGAATCTGAGGGTCACCGGCATCGGGCCGATCGCACGGCCCAAGCTGCGCGAACATCCGCCGGGCGACGGGCGGCCCGCCCGCGCGCTCACCGGAAACCGACCGGTCATTTTCGCGGAGAAGCCCGTCGAGTGCCAGGTGTACGAGCGTACACTCATCGCACCCGGCGATACGCTGAGCGGACCGGTGATCATCGAGGAGTACGGCGCGACCACGGTCGTCTATCCCGGCCAGCGCATCGTGGCGGATCGCTTCGGCAACCTGATCCTCACGCGCGGAGCCGTGTAGCGTGGGACGCGGCGTGGATATTGGGCCTGCGATCGACCCGATCGTCATCCAGATCGTCGAGGGCACGCTCGCCTCGGTAGAGGCCGAGGTCGAGGCGGCGATCGAGCGCACGTCGCGCTCGCCGATGATCCGCGAGGCGCGCGATTTCCGCGCGGGGATCCACGACCGGCGGTGCCGCAAGCTCACGGGACGCTCGTACTCCGCGCTCGTCCAGCCCATCGTACGGGATTTCCCGCTCGAGACGATGCGGCCAGGGGACGTCTTCTTCCACAATGACGTCTACGATTCCGAGGGCGGGATCGGCCACCTGCCCGATCTCTGCGTGACGGTGCCGGTGTTCGCCGACGGCGTCGTGGTCGCGTTCGTCCAGGCCTTCGGCCATCACGACGACATCGGGGGCGCCGTGCCCGGCTCGATGCCCTCGCACGCGACGAGTGCCTACCAGGAGGGACTCATCGTCCCGCCGGTCCGGATTTACCAGGCCGGGGTGCCGAACGAGGATCTCATCAAGGTCATGGTACGAAACTCGCGGCTGCCGGACAGCCTGCGTGGGGATCTCGACAGCGAGGTGGCGGCGTGCCGGATGGGGGCCGAGCGGCTGGGCGACCTCTTCCGCCGCTACGGCCGGGAGCAGGTCGAGGCCTGCTTCGACGCCATCCTCGAGCGGACCACCGAGACGTTTCGGCGCGAGCTCCTCGTCAAGATCCCCGACGGGACGTACGTGTGGGAGGACTACGCCGAGCACGACGGCGTCGATGCGCCGCGTCTCCACACGCAGCGGATGACGCTCACCAAGCGCGACGACCGCTTGATCATCGACTTCGCCGGCACCAGCCCGCAGGCGAAGGGTCCGATCAATCACGCGGGCGACTACGCCGACGGTGTGTTTCTCAAGAAGTGGCTGGCGCCGATCCTGAGGAACCTTGCCGACTCGCCCGAGCGCATGGCCGAGCTCGACGTCAACGAGGGCGTCGTCCCTTTGATCGAGCTGAGGTTCCCTCCGCCGGGGACGCTGCTCACACCGATATTCCCCGCGCCGACCAACGCGCGCACATTCGTCATCCTGCGCCTGCTCGGCATCCTCGCCGGCGTCATCGCCAAGGCCGTCGGCGGACGCATGCCCGCCGACCAGGAGACGATCCGCTACACCGGGTTCCACGGGGTCGATGGCGACGGGCAGTTCTATCTCATGCGCGAGGTGCTCGGCGGCGGCTCGGGCGGGCGCTACTACGCCGACGGCTCCGACACCATCCACGTCGTCCCCGACAGCAAGAACCTGCCCGTCGAGTTCACCGAGACACGGTTTCCCGTGGTGATCGAACGACTCGCGCTGGCGACGGATTCGGGCGGCGCCGGCACAAGGCGCGGTGGACTCGGCTATCTCAAGGAGTTCCGCGTGCTCCGCGACAGCGCGTTTCTTTGCGTGGCCGACCGCGCCATCCTCTCGTGCTGGGGCCTGCGCGGCGGCAAGGCGGGAGCGCCCTTCCGCGTCACGGTCGATCCCGGTGGACCCAACGAGCGCGTCCTGCCCGGGCTCGTCGACGACGAGCCGATCCCGGCCGACACGCTCGTGCGAGTCGAGACGACGGGTGGCGGTGGCTGGGGCGATCCGCTCGAGCGCGAGCCAGAGCTGGTCGCGCTGGACGCGCTCCAGGCCAAAATCAGCCCCCGAGCAGCGCGCGAGGAGTACGGCGTGGTGCTCGTGGGCTCCGACGACGAGCCGCAAGTGGACGGCGCCGCCACCCGAGCGCTTCGGGACCGGCTACGCGCGGCGCGAGGCCGCCAGCCGTTCTTCGATCGCGGCCCTGGCTATCGCAAGCTCGCCGGCGTCGATCACGCTGAGGTCGACTTCGTAGACGTCGCCGAATAGCGACTACTTCTTCTGGGCCAGCTCCCAGATCTCGATCGTGTGGGCGCCCTCGCCGGCGGGCTTCTTGATCACGCCGAACTTCAGCGCGATGTCGGCCGTCTGCTTGAAGGCGGCGGGATCCATCTTGCCGAGCGGGCTCTTGGGCGCCGGCGGCCCCCAGATGAGCTTGTTGATCTCGGTCATCATCCAGATCTGATGCTC
The DNA here is from genome assembly GCA_003220535.1 of Candidatus Rokuibacteriota bacterium. GTDB lineage: Bacteria > Methylomirabilota > Methylomirabilia > Rokubacteriales > CSP1-6 > AR31. The sequence goes on from QHSU01000092.1 coordinate 35,752, forward strand.
GCGGCCGAGCACGGGGCTCTCCTTCAGCACGATCTCCACGCACTCGGCAGGCTTGTCCTTGCAGAGCTCCCAGCCCTTGAGGGACGCGCGCAGGAAACGTGCGGCGAGCTGCTTGTTCTTGGCGTCAGAGATCCAGTCGGCCTTGACGAAGATTCCGTCCTCGAGCATCGCCGTGCCTTCTTTGTTGAAGTCGATCACGACGAGGTCGTCAGGCTTCACGCCGGCGTCCAGGACCTGCTTGTACTCGTTGTAGGTCATGGCGGCCGCGGCGTCGACTTTCTTCTGAAGCAGCAGGTTCATGTCGAACGGCTGCTGGATCAAGGTGACGTCTCTGTTCCGGTCGATTTTGTGCTTTTCGAGCGTGGCGAGCAGCTCGAACTCGTTGCCGCCGAACCACACGGCGACGCGCCGGCCTTTCAGATCGGCGGAGCTTTTGATGCCGGATGACTTGAATACAATCTCCCGCATGCCGCTGTAGGCGAACACCTGGGCGATGTTGACGAGGGGCGCACCCTGGTCACGGGCGGAGAGGAGGCTCGGCAGCCAGTCGATTCCGAACTGAGCGCCGCCACCAGCCACCACCTGCTCGGGCACGATGTCCGGACCTCCGGGGCGGATGATCACGTCGAGCTTTTCGGCGGTATAGAGGCCCTTGGCCTTCGCGGCGTAGTACCCCGCGAACTGGGCCTGGGTGACCCACTTGAGCTGGAGCGTGACCTTGTCGGCCGTCTGACTCAGAGCGTGGTCGGGCAGCATGTTGACCGCGAGCAGCGCGGCCATGATCGGCACCAGGAGCAGTCGTTTCACCATGGGGTGATTCCTCCTCTGTTCAACTTTCACTTCGCTCGAAGTGCCACGGCATGACCAGGCGCTCGATCAGCGCCACCGCGAAGTAGAACAGGAGTCCTAAGGCACACGCAACCAGGATCGCCGACCAGGCCTGCCGCGTCTGAAAGAGACTGGCCGTGCTCTTGATGTACACCCCGAGCGATTTCACCGGCCCTCCGAAGAACTCGCTCACGACCGCTCCGATCATCGCGAGCGTCGCACAGGCGCGCAAGGCGGTGAACATCATCGGCAAGCTGTGGGGGAGCCGAATCTTCAGGAAGATCTGCTGCTCGGTCGCCGCATAGCTGCGCATCAGCTCGAGGGACTGGGGCGTCACGCTGGAGAGCCCGCGCAGCGCGCTGACAAACGTCGGGAAGAATGTCATGAGCACGACGATCGCGATCTTCGAGCCCTGCTCGACGCCGAACCACACGATGGCGAGCGGGGCCAGGGCGATGATCGGGACCGACGCCGAGGCCACGGCGTAGGGCAGGACGACGGTGGCGAAGGCCGGCGAGCGGCTGGCGGCCATGGCCGCCAGGATCCCCCCGCCGCAACCGAGCGCGTAGCCGACCACGGCCTCCGTGAACGTATAGAGCCCTGCCTCCACGAGAACGGGGTAGGTCTCCCGTAGACTCTGAACGATCACGTGCGGCGCGGGCAGCAGGTAGAACTCGATCGCGAACGCGAAGACGACTGCCTCCCACAGGAGAAGAGCCATCACGAGCACGAGGGCCGCTGGCGCGTATTCGCGCACGCGGCTCATCACGAGCCCGAGCCACCCGGGCGCACATGACCACCGACGAGCCCCGGGTCCTCCCGCAGGCTCTGGCGTACCGTGGTCACCAGCTCGAAGAACCTCGGTTGCGCACGGGTCTCGTCGACGCGCGGACGCGGCAGATCGACTGTCACGACGCGATCGACAGCGCCCGGGCGTGGACTCATGACTATGATCCGGGTGGATAGGAAGACGGCCTCCGCGATGCTGTGGGTGACGAAGAGGACGGTGGCGGCCGTCTCGGTGCAGACCTGCAGCAACTCCTGGTTGAGCCGCTCCCGAGTCATTTCGTCCAGCGCGCCGAACGGCTCGTCCATCAACAGGATCGACGGATTCAGGGCGAGTGCGCGGGCGATCGACACCCGCTGCTGCATGCCGCCCGAGAGCTGCCAGGGATAGTGACCGGCGAACTCATCGAGGCCGACGAGACGCAGCAGCGCACGCGGCCGTTGCTGCCACTCGACGCGTGGGCGACCGGCCAGCTCGAGCGGTAGCTGCACGTTCTCGAGCACGATGCGCCAGTCGTAGAGCACCGGTGTCTGAAACACGATCCCGTAGTCGCGATCGAGGCGGGCCTGACGCGCGCTCTTGCCCTTGACGCGCACCGCCCCCGCCGACGGCTCGACGAGGTCACCCACGATCCGGAGTAGCGAGGATTTGCCGCACCCCGAGGGGCCGATGACCGAGACGAACTCGCCGGCGTCCACGGCGAGGGAGACCGACCGCAGCGCCTCAGTGGCGCCAGCGCGACTCTCGAACGTCTTGGCGACACCATCGAGCTCGATGATCGGCGAGCCCATCGACGTCTAGATCGCTGGCGCGGTGCGCGACCAGCTCACGACCCGCCGCTCGACGGCGGCCACGGCATGGTAGAAGAGGATCCCGATCACCGCGGACACGAGAATGGCGGCCCATAGATTGGCCGGGCGCCAGTTGTAGTATTGGGCGGCGTTGATGATCACGACGCCCATGCCGACGACTGCCCACCGGCAGCTCGCCCACGATGGCGCCGATGACGCTGGCGGTTGCCGAGATGCGCAGCGCCGTGAACAGGTAGGGCAGGGCCGCCGGGAATCGCAGCTTGAAGAGGATCTGCTGCGAGCTCGCCGCCAGCGCGCGCATGAGGGCCAGAGCGTCGGGATCGACGGCCCGGAGGCCTTGCGACATGTTGACGGTCACCGGGAAGAAGGTCAGGTACGCGGCGATCACCGCCTTCGAGAACCATGACGTCCCGAGCCAGACCACCACCATCGGCGCAATGGCGAGGATCGGTACTGTCTGCGAGGCGATGACGTACGGCAAGAGCCCCCGTTCGAGCCATCGCGAGTGCGCGAAGCCGATTGCGAGGACGAGGCCGGTGACACCGCCCAGAGTGAACCCGATGAGGCTCTCGAGCGCCGTGTAGCCCGCATTCTGGGTCATTATCCACAGCCAGCGCTCGCCGCCAGCGCCCTCGCGGAGAAAGTCCAACGCGATCTCGTGGAGATGGGGAAGCTGGTAGCTGGGCAGCGCGAACAGCATCTTGGCGGCTTCCCAGATCACTGCCATTCCGACGACCACCGCCAGCGAACGAAGCGCCTGGCGCGGACGTGCTGCGGCCCGGTCGTCCCCCGTCCAGCTCACCCGGCGGGATTATACGTCCTCGCACGAAGAGCCATGGCTCTCGTCATGAAGTGCCGCTATGAGGATGGGCGGTTGCAAGGCCCCTGGAACCTCGGCAAGATGCTCGTGAGAGGTGGTCCAGATCCGACTAAGTAAATGGGGGGCCACGGCAGCGGGCTTTCTACAGCACCTCGGCGAACCTCCAATACCGCGGGTTTCCGCGTCTACCGCTCACGCTATCATTGACGATGCGTCAGTCCCGGGAGCAGGATCATCGCCGCAGGAGCCGGACCGCGTCGGGCGGCCTCGGCTCCAGGGAGCACTCGGGCCCGCGTGATGCGAACTGGCGGCATACATAAGGGGAAGAGGTATGGCGCAACCCGCAAAGTCCAAGACCGGCCGTCGTGATTTTCTGAAGCTCGCCGCCGGGGCCGCAGGTGTTGCCGGGGCTCCCTGGATCGGGCGCAACGTCCAAGCCAAGCCGACGACGATCACGTTCGCGCGCGAAAGCTCCTACGTGAAGAACTTCGACGATCATTTCCAGAAAGTGTTGGTGCCGGCCTATCAGAAGGCCACCGGCATCAAGATCGATTACCTGATCCAGGCCGCCGGCGGCAGCGCGGTGCCCCAGCTGGTCTCGATGGTCGAGAACAAGTCAGGCGCCGACCTGGCCTGGGTTCAGCAGGAGTGGCTCTACCGCGACGCCCTGGTGGACGTGTCCGATATCGCCGAGGCGGTGGGCAAGGAGCAAGGCGGCTGGTACGAGGAGATCAAGAGCCTGTCCGTCGACAACGGCAAATGGAAGTCCGTGCCCCAGGCGAACATCGGCCAGTGCATGGTCTACCGCAAGGATTGGTTCGACGAGGCCGGGATCAAACATTTCCCCGAGACCTGGGACGAGTTCCTGGAAGCCGGCATCAAGCTCAAGGCCAAGGGCCATCCGTTCGGTATGTCGATGGGCCATGGGTTCGCGGACAACTACTCCTGGCTCTACCCCCTGCTGTGGTCCTACGGCGTGACGGTCATGGACAAGGCGGGCAAGAAGGTCACTCTCGACACCAGCGAGACCGCGAAGGCCGTCGATTTCGTGCGCAAGCTCTACAAGGAAGCCTGCATCGAAGACTGCGTTGGGTGGCTCGATCCGGCTAACAACAAGGCCTTCCTGACCAGCCAGATCTCGTGCACCAACAACGCTTACAGCATCATGGTGTCGGCCAAGCGCGACCTTCCGGAGATGGGGAAGGTGATCGACCACGCGCTGAATCCCAAGGGGCCCAACGGCCAGCGCTACCATGCGCTCGTGCCGGTGACGCACGGCGTGTTCGCCTACGGCCCCGACCCGCAGGCCGCCAAGGATTTCCTGCGCTGGACCATGGACCCGAAGCAGTTCCGCCCGTGGATCGCCTCCGGCGACATGTACTTCGCTCCGTACCTGCACGCCTTCGACAAGGTCCCCGAGTGGGACATCGAGCCGCGCGTGAAGCCGTACCAGAAAGTTCTCGAGACCGGGAAGCTCACGTCCTGGCCGGCGCCCGCCAACCGCGCCCACGGCGCAGTGGTCAATCGCTGGGTCGTGATCGACATGTTCTCCAAGGCGTGCACGGGCGCTCCGACCAAGACCGTCATCGCGGAGGCCGTCGCGCAGCTCAAGCAGATCTACGGATAAGAATGAGCCCACTCGTCGAGGCATCACGGGCGGCCGCTCTCGAAGCGCGAACCTACCGGCCGGTCAGACTTGGTCGGCTCCGCGAATTCGTGGAGCGGGAGCAGGTTTTCAGCTGGCTCATCCTCACGCCGCCCGTGCTGTTCCTGCTGGCCTTCCTGGGCTACCCGTTTCTCTACGGGGTGTATCTGAGCTTCTTCCGCAGGGAGGTGGCCGGCCCCGCCACCTTTGTGGGCCTGGGCAATTTCGTCACGCTCGCGAGTGACCCGATCTTCTGGCAGTCGGTCGGCAACACGATCAAGTTCACGGGGGTCGCCACCCTGCTGAAGGCAATCGGCGGGCTCGGTATGGCCCTGGTGATGAATCAGAACTTCCGATTCAAGGCCATCACCCGGGCTTTGCTTCTACTTCCGTTCATCGTGCCCACGGTGCTCAGTACTGTGGCGTGGCAGTGGATCTTCGACCCCGGCCTGGGCCTGTTCAACCGCTTGCTGGTCGAGAGTGGACTGGCAACCACGGGGCCGTCCTGGCTCGGCACGCCGACGATGGCCATGATCTCGATCATCATGGTCAACACGTGGCGCGGCTTGCCGTTCTTCGGTATTTCGATCCTCGCGGGCCTGCAGACCATTCCAATCGAGCAACACGAGTCGGCGACCATCGATGGTGCGAGCACCTGGGGTCGCTTCCGTCACGTCACGCTGCCCTCGCTGCTGCCCGTGATCTTCATCGTCACGACGTTCTCGATCATTCTCACCTTCTTCGACTTTCAGCTCGTCTACGTGCTCACCGGCGGCGGCCCGGCCAACTCCACGCATTTGATGGCCACCTACGCCTACAGCTTGAGCATGGGCGCCGGCCAGATGGGTCTCGGGTCCGCGGTGGCGCTCAGCATGGTGCCGGTGCTGGGTCTGCTGCTGGTGCTGCTCACCTTCTACGTGCGGAAGGACTGAGATGGTCGGCGAGCTGACGTGGCGCAAGCGGCTCTTTGGGCTGTGGGTGCCGCTCGTGCTGTTTTCCGTCGTGGCGCTGTTTCCGTTCACATGGATGGCGGCCACCTCGCTGAAAACCAACGCCGAGCTTTACGACCCCAAGGCCATGCCGCTGACCATCCAGCACCCGTCCCTGGTCCACTACATCAGCCTGCTCCAGGAGACGAACTTCCTGACCTGGATCGCCAACACGATGCTGGTGGCGGTCGTGGCGACCGGCATCTCCCTTCTGCTCGGGACCATGCTGGCCTACCCGCTGGCCCGCATGCGGTTTCGCGGCGCTTCGCTCTTGGCCATCACGGTTGCGGTGACCTATCTGGTTCCGCAGACGCTGCTGTTCGTTCCGATGGCCGATCTCATCGGTCGGCTGAGGCTCGGTAATACGCTCAGCGCCGTGATGTTGACCTATCCCACCTTGCTCGTGCCCTTCATCGCCTGGCTGTTGATGGGGTACTTCAAGACGGTGCCGAAGGAACTGGAGGAGCAGGCGCTGATCGACGGCGCCAGTCGCTGGCGCGCCATGACCCGGGTGATTCTTCCCCTCTGCATGCCGGGCTTCATTTCCGCCGGCATCTTCGCCTTCACCTTGGCCCAGAACGAATTCCTCTACGCGCTGCTCTTTCTCAGCCGTTCGAGCGTGCGAACCGTGCCGATCGGGGTCGTGGGCGAGCTGATCCGCGGGGACGCCTTCTACTGGGGCCAGCTGATGGCCGGGGCGCTGCTGGGCTCCGTTCCCGTCGCCCTCATCTATTCGTTCTTCGTGAAGTACTACGTCGCCGGTCTCACGGCCGGCGCCGTCAAGGGCTAGGCGCCGGGCTCGATTCAGGTGCGCGTGCCGCGCGTCCTCGTCGTCGCCGGCGCTTCCAGCGGTGTGGGCAAGACCACCGTGACGCTCGGTCTGCTCGAGGCCTTCCGGCGTCGTGGGCTCACGGTGCAGGCGTTCAAGGTCGGCCCCGACTTCATCGATCCCGGATTCCACACGCTGGTCACGGAGCGTCCTTCATATAATCTCGACGGGTGGATGTGCGGTCGCGCGCAGACGCGCAACACCGTCGCCCGGCAGAGTGCCGACGCCGATCTCGTCGTGATCGAGGGCATGATGGGGTGCTTCGACGGTGTCGACGGCACGAGCGAGGACGGCTCGACCGCCCAGATCGCGAAGTGGCTCGATGCCCCCATCGTGCTCGTGATCGACGCATCGACTCAGTCGCGCAGCGCGGCGGCCGTTGTGCTCGGCTTCGAGCGTTTCGATCCCGAGCTTCGCGTGGGCGCCGTGATCGCCAACCGAGTTGGCGGCGACGTGCACGCCCGCTGGCTCCGCGACGCGATCGCATCGAGCTGTCGCGCCGTGCCCGTTGGCGCGATCGGACACGACGCGAGCGTCACGTTGCCGGAGCGCCACCTGGGTCTGGTCACTGCGGCGGAAGGGCCTCTCACGCCCGAGCTCCGGCGTCGACTCGGGGAGACCATCGAGCGATCGCTCGACCTGGATCGGCTGCTCGAGATCGCGGCGCCGCTCGGCGATGTCAGTCGGGGCGCGGGAATCGTGGCCGCCGCTCCACGCGTGCGGATCGGCGTCGCGCGCGATGCCGCGTTCCAGTTCTACTACACGGAGAACCTCGACCTGCTCCGCGCGGCCGGTGCCGACTTGGTCTTCTGGAGTCCCCGTGTCGACCGTGCGCTTCCCGACGTCGACGGCCTCTACTTCGGCGGCGGATACCCTGAGCTGCACGCGCCCGCGCTCACCGCCAACGTCGCGGTCCGCGCGTCGGTACGCGCGTTCGCCGGCGCCGGCAAGCCGATCTACGCCGAGTGCGGCGGGCTCATGTACCTCGCGGAGACGCTGGAGGACCTCGACGGCGTCGCGCACCCGATGGTCGGCCTGCTGCCGACGACGGTGCGCATGCGGCCCCGCCGCCTCACCTTGGGATACACGGAGGTCGAATTCACGGCCGACGCGCCGCTCGGTGGCGCCGGCACGATCGTGCGTGGCCACGAGTTTCACTATTCGTCCATGGACCCGGTGCCGGCGTGGGTGGCGCGGGTGTACCAGATCACGCGCGTCCAGGGCGAGGGGCGGCCAGAGGGCTATCTCATCAACCAGACGCTGATGAGCTACGTCCATCTGCACTTCGCATCGAGCCCCCTCATCGCGCGGCGCTTCGTGGACGCGTGCGCGGGGGCCGCGAGAGCACGGACGCTCTAGCGGCGCCTCGCGGCGAGCCTTGACTCGGCACCGCGACGGCATGATCGTGCGGTCAACACGGCGACTGCACCGTGGGACATGCAAGACATCTGCGCGACCGGCCTTTCCAAGGCCTTCGGCAAGACGCTCGTGTCCGTCTATCTGAAGGTGACGGACCCCAACCCCGGCCAGTACGGCGGGCACACGGCCCGGCTCGAGGTCGACTATGCTGTCGTGAACGGCCAGCAGATTCCCCTCAAGACGGCTGCGGGCCTGCTGAACTTTGGCGTTCCAACTCCGAATCCCCGGCGTCGCATCCCCACTGTGGACACGATCATGCCAGAGGGGCGCACGCAGTGGTGGGACATCATCGAACAAGTTGAAGTCTCGACCGCCGGCCTGAGCGCCGACCAGCTGAAGAAGCTGGTGCCTCCCCCCGATCGCGCGTCGAGCAGAAAGGCGACTGGGAAATTCTCCACTTCCAGGAGTCAGCCGACGACAGCTTTGTCGTTTGCTGCCCGGCGGCCGGGCAGCTCAGTTTCCGTGGTGATGGCAATGCGATCGGCCGAGTTGGCGGCGATGATTTTTTCGTGCTGATCGGCAAGACGATGGAGGTACGTGGCAGGGTCGGCGAGCCCAGGTGTTCACCGAAAGCGGTCGGCATGGAGGTCAACGTGCCGGTGCAGATCCAGATTCTCGACGCGCCAAGCCCAGCCGGCGCTGCCGCAGCTGCGGGCAAACGGCCTACGTCGGCCAAATGAGGAGCAAGGGGCCGGGCCGATGCCCTTACCGCGCGGCGAGCGCGCGGTTCTCCAGTCGACTCAAGAGCCGCACCACGGGCCACAGCATCAGGAAGTAGATTGTCGCCGCGACCACGATGGGCGTCGGGTTGTAGGTGAGGCTCTGCGCCTGACGCGCCTGATAGAGGAGCTCGGGCACCGCGACCACGCTGCCGAGCGAGGTGAGCTTCACCACCTCGAGCGTGTTGGAGAGCAGGTCGGGTAGCACATTACGGACCGCTTGCGGAAGCACGACGTAGACCATGGCCTGAAGGCGGGAGAGGCCGGTGGAGCGCGCGGCCTCGACCTGGCCGGCTGGCACCGAATCGATTCCTGCCCTCAAAATTTCGCCGTAGTAGGCGCCGGTGTTGAGGAAGAAGGCGATGGCCACACAGACGAAGCCGCCCAGCTCCAGCCCGGCGAACGGCAGTCCGGCGAATAACAGGATCAGCAGCACCAGGGGCGGAAAGGCGCGGAAGAAATCGACCCAGGCCATCAGCGGCCAGCGAACTATTGGATGCTTCACGCTCGCCAGCAGCGCCAGGATCAGCCCCCCGAGCAGGCCGAGCGGCACGACGAGCAGCGACAGCAGCACGGTATTCAACAGCCCGGCGCGCACGATCGGCCACGACGCGGCGATGATCTCCGGGTTGAAGAAGGTCTGGATCATCGCTTCCACGCGAACCTGGTCTCGACCCAGCGGGCCGCCACCACGACGGGGAAGAACAGCACGATGTAGGCCGCGGCGCCCAGCATCAGCGGCGAGGGGTTATAGGAGTTGGACATCGCCGAGCTCGCCTGGCCGAGGATCTCGGTGACGGCGACGACGGTACCGAGCGCGGTGCCCTTGGTGATGGCGATGGTGCGGTTGGTGAGCGGCGGGATGGTGAGCCGGAAGGCCTGCGGCAGCACGACGTGCATCAGGGTCTGGCCGAACGACAGGCCGGTCGAGCGCGCGGCCTCCCACTGGCCCTTCGCCACCGAGGTGATGCCGGCCCAGAAGATCTCCTCGGAGAAAGCCATCAGCACCAGGGCGAGCGACAGCCAGGTCGAGACGAAGCCGGAAGGCGAGAGATCGATGCTCGGCAGGCCGAAGTAGATCAGCACGATGACGACCAACGGCGGCAGCGAGCGGAACAGGTCGACGATGCCGATGATCAGCCAGTTCAGCGGCCGGATGGCGAGACTTCTGAGCAGCGCGAGAGCCAGCCCGGCGGCGATACCCGTGACGACGATGAGGAGGGCCAGCTCGATCGTGATGACCACGCCGGACAGGATGTCCGGCAGATACTTGAGCATGACCTTCGTGTTGAGAAACGTATCGGTGAAGCGGTCCCAGTTCGACATTGGATGGGTTTCTTGGGGTAGCCGCCTCTCAGTGCCGCTGGATCTGGCCGATGAAGGTGCGCGTGCGCTCGTGGGCGGGGTGCTCGAAGATCGCGGCGGGTGGCCCTTCCTCCACGATGGCGCCCTCGTCCATGAACACCACCCGGTCGGCGGCGTTGCGGGCAAAACCCATCTCGTGGCTCACCACGATCATGGTCATGCCGCTCTCGCGCAAGGAGCGCATGACCTCGAGCACCGAGCCCACCAGCTCCGGATCGAGGGCGCTGGTCGGCTCGTCGAACAGCATGACCCGGGGCTCGAGCGCGATCGAGCGCGCGATGGCCACCCGCTGCTGCTGGCCGCCCGAGAGCTGGCCCGGCGTGTGGCCGGCACGATCGGCGAGGCCGACTCGCTCCAGTGCGGCTCGCCCCAGCTCCTCGGCGCCCGCGCGCGACTTGCCCGCGACCTTGCGCAGCGCGAGCGTCACGTTGCCGAGCGCCGTCATGTGCGGATAGAGGTTGAAGGATTGGAATACCATGCCGATGCGTTGCCGGGCGTGGTTGATGTCGGTCCGCGGGTCGAGCATGTCGATGCCGTCCACCACGATGCTGCCGGAGGACGGCTCCTCCAACCGGTTGAGGCAGCGCAGCAGGGTCGACTTGCCCGAGCCCGACGGCCCGATCACGAACACCAGCTCACGTTCGGTCACCCTGAGATCGACGCCCTTCAGAACATGAAGGGCGCCGAAATGCTTGTGGATGCCGCGCGCGTCGACGATCGGGCGGCTCATTCGCTCAGGTCAGTTGCACCTGAGCTCGTGCGGCGTCGGGTCGTAGCCCGGCATGCCCGGCGGGCCATAGCCCGGCGTGATCACCACCTCGAGGGCGTCAGCCGCCGGCTTGCGGCCGAACCACTTCTCGGAAAGCTTGGCGATCGTGCCGTCCTTCTTCATGCAGTCGAGCGCATCCTGCAGCTCGGCGCGGAGCTTCGGATTGTTCTTGGGCACCGGCGCCGCCCAGTGGGCGCGCGTGTCCTTGAGCTCGAGATCGGCCACGAACTGCGGGTTCTTCGACGCGGCGTACACGATGGTGGTATTGCCACCGAGCGTCGCGTAGGCGCGGCCCGAGAGAACGGCCTGGGTGGCGTCGGGCTGGGTGTCGTAGACCTGCACCGTGAAGCCGTGCTCGGCGCCCTTGGCCTTGGACAAGGTCTCGTAGGGCGTGCCCTTGTTGACGGAGACCGACTTGCCCTTGAGGTCGGCCCAGTCCTTGATGGGCTCCGAGCCCTTCCTGATGCCGAACTGGTACGCGGTCCACAGATAGCCCGCGGTGAACAGCATGTTCTCGGCCCGCTCCTTCGTCACCGTCGTCGGCGCGGCGATGAAGTCGTAGCGGCCGGACTGCATGCCCGGGATCAGGGTCGAGAAGCTCACCGCGTCGATCGTGATCTCGCGCTTCATGCGGCGCGCCACCTCGGTGAAGAGGTCGATCTGGAAGCCCTCGACGCCGCCGCCCAGCTTGGGCATGGCGTGTGGGGCGAAGGTGCCGTCGACGCCGGTCCTGAGCGGTGGAAGTTTGTCCTGGGCGAGCGCGGAGCCCGCGCAGACAAGAGCTGTTACCACAATGGCGGCAACGCGACGTTGCATCATCATGAGCCTCCCGAAGAACTCGTGGTCTTCTGGGGTGCGTGGCCCTCGTGGATGTGACAGGCGTCGATGAGGGCCTGCTCGAATCGATGGGTCAGCGACCACCACCCGGTGGAGGGGACGCGGCGGCACCTGTGACAGTGCGAAGAAAGCGCAGCATCTCGCGCCGATCCTGTCAGAGCGAGTGGGACAAGTCAAACCGGAGCCTTGAGACGGCGAGCGGCTCTTTGGGCTCCCGCTTGATCAGCGCGGGCGGCGCGTCGAAGCCCTTCCTAACTTCAATCTCACTAACGGCTATCCTTGTCGTGATTGATCCACGTGACGGTCGTGCCCACCGGAACCGCCAGCATCGGCGGCGTGAACTTGAACTCCTTGATGCCGACGGCGGCCGAGCTCGCCGCGCCGACGTGCGTGGCCGTCAGCGCGGCCACGACCACTCCTGCCACGATCACCGTTCGCCATGTGGAATCCTTCATCGCAAGCTCCTTTCTCTCGCCCCTGCCAACGCCGGCCCGCGCAATGCGTTCCATGGGAACGAATCGACGAATCGGGCGTTGCGGAGGGGTGAGGGGCAGCGTCGCGCCCGGTGCTATGGTTGGGGCGTGGCGAAGGGGAGCCGACCAGCGTTGAGCCCGGTGGCGAACGAGGCGTTGGCCTACGTCGACGCCCTCCACAACCTGGCGCGGTACCTCACGGGCAACGCGACCGACGCCGAGGACCTCGTGCAGGAGACGTATGCTCGCGCGCTCCGGGCCGAGCATCAGTTCACGCCGGGCACCAATCTCAAGGCGTGGCTGTTTCGAATCTTGAGGAACACGTTCCTCAGCCTGTACCGGCGCCAGCGCCACAACCCGACGGTGGGCGGCCTCGACACCGTCGATGCGGATGCGCAAGGCGCGGCGACCGAGTCGTGGCTGCTCGGCGATATCGAGCTCGATCGGCTGCGCAAGGTGGTGGCGGAGGAGATCGAGGCGGCGCTGATGACGCTGTCGGAGGAAGCGCGCACTGTGATCCTGCTGGATCTGGAAGGCCTGACCGAAGTCGAAGTCGCCGACGTCGTAGGCTGTGCGGTGGGTACGGTGAAATCGCGGCTGGCCCGCGCCCGGGCGGCGCTCCGGGAGAAGCTGAAGGACTACGCGCGATGACCTGCGACGACGTGCGGCCACGGCTGCTCGACTATCAGCGGGGGCGCCTGCCGTTGCCAGCTCAGGCCGAGGTGCGGACTCACCTCGACGCGTGCGCCGACTGCGGCCGCGCGGAGGCCGTCGAGCAGGAGCTGACGTCGGTGCTCGAGCACCGCCTGCCCCAGTATCCCGCGTCGCTCGCCCTCAAACGCCGCCTGGCTGCCGAGTGGCCCGCGCGCGGCGTCGAGCGCTCGTGGTGGAGCCGGTGGCGGCCGGCGCTGGTGCCGGCCCTCGCCGCGGCGTCGGTCGTGCTGGTGGTCACGCCCATCCTGTATTACGAGCGCGCGACTTCCCGGGCGGCGAGCGAGCGGACCAGCCTGGTGGCCGAAGCCGTGAACGATCACCTGCGCGTGCTCAGCAGCCAGCATCCCCTCGACATCGAGAGCGGCGGCTTCCACCAGGTGAAGCCGTGGTTCGAAGGACGGCTGGATTTCGCGCCGGTGGTGGCGTTCGAAGGCGACGCCGAATTTCCGCTCAGGGGCGGCGCCGTTGGCTACTTCCGGGATCGTAAGGCGGCGGTGTTCGTCTATGCACGCCGGCTCCACCCGATCTCGCTCCTCGTCTTTCGCGCCGAGGGCCTCGCGTGGCCGACGCGGGAGCTGACGCGGATCGGCTCCGTGGAGGCTTATACAACGGCCGAGCGCGGCTTCAACGTGATCATGTGGCGGACACGCGAGCTCGGCTACGCACTCGTGTCCGACGTGGATGTGCGCGACCTGCGACAGCTCGCCGCCAGAATGGCGGGCGGTCAGTAGCGCAGGGAGATCCTTTCGCCCCATCACCTCGGTTGATGCCGGTCATGGTTGAGGCAGCCGTCAAGACGGTCCTCTCGCTCGTCCTCGCCGGTCTGGCCGCCGCCTACGCGTGCGGCTGGCGCCGGCTCCGCACGGCCGGGCACGCGCCGCCGCTCTGGCGCCTGGCTCTTTACGCGCTCGGACTCACCACGGTTGCGTCCGCGCTTCTCTCGCCCCTCGATGACCTGGCCGCGGCGCGGTTCTCGGCCCACATGGGCCAGCATCTGCTGCTGACGATGATGGCGGCGCCGCTCCTGCTGCTCGGCAACCCGCTGCCGCTCGTCCTCTGGGGTTTGCCGCCCAGTGTCCGGTGGCCGCTGGCGGCTCCGCTCCGGCGGCGCGCGCGGCTCCGCGCGGTCCTATCGGCGCTCACATTCTTGCCGGTTGCAGGTCTCCTCCACGTGACCACCGTGTGGATCTGGCATCTGCCATTTCTGTATGACGCAGCGGTCGAGCACGAGCTCGTGCACGCTGTCGAGCATGCGACGTTCTTCGCGACGGCGCTCCTCTTCTGGTGGCCGATCATCCAGCCCGCGCCCCGGCTCCGGCCGGGGCCCCACCCCGGCTTCCAGATCCTGTATCTCCTCGTTGCGACCGCGCAGAGCACGGCGCTCGGCATGCTGCTGGCCGTGCCGGAGCGCGCGTTCTACCCGCATTACGTCAGCGTGGCAGCGGCGCTCGGGATCAACGCGATCGACGACCAGATGCTCGGCGGTGGGCTCATGTGGAGCGGCGCGCACATGTACCTGCTCCCGATCCTGCTGATCCTCTACGGTCTCTCGCGCGACGCTGGGCGAAGGGCTCCCGGCGTCACGCCAGGTTCCTGACCGCTTTCAGGGCCTTCAACACTTCCCTGCGGATCGCGCGCTTGACACGGCCAGGCCGCCTGCTTTACCGTTTGCGAAATCGCATTGCTATATCCGCAAAACAGCGGAGGGGGCGCCCAGCGATGAGCCGCAACACGCGATATACGCTCCTGACGCTCGTCAAGGGTCTTGCAGCGCTCGAGGCGCTCGAGGCCGTCGACGGTGGCCTCACGCTCACCGAATTGGCGCGACGCCTCAAGGAATCCCAGACCGTCGTCTTCCGTGTCCTCAAGACCCTCGAAGAACACGGCTACGTCCGGCACGACTCCGTCTCCCGGCGGTACACCCTCGGTCTCCGTATCTGGGAGCTCGGCGCCAGGGTAGTCGGCCGAACGGGGCTAGTCGAGGCGGCGCGGCCGGTGCTCAAGTGGCTGACCACTGTGACGGGGCAGACATCGGGGCTCGTCGTGCTTCGTGGCACTGACGTGCTGTATCTGGACATCAGGGACGGGCAAGAGGCGCTACGCTTTTACGTCGAACCCGGCGCTCGCGCTCCCGCATACGGGACCGCCAGCGGCAAGGTGATGCTCGCCTGGCACCCCGAGCGCGTCGCCCAGGTCGTCAAGGCGGGGCTGCGGCGCCTGACTCCAACGACGATCGTGGGGGCGGCCGACCTCCGGCGCGAGCTTCAGGAGATCCGCCGCGCCGGCGTCGCCATCAACCGTGGCGAGCGCCAGCCCGACCTCGCGGCGGTGGCGGCCCCCCTCTTCGACGCGCAAGGTGAGTGTGTCGCCGCCGTGGGCATCGCGGGGTCGCTCACCCGCTTCACCGACGACCTCGAGGA
>QHSU01000008.1 GCA_003220535.1 Candidatus Rokuibacteriota bacterium
CTCCTCACCGGATGATATAGTCGGATTCGGATCGACTCGACAGATCGACTCGACACGTCATGCAGCCGGGGTGTGGCGCAGCCTGGTAGCGCACCTGCTTTGGGAGCAGGGGGCCGGAGGTTCAAATCCTCTCACCCCGACCACTTTCCTCCTCGCCGCACTTGAGGACGAGCGCGGCGTCATCAGCGATACACCACGACGCGGCGACCATCGGGAAAACTGGATCGCTCGGTTCACGGCGCACCGGATCGGGCTAGAATGCCGACGGGTGGCCTGGAGGAAAAGGAGCTCGGGCTCACACCGACCGCAGAGGAGAAGGCACGCATGAGAACCGCCGTCGTCCTGGTCCTGTCCGCAGCTCTCGTCCTCGCCGGCTCGGCGTCCTGGGCCTACACCTGCCCGGTCGTGATCAAGCAGGCGGAGGACCTGATCAAGAAGGCCGAAGCGGGCAAGGTGACCCCCGAGACCAGGCAGCTGATCGACGAGGCGAAGAAGCTCGTGGCCGAGGCCAGGGCCCACCACGAGAACGCCAAGACGAAGCGTGACCACGGCGACTCGGTCCGCAAGGCCAAGACCGCGGTCGCCTTTGCCGAAGAGGCCATCATCCTCCAGAATCCATAGCGCCGGCGGTGCGACGTCGACGGCAGCGATTTGTCGACAACGCGGTCTTCATCACGGGCGCCTCGTCGGGGATCGGAGCGGCGCTCGCCCGTGAGTTCGCCCGCGAGGGCGGTGACGTGGCGCTGGCGGCGCGACGCCTGGACCGGTTGGAGGCGCTCGCCGCGGAGATCCGAGCGCTCGGCCGCCGGGCCGTGGCGATTCTCTGCGACGTCACCCGGGACGGCGACCTCGAGCGCGCCGCCGCCCTCGCCCGGGCCGCGTTCGGCAAGCTCGACGTGGTCGTCGCCAATGCCGGCTTCGGCGTCGTCGGCGCCCTCGAGAGCCTCTCGCTCGACGACTATCGCCGCCAGCTCGAGACCAACGTCTTCGGCGTCCTGCGCACGGTGTACGCGACCCTCGACGACCTCAAGAAGACCGGCGGCCGGCTCGTCCTGCTCGGCAGCGTCAGCGGCCACGTCGGCGTTCCCGGCTCGTCGGCCTACGCGATGAGCAAGTTCGCGGTGCACGGCCTCGCCGCCTCGCTGGGCTACGAGCTGGCGCCCCACGGCATCGCGTTGACGTTGATCAGCCCAGGCTTCGTCGAGTCGGAGATTCGCCAGGTCGACAACCGCGGAGTCCGGCGCGACAAGGCGCCGGCGAGGCCGCTTCCCGCGGGCCTCGTCATGTCGACGCCGACCGCCGCGCGGAAGATCGTTCGCGCGGTCGCACGACGGCGCCGGGAGGCGGTGATCACCGGCTTCGGGAAGACCGCGGTCTTCCTCCAGCGGCATCTGCCGGGGCTCCTCGCGGCCGTGATTCGACGTTTCGGTATCAAAGGACGACGCGAACCGCGTTAAGATGGGCCGGGCGCTGACGCGCCAGGGGGAGGAGCATGCTCCACTTCACGATCGACGGGTTCCGGGGATTCCGCTCGCGCTTCGACGACGCTCACCTGATCCAGGAGGTCCTCGAGGACGCGCCGGCGCAGCTCGGACTGCGGCGGGCGATGCCGGCCTTCGTGCTTCCGTACTACAACGGCGTCGTGTCCGAGGACTGCGGCATCAGCGCGTTCGTGTTCCTGCCGGGCGGGCACTTCACGCTCCACACCTTCTCGTTCCGCGAGACGTACTTCGCCGATCTGGTGGCGCCGGACGAGTTCGACGCCGGCAAGCTCCGCGCGCTGCTCGAGGCGGTCTTCCCGTGCGCGATCACGAGCGTCCGGACCGTCGAGCGGCAGGACCTGAAGGATTCCGAGCCGGACGTCGAGAACGACTTCGGGCCCCATCTCTTCCTCAACATCGACGCCTACCAGGGCCCGCGGAGCCTCGACACTCTCTTCGAGCTCTTCGACCGGTTGCCGGCCGAGATCGGCATGACGCCGATCATGCGGCCCTATGTCATCCGCGACACCGCCGTCGGGCAGCCGGTGCTGAGCGCGATGACGATGATCGCCGAGAGCCATGTGAGCCTGCACGTGTTCCCCCAAGAGGAACGCGCTTACTTCGATATGTTCTCGTGCCGCTTCTTCGACCGGACGTTCGTCGTGCCCCGGCTTCTGGCCCAGTTCCCCGGCGGCAGCGTTCAGGAAGCGCTCGTCGCGCGGGGAAGCCGCTACCGCTATCTCCGGACCGAGCGGGCCGACGAGCACGCCAAGTCGCGCACCTGGCTTCCTCAGCGATAGGAGCGACCATGACCCGCGACGCTCGTTTCGACGACCCGAACCTCGTCCGCGAACCCATGACCGTGGCCGAAGACGGCGTACGGGGCAGCGTGCTCGGTCTCCTCGGAAGGATGCAGAAATCCGCCTTCCAGGGGCGGAAGCTCGGTGAGGCCTTCGAGGTCTGGAAGAAGATGATCGAGGGCGACAGCCTGATCTGCCTTGGCTACGCGGCGTCGATGTCGAGCGCCGGCATGTGGCCGCTCGTCACCTGGCTGGTGGAGCGCGGCTACGTGGACGTGCTCGCGTCCACCTCGGCCAACATCACCGAGGACCTCCTCGACCAGATGGACGAGACGCGGGTCTACCGCGTCGATCCCGAGCACGTGGACGACGTGGCCCTCGCCGACAAGGGCTACTACCGCTTCTACGATCACATCGTCTCCTCCAAGAAGTACGATCAGATGGAGACGGTCATCACGGGCCGGTTCTTCGACGACCTGGCCGAGACCTGGCGGAAGCCCACGATCCCGACGGTGCGCCTGCTCTTCGAGCTCGGCCTCTGGCTCGGCGCGAAGGGCTTCCCGAATTCGATCCTCGCTACCGCGGCGCGCGCCCAGGTGCCGGTGTTCTGCTGCGGGTTGCCCGACGGTCCGATCGGCGAGGGCTACAGCACCTCGCCCAAGGCGGAGCAGGCGCCGGTGGTCGACTTCTTCAAGGACTACCGGATCGCGACCGACATCATGGACACCGCCATGATCTCCAAGCGTGGGACCTCGGTGGTCTTCCTGGGCGGCGGCGTGCCGAAGGACTTCCTGCAGATCACGGCGACGAGTGTCCGGACCCGCCACGGGAACGTGGACGCCACGCCGCACAAAGCGTCGATCCAGATCACGACCGACAACACCGTCTACGGTGGGCTCGGCGGCGCCACGCTCGCCACCGAGTGCATTTCGTGGGGTAAGGAAGCGCACGGCAGCGACAACGTCATGTGCTTCGCCGACGTCACGATCGCGCTGCCCATCATCTGCCAGGGGCTCGCCGAGCACTTCGGCCGCGGCCACCGGCGCGAGCGGCCGAAGCCGCTGAAGCTGGCGGAAGTCTTCTAGACCCATCGTCATGCGGCGAAGCGCTCTGCTGCTCGCGGTGGCGATGCTCCTCGTCGCCGGCCCGAGCGCCCACGCCCAGGCACCGGGCCGTCCGTCACCCGAATCGTTCCGGATCGAGTGGACGCGACGCCCTGGCTGGATGCGCCCGGGCGTGGACGGTTACCTCTACAATGACTCGCGCTGGCGCGTCACCAACGTCCGCGTGCGCGCGGTGGTGGTCGACAGCTCTGGGAGCGCCGTTCGCGAGATCGTCGTCTCGGTCTTCGGCAACGCGGTCCCCGGGGCTCGTACGTTCTTCGTTCTGCCCCCCATTGCTGACGGCGAGAGCTATCAGCTCACGGTCGCGACCTTCGATCTGATCTCGCAGGAGAACCCGTAGGACCCGCCCGGGTCACTTTCGTCGAAATCGCACGACCGTGTGGCCCAGGGACGACTCCTGACCAAGCCGGAGGCGCCGCTGTAGCCGGCGGCGGTCGGGCGCCCGGGCGTGAACCTCGCGACGCCGGTCGGACACGCGGCGCTCGAGAAGCACCTTCACGCCGCGCACATCGTCCAGCCGTCGCTGCAGGTATTCGAACAACATGGGGTCGTGACGGCGAACCACGATCAGCAGCTCGACGTCAGGGAATGACATCGACGGAAGCGATGAGAGCAGCAGCGCCGCGTGGCGCGGACAGTAGCCATGTGTCTCCGTGGGATCGCCGAACGGCGCCTTCTCACCCAGGCCGCCGGACTTTCCCTCGACACGGCACGACGCGCAGATGACTCTCATCCCGTCTCAGAACCTTTGCCCCCCGGCCGCGGCGGCCATGACCGCCTATAATTCCGGAAGGATCTGAGCGGCCGCCACGAGGGCGGGACACTGTAGCACCTTCTCGAGAGCCATTCGAGCGCTACGCGGCGTGGTCACGCGCCCGCGGGCTGGCCAGGGTGTACCATGAGAAACGATCCCGACGAATGTCACGTCAGATGAGCAGGTCGGGAGGCCATCGCTATGACTGCCAAGCTGATAGCGCTGAGCGCGTTGCTGTTGCTGGTCGCTGCCTCTGGCGCATGGGGCCAGGACCCGGAGAGGTTCGCCATGGCCCACGTGCGACTTTCGACAGATCAGACCATCGCCGCGGGCTGCGCTCGCATGGGTCGGGTTAGCGACGATTCGGTCAAGGACCTGCGGCGGAAGATCGTGCGAGCCGGAGGCAACACGGCCGTGATCTCGTTCGCGGCGGACGACCTGTCGGTGATTCTTGCCGACGTCTTCCGGTGTACGCCGGCGACGAGCCGTCCAGCCGGGGTGCCCCCGCCGCCGCCCGGGTCCCCGCCTCCCCCCCCACCGCCGGCTGGGACGGCACCCGCTCCGCCAACTGGGGCGCCGCCTCCGCCACCCCCCGGCCCCTCCCGCTAGGGGCGGTCGTGTGCTCGACCCAGAGGCCCGCCGGCGCTATGATATACAATAGTTAGGGCGCGCACGCCGGAAGGAGTGTCGGGAGCCATGAAGAAACGCGTGTGGGTCGCGCTGGTCTTGGCGACGCTGATCCTGATGGTGGCGGTTCCATCGTTGAGCGAGGCATGGGGCGGCGGCGGCTTCCATCAATGGGGGGGCCGCGGCTTTCATCATGGGGGCCACGGTCGCGTATTCATTGTCGGCCCCACCTTCTGGTGGGGGGCGCCCTACCCGTACTATTACCCTTATCCCTACCCCGTCTATGCCCCTGCGCCGGCGCCGGTGATCGTCGAGCAAGAGCCGGCATACGCCGCACAGCAACCGACAACGCCGCAGTCGTACTGGTACTACTGCCAGAGCGCCAAGGGGTACTACCCGAACGTGCAGTCGTGCCCCGAGGCATGGGTCAAGGTCGTGCCGCGGGCAGAGTGACGCGCTAGATCAGTGCGGGGCGCCGACCAGCCCGGCTAGCGTCCGGTCGACGCCGAGAGTCGCTCATCGGACTCCCTCCGTTTGGGGCGAGGCCGTCGCGCGCGTCGCGACGAGATCGGCTTCCAGCGTTCCTCGGCCCACGAGAAGCACCACGCCCGCCGCGGCCAGGAGACAACCCGTGACCAGGACGGGGACCCGGAGCCCGATCTGGTCGGACGCGACGCCGATGAGCCACGGCGAGGCGGCATCGCCGAGCAGATGCATCAGGAGTGTCGTCACCGCGAACCCGCGCGCACGCAGCTCGGCCGGCAGCACGTTCGCCATGGCCGCGTTGAGGGGGCCGACGTTGACGAAGATCAGGAGCAGCGTGACGAACATGGCCGGCCAGAACACGGCCGGCTGGGGCGCCAGCACCGCCACGAGCGTGAACACGATCGACGCCGCCAGAGACCAGCCCGACACGATGAAGTCGGCGCCGGGCTGCCGACGCGCCACCGCGGTGGCGATGCGACCGCCGAGCAGCGTCCCGGCGAAACCGGCGACCACCAGGAGCAGGCCGAACGTCGCGGACGCGCTCCCCAGTGGAAGGCCGCGCTCGCGCACGAAGTACGTCGGCATCCACGTCGCCAGGCCCCCCATGGTGAACGTGTAGATGACCTGCGCCGCGGTGTTGACGACATAGCTCCGGCGGCTCGCTAGCGCGCGGAGTGACGGACGGAAGCCGAGTGGGACGGCTGCACCGCGCGCGACGTCCTGGGCGCCGCGCGTCGGCTCCGTGAGGCGCAGGAGCAGGAAGGCGAGGACGGCGCCCGGCGCGCCCGCGATGAAAAAGGCGGCCCGCCAGCCGTAGGCTTCGCCGACGACCCCACCCACGATGTAGCCGAGGGCGGCGCCGATCGGGATCGCCGCGTAGAAGACGCCGAGCACTCGCGCCCGCCGTTCGGCCGGATAGCAATCCGAGAGCAGCGACGGGGTGACGACCGCGTAGCTCGCCTCCCCGACGCCGATGACCGCGCGGGCCAGCAGCAACCAGCCATACGTCGGTGCCAGGCCCGACGCCACGGTGGCGAGGCTCCACACGAACACCCCGCTTGCGACCAGCCGCAGGCGGCTCCCGACGTCCCCGAGCCAGCCGGCCGGCGCGCAGGCCAGGGAATACGCGACGATGAAGAGCGACTGGAGGAGACCGCCCTGAGCGTCCGAGATCGCCAGGTCGGCCAGAATGAGGGGCAGCGTCGCCGCCGCGACGTATCGGTCCAGGTAGTTCAGCGCGTTGAGCGTTGTGAGGGCGCCGAGAATGACGCCAGGCGCAGACCAGCGACTACTCGGCATCGCGGGTGTGACGCGACCCCAGCACCTCCGGGGGCACTCGATCGGCCAGCTCGCGCAGCTCTCCGACGAGCGCGCGACGCTCCGCGAGGAGCCGCCGGTGAAGATCACGGTCGGCGAGGAACAGGAAGAACGCCCGGGCCTGTCGGACCACGCGGCCGAGCCGCTCGCGCCAGACGAGCGCCAGCAAGCCGGATGGCACCAGCAGCAGCACGAACAGTACTAGCGCCGGGAGGCCAACGAACCGCCAGACGAGCCAGCCCTCGACGCCCCAGAGGAGCGGATAGAACACGAGCCCGACCGCCATCTTGTCCGTTGCTTCCTCCTCGAGGGTTCGCCCGAGCCGTCGCACGATCTGTCCCGTCATCCAGTAGGGCACGGCGTGACACGCGATGCCCCAGCACGCCAGGGGCAGGCCGAGCGCCAACCACAGCCCATTGGTCACGACGTAGGACATCACGAGGCGGGCGGTGTACGGCTGGCCGAGCTGCTCGCTCGTGATCCCGACCTCGTCGAGGTGGACCCGGTACCGCTCGACCCTTCGCCGCAGCTCGGCCACGCGCGCGGGCTCGCGCTCGGCGAGATACCGCTCCGCCCGCATGACCCGCTGCTTCCACGCCAGCGCCTGCTCGGCGGCCTCGCCGGGCGCCGGCTCGGCCTCACCGCGGCGCGCCGCCTCCTCCCACCACGCGCGCTCGAGCACCGCGAGGAGCCCGAGCGTGTAGTGGTCCTCGGCCTCGACGATCCGAGCGGCGATCGATTTCGTCAGTCTCGCGGTGATCGCCCTGACCGCCTCTTCGGGTCGCTCACGGTGCGCGACGGCGAGATCGGCCGTCGCCATCGGCGTGCCAATCGTGAGCTGGACCGAAGCCGACCGAAAAGTCCCGGGATCGTGGAAGGCGATGCCGACGGGCAGGAGCGTCACGGGGCAAGGTCCGCCGGCGGCGCGCTCCGCGCCCAGGGCCAGACGCGCGGCGCCCGTCCGCAGCGGCAGCAGGATCGGCTGCGGCTGCGTCCGCCCCTCGGGAAAGATCAGGATGACGCCGCCCGCGCGCAGCGCCTCGATCGCGGCCGCGAACATCGCCTCGTTCTTTCGCGGGTCGTCGCCGGCCTCGAGGCGGCGGTTGACGGGCACTGCGCCCAGCATGCGCAGAGGGGGACCGACGAGCGGGTGGCGAAAGAGCGGTGCGTTGGCCAGCACCGTCACCGTGCGGGACACCGTCGCGATGATCAGCATCGCGTCGACCACGGAGTTGTGGTGGTTGGCGGCAACGATCACGCCGCCGCTCGGCGGGATCCGCTCGCGCCCGACCACGTCAATCCGACGGTAGAAGAGCCAGAGAAGCAGGCGGATCATCGCCCGGATGAGCCGGTAAGCGAGCGTCCCCTGCGTGCGTCCGGACTGCGGCCCCGCTCCCGTGTCTGTCCCGGTCATGACGGGCGTCAGAGTCAACCTATCCGATATCGCCGGTAGATCGGACAGACATTCGGCAGCCGTGGCGGAGAGACACGAACCCCCGAATCGCTGCCGCCTTCACGCCGGAGATGCACGCGCCTTGACTCGTCGTCTCAAGACGCGCACTGTTCGGCCCAGATCAGACGGCTCTCCAGGGAGGGGCGATGCCCAGGACGCTGCAGCACACGGTGAGCTTCCGTGTGTCGCCCGACACGCTGTTCGACATCTACCTGAGTTCGCGGAGGCA
This sequence comes from Candidatus Rokuibacteriota bacterium, assembly GCA_003220535.1. Taxonomy (GTDB): domain Bacteria; phylum Methylomirabilota; class Methylomirabilia; order Rokubacteriales; family CSP1-6; genus AR31. Next base: position 8,272 of record QHSU01000008.1, read on the forward strand.
CGCGGCGGCCACCGGGGCGAAGGCATTCGGGGTGGGGGGCGGATTTCGATGGCGCATGTGAATGTCCCGGATGCGCACGCGGCGAGCATCAACCGCGGCTGGGAGGAATATTACTGGAGGCCATGGAAAGCGTACTTGAGGCGGAAGTCTCGAGCGCGCTGAGGTTGCTGCGTGGCCAGGCGACTCTGGCTGGAGGTCGTCATGAGTAAGAATCGTCGACTCGTGGTCGCGATCGCGATCGTCCTCACCGTCGGCCTCACCGGCACAAGCGCCGCCGCGCCCTCGGGTCCGCCCGTGCGGATCGGAGGGACGCTCGCATTGACCGGCCCGCTCGCCGCGACGGCGCTCCTGCACAAGATCGCCGGCGAGATCTACATCGACGAGATGAATCGGGGCAGCGGACTGCTCGGCCGGCCCGTGGAATGGGTCCTTCTCGACGATCAGTCCAAGGCGGAGGTGACCCGGAGCCTCTACGAGCGGCTGATCACCGTCGACCGGGTCGATTTGCTCATGGGCCCGTACGCGACGAACGCGATCCTCGCCGCCATGGCGGTCGCCCAGCGCTCGCAGAAGATGCTCATTCATCACACGTTCGGCATTCCGTACCTCGCGAAGTACGAGATGCACTTTCCGACCGCAGCGTGGGGACCCGAGCCCAATCGGACCACGCCGAGCATGGTCTTCGATGCGCTGGCCACGACCGCGAATCCGCCGAAGACGATCGCGATCGTGACGAGCAAATTTTCGTCCGCGCAGTACCAGTCCGCCGGGGCGCGAGACGTGGCGCCGCAGCGGGGACTGAAGGTCGTCCTCTACCTCGAGTACGAGTTCGGCGCCCGTGATTTCGGGCCCATTGCGGCGCGTATCAAGGACGCGAACGCGGACTTTCTGTGGATCGGCGCTCTCGGCCTCGACGGCAACCAGATCCTCGAGGCGCTGAAGAGGCTCGACTACACCCCCCGACGGCACTTCCACCTGTTCCCGGCCCCGGGCCCCCTTGCGGTGGCGCCAGAGGGAAAGCTCGCCCTCTCCTTCACGCAGTTCGAGGAGCACCCGCCCTTCACGTCGAACCCCACGACCGCCCGTCTGGTCAGCCTCTTCCACGAGCGGGCGGTCAAGGCCAACCTTCCCTATCCGTACGTGGACACGCAGCCGGCCAATTCGTTCGCGGCGTGGCAGGTGCTCGAAGCGGCGGTCAACGCAACCAAGAGCCTCGACGACAAGGTGCTCGCGCAGTGGCTCAGGAAGAACCGCGTGGATACGGTCCTCGGTCAGCTCCACTTCGATGGGCCGAACAACTACGGGGACGACCTCACGAAGATCAAGCAGGTTCAGGACGGCAAGTGGGTGGTCGTGTGGCCAAGAGAGTTCGCGGCTCCGGGTGCCCGGCTGCTGTCCCCCTGACGAACAGCCGATTGAGCGTGCGCCGCAAAGAGCTCGGGCTGCACCGCGCCATCACACGGCGCGACTTCCTGAACGGCGTCGCGCTTACCGTCAGTGGAGCGCTGCTCTCGCCGCGCGAAGCGCTCGGACTGCGTGTCGCCGAGGCGCCGCTCGGAGCGGCGCCGTACCCCCCCGCGCTCACGGGCCTGCGGGGCAGTCCCGACGGCTCGTTCGAGGTCGCCCACGCGCTGCGTGACGGGATGTTCTGGGAGACCGCGCGCTCGGCCGCCGATAGCGGAGAGAGCTACGATCTCGTGGTCGTGGGCGCCGGTATCAGCGGGCTGGCCGCGGCCTGGTACTTCCGCAAGGCCGCCGGCCCATCCGCGCGCATCCTCATCCTCGACAACCACGACGACTTCGGCGGCCATGCGCGGCGCAACGAGTTCCAGGTCGGCCGGCGCACGCTGATCGGCTACGGCGGCACGTTCGCCATCGATAGCCCGGCGCCCTACAGCGCGGCCGCGAGCGCTCTCGTGGCCGAGCTGGGTGTGGACGTCGCGCGCTGGGAACACATGTTCGACCGCGGCCTCTACGCCAGGCTCGGCATGGGTGCGGCCGTCTTCTTCGACCGCGAGACGTTCGGTGCTGACCGGCTGCTACGCGCGCCAGTCGCGGGCGGCCAGGGCGGGATGGGTGGCGCGGTGTCCGGCAAAGGCGCGGCCGATCCGTGGCCGGCGTTCCTGGCCCAGGCCCCGCTGTCTGAGGTAGCCAGGCGCGACATCGGGCGCCTCGTCAGGGAACCGACCGACTACCTTCCAGGGCTCGACGACGGCTCGAAGAAGGCGGGTCTGGCGCGGATGAGCTACGCCGACTTCCTGGTGACGAGCGCCGGCTGCCATCCCGACGTGCTGCCGTTCTTCCAGGCGCGTCCCCACTCGCTCTACGGCCTGGGCATCGACGCGGTCTCGGCGCTCGACGCGTGGGGCCTCGGCTTACCGGGTTTCGCGGGCTTGAAGCTGAGCTCGACCGTCGGACCCGGCATGGGACTGGACGCGCGCCCCGGCCAGCGCTCGCCGTTCTTGCACTTCCCCGACGGCAACGCCACCCTCGCGCGCTTGCTCGTCCAGAGGCTGATCCCACGCGCCGTTCCCGGCCGCCGTGTCGACGAGGTGGCGATGGGGCGCGCCGACTACACACGGCTCGACGAGCCCGGGCCGGCACGCCTCCGCCTCAACAGCACGGTCGTGCGCGTACGGCACGTCGGTGGTGCGGCAGCGGTCGAGGTCGGCTATGCGCGCGGCGGGCAGCTGGAACGCGTGCGCGCTCAGAGCTGCGTGCTGGCTTGCTGGAGCAGCGTGATCCCGTATCTCTGTCCCGAGCTGCCGCAGGCCCAGCGCGAGGCACTCGCCTACGAGACCAAGGTCCCGATCGTCTACACCAACGTCGTGCTGCGGAATTGGACCAGCTTCCACGCGCTGCGCGTCAGCCAGGCGCACTGCCCGGGCAGCTTTCACACGTCGGTCGACCTCGACATACCGGTGCGCGTGGGGAGCTACCGACCGGCACGCAAGCCCGAAGAGCCGATCGTGGTCCACATGATGCGCACACCGTGCCTGCCCGGACAGCCGGCGCGCGATCAGCACCGAGCGGGCCGCCGCGAACTGTTCGCGACGTCCTTCGCGACGTTCGAGCGCAACGTGCGCGAGCAACTCGCGCGCATGCTGGGAGCGAGCGGCTTCGACCCGGTGCGCGACGTCCTGGCTCTCACCGTGAACCGCTGGCCGCACGGCTATGCGTACCAGTACAACTCTTTGTGGGACCCGTTCTGGGTCGACGGCGGCGCGCTACCGTGCGTGGCGGCGCGCCAGCCGTTCGGCCGTATCGCCATCGCCAACTCGGACGCGGCGGCATATGCCTACACCGACGCGGCCATCGACCAGGCCCACCGCGCGGTCGGCGAGTTGCTGCGGCACCCGGCCGCGCCCGGCAGAGGAGCGTCTCCTTGACCGCCATTGTTCGGTGGAGCTACCCTGACCGCTGCCGGGAGGAACAACGCTGTGGCGCGAGACGGATTGCGGATCTTCGACGCGGACACGCACGTGGGCCCGACCATGGACATCCTCGAGCGCTATCTGGCCGCGGCCGAGCGCGCGGCGCTCGAGCCGCTGAGCGACAAGCGCCGTGTCACCAAGCGCACCGGCCATGTGACGTATCACGAGGGCGAGCGCAAGTATGAGCGGCGCCTGGGCGACCCGTCGCCCCAGCCCGCGGATCCCCACGCGTACATGAGTGGCTACGGCGGCGCGCACAAGGGCCGGGATCCCGATCCGCGGGTCGACCACGACCCGGCTGCGCGGATCGCCGACATGGACCTGGAGGGCGTCGACGTCAACCTCCTGCTGCCGTCGGGCTGGTTCGGGACGTGGACGACCGGGGACACGGCCATCGAGCTCGCGCTGTACCGCGCCTACCATCGCTGGATGGCGGACTACTGCTCGGCCTATCCGGACCGGCTGAGCGGCGTCATCCTGGTGTCCGGCCGGAACGTGCGGGACAGCCTGGCGGAGGTCGAGCGGTGCGCCCGGGAGCCGTGGGCGTTGTCGCTCTTCTGCTACGCACCGTACGGCATGCCGCTCGACCATCCGGACCTGGAGCCCTACTGGGCGGCCGCGCAGCACCACGATCTCTCGGTCGTGCTGCATACGTTCACCGTCATGCCGCCCTACGCTCCCGGCGGGCTCGACACGTGGGAGAACTTGTGGCTGCAGCGCTCGGTTGCGCACCCCTGGTGCGGCATGCGCAACATGGCCGCCCTCATCGGCGCGGGCGCGCTCGATCGTTATCCGAATCTGCGGCTGGGAGTGCTCGAGGCCGGCCACGGGTGGCTGCCGTTCTGGGCCAAGCGCCTGGACGAGCACGCGCAGTCCGTCGCTCGAGCCTTGCCGCCGCTCAAGCAGAGGCCGAGCGACTACATCACCTCCGGTCGCTTCTTCCAGACCATCGAGATGTCCGAAGGCGTCGAGCTGACGAAGGCCGTCATCCAGCTCCTGGGCGAAGATATCCTGATGTACGCGTCGGACTACCCGCACGGCGAAAGCTGGTTCCCGAAATCGGTGGACACGGTGATGGCCTGGGATCTGCCGGAGCCCGCGAAGCGCAAGCTGTTCTGGGACAATGCGCTGCGATTCTACCGTCGCTTCAGACCAGCGCCGGTAGACGCGGCGCCGGCCCGTGCCTGATCGCCTCGCACCGCGACCGTCCTCCAGACTTCGGTCGCTCCTGGCTCGCGACGATCGGGTGCTGGCCGTGCTGGGTACGCCCAATGCCTTCCACGCGAGGATCATGGAGGCCACGGGCTGCGAAGCGGCGTTCGTGGGCACCGGCATCACTGGTGGCAACTACACCGCACTCCCTGACACGGGCGTCCTGTCCGCCACCGAGTGCGTTCAGTTTGGCGGCTACATCGCCCGTGCAGTCTCTTTTCCCGTGATCCTCGACGGCGACACCGGCCACGGTGGCCCATCCGCGGTGCGCCGGCTCGTCCACGAGAGCATCCGCGCCGGTCTGGCCGGCATTCGCATCGACGACCAACCGGTCGAGGGCAAGCGCGGCACACAAACGGCCGGCATCGAGGTAGTGTCTCGTGATGCGGCCGTGGAGCGCTATCAGGCGGCCGTGCGCGCGCGCGATGAGCTCGATCCGGACTTCGTGATCATGGCCCAATGCTACGCGCGCGACGCCGCGAACGGCGGCATCGGCGAGCTCCTGGACAGGCTGAACGCGTACCTGACACGCGGCAACGTCGATTGGGTGCAGTTCGAGTCACCGCATTCGGTCGAGGAAGTCCGGCAGGCGCGCGCCGCGGTGACTGGTACGCTCTCCGTCATGCAGGGTAAGCTGCCGAAGCCGTTGACCCTGGTCGAGCACTTCGCCCTCGGGCTGCGCATCGCCTGGTACACGTTCCTGCCCGACCAGGTTCTGAAAGCGACGAGCTGGGAGTTTCTGCGCGAGTTCAAGGAGCGCGACATCGACGCCTGGACGGCTTTCCGGGCTCGGCACGAGGGCAACCCGTACCTCCGAACCCGCCAAACGAGTCCCTGACGGCGCGAATCCACCATGCTGATACAATTCCACTCCTTGGGATTCGCGTGACGTCCACCAGCACGCCCGGACCGGAGGGATTCATGGTCAGACGCGAGTTTCTCACCGGACTCGCCGCCCTCGGGTCGACCGTGCTCCTGCCCAGAGGCGAGTCGGAGGCCCAGATGGCGACAACGCAGCCGCATAGAATCGACGTCCATCACCACCACACGCCTTCGCCGTACATCGCCGCGATCACGGCGAGTAACATCCCGGGCCCGGTGCGCGACTGGACCCCGGAGAAGTCGATCGCCGACATGGACAAAGCCGGGGTCGCCACGGCGGTGACCTCGATCACCACGCCCGCCATGAGGTTCCTCGACGACGCGGGCGCGCGCAAGGTCGCGCGCGAGTGCAACGAGTACACGGCGAAGCTGGTCGCCGACTCCAAGGGCCGCTTCGGCATGTTCGCGGTGATGCCCATGCCCTACGTCGACGCCACCCTTCACGAAATCGCGTACGCGCTCGACACGCTCAAGACGGATGGGATCGGCCTCCTGACGAGCTACGGCGACAAATGGCTCGGCGATCCGGCGTTCGCGACGGTGATGGACGAGCTGAGCCGCCGCAAGGCGGTGGTGTACACGCATCCCACCACGGCGAACTGCTGCGCGAACCTCATCCCGGGCGTGCCGGAGTCGATCATCGAGTGGGGCACCGACACCACGCGCACGATCGCCAGCCTGGTGTTCAGCGGCACCGCCGCGCGCTGCCAGGACATGAAGGTCATCTTCTCTCACGGCGGCGGAACCATGCCGTTCTTGACCGAGCGCTTCGTCCGCCTGCCGCTGATCGACAAGAGCCTCGCGGCGCGCGTGCCGAACGGTGTCGAGCACGAGCTCAAGCGGTTCTACTACGACACCGCCCAGGCGTCCCACCCGATGGCACTCGCATCGCTCACGAAGCTCGTCCCCGTGTCGCAGATCGTCTTCGGCACCGACTTCCCGTACCGCACCGCCGCGGATCACGTGAAGGGGCTCACGGCGTACGGGTTCAGCGCGAGCGACCTGGCGAGAATCGACCGCGAGAACGCGGTGCGGCTGTTACCGCGCCTGAAGGCGTAGCGTCAGCTCGAAAGACTGAGCCGCGATCTCGCTACCGAGCTATTGCTTGACCGCACCGAACGTCAAGCCGGTGACGATGTGGCGCTGCGCCACCAGGGCGACGAGCAGCACCGGCAGCGTGATGAGGGTCGCCGCGGCGGCCAGCGTGCCCCAGTTGATCTCCTCGTAGGAGATCATGGTGTACACAGCGATGGGCAGTGTCCGTGTCTCACGGCCCGCCAGGATCACCGAGAAGAGAAAATTGTTCCAGGAAAACACGAAGGAGAGGATCGCCGTGGCGACGATACCGGGCTTGACGAGCGGAAGCGCGACGCGCCAGAAGACGCCGAAGTACGAGCAGCCGTCGATCAGCCCCGCGTCCTCGAGATCGGCCGGCACGTCCTCGAAGAACGAGATCATGACCCAGATGATGATCGGCAGCCCGACGATGAGGTGCGTGAGGATCAGCGCCCCGTAGGTGTCCACCATCCGGAGCCGGCGAAAGAAGATGTACCACGGGATCAGATAGGCGATGCCGGGAATGATGCGCGCCACGAGGATGGCGAGCGCCAGCCGCTGCTGGCGCCAGCGCGCGATCGAGTAGGCAGCGGGAAGCCCGACGGCGAGCCCGAGCGCCGTGCACCCCGCCGCGACGACCAGGCTGTTCCACGTGTAGAGCAGGAACGGGTACTTGGTGAAAACCTCGCGGTAGCCGGCCATCGAGACGCTGAAGCGCACGAAGGAGGGCGGATAGGCGGTCGCCTCGACCTGGGGCTTCAGGGAGAGCGTGATCATCCAGTAGAAGACGAACACGGTTGGCAGCATGAACATTACGGCGAGCCCGTAGAAGCCGACGGTGGACAGCCATCGGCGGACGCCGCCTCGCCTCACCACGACGCGGTTCTCCGCACCTTGATCAGGATCAGCGACGCGCCCAGGACCACGGCGAACAGGGCCACGGCCATCGACGAGGCGTAGCCGAGGTTGAAGTACGAGAAGGCCTGATTGAAGAGGAGGATGTTGACCGTCTCGGAAGAATTCGCCGGCCCGCCCTGGGTCATGATGAAGATGATGTCGAAGGTCTTCAGCGCGTCGATGGCCCGAAACAGAACGGCCACGACGAGCGCGGGACGGAGCAGCGGCAGCGTGATGTGCCAGAACGCTGCGAGCGTCGACGCGCCGTCGATGTGCGCGGCCTCGTAGGGCTCGCGGGGCAGGCTCGCCAGGCCGGCGAGCGCGATCAGCATGATCAACGGCGTCCACTGCCAGACGTCCACCAGGGCCAGCGCGTAGAGGGCCGTCTGGCTCGAATAGGTCCAGCGGAAGGGCGACAGGCCGACGACCGACAGCAGGTAGTTCGCGACGCCGAGCGTCGGGTGGTACATCATGACGAACACCAGCCCGATGGCGGTGGGCGTCGCCACCATCGGCAGGATGGCCAACGTGCGGAGCACTCCCCGGCCCCAGAACTCCCGGTTGAACAGGAGCGCCATCGCGAGGCCGAGGATCGTCTCGGCCGCGACGGCGAGCACCGTGAAGTAGACGGTCCGCGCCACGGCCTCGCGAAATCGCGGATCGCCGAAGAGGATCTTCGAATAGTTGGCCGAGCCGATGAATCGTGGCGGCGTCAGGCTCGAGACGAACCATTCCTGCAAGCTCATCCAGCCCGTGTAGGCGATCGGGTAGACGATGAGCGCGAGGACGAAGAGGACGGCGGGGGCGGGAAACAGCCACCGCGCGCGCCGGTGAGCCCAGCGCGCGAGCCGGCCGGAGAAGGTGCGGGTCGCGGTTCGCGCGCTAGTTCTCCGTCCGGTTGAGGAGGTCCTGGAAGTCCTTCTGCGCCTGAGCGAGGACCTGGGCGGCCGGCGCCCCCTCGATCGCCTTCTGGATCGCGACACCGATGATGTCGCGGTACTCGGTGACGCCGACGATCTCCGGAAGCCCCTGCCGGCCGATCTTGAGCGAAGCCTGGTAGGCCTGATACCAATCGGCGGGCATCTTCGGCTTGGCCTTCACCTCCGAGCTGTCCCAGGTCGAGCTCCGCCCCACGCCGACGCCCGCCATGAGCTCCCGGATCATGTTCTGCTTGCTCGTCGCCCACTGGCCGAAGAGGTACGCGGCTTCCTTGCTGCGGCTCTGGGAAGAGACGGCCATGCCCGTGATGTAGATCGGCGCGACGTGGCCGCCCGGACCCGAGGGCAGCATCGCGTAGCCGACCTTGCCGACCACCTTGGACTTGGCGGCGTCCTCGAACTGGCTCGCGAAGTTGACGCCGTCCATGTAGATGGCCACTTGCCCCTGCATGAACGCCGCCGAGCACTCGTACCAGTTGAAGTTGACGACGCCGGGCGGCGCGTACTGGCGGAGCAGTCGCGTGTAGAGGTCGAGCGCGGCCACGCCTTCCTTGCTGTCGAGGACGGCCTTCCCATCTTTGAGGTAGGCGCCGCCCATCGGGAACAGAATGCTCGGGTACTGCGTGGCATTCGCGTTCTTGAGCCCGCGGAGAACGATGCCGTAGGTCGCGGGCGGGGCGTGGAGCTTCGGCACGAGCTGTTCGAGATCCCCGAGTGTCTTCGGCGGCGTCAGACTCTTCGGGCCGAACAGATCTTTCCGGTAGAAAAGCACGTTGGCGTCGATGAAGGCCGCCATCGCCGAGATGCTTCCGTCAGGCTGGGTCACGCCGGCCCGTGCGCCGTCGGTGAAGTCGTTCCAGTCGAAGTCCGGGCTGGTGAGCGGCGCATCCTGAAGGAACTTGTTCAACGGGTGATACCAGCCCGCTTTCCAGAAGCGCTTCTTCTCCACGTGGAGCGACGTGAAGAACGAGTCGATCCCACCGGAGTTCGCGGTCATCTCGACCGTCAGCTTCTGCCGGGCCTGGATCTCCGGGAGCGTCTCCCACTTCACCTTCATCCCGGAGAGCGACTCGAACTCTGGAATGTGCTTCTCGAGCACGTCGATGAACGGGTGCTTGGTCAGAAGGAGGAAGAGTTCCTTACCCTGGAAGCGCTTCCAGGTGAAGCTCTGGGCGCGGGCCGGAGTCCAGACGAACGGGCCCGCCGCGGCGGCAGCGGTCTTCAGGAAGGCGCGACGGGTGAACCGGTGAGCCGCCATGGGACGGCCTCCTCTCATTCAGTCCGAGTTGCTGGGCAACCGCGCCCTGCTGAGGCCGAGGAGCTTCACAACCAGCGGCCTGTCGGCGAGCGACTGCCAGAAATGTAGGCGGCCGGGTAGCGTAGTGTCAAGGACGCGTATCGCGCCGTCTAAAATGTTACCGAGGGAAAATCGTCGCGCCATTTGCGATGTGACTATGCACGGGGCCCCGCGAGGTCCCGAGGAGAGTGACATCGTGACTGCGCACGCCAGATGGGAGTACCTCAAAGCGATCTATGGCCGCTATCAGCAGGCCCGGCGCCCGACGAAGCGTCAGATCC
>QHSU01000058.1 GCA_003220535.1 Candidatus Rokuibacteriota bacterium
CCGCGAGCCCCTCCAAGAGCGGCAGCTTTCGCCACCTTTCCTCCCCAGGTCTTGCGCTCCGGGGAACGTATCCAGTATTAGCCTCCCTTTCGAGAGGGTATCCCGGTCTCAAGGGCAGGTTACCCACGTGTTACTCACCCGTACGCCACTAGGACCGCCGAATTATTGCTAACCCGATGATCCTCGTGCGACTTGCATGTGTTAAGTACGCCGCCAGCGTTCGCTCTGAGCCAGGATCAAACTCGCCAAGTAAGGCGATGAACCTGGTCCTCAAGCTCGAACGTGTTACTGCGATCTAGCGTGCAGTCACTCGGCCGAGCGCAAGGTACTCGATAGAACGGATGGTGCTCACACCTTTTCGGTGAGCCAGTAGCATATCCAGCTTTCAAAGAGCACTACGGTCAGCTTGGAAGGTGACCGGGCTTACGTCTGAATACCTCACGACCCCGTGAGGCAACGACTGACTATACGGATCGACCCAGGCGTTGTCAAGTTCTTAACCACTTCCGAGGAGGACACGTTTGAAACGCCGCTTGCCCACCTGGATCAGGTAGCCTCGGCCCGGCGCCAGCGTTTCCTCAGCACTTGTGACCCGTCGACGATCGATCTCCACCGCACCCTGCTGAATCATTCGTCGGGCCTCGGACGTCGAGGGCACGAGCCCCGCTTCCTTGAGCACGAGCCAGACGGGCCACGGAGCCCCCTTGGGCGGCAAGACCCTGTCCGGTCGCGCGCCTCCGTCACCGGGCACGTGAGCCACCTCGATCTCGCCGGGCACATCGCGGTGCTGGTGAACGCGCGCAAAGTGCCGCTCCGCCTCCGAGGCCGCGCTGTCGCCGTGATACTGCGCGGTGATCGCGTGGGCGAGGCGTTTCTTGGCGTCCATCGGATGCCCGGACCGCAGGGTGGCGAGCTCCGCCGCCGGGACGCGCGTGAGCAACTCGAAGTAGCGCCACATCATCTCGTCGGACACCGACATGAGCTTGCCGAACATGTCCTCCGGCTTCTCGTTGATCCCGACGTAGTTCCCGTAGCTCTTGGACATCTTCTGCACGCCGTCGAGCCCCTCGAGCAGAGGCACGGTGAGCGCGATCTGCGGCTCCTGACCGTGGGAACGCTGGAGGTCCCGCCCGACCAGGAGGTTGAAGGTCTGGTCGGTGCCACCCAGCTCGACATCGGCGGTCAGCGCGACCGAATCGTAGGCCTGGGCGATCGGATACAGAAACTCATGGAGGCTGATCGGGCGCGCGGCGGCGTACCGTGCGGCGAAGTCCTCGCGCTGGAGCATCCGGGCCACCGTCAGGCTCGCCGTCTCACGGATGACGTTCTCGAAGGTCAGCCGCGCGAGCCACGTCGAGTTGAACTCGACGCGGGTTCGTGACATGTCGATGACCTTCCCGAGTTGGGCCCGGTACGTCTCGGCGTTCGCGCGAATCTCGTCTCGGGTGAGCGGCTTGCGCGTCTCCGAGCGGCCGGTCGGATCACCGATCAAGCCGGTAAAGTCGCCGATGATCACGACGACCAGGTGACCCAGGTCCTGAAAGTCCCGTAGCTTTCTCAAGACCACCGTGTGACCCAGGTGAAGATCGGGGGCGGTGGGATCGAGTCCCAGCTTGACGATCAGCGGTGTGCGGGCGCGCGACGATCGCTCGAGTTTCTGAGCGAGCTCGGCCTCGACGATGATCTCGGCGGCACCTCGCCGGATGACCTGGAGCTGCTCGTCGACCGGGGGAAACTCCACGAGGCTCAAACCACCGGCGTTGTATCATACCGATTCTGAAGGCGCAAGGCGCCGCGAGGTCTGGCGGGACGCCCGCCGTATAATAGCCAGGATGGCCACGCCGAAGGACCGATCCGCCCCCTCCCCCAAGCGTCGGTTGAGGAGCCGTCCCTGGCTTCGCCGCGCACTCATCGCTGTCGGCGCCATGACGTTGCTCGCCGCCGGGGCCGTGGGCCTCGCCGCGCTCTGGGCGTTCACGATCCTCCCGCGCTCGCTCCCCTCAGTCACCGCGCTCGAGACGCTGCAGCCCATTCAGGGGACGAAGATCTACGATGACAACGACGAGCCGATCACCGAGCTCCACGTGGAGCGGCGCATCCTGGTGCCACTGGCCCAGATTCCTCAATCGCTCCGCGACGCGATCCTGGCGACGGAGGACCGCCGCTTCTATTCGCACTGGGGCATCGATCCGATCGGCGTGGCGCGAGCCCTCGTCCAGAACTACCGCCGCGGGCGGTTCGTCGAGGGCGGCAGCACCATCACCCAGCAGCTCACCAAGGTTCTCTTCCTCACCCCGGACAAGAGTCTCGAGCGGAAGCTCAAGGAGGCGGTGCTGGCGCTGGAGCTGGAGCGCCGCTACTCCAAGGACCGGATCCTCGAGATGTATCTGAATCAGGTGTACTTCGGTCACGGCTCGTACGGCGTCGAGGCAGCGGCGCGAACGTATTTTGGAAAGTCGGTCGCGGAGCTGACCGTACGCGAATCGGCCTTGATCGCCGGCCTGCCGCGGGCGCCCTCGAACTACTCGCCGTTCGAGCGCGCCGAGGCGGCGAAGCGGCGGCGCGAGGTCGTGCTCCGTCGGATGGTCGACTTCGGCGCGCTCAAGGACGAGGAGGCCAAGCGTCTGGCGAAGACCGAGCTCGGCCTGATCCCGCCGGAGCGGCGCCGTACGACCGGCCAGTACTTCGTAGACTACGTCCAGCAAACGCTCGAGGCGAAGTACGGCCCGGACCTGGTCCTCAAGGGAGGGCTCAACGTCTACACGACGCTGAACCCCACGATGCAACTCGCCGCCGAGCAGTCACTCCGCGAAGGGCTGAAGGCCCTCCAGGGGCGCTCGACGCAAGCCAAGCCGGGCGAGTCCCCCGAGGGGGCGGTGGTCACGGTGGAGCCGCAGACCGGCTACGTGAAGGCGATGGTCGGCGGCTCTGATTTCTTCCGGAGCGAGTTCAACCGGGCGGTGCAGGCCAAGCGGCAGCCCGGCTCCGCCTTCAAGCCCTTCATCTATATCGCGGCGCTCGAGGCCGGGTTCACGCCCGCCTCGCAGATCGAGGACTCTCCGGTTTCCTACGCCGTCGGCGGAAAGAACGGACAGGCGTGGAAGCCCGAGAACTACGATCGCAAGTTCCGCGGGTCCACCACGCTCCAGCAGGCCATCGAGGAATCCGTGAACGTCGTGACCGTCAAGCTCCAGGAGCGGATCGGCTTGGCCAAGACGGTGCAGGTCGCTCGGCGCCTCGGCATCTCGAGCCCGCTCGACGTCAACCTGAGCATCGCGCTCGGCACCTCGGACCTCTCCTTGTTGGAACTGACGTCGGCCTACAGTGTGCTCGCCAACCAGGGTGTCTGGATGCCGCCAGCGACGATCCGCTACGTCACCGACGCCCAGGGGAAACTCCTCGAGGAGCACGTGCCGGAAGGCCGCGAGGCGCTGGCGCCCGAGACCGCGTACGTGATCACGCACATGCTCCGCGGCGTTGTCGAGCGCGGTACCGGCCAGGCCGCGAAGGCTCTGGGGCGTCCCGTGGCCGCGAAGACCGGCACGACCAACGACTACTCGAACGCGTGGTTCATCGGGTTCACGCCACGGCTCGCCACCGGCGTGTGGGTCGGGTACGATCGGCCGCGCAGTCTCGGACGCGACGAAACAGGCTCTCGAGTCGCGGTGCCTATCTGGGTCACGTACATGGGTAAGGTCCTCGGCGACAGCCCCAAGGAGGACTTCCCCGTCCCCGATCAGGTCGTCTCGATGCTCGTCGACGAGGATCCGGCGGGCGAGTGCCTCCGCCCGGTCCCGATGGCCTTCGTCAAAGGCACCGAATCAGGGGTGACGTGCAACGGCGTGGGACAGCCCAGGGCTCAAGCGGCACCTGCGGCCGTGGCGCCGCCGCCTCAGCCGTCGAGTCCGGCAGCGGCGCAGACGCCAGTGCCGATGCAGGCGCCACCGCCCTCGCCATTGCCTGTGCCGGCGCCGGGCTCACCCATCGTCCCACCCCCCAAAGGCCAGACGCCCTAGCTTCGGGCCGACGGGTAGCGCCCGGCGACCTGAGTCCACGACGCTCCGTCGAGGAGCTCACGGAACACCGGGGTGAGCTCCACGATGGGCAAGCGGATCTGTTCCATCGAGTCCCGCTCCCGGATCGTCACCCGGAGGTCGCCCGTCTCGCCGCGCTCGCTGTCGCCGACCGTCTGGACGTCGACGGTGACGCAGTAGGGCGTACCGACCTCGTCCTGCCGGCGATAGAGCCGCCCGATGGCCGCCGTATCGTCGTAGACGACGCGCCAGTGCTTCGCGAGGTCGCCGCGGATCGCCTGGGCGGCCCGAACGATGTCGTCGCGCTTCTTGAGAAGGGGCAGCACCGCGATCTTGAGCGGCGCCAGCTCCGGATGAAATCGGAGCAGCACCCGTTTTTCCCCGCGGACCTCTTCCTCGCGATAGGCGTCGACCATGAAGGCGAGGAGCGCGCGGTCCACGCCGGCGGCGGGTTCGACGACGTACGGGACCACGTGCTCCTTGCGCTCGTCGTCGAAGTACGTGAGCGACTTGCCGCTCCACTTCGCGTGCTGCTTGAGGTCGAAGTCGGTGCGGTTGGCGATACCCATCAGCTCGCTCCAGCCGATGGGGAACTTGTATTCGATGTCGACCGTCCGCTTGGCATAGTGCGCCAGCTCGTCACGGTCGTGCTCGCGCAGCCGCAGATTTTCGCCGTGGAGGCCGTAGCGCTGGAACCACGTCATACAGTCGTCGATCCAACGGTCGTGCCAGTACTCGTCGGCCGGCCGTCCCTCCACGCGATCGTTCGGGTTGACGAAGTACTCGATTTCCATCTGCTCGAACTCGCGCGTGCGGAAGATGAAATTGCCAGGCGTGATCTCGTTGCGGAAGGACCGGCCGGCCTGGGCGATGCCGAACGGGAGCTTCAGCCGCATGGACTGCAGCACGTTGTCGAAGTTGACGAACATCGCCTGGGCGGTCTCGGGACGGAGGTAGGTGAGCGCCGCCTCCTCTTCGACGGGCCCCATGAACGTCTTGAACATCAGATTGAACTGACGGGGCGGGGTCAGCTCGCCCTTGCCACACTCCGGGCACAGCGTCCGGCGCTGACCGCAATGGCTGCAGGGCTCGCCAGCCGGCACGGTGAACTTGTTGCCCTTGGTGGCTGGACAGTAGTGGACCCACGGCATGGCGTCGACATGGTCGGCGCGGAAGCGGTGCTTGCATTCCCGACAGTCGACCATAGGGTCCGTGAAGTGATCCAGATGGCCGCTCGCCTTCCACACGGTGGGGTGCATGAGGATGGACGCGTCGATGCCGACCATGTCCGCGCGGGCCTGCACGAAGTCGCGCCACCACACCCGCTTGATATTGTTCTTGAGCTCCACGCCCAGGGGGCCGTAGTCCCAGCACGAGCCCGTGCCGCCGTAGATCTCGCTCGACTGGAAGACGAACCCCCGGCGCTTCGAGAGGGACACCAGGACGTCCATATTCATCGACTCGCCTCGCCGGTGGCTGCGGCTCGCCCAACCATGTTCATCCGACTCGCCTCGCCGGTGGCTCGTATGACCATCATCGCATCATCTGCGTCTCCCGCTCGCCAGGCGACGCTCATGCGCGCCCCGGCGCCACCGGCAATAGCCGCCGGAGGTCGCGCTGGAACTTGGTCGCGCGGGTCGGGTGGCCGATGATACGCGAGACTTGCGCCTCAAGGATCTCGGAGATCTCCGCCTCCACCTTGCCGAGGGGCAAGGCGAGGGCCTCTTCCCAGGAGAGCGAGCGGAGACGCTCGAGGGCGCCGATCGTCGCGGGTGAGACCGGGAGAGCATCCTCGCCGGCGCGCGCGCATGCCTCACAGACCAGGCCGCCGGCGCCGAACGCGGGGCGCGGGAACGGATAGGCCCGACCGCACTCGACACACGCGTCGAGCCGCGGCCGGTGGCCGAGCGCTTCGATGCTCCGCACGCCGAAGCAGATCGCGACCCGCGCCGGCGAACGCGAGCTCTCGAGGGCTCGAAGGCTACGGACCAGCAGGGCGAAGAGGGCGACGTGCCGATCGCGCTCAGCGGTCAACCGCGCCACGCACTCGATGATCCACGCCGCCTGCGCGAGCCGCTCCAGATCCTCGCGCACGCGGTCGAAGGGGCGGGTGATGTCGAAGTGGTCGATGCGGACCAACTCGCTGCGCCCGCCGTCGAAGAAGACGAGCTCACCGAGCGTGCAAAGCTCCAGCGCGCTCCCGAACCGCGAGCGCATGCGCCGGGCCGCCTTCGCGACGCCGCGGATCTTGCCGAAATCGCGCGAGTAGAAGGTGACGAGCCGGTCGCTCTCCCCGAGAGGAAAGGACCCGATCACGACGCCGGCGGACTTTCCGAGCGCCATCAGGACGTCAACAGGAACCCGAACTCGCGGAGCGCCCGCTCGTCCCGGCGCCAGTGCCGGCGCACTTCCACTCTCGACTGGAGGAACACCTTGATTCCGAAGAACGATTCGAGGTCACGGCGAGCCGCCGTGCCGATCTGCTTCAGCATGGCTCCGCCCTTGCCGATGAGGATTCCCTTCTGCGACTCCTGCTCGACGAAGACCGTCGCTCTGACGTACAGGCACGCGGGATTTTCACGCTCCGTGAGCTCCTCGACCCGGACCGCCACCGCGTACGGCACCTCCTCCCGGGTGAGGTAGAAGATCTTCTCGCGGATCATCTCGGCGACGTAGAAGGTCTCGGGCTGGTCGCTCGTCGCATCCGCCGGGAAGAACGGCGGATGCTCCGGCAGCTTCTCGACGATCAACGCCATGAGCCGGTCGCAATAGGTCCCTTCGGTGGCCGAGATCGGCACGATCTCGGTGAACGGGTGGCTCCGACGCCACGTCTCGATGAGCGGCAGCATCCGACTCTTGGGACGCACGCGGTCGGTCTTGTTGAGAACGCAGAAGACCGGCCCCGAATACCCT
This sequence comes from Candidatus Rokuibacteriota bacterium, assembly GCA_003220535.1. Taxonomy (GTDB): domain Bacteria; phylum Methylomirabilota; class Methylomirabilia; order Rokubacteriales; family CSP1-6; genus AR31. Next base: position 6,948 of record QHSU01000058.1, read on the forward strand.
CGCAGCGGGTCGAGCACGATCCGGTCCGGACTGTCCGCCGCCGACGCGTCGACCACGAGACACACCAGGTCGACGTCCTCGACGGCGCGCCGGGCCGTTTTCAGCATGAAATCGCCGAGCTTGCCGGCGGCGGGGTGCAGCCCGGGCGTGTCGACGAAGACGACCTGCACGCCCTGGAGATTCTTGATGCCGGTGATGCGGTTCCGGGTCGTCTGCGGCCGAGGGGATACGATCGAGAGCTTCTCGCCGACGAGGCGGTTCAAGAGCGTCGATTTCCCCGCGTTCGGACGGCCGATGAGCGATACGAAGCCCGCCCGGCTGATCATTGCGGGGCCCGTGAGCCCGACGTGGACCGAGGGTGGCCTGAGACAGACGCGCCCGCGGGGGCCGCCGTGTCCAGGAGCCCCTGCCAGAGTCGCGCGGGCGGCTGGCGACGCCCGGCGGTGAGGATCTCCCGCTCACGCTCGTGCATCAGCCGCGCTTCGACGGGATCGCGATCGTCGTAGCCGACCAGGTGGAGCACGCCGTGCGTGACGAGCAGGTCCAGCTCGGTCGCGAGCGGGACCTTCAGGCGGCGCGCCTGGCGCCTCGCGGTCTCCGCCGAGATCACGATCTGGCCGACGAGTGGGCTCGGAATGCCCGGCGCCTGCAGCGGGAACGCCAGGACGTCCGTGCGTCGCCCGACGCCCCGGTGACGTCCGTTGAGCCGCTTGATCACCGCATCGTCCACGACGAGCACGTCGACGTCGCCCAGGGCACGGCCGAGCGCAGCGAGGGCGCGCCCGGCGACTCGGGCGAGCCGCGCCGGCGACACCGTGGCCCGACGCTGGCGATTGACGACCATCACCGCCATCAGGAAGGTGCGGGCGTGGACCCGCGATCCCCCTTGCGGGCGTCGTGGGCGTCGTAGGCGCGGACGATCGCGGACACGAGCTGGTGCCGGACCACGTCACCGTCGTCGAAAAAGACGAAGCGGATCCCCGGGACGCCCTGGAGCACCGACTGTACCTCGATGAGCCCCGAGCCGCGCGAGGCCGGGAGGTCCACCTGGGTCACGTCGCCGGTGATGACCATCTTCGAGTTGAAGCCGAGGCGAGTGAGGAACATCTTCATCTGCTCTGCGGTGCTGTTCTGCGCCTCGTCGAGGATGATGAACGAGTCGTTCATCGTGCGGCCACGCATGTACGCCAGCGGCGCGATCTCGATCGCTCCCTTCTCCATGAGGTTCGTCACCTTCTCCGTCTCGAGCATGTCGTAGAGGGCGTCGTAGAGCGGCCGCAGGTACGGGTGGACCTTCTCGTACAGGTCGCCGGGAAGGAATCCCAAGCGCTCCCCCGCCTCGACGGCCGGCCGCGTCAGCACGATCCGCGCGACTTCGCGCTTCATGAGCGCGGACACGGCCATGGCGACGGCGAGGAACGACTTGCCGGTGCCGGCTGGGCCGATGCCGAACACCATGTCGTGACCACGGATCGCGTCGACGTACCGCTTCTGGTTGACCGACTTCGGCGCGACCCACTTCTTGCGCGACGGCACCGCGATCGCGTCGGCGAACACCGTCTTGAGATCGGCCTGGTCGTCGTCCGAGAGCATCCGGAGCGCGGCCCGGACCTCGCCGGCCCGCAGCGAGGTCCCGCCCCGCACGAGCTCCGCGAGCTGGACCAGCGCGCGCTCGGCCTTCTTCACTTGACGCTCGTCACCCTTCAGCATGATGTCGTGGCCACGGGCGACGATGCGGATGTCGAGCTCCGTCTCCAACGTGCGGAGGTGATCGTCGTTGCGCCCGAGGAGCGGGAGCAGATCGAGGTCGGGGGCGAGCGAGATCCGGCGGGTGATCGCTGCGGTTTCGTTCAACTCCGAGGGTTCCTCCCCGAGTCTACACTCGGCAAATCGAGCTTGAGATGCAGTTCCTTCAGCCGCTCCGGCGGCACGGGCCCCGGGGCCCCCATCAGCAGATCCTGGGCCTGCTGGTTCATCGGAAACGCGATGACCTCGCGAATGTTCGTCTCGCCGGCGAGGAGCATCACGATGCGGTCGATACCGGGCGCCGAGCCGCCGTGGGGCGGCGCGCCGTACTTGAAGGCGTTGAGCATCCCCCCGAACCGGGCCTCGACCTCCTCCCGGCTGTACCCGGCGATCGCGAACGCCTTGTACATGATATCCGGGCGGTGGTTGCGAATCGCGCCGCTCGAGAGCTCGACGCCGTTGCAGACGATGTCGTACTGATACGCCTTGATCGTCAGCGGGTCTGACCCCTCCAGCGCCTCGAGCCCTCCCTGGGGCATCGAGAACGGATTGTGGCTGAACTCGATCTTCTTGGTGTCCTCGCTCAGCTCGAACATCGGAAAGTCCGTGATCCAGCAGAACCGGAACGCGTTGCGCTCGACGATCTCGAGGTCCTCCCCGAGTCGCGACCGGACGCGACCGGCGAGCTTCTCGGCCGCCGGCTTCCGGTCGCACACGAAGAAGAGCGCGTCGCCCTCGTGGGCACCGGTCGCCGCGACCAGCCGGGCGAGCCGGTCCGCGTCGACGAACTTCGCGATCGGCCCCTTCGCCCCGCCGTCGGCCAGGACGACGTACGCGAGTCCCGGCGCGCCCTGCTCGCGCGCCCATTGCCCGAGCTTGTCGAAGAAGCTCCGCGGCTGCGCCCCGGCCCCGGGCGCCGGCACCGCTCGCACGACCGCGCCGTCCGCGATCGCTCTCGCGAACGCCGAGAATCCCGAGTCCTGGAAAACGTCGGTGACGTCGGCGATCCGGATCGGGTTGCGGAGGTCGGGCTTGTCGGTCCCGTACTTCGCCATCGCCTCGTCGAACGGGATGCGCGGAAACGGCGCCGGCGTCACCGCGGCCCCGCCGGCGAACTCCTCGAACACGCCGTGCAGCACTGGCTCGATCGCGGCGAAGACATCCTCCTGGGTGACGAAGGACATCTCGAAGTCGAGCTGGTAGAACTCACCCGGGGATCGGTCGGCGCGGCCGTCCTCGTCACGGAAGCAGGGCGCGATCTGGAAATAGCGGTCGAACCCGGCGGTCATCAGTAGCTGCTTGAACTGCTGAGGGGCCTGCGGCAGCGCGTAGAACTTTCCGGGGTGCACCCGGCTCGGCACGAGATAGTCCCGGGCGCCCTCCGGCGAGCTCGACGTCAGGATCGGCGTCTGGAATTCCGTGAAGCCCGCCTCGATCATCCGCCGGCGGATCGATGCGATGACGCGGCTCCGGAGCACGATGTTCCGGTGCGGCTTCTCGCGCCGGAGGTCGAGGAAACGGTACCGCAACCGCGTCTCCTCGGGGAACTCGGCATCGCTGTTGACCTGCAGCGGCAGCGACTCCGCCGCGGACTGCAGGGTCAGCTCGTCGACCACCAGCTCGATCTCGCCCGTCGGCAGCCGCGGGTTGACCGCCGCCGGCGCTCGCGGGACGACCTTCCCGGCGACCGTGATCACGCTCTCGAGCCGCAGCGCCTCAGCGGCCTTGAACAGCGGGCTCGAGCTGTCGAGCACGCACTGGGTGATCCCGTAGTGGTCCCGGAGGTCGATGAACAACAGGTTTCCGTGATCGCGCCTGCGGTGAATCCAGCCCGAGAGCCGGACGGTGAGCCCGGCGTGCTCGCGGCGCAGCTCGCCACACGTATGGGTGCGCAGGCTATGCATCGGCGCCGCCCCCACCCGAGGTGCGCCGAGCGAGCGGCTTGACCTCGGACGCCTGCGGGCCCGCCCGAAACACGGCGTACGAGCCGAACCCCTCGCCCGCCAGATCGTCGAGCTGCTTCGCGAGGCTCTTCCGCTTGAGCGTCAACGACACGACGCCGTCTCGACTGCGCAGCCGACCAGCGGCCGCGACCACGTCGGTCAGCGGATCGTCGCGGTCGAAGAGGAACACGATTCTCTCACGCTCGGATCCGGCGCTCCCGTTCCGCTCTTCCAGAATCGAGACGACCCGCTCGAACCCGATCGAGAAGCCGCACGCCGGGACGTCGTGGCCGAGCAGGCGGCCGACCATCCGGTCGTACCGGCCGCCGCCGGCGATCGCCGACGTGGACCCGCCGTAGATGGCCTCGAAGATAGGGCCGGTGTAGTAGCCCATCCCGCGGACCAGGCTCGGGTCGAAGACCAGGGTCGAGCGATCCCCGGCCTCCCGTGCGACCGCCCGCGCGATCGTACGGAGGCCCTCGACGGCCTCTTCGGTCGCGGGGACGGTCCGCGCCAGCCGCTCCAGCGTGGCGTCGGGCGACCCATCGTCCAGCGGCAGGAAAAGGACGAAGAGCTTCGAGATGGCGCCCTCGTCGTAGCCGGCCTCGCGCAGCTCGCGCTCGACCCCCTCCCGTCCGATCTTGTCCAGCTTGTCGAGCGTGATGAAGAACTCGCCGTGGCGAGCCGGCTCGACGCCGCAGTGGGTGGCCATCGCCGCCAGGACCCGTCGATCGTTCACGCGGATCCGCGACCGCTCGAGGCCGAGCTCGGCCAGGGCCTCGGAGGTCGCGAGGATGAGCTCGATCTCCGCGATCTCGGAGGCCACGCCGAGGATATCGATGTCGCACTGGGTGAACTGCCGAAAGCGGCCCTTCTGGGGTCGCTCGGCCCGCCACACCGGACCGATCTGGATCGCCTTGAACGGGTCGGGCAGCGTGGCTCGATTGTGCGCGTAGTACCGCGCGAGCGGCACCGTGAGATCGAAGCGCAGCCCGAGATCGGCGAGGTCGTCTTCACGCTGCGTCGTCGCGGTGTCGAGCTTCGCGCCACGCTTCAGGATCTTGTATATCAGTTTCTCGTTCTCGCCCCCGCCACTGCCCACCAGGAGCCGAAGGTTCTCGAGCGCCGGCGTCTCGACCCGTCGAAAGCCGTACCGTTTGTACGTGGCCAGGATCGCGGCCGACGCGCGGTCCCGAAGCTCCACCTCGGGGGGTAGCAGGTCCTTCATCCCGCGAGGCGGCGCGGTGTCGATCTTCACGACCACGTCTGGCGTCGGCCGAATGCGGTCAGGGCCTTCGGAACCGCGGTCTGATAGCAACGGATCATCCGGGGAAGTTCGACAGAATCAGGACGACGGGCGGACGCGTGCCGGAGTCACTCCGCGGTCGTCATGATGATCTGGGTCTCGCCTTCGGTGCCCCGAAAGTTCGTGAAGCGGACGACGGCGGCGACAAGCGCTGGAGTCCCGTCTCCCGGGATAGCCCCGAGCGCCATCACGGTGCCCTCGAAGCCCGAGTTGACCGTCTGGAAGCGGTAGCCGGCAGGCCCCTTGAAGACCACCGCCAGCCGACCCGGGAACTGATTCTGGGGCACGACGATCTCCTCGATCCCGTCACCATCGAGATCCACCGAGAGCGGCATCGGCTCAGGGGTGTAGAGGTAGGTCCGGCCGCCCCTCTCGATCTGCGTTTCCACGCCGAGCTTGGCCATGCCGCCGCCGACCTGCGTCGAGGACCGGAACGCGTCTTCGGTGTCGATCGCGATCCGCAGGCGGCTGTACTCGTCGATGTAGGCCAGGGCCCGCGTGCCCTTACCCGCGATGTTGGAATAGGTCGCGCCGGTTGCGCGGAAGGTGCTGGGGACCCGCGCCCGCCCGTCCGTCACCAGACGGCCGTTCCGGAGGCTCATGCGCACGGCGTCGCCCTGCTTGAAGAAGCCCTTCTGGGCGAACGGCTGCGCCCACAGCACTTTCTTGACGCCGTCGCCGCCCGGGTCGACGGCCAGCAGGATATCCGACACGTCCTCGATGGCCACGACCGGCTTCTGGTCCTTGGTCGTCAGGATCAGGGAATTGACCAGGATCGCCTGAATCGGGCTGTAGCGGTTCACCACGACGTGGATGGCGCCGTCGTCGGTCAGCTCCGCGAGCTGGACGCTGAAGACGCGCCCACGGGTGTCGCCGCGATACGTCCATTCGGGCTCGAGGACGCGCTCCGGTGTGATCCGGTAGAGATAGACACGCTCGCCGTCCGTGATGACCATCCGCACGGTTTTGTCCTTGGACCCCACGGCCACGTCCATGGAGGCGACGATGAACGGAAACTTCGCGGCTTCTTTCAGGGTGATGGAGGCCTCGCCGCTCGAGTACGTGCCGGCGTCGAGATCCCCGAAGAGGAGCCGGGCGAGGAACGACCGCTGTGGGTTCGGGGTCTGGCTCTCGCGCTGCCTGGCCGCCGCCGAAAAGTCGCCCTTGGCCGCCGGCTTGATCGACGGCGGCACGAAGAGCGCCGTGGTCAAGCGGGAGCTCGGGCCGGGGAAGCTGAACAACCGGACGTCCATGTACGGCTTGCCCTGGACGCGCGAGAACGCGACGAATAGCAGATGCTCGACCTTGAAGCGCTCGGCGATCGAATCGAGCCCCTTGCCGGCGAGCACGTCGTCACGCTTGGCGCCCTGCTGGTTGAGCCAGACGCTGATCGCGTCGCCCGCGCCGATCTGGAAGCGGCCGGTGCGATTCAGAGCCTCGACCAGTTCGTGGACGGCGGCGTCCGCCAGCCCTTCCCTCACGCCACCCTCGACGATCGGCACCAGACTCAGCTTGATCTTTCCCGCCGAGACCCGGGCCCGATCACCCGCCTGCACGTCGCTGCCCTGGCTCGCCGTGCCGATCGAGTAGGCCTCGAAAACTTGTTGGATGGTGACCCGGCCGACCGACTGCTCGGTCCGGCCCAGGACCTCGCCGGTCTTTGGATGACGGAGCTCTCGACCCTGGCGATAGAGAGCCAGCCCGACCCCCGCGAGGACGCCGTCGCGACTGCCGAGCGAGAGCGTGACGGTGGCGCCCTGGACTTCGATCACCTCGCCGTCGACCTTCGGAAAGAGCGCCACGACTTGATCGACGAGCACGCCCAGGCTGGGCGCCGCGGTCTGCGCTCCCGACGTCCCGGAGCCCGCGAGCGCGACGAGCAGGGCGAGGGCGACGACGCGAGCCACAGGGCTCATGCGGGTACTGACGCCAGCATCAGCCCGAGGCTAGCCCAGGGGGTAGGGAGAGTCAAGGAATGGGCAGATTGAAACGGGGCATGGGCGATCCAACCACCCATGCCCCGTCGTGACCATGCTGACCGACGGTTTGGCCTAGAAGGCCAGCCTCACACGTGCGGCCAAGGTGTAGGCGTCGTTCGCGTCACGCTGCACGAGCGAGCCGTTCAAGAACTCGCCGGTGTTGAGCGCACTCCCCGCTGAGAGATAAGCGCCCTGAAGGTCCAAGGCGGTGTTCGGGGCGAACCGCCACGTGGTCCCGACGTTGAGCTCGGTACCGATGTAGCGGGAATCACCCTTCAAGAAGCCCGTCTGCGCGGGCGCACCGGCAGGGGTCGTGCGGTTCGTGTACGTCTGTTGGGCAGCGAGGACCACGGTCGAGTTCGTGTCGACCTTCTCCGCCGAAAATGTCGGAGTTACGACGAAGTAGACAGCGAGCGCGGGCGTGACGTTGTACGTCACACGAGCGGCCGCCCGGGCGGTGCCGTACCTGTCGTACCCGATATTGGTGGCCATGCTGTTGCTCGGCCCACCGCCGCCGTTGAAGTAATCGATGCCACCGGCGAGGATCGCGCCCCAGCCGGTGTACCAGCCAGAGTCCAAGTCAAGCGGCTCGAAGTAGCGCTTGCTGAGGGACAGGTTGTCATGGGCCTTGTTGCCAGGGCTGTACGTACCGCGGAGCTCGACGAGCAACGGACCCACCTGAAAGCTTCCGATGATGTCGACGAGCCAAGCCATCGCGTCGCCATCGGCCCGGCCGATACCGGACCCGTTCGTCGAGAGCGCCTGGGTCGTGTAGGAGCCCCACTGGTAGTACACCGTGGGATCGAGACCGAAGGGGCCCAAGCGCCACCGCGCATCGAGACCGACCGTGTAGCGATTCTCATGGTACGTCGGGTCACCCGCGTTCGCGCAGGCGCCAGGGGTGGAGACGAGGGCGCCGGCGGCGTTCGTGGTCGCAGGCGCGAAGCCGGTCACTGTGGGGGCCAGGGTGTTCGTATTGCAGTAGGCCCCGGCGCCGTTCATGGCGCCGCCGACGGTCATGAAGTTAGTCGTGTTGTTCCGGGAGGCCCGGTTCGTTACTCCATCGGCGTGGAAATACGAAAACAGGGGCTTGAGGTCGAGCCCCTTGAACGGCGTGATCTCCGGGCTCACGATGAGGGCCCAGTCTTCGCCGCGCGTAAACCTTTGGTTTGGGATCCCGCGGTTACTACCCGCGAGCTGGTCCTCGGAGATGACCCACGCCAGGTGGTTCTTGATATCCGGGGTAACCGTGGTGTAAAGGTCCACGCCCCCGAAGTCACCGCTGGCGTACGCGGACTGCTTGTAGTTGGCGATGGTGCCGAAGGGCTGCCCGCCGGCACGGGCCACCGTCAGGACCGGAATGAACGGCAGGATGCTGTCCTTGCCGGTCAGGTCGAACTCCGTGTACATCCACTTGATCTCGAACATGCCGCCCACGTCGGTGTTGATGTCGAAGTTGCCGTTGGTGCCGAACTTGCCGCCCGCGGGCCCGCCTCCGATCGAGCCGTTGCCTCCGGCGTTGCCGCTGTTGTTGCCCGGGAACCCGCTGTCGTTGGCCCCGGTCTGGCCGTACTGGATGTCGATCTCGATGCCGAGCACGGCCTTGGTCCGCCCGACTGCGAACTCGATGTCCGGGCGGAAGCGAGTCCGGGCAACCCATTCGCGATCACCGTCGCGGGAGTAGTTGCCGTCATAGAAGTTCCGGCCTCCCGACGTGACCTGGTCGAACAGCCCGGTGATCGTCACCTTCGGCGCCGGCGCCTGCGCGAGCACAGGCGGAGCCAGCATCGCGACGATGACGAAGGCGAATACTGCGGCGAAAAGGACTCTCCTCATTACCGCCTCCTCAAAAGCGTGGTGAGCAGCGACTGAACCGCTACCAAGACTTCAACACCGACATCACCAACAACTCCACAGAAGCTCGACGCGAATTCGTCATGGCGGACCTAGAAGGCCAATCGCACCCGTGCGGCCAACTGGTAGCCGTCATTCGCCTCGCGCCGCACGGTTACGCCGTTCAGAAGCTCGGCGGTGTTCAGCGCATCACCGGCAAACAACCACGCGCCCACGAGATCGAATGCCGTGTTCGGGGCGAACCGCCACGTGAGCCCGAGGTTGGCCTCGGTTCCGATGTAGTTGGAATCGCCCTTCACCCAACTCTGGTTGCTCCCGACAACCGTCGTGCGCGTGAGGCTCCCATTACCATTGTTCGCCGTCGCGCTCGCGGCTACGACGCCGGTGTCCGTGTCGACCTTCGTGGCCGTCCACGTCGGGCTCACTATTCCATACACGCTGAACGCGGGGGTGAAGCTGTACGTCGCCCTGAGGCCGAGCGAGGCGCGGCCATAACGGTCGTAGCCGATCCATCTCGAAAAGGGGAGGAACCCGCCGTTGAAGTAGTCGACACCGGTGCTCAGAATCTGCGCCCAACCCGTATAGTAGCTTCCGTCCGCGTCGAGGGGCTGGTAGTAGCGGATGCTCTTCGCCAGGTTGTCCCGAGCCTCGTTGCCCGTCGTGTAGATCCCCCGAGCTTCGAGGAGAAGCGGACCCAGCTGGAAGCTGCCGACTGCGTCAAAGAACCAGGCGCTCATATCTGCGTCGACCCGGCCGATCGTACCGTTTGTCTTCTGCGCCTGGCTCGTGTGCGTGCCCCACTGGTAGTAGACAGTGGGGTCAAAGCCGAAGGGGCCCGAGCGCCAGCGAGCGTCGAGCCCGACGGTGTGGCGATCGTCGTGGTACGTCGGGTCACCCGCGTTCGCGCAGGCGCCAGGGGTGGAAACGAGGGCGCCAGCAGCGTTCGTGGTGGCCGGCGTGAAGCCGGTGACTGAGGGGGTCAGCGCGCTAGTGTTGCAATAGGCCCCAGGACCATTCGTGGTCTGGCCGACGGTGCGGATATTTTGCAGGTTGCGGCGGGCGCTGGAGCTCGTCACGCCGTCGGCGTGGAAGTACGAGTAGAGCGGCTTGATGTCGAGACCCTTGAACGGCGTGACCTCGGGGCTGAAGATCACGGCCCAGTCCTCGCCGCGAGTAAACCGTTGGTTCGGGATCCCGCGGTTACTGCCCGCGAGCTGGTCCTCGACGATGATGTACGCCAGATTGGTCTTGACGCTCGGGTCGAACGTCGTTACCGCCGACACACCCGCAAAGTCGCCGTTCGAGTACGCCGCGATCTTGTAGTTGGAGAGGCTGGCGAACGGCTGGGCGCCGGCCCGAGCCACCGTCTGGACCGGGATGAACGGCAAGAGGCTGTCCTTCCCGGTCAGGTCGAACTCCGTATACATCCACTTGATCTCGATCATGCCGCCCACGTCGGTGTTCAGATCGAACGCGCCGTTGGTGTTGGCCTTGGTACCGCCGGGCCCTCCACCGACTGCGGCGTTGCCCCCGCCTGAGCCGCTGTTATTCCCGGGGAACCCGCCATCACTGGCGCCGGCCTGGCCGTACATGATGTCGATCTCGAGACCGAGCACGGCCTTGGTCCGCCCGACCGCGAACTGGATGTCCGGGCGGAACCGCGTCCGGGCGTACCACTCTCGATCGCCGTCCCGGGAAAAATTGCCGTCGTAGAAGTTCCTGCCTCCTGCCGTGACCTGGTCGAAGAGTCCGGTGATCGTGACCTTCGGTGCCGGCGCCTGAGCGAGCGCAGGGGTGACCAGACTCGGCAGGATCATGAGAGCGAGGAGCGCGGGAGCGAGGAGTCTACTCATCGGAGCCTCCCCTAAGACGTGGGCCGCACTGCCCTGATCTTTCGAACGGGTTCTCACGTTGGGATCGGTGCACGAGGTAAACACCTGCACACCGCGCAACTTTTACCGTACAGCGCGCCTCAACGTCAAGAAAATAATATTCTTGAAAAACAGCCACTTAGCCATCTTCGCCCAGGGCCTTGAGTCGGTCGAGCGCGGCCTGGCCCACTGGCGAGTCAGGACCGAGCTGACGCGCTTGCCGGAAGGCCGCCTTCGCCTCGTCCTTCCGGTTCTCGGCGACGAAGACGAGACCGAGGTTGTAGTAAGCGGTCTGCATCTTGGGATCGAGGCTGATCGCGAAGCGCAGGGTCTGCTCGGCTTCACGGTATCGCTTGAGGTGGTAGAGAGCGAGCCCGAGGTTCTGGTTCGCGGACTCGGGAATCGTCAGGGTTGGGAGCTCGATCGCCTTCATGTAGCTGGCGACCGCCTCGTCCCACCGGCGCGCCTCTGCCAGGGCCGTGCCCAGGTGAAAGTAGGCGTCGGCGAACATGGGGTCGAGCTCGATCGCCTTCTTGAAGTGGTCGAACGCCATGTCGGGACGCCCGAGCTCGAGCAGAACCACGCCGAGGGTGTCACGGTAGATCGGAGAGGATGGGTTGACGTTGATCGCTTCCTGCAGCGCCGCCATCGCCGGCGCCGGCTGCCTGTCGTTGAGGTAGCTGAGTGCGCGGTCGTATGCCGCGCGCGCCTGGAGCTTCTGTACCTCGGCTCGCTGCGCCGTCTCTTTGGCGTTGGCGCATCCCGCCGTCATCAGACCAAGGACACACAAGGCCAACCAAAGCCCGTGTCTTCTTGACACGATCAATCCTCCCCATGTAGCCTCACGAAGATGCCTACCTACGAATATGAGTGCCGCAAGTGCAGACGTACCTTCGAAGTTCGCCAGCGGATCTCCGAGCCGGCGCTGACGGTGTGCGACGTCTGCGGCGGTGAAGTGCGTCGCCTCCTCTCGGCCGCCCCATTCATCCTGAAGGGCGAAGGGTGGTACGTCACCGACTATCCGTCCGAGTCTCGCAAGAAGGCCTTGCAATCCGAGAAGTCGCCGGAGAAATCACCGGAGAAATCGCCCGAGAAATCGCCGGAGAGATCACCGGACAAGCCGGCCGACAAGACGACCGACAAGCCCGCCCCGAAAACCGGGGACACGCCTACGACCGCCTCCGCGCCCGCCTCGCCGCCGGCGACCTCGTCCGACTGACGACGACCGGCGTGCCGCGCCGGGCGCCCAGCACGGCTGCGGCGCTCCCCGCGTGCACCGCGATCTCCAGGCGATCGCGCGAGCCCACGAGCGCTCCGGCGTCTCCTCGCGCGAGCTCGCCGTAGGTCCGGACCAGCCGTAGGGTCCTGCCCGCGATGCGGACGGCAACGCTCGATCCCAGCGGCGCGATCGCGTCGGCGTGGATCGAGGTGACGAGGTTGCCGAAGCGGTCGACGTGGACGACGGCCCCGCCGATTCGTCCATCGGTCACACGGGCCGCGGGCCACGTCAGACGCACCGGGTCGGTCACGGGCGGCCCGAACCGGGCCGGCTCGACGCCACGGGCGACGTGGGCGGCCGCCGGCGCGAAGACGTCGCGCCCGTGAAACGTGTGGCTCACGACGGCTCCGCGAAACTCCTCCGCCGTGAGCTCGAAGGCTCGCCAGCGGGGGCCGCCCAGGAACGGCGTGAACAGGCCGTTGTCGGGACCGATGAACACCTGATCGCGCGAGGCCACCGCCAGACCGCGTCGCGCCGTGCCGACGCCGGGATCGACCACGGCCACGTGGATCGTGGCCTGCGGGAACCAGGGCGCGGCGGCCTCGAGCGCGAGCGCGCCGCCGAGGACGTCGTGCGGCGCCACCTCGTGCGTGATGTCGACGACCTGGACGTCGCGGGTGATGGAGAGGATCGCGGCCTTCATCTCGGCCACGTAGGTGTCGCGGGTACCGAAGTCGGTCGTCAGCGTGATGACCGCCACGTCAACGATCGCGATCGACCACGAAGTCCGCGATCAGGTCCAGCGTGTCCCGTTCTTCCGACGGCGCGAACGCCGCCAGATCGGCTTTCGCCGATCGCGCGTATTCGTGCGCTCGGTCGAGCGCGTATTCGACGCCCTCGTGGTCGACGACGTACCGGCGGATCTCATCGACCTCCTCGGCATCGAGGGCGGGACGCTTGAGGAGGCTCTTCACGCGCGCCGCCTCGGCCAGCGTCGCCCGTCCGAGCATGGCGATGAGCGGCAGCGTTCGCTTCCCCTCGCGGAGGTCGGCGCCGATCGCCTTGCCGAGACGGTCCTGGTCGGCGACGAAGTCGAGCGAGTCGTCCGAGATCTGGAACGCGACGCCGATGTCCAGACCGTACCGCGTGAGCGCGTCGACCTGCGCGGCCGGGAGTCCGCCCAGGAGCGCGCCGATGCGGCAGCACGCGGAGATGAACGAGGCGGTCTTCTGCGTGATGATCCACACGTAGTCCGCCTCGGTGGTGACGCCGCTCCGCTTGAGCTCGAGCTGGAAAACCTCCGCCTCGGTCATCGAAACCGTCGAGCGCGCGAGGGTCTCCATCACCGCTCGATCGTTGTCCCGCACGAGCATCGCGAACGACTTCGAGTACAGGTGGTCGCCCACGAGGACGGAGGCGTCGTCGCCCCACTGCGCATTCGCCGACGGCCGTCCGCGCCGTAGCGGCGCCTGATCCACGACGTCGTCGTGGATCAGCGTCGCCGTGTGGAGCAGCTCGACGACGCACGCCAGGCGCACGCTCCGCGGTCCGCGGTAGCCGGCGAGGCGCGCGGCCAGCAGCAGGAGGATCGGACGGAGGCGTTTGCCCCCGGCGCCCGCGATGTACCCCCCCATCTCCTGGATCAACGCGACGGACGAGCCCAGCTCTCGGCGGATCTCCGTCTCGACGAGCTCCAGGTCGCTGCCGACCAGACCGGCGACGCGCTCTTTCAGGACCCGTTCGAGAGTGGGGGTGGGCACGCGAGCGGCTACTTCGGAACGACGCGATCCTTGATCTGGATCCGCGCGCCAGGTACGACCGTCTCGACGTCGCCGACCGAGAACTTCTCGCGCATTTCGGTCACGCGCACCGTCGCGACCTCCTGGTCGAAATCGCCGAGCGCTTCTCCCGTCACGGGATGGACGAGGGCGATCGTGTCGCGACGGACGCTCACGAGCGCCCCGGGCCGGATGCCGTCGGCGGCCGTCAGGTCGATGACGATCCGCGTCGTGTCCACGTAGACGACCAGGCCCTTCTTCGCACCCGCCGGCGCCTTGCCGTTCAGCGCCTGGGGAGCGCCGGCCAGACCGCGCGGCGGAGTCTGCGCCGGGGTCGTCGTCGCGGCCGCGGGGGACGACTGCGTCGGCATGTGCTGCCGCGGGCTGATCCTCCCACCGCCCGGCGGCGAGCCGTACTTGGCGACGATCTCCGGAGGCGCGATGATCGAGCTCTTGCCGAACACGAGGGTCGAGACGGTCACCGGAGTCTTGTCTTCCTCGACCCAGACGTACTCGGGCTCGCTCGGCACGTCGCCGAATCTTGGATTCTTGATCAGGAGCCAGCGGGTCTCGGCCGACTTGATCGCGACCGACGGATCGCCGGGCGACGGAACGCCCAGGACTTGTTTCGCCGTCGAACAACCGAACGCCGCGAGAGCGACGACGACGAGCAGCGCGAAGCGTCGCACAATCATGATGCCGCCCATACCATAACAGGATCGCCCGGACAAGGCATCAGTCTTCACTGGCCGGCTCCCACGGGAATCGCTGCTCTTCCGCCGCCGCGGGCGGCAGGAGGGGCGCCCGGCGCGAGAACAGTGCTGTGCCCGTCACCGCGGAGATCCACGTCGCGTCGAGGTAGACGACGCCCCGCCGCTCGAGAAGGACCGGCACGACCCAGCCCGCCACGTCGAACTTCTTCGAGACCCGCACCGCGCGCTCCGGGAGCGCCAGGACCTCCTGGACGTAGGCGCCGCCGCCGGCGAAGACGTCGCCGACCGTGAGCGGATCGACCACCTGGAAGCGCTTCGAGCGCTCGAGGACCACCGCCAGGAGATACGGAACGCGGCGCAGGTCGGGCTTCGTGTTCGACTCCGTCAGATCGAGCACTGGCGTGACCGCGACCTTGATCCGTCCCCGGGTGATCCGCACGCCGTCGTCGGCCCGGGGTAGTGGTTTGCCCTCGATCGGGATGTACGTGGCCTCCGAGAATCGCGGCTGCACCCGCACGAGCTGGGCGTGCCCGAGGGCCTCCTCGTATCGCCCTAGCACTTTCCGGGTCAACGGGTGGTGGAACTCATCGCCCTTGCGGAAGATGGTGAACTCCTGGCCCACCTGGGCGCCGGCGCTCTCGCCGAGATCCAGATAGAGCAAGCTCCCCTCGACGCCGACCACGAGCCCCTCGAGGGGATTGAACGCCTTGATGAAGTCGTCCGACATGAGCACGAAGGTCGCGCCGATGCGGTCGGCCATCCCGGCGTCCGCGCGCGTGACGAGTGCGAGCGCGCCGAGGAAGATGAGGCTGCCGAGCACCCTCGCCCGCATGTCAGAACGTGACCGAGGGCTGGTGGACGCCGAAGACACCGCGGAGGCGGTCGCAGATCTCGCCGAGCGTGACCCCGACCTCGACCGCGGTGACGAGGAGCGGCAGGAGATTGTCGCGGCCGCGCGCCGCCGTCTCGAGCGCGTCGAGCGCCCGCCGCCCGGCGTCGCGATCCCGCGAGGCGCGCGCGCGCGCGACCCGCTCGGCGAGCGCGGCGCCGACGGTCGCGTCCACCTGGAAGAGGTTGCCCGGCGGGAGGTCGTCCGTGACGAACTCGTTGACCCCGACGACGATCCGGGCGTGGTCCTCGATCTCGCGCTGGTAGCGGTACGCCGCATCCTGGATCTCACGCTGCATGAAGGGAATCGCGGGCACCGCGCCGCCCAGATCGTCGATCTTCTGGATGTACACGCGCGCCGCCTCCTCGATCTCGCCCGTCAGATGCTCGACGGCGAAGGCGCCGCCGAGCGGATCGGCGACGTCGGCGACGCCCGACTCGTGCGCGAGGATCTGCTGGGTCCGGAGGGCGATCCGCACGGCGCGCTCGGTGGGCAGCGCGAGCGCTTCGTCCATCGAGTTCGTGTGCAGGGACTGGCAGCCGCCGAGCACGGCCGCGAGGGCCTGGACGGCGACGCGGACGATGTTGTTCTCGGGCTGCTGCGCGGTCAGCATGCTGCCCGCCGTCTGGGCGTGGAACCTGAGCGCCAGGGCCCGCGGGTCGCGCGCGTGGAAGCGCTCCCGCATGATCCGCGCCCACAGGCGGCGCGCGGCCCGGAACTTCGCGACCTCTTCCAGCAGGTTGTTGTGCGCGTTGAAGAAGAACGAGAGCTGCGGGGCGAAGGCGTCGACGGCGAGGCCCGCGTCCAGCGCCGCCTGCACGTACGCGATGCCGTTGGCCAGGGTGAAGGCGACCTCCTGCACCGCGGTGCAGCCGGCCTCGCGCATGTGGTAGCCCGAGATCGAGATCGTGTTCCAGCGCGGGACGCGGTCCTTGCAGTACGCGAACGTGTCGGTGACCAGCCGCATCGAGGGGCCTGGCGGAAAGATGTAGGTGCCCCGCGCGATGTACTCCTTGAGGATGTCGTTCTGCACCGTCCCGCTGAGACGATCGGCCGCGACCCCTTGGCGGCCCGCGGTCGCCACGTAGAGGGCCAGCAGGATCGACGCGGTGGCGTTGATCGTCATCGAGGTCGAAACGCGGTCGAGCGGAATCCCTTCGAAGAGATCCAGCATGTCCTCCAGCGAGGCGATGGACACGCCGACCTTGCCGGCCTCACCCCGTGCCATGGGCGCGTCGGCGTCGTATCCCATCTGGGTCGGCAGATCGAACGCGACCGACAGGCCAGTCTGGCCCTGCTCGAGAAGGAAGCGATAGCGCTTGTTCGTCTCGACGGCGGAGCCGAAGCCGGCGTACTGCCGCATCGTCCAGAGACGCTTTCTGTGCATTTCGGGGTGGACGCCGCGCGTGAACGGAAACTCTCCCGGCGCGGCGAGGTCCGACGCGAGGCGCTCGGCCGGGACGTCCGCGGGGCCGTAGACGGGCTTGAGCGGGCTGCCCCACGAAGTCCTTGGCTCGCGCGCTCCGTCCGTCACAGCGGGAGGTTTCCGTGCTTCTTGGGGGGGTTGGTGTCGCGCTTGGTCCGCGTGAGCTCCAGCGCCGCGCAGAGTCGGGCGCGTGTGTCGCGGGGCTCGATCACCTCGTCGATGTACCCGCGCTCCGCGGCCACGTACGGAGTCGCGAGCATCTCGCGAAACTCACGCGTCTTCGCCTCCCGGAGGGTCGCCGGCGCCCCCGCCTGCTCCATCTCCCGCCGGTACAGGATGTTCACGGCGCCCTCCGGGCCCATGACCGCGATCTCGGCCGTCGGGTAGGCGAAGTTCGCGTCGCCCCGGATGTGCTTGGAGGACATGACGCAGTAGGCACCGCCGTACGCCTTGCGGGTGATCACCGTCAGCTTGGGCACCGTCGCCTCGCAGTAGGCGTAGAGGAGCTTGGCGCCGTGCTTGATGATCCCGCCGAACTCCTGCGTCGTTCCGGGCAGGAACCCCGGCACGTCCTCGAACGTCACCAGCGGGATGTTGAAGCAGTCGCAGAACCGCACGAACCTGGCGCCCTTGAGCGAGGCGTTGATATCGAGGCACCCGGCCAAGTGGGTCGGTTGATTGGCGACGATGCCCACGGGCCGCCCGCCGAGGCGGCCGAAGCCGATGATGAGGTTGGGCGCGAACCCGGCGTGAACCTCGAAGAAGTAGTGGTCGTCCAGCACCGTCCGGACGATGTCCAGCATGTCGTAGGGCTTGTTCGGCTGGTCCGGCACGATGGATTGGAGGCTCTCATCCCGACGGTCGACGGGGTCGCGCGTCGCTCGCAGCGGGGGATCTTCGAGGTTGTTCTGCGGGAGGAACGTCATCAGCTCGCGGATCAGCGCGAGGCACTCCTCCTCGCTGTCGGCGGCGAAGTGCGCGACGCCGGAGGTGGTGCCGTGCGTCCGGGCTCCCCCGAGATCCTCCGCCGACACGGTCTCGTGGGTCACCGCCCGGATCACGTCCGGGCCCGTGACGAACATGTACGACGTGTTCTTCACCATGAAGATGAAGTCGGTGAGCGCGGGCGAGTAGACCGCGCCGCCGGCGCACGGTCCCATCACTGCCGAGATCTGCGGGACGACGCCGGACGCCAGCGTGTTGCGCAAGAAGACCTCGGCGTAGCCGGCGAGCGAGACGACCCCTTCCTGGATCCGCGCTCCGCCAGAGTCGTTGAGGCCGATGATCGGCGCGCCCGTCTTCGTCGCGAGATCCATGATCTTGCAGATTTTTCGGGCGTGCGCCTCCGACAGCGAGCCGCCGAACACCGTGAAGTCCTGCGCGAAGACGAACGCCGGTCGACCGTGGATCCGACCCGATCCGGTCACGACCCCGTCCCCGGGAACCCGCTGGTCCTGCATGTCGAAGTCGTGACTCTGGTGGACGACGAACTTGTCCACCTCCATGAAGGACCCGGCGTCCAGCAGGAGCTCGAGCCGCTCGCGCGCAGTCTTCTTGCCGGCCTTGTGCTGGCGGCGAGCGCGCTCCTCGCCCCCGGCCAGCTCGGCCTCTGCGTGGCGGCGGCGCAATTCGTCGAAGCGATCCTGGTGCGACATCAAGGCCCTAGTTTCATTGACTTCCACTTGATTATCCACCAATAATTCAACCCCATGCCATTCTGGGCCCAGATGCTCCTCTCGGTGGCGGCCTTTGCGCTGTTGCTGGCGCTGATCGCGGCGGTCTGGGCGCTCAGAGGGGTGGCGCAGCGCGCCGAGGCGGTCCTGACGATCGTCGAGCAAGAGCTCCGGCCCCTCATCGGCCAGGCGGTGGCGCTGACGGAAGACGTACGGGCGCTCACGCGCGAGGCGCGCCGGGAGCTCGAGCGCTTCGGCGCTGTCACCGAGCGGATCGAAGACATCGCGATCGGGCTCGGCCGGTTCGTCGGGACGCTGAGCGCGCTGACCCGTGCCGGCCAGATCGTCGGCATGGCGGCGGGCCTCAAGAAGGGTATCGACGTGTTCGTCCATCGCCTCAGGCACCAAGGAGACCACCATGAGTAACGAGCGAAGCGATGCTGGCGGGTACATGGGCTGGTTCCTGTTCGGGGCGGTGCTCGGCGCGGGCATCGCGATCTTGTTGACGCCGAGGACCGGAGCCCAGGCGCGCGAGCTCCTGGCCGAGCGCGGTGGCGACGTGGCGCGCCGGGCGCAAGACTTGGCCAACGAGGCGCAGGGCCGCGCCGGCGAGTGGCTGGACAAGAGCCGCGAGCTCTTCGAAGAGCAGACGCAGCGCCTCATGAACGCGTTCGAGGCCGGCCGCGACGCCATGCGCGAGGAGATCCGGAGGAGCTCCAGCACCTCGAATGGCTGAGGTCGAGGTCCCCAACCCCCACGAGATCCATGAGCGCGGCGAGACGACGTTCGGCCGTCGCGTCGCGCTCACCACCGCGATCTACGCGGTCGTGTTGTCGATCGCGTCGCTCGGCGGGAACAACACGGTCAAAGAGATGCTGCTCGCTCAGCAGCAGTCGTCCGACCAGTGGGCGTTCTACCAGGCCAAGGTGATCCGCGAGCACCAGTACCGCGGCCAGAAGATGGTCCTCGAGACGCAGCTCGCCGAGCCGTCCGCCGTCAAGGGCGGCGAGCGCGACAAGCTCGCGGCCCTCACGCGGAAGTTCGCCGACGAGGAGACGCGCTACAACGCCGAGAAGAAGGACATCGAGAAGGACGCGAAGAAGCTCGAGCAGCTGCGGGACCACCGCCGAGAGCGGCATCCGTACTTCGAGTTCGGCGAGGTCCTCCTGCAGATCGCCATCGTGAGCGCGTCCGTGTCGATCCTCTCCACCTCACGGCCGATGTTCTGGTTCTCCCTGGTCCTGGCCCTGCTTGGCGCGGGACTCACCCTGAACGGCTTCACCCCCCTGTTCACGCTGCCCTTCCTGCACCACCACTGAGCGAGGTCGGAGTCGGCGTCGCGCTCTGAGCGACGGCGCGGGGCAGCATTCGGAGAAGCCCACCCTGCGCGCTGGCGGCCACCGGCGGCGGCGATGGTCAGGACGAGATCGACTCGGCTCGAGCCTCAGATGTGGATCGCCTGGCCGAGCGCGGCGAGCGTCGCCTCCAGCGCCGCCTCGGACAGGGTCGGATGGGCGTGAATCGTGTGGATGATCTCCTCGAGCGTGGCCTCGAGCGTGCGCCCGAGCGCGAACTCGTGGATGATCTCGGTCGCCTCGGGGCCGACGATGTGGACACCGAGGAGCTCGCCCGACGCCTTGTCGGCGATCACCTTGACGAACCCCTCGGTCTCGCCGAGCGCGACCGCCTTGCCGCTCGCCGTGAACGGGAACTTGCCCACCGTGACCTCCCGGCCGTTCTCCCGGGCGCGCGCCTCGCTGAGCCCGATCGAGGCGATCTGGGGACGGCAGTAGGTGCACGACGGCACGTTCCCGTAGTCGACGGGGCGCGGGCTCTTGCCGGCGATCGCCTCGGCCGCTACGACCCCCTCGGCCATGGCCTTGTGCGCGAGCAGCGGGGCGCCCGCCATGTCGCCGATCGCATAGAGCCCCTTCACCGACGTCTCCATGTGCGGTGAGACCTTCACGAACCCGCGCTCGAGCTGGACGCCCAGGCTCTCCAGCCCCAGCCCCGCGACCTTCGCCGCGCGGCCGACGGCCATGAGCACTTGCTCGACCTCGAGCTTCTCTCCCTCGAGCTCGACGACGACGCCGACGCCGCCGGGCTTCACGGACACGACCTTGACGCCGGTCTTGAGGGTGATGCCCCGCCGCGTGAACGTTCGCGCCAGCTCCTTCGAGACCTCTTCATCCTCGACGGGCACGACGCGCGGGAGCGCCTCGAGGATTGTGACCTGGACGCCGTACGCGGCGTAAACGTCGGCGAACTCGACGCCGACCGCGCCGGCGCCGATGACGGCGATCGACTTGGGCGCGCGCTCGTTGCGCACGGCGCCATTCGAGGAGAGCACGATCTTCTCGTCGATGGCGACGCCCGGGAGGGATTTCGGCTCGGACCCGGTGGCCAGGATGACGGCGCGCGCCTCGATCGTCTCGGCGGCGCCGGGCCCCTTCACCTCGACCACGTTCTTCCCCTTGAGCGTTCCGCGTCCTGGAAACAAGGTGATCTTGTTCTTGCGGAAGAGGAACTCGACGCCCTTGGCCATTCGGTCGGCGACCTTGCGACTCCGCTGGACCGCCTCGGCGTAGCTCGCCTCGAAACCGGTGAGCCGGATCCCGAAGTCCGCGGCGTGGCCCACGAGGGTGACCACCTCCGCGTTCCGGAGCAGCGCCTTGGTGGGGATGCAGCCCCAGTTCAGGCACACGCCGCCCGGACGGTCGTCCTCCACGGTCGCGACCGAGAGCCCGAGCTGGGCGCAGCGAATCGCCGCGACGTAACCGCCGGGCCCGGTGCCGACCACCGCGACGTCGACCTTGTGCGTCGCCATCGCGCTAGACGAGCAGCCGCAGCGGCTCTTCGAGCAGGCGCTTGACGTCCTGCAGGAACCGCGCGCCCATCGCGCCGTCCATCACGCGGTGATCGCACGAGATCGTCAGCATCATCCGGCGGCCGACGCCGAGCCCCGTGTCGTCCACCACCGGCACGCGGCGGACCGATCCGACCGCCAGGATCGCGCCTTCCGGCGGGTTGATGATGGCCGAGAACTCGGCGACGTCGAACATGCCGAGGTTCGAGATCGAAAAGGTCGCGCCGGACAGCTCCGGGGCGCGGAGCTTGCGATTCCGTGCGCGCTCGGCGAGGTCGCGCGCCTCGACGGCGATCTGGGCCAGCGGCTTGGTGTCGCAGTCACGCAGGACGGGCGTGATGAGCCCGTCCTCGAGCGCGACGGCGATGCCGATGTGCGCTCGATGGAAGACGCGGACCGCGTCGCCCTGCAGCGAGGCGTTCACGCCCGGATGCTTCACGAGCGTCAGCGCGCAGCCCCGGATCACGAGGTCGTTCACGGAGATCTTGGGCTGGCCCTCCAGCGCGTTCAGCTCCTCGCGCAGCTCCCACG
Organism: Candidatus Rokuibacteriota bacterium; assembly: GCA_003220535.1. Taxonomy (GTDB): domain Bacteria; phylum Methylomirabilota; class Methylomirabilia; order Rokubacteriales; family CSP1-6; genus AR31. The sequence goes on from QHSU01000058.1 coordinate 28,742, forward strand.
CGCGGTCCATCGCGACCTCGCTCGTGACGTAGAAGTGCGGGACCGGCGCCTTCGACAGCGGCATCCGCCGGGCGATCGCCGCCCGGATCGGGGTGAGCGGAACGTCCTCGAATTCGGCGCCCGCTGCGGCGGCGGGCACCGCCGCCCGCCCGGCGCTCGAGTCGGCGGCCTCGACGTCTCGGCGGATGATGCGTCCACCCGGCCCCGAGCCCTGGACGAGCCGCAGATCGACACCCGCCTGCGCCGCGATCTTCTTAGCCAGCGGCGACGCCTTCACCCGTCCTCCCTGCGTCCCCTGCGCTACGCCAGCGGCCGCGGCGGCCGGAGCACTCACGATTGTCGCCGGACGCACGGCCGGCTGCAGCGCTCCTGACGGCGTCGCCGCTGGCCGAGGCGGGGGAGGAACCGCCGACGCCACCCCCGCCGGAGGGGCCGGGGCAGGCTCGGCGCGAAGTGGGGTTCTCTGAGCGCCCGAGCCTGCTCCGGCCCTTCCGGCGGGGGCGGAAGCGACGAGCGCGGCGATGTCGTCGCCGGGATCCGCGATGACTCCGATCAGCGCGCCGATGGGCGCGGTCTCACCGGCGGGCACGAGGATCTTGCGCAGGACGCCCGCCCCGAACGCTTCCATCTCGACGTCGGCCTTGTCCGTCTCGACCTCGGCCAGGATGTCGCCGCCCTGGATCCGGTCCCCTTCCTTCTTCAGCCACTTGATGATCTTGCCGCTCTCCATCGCCTCGGAGAGCTTGGGCATGACGACCTTCGTGACGGCCATGGCTCAGCTCCCGTTCGCGTTACACACGCGACGGACCGCTGCGAGGATCTTGTCTTTCGATGGCGTCTTGAGCTTCTCCAGATTGCGCGCATAGGGCATGGGGGCGTTCGCGCCGGTGACTCGCTCGACCGGGGCGTCGAGGTCGTCGAACGCCTGCTCGGTGACCGACGCGGCGATCTCCGAGCCCATCCCGGCGAAGCCGGCACCCGCCTCCACGACGACGACGCGATGGGTCTTGCGCACCGAGCCGATGATCGTTTCGGTGTCCATCGGACGGAGCGTGCGGGGATCGACCAGCTCGACCGAGATGCCTTCCTTCTCGAGCTCCTCGGCCGCCTCCATCGCCCGGTACATCATGCCCATGTAGGCGATCACCGTGACGTCCGTTCCCTCGCGCCGCACGATCGCTTTCCCGAGCGGGATGACGAATTCGGGATCCTCCGGGACGTCGCCCTTGACGTTGTAGAGCGTTTCGGACTCGATGAAGATGACCGGGTTGTCGTCGCGGATCGACGACTTCAAGAGGCCCTTGGCGTCCATCGGCGTCGTCGGCCGCACGACCTTGAGCCCCGGCACGTGATAGAAGTACGTCTCCATCGACTGCGAGTGCTGCGCGGCCAGCTGGGCGGCGGGCCCCCCGGGGCCGCGGATCACGATCGGCACGTTGAACTGCCCACCCGACATGTAGTACATCTTGGCGGCCGAGTTGACGATCTGGTCGAGCGCCAGGAGCGCGAAGTTGAAGGTCATCATCTCGACGACGGGCCGCAGCCCGACCATCGCCGCGCCGATGCCCACGCCGGTGAACCCCGACTCCGCGATGGGCGTGTCGACGACGCGCTGGGGGCCGAACTCCTTCAGGAGCCCCTGCGTCACCTTGTAGGCGCCCTCGTAGAGACCCACCTCCTCGCCGATCACGAAGACGCGCGGATCGCGGTGCATCTCCTCGCGCAGCGCCAGGTTCAAGGCCTCGCGATACGTCATCACCGCCATCGCCTAGGCCTCCTTGTAGATGTCGGTGAAGAGCCACTCCCCCGGCGGCTCCGGCGAGGCGTCGGCGAACGCCACCGCCTCGTCGATCCGATCGTTGACGTCCTTCTCGATCGCCCGCACGTCGGCCTCCGAGAGGAGGCCGACGGCGATGACCCTGTCGCGGAACAGCACGATCGGATCCCGGAGCTTCTCGCGCTCGACTTCCTCCTTGGTCCTGTAGACCGCGCCCGCCGGGTCGCGCATGGAGTGGCCACGGAACCGGTAGGTGTCCGCCTCGATGAGCGACGGGGTCTTCTGCTGCCGCGCCCTCGTGACCGCGCGGCCGAGCACCTCGCGGATCGCGAGGACGTCCATGCCGTCCACGCGCTCGGCCGGGATCCCGTAGGTCTGGCCGAACTTCCAGATCTCGGTCTGGGCGAGGGCACGCTCGACCGAGGTGCCCATCGCGTAGCGGTTGTTCTCGCAGAGGAAGATCACCGGTAGCTTCCAGAGGGCGGCGAGGTTCATCGATTCGTGGAACTCGCCCTCCGGCACCGCGCCGTCGCCGAAGTAACACACGATCACCTGGTCGCCGCCCTGGTACTTGATGGCGAAGCCGACCCCTACCGCGATCGGCAGGTGCGCCCCGACGATCGCGTGGCCGCCGAGGAAGTTGGTGCTCCGGTCGAACAGATGCATCGAGCCGCCCTTGCCCTTGGACAGCCCGTCGCGGCGCCCGTAGAGCTCGGCCATGACGCGCTTGGGGTCCGAGCCCTTCGCCAGGCAGTGGCCGTGCTCGCGGTAGGCGGAAATCGCGAAGTCGTCGGCGCGGAGCATCGAGGTGGTGCCGACCGCCACCGCCTCCTCGCCGATGTAGAGATGGAGAAACCCGCCGATCTTCCCGAGCGCGTACCCCTCGGCGGCCTTCTCCTCGAAGCGGCGGATCAAGAGCATGTCGGTCAGCAGCTGCTTGGCGGCGCCGACATCGACGCCGAGCCCTCCCGACGTCGCATTCCGTGTCAGTGTCTTGGCCATGACCTCCCCCTGCTACCAGCGCATGAGGCTCAGATCGTCTACCGAGAGCCGTCGGCGGACGCGAAAGATCGCCACGATGATCGCGAGCCCGACGGCGACCTCGGCCGCGGCCACCGCCATCACGAAGAAGACGATGGCCTGGCCGTCGAGGTTGCCGAAGCGCTGTCCGAAGGCGACCAGTGCGAGGTTCGCCGCGTTCAGCATCAGCTCGATCGACATGAAGATCACGAGCGGGTTGCGCCGGATCACGACGCCCACGACGCCGATCGAGAACAGGACCGCCGACAGCGCCACGTAGTAGCTCTCAGGCACCATGTCGTTCCATCAGAGACGCGCGGCGCGCGCTACGGCTGCGCTCTGCCATCACCGGCGCACTCGCCTTGGGGCTGCACACGTCCATCAGACCCCGCGCCGGCGGCTCGCGCAAGTCGCGAATTACCGGAACCATGCTCGTCTCACGCTCGCCTCGCGCGCGGGGGTCCCAGCCCGCGGCCATGCGGCCATCGTCTCCGCGCCGCGGCCACGGGCTCACGCGCGGCGCCTGGCGAGGAGCATCACGCCCACCATCGCCGCCAGCAGCAGCACCGACGTCAGCTCGAACGGGAACAGATAGCTGGTGAAGAGCAGTCGGCCGAGGGCGCCGACGCTTCCGCTCGGCCCGCCCGTGCTGGCCACGCCGCTCCAGCGCCCGACGACGACGAACACGAGCAGCAGGAACAGGAGCGCGCCGACCGGCACCGCGAGCACGCGGGCGCCGCGCCGCGGATCCGGGCCGGTCTCCTCCTTGCCGGGGATCAGCACCATGATCGCGAAGACGAAGAGCACCATGATCGCGCCGGCGTACACGATCACCTGCGCCGCCGCGAGGAACTCCGCCCCCAGGGTCAGGTAGAGGGCGGCGATGGATCCGAGATTGACGACCAGGAAGAGGGCGCCGTGGATCGCGTTCTTTCTCAGGATCAGCCCCAGCGCCGAGGCGGCCGCGATCGCCGCGATGATGAAGAACGCCGCGTAGGCCATCAGGCTTGCCGGTCGGCCGGCAGGGGGATGGGCGAACGCGGTCGGCCGTCGGGGTGGGCGGGCTCGAGTGACAGGAGCATCTCCTTCGTGTAGATCATGCCCCCACGGCTGTAGGCGGAGAATTCCAGGATGCCGGTATCCATGCGGATCGCGTCCTCGGGACACGCCTCCACGCAGTAGCCGCAGAACACGCACTTGCCGAGATCGATGTCGAAGCGCCGGGGCACCTTCTCGATCTCGGGGTTCGGGTGCTCGTCCGCGACGATGTAGATGCAGTGCGCCGGACAGACCGTCTCGCACATCATGCAGGCCACGCAGCGCGGCGAGCCGTCCTCGCGTCGCACCAGGCGGTGCAGCGACCGCAGGCGCGGCGAGTACGGCCGCCGCTCCTCCGGGTACTGGATCGTGACCGCGCCGCTCACCCCCGACCGCCCGAAGCTTCGGGCGATGTGGCGGCCCATGTTGCGGAAGAAGTGCGCGCCAGTCAGGCCGAGCCCCGAGAGCACCTCGACCAGGTAGAACCGTTGGCGCAGGTTCATCGGGCTCATCCGCTACCCCACGCGATCAGCGCCAGGCCGGTCAGCACGATGTTGGCGATCGAGAGCGGAAACAGGCCGAGCCACCCCAGCCGCATCGCCTGATCGTAGCGAAACCGGGGCAGCGTCCACCGGATCAACATGAGGACGAAGATCACGACGGCGACCTTCCCGATGAACGCGCCCACCTGGAGAACGGTCACCACGAGGGGTGACAGCTCGATGGCGGAGCCCCACGGGAAGCGGAAGCCGTCGGCGACGAGATACGGGATCTGCCACCCGCCCAGGAAGAGGGACGTGCTGAGCCCGGCGAGCACGATCGTCTCGACCATGTCGGTCATGAGGAACATCCCGAACTTCATGCCGCTGTACTCGATGAAGTAGCCGATGATCTCGGACTCGCCCTCGGGCGTGTCGAACGGGATCCGCTTCGTGGCGGCGATGCCGGCGGTGACGAAGAGGACGAAGGCCAGTGGCTGGGTGAGGATGCCCCAGGCCGGCAGCCATCCCCAGAGGAGCCGACCCTGTCCCCGTACGATCTCCATCAAGTTGAGGGAGCCGTGGATCATGACGACGCCCATGATCGAGGCGCCGATGGCGATCTCGGCCGAGATCATCAGCGCCGCGGCGCGCTGGCCGCCGAGGAGCGCGTAGTTGTTGGCCGACGACCAGCCCGCCATCATGACGCCGTAGACGCCGAGCGAGAGCATCGCGAAGACGTAGAGGAGGCCGACGTTCAGCGTCACAGCCTGGAGGGGAACGTCGCGACCCGCCACCCGGAGGGTGTCGCCGAACGGGATCGAGGCGAACGCGACGAGCGCGAAGAACACCGACACGAAGGGCGCCAATTCGAAGAGCAGGCGATCGGCCCGCGCGGGGCGGAAGTCCTCTTTGGTGAGCATCTTCAGCGTGTCGGCCAGGGGATGAAAGAGGCCCAGGGCGCGGACACCGAAGATGGACGCCCGGTTGGCGCCGATGCGGTCCTGCATGATCGCCGACTGCTTGCGCTCGACCCAGCCGAGGAGGGCGGCCACGTTCAGGACGAAGAGCATCATGAACGCGACGCGCCCGAACGCGATGCCGAGGTCGATCATCGGCGAGTCACCGGTTCGCCTCGGACGGCGGGGCCCCAGCCCCGCGACGTCCTGCGGCTCCCACCGCTGGACTCGTCGGAGTCACGGCGAACAGCCGCCCCGCGTCCCCGAGCGACTGGTAGCTGAGCCCCGCGAAGGCGGGCACGGTCGCGGCGAGCTGGCGGAACCAGTGCTCCGCGCGAGTCGCCGACGACGGCTCGCGCAGGGGCGCCAGCATCCGACCCACGATCTCCCATTCGGCCAGCGCCTGGCCGAGTGGCTCGACCGCCTGCCGGAAGCGCTGCACGCGGCCCTGGAAATTCGTGTACGTCCCGTCGCGCTCGACCCAGGCCGCCGCCGGGAGCACCCAGTGGGCGCGGACGCTCGTGCGGTTGACGTTGGTGCCGGTGAAGATGACCGTCTCGACGGCCCGCAGCGCCTCGAGCACCTCCGCTTCGGGCCACGCACTGTCCAGGAGGTCGTGTCCGAAGATCCAAAGGCAGCGGATCTGCCGGCCGCGGGCGGCGTCGAGGACGGCGCGCGCGTCGTCGCCCAGGCCCAAGAGCTCGGCGCCCAGCGCGTTCGGGTTCTTGTCGGCGCGGATCAGGAGGTTGTCCTGGTCGCCCGGCACCCGTGGCGGCACCTGGCCCGCGACGCGCCGGATCGCGCAGACGTCCAGGAGGCGACTGAGCGCGAAGAGGTCCTCGTTCGCCATCTTGGGCGACGCGATGACGCCGATTGCCTCCGGCGGCACGCGACGGAGCGTCGCGGTGACGGCCGCGATCGCCTCGTCCCACGTCGCGTCGCTGACCGTCTCGCCCTCACGGTGCCCGGGTACGAGGAGTCGGTCCGTGTCGTCGACGAACCCGAACCCGTAGCGCCCGGCGTCGCAGAGCCACCAGCTGTTGACGTCCGCGTTGAAGCGCGGCTTGAGCCGCGCGACCCGGCGCCCGTCGGCGTGATGCGGCCGACGTCGGTTCACGTGCACCTCGATGTTGCAGCCGCGCGCGCATCCGGGGCACACGGACTTGGCCGTCTCGAGGTACCACACGCGCACCTGGAAGCGGAAGTCGCGGTCGGTCAGCGCGCCGACCGGACAGATGTCCACGACGTTGCCCGAATACTTGTTGTCGAGCTCTCGGCCCGGAAAGAGCCCGATCTCGGAGTGGTCGCCACGCTCGAAGATGCCCAGCTCCCCCGTGCCGGTGATCTCGTCGCAGAAGCGCACGCAGCGCGAGCAGAGGATGCATCGCTCGGCGTCGAGGATGACGTGCGGCCCGAGGGGTACCGCCTTCGGCTTGTGCACCTTCTCGTCCGTCATCCGCGGATCGTAGAGGCCGTGCTGCATGTAGTAGATCTGGAGCCAGCACTCGCCGGCCTGGTCGCAGACCGGGCAGTCGAGCGGGTGATTGATCAGGTGGAACTCCATGATCGACTTGCGCGTCTCGCGCACCCGGTCGGACTCCGTGAGGACGACCATGCCGTCGGCGGCGACCGTGTTGCAGGCGATCGTGGGCCGCGGCGCCTTCTCGAGGTCGACCATGCAGAGACGACACTGGCCGGCGATCGAGAGGCCGGGGTGATAGCAATAGTGCGGGACCTCGACGCCGGCGCGGCGGGCGGCCTCGATGAGGTTGGTCCCGGCCGGGACCTCGATCTCCTTGCCATTGACCGTGAGCTTGGGCATCGCTATTTGGGAACCAGCGCCTCGAATTCGCCCCGGAACTTCTCGATGTAGGAGATGTACGGGCCGACCGCGCCATCGTAGAAGGCGCAGATCGTCGTGCCGGCGCCGCGCTTGGCGACGTCGAGGATGGTGTCGAGATCTTCCTTGCGACCGCGCCCCTCGACGATCCGGTGCACCATCTTGTAGATCCACCCGGTGGACTCGCGGCAGGGCGTGCACTGACCGCACGACTCGTGCGCGTAGAAGCGGGCGAGCACCATGAGGGCCTCGGGGATGGACACGCTCTCATCCATGACCACGACCCCGGCCGAGCCGATCATCGAGCCGGCGGTCTTGAGCCCGTCCACATCCATGGCGACGTCGATTTCGTCGGCGGTCAGGATCGCGGCCGATCCGCCGCCCGGCACGACCGCCTTCAGCCGACCGGTGCCGCTCACGCCGCCGGCCGCCTCGATCAGCTGCCGCAGGGTGATCGACACCGGCGCCTCGTACACCGCGGGCTGCTTCACCCGGCCGGACACCGAGTACATGCGGGTGCCGCCCTGGGTCTTGGTGCCGAGCCCGGCGAACCACTCGGCGCCGCGGGTGATGATCGGTGGCACGCAGCAGAGCGTCTCGACGTTGTTGACGATCGTCGGCTGCCCGAACGCGCCCTTGATGGCCGGAAACGGGGGCTTGATCTTCGGCCAGCCCTTCTTGCCCTCGAGCGACGAGAGCAGCCCGGTCTCCTCGCCGCAGATGTAGGCGCCGGCGCCCCGGTGGATGACGACGTCGAAGCCCTGGCCGAGCAGACCGGCGTCATAGGCTTCCTTCACCGCCGTGCCGAAGCGGCGCCACGGCTGCACGTATTCGCCGCGGACGTAGACGAAGCCCAGCGTGCAACGGATGGCGCGCGCGGCGATCAGCATGCCCTCGATCAGCGCGTGCGGGTCGCGCTCGAGCAGGTAACGATCCTTGAAGGTGCCGGGCTCGCCCTCGTCGGCGTTGACCACGAGGTAGACCGGACCCGTGTGGGTCTTGGGGATGAACGACCACTTCGTCCCCGTGGGGAACCCGGCGCCGCCCAGGCCGCGGAGGTTGGCCTTCTTCACCTCCTCGGTGATGGCCGTCGGCTCCATCTCGCGGGCCTTGTCCCAGGCGGCGTAGCCGCCGGCCGCCCGATAGGCGCTCAGCGTGTGGGAGTCCGGGCGCGAGAAGTTCCGCATCAGGACGATCTCGGCCATCAGCGAAGCCCCTCGAGGAGGCGGTCGACCTTCTCCGGTGTGAGATTGAGCTCGTAGCGGTCGTCCACCTGCGCCATCGGCGCCGCCTCGCACGCGCAGAGGCACTCGACCGCGAGGAGCGTCACCCGCCCATCCGGGGTCGTCTCGCCCGCGTCGATGCCCAGCCGCCGCTTCGCGTGCTCGATGATCCCGGGAGCGCCCGCCAGGTGGCACGAGAGATTGTGGCAGATCGAGACGACGTGGCGGCCCGGCCGCGCGCGGAAGTAGAGCGTGTAGAACGTGACGACTTCGTGCACGTGGGCCGGCGACAGGCCGAAGAGCCCGGCGACGTATTCCTCGGCGTCGAGCGAGATCCAGCCGAAGGTCTCCTGCGCCATGTGGAGCACCGGCAGGAGGGCGCCTTGCGGGTCAGGATAGAGCGACTGGAGGCGACGGACCTCGGCGAGCTGCCCCTCCGAGAAGACTGTTGTCGCGGGGTCCGAGAGGCTGGCGTGGCCGTGCGACGCCGCAGGGTGTTCGACGCCCGAGGCGAGCCTGTGTGAATCCGCGGGTGTCCTGTTCGAGGTGCTCGGGGCGCCGTCGCTCTCGCTCACCGGTCGAGCTCCCCCCCGATCATGTTCACCGAGCCGAACGTCGGGATCAGGTCGGCCACCATCTCGCCCCGGATCATCTGGGGGAGCGCCGCCACCGGCGGCAGACACGGCGGCCGGCACCGGACCCGATACGGACGGTCGGAGCCGTCGGAGACGACGTAAAACCCGAGCTCGCCGTTCGCGCCCTCGACCGCGACGTAGGCCTCGCCCAGCGGCGGCCGGATGCCGTAGCCCTCCATGATCAGCATGAAGTGGTTCATCAGCCCCTCGATCGAGCCGTAGGCGGTCTCCTTCGGGGGAAGGACGACGCGCTTGTCCGCCACGTTGACGCGGCGGTGGGCCGTCCGCTGCTGGCCCTCGAGGTTCGGCGAGAGCGTGATCGGCACGAGGAGCAGCCCCTCGGTCTTCCCCTGCTTGCCCTGGTCGATGTACGCGGCCGGGTCGATGGGGCGCCCCTCGAAGTCCACGTTGATGGGACCGCCCGGGATGGTGGCGAGCGCCTGCTCGACGATGCGCATGGACTGCTCCATCTCGGCCATGCGCACGAGATAGCGTGCGTAGTTGTCGCCGTCTTTCTGCGTCGGGATCTCGAACTCCAGACGATCGTAGACGTAGTAGGGCTGGGCGCGACGGACGTCGTAGGGGACTCCGACGGCCCGCAGCAGCGGTCCGGTGATCGCGTAGCCGATCGTCTCTTCGCGGGAGAGCGCGCCGACGCCCACCATGCGGTCCATGAAGATGCGGTTGCCGGTCAGCAGCCGGTGCACCTCGTCGAGGACTTCGCGCGTCTGCTTCAGGGCCTTGACCGTTTTCTCTGCAAAGCCGTCGGGCAAGTCGGCCTTGACGCCGCCCACCCGGCCGTACGAGATCGTGAGGCGCGCGCCCGTCACGTCCTCGACCAGCTCCCACAGGAACTCGCGGGCCTTGATCATATAGAGGAAGACGGTGAACGCGCCGAGCTCCATGGCCGAGGCGCCGACGCAGGTGAGGTGGTCGCAGATCCGCGAAATCTCTGACATGATCACGCGGATGTACTTGCACCGCTCGGTGACGTCGACGCCGAGGAGCTTCTCGACGGCGGACGCGTACCCGAAGTTGTTGATCAGCGGCGACACGTAGTTGAGCCGGTCGGTGAACGGGATCGCGTTGTTCCAGCCGCCCTGCTCGCAGTCCTTCTCGAACGCCCGGTGCAGGTAGCCGATCTCGACGTCGGCGTCGACGATGACCTCGCCGTCGAGCTCCGCCAGGATCCGGATGATCCCGTGCATCGCCGGGTGGGCCGGACCGACGCCGACGTGCAGGTTCTGGGGGCCGCTGCCGGTGCCGCTCCCCTCGCCGAGCATGAACTCGCGCCGCGTCGTCTCCGCCATCGCTCCGTCCTAGCTCGCCGGCCCGATCAGCGGCTGGCGCCGGTTGATCGGATAGTCCTTCCGCAGCGGGTGGCCCACGAACTCCTCGTACATGAGGAGCCGGCGCAGATCCGGATGCCCCTCGAAGCGCACTCCGAACATGTCCCACGTCTCGCGCTCGAGCCAGTTCGCGATGGGCCAGAGGGCCACGGCGCTCGGGACGCTGGCATCGTCCTCGTCCACCCGCACCTTCAGCCGCAGCCGATGGTTGTGGGTGATCGAGTAGAGGTGGTAGACGACCTCGAAGCGCGGGCCGTCCTCGCGGCCCGGGTACTTCAGATAGTCGACGGCCGTGAGGTCGATGAGGACATCGAACGCCAGCGCCGCGTCGTCGCGGCAGTGGGCGAGCACGGCGAGCAGGGCGTCCCGCGCCACGATCGCGGTGTGGTCGTCGTGATGGTCGTGCGTCTCGACGATGGCGTCGCCGAACCGCCGCTGGAGCTCGGCGAGGATCGTCACGCGCTCAATACCTCTGGGCCTGAGCGGTGATCTTGTCCTGCAGCTTCATGAGCCCGTCGATCACCGACTCGGGACGAGGCGGGCAGCCCGGGATGTAGATGTCGACCGGAATGATCGTGTCGATGCCCATGACCGTGGCGTAGTTGTCGTAGAAGCCGCCGGTGCACGTGCACACGCCGAAGGCGACGACCCACTTCGGCTCGGTCATCTGGTCGTAGACACGCTTGAGGACCGGCGCCATCTTGTGGCTGATCGTCCCGACGACGAAGAGGACGTCGGCCTGCCGGGGCGAGAAGCGCGGCAGCCCGGCGCCGAATCGGTCGATGTCGTAGTGCGAGCACGCCGTCGCCATGTACTCCATCCCGCAGCACGCCGTCACGAACGGATACTGGAAGATCGAGTACTTCCGCGCCCACCCGATGGCCTCGTCGAGCTTGCCGGTGAAGAAGCTGCCTACTCCCATTCGAGGCCCCCCTTGCGCCAGATGTACGCGAACCCGAGCATCAGGACGCCGAGGAAGACGAGCATCTCGACGAAGCCGAACCAACCGAGCTTTCGGTAGAGCATCGCCCACGGCCAGATGAACATGAGCTCGATGTCGACGATGATGAAGAAGATCGCGACCGTGGAGAACTTGATGGCGAAGCGCCCTTCGGCGACCGCGATCGGGTCCTTGCCGCACTCGAAGGGCTCGGCCTTCACCGGCGTGAGCCGGCGGGGCGCGATCAGCTTCGGGATGAACAGGAGCGCGCCGGCCACCAGAGCGGCGAACGCGAACACCATGAGCATCGGCGCGTAGGTCATGGGAAAGAGTGCGGGGCTCCGGAGCTGTCCTCGGTCGCGTCGGCCTGGCGCTTGGCGTGATACGAGCTGCGGACGAGCGGCCCCGACTCGACGTGGTAGAAGCCGAGCCTGCGTCCGATCTCCGCCAGCTCGGCGAACTCGTCGGGGTGGTAGTACTTCTCGACCGGCAGGTGGCGCGCCGAGGGTCGCAGGTACTGGCCGAGCGTCAAGATCGCGATGTGTACCTCGCGCAGGTCGTGCATCGTGGCGACGAGCTCGTCCCGCGTCTCGCCGAGTCCCAGGATGATCCCCGACTTCGTCGGCAGCACCGGGGCCACCGCCCGCGCGTGGCGGAAGAGCGCGAGCGTCCGCTCGTAGCGCCCGCCGTGCCGCGCGACCTTGTACAGGCGCGGGACCGTCTCGGTGTTGTGGTTCAGGATGCCCGGGCCGGCGGCGATCACCGCCTCGAGCGAGGCTTCGCTCCCCTGGAAATCGGGGATCAGCGCCTCGACCCGGCAACGCGGCGCGTGCCGCCGCACGGCGCGGACGGTGGCCGCCCAGTGGGCCGCGCCCCCGTCGGCCAGATCGTCGCGGTTCACCGATGTGATCACCACGTACTCGAGGCCGAGGTTGCCGACGGCTCGGCCGATACGCTCGGGCTCCTCGCGGTCCTCCCAGACGGGCTTGCCGTGCGTCACGGCGCAATAGCCGCAGTTGCGCGTGCACACGTCGCCCAGAATCATGAAGGTCGCGGTGGCCTCTTCCCAGCACTCCCCGATGTTGGGGCAGTGCGCCTCCTCGCAGACCGTGTGGAGGTTCCACTCGCGCAGGCGCCCTTTGAGACGCATGTAGTTCGGCCCACCGGGCGCGCGCACCTTGAGCCACGCCGGCTTTCGGTCCAGCTGCGGAAGACTGTCGGGCTGGATCACCGGAAGTGAGTGCATCATGGGCAGCCGTTCAGTTCGTGCCAACCGGGTCATTATGCCATAGGCATCTTGGTCGGGAAGTCGCTGGACCGGCGGGACGACCGAGGATCTGCCGACACACTCGGCCACGGCGGTGACGGGGCCGCGTGCGAACGTCGGATTCTTCACGGGAGGAGTGGATCTGGTGCCGAAGGGGGATCAGGCCGGTCGAGTGCCGCCGAACGCTGCCGTTTCCGTCAGGTGCTTTCTATCGCAGAGTGACCGCGGCCAGCTCGGCTCGTCGTCATGCCTCGTGTTCTCAGTGTCATGTTGCGTCTCCTTTCATGAAGAGCAGCTGATTCCCTCGAAGCAGCCTGGAGAAGAAAGCATCAAGGCTCGTGACCGCGCGTGCGGTTTCGATCCCCTCTCGCCCGTTCAAGCGCCGCGTTCGGTTCCCGTGACCTCTTCGTCGCTCGGTTCACGACGGCTCAATGACTGGTCCTCGAGCGTCCGAGCCCGGATGCGATCCGAAGGCCGTCACAGGCATGCTTCCCCTGTGGACGCTCTGGCCCTCGGGCTTTCGGCACGGCTCAGGCTTGGCGGATCTTGTCGCTCTCCCGAATGACGAGCGCCCCAACCGCACGCGTCAGGCGCGCGCCTCTCGGAGCTGGAGGCCGAGAATCACCAAACCAGCGATCCCGAGGACGAGACAGACGACGATCAGCAGGGCCAGCATGATTTGGGTCGTTGATCATACCCCATCGCACGCGCCCGGGCGGGGCGAGGCCGATCATGCGTAGATCGCGGCAATCATCGGCGCCCTCCAGGCCTAGCCATCGGCGCGGCCTATCCGTTTCCAGTGAGTGCGCGAGACGTGACGATGGAACATACTCGGCGACAATTCCGATGAGTCGACCGAGCCCTGCACTTTTCACGATCCTCGTCATCGACGACGATCCGGGGGTCCTCGACCTGGTGACCGATCTGCTCGCAACGCAAGGTCATCGGGGCCTCGTGGCGGCGAGTGGCGAAGACGGGCTGGCGATAACGCGGACGGTCCGCCCCGATCTGATTCTGGTCGACTACCATATGCCCGTGATGAACGGTCTGGAGGTGGTCCAGCGGCTGAAGGCCGATGCGGAGACGCGGCGGATCCCGGTGGTCGCCCTCACCGCCGGGCCGGCCGAGGATGCGAACGAGCTCAGTCGGGCTGGATGCGTCGCCTTTATCCCGAAGCCCTTCGAGGCGAGAGAGTTTCTTCGCCTCGTCGCCGAGATCCTGAACGAAACGGTTGGGAGAAGCCGGCGCAGCAACGATTCGCCTGCCGGCCCCTGATCACTCACGACCGGCCGGCTCCGCGATCCGGTTGATCACCGCCCCCGCGAGCACGCCATCCCAGACGCGATCGCCGTCGACGTCGCTCTCCAGGTCGCCGCAGCGGCGGTGCTCGAGGTAGAGGCGTCGAGGGCGGAAGCGACCGTGGTGGCCGCGGGGCGCGGCACCGGAGGGCTCACGCTTTCCTGAGCGGCTCGATCTCGACGAGCAGTTCGCCGCATCGATCTCGGCTAAGCACGATCCGCTTGTGGGGCTGACCGCGCATCGTCTCGGCGACACGATTCGTTCTCAGCATACGCATCACGGTGTGCCCCTTGAAGTCATTCAAGATGGGGCGGCAGATTTCGAGCTGGCGCTCGACATCCTCCTCGATCACGGGGAACACGGGTGCGACGGTGATGGCATAGTCCCGGGGCGGGAGCACCTGGGCGGTTGGGAATGCCGCCTTGAGGTATTCGATGATCTCTTGGTGCTCTACCATCGTTGGCCCTCCTTCCCCAGCCGCGCGAGGACGAGCTCCTTCACGACAGTCGAGCTGAGCCAGTCGTGCACGTTCTTGTATTCAAGGGCGTCGAACGAGGTCGGTCGGAGTTAGCGCCGAAAGATCAGACGGTTGCGGAATCTTGGTGCCGAAGGGGGGACTCGAACCCCCACGGGTTGCCCCACACGCCCCTCAAACGTGCGCGTCTGCCAGTTCCGCCACTTCGGCGCGAGGCCGAAGTATAACGCTATCGTGCGCGACTGACAATTCGCCCGACGCTCTGGCGGAGCCGCGGGTCGAGCGCGTCCCGAATCCCCTCACCCACGAGGTTGTACGAGAGCACCGTGACGAGGATCGCGAGGCCGGGATAGACCGACAGCCACCAGCCGATCTCGATCGCGTCCTTGCCCTCGTTCAGGATATTGCCCCACGTCGCGTGCGGCGGCTGGACGCCGAGCCCGAGGAAGGAGAGCCCCGACTCGGTGAGGATCGCGGCGGGGATGCCGAGCGTCATCGCCACGAGGACCGGCCCCATGGCGTTCGGCAAGATGTGACGCCAGATGATCCGGAACACGCTCGCGCCGATCGACTGCGACCAGAGCACGAACTCGCGTTCCTTCAACGACAGGAACTCGGCGCGGACGAGACGGGCGACGCTCATCCAGCCGGTGAGCCCGATCACCGCCATGATCGTCCAGATCGACGGGCGCAGAAAGGCGAGCACCGCGAGGAGCAGGAAGAAGCGCGGGAAGACCAGCATCAGGTCGACGAGCCGCATCACCATCGCGTCGATCGTTCCCCCGTGGTAGCCGGCCAGCGATCCGAGGACGATGCCGATCAGCGTGGCGATTCCGACCGACACGAAGCCGACCGCCAGCGAGACGCGCGAACCGTAGAGCATGCGCGAGAGGACGTCGCGACCGAGCTGATCGGTCCCGAGCGGGTGGGGCTTGGACGGCCCGTCGAGGATCTTCTTGACGTCGGGACGGTTCGGATCCCACGGCGAGAGCACGGGCGCCAGGAGGGCCAGCACGGCGAGGCAGACGACGATGACACCGCCGATCAGCGCGAGCCGGTTCCGACGGAACGCCCGCCAGAAGGCCTTCACGCGCTCACCGGCGCCCCCGGCGCGCGGCCACGCGAATCCGCGGATCGACCAGGCTGTAGGTGAGGTCCGCGATCAGGTTGGCGACCAGCGTGAGCGACGCCACGATGACGAGGTTCCCCATGATCACGGGGTAGTCGCGCTCGAACACCGCCTGGACCATGAGCTGTCCCATGCCCGGGATGGCGAAGATCGACTCCACGATCACGCTGCCGCCGATCAGGCCCGGCAGCGAGAGCCCGAGCACGGTCACGATGGGGAGCAGCGCGTTGCGCAGCGCATGCTTGGCGATCACCATGCGCTCGGGCAGCCCCTTGGCCCGCGCGGACTGGATGTAGTCCTGCCGGATGACCTCCAGCATCGACTGCCGCATGTAGCGGGAGAAGCCGGCGAGCCCGCCGAAGGTCGCAACCAGGATCGGCAGAGCCAGGTGCGCGACGAAATCCCACTGCTGCTGCCAGAAAGAGAGGTACTCCCACGTGGGCGACCGGAGGCCCGAGATCGGGAGCCACCCGAGCTGGACCCCGAACAGGATCATCAGCATGAGCGCCAGCCAGAAGTCGGGCGTCGCGAAGCCCACGAACACGAAGATCGTCGTGACCTTGTCGAACCTCGAGTACTGACGCGTCGCCGACAGGACACCGATCGGGATCGCGAGCACGACGATGACCATCATCTCGACGATGTTGAGCAGCAGCGTGACCGGCAGCCGCTCGCCGATCTTCTGGAGCACCGGCCGCGCGTCCGGCGAGAACGAGCGCCCGAAGTCGAGGCGGACGAGCCGGGTCAGCCAGCTCCAGTACTGGACGTGCAGCGGCTTGTCGAGCCCGTAGATCTCCTTCAGCCGCTCGCGAAGCTCCCGGTCCGACTGGGTGCTGGTCTCACCCATCTGGTTCTCGACCGGCTCGCCGGGCGCCAGATGGATCACGAGGAACGAGACGAAGGTGATTCCAATCAAGAGCGGGATGGCGAGGACGAGCCGCCGCAGCGCGTAGCCGAGCATGGCGCGCTATTCTATCGCGGCGGGCAGATCTACCCGGCCGTATAGCGATGCAGCTGTTTCGGGACGAACCACTCGTTGAAGTTGTACTGGATGCCGATCGGCGCCGGCACGATGCCCCGAACCCGGGACGAGACGACTGGGAGCCCGTCCCGGAAGTAGAGGAAGACGATCGGCTGGTCCTCGGCGAGCACGACCTGCAGCCGGTCGTAGTATTGCTTCCGCTCGGCCTCGACGCACGTGCTCCGTCCCTTCTCCAGGAGCCCGTCCACCTCGGGGTTCGCGTAGCCGATGCGGTTCAGCTCGTCGGGTGACGTCTTGGACGAGTGCCAGATGTCGAACTGGTCGGGATCGGGCGTGATGCCCCAGGCGAGGATCATCGCCTCGAAGTTCCGCTTCTTGATGTACTCCTTCAGGAGCGCCGCCCATTCGATGACGCGGATCTCGACGTTCACGCCGAGGTCCTTGAGCGACGCCTGGATGATCTCGGCGACCTTCCGGCCCTCGTCGCTCCCCTGGGCGGTCAGCAACTCGAACTTGAACGGCTGGCCGTTCTTCAGGAGGACGCCGTCGGGATCCTTCTCCGTCCATCCGGCATCGGCGAGCAGCGCGCGCGCCTGCGCGAGGTCGTACGGGTACGTCCGGACGTTCGGGTTGTACTGCCACGTCCCGGGCTTGTAGGGGCCGGTCGCCTCGCGCGCGAGGCCGAGGCGAACGCCGTCGATCAGCTCGCGCTTGTTGATCGCATGGGCGAAGGCCTGCCGCACGCGCCGATCGGCGAAGCGCGGGTCTCTCAAGTTCAGGCCGAGGTAGACGTAAACGTTCGCCGCGTACTGGTACTTGGTGTAGGCCTTGCGGAAGGCCGGGTACTCGGTCTGCCGCTTGAACTGGAGCGCGGTGAGCTTGGCGCCGTCCACGCCCTTGGCCTTCAGCTCGAGGAACGTCGTCGCCGAGCTGGGGATGATCCGGTAGACGACGCGCGAGATGTACGGCCGGCCCTCGAAGTAGTCGGAGTTCGCCACGAGCACGACCTTCTCGCCAGGCTTCCACTCGCTGAATCGATACGGGCCGGTCCCGACGGGATTGGCGCGGTTCTGCGGCGCCTCGCGGAGCTTGCCCTCGCGGGCGTACGACTCGAGCAGGTGCTTGGGTAGCATCCAGATGCTCCAGCTCTGGAGCGCCTTCGCGGACGGATGCTTGTAGCGGACGTGCACCGTGTAGGGATCCGGCGCGACGACCGACTCGACCGCCTTGAAGTCGCCGCCGTAGGCGGTCGGGGTCTTGGGATTGATCATCGTCTCGTAGGTGAAGATGACGTCCGCGGCGGTGAACGGCTGATTGTCGTGCCATCGCACGTTGGGGCGCAGCTTGAACGTGAGATCGAGACAATCGCGGCTGTACTGCCAGGACTCGGCCAGCTCGCCGACGAGGTTGAGGTCCTTGTCGTACTTGACGAGGCCGTTGTAGATCAGCGAGCCGACCTCGAACGAGGGCCCGTCGCTGAGCACGTTCGGGATCAGGCCCGAGATGTTGCCTTGCAACGCCTCGATGTAGGTGTCGCCGTACGCCGGCTTGCCCGTCGCCTGTCCGCTCGCGAGATCCATCGCGCTGTCCGCTTCGCCCCCGCACCCGGCGACGGCGAGCAGGAGGAGCAGCCCGAGGAGGCGCAGCGGGACGGCCCGGCTCATCCCCACCGTCAGCGGGGCTGGCTCGGGGTGGGGGTCGCGGGCTCCGCCGGGGCGGCGGGTGTCGGCGACGCCGGAGCGGCGGGCCCGGGCCCCGCCGGGGCGGGCGCGCTCGCCGGCGGGGGTGCGGCCTCGCGCACGACGGAACTTCCCCGCTCGCCACCCAGGATCGCGAGCGTGAACGACGTGATCGTGAAGACGATCGCGATGCCGGTCGTGATCTT
The DNA here is from genome assembly GCA_003220535.1 of Candidatus Rokuibacteriota bacterium. Classification (GTDB taxonomy): domain Bacteria; phylum Methylomirabilota; class Methylomirabilia; order Rokubacteriales; family CSP1-6; genus AR31. The sequence continues at coordinate 47,039 of QHSU01000058.1, forward strand.
GCCGAGCAAGGTCGGCGTCCCCATCGATCCGAACACCGCCTGGCTGCCGGCGCCGCCGAACGCCGAGCCGATGTCGGCGCCCTTCCCCGATTGCAGCAGGACGATGCCGATGATGGCGAAGCACGCGAGGACGTGGATGATGATCAGCGCGATGTGCATCCGGTCACTCCTTGGCGGCGGTGCCGATGCGCGCCGCTTTGCGGACGATCCCGATGAATCCCTGCGCGTTGAGGCTCGCGCCCCCGACGAGCGCCCCATCGACCTCGGGCTCGGCGAGGAGAGCGTCGGCGTTCTCGGCCTTGACGCTGCCCCCGTACAGAATGCGCACGGTCTGCGCGATCTCCTTGGACGAGAGCTCGGAGAGGAGCCCGCGCAGGTAGCCCTGCACCTCGGCGGCCTGGGCGGGCGTCGCGTTGACGCCCGTGCCGATCGCCCAGACGGGCTCGTAGGCGAGGACGGTCTTCGCGATCTGGTCGCCCGTGAGGCCGGCGAGCCCGGCGCGCAGCTGACCCTCGACGGTGGTGAAGGTCAACCCCTGGCGCCGCTCGTCGGCGGTCTCGCCCACGCACAAGACCGGTGTGAGGCCGTGGGACAGGACCGCGCGGGTCTTCAGGTTGATCAGCTCGTCGGACTCGCCGATCTCCTTCCGTCGCTCGGAGTGACCCACCAGCACCCAGCGACAGATGAGCTCGGCGAGCATGGGCACCGAGATCTCGCCCGTGTGCGCCCCAGCGGGCTCGTGATGGCACGTCTGCGCGCCAAGCTGAATCGGGCCGCCACCGAGGATCTCCGACACCGCGGCGAGCGCGGTGAACGGCGGGCACACGACGACCTGGACGCCGCGCGGTCGCTTGAGGCCGTCGCGGATCGCGGTCGACAGCACCCGGGCCTCGGCGACCGTGCCGTGCATCTTCCAGTTGCCGATGACGAGCGGGGTCCGCATCAGCCGGCGTCCGTCAGCGCCTCGACGCCCGGCAGCTTGCGCCCCTCGAGGAACTCGAGGAACGCGCCGCCGGCGGTCGAGATGTATCCGATGCGCTCGGCGACACCCGCCTGGGTGACGGCGGCGACCGTGTCGCCCCCGCCGACGACCGAGAACGCCGACGCCTCCGCGACGGCGCGCGCGAGCCCGAGCGTCCCCGCCGCGAACGCCGGCCGCTCGAACACGCCCATGGGACCGTTCCACACGATGGTGCGGGCGCCTTTGAGCGCGCCGGCGAACCGCTCGACGGTCCGGGGCCCGATGTCGAGGCCCATCTGGTCCGCCGGGATCTCACGGATGCCGACCGCGCGCCCCCGCCCGCTGTCCGGGCCATCGGCGACGATCGCGTCGACGGGCAGCACGAGCCCGACGCCGCGACGCCGGGCGGCCTCGAGCGCCCGCCGCGCCGTCTCGATCTGGTCGGGCTCGACGAGCGAACGGCCGACGCCGTGACCGAGCGATCGCAGGAACGTGAAGGCCATGCCGCCGCCGACCAGGAGCGCGTCGACCCGCTCGAGCAGATGCTCGACCAGCGTCAGCTTGTCCGAGACCTTGGCCCCGCCCAGGATCGCCACGCGCGGCCGCTCGGGCGACTCGAGGATGCGGGAGAGCGCCGCCAGCTCCTGCTGCATCAGGAGCCCGGCGGCGGCCGGTTGCAGGTGCCTCGTGATGGCGGCGATCGACGCGTGCGCGCGGTGCGCGGCCGCGAAGGCATCGTTCACGTAGCACTGGCCGAGCGCGGCGAGGGACCGGGCGAAGTCGTCGTCGTTGGCTTCCTCCTCGGCGTGGAAGCGCAGGTTCTCGAGGAGGAGCACCTCACCCGGCGACACCCGGAGCGCCCACTCGAGCGTCTCGGCGCCGACGCAGTCGGGCGCCAGTGGGACCCGCTGGCCGAGGAGCGCCTCGAGGCGCGCGGCGACGGGGCGGAGCGAGAACTCCGGCGTGACCTTGCCCTTGGGCCGTCCGAGATGCGAGGCGAGGACGACCGCGGCGCCGGCCTTGAGCGCGTGCTGGATCGTCGGAACGACCGCCCGGAGCCGCGTCTCGTCGGTGACCGCGCCGCGGTCGAGCGGCACGTTGAGGTCGGCGCGCACGAACACGCGTCGTTCCGCGAGATCCAGTTGCGCGATCGTCAGCTTCGACAATTACAGCGTCTTGGCGACGAACCGGATCAGATCGCGCACGCGCGAGGAGTAGCCCCACTCGTTGTCGTACCAGGCGAGCACCTTGACGAGGTTCCCCTCGATCAGGGCCGTCGACGGCAGGTCGATGATGGACGAGTGCGGGTTGCCGTTGAAGTCGGAGGAGACGAGCTCCTCTTCGCACGCCTCCAGGATGCCGCGGAGCTTCCCCGTCGCCGCCTCACGGAACGCGTCGTTCACGGCGGCCACCGAGGCCGGCTTCTCGAGCTCGGCGACGAGGTCCACGACCGAGACGTTGATGGTCGGCACGCGGATCGCGATGCCGTCGAGCTTGCCCTTGAGCTTCGGCATCACGAGCCCGACCGCCGTCGCCGCACCGGTCGTCGTGGGGATCATGCTGACGGCGGCCGCCCGCGCGCGCCGCAGGTCCTTGTGCGGGAAGTCGTGGACCGGCTGGTCGTTCGTGTACGAGTGCACCGTCGAGGCGAAGCCGCGCTTGATCCCGAACCGGTCGTCGAGCACCTTCGCGGTCGTCGCCAGACAGTTGGTGGTGCACGACGCGTTGGAGATGATCCGGTGGCGGGACGGCTCGTACGTCTGCTCGTTCACGCCAAGCACGATCGTGGCGTCGGGGTCCTTCGCCGGCGCCGTGATGATCACCTTCTTGGCGCCCGCCTGAATGTGCTTGGAGGCGGTGCCGGTGTCGCGGAACACGCCGGTCGACTCGACGACGACGTCGACGCCGAGCTCTCGCCACGGGAGCGTCGCCGGGTCCTTGAGGGCGCAGACGCGGATCTCGCGTCCGTCCACGAAGATCGCCTCGCCCTTGGCCGTGACCTCGGCGCGGAGGGTGCCGTGCACGGAGTCGTGCTTGAGCAGATGGGCCAGCGTCTTCGCGTCGGCCAGGTCGTTGACGCCGACCACCTCGATGTCCGTCGCTTCGAGCGCCGTGCGGAAGAAAACGCGACCGATCCGACCGAATCCGTTGACACCGACGCGAACACTCATGGCGAGCTCCTTGTTGGGGGGCCGTGGGAGTTCTGACTTCGACAAATTATACGGCCACCTGCGGGACACGGGCAACTGTTACCACCCCGACACGCCACGCCCCGGCCTCACGCAACGCCCGCGCGCACTCGCCGAGCGTCGCGCCCGTCGTGAGGATGTCGTCGACGACGACGACGTGGCGGCCGGCGACGCGGCGCGACGCCCGGAAGGCGCCGCGCACGTTGGCGCGGCGCTCGGCCGCGGAGAGGTCGCTCTGCGGTCGGGTCGCCCGGACGCGCACAAGCCAGCGCGGCCGTGTCGGAAGCTCGAGCCGGCCGGCGATGCGGCGGGCGAGCAGCAGCGCCTGATTGAAGCCGCGCTCGCGTTCGCGCTCTCGCGCGAGTGGCACCGGAATCACCGCCTCGATCCCCTCCGGGAGCGACGCGGCGCACTGCTCGAGCGCGAGATCGCCGAGCGGGCGCGCCAGAGCGCGCTTGCGCGAGAACTTGAAGGCGTGGAGCGCTTCCCGCAGCGCCCCCTCGTAGATCGCCGCCGCCTGCGCGCCCTCCCGCCCGTGCTCGACGCGTTGCGGTCCGGTGAACGACGCGACGGTCGGCGACGCGGCGCCGCAGACGTCACATCCGGGGGGGCCGAGGCGAGTGATCGAACACCAGCAGCGTCCACAGAGCGGGTCGCGCCGGTCTGCGTCGAGAATAACCTGGCATACCGGGCAGAGCGCGGGGAAGACGAGGTCGAGCACCGCCAGGGTGAAGCTCGAGGCCATCGGGCGGCTCGTGTCAGGCGCGGACCGGGCGGAGCGTGTTCCAGCGCCGGCACTGAGCGCAGCGGTCCTGCCACGCCGGCGCCGTCGCCCCGCAGCCCTCGCACCGATACGGCCAATCGAACGCGTGCCCGAGCTGCAGGGCGCGACGGTACTCCTCGAACGCCTCCCGGGTCTCCCCACGGCGCTCGAAGACGACGCCGAGTAGCGCGTGGACCACGGGGGATCCGGGGGCGCGGACCTCGACCTTCTCGAACTGGTCCGCCGCCTCGTCGAGCATCTCGAGCTCGAGGAAGACGCGACCGAGCGCCACCGCGAGGGCGAGATCGTCCGGCGCCCGGTCGATCGCCACGCGATAGAGCGCGATCATGCGGCTCGGACGGCCTTCCTGCCGATACGCGCGCTCGAGCCGGGCGAGCAAGGAAAGCGCCGGGAGGACCTCGGCAGCGCGCTCCCAGGTGCGGACCGCTTCGCGGTGGTCCCCGGACGATTCGTAGGCGTCGCCGAGCGCGAGCGCCGCCGGCACGAAGGAGCGGTCGGCGCGCACGGCGCTCCGGAAGTGGCCCAGCGCGCCGCCGGCGTTGCCGCGCGCAATCTCGGCGCGACCGAGCTCGTAGTAGATGGTGGCCAGCCACTCGGTCTCGGGCGAGCGCTCGGTCGAGCCGACCCCACCGAGGACCCGTTGTTGCACGTCGAGGGCCTCGCGCCATCGCTCCGCCTCGACGGCGAGGTCGCGGAGGCCCCGCAACGCTCCGAGGTGATCCCGGCGCGTCTGGAGGAGCAGCCGGAGCAGCGTGCCCGCCTCGTCGTGGCGGCCGAGACGCCGCGCCTCCTGCGCGCGCCGCAGCAACTCGGACGTCGGGGCGTCGTCCGCGTCGGATCCGGGGGTGGCGCCGAGGTTGAAGAAGCTCTTGAGCGTCAGGCCGAGGGAGAGGAGCGAGCGAAGGGAAACCGGCAACGTCACGAACGCGACGATTCGTGCAGAGCGGAGCGCGGAGGCGCGACGGGACCGCGCACGGCTAGCCCGTCGCCATCCGCTCCTCTTCCTCGATCACCCGCTGACAGTCGATGCAGTGGCGCGCGAAGGGCAGGGCGTCGAGCCGCTTCTCGGAAATCGGCTCGTTGCATCGCTCGCAGGCGCCGAACGCGCCGTCGTCGAGCTTCTGGAGCGCCGAGACGACGTCGCGTAGCAGGCGCCGGTCGCCGTTGCCCAGCTCGAAGAAGAACTCCCTCGTATACGCGGTGTTCGCCTGGTCGCCGAGGTCTTTGATGGAGTCGTCTTCCTGATCCTTCCCGTACAGCGCGGTCCGCCCGACCTCCTCGGTCAGCTGTCGCTGCTTCTCGATGAGCCGCTTTTTGAAGTACGCGAGCCGTTCCTTCCGCATCTGGACCTCCTTCCCGACCACAATGGCGCGCACTCAAGAGACAGACGCTAGCACGCGTCTCGGGGGCGCGCAACACCTTCACGCCGCGGGCACGAATCGTGGCTCACGAAGGGTCGAGCGGCAACACCGGCGCGTCGCCCCACAGGCGCTCGAGCGCGTAGTAGAGGCGGGTGTCCTCGAGAAACACGTGCATCAGCACGTCGCCGTAGTCGAGAAGAACCCATCCGCTCTCGGCGACGCCTTCGGCGTGCAGGACGTGCACTCCTTGGCCCTTCAGATCGCCGCGGATGGCCTCGGTGATCGTCTCGAGATGGGTCGTGGACTTGCCGCTACAGATCAGAAAATAGTCCGTGACGCTCGACACGCGCTGGACGTCGAGCACGACGAGGTCGCCCGCCCGCTTGTCCAGCGCCGCGCGCGCCGCGCGACGCGCCTTCCACTCCGCCGACGGCGTCGTCACGATCCTTCGTCGCGGTAGAGCCGCTTGGCCTGGATGTACGCGTCGACCGCCTCGGGGACCCGGTACGCGAGGGACCGCCGCTCGCGCACTCGGTGCCGGAGATCCGAGGCGGAGATCGGCAGCGAGATCGCCCGGACCACCAGGGGCTCCTGGCCGATCTCGTGTACCACCTTGCGGACCGCCGCGCTGTCCGGATCGAAGGCGCTGCCTACCCGCGGCACGACGACGATCTGCGCGAGCCGGGCGACGCGCCGTGGCGTTCGCCACGTGAGCATGTCGAGAAACGTCTCCGATCCGACGATCAGGAACAGCTCCTCGCGAGGGATGCAAAGGGCCTCGAGCGTGTCCACGGTGTACGAGGGCCCGGCGCGGCGCAACTCGAGATCGGAGACGACGAACTTCGGATGACCGGCGACGGCGAGCTGCACCATCGCGTAGCGATCGTCCGCCGGGGCCAGCTGCGAGCTCGGCTTGTGGGGGGGCAGCGCGGCCGGCACGAAGAGCACCCGGTCGAGGCCGAGCGCGTCCAGGACGTCGTCAGCGAGCAGCAGGTGCCCGTAGTGGATCGGATTGAACGATCCGCCGAGGACGGCCGTGCGCGCCAAGCTTAGCCCAGAGTCGACTCGGTCGAGCGCCGCACTTAGTCCCGCACCTGCCCGTCACCCTGCACGATGAACTTCGTCGTCGTCAGCTCTCGGACCCCGACCGGCCCGCGGGCGTGCACCCGGGACGTCGAGATGCCCATCTCGGCGCCCATGCCGAACTGGTGGCCGTCCACCAATCGCGTCGACGCATTCACGAGCACGGCGGCCGCGTCGACCTCGCGCGTGAACCGGCGGGCATGGCCGAGGTCGTTGGTGACGATCGCCTCGGCGAGGCCTGTCCCGTGGCGCTGGATGTGCTGGATCGCGGTGTCGAGGTCGTCGACGACGCGGATCGCAAGGGTCAGGTCCAGATACTCGGTATCCCAGTCGGCATCCGTCGCCGGAGTGGTCCCGGGCATCAGCGCGACCGTCCGCGGGCACCCGCGCACCGCGACTCCGGCCGCGGCGAGGCGCGCGCCCAGCACCGGCAGGAGGCTCGGCGCGATCTCGCGGTGGACCAGGAGCGTCTCGAGCGCGTTGCAGACGCTCGGCCGCTGCGCCTTCGCGTTGACCACGATCGGTACGGCCATCGCGACGTCGGCCCCGGCGTCGACGAAGACGTGCACCAGGCCCTTGTCGTGCTTCAACACGGGCACGCGCGAGCGTTCGCTCACCCACCGCACGAACTCCTCGCCGCCCCGCGGGATGATCAGGTCCACGAGCCTGTCGAGCTCGAGCAGCGCGGCCACCGCCGCCCGGTCCGTGGTCTCGACGAACTGGACGGCGTCGGGGGGCGCCCCCACCTTCTCCAGCGCCTTCGCCAGGACCCCCGCGATCGCGGTATTCGACTCGATCGCCTCGCTGCCCCCGCGCAGCACGACCGCGTTGCCCGACTTCACGCAGAGGCCGGCGGCATCGGCGGTGACGTTCGGCCGGGACTCGTAGATGAAGGCGATCACGCCCAGCGGCACGCGGACGCGCGAGATGTCGAGGCCGTTCGGACGACGCCAGGCCTCGACCACGGTCCCGACCGGATCCGGGAGCGCGGCGATTTCCCGAAGCCCCTGCGCCATCTCCTCGATCCGTGCCTCGGTGAGCGTCAGGCGATCGAGAAACGCCTTCGTCACCCGGCCCCGCGCCCGCTCGAGGTCGGCGCGATTGGCCTCGAGCAGCGCCTCGCTCCTCTCCACGAGCCCGCGCGCCATCTGGGCGAGCGCGTCGTTCTTGGTCTTCGTCGGGCAGAGCGCCAGCGTGCGCGCCGCCTCGCGCGCCGCGCGGGCGCGGGTTTCCATGAGGGCCCGGGCGTCCATAGTCATCCTCTAGAGAATCACCAGGTTGTCACGGTGGATCACTTCGTCGAAGCTCTTGTATCCGAGCCGATGCTCGATCTCCCGCGTCTTCGCCCCGCGGATCTTGCGGAGCTCCGCCGCATCGAAGTTCACGACTCCGCGAGCGAATTCTTTGCCCCCCGCGACGCCCAGGAGGGCGACCACCTCCCCCGAGGCGAAGTCCCCCTCGATCTCGACTATGCCTGAAGGCAAGAGACTCTTGCCACGCTGAGTTAGGGCCGCCAGCGCGCCCGCGTCGACCGTGAGGCGCCCCTGCGGCGGAACGGCGAACGCGATCCAGCGTTTCCGCGCACCCAGCCGGTCGGCCTTCGGCGCAAAGTAGGTGCCGACGGACTCCCCGTCGAGGATCCGCCGCAGCACGCCGGGCTCGAGACCGCTGGCGATGACCATCGGGACCCCGGCGGCCGCCGCCTTCCGCGCCGCCTGGAGCTTCGTCGCCATGCCGCCGACCGACACGCGATCCACGCGATCGCGCGCCAGCCGCGCGATCTCGTCGGTGACCGCGTCCACGGTGTCGAGCTTCTGGGCGCGCGCGTTCACGGTGGGGTCGTCCGTGTAGAGCCCGTCCACGTCGGTGAGGAGCACGAGGAGATCCGCGTCGATCAGCGAGGCGACCAGGGCGCTCAGGTTGTCGTTGTCGCCGACCTTGATCTCCTCGACGGCGACGGTGTCGTTCTCATTGACGATCGGGAGCACGTCGAATTTCAGCAGCGCCAGGAGCGTGTTCTTCGCGTTGAGGTACCGCGCGCGGTCGCTGATGTCCTGCGCCGTCAGGAGCACCTGGCCCACCGGCATCTGGTGGCGCCCGAACGCGGCTTCGTACTGCCACATCAGCGCCGACTGACCCACCGCCGCCGCCGCCTGCTTCTCGGGAATCGAGCGCGGCCGCTCGGGGAGCCCGAGGCGTGCGGTGCCGGTCGCGATCGCGCCCGAGCTCACCAGCACGATCCGGCGTCCCTCGCGGATCGAGGCGATGTCGGCCGCGAGCGCCTCGACGCGCGCGGGCGCGACGCCGACGCCCGCCGTGGTCACGAGCCCGCTGCCGACCTTCACGACGAGCCGGCGTACTCGCCCGAGCCGACGGGCGCTGGTCATGGAGACGCCCGGCCGTTCGCGACTGGCGTCGCGAGCGATCCGAGCCGCGCGGCGATGCCCCGGACCAGATCGGTGAGACCGTTCCCGGTCACAGCCGAGATCACGAAGAGCGTTTGGCCGCTCTCGGCGCACAGCCGCTCGACGCGCTCGCGGTTCGGCGCCGCGTCCGGCAGATCCGCCTTGTTGGCGACGACGATCTGGGGACGCTCGGCCAACTCGGCCGAGTACGCGGCCAGCTCACGGTCGATCACCTGGAGATCGTCGATCGGATCGCGTCCCGTCTGCGGGTCCAGATCGAGCATGTGCAGGAGCACGCGCGTCCTCTCCGTGTGGCGTAGGAACTGGAGCCCGAGTCCCTTGCCTTCGGCGGCGCCGGGAATCAGTCCGGGGAGGTCGGCGATCACGAACGAGCGGTCGTCGTCGACCCGCACGATGCCCAGCGACGGCTCGAGGGTCGTGAACGGGTAGTCGGCGATCTTCGGGCGGGCGGCCGAGAGTCGCGAGACCAGCGTGGATTTCCCGGCGTTGGGGAACCCGATGACGCCGACGTCGGCGAGGAGCTTGAGCTCGAGGTGGAGCCAGCGCTCGGGGCCGATCCGGCCGAGATCGGCGCGGCGCGGCGCCCGGTTGGTGGAGGTCGCGAACCGCGCGTTGCCGCGTCCACCCCGTGCGCCGCGGATCGCGAGGATACGCTCGCCAGCGCTCGTCAGGTCGCCGAGGTGCTCGCCGGTGGCGCGATCGGCGACGACCGTCCCCAGCGGGACCCTCAGAACGAGATCTGCGCCGCTGGCGCCATGCCGGTTCGAGCCCTGACCGTGAGTGCCTCGCTCGGCGTGGTAGTGCCGTCGGTAGTGAAAGTCGAGGAGCGTCGTCAGGGCTGGGTCGGCTTCGAGCCAGATGCTACCGCCGTCACCGCCGTCGCCGCCGTCGGGCCCACCATAGGGGACGTATTTCTCGCGACGGAAGCTGACGCAGCCGGCGCCCCCGTCGCCGCCCTTGACGAAGACATCGATCTCGTCGACGAACATGCCGTGCACCGCGGGCCGGGGCGCCCGCCCGATGTCACATCGAGTCGGAGGCGATGCTCACGTAGCGCGAGTCCCCTCGGCGCTCGAACCGCACATAGCCGTCGATCTTCGCGAAGAGCGTGTCGTCGGAGCCCAGCCCGACGTTGAGCCCGGGCTTGAACCGCGTACCACGCTGGCGGACGAGGATGGAGCCTCCCGTCACGAACTGACCGGCGAAGCGCTTCACGCCGAGCATCTGGGGATTGGAATCCCGGCCGTTCCTCGAGCTCCCGACGCCTTTCTTGTGAGCCATCGCGCCTCAGACCTCGATCTTGGTGATGCGGACCGTCGTCGCCGCCTGACGGTGGCCACGGTTCCGCCGATAATTCTTGCGACGCTTGAATTTCACGACCGACACTTTCCGTCGGCGTCCCTGCGCCACGACTTCGCCCGAGACCTTGGCCCGGCTCAGCGCCTTCTCCCCGGCAATGACCTCGCCATCGCGGGTGACGAGCAGGACCGACCGAAACTCGACGGCCGCTCCCTTGTCGCCTGGCAGCTTCTCGACCGAGATGACCTGTCCCGGCGCCACGCAATACTGCTTGCCTCCGGTCGCGATCACGGCTTCCATGGTCTCAGACCTTTCCCTACCGTCGACGACGACGAGGCCCCATCAGACCACACGCCGACGCCTTGCGTCAACCGGCGCGAGCCCGCGCTCACGCCGTCTTCATGTATTCGGCGAGGCGCTTGCGGACGAAGAGGCGCGAGCGATGCACTCTGGACTTCACCGCCGGCAGACTGATGCCGAGGGCTTCGGCGATGTCGGGGTTCGACAGGCCCTCGACGTCGTGGAGCACGAGCGCGGTGCGGTAGTCGGGCGGCAGCCCATCGATCGCGTCGCCCAGCACGCGACGCAGCTCGCCCTGGAGGGCCTGCTCGTCCACTCGATCGGACCAGTCGGCCATCGGCTCGAAGTGCCGACCGTCGTCGTCGAACGACGGCAAGACGTCGTCGATCGCGATCTCGTGCGCCTTCGACCGGCGCGCCCGCAGCTTCTGATACGCGGCGTTCGCGGCGATACGGTAGAGCCAGCTCCCGAACGCGGACTCGCCCTTGAAGGTGGAGATCTTGCGGGCGGCCGTCCAGAGGGCGTCCTGAGCCGCCTCTTCGGCGTCTTCGTTCGACCCGGTGATCCGCAGAGCGAGCCGGTACACGCGATCGCCGTACGTCTCCACCAGGAGCTCCGGGGCCTGGGGATCCTCGCGACGCAACGCCTCGACCAGGGCCGCGTCGGCGTCGGTCTTCGTCCTGTCCATGACAGTCATACCCTCGGCTCGAACAGCGACAGATACCGCTTCATCTCGGCCACACACTGCTCCATCACGGTGATGTCCTTCGTCAGCTTGGTGAGCAGAATCGCGCCCTCGAGCGACGCGACGAGGAAGCCGGCGACCGCCTCGGGTCGGCACGCGCCGTCGACCGCACCTCCGCGCTGCGCCGTGGTGAGCGCCAGCGTGAGCCGCTCCCGCCATGCCGCGAACACCGAGGCCAGGCGCGCGCGGAATCCCTCGTGGACGTCGGACAGCTCGGAGGCGAGATTGCCGAGCGGGCAGCCACCGACGCAGTTGCGCTCGCGTTGCGTCTCGAGGACACGATCGAGGAAGCACCGGATCTGCGTCAGCGCCCGTCCCTCGGGATCCGAAAAGCAGGGCTCGAGCGTCCGATCGAGGAATGACCCGATGATCTGGTCCAGGATGGCGTAGCCCAGCTCTTCCTTGCTCTTGAAGTGGTAGTAGAAGTTGCCCTTGCCGACGCCGCTCTCGCGAAGCACGTCATCGAGCGCGGTGTGGTTGTAGCCGTGCACGTGGATCAGCCGGCTCGCTGCTTCGAGAATCGCCTCGCGCGTCGACCGTCCGTCTCTGATCTTTCCGCCGTTCTCCGTCGTCTTGGTAGTCATCTGTACTGACCAGTCGGTACAGACCGTACACCACCGTTACGCCCTGCGTCAAGGAATTGTTGGAATAGGCAGCTTTTTAGATGCTTAGAGCACAACGACGCGCGCTCGTCGCAGCGGTCGACTCCTAGAAGAGGGGCGCGGCGACCCGAAGCGCCGCCATCACGATCGGCTTCGGGTAGACACCGATGACCACGACACCGAGCGCGCAGAGGACCACCGCCAGCGCCAGCGTACCCGACAGTTGGATCCGCCCAGCGGAGGGATCGGGCGGCTCGATGTACATCCGCTTGGCGACGAGCAGATAGTAGAAGAGCGCGACGACGGTCAAGACGGCGCCGAGGAGTACCAGCCAGTAGAGACCCATGGCGGCGGCGGCCCAGAAGACGTAGAGCTTCGCCCAGAAGCCGGCCACGAACGGAATCCCCCCCAGCGAGAGCAGGAACAGCAGCATCGCGAGCGCCAGGAGGGGCGAGCGCTGCGCCAGACCGCGGAGCGCGGCCGTCGCCTCCGAGTGCTCCGACCGCGCGACGGCCTCGACCACCAGAAACGCGCCCATGTTCCCGAAGACGTAGGCGACGAGGTAGAAAAGCACCATCGCCGTGCCCGAGGCCGAGGCCGCCGCGAACCCCACGAGCATGTAGCCGATGTGGGCGATGCCCGAGTACGCCAGGAGCCGCTTGGTGTTCTGCTGCGGCAGCGCCATCAGGTTACCGGCGACGATCGTGATGGCCGCGAGGCCCGCGGTGATCGGGATCCACGTGACCGCGCGCTCGCCCATGCCCTCGAAGTACACGCGAAAGAGCGCGACGAAGCCCGCCGCCTTCGGGGCCACCGAGAGCCACGCCACGAACGGCGTGGACGCGGCCTCGTACGTGTCGGGCACCCACATGTGAAACGGGAACGCCGCGATCTTGAATGCGAAGCCGGCGAAGACGGCAAGCAAGCCGAGGAACAGGAGCGGCTGGTCCGGTGAGAACACCTGGGCGACCCGCGCCAGGTCGGTCGTGCGCGCGGCTCCGTAGACGAACGAGAGCCCGTACGCCATCACGGCGGCGGAGACGCTGCCCACCAGGAAGAACTTGAGCGCCGCTTCGACCGCCTCGTCTTGGCGCTTGAGGAACCCGGCGAGCACGTAGAGCGGGATCGACATCAGCTCGAAGGCGACGAAGAGAAGGATGAGATCGCGGGCCGACGCCAGCATCAGCATGCCGAGCAGCGAGGTCAGGATCAGCAGGTGATACTCGCCCGCGCGCCGGCCGCACGCGACGCCGTCGGTGGAGATCCCGGCCAGGAGCCCGATGAACGTCGCGGTCAGGAAAAGCCGCTTCGCGAAGATCGCGAGCCCGTCCTGCACGAACATGCCCGCGAGCGCGGGCGGCGTCGGCTTCATGAGCGCGCTGAGGATTCCGAGGACCAGGATGCCGGCGGTCGCGAGCCAGGCGATCCAGCGGCGATCGGGGCCCCGGGCGATCAGGCCGCCGCCGAACACGAGCAGCGCGACGGCGCCGAGGCCGAGCTCGAGGGTGAACGGGCTCACGGACTCACGATCCGGGCCAGCAGCGGTACCGTCGCGGTGTCCACCGGCGCGATCGCCAGCCCTGGCACCATGCCGAAGAGGACGAGCACGAAGACGAGGACCACGAGCGCGACCCACTCGGGCCCGCGCGCGTCTTCGAGGTCGTGGAAGTGGCTGGAGGGCGGGCCCCAGAAGATCTGCTTGGCGACGCGCAGCACGTACACCGCGGTCAGGAACGTGCCCGCGACGGCTGGAAAGAGCCACCAGCGATGGGTGGAGCGCCAGGCGCCGATGAACGTCAGGAGCTCGGCGGCGAAGCCGGCGGTGGCCGGCAGGCCGAGGGACGAGAGGCCGCCGACCGTGAACGCGGTGGCGATCCCCGGCATCGTCTTGCCGAAGCCGCCCATCTTCCCGATCTCGCGCGAGTGCGATTTCTCGTAGACGAGCCCGACGAGCGCGAAGAAGAGGCCGGTCATGACCCCGTGGGCGAACATCTGGAAGACGGAGCCGTTGAGTCCCGCTTCCGTGAGGGTCGCCGCGCCCAGCATGACGATCCCCATGTGAGAGACCGACGAGTAGGCGATCACGTACTTGAGGTCCGTCTGCGCCATCGCGGAGAGCGCGCCGTAGACGATGTTGATGCACGCGACCGTGCCCATGAGCCACGCGAGATCGGCGGCCCCCTCCGGCAAGAGCCCCATCCCCACGCGCACGACCCCGTAGGCGCCGAGCTTCATGAGCACGCCGGCGTGGAGCATCGAGACGGCCGTCGGCGCCGAGGCGTGCCCGTCGGGCGACCAGGTGTGGAGCGGCCAGATCCCGGCGAGGATGCCGAAGCCCACGTAGAACGCGAGGAAGACCCAGCGCTGGAGCGCGCGGGGGAAGGCGGTGGCCTCGAAATCGAGGAACGAGAACGAGGCGGCGCCCGCGTTGACGTAGAGCGCCAGGATCCCGACCAGGATGAACGCCGACCCGAAGAGCAGGTAGAGGGTCAGCTTCATCGCGGCGTACTCCTTTGTCCCGACCCCGGTCGCCCGGTACGCCCAGGCGAACGGGCCCCGGGGCCGTACCTCCCCCGACGATCCCCAGATTCCGATCAACAGATACATGGGAAGGACGGCCAGCTCGTAGAAGAGGAACAGGACGAAGAGGTCGAGCGACACGAACACGCCGTAGACGCCGGTGACCAGCGCCAGCAGCAGCGCGTAGAACTCCTGACTCCGGACCGCCACGGTCCACGACGCGAACACGCCCGTCACGATGATGATGGACGTCAGCAGGAGCATCAGGAGGCTGATCCCGTCGGCGCCGATCTCGTACGAGATGCCCAGCGGCGGCACCAGCGGCACCTTCTCGAAGAACTGGAACCCGGACGCCTCCTGGTCATAGGCAACGTAGATCCAGATCGACAGGGCGGCCGAGATCCCGGTCGTCACGGTCGCGATCACGCGCACGGCCAGCGGGTGGTGGCGGGCCGTGAACATGATGAGCAGCGCGCCGACGAACGGCGACCACGTGATGAGCGAGAGCACCGGGACGGTTATCGCCACAGCTGAGCGACGACGAGGAGGAGCAGCATGCCGAAGGCGACCCCGTAGACGTAGTCCTGCGCCCGGCCGCTCTGCACGCGGCGCAGGCCGTCGCCCGCGCGCAGCGTGAGGGCGGTCAGCGCGTTGAGGACACCGTCCACGAGGTAGCGGTCGATCCAGCCGATCAGCCGCGAGAACCCGAGGAGGACGCCGCGATAGAGGCCGGTGTAGAGCGCGTCGAGTCCGTACCGGTGCCGCGCGAGATAGTCGAGCGGGGCCAGGCCGGCCGCGACCCGCGCGGGATCGATCGCGCCCCGCTGGTACAGCGCCCAGGCCAGCGCGAACCCGACGACCGCCAGGCCGACCGAGAGCGGCGCCAGCCACGCCGGCGTCTCCTCGTGGCCGCCGGCGCCGGCCAGTGCCCAGCGGACTCCGACGAGGACGGTGAGCGCGGCGAGGAGCCACAGCGGTCCGCGCATCAGCCAGGGCGCCTCGTGCGGGTGGCCGCCGGCGTGTGCCCGCCCGAAGAATGTGACGAAGACGACGCGGAACATGTAGAAGGCCGTCAACAGCACCGTCAGCGCCAGCATCAGGAACGGACCCGTGAGGTGGGCCTCCCACACGCCGCCGAGCACCGCCTCCTTGGAGAAGAAGCCCGCGAGCGGGGGCACCCCCGCGAGCGCCAGCGTCCCGACGACGAAGACGACACAAGTCTGCGGCATCGCCCGGAACAGCCCGCCCATCCGGAAGATGTCGTTGGTGCCGACGGCGTGGATGACGGCGCCGGCGGCCAGGAAGAGCAGCGCTTTGAACAGGCCGTGCGTGAGCAGGTGCAGGAAGCCCGCATACGCCGCGCCGGCGCCCGCCGCCGCCATCATGTACCCGAGCTGGGAGACGGTCGAATACGCGAGCACGCGCTTGATGTCACTCTCGACGCACGCCATCGTCGCGGCCAGCAGTGCGGTGAACGCGCCGACCCAGCCGATCAGCGTCAGCACCTCGGGGACCAGCGCGAACAGCGGCTCCGCCCGGGTCACCATGAAGACGCCGGCGGTGACCATCGTGGCCGCGTGGATCAGGGCGGAGACCGGCGTCGGGCCTTCCATCGCGTCGGGCAGCCACACGTGCAGCGGGAACTGGGCGGACTTGCCGACGGCGCCCAGGTAGATGAGGAACATGATCGTCGGCAGCCCCGCGATGGCGAGCGCGTGCTCCTGGGCCTTCTCGAAGAGGTCCGTGAACTCGAACGTCCCGGTGGCCGACCACAGCAGCACGATGCCGACGACGAAGCCCACATCGCCGAGCTTCGTGATCCAGAACGCCTTCACCGCCGCGCGGGCCGCCGCCGGCCGCTCGTACCAGTAGCCGATGAGGAGGTACGAGCAGAGTCCCACCAGCTCCCAGAAGATGAACATCTGGAGAAAGCCGGGCGCCAGGACCAGACCGAGCATCGAGAAGGCGAAGAGCGATTGATAGGTGTAGTAGCGGCCGAGCGAGGCGGGGCGCTCCTCGCGCAGGTAGGCGAGCGAGTAGATCTGGACGAGCAGCGATACCAGGGTCACCAGGACGAGCATGGCGGTGCTCAGCGGATCGACCAGGAGCCCGACGGTGGCGATCGGGCCGCCATCGGCGGGAATCCACACCCACGTCGTCTCCCCCACGAAGCCCTTGGCCCAGACGGTCAGCGCGCCGCCAAGGGCGATCGCCATCGCGCCGATCGACACGAGGCCGGCGCGCGGGCCGCTCCGGCGCAGCGGGGTCACGACCGCGAGCAAGACGAAGGCGACGAAGGGCATCCCGAGGACGGAGAGCGGCAGCCAGACGCTCGCGAGCACGGCGCTAGCCCCGGAGCAGGTCGAGGCGGTCTGCCTCGACCGTCCGCCGCACTCGGAAGATCGCGATGACGATCGCCAGCCCGACGGCAACCTCGGCGACCGTGATGGAGATCGTGAAGAGCGTGAAGACCAGCCCCGTCAGGTCCCCGTTGAAGCGAGCGAACGCGACCAGGTTGATATTGACGGCGTTGAGCATCAGCTCGATCCCGAGCAGGATGCCAATCGCGTTGCGGCGGGTCAGAACCCCGAACAGGCCGATCGAAAAGACCAGCGCCGCCAGGACCAGGTACGCGGAGAGCCCGATCATTCCTCGCTCCGCGCGAAGTAGAGGGCGCCGAGAAGCGCCGCGACCAGGAGCACCCCCAGGAGCTCGAAGGTGACGGCGAACGGCCCCACCAGGGCGCGGCCGATCGACGCCGTCGGATCGATGGTCTGCGCCGCGCGCGGCGCCCCGGCCGGGGCCTGGATCAGGAATCCCACGACGCCGGCGAAGACCGCTGCCGCGACGAGCGCCCCGTTCACGAGGTAGCGGCTCGTCTGCGTGATGCGCTCGCCCACCAGACGCTCGGTCAGCATGATCGCGAAGACGACGATGGTCACCACGCCGCCCGCATAGAGGAGCAGCTGGACCGCGAAGAGAAACGGCTGATCCAGCAGGAGGAAGACCACGCCCGTCGCGACGAGGGCCACCGCGAGGTAGAGCACGGCGTGGAACAGATTCGGGGTGAGCACGACGGCGAGGCTCGAGGCCAGTAGCGCCGTGGCTACCACCCCGAACCCCACCGTTTCGAGGGTCACTCGGCCGGCTCCTTCACGTCTCCCTTGGCGTCTCCCCGGGCCTCGGCCCTGGCCGGTTTGGGAGGCGCCTGCATGTCGCGCAGCCGGTTGCCCGTCGCCCACGACGGCTCGAACTCCCGCCCGATGGCGTGGAGGCGGTCCTTGTCGAGCAGGAGGTCACGGCGATCGGCCGTGGCCAGATCGAACGACTTCATCATGATGATCGCGTCGGTCGGGCAGACCTGCACGCACAGCTCGCAGAACTCACACGAGTAGAGCTCGAGCGTGAAGGTCTTCGCGTAATTCCGCTTCTCCGCCTTCAGCATCTCGACCTTGATGACCTGCGGCGGACAGATGTATTCGCACAGGCGGCAGCCGATGCAGGCCTCCTCGCCGGTCTCCTTTTCATAGGCGAGGGCCAGGATCCCGCGGAAGCGGTCCGGGTACGGACGCTGGACGTCGGGATAGGGGATCGTCACCGGCGCGCGGAAGAGGTTCCGCAGCGTGACGTTCATCGCCCGGCCGACGGCGCTCACGAGCTGCCCCGTGTCCCTCCAGAACCCCGGCGCGGGCCGGGCGTCGCTATCCGCCACCGGCGCCTCGGACCGCGACCACGAACCCGGTCGCCAGCAGCAGAACGAGCGTCGCGGGCAGCAGGAGCTTCCAGGAGATCGCCAGGATCTGGTCGACGCGGATCCGCACGAAGGACCAGCGCACCCACGTGACGACGAGGAAGACCAGGATAGCCTTGGCCAGGAACCACAGGGGCCCGAGCGCCGCGGGCCCGGGCCCGAGCCAGCCGCCCAGGAAAAGGAGCGCGCCGAGGAAGCTCGTGCCGAGCATGTGCGCGTACTCACCGAGCTGGATGAGCGCGAATTTCATGCCGCTGTACTCGACGCGAAAGCCCGCGACGAGCTCCGACTCGGCCTCGAGGATGTCGAACGGCACGCGGTTCTCGGCCGCGAGGGTCGCCACCAGGTAGGCGAGGAAGGCGAGCTGGCCGATGACCGGATATGCCACGAACCAGAGGCCCTGCTGGGCGGCGACGATCGCCGACATCTGCATCGAGCCGGCGAGTATCACCGGGACGAGCGCGGCGAAGATGAAGGGCAGGTCGTAGGAGATGATCTGGTTGACGGCCCGCATCGCAGACAGGAGCGCGTACTTGTTGTTCGACCCCCAGCCGCCCATGAAGAGGCCGACGATCTCCAGCGACGAGACGGCCAGGAAGAAGAGCACGCCGATGTTCAGGTCGGCGACACCCAGCTCGGGCGCGAACGGGATCGTGGCGAAGATCAAGAGGCACGGGACGAGGAACACGATGGGAGCCAGGTTGTAGACGCCGCGGTCGGAGGCGGTCGGGACGATGTCCTCCTTGAGCATCAGCTTGAGCGCGTCGGCGATCGGCTGGAGCCACCCGTGGGGGCGGCCGACGTAGTAAGGGCCGATGCGCGACTGCATCCGCGCCGCGAACTTGCGCTCGAGGAGGGTGACATACGCGACCAGCACGAGCAGGGCGTTGAGGACGATGAACGCCTCGAGCGCGTGCCAGGCCATGGGCGGCAGCGTCACCGGTCGACCTCGCCGAAGACGGGATCGACGGAGCCCATGATCGCCACGACGTCCGCGACCTTGTGCCCGGGAATGATGTGCGGCAAGACGGCGAGGTTGGAAAAGGATGCGCCTCGCCACTTCATGCGGTACGGCTTCGGGCCGCCGTCGCTCACGATGTAGCAGCCGACCTCGCCGCGCGCGCCCTCGACTCTCACGTACCCCTCGCCCTTGGGCACCCGGACCTGCCCGACCGACTTCACGCCGGGCCGCGACGAGATCGGGCCCGCCGGGAGCCCGTCGAGGGCCTGCCGGACGATCCGGATCGACTGCCGGAACTCGACCATCCGGACGCGGTAACGGGCGTAACAGTCGCCCGCGGTCTCCACGGGGACGACGAAGTCGAAGTCCTCGTAGGACGAGTACGGCTCGGCCCGCCGGACGTCGTAGCCCACCCCCGAGCCCCGGATGAGCGGACCCGAGACCCCGACCTCCTCGGCGAGCGCCCGCGAGATCACGCCGACCCCCTGCGTGCGGACGCGGAAGAAGGCGTTGTCCTCCAGCATCGCCTCGTACTCGTCGAGCCGCGCCTCGATGAAGTCGACGGTCTCGCGCACCTTCTTGTCCCAGCCCGCCGGGACGTCGTAGCGGATGCCGCCGATCTGATGAAATCCGTAGAGCAGGCGCGCGCCGGTCAACTCCTCGAAGCGATCGAGGACCATCTCGCGCTCGCGGATGCAGTAGAGGAACACCGTCGCGCCGCCGCCGAGCGCGCCGCCCATGTCGAGACACCACGTGCCGAGCCACAGGCAGTGCGACGCGATCCGCTGCAGTTCCGCCGCGACCACCCGCAGGTACTGCGCGCGCCGGGGGACCTCGATCTTCCCGACCCGCTCCACGGCGGCGACGTACGCGAGCTCCGAGGTCATGGCGGCGACATAGTCGGTCTTCGACGCGATCGACGGGTACTGCACGTAGGTGAGCGTCTCGCCGAGCTTCTCGTGGCAGCGGTGCAGATAGCCGATCACCGCGTCGACCCCGACCACCGTTTCCCCCTCGAGCGTGAGAATCATCCGGAAGACGCCGTGCGACGACGGATGCTGAGGCCCCATGTTCATCATGAGGCGCTCGTTGCCGCCGTACCCCACTTCGACGACTTGCGTGGTCTGCGTGTCGGGCATGTTCAGCTCGCCGTCGGAGCGATGGTGAGCCGCCCCGACCGATGCGGCCGAGGCAGGATGCGGGAGTCGCCCGTGCTCATCTCATGGGCGAGGACGGCGCCGGGACGAGGGCGACCGACCGCATCTCGGCGAGCAGCGGGGTCGCCTTGCCGAGGAAGGCCTGCCACTCAGGGTCCTGGACCACTTTGCCACGCACCGCCGCCCGGTCGTTGAGGTCGCGATACGCCCAGAGGTGCACGACCTCGTTGAGCTGGGCGACTTCCGTCTGCCAGACACCGACGTTCTTCGAATACTTCTCGCGCACCGGCATGATCGCCTTGAAGTGGCCGAGCCATTCCCCCGCCTTGCCGACCTGGGTGCGGTACGTCCGGAGCTCGTACATGTGCCCCGCGTCGGCCGGTGGCTTCAGCGGCAGCTGGGCCGACAGGATCTTGTTCTCCTGGGCGAGAAGCAGCGGCTGGATCTTCTGGACGTAGTCCTTGCTCCAGGCGTCGTTCCTCGCAAGCTCGCTCCGCAGGCGCTCCCGCTCGACGAGGTCCGCGTACGCCCAGAGGTGGACGTACTGGTTCAGCGTGCCGAACTCGGTCGTCCAGGAGCCCTCGAGCTTTCCGTATTTGTCGCCGCGGATCGGGCGTCCGACCTCGGCGTTGAGCTTGAGGTACTCGCCCTGCTTGCCTGGCGCCAGCGTGTAGGTGCGCAGCTCGTAGATCATCGGTGGCTCCTCCTCTCGCGGGGAATCATCGGTAGGGTGCGAACGGCGTGTCGACGGCGTAGTCCTTCCGGAGCGGGTAGCCCTGCCAGTCCTCCGACAGGAGGATTCGCCGAAGATCGGGATGCCCCTCGAAGACGACGCCGAACATGTCGTAGCACTCGCGCTCCATCCAGTCGGCGCCCCGATAGACGGTAGTCAGCGTAGGGCAGCGCGGCTCACCTGCCGCCAGTCGCGTGCGCATCGTGACGACCAGGTTCGCGTCGAGGTTCTCGACACGACAGAGCACCTCGAAGCCCTGGTCTTTCCAATCCACGGCGGAGAGCCAGTTGAAGTAGCGACAGCCCAGCTCCTGCGCGGCGAACCGACCGAACTCCTGCCACCGCTCGCGCGGCAGGGTGACGGCAAGCGCACCGTCGGCGACCGCGTCCATCCCGAATCTCTCCTGGATGCGTGCACGGGCGTCGGCGGCCGTCATGCTCCCCTGGGATCGGACGAGGTGGCGCGCCTCCCGGTCTTCTGGAACTCGTCGACCTGCTCCTGGAGCTTGAGCAGCCCGTACATGAGGGAGTCGGGCGTCGGCGGGCACCCGGGAACGTACACGTCGACGGGAACGACGCGGTCGACGCCCTTCACGACGTGGTAGCCGTGACGGAAGGGACCGCCGGAGTTCGCGCACGAGCCCATCGAGACCACCCACTTGGGGTCGGGCATCTGATCGTAGATGCGCTTGAGCATCGGCGCCATCTTGATGGTCACGGTCCCCGAGACGATCATCAGGTCGGAGTGGCGCGGCGAGGCCCACGGCACCATGCCGAAGCGCTCGACATCGAACCGCGACGCGAACGTGGCCATCATCTCGATCGCGCAGCACGCCAGGCCGAACGTCACCGGCCAGATCGACGACTTGCGCGCCCAGTTGAAGATCTTCTCGGTGGACGTCGTGACGATCCAGCCGCCGGGCATGTGGTGGATGGCGTCGGCGATCGAGGCGAGCGCGTTCGAGGTCTTGTCGTCCTGCGGGCGCGACTGGTGATACTTCTCCCACTCCTGCAGGTCCTTGAACTCCCTCCAGACGGGAGGCGGGACCTGCGGGACGGGGGGCTTCACTTCCATTCGAGCACGCCCTCCCGGAACGCGTAGAGCCAGCCGAGCCCGAGGATCGCGACGAACGCGGCCATCACCCAGAACGCGCCGAGGCCGGCGCCACGGAGTACGAGCGCCCACGGGAACAGGAACACCGCGAGCACGTCGAACACGATGAACACGAGCGCGACGAGGTAGAAGCCGACCGGGAACTGCACCCACGCCGTTCCGATCGGCTCGGCGCCACACTCGTAGTTCATGAGCTTGACGGCGTCCGGGCGGCTGGGTCGCAGCAACCGCGCCACCGCGAGCGAGACGACGCCGAAGCCGACGATCAGGGCGGCGAAGATGAGCACGGGCAGGTAGCCCGACAAGATACTCCTCCTTCGAGATGCACCCGGGACGCCAGTATAGCATGCGCTTCGGACGCCCTCGCGCACACTCACCTCGTCGTGGAATCGGCACCTATCATGCTAGACTCGAACGACGATGCGGGTGCTGATTGTCGAGGACCAGGTCGACCTCGGCGATGTGTTCCGCGACTTCCTGCTCGAGCTCGGTCACCAGCCTGTCGTCGTGCACACCGCCGAAGCGGCGCTCGCCAAGCTCCAGACGGAGCGACCCGACGCGATCCTGCTCGACGTCCAGCTCCCGGGCATGAGCGGCCTCGACTTCCTGCAGCTCCGTCCGGTCCGCGAGCTCGGCGTCCCGATCGTCGCGGTCTCCGGGGTCGTGAACGAGAGCCAGGCGCGTGAGTGCTTGCAGCTGGGCGCGGCGGACTTCATGGGCAAGCCGATCCAGCTGGACCGGCTCAACGAGGTCCTGACGTTCCTCGAGCCCCATGCGATGAGCCGACTCGCGTCGCTCGAGGCGAGTCCCGACCGTCGCCACTCGGCGCGCGCGCGGCTGGCGATCCCCGCCCGCCTCCACGAGTACAACGGCCGCGAGCACCAGGGAACCCTGATCGAGGTGGGTGTGTCCGGAATGAAGGCGCGCCTGGGCGTGCCGCTCGACCCGGACACGGTCGCGAGGGTCGTCTTCACGCTGCCCGACGGCGGGCCGCCGATGGACGTCATCTCGATCCTGGTCCGGGTCGACCCGGACGGGCACGCCTTCACGTTCGTCCGGCTGGGCCAGCAGGACACCGAGCGCCTCCGCGACCTGATCCGCCGCACCCCCGAGTAGCCACGGCGTCACCCGCACGGGCAGGCGCGGGCCCGCGCCCCCGTCGGGTTACAGGCGAGACAGCGTCTCGGCGGCCAACGCCACCGCCTTACTCTCCGACTCGGGCCCCTGCAGGACAAGGGCGCGGTAGCGCGCGGCCAGCGATCGCGGTGCCTCGAAGTTCCCGCCGTTCACCGTCTCACGCTCGGCGGCCCGCGTCACGGTCTCGAGCAAGCGGTCGAAGTGCCCGACCATGCGGCGCCGGACGTCGCCGTAGCCCTTGACGAGCTGCGCGGCGCGGGCGACTTCCCAGCCGAGCGCCTGGTCCCAGCTCGCGCACCGCACGACCGCGGCGAGCCATCGGTCGATGCGCGCCTGCTCCTCGTGGGCGCGGTACGAGATCGCGCGCAGGGGCCGCAGCAGCGTGAGCACCCAGACGCGCAGGTAGCCGCTGACCGTCGTCGTCTTGACGTGCTGACCGACCGCAGGACGACCATGCGGCCAGCGGCGCTCGGCCCAACGGGCGAACGGCGCGACCAGCCGGTACGGCAGAACGCCGTAGAGCTCGTCGAGGTCCGGCTTGAGGAAGTCGGTCACGACGATCTCCCCGGACCCGGCGCCCTTGTCCCGCCGAATGCGCTCGAAGCGGCTCATCCGTGTCTTGAGCTGGGCGACGCGGATCGCATCCTCATAGGTCATCCACACTGCGAGGTGGCGCGCGACGATTCGCCCGAGCTCGAGATCCCCGTCGCGGACGAACGGTCGCAGGCGTTCCAGGTACCGCTCCGCGTACGCTCGGTCCTGGTAATCGATCAAGCGCGCAATGGCCTGATCCAGCACCGGCCGCAGCTCCGCCGGGAAGTCCCGCGTCATCCGTTCTATGTCCGAGGCCAGGTCCGAGCTCGCGGCAGCCCGTTCGGCGGCGGAGGCGGGACCCTGGGGGTCCGCGACCGGCGCAGTGGGACCTCCTCGTCCCGGCCGCAGCTCGACGAGCTTCGACTCGGGCGAACGGGTGACGGAGCCGGTCGCGTACCCCCCGAGCCCGGCCTCCGCCGCCGACCGGGTCGCCACCGCGAGCCCGGCTTCGAAGCCGTCGAGGTTGGCGTTGACCTGAACATTCTTGGCCCTGATCGCGTCGCGATACGCGTCGGCGCTGAGCGGCAGCGCGCCGGAGCCGGCGAGGGCGCCGAGGAGCACGGCGTTCGCCTCGGTGCCGTGCTCGCGCGCGAGCGCCAGCGCATCGAAGGCGATCAGCTTGCGCGCGAACGCCCGGGCCGCGGCGTGCAGCTGCTCGACAGGGTAGATGCCACGTCCGGTCGCGATCTTCTCGTGGATGGAATAGAGGCGATGGGTGCTGGCGATGATCGTCGTCCGCGCCGGGGACGGGAGCCCGAGCTCGATCGAGCGGCCGACCTCGAGGAACTCCGGGGCCAGGAGGACGTCGAGCGCCCCCGGCACCGGATAGAGGGAGAAGATCGGCGCTCGGTCCGGCTCGTGACTCCGCTCGGTGGAGAGCTCGACGTAATAGGTCGTCGACCCGGTCCTCTGAGCGACGCCGGGGATCGACGTGCCGTGGACCGGATAGCCTTCGGCGAGGGCGGCGTCCACGATCCATTCCAGGAGCACGCCGCCCCCCTGCCCGCCGACGGCCGGGATCAGGAGGCTCAGCAGAGACGCGTCGGTCACGCCCCGACGGCCGCGAGCCGTTGAATGACGGCCGCGCGCAGACGACTCACGAACCGCGTCCACCGCGTCGGGTTCGTGATCATCTTGACCTCATAGAACGAGGGACAGAGGACCGCGGCGTGGGCGACCTCGCCGCAGACGCCGCAGCCCACGCACGTGTCGTCCACGTGGGCGACCGGATCGTCGCGCAGTGGATCGGCGCTCTCCCGGAGCGTCAGCGACGGGCAGCCGTTCAAGCGCATGCAGGAATGGTCACCCGTGCACACGTCGGGGTCCACGCCGAAGCGCGGCTGAACGACTTCCCGGCCAGCGGCGACCAGGCGGCGGAGCTTGGGCCGATCGCGGCGCTGGCGCTCGAGCATGCACTCGTTCCTGGCGATGATGACCTTGAGCCCGGGGACGCGCGTCGTCAGGGCCTCCCGGAACGTCCCGATCACCTCGGCGATCCGGTAGGAATTCACGGTGCGGATCCACTTCACGCCGAGTCCCCGCAGGGCCGCCGGGATCGTCATCGGCAGCGGCTCATTCCGCGCGTTCTTGCCGGTCGACGGGACGTGATGCTGACCCGTCGCCGCGGCGTAGAAGTTGTCGAGGATCACCAGCACCGAGTCCTGCTTGTTGTACATCGCGTTCGCGACACCGTTGGTCAGCCCGTTGTGCCAGAAGCCGCCGTCGCCCATCACGGAGATCGTTCGCTTGCCGAAGAGCGGCGCCACGGCGCTCGAGGACGCGAGCCCCATCCCGTACCCGAGGACGGAGTTGCCGACGTTGAACGGCGCCTGCGTCGAGAACGTCGAGCATCCGATATCGGCCGCGACGTGCGTGTCGCCGATCGCCGGCTCACGCTGCCGGAGAATCTTCAGCGCGCTGAATACCGGCCGCTCCGGACAGCCCGTGCAGAAGGACGGCGGTCGCTTCGCGACCGGCTCGGGCAGCACGGCACCGACCTTCTCCCGATGCGCGGTGAGCGCCTGATACCGGTCCTCGATCGCGACGGTGGACTGCGACTTCACGCCCGCCGAGGTGAAGAAGCGGCGCAGGCCGCCGATGACGAGCTGCGGGACGTACTCGCCGTGCGGCGACAGCAGGTCCTTCCCTTGGATCTCGACGCCGAGCCGCGCCTCGTGGGCCAGCGCCTTGAGCTCGCGCTCGATGTAGTTCGGCATCCCCTCTTCGACGACGAGGACCCGTTGTTTGCCGCGCAGGAACCCGATCAGCTCTTCCGGGACCAAGGGGTGGATGGCGTTGAGGACCAGGAGCGGGACGGGCGTGCGGCCGCGCACGTCGGCGAGGCCGAGCACGTGCAACCCGCGCAGGGTCGTGTTCCAGAGACCGCCCTGCATGACGATCCCCAGATGGTCTTCGTCGCCGCGGAAATGCTCGTTGAGTCCCCGCTCCACGATGTAGCGCCGCGCGGCCGGCAGGCGCTTCTCGAACTTCTGCGCCTCCATCTGGTAGGTGAAGGGCGGCAGGTTGATCCGGTCGATGCTGAAGCTCGGCGCGCCGAGCGGCGAGAGCATGCTGATCGCCGGGCGCACGTTGTCCCGGCATCGGAGGGTGCCGCGCATGTGGCAGGCGCGGATTCGGATCGAGAAGAACACCGGCTCGTTGCAGGCCTCCGAGAGCCCGAAGCCGTCCTCGACGAAGCGGGCGAAGGCGTCGAGGCTGTTGCGCGGATCGAGGAGCGGGATGGACGACTTGAGCGCGGTGGAGTGCGTGCGCTCCTGGAGGATCGAGGCGCCCTCGCCGTAGTCCTCGCCGATCACGATGACGGAGCCGCCGATGACGCCGGCCGAGGCGACGTGCGAGAGCGCGTCGGACGCCACGTTCGTGCCGACGACCGATTTCCACGTGACGGCGCCTCGCATCGGATAATTGATGGAGGCGCCGAGGAGCGCGGCCGCCGCCGCCTCGCTTCCGGACTGCTCGAAGTAGATGCCGAGCGGGTTGAGGAGCGGCTCGTTCGCGTCGGCCAAGACGTCGATGAGATAGGAGACCGGCGCCCCCGGATAGCCGCCGACGTAGCTCACGCCGGATTGGAGCAGCGCCTTGGTGATGGCGAGGATGCCCTCGCCGTGAAGGATCTGGCCCTCGCCGTACCCGAGCTGCTTGACGTCCTCCGCGAACGACCGCTCACCCATGCCGCGACCTCGCGTTACTGCTTCTTCGTCGCGTCCTGCTTCGTGGCGTCCTGTTTCTTCGCGCCGTCCATCTTCTTCGCACTGTCCTGCTTGGCGATGATCTGGTCCTTGATCTTGTCGTAGGTGCCCTGCGGGATGATGCCCTTCTTCGGCAACTCATCCTTGCGCGCGTACGGGCGGCCCTCGACGATCTTCTTCGCGAGTGCGTCACCGATTCCCGGAAGGGCCTTCAACTCGTCCTCGGACGCGCTGTTGATATCGAGCGGCTTTTTCTTCGCGTCCGTGGCCTTGGTCTCGGTCTTGGCCGGCTCTTTCTTGGCCGGCGCGTCGGTCTTCGGCTGCGCCAGCGCCGGCGAGACCACGAGCGAAACGGCGGCGAACAGGACGGCGATCAACACGGCGACGAGCTTGGACATCGGTGGCCTCCTCGTGACAGGTTGTGAGCGCCGATATAGCGTTGGCCCAGTATACCTCAAACAATTTCAATGATTTGCCTGGCGTCTCCGCAATCCCACGCGTCTGAACAATTGGACATTGACGGGCGGAGCGTGCACTCCTCGAGATCCTGGCCGTTCGGGACGCAGACACGAGCTACGCTGACGACAGAAGTTCGAGTGGCTGTACACTGTGCAAGCTCCAGAGACTTGCGGCGGATCTGGGCCGGGGTGGTGTAATGGCAGCCACGCTGGACTCAAAATCCAGTGCCCGTGAGGGCGTGCGGGTTCAACTCCCGCCCCCGGTACCAACATTCTTGACAGGGTGTTCAACCTCCCTGTAGGGTAATTCTTCGCGTGGGGCTGTAGCTCAGTTGGGAGAGCACAAGGCTGGCAGTCTTGGGGTCAGGGGTTCGACTCCCCTCAGCTCCACCAACTTAACAAATGAAGCCTGCGGTAGCCGGTACCAGCGAAGAGTTAGCCTGCCGAGTCGACTTGTCGATTCTTATTCCCTGAAGGAAGCACCGGACGACGCGCTTCCGTTCCTCCGGTTCCCCCGCGCGGAGTACCTCGGCGACGTGGCCGAGCTCGTGTTCAGTGCCCCGCGATCGCGTCGACGCGCGGCGGCGCTGTGTCGGCGCCCCGAGCCAGGGTGGCGTGACCGTTCGACTACTGGATGATCTCGTCCGCCCGCTGCAGCAGCGTCTGCGGGATCGTCAGATCGAGTGCTTTGGCGGCCTTCAGATTGACGACCAGCTCGAACTTCGTCGGCCGCTCCACGGGCAGGTCGGCGGGCTTCGCACCTTTTAGGATTCTGTCGACGAAGTAAGAGGCCCGCCGATGCATGTCCGTGTAGCTTGGCCCATAGGACATCAACCCGCCAACCTCGACCAATTCCCGGTAGCCGCGCACCCCGGGGAAACGGAACCCTTGGAGACAAGGGCGAAAACGCTAGGTGTAGCAGGGCGCCGGCGACGGACGCTGTCACCTCCGCCGCCGGCTCTGTCATGGACGGCTACTTCTTCTCGGCAGGCTTGGCCGCAGAGCCCTTCGCGGTCGGCTGTTTCGGCATCTGCGCGGTCGGCATCATAATGTGCGCGTACTTCGTGCCCTTCCACATCACCCACGGTCCGCCGTTCTGCGGATCGGTCGGCAGGACATCGAGTTGCGCCGTGTCCGGCACGATGACCATCACGTGCGGGCCGCTCACCACCCACTGATTGTCGGGCGCGGGCTTGTCGGCGTAGGGGTCGGTGTTGCTGGCGCCCTTGTCACCCTTGAGCATGTAGGCGAGGCCGAGGTTCTTGACCTCAGGATCCTTCTTGTTGATCCAGCCGTCGGCCCAGTTTTGCCATTCCTTGTCGAGGCACATCGGAGTCCCATTGGGTTCGGTCATGCATAGCCAGCCGTTGGTGCCGGCCCGGAGCTGTTTCATCTTGCCGTCCGCGGTCATCTCCATGATCGTCGCGTTCTTCGAGATCGACGGCGGCGCGGCGCTCATCGCCCTCGCGATCTTCGCGGCGTCCGAGCTTCCTCCGCCGCTCGTGGCCATCGTCTCGTGCCCTGATTTCGCCTTGGGCTCTTCGGGTTTGGCCTTCTCCTGGGCCGCAACTGTCCAGCCCGCCATAATCAGCAGTCCTGCCACCACCGTAATTGTCTTCCGCATGGTTCTCCTCCGTGGGGTATGGGTCGAATTCGGTCGGTGACATTTCCGGGTCTTTAGCCTGACTGACTCCCGCGAGGCCGGACGTTTCAGGACGGTGCCGCGACTCTGTGCTGATTCCAGTGGGTTGTCAACACAAGCGTCATCCCATGTCTCGCCCACCTTCTAGGCACCGCGCGCATCGCCCTCGAGCACGGCGCCGCGGAGGACGATGCGATCGCGGCGCTCCTCCACGACGCGGTCGAGGACCACGGGCCGACACCCTCGTCGAGATCCGGGACCGGTTCGGGAGCGCGATGGCTGAGATCGCGACCGGCTGCACGGACACCGACGAGACGCCCAAGCCTCCATGCCTGGCTCGGAAGGAGGCCTCCATTCGGCACCTCGAGGACGCCCCGGCCTCGGTGCGGCGGCGCGGGGGCTACTTCCGCTCGCCCCACCCCACTCGAACCGGTAACCCAGGATCATCTTGACGATCAAGCGGTCCGTACTGGGTGTCAGGCCGAAACCGACGCCAAAGTTGAACTCCCACTTGGGCCCCAGGTCGAGGTCGATTACGGGGAAGAGCTGCTGCTGGTCGTGCGCTCGGTCGAGGTGGGTCACCGAGCCCAGCGAGCCATAATACTCAAGCCCCACAGCCGCCTTCGGGGTCACCGCGTAGCTGACCTTGGCGGCGGGTGAGAACTCGAAGCCATCGCCGGTGCTCTTCCCCTTAATGGCCCGATCCAGTACCGGATTGATCGAGACGTACCAGCGCTTCCACTGCCTGTCGATGATCGGGCGGAGCTCGAGCGTCCAGGTATCCGTGGAGAAGGCGCGCCGCTGATAGCCGACCTCCGCCGAGAGGCTGAGCCCCACCGGCAGGTGCCAGCTCTCCGGTGCCCGCACGCGCGGGCGGATGTGGTTGCCGACCCATTCCCATGTAGTGTCGGGCTGGATGCTCGTAAAGACATAGAAGCCGGTCTCGAACCAGGGCGTCCAGCCCTGGGTGATCTCCAGGGTTTCATGGAAAGCACCCTGCGTTCGGAGGAGGTGGTCCGTGGTCTTCGTGCTGCCTTGGGCGGCCACGTTGCTGTGCAATTCCACCATCGTGCTGCCGGGCGCCACGGTCTCGGAGCCGTAGACCTGGATCTCGAAGTTGTTCTGGGCAACGACCGGTTTGGGGGTCACGAGCGCTGCGCACAAGGCGAGCGCGGGCAGCACGGCGTGGACGGGTGAGATCACGCACGCAGTGTACGGTATGCTCTCGGCTTACTCGCGCTTCGCCTGGCGAGCCTGAAGCTGCTCGATGAACGTCGGCATCCCGGCCCGGCTCTGGCATCGACTTGGCGGCCACCGGCGGCTGCGATGCTGCTCGGGGCATCGCGCGTCTCGGCGGCCGGAGATCGCTCAGCAGCTACTGGGCGCTCGGGGGGGGGCGGCGCAGTGATCAGGGCCGCGAAACAGGCGACCAGCATGATTCCCCTCGTCATGACCGGGAGCTCTGATCCCGTCGCCGAGGGTCTCGTCGCCAGCATGGCGCGCCCCGGTGGAAACGTCACGGGCATGTCCTTCATGAACGCCGAGCTAAGCTCGAAGCGCCTCGAGTTGCTGAAGGAGGCCGTTCCTCGAGTCGCACGCCTGGCCGTGATCTTGGACCCGGTCACCAGCCAGCTTGAACTGCGGGCGACGCAGGCCGCGGCCCGCAGGCTGGGTGTCACGCTCAAGCTCATGGAGGTGCGGAACGCCGACGACCTGGCGCGCGTGTTCGCAGCGCTCGACAAGGAGCGACCCGACGCCCTCACATGTTCTTCGATGCGTTAACGACGGGATACCGAGGACTCGTCGGAGACTTTGCGAAGAAGCACAAGTTGCCGACAATCTTCGGAGCCAGGGAGTTCGCGGAAGCCGGCGGCCTGATGTCCTACTCGGCGGATGTCGCCGAGGGCTTCCGGCGCGCCGCGACCTACGTGGACAAGATTCTGAAGGGCGCCAAGCCGGCTGACCTGCCCGTCGAGCAACCCACGAAGTTCGAGCTCGTCATCAATATGAAGACCGCGAAGGCATTGGGCCTCACGATCCCGCCTTCGCTGCTAATTCGGGCGGATCACGTGATCGAGTAAGGCGTGCTCGAACTCGACGCCAATGCCAAGGCGGTGGAGATTCTGATGCGCGCTAAGGATATGAGCCGGAGGGAGGCGGTGGGCACGATCATCACCCATCTTCGAGCCGCCGAACGGGCTGTTGAGCGTGGTGGGCCGATTACCTCGGGCCATCGGGCGCCGCCGCAGAAATCTCGGACCTGCTCGCGCGCTATCCTGACAGCCAATGACCAGGAAGCGAAGTAGGCTCATGCTCGAAGCGCTGAGACGAGTGGGTGCGCCCTTCTTAGCCCTCGCCTGCCGACCCCTCAGGGTAGAGGGATAGTGGGCCACCCTTGATCGCCTCCTGGTGCGCCTCCTGGGCCCGCTGGAGATCCGCGGTCCCATCAGGTCAGTGCGGCGATGGCTTCGACCAGCCGCGAGGTGAGAGCGGCAGAATCTGGTCGGAACGTGAAGGGTCAAGTTCAGCTCCCCTCAGCACCACTAACTAAGAACCGCCGAACAACGCGCTTCTCCGGCGTGACGCCCGACCATCTCCTCGCGCTCGTGTTCGTGGGAGGCGGGGTCGGCATGTTCGGTCTCTACCTGGACACCGCCTGGCATCGCACGCTCGGGCGCGACACGTTCTGGAGCCTGCCGCACCTCCTGATGTACGGCGGCGGAATGGCCGCCTACGCCTCGGCGGTCGGCGGCATCGCCCTCGCGAGCCGCTTCGGCTCGGAGGCGTTCGGCGGTCCTGTCTTGGGCCGGCGCAGGCTCCGATTCCCGCTCGGCTTCACCGTTGCGCTCGTCGGCACGCTCGTCATCATCGCCGCCGTTCCCGTCGATGGCTGGTTCCACTGGACCTATGGGACCGACGTCCTCGTCTGGAGCTGGCCGCACATGCAGTTGCTCCTCGGCGCGGCGCTCGCCGACGTCGGCATCCTCCTCGCCCTCGCCGCTCAGCGCGGACGAGGCTGGTTCGGTCGTCCCAGCGTTTGGCCCCTGGCAATGACGCTGGTGGTAGTCGACCTCGTGCAGCGCGTCCATTACGGCCTCGCCCACTACACACAGGTCCCCGAGACGCGCACCCCGGATTTCTACCCGCTGCTCGTCGCCCTCTCGGTGCCTGCGCTGCTGGTGACCGCGGCGCGCGCGATCGGCCCGTGGGCCCCGGTGGCCGTGGGCCTCCTCTTCTTCGGCGCCGCTCTCCTCGTGGACGTGACCCTCTCCCTGATCGACTTCGCACGCTACACGCTGACGCCGGTGTTCGCGCTCCCGGCCCTGGTCGTGAGCACGCTCTATGCGGTCGCGGGCCGCGCTCGCGATCGTGCCGGGCTTGCGCTCCTGGCCGGGGCCCTGTTCGCTGCTGCGTTCGTCACGATCGAGTCCGTCTGGATGGCCCGGGCTCTCGGGCACCCCTGGGCGGATCGCGCCGTGCTGGCGGCGCTGCCGGCGACCCTTGGTGCGGGCGCGCTGAGCGGTTGGGTCGGCTGGGTCCTCGGGGGGTTCGCGCGCGCCTTGGCACGCGAGATCTCGCCGGCCGTCGTCTTCGGCGGTCGCCGCCGGGCGCGCGCCGCCGCGGCCCTCGCCGTGGCGCTGGTCGCCGCCGGCTCCGTGAGCACGTATCGGCCGCAGCGGTTCGGCAAGCCGATGACCGTAGCCGAGATGCGGCTGGCGCCCGTGGAATCGTTCCCGGCGCAGGAGGCGATTTTCTGGGAGGTGCTGATCCTGGACGAATGGCCGGCGGCCGGCCGGATCCAAGCGTACAGCGAGGGAATCATCGAGCCCTTCCCGCTCCCCATCGGGCCCGCCTGGTGCGCCGAGACGCCGGAGCGGCTCGACGCGGAGCTGTCCGGCGTGCACTTCGGGCTCGAGATCAATGGCGAACGGATCGATCTGGCACCCTATCGAGTCGTCCGCCGCCCCTTGCGCGACGGTCGTCACTGCGGGTGGGTCGGTGTCGCCGCCGCATTCGTCCGAGCCAGCGTCAACCGGTTCGTCTACGAGGTGGAGCGCGCCGAGGGGCGATCGAGCGTCGAGATGACGGTCGTGTTCAAGGATCCTTGAGGTTCACGCCCGGCGGCGTTCGCGGATCACTCCTGCCGGCCGCGGGACCGTCGTGGGGAGTCCTCTTGAGGCGATGGCGCGACCGGCAGAGGCTCCTTTGGTCGGTGCAGCATGACCTCGAAGGGACCGTCGCCCCGCATGATCACCACTCGATCGAGCTCGATCCGTTCCACCAGTCCGCCGGCCAGTTTGTCCCCGGTCTTGTAGCCAAAGATTTGCTTCGTGACGAGATCTTGAAGGTACGCCAGGCGGGTGTCGCCGCTGACCACTACCCCATGGAGCGCCAAGGTTGGCGGGGGTGGCTGAATCGGGGTGATCGCTTCAGAGCGTGTCGGCTCGGAGCGATTCGGATGGAAGAGGGTCCGGGTCGCGATGACGTCGTAGACTCCACGGGGGCGCGAATTCGGCGCAACGTCGTGATTGCGAGGAGCAGTGACTACGACGGGCCGGGCGATGCGAGACGATGTTTGAAGATCGGGAGTGAAGAGGGCGTGGCCTATGCGGATGGAAAAGAAGACCGAGAGGCCGGCCATGGAGAGGTTGAGTGCGAGCACGGGCCTGGACATCGCCCACCCGCTCCGCGATTCTGAGCGCGCGGACAAAAGATCGAGGCACACAGTCCGGAATGTCGCCCACCGTATGCGCAAGGCCCACGACAGGCGTCGCGATGTCACGCCACTGAACGCGGCCAATCGCCATGCTACCGCGGTCCCCGTAACCAATCGCGCGAGTCCGCGTGAGAGGCGTCGGCGCACGCGGGTCGGATAGTCCATGTCGACCGGCGCGACAGAGACGAGCGGCGCGACCTCGCGATCGCGCCGCTCGCTCACCTCAGCCACAATCGTTGGCTGGTCCAACGAACAGCGCTCGGACTAGTCGTCGTCGTCCTCTGACGACGGCCTCCCGTACACCGCGATACACCCCTTCAAGCAGTCGGGGAAGGCGTTGTTCGCCGCCAAGGGTACGAACACATGGTTGTTCTCGGCATTGGCCGCCACCGAATGCGCTGTCCCAGCGGGATGCGGGTTTGGCGCGGGCGCCACGCGCGCCGGAACGTTGAGCGTCGGCACGAGCTGGAGCAGCTTCTGTTTTTCCGCGTCGATCACGCCGAGAATGGCGGCACCCTGGGCCGTGAGGACGGGCGCGGTTACCGCGGTTCCGACTGGGGACCGCGGCGGGGTAATCGCATTGGGGGCGAGAGGGCTGCCGGAGGACGCGGTGTAGTAGTTACCGTCGCCCTTGTTGAACCAGACTTCGTCTCCGGGCCCCACGTCGAACAAGATCTTATCGATGTTGCCCGTTTTGGCGTCCAGGATCACATACCTGGGCTTCGCGGAATTTATATCCTTGTCCGCATTCGCGGTCCATACACCGCCCGCCGTATCGAAGACCGTATTGCAGCCGACAAGCAGATCTTCCTTGGGACCGAGGGCGAGGCCGGCCGGCGAGCAGAACTCCACCGGATAGGTCGCCTCCACCGTGCCAGTCGTCGAGATGCGCAAGACCCCTCCGTGCGAAGCCGTCGGCCCGATCTGCGGGATGGAGAGATAGAACTTGCCGGTGCCGGGATCCCACACTGGTTGTTCGGCGCCGTTCGTGGCATCGACGCCATGGGCCGCATCGAAGTCTATGTTCGTCACGACGGTGAGGGCGCCAGTCGAATTGTTGACTTTGATCAAGGTGCCAAACGGCGGATCTGAAGCATTGTTGATCACCAGGAGCAGCCCATCCCTCGGATCGTACGCGAGCTCATCTGCACGTGTCGGTTCGCCGGCCTTCGTGAAGACCTCGCTGACCGTCGTGGGCGGGCTAGTCCTGAGATCGAACGTAAGCACGCGGCTGGGGGCGTCGGTCACGAAGAGCCAGGGAAACGCGGCGACGACGCCGTTGGGACCGGCGCAATCGTTTGCAGCGGCGGCCGGCACACATGGCACGAACCCGGCGAACGGGGCGTGGCCGTTGTTCGGGAAAATCTGCGTGACAAACGTATCCGTCTTGGCGTTGACGACGTCGACGGCCTTGTTGGAACGATCGGCGAGATAGTAGGTCTGGGTCGTCTGGTCGACGAAACTGATATCGAAGGAGTACAGAGCGCCGGCCGTACTATTCGCGGAGCTCACGGGCACCGGAATCGTCTTGAGAAGCTTGACCGGTCCTTTGACCCTTCCGTGGTCCCGGTCGTCAGCTCGGCCCGATCCGGTGCCCAGCAGCAGGAAGGGAACGGAAACGAGGAGAAGCAGGAACAGTGTGAGCGAGCACTTTCGCGTCATTGCGGGATCTCCCCTTGTGAACCGCCACTGTGAGGCCACACGTCCATTTCGCTCTCACGGCCTGCGCCGCGCGTGCATGACGAGATGGGATTCTCGGACGGCCCTCGCCTCGATCGGCGTCGCCGTTCGGAGGAGGTTCTTGCGTCTAAGCGACCTTCGCCGCTAGACGCTGCCGCGACGGACGGGAGGGGCTCGGGTCGGAGGCGACGAGCGCGCGCGGGAGCGAACTGGGCGCTCAGCGGTCTGAGAAAGGGCGCTAACAACCACATGAACCGGGTTCCTATCCCGAATCAAGTGGGGCGCGACAGCGCCGACGTCCGACGTGATCAGGAAGATCACGTCGTCGTGGTCATTGTCGTCCCAGAAGCCGGTAATCCAGGTAGGGTCGGGAGGAGTGGCATACGCGAGCGGCGCCAGCACGGTAACCGCGCCGAGCAGCACCAAGGCCAGGACCGGCGGCCCAAGCTTCATCGCGGGTCCCCTCTATACGCCGCTCGCCTCGGAAAAGCAACCGCGAACCCAGTCATGGGCTCTTCGTCGATGATCAAATCGGTGAACATGAGCTTGCGAGCGCCTCGTCTAGAAACGCACACTCAGTCGTGCCCGTATTCCGTTGTCGATGAGCTCGAAGAGGTTGTTGTCCTCTCGGCTCTGCTCGTGCTGAAAGAAGTACGTGAAGTGGTAGTCGAGCTCGAGCTCGATCCCGCTGCGCCAGCGGTATGCGAGGCCGGCGTCGGCATCGGCATGGCTCTGCTGCAGATACACCGTGCCGCCTTCCTGACGCAGGCTGTCGACCCGTGGTAGCCCGCCGCCCGCGACGGCCAACCGCACCAGCCAGTGGTCACCGAGCGGATGATCCCAGCGCAGCCCGGCGATTGGGACCGGCAGCTCCTGGAGATAGAAATCCTCGCTGTTGCTGTGCCCGTGGCCCGACAGCGTCGGATTGAAGTTCACGTAGGTCAACCCGAGGCTGCCAATGAGCTGCTGGGCAGGCGAGCTCGAAAGCGTGCGCTCATACGCGAGGCTCAAGCGGGAGAAGTCAGCGTTGGCGTGGAGCGGACCAGGCTTGAATTCCTCCCCGTTGTAGACGACGGACTGTCGGGGCGTGCTGTCGCCGCGCAGAAAATAGTAGAGGACGCTGGCGCGAACGGCGTCGCGAGGGGTGATGTGAAAAGCCACACTCCCCTCGACGGCCTCGGAAACGTGAATCCCAAGGTCGCTGAGGCGCAGGCGCGTGCCGGGCGTGCCTCCTCCCGCACCGCTCGAGGCGGAAGATTCTCCGACCTGGAGCCGGCCAATGGGGACGCCGACACGACCATCGAGGGTGGTCTCCCACCGCTCCGTCGCGCGGCGGCCCTCGGCCACCGCATCGCCGGCGGGAGCAGGTGTGCTCTCGCCGAGGGTCTGCGCCCACCCTGCCAGAGGAACCACCAGCGTCACCAGCAGAATCACCGCGAACGTCGACACACCCTGTCGCGTCATGCTTGGCCTCCTGCACGTGCGCGAGAAGCTACGGGCCGTGGGCGAGCGCGGGCGGACGTTCCTCCGCGACCGGGCGCCGGACCCCTTCAGGCGTGAATCAGCAGTGCGACGACGAGCTTACGGGCGGAGCGCGCGGGTGGCTGTCGCTGCGAAGATGCGTCGGAACGAAATCCGGACCTGCCGGCTCGACGTGGGCGGTCGAGATCAGGAACGGCTCCACGTCGACCCCGGCCGCCGCGAGAATCGCGGCGGTGCTCGCGATGTAGACGACCACCGTGTCGAAGTCGTCGTCATCCCAGAAGCCGCCGATCCAGGTGGGATCGGGAGGATCCGCATAGGCGGCCGGCGCCAGGCCCGCAAGGAGCGCGGTGACGAGCAGCACCAGGAAGGTACGGGCGGACAGCACGCCACATGATGGCCTCCGCCGTGACCAGGGTCAAGACCCTCGCGGTGCCGAACGTGCGAACGGCGATGGGCGACGAACTGGGCGGCGGACCCTCAGCGCTGGCGCCACTGACGGATCTGCTCGGCGTGCTCGCGGTAGTGCCCCGCCGCGACGCCATCCACGAGCCCCGACGCCGCCCGGCCCTGGGCGAATTGCTCGTCGGCCAGGCGTGAGGCGGCGCTCAGCAGGTCGCGATGGGAAGCGTCCAGCTCGCGCAAGATGTCGGCCGGCGTGCGCTCCCGGCGGGCCTCCACGAAGCGGGCGTTCCAGCTGTCCGAGTTGTCGTAGAAGCCGTCGGGATACGGCGCCTCGCCCTGGCCCAGCCGGACCAGCGCCGGGATCATCTCGCGATGCCACCCAGTGATGTGGGCGACGATCTCGCGCACGCCCCAGCTCCCGAGCCACACCTGGCTCATCTGGACGTCGTCGAGGCCCTTGATAGCCGCCTTGAGCCCGTCGTACTCCTGCTCGGCTTGCTGGAGCAGCTCCTGCTTGGCTCCCATGTCTGCCTCCTGTCGTCGAGGGTGTGGTCGGTCCATCGCCCGCTGAGACACCGGAGCCGGCGGTTCGTGAAAGGGTGCCGGGCGCGGCCACGACCACGGAGGTCTCCCCGCGATTGCCCGGCATCGCCGCCACCGATAGACTCTGGAAATGGCGGCCACGACGATCCTGCGGCGTGCGGCGATCTCGGTCATCGACTACCAGTGCAGTGCCGGGCCGACCGATAAGCCGTTCGTCGAGCTGCACGGCAACTCGTCCATCTCCTATGTTCGCCGGGGCAGCTTCGGCTATCACTACCGAGGCGAATCGTTCGAGCTGGTCGCAGGCTCGATCCTCGTCGGTCATCGCGGCGACGAGTACATGTGCACGCACGACCACCACGTCTGTGGCGACGAATGTCTGTCCTTTCAGCTCACGCCGGCGCTCCTCGAGATGATCGGCGATCGGACAGAGATCTGGCGGACCGGTTGCGTCCCGCCGCTACCCGAGCTGATGGTACTCGGCGAGCTCGCGCAGTCGGCCGCCGAGGGCAGGAGCGACGTCAGCCTCGACGAGGCGGGCATGCTGTTCGCCGCCCGCTTCGTCGAGGTCGTCTCGGCGCGGAAGCGAAACCCACCGTCCGCGCGGGCACGCGATCGCCGCCGCGCGGTGAACGCGGCGCTCTGGATGGACGCGCATTCGCACGAGTCGATTGATCTCGAGCGTGCCGCGAGAGAAGCCGGGCTCAGCGCGTTTCACTTCCTGCGGCTCTTCGCTGGCATTCTCGGCGTGACCCCGCACCAGTACCTGGTTCGCTCCCGGCTGCGCCACGCGGCCAGGCTCCTGGCCGACGACGCGCGCTCGATCACCGCAGTCGCGCTCGACGTCGGGTTCGCCGACCTCTCCAACTTCGTGCGCACGTTCCATCGTGCCGCCGGAGTCTCGCCTCGCAGCTTCCGCCGGGCGGCGAAAGGCGATCGCAAGATTTTCCAGGATCGGCTGGCCGTGCCCCTCCCACGCTGAGCGTCGGAGGAGACGGCAATGCTGAGCCATGTCCAGGTCGTGAAGACTATGTACGAGGCATTCGGGCGTGGTCCAGGGCCAACAAGGCAACGGGGAAGCTGGGCGCGGGTTACCGCCTCGAGGCCACGCAGCCGTCGTGACGCGCGTCTTCGATCGTCGCGTAGCACCGCTCGGGCTTCACCGTGCTGTAGAACGCACCGTCGGGCAGGTGGTAGACGCACCGGCCGCCGGTGGAGGCGGTGATCTGGCCCTTGATGAGCTGGGGAACCGGACACGCCCAGACGCCGTCGGGCGGGACCCCGGTACGCCCCTCGGCGCCCGGGCGAGCGGTCTGCTCGACCGCCGACGGCGTGGTCGGCTCCGAGGGATCGGCCCACAGTCCGCGCCGCTGGTCTCGGGCCTCCTGCTCCGCCGTCACGAACACCTCGCGGTATCGCACGTTCGGCTGAACCGTCATGACCTCGGCGGCGCCGCGACGAACGAGCTCGGCGTTGACCATCCTGTCCGCGACGTAGACGTAGGCCAGCAGCCGTCCCTCACGGTCGCGCTCCTGGGCGTCGAGCTCGAGCCGGATCTGCTGGCGCCCGACCAGCTGGCGGTTCGCCTCCGCGGCCTCACCCACGACCGGCTCCACGCTCCGCGGCGAGCGGTTGGCCTCCTGGGGGTTGATCCCGATGTAGCGGACCGTCTCCGCACGATTACCGAGGTTGACGAGAATGGTGTTTCCGTCGATGACCTCGACGACCTGGCCGACGAGGATCTGCGGAGCCCCCGCCGCGCGGGTCGCGCTGCCCCACGCCGCCCAGAGCTGCGTACGGGTCAGCGTGATCTCCTGGTCGGGAAGAAACAAGCGGCACTCGACCGCATTGAGCATCGTCTCGACGAGGTTGCGCGAGATCGCGTAGATCGCACCGTCCTCCGACCGCGTCAGCGGCATCGTCCACCGGGTTCCGTCACACGCGATGTCGACCGTCGGGTAGACGGGAGCTCCACGACCCGTCACCTGGACGTACCGCTGGCTGGTCTTTGGATCGCTGCCCAAGACGACGCGCGGCCCTCCCGAGGTCCCCTCTTGACCGACGGCGAGTTGAGCGCGGGCTGTGAGCGCCGTGGAAAGAACGACCTGGAGGGCGACGAAGATGGTTGCCGTGGCGAAGCCGAGCCGCCCCATTACAGAAGATCCGCGGGCGGGAAGGGGGGAGCGGGGGGAAGGGGGGAAACGGTGTTGGCCCCGCCCCCCGATTCCCGCCGTCCCATCACACGCTCAGCGGCTCTTGACGCGGAAATCGGCACGCCGGTTCTGCGCCATACACTCGGCGGTGCTCTCGGTGCACGCCGGCCGCTCCTTTCCGTAGGAGATCGTCGACAGGCGGTCCTTGGCGATTCCGTTGGCCTCGAGATAGTCCATCGCCGACTTCGCCCGCCGATCCCCGAGCGCCAGGTTGTATTCCGCGGTGCCGCGCTCGTCGGCATTGCCTTCGATGAGCACGAGCGTGTCGGCGTTCTGCTTCAGCCAGGCCGTGTTGCCCGTGAGGGCGTCGACCGCGTCGGTTCTGAGCGCGGACTTGTCGAAATCGAAGTACACCGCCTTCAGCTCCGGCACCGCGGCAAACTCCTCCTGTCGCGGCCTCTGCGCGGGCTCCTCCGACTTCGGCTTCTCGGCGGAATCTTGCGACTCCGGCTGGGGTGCTAGCGCCACGGCCGACGGCTCCGGCGTCGTGGGCTCGCTCGCCACCGGCATCTGCGGAGGCATCTGCGGCGCCTGCGCGGCCTGGGTCGGAGCATGTGGCGACGACTGCCGGGCGAGGAGCAGGCGAACCTTTCGCCCTCTGACTTCGCCGACCATCTGATCGCCCATGACGGTCATATCAGCGGTGAATATGCGATCGTCCAGGTCGTGCGTGAGCGTCACCTTCGAGCCCGACACCGTGGCGAAGACGCGAATACCGCCCAGGCCCTGCTGACGGACTTCCCAGGGCACTCCCTCGGCCGCCACGGCCCCATCGAGGACCATCCGGCCATAGCCGGCATCACCCTTCTGCGCCAGCTCGAGCGTGAGGTTTTCTTGACGCGGAGAGTTGAAGAGTCCCGTGCCTATCCACGAGCCCGACCACTTCCCGGAGATGTCCGTCCCGGTGCCGGAACCGTCCACGCTGGACTTCAACGGCATGGCGGTCGAGCACGCAGCGAGGAGAGGAATCAGAGCCAAAGCCACTAACGCCCGCATAGAGTCCCCCTTGAGCGCAGCCGGCGCTCGACATTTGCCAGTGGCACGTCCCGTGCCAGAGTGAAAACAGCTTTAGGAACAGGACTTAGGCGATCGCGACGTAGCAAACCGTCAACGGAGAGACGCGACTGATGCCAAGATTACACTCGGACTCTTGTCACCTTTGGCAGCCTCGGGCCGGTTGTGCGCTGCAGGCTGTCACGCGGTGGCAGCGCGAGCTGGAGCACGACCCGGGGGGCTGGCCCGCGTGCGAGGCGAGTAGGACGGCGATCGCCCCGCCGGCCGAGGCGCGATTATGGGATCAAGGCGGAGCCCCCGCCACTGGGGGCGCTGAGCATCCGGCCGGCGCTGAAGCGCTAGCGGATGGTCGCGGTCAGCGCCATCGTCGTTTCGGTCGCGCTCTCGCCGGCGCGATAGCCGAGAATCCGGCGCGTGAGCTCGTGCGTTTGAGTGGTGGCGCCCCCGAGCACGACGGGCCGACCGCTGGGGATCACCAGCTCGGTGGAGGCCTCGGTGACCTCGATCACGCCCGCCTTGTCCACAGAGAACCAGCTGATCGTCGGCGTCAGGCGGACCTTGACCTGATTGCCGGCCAGGATCGTAGCCCCCACCTTCAGCGAGGTGCCCACGTCCTTGAACTGCACTCCGGTAGCGACGTAGCCGGCACCCGTGAGGTAGTCCCGGTAGAAGGCGACGTGAGGGTACGGGACCTGGCTGGCGACGAGGAGCGTCGACTCGCCACCGTCCTGGACGAGCGTGAAGATGCCGGTCGATGTCTGCACTCGCCGCTGCGTGCTGTCCACGCCGACGCGCCCCGAGGAGCGCGCACCCCCGCGGTCGGTGATCACCATACGTCCGCTGCCGTCGACCGCCTCGCGGTTCTGGGTGCCCGTCTGCCGGAACTCGAAGACGACTTTCACCTGCTTGCCGCTCTGAGCGGCGACGGGCTCAGGGGATGCGATGAGCCATGCGACGAGCAGGACGAGAGCCCGGCCGATCGTCATCTCGTCTCCAGCCTAGCCTCTTTTCCTCTGCGCGCGCAAAAAGCTTGAACCGCGGGGCTCTGATTGGCACCCTTTCACCCATGTCCGGCGTCCGCTCCCGCCTGGTCCTCGTCGCAGTGCTCGCGTTCGCGGCGCTCGTCGTCGGTCT
This sequence comes from Candidatus Rokuibacteriota bacterium, assembly GCA_003220535.1. Lineage (GTDB taxonomy): Bacteria > Methylomirabilota > Methylomirabilia > Rokubacteriales > CSP1-6 > AR31. Next base: position 89,252 of record QHSU01000058.1, read on the forward strand.
GCCCGCGGGCCGGTCGCCCCTCTGGGACCCGAACGAAGCTCGCTACATGCTGCTGGCCCGCGACATTCTCGACAGCGGGCGCTGGCTCGTCCCCGACCTGCGCGGCGAGCCGTACCTCAACAAGCCGCAGCTTTTCTTCTGGTCCGTCGCGGTCGCATCGCTGCCCGGCGGAGAGGTGACCGAGCGGACGGCGGCGCTGCCCGCCGTCCTCTCGTCGATCGCGACCGTCGCGGCCGTGCTCGCCATCGGGACCAGCGCGTGGGGCCGCCAGGCGGGAGCGATGGCGGCGCTCACGCTCGTCTCGACGATCGGGTTCTTCGCGATCGGCCACCGCGGCCAGTCGGACGTGATGGTGACGGCGTGGACGTGGTGGGCGCTCTACTGCCTGCTCCGGGCGCGGCGGGCGGCCTTCACGCGCGCCCCGCTCGTCGGTTTCTACGCCTGTGTCGCCGGCGCCATCATGAGCAAGGGGCCGATGGGTCTGCTCGGGCTCGCCGGCGGTGTCGTAGCTATCGCGGCTACCGACGGCTGGCGCGCGACCCGCCGCCTGCGGCCCCTCCTGGGCGTCGCGGTTCTGGCCGTGTTGCTGCTGCCCTGGTACGGGACGTACTTGATCGCCCACGGCCCGGCGTTCGTGGGCGTCGTCGGGCACTACGGCGGGTGGGCCTTCCGACGCGACGCGCTGACGCGGCTCGAGAGTCTCTGGGTCCTCGTGTACGCCTTGCCGTGGACGATCTTCCTGGTCGGCGCGGTCGCGTGGTGGCGGTACCTACCGGACACCGAGCGGCGGCTGATCGCGGCGTGGACCTTGACGCTCTGGCTGCTGATCGGGCTGAGCGGTATCCATCGAGCGCGCTATCTGATCCCGATCTATCCGGGGCTGGCGCTCCTCGTCGGTGAGTTCATCGCGCGCGCTGGCGCGCTCCGCGGCGCCCGCGCGCTGCGCGGCGCCCTGTTCGCCTTCGCGGCGATCGCCGGCGTCGTCGCGGTCTTCGGCCTGTCTCCGGCCGCGCGGCGAATCGGCGGGGAGGGCCGACCCTGGGTCCCCGACGCGACCGGCGAGCTCGCACTGACGGTGGCGCTGCTCCTGGCGACCGCTGCCGCCGCCGTCGTCACGGCATGCCGGTCGGCGTTCGTCGGCGGCGGGCTCGTCGTCGCGCTCGGAGTCGGCGCCACCCTCGTCGTCGAGGGCGTTCGCTATCCAGAACGGTTCGCGCGCGAGTTCGACGTGCGCCCGATCGCGGCGGCCGCGCAGGCGCTCACGCCGCCCGGCGCCGCCGTGGCCGTGTACCCCGACATCTGGCTGACATACGACTTCTATCTACGCCGACCCGTGGTCGAGCTCGACCGCGCGCGTGTCGAGCGGCTGCTGGCGGCGGCGCCCATCGGGGCCGTGATTATGTCGCGAAGATCGTGGACCGGGCTCCAGCCCCTGGCGCATCCGTCGTGGCGGGTCGTCGCCAGCCGCCGCGTCGCGAGCGACGAGATGGTCGTCCTCGGCGCCGGGAGCGGCGCATGACGGCGCCCACGCTCGAGCTCTCCGTCGTCCTCCCCGTGTTCAACGAGGCCCAGAGCCTGCCGATCCTCTGGGAAGAACTCCAGGCGGTCCTCAAGACGCTTGGCGCCGCCGCCGAGGTGATCGTCGTCGACGACGGGTCGAGCGACGGGAGCGTCGACTTCGTGCGCCTCCTGCAGGTGAGCGATCCGCGCGTGCGCCTCATCCGGCTGACGAAGAACTCCGGGCTCTCCTCCGCCTTGGCCGCCGGGCTCCTGGCCTCCCGCGGGCGCATCATCGTCACGCTGGACTCCGACCTGCAGTCGGATCCCGCGGACATTTCGGCGCTGCTCGGTTACCTCGATCGCTGGGACGCCGCGTGTGGCTGGCGCCAGTCGCGGCGCGACCCGTGGCTCAAGCGCGTCTCATCGCGCATCGCCAACAACGTGCGGGTGGTCGTCCTCGACGACCAGATTCACGACAGCGCCTGCTCGTTGCGTGCCATGCATCGGCGGTGCGTCGAAAGTCTCGAGCTCTTCGACGGGTTCCACCGATTCATCCCGGCGCTCCTGCGTCAGGCCGGCCATCGCGTGATCGCGGTGCCCGTGCACCACCGCCCGCGCCGGTTCGGTGTCTCGCACTACGGCGTGCGGAACCGCGCCTGGCGGGCCTTCGTCGACATGCTGGGCGTGCGCTGGCTCCACTTGCGTCGCCTGCGCTACGAGGCTCGGGAGGAGCCGCCACGGGCGCCGTGACGGCGCGGGCGTCTACGATCGCCTGGTGGCGATGTAGAGAATGTGCGGGTACGGGAGGAAATCGAGCATGGCGTGACGTCGCACCTCGAACCCGGCCGCCCGCAGCGTTTCCCCGAGCTCCTCGGCGCTCCAGTACCTGAGGGGCGTCGCCGGCGCCATCAGCTTGTCGAGCGTCCACGTGAACCAGCGCTTTGGAGCCGGGCGCGTATCGACGTCTTTGACGAGCAAGAGCGCTCCGGGCGCCAGGCACCCGTGGAGGCGACGGAACAGCGGGGGCACGGTGTCCGGCGGGATGTGGTGCACGATGTCGAGCATGTAGGCGGCCGCGACCTCGCCATCGCCCTTGAAGTTCCGGGCGTCCCCCTCTTCGTACGCGACGTTGTCGATCGCGAGCCGCGCCGCCGCCCGGCGCGCCATCGCGATCCGCCGCGCGTTCACGTCGACGCCGCGGACGAACCGGGCCGGCGCCGTCGCGGCGTAGTAGAGGGAGAAGAGCCCAAAGCCGCACCCGATGTCGAGCACGGGCCCCGATTCCGGCAGGTACTGGCCGATCTCGTCGAGGAACCGCTGGCGCAGGATCCAGAACCGCGCCCAGCAGTACGCGCGCACGATCGGATCGTCGTAGGCCTCGATGATGCGGCGGATGATGTCAGCGCGCATATACGATGTAGCCGTCCCGTTCGCGGTCCACCCGGTAGGCCGAGAGCCGCCGTCCGAGCCTCGCGAACCCCTCCACGCGCTCGTAGCCGCCGTCCGGCCAGCCCCGCTCGAAGAGCACCACGAACTTCGGCGGATGCGCGTCGAAGCCCGCGACGAACTCCTCGCGGAGCCTCTCGACGACCGCGGACTGTCGATCGTGATAGAAGTGGAAGTCGTAGAGGAAGCGCGTCGGTTGGACGGCGTGGAGCCGCAGGAGCGCGTGAACGCCCGCCTCGGTCGTGTCCAGCACCTGCACGTAATCCTGAGGTCCGAGCCGGCCACCGAGATCGGCCACGAGGGCGCTGACCCGACGTTCCTTCGCCGCGACCCACGTGGCGTCGGCCGCCTCGACCCCTTTGAGCCCCAGCAGGACACCGGCGACGGCGACGCACGCCAGGAGCGGCAGCGCCGCGACGCGCCTCGCCGCCAGGAGCCGGCCCGTCTCGGCGAAGAGCGCTACGGCGGCGAACGCAGCGAGCGGATAGAGGTGGTACTCCCAGCCCTTGGCCTGGCCGAAGAAGTGGACGACTCCGTAGCCGAGGCCGAGCGCCACGACCACGTGCCGCACGCTGAAGCGACGGCTCGCGAGCGCGGAGCCGACCGAGAGCGCCACGCCGGCCGCGATGGGGATCCACACCTGCCACCGGTGGAACGCCCAGTGGTCGGGTTGGCCCAGCCGCGAATAGAGGGGTAGGAGGTAGTCGAACATGATCTGGTACCAGGCCGCGAGCGCGCCCGCGGCGGCGAGCCAGGCCGTGGCCGCGAGCGGCGCCACGGCGACCGCCGCCGCGAAGATCGCCACCGAGAGCGCCAGCGAGCGGCCGGTGCCACGAGCGATGACGGCCACCAGCACGAGCAGCGCCGCGGCGAGCACGCTGGCGTGGGGTTTGAGGGTGATCCCGGCGCCGAGCGCCAGACCACCCCACGCGAGACTCGACCGCTCCGGGGGCCGCTCGGCCCAGCGGGCGACCCCGAGCGCCGCCAGCAAGAGGAACGGGCACAGCAAGAAATCACGCTGCCCGGTCTGCCAGGCCCCGCCCGCCAGGTGGTAGATCGCGAAGAAGAGCGCGGCGCCGGTGGCCGCCAGCCGGCCCCAGGGCGCGGCGAGCGCCGCGGCCGCCAGCGAGGTTCCGGCGAGCCAGGCGAGGTCGAAGGCGCGCCATCCGGCGTCGCCGGCGCCGAAGAGCTTGAGCGCCCCCATGTGGAGCAGATAGACGCCCGGGAAATTCATGTCGAAGAGGTCGCGATACGGCACGGCGCCCTCGCCGATGCGCCAGGCGATGTAGTGCATGAGCGGCGCGTCGTGGATCAGGGGCCAGCCGCGCGAGCGCCAGGCGAGCGCGCCCGCGAGGGCCGCCAGCGGGAGGACGACCAGCGCGCCGACGAGCGAAGGACGCTTCAACGACGCACTAGTCGCGGAACTCCTGATCGAGGATCTCCCGGATGAAGCGGTCGATCGAGACGGGATAGAAGCGGACGTCGGGGGACGCGATCACTCCCGTGTTGATGACCTCGCGCTGGGCCAGCTCCTCCAGGACGCGCTCGAGATGACCGTGAGCGTCCCGCTCCTGGCGTCGGATCCGGAGCTCCTCGCTTTCGAGCGAGACCCGCCCCGCGTACCGGAAGCTGAAGACCCGCGCGATGAGGCGCTGGTCCATCAGCTCGGTCTCTTTGAACATCTCGCCGTAAGTCGGGCCGCCGCTCCCGGCGGCGATCACGAGCCGCGGCGACACCTTGATGCGCCCGCGGACCTCCACCGAATGACCGGGCTGATCGTGCTCGGGGCCGACGAGGATATAGGGCAGCACGTGGTAGCCGGTGATGATGCCCGTTATCGGCTTGCGCACCACCCGTGTCTCGTCGAAGACGTGGCGGAGAAACTCGAGATCTTGCCAGTCGTCGGCCATGCGGGGTAGTGTACCAGCGGCATGGAGCCGCGCCCGCGCCCGTCTGCGGTCCTTCCCGCCGCCGCCACCGCGTCGTCCCCTGCGGCTCAGTGGGAGCACTACTGCGAGCGCTGCGGCGAGCGGATGGAAGAACGGCAGTGCAAGATCGTCTGCAACAACTGCGGGCGTTCGCGGGATTGCAGCGACCCGTGACTCGATTCCCGCGCGCCTAGATCGCCGCGATCGCCTCGACTTCAATCAGCCAGTCCGGATGCGCGAGCGCCTGTACCGCGACGAGCGTCGAGGCGGGCAGCTTCTTGCCGAAGATCTCCTCGCGGATCGGCACCAGATCGGCGCGGTACCGGATGTCCGTCAGGTACGTGTTGACCTTGACGATGCTCTCGACCGTTCCGCCCGCCGCCTTCACGTGAGCCAGGAGAGCCCTGAACACTTCGCGCGCCTGCCCCTTGAAGTCGCCGGGATGGAGGACGCCGCCCGTCTTGTCGTACGACACCTGACCGGCAAGGAAGAGTATCGACTGTGCGCCGGTGACCTTGATGACCTGGCTGTACGCCGGCGGATCGTAGACCGACTTCGCGCTGAGCTTCTCGATCTTCGCCATAAAATCTCTCCTTTGGGAGAGGGGGGCTCCGCCCCCCTCTCGACTCCCCTGCGTACGCGCAGGCGCGTGCATCCGGCCCTCTCGATTGCCGCGCAAACACACGGGAGCGTGACGTTCGACTCCCCTGCGTACGCGCGGGCGCGTGCATCCGGCCCTCTCGATTGCCGCGCGACCACACCGGAGCCTGACGCTCGACTCCCCTGCGTACGCGCGGGCGCGTGCATCCGGCCCTCTCGATTGCCGCGCGACCACACCGGAGCCTGACGCTCGACTCCCCTGCGTACGCGCAGGCGCGTGCATCCGGCCCTCTCGATTGCCGCGCGACCACACCGGAGCCTGACGCTCGACTCCCCTGCGTACGCGCGGGCGCGTGCATCCGGCCCTCTCCACACAGACGGCGCGAGCTATAATCCGGCACCAGTGGCGACCGCGTCGGAGCGCTCGTGGGCCGTCTTTCCGGCCGGCTCGCCCGGCGAGTATAACCTCCCTCGCGAGCTCACGATCGTGCTCGCGCGCGGCGAGGGCGCTACCGTCTGGGACACGGACGGGCGGGCGTTCACCGACTTCACGATGGGCTGGGGCTCGGTGCTCCTCGGCCACGCCCACCCGGCGACCGTCCAGGCGGTCCGGCGCCGCGCGGCGCTCGGCTCGAACTTCGCCTACCTCACCGACGCGGCGCTCGAGCTCGCCGAAGAGCTATCGCGCGCGGTCCCATGCGCCGAGCGCCTGCGCTTCTGCGCCTCCGGCACCGAGGCGACGGGCTACGCCGTGCGGCTCGCGCGTGCGCACACCGGGCGGTCGCGCGTGCTCAAGTTCGAGGGCGCGTATCACGGTGCCAACGCGGTCGGGACCGTGAGTCTGTTCCCGCGACGCCTTCTCGCGTTCCCGCGGGGCGAGCCCACCTCGGCGGGCGTGACGGCGGACGCCGTCTCCGACGTGCTCGTCGCGCCGTACAACGACCTCGCCGCGACCGGCGCGATTCTCGCCGCCCACCGCGACCAGGTCGCCGCGGTGATCGTCGAGCCGCTCCACCGCTGCACCCCGCCTCGGCCCGGGTTTCTCACGGGTTTGCGCGAGCTCATGTCGGAGCTCGGTATGCTGCTGATCTTCGACGAGACAGTGACGGGCTTCCGCCTCGCGTACGGTGGTGCGCAGGAATACTACGGCGTGCGCCCGGATCTGGCGACTCTCGGCAAGGCCCTGGGGGGCGGGTATCCGCTCGGTGTCGTCGCCGGTCGCGCGGACGTCCTCGATCTCGTCCGGGAAGATCGGCTCGGTGAAGACCGCTACGTGTGGTTCGCCTCGAGCGTGGGCGGCAATCCCGTCTCGGCCACCGCGGCCCTCGCCACGCTGGCCGAGCTGCGCCGCCCGGAGACGTACCCCCGGCTCTTCGCCCTCGGCCAGGCGCTTCGCTCCGGTCTCGTGTCCGTGCTGAAAGAGGAAGGTGTCGCCGCGCAGGTCCAGGGCGATGGTCCGCTCGCGGCCGTCGTCTTCACCGACCGCGAGGTCGTCGACTACCGGACCGCGTTCGACTCCGACCGGGAGCGCGCCCGCGCCTTTCTGCTGGGCCTCTTCCGCCGCGGCATCTTCCTGAACCCGATGTCGACGAAGCTCTATCTCTCCCTGGCCCACACCGAGGAGGACGTCGGGCGCTTTCTCGATACCGCCCGGATGACTCTCCGCGAAGACTGTCTGGGGCGCTGACGCGCCGTGGGCGCTGACGCGCCCGGGCCTTACGGCGCCTCGGGGCTCCGTGTCCTGGGCGGCGGCGGCGCACCGCCGGGCGCCGGCGATCGGTCCTCCGCGGCGATCCCGTCCATGTCGGGCTCGAGCTGGAGCGTGTCGGCGATCTTGGTGTAGCTCGAGAACATCTGCGTGACGCCGAGCACCTCCATGACGCCACGCTCGCCGACGCCGAGGCGGCGCATCTCGCCCAGGTGGAACGTCGTGCCAAAGGGCGAGCGGGTCGTCACCGAGACCGCGAACGCGAGCGCCTCTTTGTGGCGGCGGGTGAGCCGGTTGTCGGCGAACACGCGGCGTGTCGCGCCCCAGAGATCGGCGAGGTATCCCGGATCCGCCGCCACGCGGCGAAACGCGACCGGCACCTCGGCGCAGTCGTAGAAGGCGCGGATCTCGGCGAAGACCGCCTGGGCGGGAGCGTCCGGCCGCACGGGCTCCAGCGTCTCGAGCGGCGAGTCGGCCACGACGTTGAGCGCGTTCGTGAGGCCGACCAGCAGTGCGGCCTCGTACCAGAGCGCGTCGTCGGCCATCCCCTGCAGCTTCCCGGCTGCAGTATGAGCGCGCACTCAGTAGGCGCAGGCGTTGACGCCGCTCACGACCGCCGCGACCATCTCCTTCTCGGCGCGGCTCCATTCGCCCGGCCCCATCGCGCGCTTCATCGCGCGCCCGTGGAAGGCGCCGAGCTCGGGATCCCACGCCATGACCCGGCTCATCGCCGGCGGCTGCTCGAAGTCGTACTTGAACCAGGCCTTCGCCGCCTCGAAGAGCTTCTGAACGGGCTCGGGGTACTCCGAGGCGTCCCGCAGTCTGACCGTCGGCATCGGCACTACTCCTTCTTTTCGGCGCTGCGTCTTCTTCGGCGCTCCGTCGAGCGCTCAGGTCGCGGGCTCACCGCGCCCCTGACGAATGGACCACCCATCGCCCGGGCAAACCCTCGACCGCGCAGTCGGCGCGGATCGCGCCCGCGCGGCAGAGCTTCGCCAGGGCCCGCACGACTTCGTCGGGCGGGAGCCCGAACAGCCGTCCCAGCAGCCGCTCGGTCGTGAACACGGCGCCGTGTGCGTAGCGCTCGATCACGCCCGCGACGGCCGCCTCGCGCGGCAGGCACCTCCCCTCGGCGACCTCCTCCGGCAGCCACGCCTCGAGCAGGTCCCAGCGATACGAGAAGGTCGGCTCGTAGCGCTCCTCGCTTTTGACCAGCCAGAGCCCCTGCTGGAGCTCGGCCATCGCGCGCTCGAACTGCCGCGTCTTCGACGGCTCCAGCATGAACACGTTGGCCCGTAGCTCGCGCGTGTACTGGGGATGCTCGCGGATCATCGCGTCCATGATCCGCCGGGCCGTATGGGACAGCCGCCCCGCTTCGTACTCCACGCGGTAGTCGCGCGCTCGCTGGCGGCCGCGGACCAGCGCGTAGAACATCGGGAAGAGATCGAGCGCCACCAGGAGCGGCCGTCCCTTGAGGAGCTTGCCGTAGTACACGCGCTTGCGCGCCGGCAGCGTGTCTTTCAAGTCCCAGGTCAGGCCGATGCCGGCGTCGTGGTGCGAGTGCCGCGGCCAGCGCGGATTCGATCGGCCGGCCACGGCTTCCCAGAGGCACGCGACCCCCTCGGGGAAGCGGTAGAAGGTCGAGCAGAAGCCGACCTCGCGGACGAACGCGAGGGCTCCGCGTTCGCCCTGCACGCGGTGGGTCGGCAGCCGGTGGAACCGCCGGTCGCGCAGACGACGCAGCGAGTCGGCCGTCACCATCGCCCTCTCCTGCATGGCTCATTGACCACATTTCAGTCGCTGTTGTAAAGTGCGCCGCATGAAAAAGAAGAAGGCGTCCACGAAGTCCGGGGCGCGGAAGCCGGCCGCCAAGAAGCCGGCCGCGCAGAGGCAGGCCAAGACCTATACGCCCAAGCCGCTCCAGGGAAACGGCTGGGCGCCCTTCCGATACCCGCCGCAATAGCGGACGCACCTGGACAGGCTCCTGCCCCACCTGGGGCCCGGCGCGGTGCTGCTGCTGGGCGCCACGGTTGTCCTGCAGTCTGCGTCGCTGCGCGCGACGATCACGGCCTTTGCACCCGTCTATCCGTGGCTCGCGTTCGGCGCGGGGATCCTCCTGGGCTGGCGGTTCAAACGGAGCCAGCTCGTCTTCGCGGCTGTCGTGCTCTTCGCCGCCGAGCGGGCGATCGTGGCCTTTCCCGCCACCGGGCCGTCGGGAACGACCGGCCGCATGGTGTTCGCCGCCGTCGCGTTCTTGCTCCCTCTCGATCTGGCGGCGCTCGCCTGGCTGACGGAGCGCTCGATGTCGTCGTGGGCCGGCCGGTTGGTCCTCGGTCTGATCCTCGGCGAGCCGCTGGCCATCGCGCTGCTCGTGCGCCCGGAGCTGGCGTCGCTCGCCCAGACGCTCCAGCACGGCATCGTCACCGGCGGCCTGCCCTGGACGAAGATCCCGCCCCCTGCCTTGCTCGCGTTCCTGGCGGCTATCGCGCTCGCCACGCTGCGATTCGTGTTCCGTCAGACCGTCATCCAGTCGAGCCTGGTCTGGACGCTGGTCGCCGCGTTCCTGGCCCTCAACGGCGACGGCCCCAGGACCACCGTGTACCTGGCGACGGGGGGCCTCGTGCTCATCGTCTCGCTGATCGAGACCTCGCACCGGATGGCGTTCAGCGACGAGCTGACCGGGCTGCCGTCTCGGCGCGCGCTGACCGACGCGCTCATACGGTTGCCCGAGATGTACACGATCGCGATGATCGACATCGACCACTTCAAGAAGCTCAACGACGAGCACGGCCACGCGGCGGGCGACCAGGTGCTGCGGCTGATCGGCTCGACGCTCACCCGGACGGAAGGCGGCGGCCGGCCGTTCCGCTACGGCGGCGAGGAATTCGCCGTCCTGTTCCCGGGCAAGTCCTCGGACGAGGCGCTGCCCTACCTCGAAGACCTGCGGGAGACGATCGAAGCATCGAGCTTCACGGTGCGCGGGCGCGATCGGCCCAAGGTCAGGCCCGACAAGCCGATCCGGTCCTCCGGCGGGCGGAAGAAGCTCTCCATCACGGTGAGCATCGGCGTCGCGGAGCCGGAAGAAATCGGCGTCGATCCCGAAGACGTCATCCGCGCCGCCGATCAGGCGCTCTACCGAGCCAAGCGGGGAGGCCGCAATCGCGTCTACGTCGCCGAGTAGCTAGCGCACGCTAGTCCATCCCCCAGGTGAAGACCCGGGCCGGCGTCACCTCGACGACGACGGAGTCCGACTCGTCCAGCGCGGCCTCGCGCGAGTACTGCGGATACTTCCGATACAGGAGCGCGCGGATCTTCCTGAACCGCGGTCCCCTCGCATAGAGCCGCGCCCAGCCCTGCACCATGACGCCCTTGATGTGCGTCCAGTCGTCCGAATAGAGATCGATCGTCACGGCGACCCGCGGGTTGGCCGCGAGGTTCAGGGCCTTCCGACCGTCGTTGCCCGAGGCGAAGTAGATCTTCCCGTCGGCCACGACCTGGCAGACCGGAACCAGATGCGGCATGCCGCCGGGACCGGCGGTCGCCACCCGACACACCCGCTCGCGCTCGAAGAGTCGCCCGATCGTCTTGGTGAGCCGCACGGCGTCCCGGCCTACGGCTGCGGCGGCCCGACGAAGCGCAGGATGGCGTCGATGACGGCCGCCGGCTGCTCTTCGGGGATGAAGTGGCCCGAGCCGGGCACCGCGCGCCCTTCGACGTGCGCGCACCGCTCCTTCCAGACGCCAACCATATCGGCCGCCTGCGGCCGGCGGCCCCCGGCTTCGCCCCACAGCACCAGCGTCGGGGCCGCGACCTTCCGGTCGCGGTCGGCGCCGTCCTGCTCGAGATCGAGCGTCGCCCCGGCGCGATAGTCCTCGAAGCCCGCGCGCATTGCGCCGGGCTGGCGGAAGCAGCGGACGTATTCCTGGACCGCGTCCTCCTCGATGGCAGCGGGATTGTAGGCCGAGGCCTTGTACATGTAGCGGAGATAGATTTCCTCGCGACCGGCCGTGAGCGCCTCGGGGAGATCGGGGACCTGATGGAAGAACCAGTGCCAGCGTGCCCGTGCGCTCACCTGGTCGGTCCGTGCGAACACGTCGTAGGTGGGGGCGATGTCGAGCAGCACCAGCCGCGTCAGGAGCGACGGGTGGTCGAGGGCGAAGCGGTGCGCCACGCGGCCGCCCCGGTCGTGGCCGACGAGAACGACCGGCTGGATCCCGAGCGCCCGGATCACGTCGGCGACGTCGGCCGCCATGCTGCGCTTGTCGTAGCCCGTCGCCGGGCGGTCGGAGTCGCCGTACCCGCGCAGGTCGGGCGCGACGACGGTGAACCGCTCGGCGAGGGCCGGCATCACCTTGCGCCACATGTGGCTGGTCTGCGGGTAGCCGTGGAGGAGGACCACGCCCGGGCCCTGCCCCAGCCGTCGATAGTGGATGCGAGTCCGGTCGCGAACGGTCACCACGTCACGAATCATCGGCGATGGTCCTCCGCCCGGTCGCCGGGCTCGAAGCCGAGGACGGTGCGGGCGTGCTCGAGGTCGCGGTAGCCCCATCGGTTGTCGGAGACCACGAAGAAGACGTCGAACCGGAGGGTCGGCGGCGCCGCAATGCAGAGCTCGAGCATCCGGACGACGTCGCGCTGGCTGCACCAGACCGCGTAGTCGCGCGTCGACATCGGCCGGTCCTCGGCCTTGACGCGGCCGATGCGGACGCAGATCGCGGACAGCCCGTACGCGTCGGCGTAGTGGCGCGCGATCGCCTCGCCCCAGATCTTGCTGGCCCCGTAGAGGCCGGCCGGGCGCGTCGGCGTCTCGTGGGTCATCTTCTTCCACGCCCCCGCCTCGCCGTAGCGTCCGGCGATCAACGCGCTGTAGGGCGGATCGCGCTCCCACTCGCTGACGGTCGCCCCGCTGGAGGCGTAGACGACGCGGCGGACGCCCGCCCGGCGCGCGGCTTCGAAGACATTGTAGGTGCCGACGACGTTCGCCCGGAGGATCTCGTCGAACGAATCGCTCGAGCCGGTGCGCGCCGCGAGGTGCACGACGGTGTCCACGCCGTCGAAGGCCGGCGCGATCGCGTCGAGGTCCGCGACATCGGCCTGGTGGCACTTCACGCCGGGAATCGGCCGGCGGTTGAGCGCGGAGAGCGCGTACGTGCCTTCCAGGTGCCGACGGAGCGCCCCGCCGATCAGCCCGCTCATCCCCGTCACGAGCACGGTGCGCGGCGCCATAGCCGGGCTGCGCTAGACGATCGCGGCGTGCACGAAGTTGCTGAGGCGATCGAGGCGCGCCGAATGCCACGGGTCGGGCACACGGCTGTTGGTCAGGTAGGCGAACGAGACGCCGGAGTCGGGATCGGCCCAGCAATACGAGGAGCCGACGCCCCCGTGTCCGAAGGTCCGCGGCGACGCGAGCGATCCGAGCCCCCGGATCGTGTCCGTTGTCCCGCGCAGATGGGGGCCGAGTCCGCGATGCATCGGCATGCCCATGTTGCCGTCGATGCGGTCGCCCGTGAAGTTGCGCGTCACGTACGCGATGGTCCGCGGCGAGAGCACGCGCGCGCCGCCGAGCTGGCCGCCCTGGAGCAGCATCTGGTAGAACGCCGCCATGCCGCGCGCCGTCCCGTAGCCGCCGCCGCCCGGCGTGCCCGCACGCCGGGCCTCTGCGGTGGTCTCCTCTCGTCGCCTCGCGTGGTGCGTCCCGTCCGCGGCGGGCTCGTGGATATCGGCGGCACGACCGTGCGCCGCGGCCGGCAAGCCGACGAACAGGTCACCGGCGAGGCCGAGCGGCTCGGTGACGTGCTCGCGGATGAAGGCCCGGTAGTCGGTCTTGGTGAGCGACTCGATCAGGACCGCCGCGACCCAGTGGGCCGCGCCCCGGTGGTAGTGGACGCGCGAGCCCGGTGTCCACTCGAGCGTGAACGTCGAGACCGAGCGCCGCAGGAGCTCGTGATCCTCCCACGCCGCCTGCGGGACCTCCGCGTTCGGAAAACCGCCCTGGTGCGTGAGGAGCTGGATGACGGAGATGTCGCCCTTGCCGTTGGCCTCGAAGCCGGGCACGTGATCGGCGATCCGGTCGGTGAACGCCAGCGCGCCGCGCTCGACGAGGACCCACACCGCGCACGCGGTGAGGACCTTGGTGTTCGAGTAGAGCAGCCAGAGCGTGTCGTCCCGCGCGGGGACGCGCTGGGGATCGAGCCGAGCGTCGCCGAGCGTCCACACGAGCCCGAGCTTGCCGTGGCGCGCGATCGCGATCTGCGCCGCCGGGTAGCGTCCCTCGGTGATGTGCGCCGTGACCAGCTCGCGGAGGCGTCCGAGGGGTTTCGGGTCGAGGCCGAGCGCCTCCACCGTGGACGCCTCGAGCGGGAATCTCATGCGGAGAACTCTAGCACGACCGGTCAGCGCGTGGCGGCGTCGGCGATCGGATGCTCGCTGAGCCACGCCTCGGCGCGCGTCCTCAGCGTGGCGCGCTCCGTCGCATCGAGGCCCGCGGGGTCGAAGCGATAGCGGTAGTGGAGCGTCACGATCGGCGAGAGCTCCACCGCGCGGATGCGTTCGATCCACGCCGACGGCGGCTCGGACGGGCGCCGCCCGAGGCCCGCGGCGCCGAGGCGCTCGGCGATCAGGTAGAACTCCGAGTCGTGGCCGGGGAGCGCCGGCGCCGCCGGAGCCGCCCGGGGCGCCTCCAGGTCCCGGACCACGCGCCGGCGCGAGTAGAGGCGCCACACGAGCAGGAGCGTCAGGGGGATGAGCAGCCAGCCCGCGTAGCGGCCGATCCCGCCTTCTTCCTCGCTCCAGCGCCAGCGGGAGAAGAGGAACCCGCCCCAGGACCAGAGGTCGCGCAGGGGCTCCAGCATGGACGCCTCGCCGCGCTCCGCGTCGGCCCAGATCACCGGCGTCGTGTCCACGTCCTGCCAGGCGCCGTCCACGTGGGCGAGCGCCCACGAATGGGCGTGGCGGGCTCGCACGACGTACCGCCGCTCGAGGCGGCTCCACTCCTGGACCGAGAAACCGACCGCGTAGCGGGCCGGCACGCCCGCCGCCCGCAGCAGGAGCACGGTCGCCGTGGCGAAGTACTCGCAGTGCCCGGCGCGCGAGCGCAGGAAAAATTCCTCGAGCGCCGACTCCCGCCGGGGCCGCTCCCCCTTCCACGTCGAATAGCGGAAGTTCTCGCGAAAGAACGCCTCGACGGCCGCCAGCCTCGCCGACGGCGCCTTGCGCGCGAGATCCAGCTCCGACGCGATCCGTGAGACGATCGCGGCATCCCGCATCGGCAGGTACAGGTCGGCGTCGAGCGGCGGCCCGTCGAGCGGCCCGGCGCGGCCGTAGAGCGTCGTGTAGGTGACGAGCCCGAGGCCTTCCTCGACCTTCACGGCCCCGAGACGGTTCCGGTGGACGCCGACGACCGCGAGCCGGTCGATCTCGAACGCGCCGCCGGGCAGCGAGAGGACACCACGGCCGCGATTGAGATACGCCGAGACCGTGATCGACTCGGACGGCTTCCACCCGGTCGCGAACTTCCATGTCTCACCGTCGGACTCGGGCTGGACCGGGGCGAAGCCCGCGCTCGACGCGAGCCACACCGGTGAGTTGTAGACGTCGTAGCTCGCCTCGCGCAAGAGGAACGGCAAGCGCAGCCCGTCGCGCGGCTCGACGCGGAGAACCGTCCGGTCGGAGAACTTGAGACGCCCGAGATGGCCGATGGCCGTCGCGGACCGGAACGGGTCCGCGTCGCCGTGGACGAGGCTGAAGATGTACTCGAAGACCGTCTGCTCGACCGCCTGCTGGAACCGGTGGAGCGCGACGTGACCGCCATAGCCCGCGACGGCCGCGACCCCGAGCAGGGGCGCCCACCAGAGGGGCGAGAAACGCCGGGAGCGCCAGGGCCAGAGGGCCCAGCCCGCGAGTGCGCAGAGCCCTGCGTAGAATTCGAGCGTGCGTCGGTTGGCGGCGCTCGCCGAGAGGACGCAGAGGGCGAAGTAGAGGTAGCCGAGGTCGACCGGGGCGGGCCGGGCGGCGGGGTCCTGCGCGACCTGGCGCCGGAGCGCCCAGAAGAACGCCGTCAGCGGGATCCGGCCGGCGGTGCTGTAGAGCTGGCTGGCGATCAGCGGAAACAGCAGCAGCGGCAGCAACTGGAACAGGAGCGTCATCGCCCGTGGTGCGCCGGCGCCGCGCGCCGCGCCGCCGGTCGAAAAGAGGTAGACGCCACTCACGCCGATGAGCAGTGTGCACAGGTCCGTGATGCGGTGGAAGTCGGTGGCGGACAGCTCGAGTCGCCACGTGAGGCCGCGCGCCGCCTCGATGAGCACCGCGAGCGCCAGCGCGACGAGCAGGAAGCCCGTCTGCCACCCCCAGAAGAGCAGCGCCGCGCCGAGCAGGAACGGGGGCGGCATCACCGGCGCGCCAGCCCCTCGCCGATGCGGCCGACTTCCAGCGGATGGACGTCGGGGGGAAGCGCATCGAGCGTGCCGGGCTCGCCGACGACGAACACGTGCGTGGGCGTGCCGAGCACCTCGAGGTGGCGGATGAACTCCTGCCGCGCGTCGTCCCACCCGAGCAGCACGCACACGCAGCCGCTGAGCGAGGCATGGCGCTCGACCACCGCGCGGTGCAGCGCGCGAAACGGCTTGTCGCGACACGGCGCCACGCACGCCAGCACCTCGAGGAGCCCATCCGTGTGGCCGACGCCACGGCCGGCGGTGAAGCAGTACGCCTCGGGACCGACGAACATGAGATCGAGCAGTGACTCCTGCGTCTGCATCGAGACGGCGATCGACCCCGCGACGGACACGGCGTCCTCGAAGGCCACGTCGCCCCGGTGCCCGGTGAACGTGTCCAGGACCAGCGCGTGACGCACGAAGAACTCGTCGTGATACTCCTTCACGACGGGCCGGCCGACGCGCGCCCAGCTCTTCCAGTGGATCCGGCGCATCGGATCGCCGGCCCGATAGTCGCGCAGCGACACGAACTCCTCGGAGTCGCCGACGGAGGACGCGAGCGCGACGCCGCCCGGCTGATACTTTCGCCCGCCCGGCAACTGGATCTGGGGCATCGGGTAGCGCTTCGGGAGCACGAGGAGCGACTGGGGGAGCGGGATCGTCTTAAATGCGAGGACCAGGCCCAGCGGGTCCGGCCGCCCGATGGTGAGCCCCTTGAAGCGCACGTAGCCGCGGCGCAGTGGTGTGATCTCGACCGCGACCTCGGTCTCGCTCGCGGCGGCGAGCGGCGGCAGGGGCCGCGGCGTGACGACGGCGCCGCGCTTCTGCGCGACGAGCCAGGCCCACCGCGGATAGCCGACCTGTCGATCGAACCAGTTGCGCCGCTCCTCGCCCGGCTCGTGGGCCGTCGCGAACTCCTCGAACGACGGGCGTGGATCGGTGAGTTCCTCAATCAGCACCAGGCCGTCCTGGCGCCGGCTCGTCCGATTGGCGATCGTCACGCGGTACGACAGCGGCACGCCGACGGACGCGAACCGCGGCAGGACGCGACGAGCCGAGAATCGCCCGCGGAAGACGAGGCTCGACGCCACCGAGATGATCACGAGGGCGAGCACGAGCGTGAAGATCTGGTAGCCCACGGTGCGATTCGTGTCCAGCCCGATCACCACCGCGGCGCCGAGCACGCTCAGGGCGAGCGAGCCGGCGCGGGTGAACCGCCGGTCGAGCCGGTACTGGAACGCCGAGAAGGAGTGGAACCAGCGATACAGGAGACGCTTCATGACCTCGTGACGCCTAGGACGGCATCGGCACTTTCGTGAGGATCTCCTCGACGATGCCCGCGGTCGTCACGCCGGCGAAGCGCGCCTGGGGCTCGACGACCATGCGGTGGGCGATGACCGGCACGGCCATCTCGCGGACGTCCTCGGGAATGACGAACTCGCGTCCCTCGGAGAGCGCCAGCGCCTGCGCCGCCTTCATGAGCGCCAGCGACGCGCGCGGGCTCGCGCCGAGCTGGACCCCGGTCGCGGCACGCGTCTCCCGCACGACGTCGACAGCGTAGCGCTTGAGCTCGTCGCTCATGCGGACGGACGCGGCGCGCCGGCGGACGGCCAGCACGTCGTCGATCGAGACGCACGCCGCCAGCGAGTCGATCGGGTGGCGCTGCTCCTGCGCCGAGAGGATAGCGACCTCTTCCTCCGGCGCCACGTAGCCGAGGCTCAGCTGAACCGCGAACCGGTCCATCTGCGCCTCGGGCAAGGGATAGGTGCCGCGGAACTCCACCGGATTCTGCGTGGCGATGACGAAGAAGAGCTCGGCGAGGCGATACGAGCTGCCCTCGACGGAGACCTGCCCTTCCGCCATCGCCTCCAGGAGCGCCGACTGCGTCCGCGGCGACGCGCGGTTGATCTCGTCGGCCAGCAGCACGTTCGTGAAGATCGGGCCCTCGTGGAAGTGGAAGGTGTGGTCACGCTGGTCGTACACGGATACCCCGAGGATGTCCGACGGCAAGAGGTCGGGCGTGAACTGGATGCGCTTGAAGCGCGCGCCGATGGACCGGGCGAGCGCCTTCGCGAGGGTCGTCTTGCCGGTACCGGGATAGTCCTCGAGCAGGACGTGGCCGCCGCCGGCGAACGCGGCGAGCAGCTTCCGGATCGCGCCGGACTGGCCCCGCATCACCGTCTCGACGTTCTGCACGAGCTTCCGGAAAACGTCCTGGGGCTGGAGGCTCATTGCCTCCAACTTAACGCTTTCGCCGGAGCCCGTCGATCACGTCGAGCACGCGGAGCACCTCGCGCCCGTCGCGGACCATCTCGCGATCGCCGGCCTGGCCCCAGCGGAGCACGCCGGCCCGGTCCACGATGAAGGTCGAGCGGTAGGCGACGTTGCGGTCGACGTCGAGCACGCCGTAGGCGCGGATCGCCGTGCGGTGCACGTCGCTCAGGAGGGGGAACGGAAAGCTCCGCGCCTTCATGAAGGCCGCGTGGCAAAAGGGGCTATCGCCGCTGATCGCCAGGACGGTGGCGCCCCGCCGGGTGATCTCATCCGCGACCTGGCCCAGGTCGCCCAGCTCGGGCGTTCAGATGCCGCCGAAGTCGTAACAATAGAAGACGAGCACGACGTCCGCCTTGCCCTTGAAGTCGGCCAGCGCCGTCTCGCCGCCGGCGCTCGACGGCAGCGAGAAGGTCGGCGCCTCCTGGCCGAAGCGGAGGCCGGTCACGACGGATCCCCGAAGGTCCCTCTCCGACTGGTCACGCGACGCCTCCTCTCGCGCTCTCGGTATACCACGGTTGGCCGCCGGCCCCCCGCATCGGCGCGAGGCCTGGATCGGGGCGAGCGATGAGAACGTCTCGCCCGCCGAGGCGAGGTGCGGAAGGGGAGCTAGAATCGGCCCGTGAGCGCGGCACCGGACGCCGGCATCCACTGTGAGACATGCGGAAGCACCCGCGCTCGCGCGGTGTTTCTGTTCCAGGTGCGTGACGGCACGATCGTGAAGTGTTGGCGGTGCGCGCTGCGACACCGACCGATGCTGAAGCGATCGCTCATGACGGCGGTCGTCGTGGGCACGCTCCTGCTGGCCATCAATCAGGGGGACGTGCTGCTCTCGGCCTCGTGGCCTCGCGCACTCGTCTGGAAGGTGCCGCTCACCTACCTGGTGCCCTTCGCCGTCGCGACCTGGGGCGCGCTCGTGAACAGCCGCGTCCGTCGCTAGGGAGGGTTCGCGGCTCGGGAGGTGCTGGACGAGCCACCAGATCCGGTAGCTTCGGCTCACGACGGCGCCAACCTCTCGCGTGTCCGAATTCCTTCGTGGGCGGGAAGGCCTGATTGCTAGCGTGTCTCCCCGAAGCGGATTTTCTCGAGGGGGAGAGCGATGGACGACCCGACCGCGAGATGGATCGAGTTCACGACGCAAGACGGCCAGAAGAGCCGCATGCGAATCGATCAGATCGACACGGTGACGCGCGTGAACGGCGGCGATGCGGGCGTGATCCACACGAGCCTCGGCGAGCTGATCCGGGTCCTCAACGTCACGCACGTCCTGAGGCAGTGGCGCCACCGGCTCCTCTTCGTCGTCTCCCGTCGGGCGACCAATTACCACGACTACCTCAAGCGGGCGTTCTCCGACGTCGAGTGGGCCGAGGTGATCTTCGACCGCCGGCGGGTCGAGCGGCGCCAGCAGCAGGTCCCGTGGGTGGTCGAGCGCCGCGCCAGCGGCCGGCGCGCGCGGGCCGACATCGATGAGCGCGTGCGCACGTTCGGCTGGGCGATCGTGCGCGTCCACCGGAACTAGTTGAACATCGGGGGGGGCGCCGCCGCTCACCCCGACTCCCAGGTGCCACGCCTGACTTGAGTATCCATTTCGAGGGGACTCTAGCACTCGCCACGTAAGCTACCCCGAGTCGTCCTGAGCGCCCCGGTGCCCTCGGCCGGGTGCTGGTGCGCATCGTGTCGTTCGGCTAGACTCCCCGGCAGCCGTCCTCCACCGAGGTGCCCATGCGGCGGATCGGGCTCGCGGTCACTCGTTATCAGGACAAGGGAACTCCCGAGTGAAGAAGCCCGGTCACGTGTACCAGTTCAACCTCCGCCTGCTGGGAGTCGCGCCTCCCATCTGGCGACGGGTTCAGGTGCCCGAGACCTACAGCTTCTGGGATCTTCATGTCGCCCTCCAGGACTCGATGGGTTGGCTTGACTACCATCTACACCTGTTCCGCGTGACCAAGCCTGTCACGGGCGAGGTTCTGCAGATTGGCATCCCGGATGACGACGCTCTCGAGGGCGACGAGCCCGTACTGCCGGGTTGGGAAATCCCCATCGCCCACTACTTTTCCCGTCCGGGTGTCATCGCTCAATACGACTACGATTTCGGCGACGGTTGGGAACACGAACTGACCCTTGAGGAGATCCTCCCGCAGGAGCCCGGCAACAAGCATCCACGATGCGTTGCCGGCGCCCGAGCGGGCCCGCCCGAAGACTGTGGCGGCATCGGAGGCTATGAGAACCTCGTGACGGTGATTCAGACGCCCACCCACGAGGAGTACGAGAGCACTCTTCAGTGGCTCGGTGGACGGTTTGATCCCGAAGCGTTCGAATCAAAACACGTGAAGTTCGACGACCCCGCTCGTCGGTATGAATTGGCGTTCGAGGAGCGACTCAGAGGGCGTCCGCGGAGGCGGCGCAAGACCAGGCCGGATAACACTCGCCTGCAGCGGTCGCGCGCGAGGCGCGCGCGCCGCTGAGGCAAGCGTTAGCGAGACAGCGGCCATGATCCTCAGGGATGGCGAAGGCGAGCTGGAGATTTCGGTTCACGAGGTGGAGCCGCCGACGTCCATGCGTCCGGGGGACTTCCGGGCCACTGTTCGAGTCTCGACGCTGGGCTTCGGCGGCAACTTGGCAGCATGAGTCCCGAGGACTTTGAGCCCAGCATCAGGGTTCGAGACCGAGCCGGCCATGTGACCGCGAGCGGATGGGTTGGCCGGCATCGTATGGCAGTACACGAGAGCCTGTAGCTGCGCGGGGGCAGCTTCATCTTTGACATTGATCCAACTCATCTACCTGGAATCGTAACGGAGCTCGAGTCGCTCGGGGTCGCTCGCTAACACCGCAGTGGGCCGCGACCGCCGGCTCGCATTCGCTCGCCGTGGCCGGTCACCGCGATCGTTAGCCGTCAAAGTGGAAAGGAAACTCTATGTCAGGAACCGAAGGCAAGGTCGTCGTAATCACGGGCGCAAGCAGCGGTATAGGCGAAGCCACTGCGCTCCTGCTCGCCGAACGCGGTGCGAAGGTCGTACTCGGCGCGCGCGGATTGGATCGCCTTGAGGCTCTCGCTGACCGTATCGCGAGAGCGGGTGGAGGGGCAGTCTATGCACGCACGGACGTAAAACGGCGCGAAGACTTATCCAACCTCGTGAAGTTGGCATGTGAGCGGTACGGCAAGCTTGACGTTCTCGTCAACAATGCCGGCATCATGCCAGTCTCTCCCCTCGACGACCTGCGTGTCGAGGATTGGGAGGAGATGATCGACATCAACATCAAAGGTGTTCTGTACGGCATCGCCGCAGCGCTGCCCGTCTTTCGCAAGCAGGGTTTCGGACATTTCGTCAACACCGCTTCTACAGCAGGACATAAGACTGTACCGAACCAGTCGGTCTATTCCGGCACGAAGTTCGCCGTGCGCGCCATCTCCGAGGGTTTGCGCCAGGAGGCCGGCGATAAGCTGCGCGTGACGATCATTTCGCCTGGCTTCGTCCGGACGAACTTCACGGAAGGTGTGACAAATCCGGAGGTGAAAGCCCAACTCGCCGCGTCCCGAGACAAGTTCGCGATGGCGCCAGATGCGATCGCCCGCGCTATTGCGTTCGCGATCGAGCAGCCGGCCGATGTTGATGTGAACGAGATAGTTATCCGTCCCACTGCCCAGGCGTAAATCCGCCTTGTCGGCGCCGATTGAGAATGCGCCACCGCCGCTGTCGAAGACATTGCCCGACATCGTGAGTCCCCCAGCTACCCCCCACCGAACTCCCTCGGCGACCGACACGTCGATCGAGGTCGCCGGCGCGTCGGGCGGCTCACCGCCCGGCGAGCCCGGACCACAGCGCTGCGAGACGGTCGAGCGCCGGCCCCGGGAGCGGGCCCCGGTTGACCGCGGCCGCCGCGTCCTCCAGCTGGTCGAGGCTCGAGTAGCCGACCAGCACCGTCGACACCGCATCCGACCCCACGGCGAGACGCAACGACGCTTCGATCAGGCTCCCGGCGTGCCCCTCGCGCACGAGCGCGCCGAGCAGCCGGGCCCGCGCCACATCGGTGCCGTAGTCGACGGCCGTCGCGATCGGATCCACCGTTGGGACTGCGACCGGGTGACGCGTCTCGATGCCGCTCAACGCTCCGGCCGCGAGCGCGCGGATGACGATGACGCCCACGCGCCGCTCGCGCGCGCGCCCGAGGAGGCCGCCGAAGTCCTGCGCGGGGAATCCGGGCGGCACCACGACACCCGCGCTCGGGTTGAGCAGGTTGTAGCAGACCTGCGCCGTGTCGAGCGCGCCGGCGTCGAGCGCACGGTGCAGCGCGGTCGTCTCGCCGAGCGCGGTGATCCCGCAGAACCCCACCTTCCCCTGCTGACGGAGCTTCTGTACGGCCGGGACGACCTCGCTCAGCACGTCACCGAGGCTCAGGGCGCCACCGCCCCGCGCCATCTCGATCCGATTGTGGAGCTGAAGGAGATCGACACGCTCCAGACCGAGCCGGCGCAAGCTCGCGTCGAGCGAGCGGGCAACCGCCCCGGGGATGTCCCCGAGATCGGGCGGATCGAGCCGGAACTTCGTGCCGACGTGCACCCGCGCCCTCAGGGCTTTCAGCACCTGGCCGAGGTTTCGCTCGGACTCTCCGTCGCCGTAGGACGGCGCGGTGTCGAAGTAGTTGACGCCGAGCTCCATCGCCCGCGCGACCGCACGCTCGCGCTCGGCCACCGTCCCCCGGATGATGAGGCCGCCGACGTTGCCGCACCCGAACCCGAGCGCCGAGACCGTGAGACCCGTCTTGCCCAGACTCCGAGATTCCATGGCTCGTTGTCCTTTCGCTCATCCTACCCGCTCGTCGGGAACTATTTGCCGCCGCTCTCGGTGTTGTCAAGTCTCGGTGATGGTCTCGAAGTCGCAGCCGGGACGTTCTTCGGGTAGAGTCGGGGCGCACGGCCGCTGTGCGCAGCAGGATCCCGGAGTGCGTGGAGGCACACATGACCCGTTCCTACGTCACCGAGAACAGCGCCCAGCGCGCGCGGCTGCGCGCGCTGGTCGACCGACTGACCGACGCGGAGCTCGCGCGACCGCTCGATGCTGGCTGGACCGTCGCTGCCGTCCTCGCCCACGTGGCTTTCTGGGATCAGCGCGCCCTGACCCTCATCGAGCGCTGGGAACGAGACGGTCGAGGCTCGACGCCGCGGCCGATCGACGGCAACGACGTCGATTGGATCAACGATTCGGCCAAGGCGCTCTGCCTGGCGTTACCGCCCCGCGCGGCAGCACGGCTCGCCGTTGCGACGTCGGAAGCCGTCGATCGGCGGGTCGAGGGGCTCTCCGACGAGCTCGTCGCCGCCAATGCGGCGGCTGGCCACCCGATCAATCTGCTCCGCGCCGAGCATCGGCGCGAGCACCTCGACGAGATCGAGCACGCCCTGGCCGGCAAGAAAACCCGCTAGCCCCTCAGCCGTTCGCGTCACGAACGGGGAGCGGCGGAACACGTAGGCCACGCGCTCCACCTGTTCGAGCGCCGGCTTTGCCGGCGCCCGATCGATCATTCGACCGCCGAGGGAACCCGGTGGGGGCATTCGGGGGGAGCGGCGCCGCTCGCCCCGATGTTGAATCAGAACCGGACGGAGATGCCGTAGAGGACGTCGTGGCCGATCAGATCGGTCTCCGACGACGATCGGTCGCTGTGCGACAGGCCGCTCTCCCGACCGTACTGCATGAACCGATAGCCACCGAACAGCTCGGCGTTCCGAGAGAAGCGCCACGAGAGGCCGGCGCCCCAGCTCAGGCCGAGCGACATCACACCCTCGGACCGCGCACCGGTCTGACTCAGGTAGGGCGCGGTGTCGGAACCCGTCACGAAGAGCGTCGGTCCGAACGAGAGATACGGCTCCACCGATCCGAGGCCAGACGTCCCCGCGGCGGAAGCTATCGGCCACCGCAGCTTGAGGTCGAAGGAGATGGCCGTGCCGTGCAGGTCCGAGTCGAGGAGCCGATAGGGGACGTTGTTGCTATACGCCGGATCGTCGGCCGCGATCACCGGCTTCGTTCCAAGCGCCGAGATGCGGTAACGGGACGTGTCGAGCCCCATCGTCACCGGCTGGGAGCCGTCGAGCCAGCGCTCCACCTCGGGCCACTGGGCGGCGCCGGGGGCAGCGTCGACCAGGAGGATGGCCAGCATCAGGACGAAGGGCAACAGTCGGCGACAGTTCCTGCCCACAACGGCGCCATCCTACCAGCAAGAGGGGCACAGCGCGACCCCTTGCGAAAAGCGGCTCCGGTGGCCGCCCCCGTGAAAAAAAACTCGTGAAATCCCCGGCCGCCACGCTATGAAGACGTGGGTGGCACCCTGGCGCGCGTCCTTCCATGGCCGACCGCCGTCCACGACAGACGAGCGGCGGACGATACCCGCGGCCGTCTTCGCGCTGGTGCTCGCTCTCTGCGGTGACGCCGGAGCCGGGCCACCGACGGAGGCGATCCGAGAAACACTGACCGCCGTGAACCGGGTGCTCGACGACCCGGCGCTCCAGGGTCGTCCGACCGAGCTCCTGGCGAAGGTCCGCAACGTCGTCAGCACCCGCTTCGACTTCCGGGAGGCAGCCCAACGCGCGCTGGGGCGCGAATGGCAAGCCCGCGCACCCGCCGAGCGAGAGGAGTTCGTCCGGCTCTTCGCGGATCTCCTCGAACGCTCCTACATCTCGCGGATCGCGTCACGTGCCAGCGTCCGCGGCGGCCTCACGGTCCGCTACCTGGGCGAGTCCGTCGACGGCAACGTGGCGACGGTCACCACGACGATCGCAAGTCGCGCGGGCGGCGAGCTCCCGGTCGAGTACCAGATGATCGCGTTCGACGAGCGCTGGGCGGTCTACGACATCCGCGTCGACGGCATCAGCATCGTGGACAACTACCGCGCACAGTTCGCCCGGATCCTTCGGCAGTCGTCGTACCGCGACCTCGTGGCTCAGGTCACCGGCAGGGCGTCAGAAGCGTCGAGCGACTCGACCGCCGCTCGCGAGGACGGCGCGAGCGCGTCGATCGCGGACGAGCTCCCGCCCCTAGGTTATAGTCGCGCCTCGGATGGCGGGGCCCCCGCCCCGCGACCGCGTGCGGCGCGCACCACCGAGGCCACCGCGCCCCCGGCCGAGGCCCCGCGCGCCGAGGGCAACGCTCCGACGGTGAGCCGCGCGCGGACGGTCGACCTGAGCACGGACAAGCGGAGCGAGGGACAGCCGCGGCCCGCGGAGCCCGAACCGGCGGAGGCCGTGTCGCCGGCGAGGATCGCGGTGGTGCCCGCGGCCTCGTACTGGATTCAGGTCGGCGCGTTTCGAAATCCCGACGCCGCGAGCGGGCTCGCGGCGCGGCTACTCGAGCAGAACTTGCCCGTCGCGATCGACTCGGTGGCGCGCAGCCGAGACCATCGAGACCTGCTCCTCTCGCGCGTGCGAGTCGGTCCGTTCGCGGATCCAGCGGAGCTCGAATCGAAGCTCCGCGTCCTGCGGCAAGTCGGCTACCAGCCTTTCATCGCCCGCGAGCCCGACTAGGGAACGTCGCCCGGGACCCGACCGGGTCATTCGCTAACCGAGCGCTTCCGCCTTGAATCGCTGGAGCATCTGCACGTGCTCGTCGGGGGTGCGGAGGCCGAGCCCAACCGTGGCTCGAGGCCGGCGGTGCGCGTGGGCCCGGTCAAGCGCGTGAGCCTCGCCACATGGCCCAGAGCGATCCGGTCTGCAGGACCAGCGCCGTCGCGATGGCCGCCGCGAAGGCCGGCACGATGCCGCAGCGCTCGATCGACAGAGCGAGCACGAAGAAGAAGCCAGCGAAGGCGAACAGTCCGAGCAGCAAGCCGCGCAGCACCCGGGTCGCGGGCCCGGGCCCTTGCAGGCGATGCGCGAACCCCGCCAGGATGGCGCCGTAGAGCGGAAACGTCGCCAGCAGGCCGGTCAACCGGGGCCCGAGCAGCGGCGCCATGCCCGTCAGGATCAGCACGACGGCGGTGGTCACGACCAGTCTGGCCGGAATGTCCCAGCGGGGCAGCGCGGCGGTGCGCGCGTCGCTGTCGTCGCGTGGCATGAAATAGAGCGCAGCGGCGAGCGCTCCGATCACGGCCGCCAGCAGCGGCACCAGCCTCAGAGTCACGGCCTGGAGGGCGACCGTTGCCGTCGCGAACGCGAGGCAGCCGGCCAGGAGCGCCAACCCCCAGTGGCGACGGCTCGCCAGCCGCCCATAGAGGAGACAGAACGCGGCCTGGGCAGCCGCACCGGTCATGGACCCGACGGCCGTTCCGGCCGCGAACGTCACTCCCTGGTCGAGGGCCAGGAAGAAGACGACGGGGCCGGACGTGAGCGGAAACCCCACGAGCCAGCCGCTCACTCCGGGTCCCCAGCGACGCCCCGCCATGCTGACCGCACCGATCAGCGTCGGTGTGAGCACGAGCTTGAGGGCCAGAGTCTCCACGCGTCCGCAGCGTATCGCGATGAAGCTCCGGAGCGGTAGCGCTGACCGACGATGCGGGTCTAGCGAGGCGTCGCGGCGGGCTGGAGGTCCCGAGCGCAGGGCGCGGTGAAGTAGAACGTCGAGCCGTGTCCTTCCTCGGACTCACACCCGACGCGCCCGCCGATCTGCTCGACGATCAGCCGCACCAGGTAGAGACCGAGGCCGGTCCCGTCGGTCTCGAGCGAGGCCACGTTGTCCGCCCGGTAGAACTTCTCGAAGAGGTGTCGCTGGCTCTCCTTGGGGATTCCGATTCCCGTATCCTGGATCTGCCAGTGCACGAGGCCTCCGTCTCGGCTGAGCCGCACGCCGATGTCACCCCCGGTCGGAGAGTACTTGATGGCGTTCGAGGCGAGGTTGAGCACGACCTGGCGCAGGAGCTGCGGATCCGCGAAGACTTCCAGGAGGTCCGCGTCCGTCTCCATCGTGAGGCGGTGGCCTTTGTCGTCGATCTGCAGCTTCAGATCGGCGAGCACCGTCCGCGTCAGCTCCACCAGATCCACCAGCTGGGGCGTGGCCTTCATCCGCCCGCTCTCCAGCCTCGACACGTCCAGCAGGTCGTTGACGAGCTGGATCAGCCGCTGGGAGGCCCCCAGCGCGTCCCGCATGTAGCTCGTCGCGCTGTCCGGCACGCCGGACTCCTGCATGCCCAGCTCCAGCAACCACTTGATTCCGGACAGCGGGGTGCGCAGTTGGTGAGTCGCGAACGAGACGAAGTCGCTCTTCATCTGGGCGATCTCACGCTCCCGCGTCACGTCGTGCAGTGTGATCGTCAGCCCCACCGTCCGGCCGGCGGCGTCGCGCGTGGTCCGCGCCTCCCAATGCAGGACGCGGCCCTGGTTCCGCATCTCGAGATCGCCGTCGGCGCCTTGCCCTTCGGCGATCCGGGCGGCACCGAAGCCATCACGACACGCGTGGAGAAGGCTCTCCGTCGAGACCGAGGTACATTCGCGGCCGAGGACGTCGCCCAGGTCGTGTCCGACCAGCTGGGTCGATGGGCGGCCGAGCAGCTCTCCAGTGTGCTGGTTCGCCGCCTGGACGCGGCGGTCCGGGCCCACGAAGAGCACGCCGTCGGAGGTCGATTCGAGAATCTGGGTCAGCTGAACTCGCTGGGTCTGCGATTCGGCATAGAGGCTGGCGTTCTGCAGCGCGATGGCCGCCTGGTCGGCGAAGGCCTGGAGCAAGGTGACCTCCTCGGGTGTGAACGCGCGCGTCGAGCCGGCGCCAAGCGAGAGGACGCCGATCGTCTGAGCCTTGACGGCCAGGGGCACACAGAGGATGGCGCGATCTCCGGCGCTCTGCAGCCGAAGCCGCTGGTCCTCGGTCAGGACGAGACCGGGCTCCGCCAGCACATCGCTCGTCCACACCGGGCGGCCCTCGCGGACCGCCCACCCGGCCATGGAAGCTCCCGCCGGCAGCACGTCTCCACGACTGAATCCCAGGCGCGCCCGGCCGCTGATCCCGAGGGCGACGAGCGAGCCATCGGGGTCGCGCAACCAGAGCACCGCCGACTGGACCGCGAAGAGGGCCAGCACGGGTTGGACGACGCGATCGGCCACCTGGCTCACGTCGAGGTCTTCCGTCAGCGTCCGGGCGACGCGCGCCAGCTCCTCGGCTTCGTGCTGCCGGCGGGCCAGATCGCGCGTGGCCTCGCGTATGCGCTCCTCCAGCCGTGCGTGCGAGGCGCTCAGCTCCGCCGCCATCTGGTTGAACTGCAGCGCCAGCTCGCCGATCTCGTCGGCCGTCTCGATGGACACGCGATGATCGAGCTCACCCCGGCCGAACCGCTGCACGCCCAGGCGCAGCCGCTCGAGTGGCCGGGTCAGGCGAGCGCTGAGCACGTGACCCGCGGCGGCGCTGACCAGGACTCCGGCCACGGTGAGCCCCGCGAAGAACCAGAGCTTGCGCCCGACCGCGGCGGCCACCACGGTTCGCGGGTGCTCGACGGCCACGCCCCAGCCGACGCGGTCCACGCGCAGGCCCGTCGCCATCGCGTCGACGCCGCGCTCGTTCGTGTAGGATCCGGTGACCCCGGTCGGCCGGTTCTCCTCGATGAGGCTCCCGACGAAGGGCCGATTCGCCAGGGACAGCCGCTTGAGGACCAGGTTCGCGTCGTCGGCGGCGATGAGCCCGCCGCGGCGATCGACGACGTAGGCGCGTCCGCCCTGGCCGAGCTTGACCTCGGCGATCAGCGACCAGAGGTCCTTGAGGTTCAGGACGCCCACCACGAGTATCCGGCTCTCCGCGGCGCCGGAGAGCGGGGTGACCAGGGTCACCCACGGTTCCGACGTCTCGGTGGTCGTGACCGCGCCCCACGCGACGCCACGAACCTGCGGCGCGACATCGATCGCGGGCGGCGCGGCGGCCGCCAGGTTGGTCGCCACCTCGCGACGCGAGAGGCGATAGCGCCACTGGCCCCGGGTGTCGAAGACCCCGATCTCCTCGAAGGCCTTCTCGCGCTGGAGAAATCGCTGGGCCACGAGTGCGACGTCGGTCGGGTCGCCGTGCAGGATGGCGGCGCGAAACAACTTTGCCACCGTCCTCAGCCCTTCCTCCTGGTCCGCGAGGAACAGGTCGATCTGGTCGCGCACGCCGCGCACCGCGACCAGCTGGAGCTCGGCCCGCGCCTCGTGAACGTCCCGCAACGTGCCAGGCAGCCAGATCAGGTTGACGCCCACGACCGCGATGACGCTCGTCGCCGCCAGCAAGAGAAAGAGTCGCCGACGCAGGGTGCTGAGGCGATGGCCGATCGCGGGCCACATCGTCGTCGCGAAGCTACTCGACGATCCGTTCGGCGCGCTCGAGGAGCGCCAGGGGAGGCTTCAGCCCGATCGTCTTCGCCGTGACGAGGTTGATCGCGAGGAACAGCTTGTCGGGGACCTGGATGGGAATCTCGGCCGGCGCCACGCCGCCGAGCACCTTGTCCACGAGGAGCGCCGTCTGCAAACCCATCCGCCGGGCGTTCGCGCCGTACGAGACGAGTGCTCCGGCGGCGACCAGCTCGTCCTCGTGCGCCATCAGGGCGACCTTGTCCTCGCGCGCGCGCTGGATGAGCAGGTTGATGTGAGCGCTCACGAGCCCGGAGGGCACGTGATAGATCGCGTCGAACGCGCCCTTCGGCAGGACGCTGAGCTCCCGGACGATGTCGTCGCGGCTGGCCACGTCGCGCCGGATCAGCACGACGCCGAGCTTCTCCGCGGTCTTCTGCGCGGCGCTGAAGCTGATCTCGGCGATGCTTTCTTTGCCGACCAGACAGAGGATGCGGCGCGCGTTGGGAGCGATCTCTCTCAGGATCTCCAGACGCTTGCCGGAGAGCGGGCCCGAATAAACCGACACGCCCGTGAGGTTATTGCCCGACGCGGCGTAGCTCGGGACCAACCCCGACCGCACCGGGTCGCCGACCCAGGTGAACACGATCGGGATCGTCGACGTCGCCGCCTTGGCGGCCACGGTGTGCGAGGTGCCGACCGTGACCAGGACGTCGGGCTTCGCCGAGACGAGGGCCTGGGCCTGTGCCTGGACCTCGGAGCCGCTGCCCTTCGTGTCCTCGATGAGCAGGATCAAGTTGGTGCTTTCCCGGTAACCCAGCTGGCCGAGCCCTTCTCGGAATCCGGCCAGCACCTCTCCGAAGCTGAGGCCCGGTGTCAGCACCGCG
Organism: Candidatus Rokuibacteriota bacterium; assembly: GCA_003220535.1. Taxonomy (GTDB): domain Bacteria; phylum Methylomirabilota; class Methylomirabilia; order Rokubacteriales; family CSP1-6; genus AR31. The sequence goes on from QHSU01000058.1 coordinate 119,251, forward strand.
ACACGCACGGTCCGAGCGGGTGGGGCCGCGTGCAGCGCCGCGGCGACGAGCATCGTGAGCGTGACGACACAGAGGGTGGCCGTTTTCCTAAAATGTTGTCGCATGTGTCCCTCCAGGGATTCGACCTACTATAGGCAAGAGTCGGGCCAATCAGAGCCGGGGGCGCACCTGGACTCGAAAAGATAGCGTTTCCAATATGAACGCCCTGGTCGAACGGACCGGGCGGTGACGCGGGCGAAGCCACGTCGTGACAGGAATGGCCAGGCCTCGCCAGGTGTGGCGCAGGTCCGCGCCCGGCTACCCGCGCGAGGTCGTCAAGCGCGCGCCAGCGCCGCTCTGACCCGCTCGGGGGTGATCGGCACGCGCCGGAGGCGCACGCCGGTCGCGTCGAAGATCGCGTTGGCGATCGCCGCCGGGACCGTGCGCGTCGAGGGCTCGCCCGCGCCGGAGGACGCGACGTCCGGCCGATTGATCAGTACGACATCGATCCGCTCGGGCGCGTCCTGGACTTCCAGAATCGGATAGCTGGTCCAGTCGACGCTCAGCACGCGATCGCGGTCGAACACGACTTCCTCGTAGAGCGTCCGCGACAGCGCCTGCACCACGTTGCCTTCGATGGTGAGCTCGAGCCCTTTCGGATTGATGATGAGTCCGCAGTCGTGCGCCACCGTGAACCGCTTCGCCCACACGCGCCCGCTGCGGCGGTCCACCTCCACGTCCGCGACCACGGCCACGATGGTGCCGTTGCGCTCGGTGTAGGAGACGCCGCGGCCGACCATCACGTTGCCCTTGCCCCGGCGAGGGTTCGGATACGCCCGCGTGTTCCAGCCGGCCTTCTCGGCAGCTGCCCGGATGACCGCGACGTGACGTGGATCGCTCACATACCTCAGCCGGAACGCGACCGGATCCACGCCGGCGGCGTGCGCGACCTCGTCGATGAACGACTCGCTCGCGAAATGCGTCTCGGGACCGAGCGGATCCCGCAGGTGCCCGGTCCGGAGCGGCGAGGCGCGATCGAGCAAGGGCGCGATGCACTCCCAGCCACAGCGCTTGTTCGCGAAGTCGTAGGCTTCGGCCGGCACCTGGAAGATCACCGTCGGCTTCGGTGCGAAGCCGGTCAGCTGTCCGGCGAGCGTGTCCTTGGGATCGCTCTCGGTCGTCGCCACGTCCTGGCGCGAGAACCCCTTGCCGAAGAAGTCGTACGCGACGACAGTGCCCTGCGCGTCGAGCCCGGCACGCGCGCGGTAGACGGCGGCGGGCCCCTTCGGGTCCCAGCCGGTGCCTTCGTGGCGCATGTACTGCACGCGCACCGGCTTGCCGGTGAGCTTCGACAGGAGTGCCGCATCCAGCGCGGCGTCGCCGGCGTCGTTGCGGCCGTACGATCCCGGTCCCGGAACCCAGATGGCCCGGACGCTCTCCGGCGGCAGGCCGACCAGCTTGGCGACGCCGTTTCGGCCGTAGTGCGGCTTCTGCGAGCCGGTCCACAAGGTCGCCCCATCCGCGCGCACGTCGGCGACCGCGCACGCCGGGCCCATGCTCGCGTGCGACTGCAGCGGCCACTCGTACTCCGCCTCGATCACGCGATGGGCGGTCTTGAGGGCGGCGTCCACGTCGCCCTTGCTGACCGGGACGGCGCCGCCGATCGCGGCCGCCCGGCGGATGTGATCGTGCAGCGTCTCCATCGGCGGGAACGGCGTGCAGGGTGACGTCCAGGTGACCTTGAGCGCCGTTGCCGCGCGCACCGCGTCCCACTCTCGCTCGGCGACCACCGCCACCAGGTCCCTCTCCCGGATGACGCGGGCCCCGGAGATGGCGCCGATCGACGACTCGTCGACCGCGACCGGGCCGCAGCCGGCCGTCGGCGGCCGGATGACTCGCGCATGTAGCATGCCGTCGACCCGGACGTCGGTGACGTATTGCAGCCGGCCATAGATTTTGTCGGCGACGATCTTCTGCGGAATCGATGTCCCGACGATCTTGTATTCCGACGCCTTCTTGGGGTTCGCCCGGCCCTTCGCCGACAGCGTGTTGCCGTACTGCTTGTTCCACTCGAGCTTGTGGTGGAAGTACTGGCCGTCGACCAGCTCGCCGTAGCTCACCCGGCGCCTCCGGTCGCTGGCGACCGCGACGATGCCGTCTTGCACGATGAGATCGGTCATCGGCACGGAGAGCTTCTGGGCGGCGCGCTCAAGCAGGATGCGCCGCGCTTCGGCGGCCGCCGCGCGCAGGGTGACGCCGCCGCGCTGCACCCCGGTGCTCCCGGACGCGCCGCCCTGGTTGCAGGTGAATGCCGTGTCGCCCATCATCACGGCGACGCGGTCGAATGCCACGTCGAGCTCGTCGGCGACGATCTGGCCGATCGCGACGTCGACACCCTGACCCATGTCCATCTTGCCGAAGAACGCGGTGACACGACCGTCGGGGAGCACGGCGATCCACGAATCGAGCTCGTCCGGCGTGAGGGGCGGCTTGCCGCCGAGCGTCTCCGCCGCCTGCCCGAGCGCCCTGCCGAGCGTGCCCGCCATCATGAAGCCGATCACGAGCGCTCCAGTCCCAAGGAACGCCCGTCGCGAGAGGTGCGCGTGCGTCATGGCCGCCCCCTATGCCTTCGTGCCGGCCGCGCGCTTGACCGCGCGCAGGATGGCCATGTGCGTCCCGCAGCGACACTTGAGGCCCCCGAGGGCCTGGCGGATCTGCCGGTCGCTCGGCTTGGGCGTGTCGCGGAGCAGCGCCGCCGCGGTCATCATCCAGCCCGAAAGGCAGTAGCCGCATTGCGGCACCTGCTCGTCGATGTAGGCGGTCTGCAACGGATGGGGCTTGTCCGGCGTGCCGAGGCCGGCGAGCGTCGTGATCTTCTTGCCCCGGACCGTACCGACGGGTGTGACGCAGGATCGCGTCGGCCGTCCGTCGACGTGCACCGTGCACGCGCCACACTGCGCGAGGCCACAGCCGAACTTCGGATTGGCGAGTCCCAGGTCGGCGCGCAGCGCGTAGAGCAACGGCATCGCCGGATCCGCGTCGAGCTCGGAGGGTTTGCCGTCGACGAGAAGTCGGATTCGCTCGCTCATGGGACCCTCCTCGCGCGGCGTCGCGATCGTCGCGTCAGCGCGCGACGCGCAGCGTGAAGCGCCGCCCCTGCTCGCTCAGCGCGACGCCTTCTTCCTGGATCTCCTCGACCTTGAGCCGGCCGTCGATGACGTCGCCTTCGACGTAGCGGCGCCCGTTGATGAACACCATGCGCTGCCCCGGCACTTCCGAGTAGATCAGCGCTTCGAGCCGGAGCCCGGCTCGCTCCTGAACGGGCGGTGGCGCGACGGACGCGACGGGTGGATCGGCGGTCGGTAGCGGCGCCGATTGGGTCGGTGGCGCCGCGGCTCGGGAGCGCGGTGCCGGCGCGGGCGGCGGTGACGGCTGCGCCTTCGGATTTGCCGCGGGCGGCGCGGAGTCGGCGATCGCATCGCGTGTCGCTGGCACGGTCTTCTCCGTCCGGACGGCGGGCTTCGGTGGCGGCTCGAGCCTGAGGGGCCGCGGGGGCTCCACCGTCGTCGGGGCGGCGAGAGGGATCGGGTCGGGGGGCGTCACGACCGGGTCGGGACGCAGCCACCAGACGAGGAAGACCGTCGGGAGGGCCGCGCCCAGCCCCAACGCCGCGAGCAGCCGCCCGGGCGAGCGGGTCCACGACGGTCCCAGCCGCGGGGCGGGCGTGAGCAACCGTTGCACCACGGGAACGTGCCGGTCTCGCTGCTGGGCGGCTTTCGTGAGGGCGTCGAGGATGTACGACATGGCTACGGCCGGATCCCGTTGAGCGAGGGGCCGCTCCCCGCGGGCGTCGTGGCGACGAGGCGGACCAGCGTCTCCTCGCCCGCGATGCCATCGGGCGCCAGCGACTCGATCTGCTGGAAGGCGGCGACTCGTTGTTTCAACTCCTCGTCGTAGCCTTGAGCGGCGTTCGCCGGCGACGTCCGCCCGTCGATCGTGCCGAGCTGCTGGCGAAGCCAGGCGACGTCCCGGCCGCTCATGCCCGACTGGAGCGGCAGTGGGCCGGCGACCGGCGACTTCCAGATCATCACGAACGGGCCGTCCCAGAAGCGCTCGACCTCGGCCGTCGGTAGCGTCACGCGCCGCTCGCCGATCTGGAGCGTCGCGCGGTCGCCGTCGAGGCCGGCCAGGACGACGTGATGCTTCCTGCCGTCGAGCGTGGCGAGCTCGAGGATCGCCGGCCGATTGAGGCGACGCAGCACCGTCCACGTTCCGGTTCGGGAGAGACAACGCAGGCCGGCCCGGCGCCCGAGATCGCATCCGGGATCAGCGCCTCCGGCGCCGGCATCCAGGTTCCAGAGCGCGTAAAGGCTCACAAAGGCGCTCCCCTTGTCGGCCGTCATGGAGGGATCTCCCAGGATCGTCGCGAGCGTCAGCTCATGGCTCCGCGGCGCGGCCGCCGTGGCCGCCACGGCGGGTGGTGCCGCCTCCGGCGTCGAACCGGCTCCGTCCATGCGGAGCAAAGGCCAGGCTCCGAGGGAAGGAAGCGCTCCGGAAGCGAACCACGCGATCGCGGCGCCGGCGGCGATGAGGAGCACCGCGGTCGCCGTCGCCACGCCCCACCGGCGGCTCAGGCGCCGGCCCAGCACTTCCCTCGCCGCCCGGCGGACGACCGCCTCTTTGACGCGCGTCTGGCCGGTCGCGTAGGCGCCGAGCAGGGCGCGATCGCAGATCGTGTTGAGCAGGCGCGGGACGCCGCGCGACAGACGGTGGGCCGCGCGCACGGCCGGCTTGGTGAAGATCGGCTGCTGCTGGCCGGCGATCTCCAGTCGATGATGCACGTACTGCCGCGTCTCTGCCTCGGTGAACGGTCGCAGGTGATAGCGCGCGGTCACCCGCTGGGCGAGCTGACGCAGGTTTCGCCGGGCCAGGAGCTCGCCGAGCTCGGGCTGGCCGATCAGGATCACTTGCAGAAGCTTCTCCTTCGTCGTCTCCAGATTCGTCAGGAGGCGAATCTCCTCCAGCACGCGGGGGCTCAGGTTCTGGGCCTCGTCGATGATCAGCACGGTCCGCCGGCCCCGCGCGTGAGCGTCGAGCAGCGCGAGCGACAGCGCGTCGAACAGCACCTTGAGGCTGGTGGTCCCCTTCGGGTACGGGACGCGGAGCTCGTCGCACACTGCGGCGACCAGCTCGACCGCGGTGAGCCGGGGACTGAAGATCATGGCGACGTCGACCTCGGGGGGCAGCTGCTCCAGCAGGGCGCGGCAGACCGTGGTCTTGCCCGTGCCCACCTCACCGGTCAGCTGCACGAAGCTCCCGCCCTCGCCGATCCCGTAGAGCAGATGGGCCAGAGCCTCCCGATGAACGTCACTCAGATAGAGGTAGCGTGGATCCGGCGCCAGGGAGAACGGCCGCTCGGTGAGCCCGAAGTATGCAGGGTACATGGGTGTCGCCAGTGTCGAACCTAGAGAAAGACCGAGCCCGCGTCAAGCATTGGCCCCAGGCCGCTCCGTCATTGCCCCTTGAGGCGCACGTCCTCGTAGGCGGGGAAGGGGATCAGGTGCATCGAGTCGAGCATGTGCTCGGCGACTCGCGGCCCGACTCCTCTCAGCGTGCGGTAGTCCATGATCGGCGCGAACATGACCCGGTCGATGGTCAGCTGCTGGATGCGATAGAGCAGGGCTTCGCGCCTGGCCGGATCGCGCTCCCGCGCCTGCTGATCGAAGAGGTCGTCGAGGTCGGGATACCCGCCGTAGGCATAGCTGCCCTTCGAGTGCATGAACTCAGCCACCCGGCTGGCCGCGTTGCCCGAGTTCCCCGCGGCGACCATGAACAGCCCGCGCAGCTTCTTCTCCCGCCATGCAGCGTAGAAGGCCGCGCGTTCCATGGGCCGGATCCTCACCCGGATCCCGACTGCGTTCAGATAGTTCACCGACGCCTCCGCCGTCGCGAAGAACGGCGGGATCGGCACGAAGTCGCCGGCGTCAATCCCGTTGGGATACCCGGCCTCGGCGAGCAGCTGCTTCGACTTCGGCGGGTCGTAGGGCGGGGGCGGCGTCTGGAGTGCGAACTCCATGACCCGTGGCACGATGACGCCGGTCGGGGGACAGTAGCCCAGACACGAGGCCTCGTTGATCGCCTTGCGATCCAGCGCGTAGTTGACCGCCAGCCGCATCCGCTTGTCGTGCCACGGCGACTTGGGATCCCACTGGTCCGCGAACTCGATCCAGTAGATCGACGCGTGCTTCGAGGGCACGAGCGTCAGGCGCGGGTCGCGCTTCACGTTCAACGCGTCCTCGCCGTCGAGCGCGTAGGCGATGTCGGCTTCACCGCTCTTGAGCATCGCCACCCGCGTGGTTGTTTCGGGGACGCTTTTCATGACGAACCGCTTGACGGAGGGCACGCGACGCCAGTACCCCGTGTAGGCTTCCAGCACCACCTCCACGCCGGGCTTGTGGCTAACGAACTTGTAGGGACCGGCGCCGATCGGGTGCTTCCTGAAGCCTTCGTCGCCGACCTGGGTCACGTATTTCTTGGGGACGACGATCCCGGCGGCTGTGGCCGTGGTCCCGTAGAAGGTCATGAAGTCGGGCCAGGGCTCCCTCAGGAGGAAGCGCACCGTCAGGGGATCGATGATGTCGACCTGCCGGACGCGCGCCTGGAGCTCCTTGGCACCAGCCCCCCGATAGCGCTCGAAGCTGAACTTCACGTCCTCGGTGGTGACGGGGTCGCCGTTGTGAAACTTGAGATCGCGACGCAGCTTGAATTCGTACACCAGCCCGTCCGGGCTCTCCGTCCACGACTCGGCGAGGCTCGGCGACATCTTTCCCTTCCCCGGCAACGGCCGAACCAGCGCGTCGTGGAGGGCGAACAGCATCCCGAACGGAGTGATCTGCGGCGGGGCGGTCGACGGATCGAACCACGTCGGCGCGATGGTGACGTGCCACGCGATGATGACCTCTCCCGTCGGGGCGGCCTGTCCGGCTACCTCCTGGGCCACGCCGATCGTCAGAAGAGCGGCCACCAGCAGCACGACGACAAACACCTGGGACGGCGTCGTGCGGCCATCACGATGTGGACCCATTGGCGTCTCCCCCATGGCAGCGACGAGTCGCTTGCTGCGCCAGAGAATCCGCTCGAAGAGGTCCGGCGTCAAGTGGCTCAGAACGTGAGTATATTCGACGACGATGAAGCCTCGGTGGAATGGTCTCATCGCCCTCGCGCTCACGATGCTGCTGGGCGCCTGCGCGCCGACGCCGCCGCTGACGACGCCGGCGGGGTCGGTGCCCGATCTCCGGGGAACGTGGAAGGGAACGTGGGGCGGTACGCCCTTGACTCTCGTCGTCCTCGAGCAACAGGACGCCGCACCCGCCGACGGTGTTTCCATCGGTCCCTGGCACGTGCTGGGACGGGACTTACCCGGAGTGTCGGGCGTCCTGACCTTCACCGTTCGAGGCGAGCCAGTCTCCGTCAACGTGCAGGGGCGGCTGGGAAGCTCGAACGGGAGGCTCACGCTCGTTCTCGAGCCCCTGACCGTTAATGGGGGCCAGATCACGCTCGCCTGGCGGGGCGAGCACCGGCTCGCCGGAGCCGGAACCAGTCCGATGAGCTGGGAGCCGCAGGGGCCCGTGGAGCTGGTTCGTCAGGCGCCCCAGGGCCCCGGTGCGGTCCGCCGCTGACTGGCTCAGTCCGTCGACGTCACCGCCTGTCGCCGTCAGCCTGATGCCAGGTGTAGTCCCAGACGCTGACCCGGTAGTGGTCGGCCGCCGGCAAGTTCGGGACCTCGAAGTAGGCGCGCCCGAATCCGCTCACGCCTCCGGGCACAAACGCGATGCGCTGACCGACCACGGCGCCTCCTGTATCGAGCGCCTGAGCGAGAAGGCGTAGATGCATCGCGTACTCGCCATGCCGGTTGTAGACATACCCGGTAACTCGGCGAGCGCCGCCCTGGCCCGGAGCGGGCGCCCACTCGAGCGTGAAGTGCTGCCCAGCCGGCCGTCAACGTCGTGGCCGACGTCAGCGGTGGGCTGTCGCCGTTGGTCGCGCAAGCCGTGAGCATCGCGACGATCAGGCCGGCCAGGAGCACGAGCCAAACGCGTGGCACCACCGTCCTCCTGCGATTATGGATTCGCGGCCTTGACCGCCGCGAGGACCTCCGCGGGCTCGAGGATGTTCAATGGGCTGTCCATGACCTTGAGGTACTTGACGGTTCCGGTCTTGTCGATGATGAAGTACGCGCGCTTCGCGTAGCGGTAGACCGGGCTCGCCTCGTTCATCTCCATCGCGCCGTAGGCGGGCAGCATCTGCCGGCGGAAATCGGAGAGGAGGAGCTGCTTGGACTTTTGATCCTTCTGCCACGCGGCCAGGGCGAGATGGTGATCGGTGCTGACGCCCACGACCTGGGCGCCGATGGCTTCGAACTGCGGCAGCGCCGCCTCGAAGCCATTCAGCTCTCTGGTTCAGGTGGGGGTGAAGGCCGCGATGAAGGTATAGAGGACGACGGGGCCCTTCGCCGTCAGGTCAGAGAGCTTGACCGGCTTCCCGTCGGGCCCGTTTAGCGCGAACTCCGGGGCCTTTTGGCCGACTTCGAGGGCCGGGGCAGCGCCGGCGAGCACCACGACGGCCAGGGCGGTCAGGACGAGAATCCGGGTCACGGCACGTTTGGTGGGCATGACTCCTCCTCCACGAGATGTTCTGGCAGGTGGATTTTACCCGTAACTGCGCAGACGTGCGCCTGGTTCCACGCGGGCCAGCTCGTTCGAGATGTGCTAGCCTGCCTGCCCGGTGGAGGTTCAGATGCTCTCGATCCCATCGTCCCGTCGGCGTTTTCTCGCGGGCGCTGCCGCGCTCGGCCTGGGGCTTGTCTTGCCGCGGCGCGCATGGCCGGCCCAGGAACGTGGTCGCCCGCTCGTCCCGCGCGAGGTGTTCTTCGGCGATCCCGACGTCGCCTCGGCTCAGCTCTCCCTCGACGGTACATCCGTCGCCTACATCGCACCGGTCGACGGCGTGCGCAACCTCTGGGTGACACCGGTCGACGATCTCAAAGCGGCCCGCCCCCTCACGCGCGCGACCGATCGCCCGATCAGCTACTTCTTTCGATGGGCGTTCACGAACCGGCACGTCGTGTTCTTCCAGGAGCATGACGGTGACGAGAACTGGCGCGCCTCGAGCGTCGACGTCCTGGACGGCGCCATCGTGCCGCTGACGCCCCCGCGCGGCGTGCGCGCGGGGGTGCATGAGGTGAGCCGGCGTTTTCCGCGGGAGATGCTGTTCTCCCACAACGCGCGCGACTCACGGTTCTTCGATCTCCATCGCGTCAACGTCGTGACCGGCACCTCCGAGCTCCTCTTCGAGAACCACCAGTTCGCCTGGCTCGCCACCGACAGTGCCTTCCGGGTGCGGTTGGCCACACGGTTCCTCGGGGACGGAAGCCTCGAGTGCCTCGAGCTCCGGAAGAGCGGCGCCTGGGTGCCTTTCCTGACCGTCCCGCTCGGCGACGTCGACGGGACGCGGCTCCTGGATTTCAGCGAGGACGGTACGACCCTCTACCTCTTCGACTCGCGCGGCCGTGACAAGGCGGCGCTCGTCGCGATCGACATGGCGACGCGACGGACGAAGATCCTGGCCGCGGACCCGGACGCCGAGTTCACCAGGGTCCTCTTCCACACCACGACGCAGCGTCCGCTCGCCGCCGGCGCGACCGTCGACCGCCGGCACTGGCGCGCCGTCGACCCGAGCTTCGCGGCCGACGTGAAAGCGCTCTCGTCGTCCACGTCAGGCGATATCGATTTCAGTGGCCTCAGTGCGGATGGCCGCCGGGCTCTGATCCACGTCCAGCAGGACACGGTGAGCCCGGAATGGGCCCTCTACGATCGGACTACGCGACGCCTCCGTCCGCTCTTCAAGGCGCGCAGGAATCTCGACGGGCTGCCGCTCCGGCCGCTCGAATCGGTGGCGTTCCCGGCGCGTGACGGTCTCAGGATCCAGGGCTATCTGACCCTTCCGGCGGCCGACGCCGGCCGAGTCCCGCTGGTCCTCGTGATCCATGGCGGGCCGTATCTCCGGGACGAATGGGGCTTCAATCCCACGCACCAGTGGCTCGCCAACCGGGGCTACGCGGTCCTGAGTGTCAATTACCGGGGCTCGACCGGCTTCGGCAAAGCGTTCGTCACCGCGGCCGACCGCGAATGGGGCGGCAAGATGCACGAGGATCTGATCGACGCGGTCGACTGGGCCGTCGCCCGCGGCATCGCCGACCGCAGGCGCGTCGGCTTCTACGGCGCCAGCTATGGCGGCTACGCGGCGCTCACCGCGGCGACCCGGACGCCGGAGGTATTCGCCTGCATCGTCGACATCTACGGGATCGCGAACCTCATGACGTTCATGGCCGCGATTCCGCCGTACTGGGGCCCGTGGTTCAGCGTGTGGAAGAACCGGCTCGGCGATCCCGAGACCCCGGAAGGCCGGGCGTTCCTCCGGGAGCGTTCGCCGCTGACCTACATCGGTCGCGCCTTCCGGCCGATCCTGATCGCTCAGGGTCTCGAGGACGTACGGGTGACCCGCGCCGAATCGGAGCAGATGGTCGCGGTGCTCCGGCAGCGGAACGTGCCCGTCACCTACATCACGTTCCCGGACGAGGGCCACGGCTTCCTGCGGCCTCAGAACCAGATCGCCTTCCGCGCGGTCACCGAGGCGTTCCTGGCCAGGCACCTGGGCGGCGCCGCCCAGCCGATCGACCGGGCGAGCGACTTCAAGGGCTCGACGCTGACCGTCGAGGTCGGCGCCGAGCTCGTGCCGGGGCTCGCGGGCTAGGCGCTCAGAGCTTTCGCGCTCTCACGCCTTGTTGTGCCGCGCGTAGATCTCGACGATCTGCTTTTGGCACTCCTCGAGGGCCTTCGCCGGCTCGGTGGGCGTCCCGAACACGTCAAGGCGCCGAGCCGCCGGGAGGCGCCCCACCCGCGTCGCTCGACTTCCGGATGTCGAGCATCTCCGGAAGCGTGGACGACGTCCGCTCGACCGTCTCCACCCGACTGATGTGCGTCATGCGTCGCACGATGTCCCGGATGCGCTGCGCGGCCTCGACCATCTTTTCGATCCGAGGGTTCCCGGGCGTGGCCTTGTCGAGCATGGCCAGGTGGCCGAGGAGCACCGCCAGCGGGTTGTTGATCTCGTGCGCGGCGGCCGTCGCCAGCCGCGCGATCGACTCCATGCGCTGGGCCTGCCGAAGGCGCTCCTCGAGCGCGCGCTGCTCGGTCACGTCGCGGGAGTTGACGACGAGGTTCACCGCCCCCGTCTCGTCCTGGGTGACGCGGCTCATGGCCGCCAGCACGTGCCAGGAGCCGTCACGCGCCCGCACGCGGAACTCGGTCGGGGGGTTGACGGGTGTCGGGTCGGCGATGCGGTGAGCGATCGCCGCCCTCACGAGGGCGACGTCGTCGGGATGGACGTAGTCCAGCAGCTGCGTGCCCACGAGCTCCTCGGGCCGCCAGCCGAGCAGGCGCTCGACCGACGGGCTCTCGTACCGGACGGTCCCGTCCTGGTCGATCACCGAGACCATGTCGGAGGCGTGCTCGAGCAGCCACGAGAGACGCGCTTCGAGCCCCGAGTCGGCCATGAGCGTCGAGGCTATCGGCGCCCTCACATGCAGTCAAGGACGAGGCCGGGGCGGGGCTTGAATACCGTCGCCGACCGCGCGAGACTCGACGGGCTCCCGCCAGAGCCCGACGCGGAGCCAGCGGGACGAGCGCTTCGTCGAGACGGTCATTGAGAAGCTCTTCAACGAGGAGGACGCGACGATGAGGATCCGGGGAGGCACCGCGGCCGTCGTCATCATGGCGCTGGCGGCGGCCGTCGGGACCGCGACACCGGGCGCGACCCAGGACAAGACGCTCACGATCGGCGTGCTGGGACCGCTCTCGGGCGGTGCGGCATCCTACGGCGTCGAGCTGGTGCGGGGCGCCGAGATGAAGGTCGAGGAGATCAACAAGGCCGGCGGCCTCAAGGTCGGCAACGACGTCTACCGGATCAAGCTCGTGAGCTACGACCACAAGGCCCTCGCCGCGGACGCCGCGACCGCCGCCAACAAGCTCGTCTTCCAGGACAAGGTGAAGTACATCATCGGCAACGCGGTGGGCGCGACCTGCAACGCGGTCCAGACCGTGACGGAGCCCGAGAAGGTCCTGTTCTCGTTCGTGTGCTGGGGCACCAACAACCTGGGCCCGGACAAGCCGCATTCGTTCCGGGCCATGCTGAGCCAGTGGGAGGTGGCCGAGCCCTTCTACCGCTGGGTGAAGGACAAGCACCCGCAGATCAAGCGGGTGGCCGCGATCTCTCCGAACGACACCAGCGGCAAGGACACCAACACCGCGGTGGTCAAGGCCCTGAAGGGGCTCGGCTTCGAGGTCGCGGCCGACGAATACTACGAGCGCGGCACCAAGGACTTCTACCCCATCCTCACCAAGATCCTGGCGACCAAGCCCGACATGCTCGACGTGGCGGCGGCGCCGCCCGGCGAGGCCGGCCTGATCCTGAAGCAGGCCCGCGAGCTCGGCTTCAAGGGACCGAAGGGCTGGACGGCGGGCGTCAATCCGGTGACCGTCATCGGCATCGCCGGCAAGGAGGCCGCCGAGGGCGTCTGGAGCCCCGCGAACATCAACGTGAAGAGCGACTTCGTCAGCGCGACCGTGCGGCGATTCGGCGAAGAGTACGAGAGGCGCTACAAAGAGGTGCCCGGCGTCATCGCCGTCGCGAACTACGCCGCGTTCGACGTCTTCACCAAAGCCATGCAGGATGCGCGCTCGCTCGACACCGACAAAGTCCTGGCCGCGCTCACGCAGAAGCCGTTCGACACCGTGTGGGGCAAGCTCGTCCTGGGTGGCAAGGAGACGTACGGCATCGATCGGCAGTTCCTCTACCCCGTTGTCATCAGCGAGATCCGCGACGGAAAGGTGGTCGACATCGCCCAGGTGCTACCGACCGCGCTGAAGAAGTGAGGTGCGCGCTGCAGGCCGTCGCGGGGCTGGGGCCCCGCCGGCCGAGGCGCAGCTAGAGTAGAGGTCGCGGGCGACTGGTGTCGATCGACCTCCTCGTCCAGGCGCTGCTCAACGGCTTCGGCCTGGCGATGGTCTACGTGCTGGTCGCTCTCGGTCTCACCCTCATCTTCTCCATCCTCGAGATCATCAACTTCGCCCACGGCGAGTTCTACATGCTCGGGGGCTACGTCACCTACTACGTCTACGCGCTCTTCGGCCTGAATTATTTCGCGACCCTCGGCCTGGCGATCGTGACGGTGGGGCTCGCGGGGGTCGTCGCCGAGCGGCTGATCTTCCACGACCTGCGCGGCAAGGCGCTGAACGCGTTCATCGTGTCCCTCGGGCTCCTCTGGGTCATGCAGGCGGGGGCGCAGCTCGCCTTCGGCGTCCTCGACAAGCCGGTGCCGTCGGCGTTCTCCGGGATCGTCCGCATGCTCGGGCTGGTCATCTCGCTCGAGCGGCTGGTGGTGACCGTTTGCGCCATCGTCCTCATCGTCGGGCTCTATCTCTTCCTGCGCCTGAGCCGCCCGGGCCGCGCGATGCGGGCGGTGGCTCAGGACGCCGACGCCGCCGCGCTCCAGGGCGTGAACATCGAGGCGGTCTCGGCTCTCGGATTCGGCGTCGGGTGCGCGCTGGCGGGAGGCGCGGGCGGCCTTCTCGCTCCGCTCTTCGCGGTGAGCCCGGCGATGGGAGCGCTGCCCGTGGTCAAGGCCTTCATCATCATCATCGTCGGGGGGATGGGAAGCCTCCCCGGCGCCGTCCTCGGCGGTCTCCTGCTCGGGGGGGTCGAGGGGCTCGGCACCCTGTTCATGGGAAGCGCCGCCGTCAACATCCTCGGCTTTCTCATGGTGATCGTGGTGCTGCTCGTACGGCCGCGAGGGCTCGTCGGTGGCGCCTAGCTCGTCGAAGGCGGCCTCGCCGCCGCCCGCCGCTCGCCGCGGCGCCGGCGCTCCGGCGGCGGGCGTCGCCCTCGTCGCCCTCGCCGCCGCCACGCTGCCGCTGGTGACACGCGACTCCTACTATCTCGACGTCGCGACCACCATCCTCATGAACCTCACGCTGACGATGAGTTTTCGCCTGCAGGTGAGCACGGGACAGATCAACATGGCCCACATCTCCTTCATGGGCATCGGAGCCTACGCCTCCGCCCTGCTGGTGACGCGGGTCGGGCTGTCCTTCTGGGCCACGCTCTGGATCGGGGCGCTCGTCGCCGCGGCGCTGGCCGTGCCCATCGGCAGCGTCGCCTTGCGCGTGAGCGGCCCCTACTACTTCCTCATCACCTTCGCCTTCTCGGAGGTCGTCCGGCTCGTCTTCAACAACTTCCTCGAGGGGTGGTTCGGCGGGCCGTCGGGGCTGGTGGGGATCCCCAAGCCCGACCGGCTGCTCGGGCTCGCCTTCGAGGGCAAGCTCGAGCTCTACGGGCTGATGGCGGTCTTGTGCGTCGGCGTCGCCCTTGCGTTCGTCCGCCTGGAGTACTCGCGCTTCGGGCTCACCGCCAGCGCCATCCGTCAGGCCGATCTTCTGGCCGAGACGCTGGGGGTCGACGTCTTCCGCTACAAGCTGACGACCTTCGTCCTGGGGAGCTTCGTGGCCGGACTCGCCGGCGTCTTCTTCGCCCACTTCCGCCAGGTCCTGCACTCGAGCGACTTCGGCCTGGAGCCGATGGTGCTGCTGGTCGTCTTCACGGTCATCGGCGGCACCGGGAGCGTCTGGGGGCCGGTGGTGGGAACCGTGCTCATGACCATCGCGGGCGAGCTCCTCCGCGAGCTGCATCACTACGAGATCCTCGTCTTCGGCGCCGTCCTCATTCTCACCATGCTCTGGGCGCCCGAGGGACTGGTGGCCCTTCCGGCCACGGTCCGGCGCCTCCTCCGGATGCGGCGCAGCAAAGACGCGCGAGCAATGGGAGTCGGCCTTGCTCCTTGAGCTGCGCGGCGTCAGCCGGCGATTCGGAGGCCTGCAAGCCGTCGCCGACCTCTCGATGACCGTCGCGCGCAGCGCGATCCATGGCTTGATCGGCCCCAACGGCGCGGGCAAGAGCACGGTCTTCAATCTGATCACCGGCGTCATTCCCCTCACGACCGGTCAGATCTTCTTCAAGGGCGATCGGACCTCGGGGCTTCGCCCGTCGGAGATCTGCCGGCGGGGCATCGCACGGACGTTCCAGGCAACGACTCTGTTCCGGGAGTACACGGTGCTCCAGAACGTGCTCGTCGCGGCCCACCTCGCGGCGGCGCCTGGCCTCGCGTCCGCTCTCTTCTGGTCCCGCGCGTACCGCGAGCGGGAGCAACGCGCCCGTGAACGGGGCCAGGCACTCCTGGACGGGCTCGGCCTGGGGTCCGTCGCCGGCCGGGTAGCGGGCACGCTCCCCCACCGGGACCAGAAAGCGCTCGCGCTCGCGATGGTGCTCGCCACCGGGGCCGAGCTGGTGATCCTGGACGAGCCGATGGCGGGGCTGGCCGAGCAGGAAAAGGCGGAGACGACGAGCGTCCTCCGGCGTCTGCGCGGAGACGGCGTCACTGTGCTCCTGGTCGAGCACGACATGAAGGCGGTCATGGGAGTCTGCGACACCGTCACCGTCCTCGACCACGGGTTGCGCATCGCGGAGGGGACGCCACGGGAGATCCAGACGAACCCGGCGGTGATCGAGGCGTACCTGGGCGCGGAGGAGCCGGGTGCTTGAGCTGACCGATCTCCGCGTCCACTACGGCAACGTCGCGGCGGTCGACGGCGTCTCGGTCACGGTCGAGGCGGGCGAGATCGTCGCGATCATCGGCCCCAACGGCGCGGGGAAGACGTCCGCCCTGCGCGCGCTCTCAGGGCTGGTGCGCCCCAGCGGCGGGCGCGTCGTCTTCCGTGGGACCGACATCTCGCGGTGGCGCCCGCATCGCATCGTCGCGCTCGGGCTCTCCCACGCGCCGGAGGGGCGCCGGCTCTTTCCGCAGATGAGCGTGCTCGAGAACCTCCGGATGGGCGCCTATCGACGCCGCGACCGCCAGGCCATCACGCGGTCGCTCGGCGAGGTCCTCGAGCGATTCCCGCGGCTCGCCGAGCGGCGTCACCAGCGTGCCGGGACCCTCAGCGGCGGCGAGCAGCAGATGCTCACGATCGGTCGCGCGCTGATGTCGGAGCCGACGATGCTCGTCCTCGACGAGCCCTCGTTCGGCCTGGCCCCCTTGATCGTCCGGGAGATCCGGACGATCGTCCAGTCGATCAACCGTGACCGGAAGGTCGCGGTGCTGCTCGTCGAGCAGAACGCGCGCATGGCGCTGGCCGTTGCGGCCCGCGCCTACGTCATGGAGACCGGGCGGATCGTGTTGAGCGGATCCGCCGCCGCGCTCCGCGAGAGCCCGCACGTCAGGGCCGCGTATCTTGGGGGATGAGGCCTCCTGGGGGAAACGCCATGAGATTCCAGACGCGGCTCACGGACGAGCTCGTCGCGCGCTACCGGAAGTCGGGCCACTGGGGCTCCGAGACCTTCTCCACGATTCTCGCTCGTCGCGCGGCGGCCCATCCCGATCGGGTCGCGATCGTGGACCGCGGGCGCCGCGTCACCTACGCCGAGCTCGAGACCCGGGTCGACCGTGTGGCAGCCGGGCTCGGGGCGCTCGGCAACGGGGTGGGCGACGTGGTGACCATCCAGCTCCCGAACTGGGCGGAGTTCGCGTACGTCTTCTTCGCCCTGGAGCGCCTGGGCGCAGTGGCGAACCAGATCGGACCGGACTTCCGGAGTCGCGAGGTCGACTACATCCTGCGCTTCTCGGAGAGTCGCGCGTTCGTCTGTCCCGCGAGCTTCAAGGGCTTCGACTACGTCAAGATGATCGCTGAGCTGCGACCCGGCCTGCCCGATCTCAAGGCGGTCTGCGTTCTCGGCGGCGGCGCGGCTCAGGGCCTGGTGGCGCTCGACGCGCTCGTCGAGGACGCCCGCGCCGTCCCCCGGCGTGACGCCGGCCAGGGGGCCGACGACGTCATGCGGATGGCGTTCACCTCCGGGACGACCGGGAACCCCAAGGGCGTGATTCACAGCCACAACACCACGCTCTCGACGTGCCGGACGCTGAACGCCGACATGCGCGTCACCGAGGACGAGGTGTTCCTCGTCTATCTGCCGCTCGGCCTCAACTGGGGCTACCTCACGCTCGTTCAGGCGGTGATGGCGGGAGCGCGGGCGGTGCTCCTCGACCAGTTCAGCGCCCGGGCCGCGCTCGAGCTGATCGAGCGCGAGCGGGTGACGTACATTCCCACGGCGCCCGCCTCGATCATCGCGATGCTAAACGACCCCGAGCTCGGCCGGCTCGACCTCTCTTCGCTACGCGTGGTCATCACGGGCGGCGCCTCGTGCCCGGTCGAGACGATCCGCGAATTTCGCGCGCGGATGCACGGCCATCTGATCGAGCTGTACGGGATGCTCGAGACCGGCTTCCACACCTACACGCGCCTGAGCGACGACCCCGAAGCGGTGACCGGAACCGTGGGCCGGGTCTCCTCCGGTCTCGGCCTCCGGCTGATCGACGACTCGGGCCGCGACGTCGCGGCGGGGGCCGAGGGCGAGATCGCGGCCGAGGGTCCGTCGGTCCACCTCGGGTATCACAAGAACCCGGGGGCGAATGCCGAGCTGTTCACCGCTGACGGCTGGTTCCGTACGGGCGACCTCGGGCAGTTCGACGCGGCCGGTAACGTCAGGATCGTGGGCCGGCTCAAGGAGATGATCAACCGGGGCGGAAAGAAGTTCTTCCCGCGCGAGATCGAGGAGATCCTCTACACGCACCCGAAGATCCTGCATGCCGCCATCGTGGGCGTTCCCGATCCCCGGCTCGGCGAGCGGAACTGCCTCTGCGTGATCCCGCGCCCCGGTCAGGCGCTCACCCTGGACGAGGTGGTCGGCTACCTCAAGGACGCCGTCGCGACTTACAAGCTCCCGGAGACGATCGAGGTCTTCGACGAGTTACCGTTCACGCCCACCGGAAAGATCCAGCGCCACGTCCTGGTCCGCCGAGTGCTCGAGCGTCGGGACCGCTAGTCTTTCCCGAACCGGATCACCGTGTACCCCAGGGCGGAGACCTCGCCCTGACGCACCCGCCGGTCGAGCCGGCGGTGCTCTTCCGGGACGCTCTGCTGCTCGAGCCGGCGTTCGGCCTGACGCCGCTCCAGCATGACCTTCACCCCGGTGACGCCGGCCAGTTCGCGCTGGAGGTGCTCGTAGAGCGGCAGCTCGTTCGCGCTCACCACCAGCAGGAGCCGCACCCCCGGAAACGAGCGCGAGGGCAGGCGGTTGAGCAGACCGAGGGTATGGCGCCGGCAGATGCCATGGGTCTCGGCCGGATCGTCGAGCGGTGCCCGCTCCCCCAGGATGGCTGGCTCTCCCTCATCCTGACACCAGGCACACGTCACTTTCATGCGCGGTGGCTCGCGGCCCGGGGTCGTGACCGGCGCGACGTCCGCGGTTCCATGGAAAAACTTCTCAAGCACGAGAAATGCCACTCGATTCCGGATCTCGGAGCGAAGCGCCGTCGAGGGTTCTCAGGAACTTGCGACTCACACGCGAGGAGGCCGGGAGTCGGATTGGCAAATGCTGACAATTTTTGGCGGGCGGCGCGCGCCGCTCATGGCGTCGGGTGACTGCTCGGGGCGGAGACTCGCTGGCCCCGGGCCACGGTCGCCCGCAGGAAGTCGGCGACGAGTGGGCCCACTGTCCCCGGCTCGAACGGTTTTGGGATGAACCCGATGCAACCGGCCCGGACCAGCCGGTTCGCGTCGGCGGCGGTCCCGGACGTGAAGGCGACCACCGGAATGCCCCAGGTCGCCGCGTCGGCTTTCAACTGCTCGACGACCGCCAGGCCGTCCATCTCCGGCATGTGGTAGTCGACGAGGATCATGTCGGGACGCTCGGCTCGCGCCACCCGGAGCCCGTCCCGACCTCCCTGAGCCTCGAGGACCTGATGCCCATCGGCACGAAGCAGGTCGGTGAGCGTGCTGAGGACGAGCGCGTCGTCGTCGATGACCAGGATCGTGAAGGGCGTGGCCGCCGACGGCTCCGTGCTCCCGGGCGCTGCGGGATCACCGCGGTCCAGGGACCCGCTCCGGAGGCGCGCCGGTGCCGGCGTCCGCCAGCATGCGGTGGACGAGCTGCCGCACCTCGCGCAAGTCGAAGGGCTTCAGCAGATGCGGAGCGCAGGTCCGTTCGAGAAACGCGCGCTTCTCGCCGCTCAGCACGTCGCCCGTGAGGAAGAGGACGCGGCGGCACAACTTCGGGAACCGCCGTTCGAGCTCGGCGTAGAAGCGCTCGCCGTCGAGGACGGGCATCTTGGTGTCGGTGACGATCAAGTCGAAGGCGCGCCGCCCGAGCATTTCGAGGGCCTTCGCACCGTCGGCCGCGACCTCGACCTGGTGCCCGTCGCCCTGCAGCGCTTCGGCCAACGTGGCGGCGATGTCGGGCTCGTCGTCGACGACCAGAATCGCCTTGCCGCTGATCGGCGGCAGCGACTCGGGCGCCCTGGCCGCGGGCGCCGCCGATATCGGGCGCGACACGACAGGCAGCTCGATGCGGAAGGTCGCCCCGAGGCCGACCTCGCTCTCGACCGCGATCGTGCCCCCGTGCTCCTCGACCATGTTCCGGCACAGCGACAGCCCGAGCCCCGTCCCTTCACCCGCGGCCTTGGTCGTGAAGAAGGGCTCGAAGATGCGCGCCCGGATCTCGGCGGGGATGCCCGGTCCGCTGTCGGCGATGTCCAGCTGGACTCGATCCGGCTCGCGCTCGAAGCGCGTCGTGATGACGAGGCGGCGCGCCGTGTCCATGCGACGCATGGCCTGATGCGCATTGGCCACGAGGTTGACGACCACCTGGTGAAGCTGGTGACCATCGGCCCAGATCACCGGAAGATCGTCCGCCAGGTCGAACGCGACCTCGACATTGCTGGTGCGCAGGTGATACGCGAGCAGCTCGACCGCCTGCTGGACGACCAGGTTCAGGTACACGTCTTCCCGCTCCGGAGAGCGCTGGCGCGCCAGCGCGAGGAAGTTCCGGACGATGCGCGCGCAGCGCTCGGCCCCCGCGGTGATCTTCTCGGCGCGCTCGACCATCGCGGGCTCCTTGGCGCTGCCGCGCAGGAGGTGCGCCTGCCCCATGACGACCGCGAGCGGGTTGTTCAGCTCGTGGGCCACGCCCGCCAGCAGCGAGCCCATGGTGGCGACCTTTTCGCTCTGCAGCAGGCGCTGCGTGCGCTCGGCGACGATCTGCTCGAGCTCGCGATTGTGGCGCTCGAGGTCGAGGTAGAGGGTGCGGGTGTCGAGGAGGTTCTTGATCCGCAGCAGCACCTCCAGCCGATCGAAGGGTTTCGTCAGGAAATCCTTGGCGCCGGCTTCCAGCGCGCGCTTCTTGGCCTCGATGGTCGCGTCCGCGGTGAGCACGAGGATAGGCAGGAACACGGCCTCGGGAATCCGAAGCTGCCGGATGACCGCGATCCCGTCCAGGTGCGGCATCATCAGGTCGAGCAGGATCAGATCAGGCTGATGCTCACCGTACAGGGCGAGCACCTGGCGTGAATCCGTGGTGCTGCGAACCTGCCGATAGCCGGCCTCGGCCAGCATGCGCTCGAGAAGCCGCACGTTCGCCGGCTCGTCGTCGACGACGAGGATCCGCGTCTGGGTGAGATCTGCGCCCGCCATCCCCCTACCTCACGGCTTTGGCCAAGAGTTCGTCGACCAGGCGCAGAAACTGGGTCACCACCAGCGGTTTCGTCAGATAGGAATGGGCGCCCTGCTGCAGCAGCCGACTCACCTGGCTCGGCGTCGCGTCCGCGCTCAGGATGACCACCGGGATCTCCCGCGTGGCCGAGCCCGCGCGCAGCCGGGCGAGCACCTCGTCGCCCCCGATGTCCGGCAGATCCAGGTCCAGCACGATCAGGTCCGGGCGATGATGCTGCGCCAGCTCGAGGCCGTGGCTCCCCTGCATGGCGGAGAGGAGCGTCACGCCAGGGCGCCGGGACACGATGCGCTCGACCAGGCGAAGATTCGATAGGTTGTCTTCGATGTACAGCACCGTTCCGCGCAGGACCGGCGTGTCCGCGTCCGGCGTGGTCGCCTCCGTCGGACGCTCGATCGCCTGCATCGGGCTCTCCGCGATCGTCAGCTCCACGGAGAATTTCGAGCCCACGCCGAGCGTGCTCTCGGCCCCCAGGGCGCCGCCCATGAGCTCGACCAGGCCTTTGGACAACGCGAGGCCGAGCCCCGTGCCTTCGACGAGCCCTTCGTGCACGTCGAGCCGATCGAACGGCGTGAAGAGACGGTGCATCCGCTCCGTCGCGATGCCGGCTCCGGTATCGGCGACCGTGAGATGGCACCGGCCCGGCGGCATGGCGTCGCACGAGACGGTCACGGCGCCGTCCGGGCGGTTGTACTTGAGCGCGTTCGAGAGGAGGTTCAGCAGCACCTGCTGGAGTCGCTGCCGGTCGGCCATGACGTGCCCGTCGAAGGCGATGGCCGCCGATAGCCTGATGCCGCGCGCGGCCGCCAGAGGCCTGACGAGGTCGAGCGCGCCGTCGATGACCTCGCGAGTGGGGACCGGCTCGAGCGAGATCGAGAACTTCCCCGCCTCGATCCGCGCGATGTCGAGGACCTCGTTGATCAGCGCGAGGAGATGCCGGCCACCCTTGAGAATGTGCTCGACGCCGTCGCGCTGCTCGGGACTCTGGGCGTCGAGCTCCAGGAGCTGGGCGAAGCCGAGGATGCCGTTGAGCGGCGTGCGCAGCTCGTGACTCATGCGCGACAGAAACTCGCTCTTCGCCCGGTTGGCGCCCGTGGCGGCCTCTTCGGCGCGCTGCGCGCGCTGGCGCTCGCGGCGTTCGCTCTCGTGCACCGTGACGAGCCGAGCGTAGAGCACGCCGTGCTCGAGCAGCAGCACCACGAGCACGAAGCTGGCCGCCAGCAGCCCGTAGATCCGACCGGCGTAGAAGCCGAGGTCGAACCGACCGGCGTTGAGGACCACGGCCAGCCCGATGTCGAAGAGCCACGCACACATCACGACCATCAGCCACAGGTCGAGCACCGAGTGCGGTCGGCGCCGCCACAGGGTGCCGAGCGCGAGGAAGCTCAACCCCCAGACGCTCGCGATGACGACGTTCATCGACGGCGTGTAGTGGCTGCCCTGCATGATCGCGGGGAGCGAGCCCTGGCCCGCGGTGGCGAGGACCGTGAACCCGCTGGCGGCGACGAGCACCCACGCGATGCTGGACAGGACGGCGGTGCTGGCGCGGCCGGTCTGACGGCTCGTCTCGCTCCCGGCGGTCTTGAGCCTCGCATACCCGATGACGAGGAGCGGGAAGCCGCCGTGCCAGAACATGTAGAGCCACGCCGTGCTCTGCGGCCCGGCGCCGAGCAGGCCGGTCGGTGAGAACAGGCCGGGGAACGTGAGCGCGTGCGAGACGGTCATGAGCGCCGTGAACAGGTAGCCGCTGGCCAGCACGAGCAGGGCCCGCGACCGCGCGATGCTGAACTGACCGAATAGCAAGACCGCCGTGATCAGGTCGATGACCACGAGCGCCGATTCGTAGATCGGGATGAAGGCCCAGACCTGCCCGAGCGGCTGCTTGGCAACGGGCGCCGCCGCGAGAAAGATCACGCCGGACAGCAGCACGACCGCGAGCGCAAGCCGGCGCTCGCCGCGCTCCGGAGGCAGAGTCGACAGGAAGACCCCACGCTCGGGCATCAGCGGCGCTTTCTCGGCGCGCGCTTCTTCGGTCCCGAGGACCTTGCGGCGTCGGTTGCGGCGCCCTTCCGTCCTGGTCGCGTTCGCGTCGACCCGGGTGTCGCCGCGGCGGCGTCCTGGTCGAGCAGCGTCTTGACCTGACGCACGAGCGCTGCAACCCCGGCGCGTTTGCTGATGAACGCGTCGGCCCCGCACGCCAGCGCCCTGGCCTCGGCCTGGTCGTCGACGAATCCCGTCATCGCGACGATCCTCGTCCCCTTGCTCGCGGGCGCTTCCTTGACTCGACGACACACCTCGAAGCCGTCGAGTCCGGGCATCCGGAGGTCCAGCAGGAGGACATGGGGCTGGAGCGACCCGATCCTCAAGAGCGCTTCGTAGCCCCCGCCCGCGCCCTCGAGCCGCGCGTCGGGCAGGAGCACCTTGAGCGAGTCGATCGCCAGATCGACGAACTCCCGCTGGTCGTCGACCACCAGGATCCTCGGCCTGTCGTCGGGGTCGGCGGGGAACCCGAAGGCGCTCTGGAACTGCCGGAGCGCGCTGGACTTGATGCGAAAGTGTCCGCCGGGGGTTCGAAAGGCCTCGAGCTGGCCCGCCTCGATCCAATTCTTCACGGTGCCCACGGATACCTGGCACCGCCGCGCGACCTCACCCGTCGTCAAATAGACCATTCAGGACCTCAAAGCGGACGCAATCGGACAAAAAGGGTCAATTCCATTAGTAACAGAGTGCCCTTTTTCTCCAAATTGATCTTTTTGACGGATTCCGGAAGAATAGCGAGCCGCAGTGAGAGCGGTTCGCAAGTTGCCTAGTAATCTCACGTGGTTACGACGCCACGCGGCCATCGGGACCTCGGAGGTCCCGATGGCCGACACGTCAGATCTGCCGGGCCGATCTACGCGATGAAGCCCTTGCCCTCGTTGGCGAGCCGGTCGAGCAGCGGCGCGGGCGTCCAGAAGGCGTCCCCGCTCTGTTTCTTGAACTCAAGCAGCCGGTCGCGGAGCGCCTTGAGCCCGATCGAGTCGGCCCAGAACATCGGGCCGCCCCGATAGACCGGCCAGCCGTAGCCGTACACCCAGATCACGTCGATGTCGCTGGCGCGAATGGCGATCTTCTCCTCGAGGATCTTGGCGCCCTCGTTGACCATCGGATAGAGCAGGCGCTGCTGGATCTCCTCGTCCGAGATGGTGCGGCGCGTGATACCCAGCGCGGTCGCCACGTCGACGATGATCTTTTCCACCTCGAGGTCCGGGATCGGTGTTCGGTCGCCCTTCTCGTACTTGAAGTAGCCCGCGCCTGTCTTCTGCCCGAACCGCCCGAGCTCGCAGATGCGGTCGGCCACCGGAGCCTTGACGCCGCGGCCTTTCCGGATGCGCCAGCCCACGTCGAGGCCGGCGAGGTCGCTCATCGCAAACGGTCCCATCGGAAAGCCGAAGTCCGTGAGCGCCCGGTCGACCTGGTGCGGCGCCGCGCCCTCCAGGATGAGCTTCTCGGCCTGCAGGCCGCGCTGGTGGAGCATGCGGTTGCCGACGAAGCCGTAGCAGACGCCGACGAGGACCGGGACCTTGCCGATCCGGCGTCCGACGGTCATCGCGGTCGCGACCGTGGTCTTCGACGACTTCTTGCCGCGCACGTTTTCGAGCAGCCGCATCACGTTGGCCGGGCTGAAGAAGTGGGTGCCGATCACGCTCTCCGGGCGCTTCGTGGCCGACGCGATCTCGTCGACGTCGAGGGTGGAGGTGTTGGTCGCCAGCACCGCGTCCGGCTTGCAGACGGCGTCGAGCTTGGCGAAGACCTCCTTCTTTATGGGCATCTCCTCGAACACCGCCTCGATGACGATGTCCGCGTCCGCCGCCGCCTTGAAGTCGACGCTCCCGGTGATGAGGCCCACCCGCTTCTCGACGTCCGCTTGTGTGAGCCGGCCGCGGGCCGCCGTCGCCTCGTAGTTCTTCCGCACGACGCCGAGACCGCGATCGAGCGCGTCCTGCGCCACCTCGATCACCGTGACGGGAATCCCGGCGTTGGCGAAGTTCATGGCGATCCCGCCGCCCATGGTGCCGGCGCCGATCACCGCCGCCTTCTTGATCTCCCGGGCCGGCGTGTCCCCGGGCACGTCCGGAATCTTGGCGGCCTCCCGCTCGGCGAAGAAGAAGTAGCGCTGCGCCTTCGACTCGGGCGAGTTGAGGAGCTCGGCGAACAATTCGCGCTCGCGCTTGAGCCCTTCGGCGAACGGCAGGCCGACCGCGGCCTCGACCGCTTTGACGATGTTCTCCGGCGCCCGGAAGCCGCGCGTCTGGCGCGCGATCGACTTGCGGAAGTTCGCGAAGACCTCGGGCTTGCCCCGCACCGCCGCCAGTTTGTCGTCGAGGTCGCGGATCTTCTTGAGCGGTCGCTTCTCGTTCAACACCTTCTCGGCGAACGCCACGCCGGCCGCGGTGAGGTCGCCGGCCTTCGACGTGGGCGTCTCGCCTGCGGCTGCGGCTCCCCCCGCCACGATCTCGTCGATGAGCCCGACCGCGAGCGCCTCGTCGGCGCGGATCGGGTCGCCGCTGACCATCATCTGCAAGCCCTTCTCGACGCCGACCACGCGCGGCAACCGCTGGGTGCCGCCCGCGCCGGGGAGAATGCCGAGCTTCACCTCGGGTAGGCCGAAGCGCGCGTCCTTGACGCCGAGTCGGTAGTGGCAGGCCAGCGTGACCTCGAGGCCGCCGCCGAGGGCGGTGCCGTGGATGACGGACACGACCAGCTTGGGAGAGCCCTCGATCAGATCCAGCACCGAATGGAGCGACGGCTCGACGGGCGGCTTGCCGAACTCGGTGATGTCGGCTCCGGCGATGAAAGTGCGGCCCGCGCACACGATGACGATAGCCTGCACGGCGCCATCCGCGGTCGCTTGCTTGATCCCGTCGTGCAGGCCCTTGCGCACGTGCTGGCTGAGCGCGTTGACGGGCGAATTGTCGACGGTGAGCACGGCGACGCGGCCGCGGGCCGTGAGATCGACGGACTGGGTGATCTTCGCCATAGGACTCCTCGCTGAGTTGAGAGTGGCGCTTATGATACTCCGCTACCGCGACGGGCCGCGGACCGGATCAACAGCCGAGCCGCGCGGCCAGGTCGACGAAGTCCTTGGCCACGACGTCCCACTCCCGGGCGGGTTTCACGTCCTTTGCCTGGCCCGGGCCGTGCTCCGTCGGGCGCGGCACGAACGCCGTGCGCAGGCCGAGCGCGCTCGCGGCCGCGAGGTCGCCGTTGTGGGCGGCGACCATCATGCACTCGTCGGGCGCCAGGCCGAGGAGCGACGCCGTCGTCAGATAGGCCTCGGGCTGGGGCTTGTAGTGCCGCGCGACCTCTGCGCCGAGGACGACGTCCCACGGGAGGCCACCATACTTGGCCATGTTCACGATCAGCGCGACGTTGCCGTTCGAGAGCGTCGCCAGGACGAACTTCTTCTTGAGGCGGGTGAGGCCGGGCACCGAGTCGGGCCAGGGGTCGAGGCGGTGCCAGGCGCGGTTCAGGTGGTCGATCTCGGCCTCCGAGAGACCCCTGATCCCGAACTGGACCAGGAGCTTCTCGAGGCTCTCCCGGTGGAGATCGTCGAGCTTCGTCCACGAACGCCGGCCGCTGCGCACTTCGTCCATCGCGGGCTGGTAGAGCCCGCGCCACGAGTCGGCGAACTTGGCCCAGTCCACGCCGAGGCCTTTCGCCTTGCCGAGCGCCTCACCTTCCCGGATGAGGCTTGACCGCCAGTCCACCACGGTGCCGAAGACATCGAAGGTGAGCGCCTTGACGTTCGTGATGGCCATGTTCGCCCTCCCCTTACCGTGAAAGGATGCCGGCTCGATCGCGCAGGCGGAGCATTCGCACGAGCAGGTCGGGCACGGCCACCCCAGTCATGATCCGACGGCGCCGCGATGGTGTCTACGTTCGTAGTGGGCGCGGAGCGGGTCGGCGCCGAAGTCGTTTCGCGGGTCATGCCACACCGAGTGGACGTGGTTCGCCTGGTTCTGGCTGTTGTCGTACTCGATGAGAAGCGTCGGGCCGTGCAGCCGGTAATAGTGCGGCTGGCGCGGATCGATCGGCCCCGCCCATGCGAAGTGCACGCGGTCGACGCCCGTCTCGCGGAGCCGGCGCAGCTCCTCCTCGGCGAGCTCGCTCCGCATGTTGCGGGCGTAGACCTCGATGAGACGGATCGCGAGCGCTCGCTGCTCGCCGCCCAGCTCGCCGAGCGCGACGCCGGCCGGCGTCTTGAGGCTCTCACCGCGGCCCGGGCCGCTGACGATGTCGCCGAGCGACTCCGCGGCGATGACGAGACGGCCGCGCAGGCTCGCGTCCAGGCCGCGCAGGAGGGCCACCGCGAGGTCCTGCTCATCGGCCAGCGCGCGGAGCCCCCGGTGAGCTCCCGAGCGCACCTCGGCCGGATTGGCGCCGAAGAACGCGGGCGTGACCGCCACGGGACGGCCCGGAACGAGGGTGAAGTTGAGCGACAGGTGATGCCCTTCGACGCGCCAGGCCCAGGGCGCCGCGGCCTCCGGCGCGCCAAAAACGGTCACGTAGTACTTGTCGGGATCGCGGAGGAGCCCGCCGAAGGTCTCCAGCTGGCGCAGGACTTCCTCCAGCTTCACCACGTTGGCGGCTTTCGCGTAACCGACGCCCGAGAGCGAGGCTTTCATGAGCTCGTGCCCGGCTGTTCGTGCCGCCGGCGACATGTCCTTGAACGGCAGGCCGGCGCGAGCGCGCGGCACGTAGTGCCAGTTCATCCGCTCGTCCTGGCCGAACGGGAACACGGCCGTCTGGCGCTGGCGCGGCTCGAGCGCCGCGATGAAGGCCGCGGCCGCGCGCGCCATGCCCGCGCGGGCAGCGTCCTGGACCTGCGCCTGCACCGGCCGGCCCACGGCGAGGAGCGCCGCCGTCGCGGCGACGCCGTGAAGGAGCTGCCGGCGACCGAGGGAGGCCATAGCCCCCGATGCTACACTCCACGTCACGCTGAGTTCTGAATGCGATGCCTCCTCCTCGCGTTGCTCGTCCTCGCCGCGCCGTCGCCCGCGGCCGCCGATGACGCCCTCTGGGGGCTGCTCCGGGGTGGCGGGCAGGTCATCCTGATGCGCCACGCGGTGACGACGCCCGGCGTCGGCGATCCGGTCGGCTTCCGTCTCGACGACTGCGCGACCCAGCGCAACCTCACCGACGCCGGCCGCGACGACGCCAAGCGCGTCGGCACCACCTTCCGGACCCGCGACATTCCCCTCGGCCGCGTGCTCTCGAGCCCGTGGTGCCGCTGCCTCGAGACCGCGCGTCTCGCCTTCGGAAGCGCCGAGCCCTGGCCGGCGCTGAGCAACCTCTTCGACAACCGCGCGCGGGAGGCCGAGCAGATGCGAGCGCTGCGCGAGATCGCGGGACGCCGGCCCGCCGGGGGCAACGTCGTGCTCGTCACCCACGGCTCCGTCGTCCTTCCGCTCACGGGCATCCAGCCCGCTCCCGCCGAGATGGTTGTGCTCACACCCGATGGCGCGGGCCGCTTCCGGATCGCCGGGCGCCTGACGCCCTGACGGTCAGCGTCCCAGATAGAGCCGGCGCACGCGGTCGTCGTTGCCGATCTCTTGTCCGGACCCTTCGTAGCGATTCTGTCCGAGCTCCAGCACGTAGGCGTAGTCCGAGATCTCCAGGGCCTTGGCCGCGTTCTGCTCGACCATGAGGATCGTCTGGCCGAGCCGCCGCAGGTTCTCGACGATGCGAAAGATCTCCTTGAAGACAAGGGGGGCCAGGCCGAGCGTCGGCTCGTCCAGGAGGATCAGCCGCGGCTTGAGAAGAAGCGCACGCGCCATCTCGAGCATCTGCTGCTGCCCGCCGGAGAGGTCGCCGGCCCGCTTCCGGCGGGATTCGCGCAGGACCGGAAACGTCTCGTAGAGCCGCTCGACCTCGCTGTCGAGCTCGGTCGAGCGCGGTCGGGTGTAGGCGCCGAGCAGGAGGTTCTCCTCCACGGTCATGAGCGGAAAGACGTTCCGCCCCTGCGGCACGTACGCCATTCCGCGACGCAGGAGCTCGGCCGGCGGTCGGTTCGTGACGTCCGCGCCGTCCAGGACGACTTGGCCTTGCCGGGCTGGGAGGAGTCCGAACACCGTCTTGAACACGGTCGACTTCCCCGCCCCGTTGGGACCGATGATCGAGACCACCTGACCGGGCTCGACCTGGAGGGACACGCCCTTCAAGATCTCGAGCTTGCCGTAACCGGCGTGAAGATGGCGCACCTCGAGGAGGGCCACCCTCACCTCCCGAAATACGCGTCGAGCACGAGCGGGTTGTCGGCAATCTCGGCCGGCGTGCCCTCGGCGATGCGCTCGCCCTGGCTCAAGACCACGATGCGCCGGCAGAGCGACATCACCACTTCCATGTTGTGCTCGATGACCACGAACGTGTAGCCGCGGGCGTTCAGCTCCAGGATGTGACCGATCAGGTTCTTGATCATCGCGGGGTTCACCCCGGCCATGGGCTCGTCGAGGAGAATGACCTGAGGCTCGGACATGAGCGCCATCCCGAAGTCGAGCAGCTTCTGCTGGCCGTAGGACAGATTCGACGCGAGGCCGTCCTTGAGCCCGGCGATCCCGAGGAATTCGAGCAAAGCGAGCGCGCGGGTCGTCTCTTCGACTTCCTCGCGACGGAGCAGGCGGGCGAACAGCCGGCCCTTCTTCTCCTGAGCCGACACCAGCATGTTCTCGAGCACCGTCATCTCGGGGAAGAGCTGGATGAGCTGGAACGTCCGCGCGATACCCCGCTGATACACGGCGTCGGCGTTCCGGCCCGTGATGTCCTCACCGCGGAAGAACACCTGGCCGTCCGACGGACGGAGCACGCCCGTGACGCAGTTGAAGAGGGTGGTCTTGCCCGACCCGTTCGGGCCGATGAGCCCGAGCAGCTCGCCCGGCTCGACGCTGAGGCTGACCCGGCTCAGCGCGGAGAGGCGGAAGAAGTGCTTGGTGAGATTACGGATCTCGAGGAGCGCCATGCGAGGTCCCAGAGGCCGACGAGCCCCTTCGGCATGAACAGCATCATCAGGATGACGGCGAGAGCGTAGATGATCAGGTAGAGACCTTCCGAGCCTCGAAGAACCTCCGGCAGGACGGTGACGACCAGCGCGCCGATGAACGGGCCCTCGAATCGTCCGAGCCCTCCGAGCACGACCATCATCAAGAATTGGATCGATCGGTCGAGCGTGTAGGCGCCGGGATCGATGTAGCCGAGGAGCGGGGCGAACAGCGCCCCGCCCATCCCGGCGTAAGCCGCCCCGACGGCGAAGGCCATGAGCTTGTAGTTCATGAGACTCACCCCGACCACCTCGGCCCTCATCTCGTTCTCGCGGATGGCGCGGAAGGCGCGCCCCCAGCGGGACGTCAAAATCCAGTAGGCGGAGGCGACGACGACGGCGGCCCACGCGAGAATGTAGAAGTAGTAGGCGCGGTCGGATTTGAAGCTGAGCGACCCCCAGGCCGGCCGCGCCACGTTGGAGATCCCGAAGGACCCGCCCGTCAGCGACTCCCAGTTGCGCAGCACCAGGAAGACGATGATGTTGAAGCCGAGCGTGACCATGGCGAGGTAGTGATGCTTCACCTTGAGGGCCGGGAAGCCCAGCACCAGGCCCCACCCGAACGCGAGCGTCACTCCGATCACGAGACCGATCTCGAAGGGCACCCCGTGCTGGCCGAGGATCGCCACCGCGTACGAGCCGAAGGCCATGAAGGCCGCGTGGCAGAGCGAGATCTGGCCCGCGTACCCGAGCGTCAGGTTGAGACCGATGGCCAGGATCGCGTAGACGAGCGTCAGGCTCATGACGTAGAGCTTGTACTGGTCGAGGGTCGAGGGCAGGACCACGCAGAGCGCAAGGGCGGCCGCGAGCGCCAGCCCTCGGAGGGCCCAGCGGCCGAGCGGCACTACGCCCACTCCTCCTTCACGCCCCAGATCCCCTCGGGCTTGAGCAGCAGCACCGCGATGAGGATCACGAGCGCGAAGGCGTCCCGGAAGTGGCTCGAGATATAGGCGGCCGAAAGCGTCTCGACCACGCCCACCAGGAGACCCCCGAGCAGCGCCCCCCGGATCTGGTTGAACCCTCCGATGATCGCCGCGTAGAACGCCTTGAGCCCGAGGCTGACGCCGATGTCGTACTTCACGAGGTAGACCGGCGCGATCAGGATGGCGGCGATCGCGGTGAGCGCGGCGTTGAGCATGAACGTGATCGTCACCAGGCGCCCCACGTTGATGCCGAGCACCGAGGCCAGCGTCCGGTTCTGGGCGACCGCTTGCATGGCCCAGCCGAGCTTGGTGTGGGTGATGAAGACCTGCAGGGCGCCGATGGTGGCCGCCGCGAACAGGATGTTCCCGAGCTCCTCCAGGGAGACGACGATCGTCCCGAGGCGAATGGGGTCGCGAGAGAAGATGGCCGGGAATGGCAGCGCGAGCGGCGTCCAGAACTGCTGTAGCGAGTACCGGATCAGCAGGCTGAGCCCGATCGTCGCGATGACCAGGGGGAGCACGCCCATCTTGAGGAGCCGCGTCACCAGGAGCTCCTTTACGCCGAAGCCCAGCAGGAGGGTCGAGACGAGGACCGTGGCCACCATCGCCACCGCAAACGGGAAGCGGAAGATCACGAAGAACAGCACCATCGCGAACGCCGGCAGCACGACGAACTCGCCCTGGGCGAAATTGATCGTGTTCGATGTCTGCCACAGGAGCACGAACCCGATGGCCGCCATGGCGTAGATGGCGCCGATCGACACGCCGGCCACGCAGAGCTGGACGAAATCCGTCACGCCGCGCCCGCGCTCGACGCTATTTACAGGGGCGGACGTTGTAGGGGCCGCCGAGCATTCCGACCGTCTTGACGACCACCGACTTCTGGTCCTTCACCTCGACGATGAAGCTCGGCCGATCGAGACTCCCCTTCTCGTTCACGTACAGGTCCATGAGGAGGCCGGCCTCCTCGGCGGTGGTGAACACGTTGTTGTGGAGGCAGGCGCGGACCTTGGCCTGATCCCAGCCGCCGACCCGCTGCACGGCCGCCTTCAGCATGTGCACGCCGATATAGCCCTTGAACGCGTTGTGGTCGGGGACCCGGTTGTACTTCTCCTGGAACCGCCGGCTCACGTCGACCATGAGCGGGATCGGCGACCCGGCCGTCAGCCCGACGTGGCATTTCGCTCCGTTGACCGCCGCGCCGCCGGGCGTGATCGTCGTCTGCGCGCAGAGCGTCGTCTCGCCGACCGGCTCGACCGTCAGACCCATCTTACGGAGCTGGATCATGAAGCGCGCGTTCTCCTCCTCGTGGTTGTAGACCATGACGTGGGTGGCGCCCGAGGCGCGGACCTTCGTCAGCTCGGGCGTGAAGTCCGCTTGCTGCACTTCGGTCGAGATGTCGACGACCGGCGCCTTGCCGCGCTCCTTCAGGAACTGCACGAACATGTCGTGGCCGCCCTTGCCGAAGGCGTTGTTCACCCACACGAGCGCGATTTTCTCCGCCTTGAGGTCGTCCAGCAGCCAGCGCACCTGCTTGGCCATGCCGGTGTCCTGGGTGAACGAGGTCAGGAAGATGTTGTCGTTGCCCTTCTGGCTGATGATGACCGACTCCGAGCCCGTGAACTGCGGGACGCCCGCCTGCCGCGTGATGTCCATGTTGGCCACCGTGCTCGAGCTGTACACGGTGCCGAAGATGGCGAAGGGCTTGTCGTTGAGCACGCGTCGCATGACGGCCACCGAGGTTGGCGGATCGGTCTGCGTGTCCTGCACCGACGTCTCGAGCTTCATGCCGAGGATGCCACCCTTCCGGTTGATCTCCTCGACGGCCAGGTTGACCGCGTCCCGCCACATCGCGCCGACGCTGGCGCCGCCGCCCGTGATCTCGGCGACGATCGGGAGCTTGATCACGCTCTGGGGGCTCGCCGAGGTGACGGCCAGCAGGGTCAACAGCGCCGCGAGGAGTGGCTGCACCGATCGGCCTCTGCGCATGGGGACGTCCTCCTTCACTCGGTCACTCGTTGTCGCGTCCTCGCCTCGCGCGCTCGCGGCGAGGTCGCCGGGGGAGAACACTAGCACGGCGATGCCGTCTACGCCCCGGGGACGCGAAGTGATACACTCCGCGCCGTCGGCCGGCCGGGCCGAGTTTCGAGGGTTTCACAGGAGGTCGCCATGGTGAAGCGCGGTCCTGGGCTCCCGCGAACGAAGGGCGGGGTCAGCCGGCGGGCCTTCCTCAAGACCGGTGGCCTGATAGGGCTGGCCTCCGCGGGCGCTCTTCGCGTGAACGTGGCGCGAGCCCAGTCGCGGACGCTCAAGATCGGCTTCATCGGGGCGCAGTCGGGTGTCCGCGCCAATTTCGGCGAGACCACGCCCTGGATGATCGAACGAATCCGGGGGGTGGTCAAAGACGGATTGAAGGTCGGCGGCAAGTCCTACGCCGTCGAGCTCGTCATCAAGGACAATCAGTCCGATCCGAATCGATCCAGCGTCGTCGGAAGCGAGCTGGTGCTTCGCGAGAAGTGCGATCTCGTCCTGTGCTTCGACTCGGATGCGGCGCTCGCCATCGGCGAACTGTCCGATGCGAGGGGCATGCCGACGATCTCGACCATGGTGCCCTGGACGGGATGGAAGTTTTCCCGCGGCGCAAGCCCTGAAGATCTCGTCGAGAAGAGCTTCCCGTACACTTTTCATTTTTTCTGGGGCGCCGGCGAGGTCGTCAAGAATTTTCTCGCGATGTGGAACAGCGTCAAGACCAACAAGCTCGTCGGAACGTTCTATAGCGACACCCCGACCGGCAAGGCGTTCGGCAATCCGAAGACGGGACTGCCGGGCGGGATGGCGCAGCACGGCTACCGTGAAGTCCCGGGGGGCTTCTACAAGATGGCCACCGACGATTTCACGAACCAGGTGACCGCCTTCAAGAACGGGGGCGCGGACATCGTCTCGGGCCTCGTCTTGCCGAGCCACTGGGCCACCTTCTGGAATCAAGCGGCGCAGGCCGGCTACAGGCCTCAGGTCTGCACGGTGGCGGCGGCGTTCTTGTTCGCGAGCGCGATCACCGCACTGGGGCCGCGTGGCGACGGCATGTCGACCGAGGTCTGGTGGACGCCGAAGTATCCCTACAAATCCTCGCTCACCGGACAGACGGCCCGCGAGCTCGCGACCGACTGGGAGAACACGACCGGCAAGCAGTGGACGCAGCCCATCGGCTATGCGCATGCGATCTGGGAAGTCGCCCTCGCCGCCCTCACGAGCGCCGCGGATCCGAAGGACAAGGAGGCCGTGAGGCACGCGATCAGCAACCTGTCGGTCGACACGGTGGTCGGTCCGGTGCGGTTCAAGGACACCCCCGTCAAGAACGTCGCGCTCACGAGCATGGCCGGCGGTCAGTGGCGCAAGACGAAGAACGGTCGCTTCCCCTTCGAGCTGCTGATCGTCTACAACGCCACGGCGCCGCAGATCCCGGTGGAGGCCGAGCTGAAGCTCCTGTCGCAGCTCGGCTGATCCTCTCGTTCGCGCCCCTCCGGCCCTCCGGCGGCGCGGCGGAAAAGCACGATGTCAGCGCTGCTCGAAGTGGTCGGCTTGCAAAAGCGGTTCGGGGCGATCGTCGTCGCCGACGACGTGACCTTCTCGCTCGAGTCGGGCCATTGCCTCGGGATGATCGGTCCCAACGGTGCGGGCAAGAGCTCGGTCTTCAATCTGATCGCCGGCACGATCGCGCCCGATGGCGGGACGATCCGTTTCGACGGACGGGACCTGGGCGGCGTGGCTTCGCATTTGCGGGCCCGGCGCGGCATCGTCCGCGCGTTCCAGATCCCTCAGCCGTTCCCCCACCTCACCGTCTACGAGAACGTGCTCGCCGCGGCGTCCTTCGGCGCGGGACGGTCAGGATCGCAGGCGCAGACGGCGGCCCTGGACGTCCTGGCCACGATGGGGCTCGTGGCGAAGGCCGAGGTGCTGGCGGGACAGCTGCCGCTCCTGGATCGCAAGCGCCTGGAGCTCGGCAAGGCCGTCGCGTCGCGCGCGAAGCTCCTGCTCCTCGACGAGATCGCGGCCGGACTCACCGAGCCCGAGGTCGAGGACCTGGTCGCCCTCATCGCGACCCTGAAGACGAGCCACGCGATCATCTGGATCGAGCACATCCCCCACGCGCTGCGGGCCGTGGCCGATCGGATCCTGGTGCTCCACTTCGGTCGGAACGTGCTCGAGGGGCCACCGGCCGACGTCATGACGAGCCTGCTCGTTCGGGAGATCTACATGGGGTTCCGCGCCGATGACGTTGCTTGAGGTCCAGGCCCTGGACGCGTTCTACGGCGACTTCCAGGCGCTCTTCGGCGTCACGGTCGCCGTGGCGGCCGGCGAGACGGTCGCCCTCATCGGCGCGAACGGGGCGGGCAAGACGACGTTTCTCAAATGTCTGGTGGGCCTGATGGACGCCAAGCGCGGCGACATCAGCTTCGCCGGTCAGGCGATCGCGGGACAGCCGGCCGAACGGATCTCACGACTCGGCTTGTCCCTGGTCCCGGAAGGGCGCTTGCTGTTCCCCTCGCTGACCGTCGAGGAAAATCTGCTCATGGGCGGGCTCAACCAGCGGCCGGGCTCGTGGACCCTGGCGCGTGTGTACGAGCTCTTCCCGATGCTGGGCGAGCGGCGTCGGCAAAAACCCGATCAGCTCTCCGGAGGCCAGCAGCACATGGTGGCGATCGGCCGGGCCCTCATGTCGAATCCGAAGCTCTTGCTGTGCGACGAGATCTCGCTCGGGCTGGCTCCCCTCGTCGTCGATCAGATCTACGAGTCCCTGGGGCGCATCCGTGCCGAGGGCGCCTCGATCGTCCTGGTCGAGCAGGACGTCAAGCGTGCCGCCGGCGCGGCCGATCGTGTCTATTGCCTACTCAAGGGACGGGTCACGCTCCAGGGACCGGCGCGCGGAATAAGTCTCGATCAGCTCTCGCGCGCTTACTTCGGCGCCTGAGCGCGAGGGGAGGGTCGAACAGCCGTGATCTGGCTCGAAACGATCATCAACGGCGTCCTGTACGGCGGCCTCTACGGCCTGCTCGGCGTCGGGCTCGCCCTCATCGTCGGCGTGATGCGCGTGGTCAACCTCTCGCACGGCGAGTTCATCGTGCTGAGCGCGTTCCTGGGCGTGTCGCTCACCGGCGTCGTTCCGTGGATGCATCCCCTGGCATTGCTGGTGCCGGTGGCCCTGATCGCGTTCATGCTGGGCTTCGGGCTGCAGGCCGTCTTGATCAACCGCGTGGTGACGAGGCCGGATCCGTTCGCCGCGATCTTGTTGACGTTCGGTGTGGCGGTAGTCATGCGGAACCTCATGGTCGAGATCTACGGCGCGGACCCCCGCAATCTGCCGGCGGGCCGGCTCGCCCACGCCAGCGCGGGCATCGCGGGCTTGCACATCGGTGTCTTGCCTCTCCTGATCCTCGGGCTCTCGGTCGTATTGTTCACGGGCCTCCAGTTGATTCTGACGCGGACCCGGTTCGGCCGGATCGTGCGGGCCACCGCTGACCATCGGGACGTCGTGCGCCTGATGGGCGTGAACCCGGGGCGCGTCTACAACGTCGTGATGGGCCTGTCCCTGGCGCTGGCGAGCATTGCCGGCATGCTGCTGGCGATCCGTTCGTCGTTCACGCCGTACTCCGGCGTCGAGCGGCTCCTCGTCGCGTTCGAGGTCGTCGTGCTCGGCGGCCTCGGGACCTTCTGGGGCGCGATGCTGGGCGGGATCACGCTCGGGGTCGCCGAGCTCGTCGGCCTCAAGCTCGATCCGAACGCCGGGCCGCTCTACGCCCACCTGTTGTTTCTCGTCGGCGTGCTGATGAGGCCCAACGGGCTGTTCCGGGTGCGAACGTGACGCTCGCGAGGTGGTCAGCCCTCGTTCTCGGCCTCTTCGTCGTCTCGGCGCCCTGGCTGATCGGCGAGGGCGCCCAGCGCTTCTTGTCCGAGGCGATGTTGATGCTCGCGATGGCAGAGATGTGGAACCTGCTCGCCGGCTACGCCGGGCTCGTGTCCATGGGACAGCAGGTGTTCGTCGGGCTCGGAGCCTACTGCCTCTTCTTCGCCTCGATCTCGCTCAAGGTGGCACCCTTCTGGGTGCTGCCGCTGGCGCCCCTGCTGTGCGCGGCGGTCGCAGCGGTCGTGGCGCTCTTCATGTTCCGGCTAAGGGAAGCGTACTTCGCGATCGGCACCTGGGTCTTCTCGGAGGTCGTGTCCCTGATCATCTCCAAGACCGAGAGGCTCGGGGGTGAGCGTGGGGTCGGGCTGCCGACCGCCCGGCTCATCGACCCGCGCTGGCTCGAGCCCCTGACCTTCTGGATCAGCGCGGGCATCGCCGTCGCCTCCGTCGCCGGCACCTACGCGCTGTTGAGATCGCGGGTCGGCCTCGGCCTCATGACGGTTCGCGACAACGACGTCGCCGCCGCGTCCATCGGCGTCGACGTATGGTGGAACCGCTTCATCGCGTTCGTGATCTCCGCCGCCGGGTGCGGCCTGGCCGGGGCGGTGAGCTTCACGGCCACGCTGTACGTCGCCCCGTCGTTCGCCTTCGACCCCAACTGGGTCGTCGCGATGATGTTCATCGTGATCATCGGCGGCATCGGGACGCTCGAGGGGCCGATCCTCGGCGTCGTCATCTACTTCGCCCTGCGCGAGGCCCTCACCGTCGTGCTCGGCCTGTCGGCGGGCTGGTATCTGATCGGCCTCGGGATCGTCGCGATCGCCGCGATTCTGTTCGAGCCGGACGGGCTCTGGCCGATGGTCCGCGGACGCCTCGGCGGCGACTGGCTGAGCGTGCGACGCCAGCCGCCCGTGCCGGCTCTGAACCTCGTCGCGGCCCGCCCGACGCCCGGGGCGTGACCTCGTCGCCGCGGGAATACGGCGCCATGCAGGGAGACCGGTGACGGCCGTCGAAGGCTATCGCGCGATCCCGAAGGCCGCCGCCTTCCAGCGCGGGTCGTCGGAGGCGTCGAGCCGGTCGCGGAGGCGTCGCAGGAGCCGCCCCGCCCCCGTCTCACCCCAGAACCACCGCGCGATCTCCTTCCCCGCCCGCGGCCGGCTTCATCGCCAGGTGGCCCTCGAAGTAGAGGGCGTGGCATCGTGATCGTCTCCGGACCGAACACTATCACGGCCGGGACGGCTCATCTCCGGCCACCGTTCGGTTCCTGCTCTTTCGGTTCCTGGTATAAAGACACAGACGAGGTCTCTCTGGGAGCGCCAACCAGTCCGAGCACGTCCGGGACCGGCCTCACCATACGGCAGTACTACATCATGGTGGGGCTCGGCGCGTTCGTCACGACCATCGCCCAGCCGGGCGTCATCGGACGACTTCCGCTCCAGCTTCTCCTGAAGAACGAGCTGCACTTCAACGCCCAGGCGCTCGCGGCGTTCATGCTCGTGACGACGTTCGCGTGGAACGTGAAACCGCTCGCCGGCATCCTGTCCGACGCGTTTCCGCTGTTCGGGACTCGCCGGCGGCACTACATGCTGCTGGGGGCCAGCATGGCGGCGCTCTGCTGGTTCCTGCTCGGCGTGGTGCCTAGGGCCCACGGGCCGCTTCTGCTCACCGCGTTCGGCGCCAACGCGTTCATGGTCATCGCCAGCACCGTGATGGGCGGCCTCATGGTGGAGGCCGGGCAGAAGTACGGGATCTCCGGGCGCGTGACCTCCATCCGGCAGGCGCTCCAGAGCCTCGTGTCGCTCAGTAACGGCATCCTCGGCGGCTACCTCGCCGCGACGGCGTTCGGCTGGACGGCCGGCATCGCGACGGCGCTGCTCATCGTCCTGGCCGTCGCGACTTTCTTCGTCTTGACCGAGCGCCCCGTGGCGGTTCGTGACCGGCACGTGTTGGCGAACGCGCGGCGCGAGCTCGCGACCCTGGCCAGGTCCAGGACGCTCTGGGCGAGCGGGGGCTTCCTGGCTCTCGTCTACATCACGCCCGGCTTCACGACGCCGCTCCTCTTCATGCAGACGGACGCGCTCAGGTTCAGCACCCCCTACATCGGCCTGATGGAGACGATCGAGGGCGCGGCCGGGCTCGTGGGCGCCATGATCTATGGCTTCCTGTGCCGCCGGTTCAGCCTCCGGCAGCTCCTGACGACGGCGATCACGATCAACGTGCTCACCACCTTGCTGTATCTCCGGTACACCCACGCCAGCGCGCCGTTCATTCACGCGATCGGCGGCTTCGCGGTGATCTGCTCGGAGCTGGCCCTCATGGACCTGGCGGTGCGATCGACGCCGCCCGGGTGCGAGAGCCTCGGCTTCGCCTTGATGATGAGCGCCCGCAACTTCGCGCTCGGGGGATCGGACGTGATGGGCTCGTGGCTGATCGACAGCCGGGGCTGGGTCTTTCACCAGCTCGTGTGGCTCAACGCCGCGACCACGGCGCTGATCCTCGTCTTCATCCCGCTCTTGCCGGGCGCCGTCGTGAATCGCAAGGACGGCGAGGTCGCCCCGGGCGCCGCGAGCGGTGCGCCGCCGACCGAGCCGGCGCCCGCCCGCGCGAGCTGAGCCCGTCGGGCCGCGCGGCTACTCGATCACGCCGAGCCGGCCGTTGTGGCTTCCCATGTACCAGAGGCGGCCGTCGGCGGCGACGATCATCTTTCGAATGCCGACGCCCTTCGAGGGGAGCGTGAATACGCGGAACTGCTCGGTCTTCGGGTCGAGGCGCACGACGGTGTCGGTCTTGATCTCGTTGGCCCACACCGCACCCGCCGCGTCCACAGTGACGGCGTAGGGGCCGCCATCCTTCCCGGCCGGGAGCGCGTACTCCTTGACGACCTTCCGCGCGACGGGATCGACACGCACGAGCTTGCCGTTGCCGTACTGCGTGACCCAGAGTGAGCCGTCGGGGGCGGCCGCCATGCGTCGCGGCTGCGAGCCGCGCTCCAGGACGAGCTCGGTGATCGTCCCCGTCTTCGGATCCAGCCGCCCGAGTCGGTCGCCGCTCAGCTGGCAGAACCAGACGTTCCCGCTCTTGTCGAGGGCGATGCCGTAGGGATTGCCCGCTGCCTTGTACTCGGTGATGGCGCCCGTGCGCGTGTCCAGGCGCCCGATCCGCTGGCCGTTCTGGACGGTGAACCAGATCACGCCCTGCTCGTCCATGATCAGCGTGTGCGGATCACCGCCGGACGGCGTTGTGTGCTCGGTCACCTTGCCGGTGGCGGGATCGAGGTGGCCGATGGTGCCGTTGCCGTTCCCGGTGTACCAGACCTGGCCGTCACGGGCGACGACCAGCCCGTGGGGCCGGGCTCCGGCCGGCAGGTCCCACTCCTTGAAGGCCTGGGCGCGGGGATCGAAGCGCGCGATCTTGTTGCCGAACATGACGGTGATATAGATCGCCCCGTCCGGGCCGGGTGCGGGATCGCGGGCGAACTGCGGCGTGGGCACCGGCCACTCGGAGATCTTCCCGGTCACGTCGGGACGGGCGCCCGGCGCCACGCCGTAGTTCGAGCCGCCCGCGTGGGCGAGGAGCGGAAGGACGATCACGCTCGCGACGACCATCGCTCGACTCGGCGGTTTCATGCCCCCGAGCATATCATCGGACGCGATGCGCCAGGGACTGCCCGCGTCCCCGCGTATTGTCTCTGTTATACTTTTTTACCAGATCGTATAACGCGGAGGAGGCTCCATGTCCGTCACCGTCTCCGAGAAGGGCTGGGTCGTCATTCCCGCCGACCTTCGGAAGAAGTACAACCTGCGCCCAGGCGCCCAAGTCTCCATCGTCGACTACGGTGGCGTCTTGGCCCTCGTCCCCGCAATGGCCAAACCGGTCCGACAGGCCGCCGGCATCCTGAAGGGGCGGACGTCTCTCACGCGGGCGCTGCTCACCGAGCACCGGAGAGAGCGTTCGCGTGGCCGGTAGTCCGACGGTGTACGTGCTCGATAGCTTCGCGCTCCTGGCCTACCTGGAGGGCAAGGCGGGGATGTCGCGGGTCCGGTCAGTGCTCGAGGGCGCGAAGGGGCAGCGCCACACCGTGTACCTGTCCCTGATCAACCTCGGCGAAGTCCTCTACATCACGGAGCGTGAGCGTGGCCTGGTCGAGGCCCGCCGCGCCCTCGGGGCCGTGGATCAACTGCCCCTGGAAGTCGTCGGAGTGTCACGGGCGACGGTGCTGGCGGCGGCCCACGTCAAGGCCCGCTTCCCGATATCGTACGCCGATGCCTTCGCAGTCGTGACTGCGCAGAGCCACGGGGGGACCGTGATGACGGGAGACCCGAAGTTCGAGGCGGTCGCCGAGGCCGGTGTCGTCGCCGTCGCATGGCTACCCAGACAGCGCTCCTGAGACGTAAGATGCCTGCAATGGCACAGGATCGCGCGCCGCACAAGGCCCCCAGCCCCTGATCGACCACACGGAGCCCTGCCGACGATGCCGACGACGCTCCTGATGCTGCCGCCGCAAACTCCGACGACGCGCGCCTGGGCCGCGCAGCTCGGCGCCGCGCTGCCCCAGCTGTCGGTCGTCGTCGCCGAGACCGAGACCGAGGCGGCGAAGGCCGTCGGCGGCGCCGACGCCGCGTTCGGGACCATGCCGGACGCGCTGGTCCGCGACGCCCGGCGCCTGCGCTGGCTCCAGGCGCCGCAGGCGGCGCCGCCCGCCGGTTACTACACGCCGGCGCTCATCGGGCACCCCGTGGTCGTGACCAACTTCCGCGAGATCTACAACGACCACATCGGCGCCCACATCATGGCGTTCGTCCTGGCGTTCGCCCGCGGGCTCCACCACTACATCCCGCGACAGCTCCGGCGAGAGTGGCGCCGGGAGCCCCAGGATGGGGGCGTGATCCACCTGCCCGAGGCCACGGCGCTGATCGTCGGCGTGGGCGGGATCGGCGGCGAGGCGGCACGGCTCGCAGCCGCCTTCGGCATGCACGTGATGGGGGTGGACGCGCGACGTCGCGAGGCGCCGCCGGGCGTGCTGAAGCTCGACGGGCCCGACGCGCTCGACTCGCTGCTGCCGCTCGCCGACTTCGTCATCCTCACCGTGCCGCACACGCCGGCTACCGAGGGCTTCATGCACCGCGCGCGCTTTCAGCGCATGAAGCGCACCGCATTCCTCATCAACATCGGGCGTGGTATGACGACGCGGCTCGACGACCTGGTCGCGGCCCTCCGGGCGGGCGAGATCGCCGGCGCCGGGCTCGACGTCTTCGAGCAGGAGCCGCTGCCGGCCGAGCACCCGCTGTGGACGATGCCCAACGTCCTCATCACGCCACACACCGCGGGCCACGGCCCGCACCTGGACGAGCGGCGCTTCGAGATCCTGCTCGACAACTCTCGCCGCTTCCTGGCCGGCCAGCCGCTGCGCAACGTGGTGGACAAGGCCAGCTGGTTCTGAGCCGGCTCAGGGCCGGCGCTTGCGACCGGCGTAGATCTCCTGCATCTCCTTCTCGGCCCAGGCGATGGCCTGGTCGGCGGTCATCTTGCCCGTCGCGTGCTGCGCGAACATGTCGGGGATGATGTAGAGGTCCCAGACCTGCTGCGACGCTGCCGTCGTCGGACCAGGCCAGGAGGGCGGGACCGACACCTTGGCGACCTCGGGAATGAACCGGTACTGCTTGTCGCTCTTGTACACGGCGTGCCTGGTCAGGTTCGTCAGGAACGGCATATTGAACCCGTGGCCGGCT
The DNA here is from genome assembly GCA_003220535.1 of Candidatus Rokuibacteriota bacterium. Lineage (GTDB taxonomy): Bacteria > Methylomirabilota > Methylomirabilia > Rokubacteriales > CSP1-6 > AR31. The sequence continues at coordinate 161,593 of QHSU01000058.1, forward strand.
TCCACCCACTTGGAGAGGTTGTCGGGCTGGAAGTGGTAGCGCAGAAAGTCCTTGGCGAGATCCTGGTTCTTCGAGAAGTTCCAGACCCCGACGCACCAGAACCCGGTTGTCGCCTTGCGGTCCACGGGACCTCTCGGTGTGTTGACGTGGTCGATGACCTCCGCGATCTCTTTCTGCGTCCCCGGCACCAGGACCTTGTCCTTCTTGGCGGACTCGTAGGCGCTGATCGGGTTGTGGATGCCGATGCACTTGCCGGCGTTCAGGCAGCGATTGTTGCTGGCGTCGTCCCACGCCAGTACCTCCGGGTCCATGGCCTCGATGTAGAGACGCTTGACGAAGTCCATGGCCTGCCGTGTCTCTTTCGAATTGATGGTGATCGTCCTGCCGTCCTTGCCGACGTAGGAGCCGCCGTAGGACCAGAGGATCGAGAGCAGCGTGACGTTGGCGTCGCCGCTGTGGCCCATGGCGGTGCCGAATGGATGCCCGATGGCCTTGCCCTTCTTGCCGATCCGCAGCCAGTCCTCCCAAGTGTCGGGGTTCTTCTCGCCGATCTGCTCCAGCAGGTCGGTCCGTACGGCCATCGGGAAAGGCGGCTGCCACCACGGGAGCAGCTTCCACTTGCCGCGGATCAGGTAGTCGTTCGGGTTGAGCCACCCGCCGTTCTTGGGCGCGACGTCGGTGGCGACGTCGTTCAGATCGGCCAGATAGTCGAAGTAGAGATCGGCGTCGCCGAGGCCGGGACCCAGCGCGGTGAGGTCGTGACCCGAGCGCGACTGGACCTCGGCGGCCTTCTTGGTCTGCAGCTGCAGGTGGGCGATGATATCCAGCCGCACCTTCACCTTGTTCTTCGCTCCCCATTCGTCGAGCTGCCGCTTCAGCTCTTTGTCCGTCTCGGGGACGAAGCTGGCGATCGTGAGGAAGGTGAGCTCGCGGGTCTGGGCGAACGCGGGTGCCTTGCCCGCAGCGAGAATGCCACCGAGGCCGGTGGCGCCGCCGGCCGCCGCGCCGAGGAACTGGCGGCGGCTCACGCGACGCGAATCGAGAGCGGTCGGAACGCTGGGTCTGGCCATTGGGGCTCCTCCTTATTCAGCCTCGGCCGGCGGGACCCTAGCCCCGCGACGGCCGGCGGCGCGCACTGCTACTTGACGGCACCCGCCGTCAGTCCCGAGACGTAGTAGTCCAGGAAGAAGACGTACGCGATCACGATCGGTAGCGAGCCGATGCAGGCGCCGGCCATCAGCCCGCCCCAGTAGTAGATGTCGCCCCGGATCAGCTCGGAGAAGACGCCGACGGTCATGGTCTTCAGCTCGGCGGGCGAGACGAAGACCAGCGCATACAGGAACTCGTTCCAGGACAGCGTGAAGGCGAACAGGGCCGCGCAGATCACGCCGGGCACCGCCACCGGGAGCAGGATCCGCAGCATGGTCTGGAGCCGATTGCACCCGTCGAGCATGGCGCACTCCTCGATCTCTTTCGGCACCGTGCGGAAATAGCCCATGAGAAGCCAGGTGCAGAAGGGGACCAGGAACGTCGGATATGTGACGACGAGCGCCCAGAGGCTGTCCGAGAGTCCGAGCCGGGCCACCACGGTGCTGAGCGGCAGGAACAGGAGCGTCGGCGGCACCAGGTACGTGATGAAGATGGCCACGCCGAACGAGTCCCCGCCCGGGAACTTCAGGCGCGCCAACGGGTAGGCGGCGAGCACACCCAGGACCACCGAGATCACCGTCGCGGCCAGGCTGACCATCAGGCTGTTCACGAACCAGCTCCAGAAGAGCGTGTCCTTCGAGAGGAGCTCGTAGTGGCCGAAGGTGACACCGCGGCCGATCAGGAACGGCACCGCGTTGACGTCGTAGAGCTCGGCGTTCTTCTTGAAGGACGTGACGAGCATGAAGTAGAGGGGGAACAGCGCGAAGAGGACGAACGGCATGACGGGCAGGTAGAGGGTGAACAGCGGCCGGCTTCGCCGCGCCAGGCGCGACACGTTACTCATAGGTCGTCGCCCGGCGGACCATGCGGAGCTGGACGAAGACCACCAGCAGCAGGATCGGGAACAGGAACAGCGACACGGCCGCTCCCTGCCCGATCTGCCCACCTTGCAGGCCGAGCACGAACGAATAGGTCGCGAACAGGTGCGTCATGTTCATCGGCCCGCCCTTGGTCAGGACGTAGACGATGTTGAAGTCGGCCAGCGTGAAGATCGTCGAGAAGAGGATCACGACGGCCAGCACGGGCTTGAGGAGCGGGACCGTGACGTGGCAGAAGCGACCGATGGGACCGGCACCGTCCGACTCGGCCGCTTCATAGAGCTCCTTCGGGATGGCGACCAGCCCGGCGAGCAGCGTGATCGCGAAGAACGGCAGGCCCCGCCAGGTATTGACCAGGATCACGGTGAACATGGCCAGGTACGGGTCCGGCAGCCAGGGGATGTCGCGGTTCACGAGGTGCAGGCTCTTGAGGGTCCAGTTCACGACGCTGTAGAGCGGCTCGAACATCCACCACCAGACCAGGGTGCTGAGCGCGGTGGGCACGATGAACGGCAGCAACACGGCGCCCCGGATCAACCGCTTGAACCGTCCGATCCGGAACAGCAAGAGGGCCAGCGTCATCCCGAAGACGGTCTTGGCTCCCAGCGCCACTGCAGTGAACACGATGGAGTTCTGCAACGTCTGGAGAAAGATCGCGCTGGTGAGGAGCCGGCGGAAGTTGTCGAGACCGACGAAGTCCCCCGTCTCGCCGATGCGCGCGTCGCTCAGGCTGAACCAGACGGAGAGGACGAAGGGATAGGCGACCAGGAACAACAGGAGGAAGAACGCGGGCGCGATGAATGCGTAGGCGACTGAGGTGTCGCGGACCAGGACGTCGGACAGCGCACGCGCGTGGCCTTCGCCACGCGCGGCGATCTTTGCCACATCCCCGTTGAGCGTCTTGAGCTGCACAACGCGCTCCCATCGAGGACACGCGACCACGCGGCCGCCTCGCCGTCGGGGCGATGCGGCGGCCCACCGATGTCGAGCGGGGCGCCCGCTGCGCCTCCCCGGGTCCCGGCACCACCAGCGCTACACCGTAGTGCCAGCCGACGCGAGTGTCAACCACCGTCGCGTGAATTTGTCACGGCCGCGGCCGCGGAAACGTGCCGAGCGCGTGATCGCTGGAGCCCGCCTCGTGTGATAGCCTCTTCACGTCCTGTGCCGCTCGGCGCAGGGCGCCGGGCTCTCGTGTCCATCAGCGTAGGAGGAAGACCGATGATCAAGGTTCAACGCCTCGGGCCGCAGATCGGCGCGGAGATCCAGGGGGTCGACGTGAAGGCGCTCGACGACGCGGCCTTCGGCGAGATCTATCGGGCGTGGCTCGACGCCAACGTCGTCGTGGTGCCGGGCCAGGAGCTCCAGATCGAAGATTTCTTGACGTACAGCCGCCGGTTCGGGTTCGTGAGCCCGCACCCGTCGAAGATGACGCGTCACCCCGACTACCCCGAGATCACCGTGCTGGGGGTCAACAAGTTCGGGGCGGACGGCGCGCTCGACATGGCGATCTATCGACGGGGCGCCGAGGGATGGCACACCGATGGCGCCTACGACCGAGACCCGTTCAAGGCGACGCAGCTCTACGCACTGGCCGTCCCGAGCAAAGGCGGCGACACGCTGTTCTCCAGCATGTACGCGGCGTACGAGGCGCTCCCGCAACGGCTCAAGCAGCGACTCGACGGTCGGGTCGGGGTCTTCACCTACGGCGGCCGACGAAAGGCGACGGCACTGCTCAACCAGGAGGACCGCGACTGGACGCCGGTCTTCCATCCGATCATCCGCACCCATCCCGAGACCGGGCGCAAGGCGCTCTACTTCGATCCCGGCAAGGTCCTGAGAATCGAGGGCCTCGACGACCAGGAGAGCGACGCGCTGATCGAGGAGCTGACCGGCTACATGATCCAGCCCGACGGTAGCTACCGCCACACATGGCGCAAGGGTGACATCGTCATCTGGGACAACCGCTGCTCCTATCACAAGGCGGCAGGCGACTATCCGCCCGAGGAAGACCGCATCCACTGGCGCGTGTCGATCAAGGAGCGCGCGGCGTGAAGGGAGAGCGTCGATGACGGTCGTCGCGCGCATGCTCACGCTGGAGCAGGATGGCATCCCCGGCTACGCGGCACAGCCGGGCGGGGCCGGGTCGCGGCCCGGCGTCCTGATGGTGCACCACGCCCACGGCGTCACGGCCGACTACAAGATCGATGCGTACCGGCTCGCCGCCCTCGGCTTCAATGTCCTCGTTCCGAGCCTGTTCAACATGTTCGGGTTACTCGGAACGAATCACATCGGCGCCGGCGCCGAGCTACAGGCGAAGCACTCCGACGGCGAGTTCCTCGGCAAGATGAGTGAGGCCTGGCAGTACCTCGTCGAGCGGATGAATTCGGACCCGGCACGGACCGCGGCCATCGGGCATTGCATGGGCGGCCGGCTGCTCATCCCCTTCGCGGCCGATCATCCAAGGGTGCGTGCGATCGTTCTCTACTATCCCTCCGTCCGCGACGAGCCCGAGACCTCCCACCGGCCCCGCCACGCGTTCCAGCTCGCGCGAACGCTCACGTGCGCCTCGCTGGTGTTCTGCGGGGGCAAGGACTACATCGCGACACCGGCCATCCAGGGCCCGCTCTGGCAGAGCTTCACCGCGAACGGCCAGCCCGTCGAGTGGCACTTCTTCTCCGACGCCAACCACGGCTTCCGCCACCCCGACAACGAGGGCTTCCAGCCGCACTACGCCGACCTCGTGTGGCCGCTCGTGACCGACTTCTTGCAACGCAGGGTGTGATCCCGCCCGGCGCCGATGCGTGTGCGCGCCCTGTGCGTAGGAGCCCTGGTCGTGCTCATCTCGGCTCCGGGTCGGTCGCCCGCCGCGCCCTCCGATTCCCTCGCGGCCGGCGTCGAAGCCTTGATCGCGGACGCGGGAAAGACCCCTGAAGACACGCGCCTCCACCGGCTTTTCGAGCTTCACGCGGAGTACCTGCTTCAGGAGTTCCCGGAGTACGCCACCTACGTCGGCGCCCGAGGCCAGAATGGCCGCTGGACCGATCGGTCGGCGGCAGCGATCGCGCGGCGGAGGGCCGCCCTCGAATTGCCGGCGAAGGCGCTCGCGACGATCGATCGGGAGAAGCTCTCGCCGGCCGACCGGCTGAACTACGATCTCTTTCGTCGTCAGGTCGCCGAGCAGCTCGAGGGACGGCGCTTCCCGTGGGAGCTCATGCCCGTCAGTCAGCTGCGTGGCATCCACCAGGACATTCCGCAGATCCTCAGCGAGCAGATGCCCGCCCGGACCGCGGCCGACTACGAGGCCATGCTCCGCCGTCTACGCGGGACGCCCCTGCTGCTCGAGCAGACGATCGCGGTGATGAAGGAGGGGCTGCGACGGGGAATCACTCCGCCGAAGATCACGCTTCGCGACGTCCCGGCCCAGACCGCCGCGATCCTCGTCGAGGATCCCGCGAAGAGCCCGTTCCTCGCCGCGTTCCGGGCGATGCCCGAGACGATTCCCGCGGACACGCGTAACGCCCTGAAGGCGGAAGCGTCGAAGCTGCTCAGGGCGCAGGTGCTGCCGGCCTTCCGCCGGCTGCGCGACTTCGTCGCGACCGAGTACGTGCCCAACTGCCGTGACTCGCTGGCGGCCACCGCCTTGCCCGACGGGCAGGATTGGTACGCCTATCTCGTTTTCCTGTCGACGACCACTCGTTTGACGCCGAAACAGATCCACGAGATCGGCCTCGAGGAGGTCAAGCAGATCCGCGCTGAGATGGAGCGGGTCATGCGCGCCACAGGCTTCGACAAGGATCTCGCCACGTTTTTCCAGTTCTTGAAGACCGACCCGCGCTTCTTCTATTCGCGGCCCGAGGACCTGCTGGCCGGCTATCGCGAGATCGCCAAGCGCGCCGATCCCGAGGTGATCAAGCTCTTCGGCAAGCTGCCGCGCCTGCCCTACGGCGTCGTGCCGATGCCCGGCCACGCGGCGGCGTCGCGCAGCGCGGGCGCCTACGACGGCGGATCGCTCGCCGCGGGCCGGCCCGGATATTTCTACGCCAACCTCACGGCCGTCGACACCCGGCCCAAGTGGGAGATGGAGGCCCTGGTGCTCCACGAGGCCGTTCCCGGCCACCACCTTCAGACCGCGCTCGCCCAGGAGCACCCGGATCTGCCCGAATTCCGAAAGCACGGCGGCTACGAGGCCTATTCGGAGGGCTGGGGCCTCTATGCCGAGACGCTCGGGTACGACATGGGCTTCTACCAGGACCCGTACTCGCGTTTCGGGGCGCTCAACTATCAGATGTGGCGCGCCGTCCGGCTCGTCGTCGACACCGGCATCCACGCGTTCGGCTGGAGCCGCCAGCAAGCGATCGACTTCTTCAGGGCCAACTCCGCCAAGTCCGAGCGGGAGATCGCAGTCGAGATCGACCGCTACATCGTCTCGCCGGGCCAGGCGCTCGCCTACAAGATCGGCCAGCGCAAGTTTCTCGAGCTGCGGGAGCGGGCCCGGCGCGAGCTCGGCGCGAGCTTCGACGTCCGCGCCTTCCACGACGCCGTGCTGGCCGAGGGCGCGCTGCCGCTCGACGTGCTGGAGGCCCGGATCGACGACTGGATCGCGCAGCGCAAGGCGGCGGCCCCGCCGAACTAGCACCACCGGCCCAGCGCGGCCGGCCGCCAACGCCCCGTCGGGGACGCCGCCGCGGCCCGTGACTACGCTTTGATCCCGAGCAGCTTCGCCGCCGTCCCGCCGAGCATCGCCACGCGCTCGGCGTCGCTCAGGCCCGGCGTGCCGAGGATGTGATCCACCGACGTCCTCGTCCAGGGGAAGGGATAGTCGGTGCCCATCACGATCTGACTCGATCCCGTTTCCGCCACCAGGTGGCGCAGGGCCTCCGGCGTGAAGACGATCGAGTCGTAGTAGAGCTGCCGGAGATACTCCGTCGGCTTCTTCTTGAGTGCCTTGGTGCAACGGTCGGGGAAGGTCACGCAAATCGCGTCGGAGCGTGCCCCGTACGACGGCAGGTAGCCACCGCCGTGCGCCGCGCAGATCTTCAGCCCGGGGAAGCGGTCGAGCGTTCCCTCGAAGATCAGGTGCGAGAGCGCGATCGTGGTTTCCAGCGGATTGCCGATCGCGTTCTCGAGCCCGCCGCTGCCCCGGAGCCGGCTCTGCAGGTCGGCCGCGGCCCCCGCGGCTTGCGGGTGCATGAAGACCAGCACCCCGAGCTGCTCGGCCTTGGCCCAGAACGGGTGGAACTTCGGGTCGGACAGCTCCTCGCCGTTGACGCTGCCGCCGACGGAGACGCCGCGCAATCCGTACTTCTTGATCCCTTCCTCCAGCTGCTCGGCGGCGAGGTCCGGATGCTGCAACGCCACCGTGGCGAAGGCGACGAAGCGATCCGGGTTCGCGGCGCACGCCTCGGCGAGCTTCTCGTTCTGGATCCTGATCAGCTCGCGCGCGACGTCGCGCGCGGCCTTGTACCAGTAGGGATTGATGCTGAGCGCCTCGACGTCGATGCCCTGCTCGTCCATCGCCCGGATGCGGTCCGAGGCCTGGGACATGAGTAGCGTCTGCGGCTCGACCTTCCGGCCCATGAGCGCCATCGCCTCGGGGACGGCGCAGTGGGCGTGGACGTCGACGGTCTTGACGCGCCGGCCGTTCACCACCACTTCCCGGCGCCGCGCCTGCGCCTGGGCCGACGCGGCGCTCACCATACTGCACCCGACGAAGGCGATGCCGGCCACCGCGCCGGCGGTGTCCTCGAGGAACTCTCTGCGAGTGTTCATGCTGTCCTCTCCGTTGGTCTGGCGTGCAGGAGTTGCGTCGTCAGCCCCCTCACCGTCAAGGCTTGTAGTTTCTTTTCTCGCGCTTGGCAACCTCTTGACGGACTCCGCGTTCGCGAGTACGTAGCGGGTATAGGAGGGACTCATGATCTACGAGGTGAGAACCTACACGCTGAAGACCGGTGCCGTGGCCGAATTCGAAGACCGCTTCACCAAGCGGCAGCCCCTGCGCGAGAAGCACTCGAAACTCGGGGCCTTCTGGCACACCGAGTTCGGCCCCCTCAACCAGGTCATCCACGCCTGGCCCTACGAGAACCTGCAGCACCGCACCGCCGTCCGCGAGGCGATGGCGAAGGACCCCGCCCTGCAGCAGCTTCCCGGCGGCCGGGATTTGATCGTCGCGCAGGAAGCCGACATCATGATCCCGGCGCCCTTTATGCAGCCCCTGGGCAGCCGCGACTTCGGCACCGGGAACATCTACGAGATGCGGATCTATACCTACTTGCCCGGCGAGACTTCAGCGGTGCTGGAGGCGTGGGGCAAGGCGGTTCCCGCGCGGGAGAAGCTCTCGCCCCTGGCAGCCTGCTGGACCAGTGAGCTCGGCGGGCTGAACAAGTTCGTGCACGTCTGGGTCTACAAGGACGTCAACGAGCGCGCGCGCATCCGCGAGGAATCCCGCAAGGGTGGCCAGTGGCCGCCGCAGGCGGGCGTGCGGCCGCAGCGCCAGGAGAACAAGCTCCTGGTCCCGGCAGCCTTCTCGCCGCTCCGCTAGCCCGCGTCCGAAGCCGCGTGAAGGGGTGGATCGACTAGTTGTTGATCCACTCCTTCATGAAGCGCCCGTAGCAATCGCGCTCGCCCGGCATCTTCGGCCAGCCCGCCAGCAGCCGCGCGGCGGCGAGGAGCAGGCGCTCCCGCAGGTGCGTCGCGTTGTGGCCGTATTCCTCGAAGGCGGAGAGGGTGATCTTCTGGTTGTGCGGATCGTCCTGGAACTTGCAGGCGGTCACCGCGACCGCGGCCAGAAACGCGTTGCGATCCGCGCCGGACTCGAGATACGCGTTGGCCACCGCGGTCGTGCGCGGGACGTCGAACGCCAGGATGGCCTCGTCGAGCTCTCGGAGCAACGCCTCCGGTGTCCGGCCCGTCGCGTCGAACCCGGCACACTCGCGCTCGATCACCGACGAGACCAGCTTGTCGGAGCGGGCCACGTCGTTGACGAAGTTTGCCATCAGGTAGAGGACGCGGGGCTGGTAGGGGTTGTCGCTCGTCCGCATCCAGTAGTTCGCCGTGTTGCAGTAGTCGAAGGGGTGCTGGCCGTCGGTGAACTGCCGGGGCACCGTCGTGCGAAGGATGAGCTCGGCCGCGCCCAGCTGGATGGCGTCGCCGAGGCTCTTGAGCGACTTGCCGTTGCGCAGGTGGGTGGTGACCAGGCTCCAGATTGTCTCGCCGTCGGCCTCCATGAGCAGGCGGATCATCTCCTCGACCTCGGTCGGGGCGAGCGGCGTCTGATTCGTCTGCTTGAGCGTCTTCCCGGCATCGGGGAACTCGCTGGTGATCGTCACGCAGGCGGCGTCGTAGGCCGAATAGTAGAGCGGGCCGATCGCCATGTCCGGCACACCGATGTAGTAGACGCCGTGGGACTGTTCCCACCCGATGAAGTCGGCGAGGTCCGTCACGGCCCGAGCCCGCAGCGCCTTGTGACCGGTGTTGCGCGCCTTCCGGCCGATCACCGTGTCTTGCACGTCGATGAGGCCCAGGAAGAGCAGTTGATCGCGGAGCAGCGGGCGGACGCTCTCGTCGGCCGCCAGCCCCAGGAAGAGGCCGTAGGACCGCCGCACGTCGCCGCTCATCGTGGCGATCAGGTGCGCGTGCAGCCGCTCCTCGACGGTGCCCTCCTCCACGATCGGCGCTTGCTCCTGATTCCACACGACCGGACCGGAGCTCGGGCGCGGGACGACCATGCCCTTCATCGTGGCGTAGCGGCCGGGATATTTGCCGAGCAGCTGATTCCAGATGTCGAGCCCGGCCGGGATGTACCACACGGACTGCAGCAGCGGGAGCAGGCGATACGGTTCGGGCAGGAACGGCGTCAGGCTCGCGGACGCTCGGAGACCCAGAATCGTGTGATCGTTGTTGATGAGCGTGATTTGCCCGTCGCGCACGTTGATATGGTTCGGCACCTGAACGAACGGCGCCTCGGCGGCCGTCACCACGCTGAGCGCGTCCGACAGCGACCGCCCATCCCGCGCCACCATCTGGAAGAAGAGATCCGTCGTACGCGGCTGATCGCATTCCACGATGGCGTCGGTCAACATGCCGAAGCGTTTGTCCTGATGAATCTCGTCCCGGGTCAGTAGCATCGCCGCTCTCCTTGGCTCTAGAACAGAGGGCTGTTCGATTCGAGACCCAGCACGGTGCGCCCCACCGCCTCGTAGTTCACGAACTGCAGCTGATTGTGGCGGGTGACCACCTCGGCGTCGCGCGCGTAGCGTTCCAGCGGGCTCGCCGTGAAGATCGACGTGGTGCCGGCGGTGGCGCACACGATGTGCGTGGCCTGCGCGGCGCTCTGGGCGGCGTGCGTCATCGCCAGTCGCAGGTCCGCGCGCTGGCGCTCCGTGATGGGCTGCGCGGCCAGCACCGTCTCCCACATGTCCTCGACGACGTCGAACAGGAGCGCCCGGCCCGAGCGCAGCAGCGCCTCGGCCTCGCCGATTCTGGCCTGCACGAGCGCCCGATCGCGCAGGAGCTCGGACGAGGAGCGCGGCACCTTGACCTGGGCGAGCTCGACGAAGGCGTCGATGGCGGCGCGCGCGACGCCCAGCCCGACGCAACAGAAGCTGCAGCCCGCGAGATCGAACCCGTGCATACGGTTCATCGGTCCGGTCACCCGTGCGCGCAGGTCGAGGGCCGAGAACGTGCGTTCTTCGGGGACGAACAGGTCCTCGACCTCGATGTCATGGCTGCCGGTGCCGCGCAGGCCGCTGACGTTCCAGGTGTCGATGATGCGGGCGATCGACTTCGGATAGAAGTAGGCGATCCGCACCTCCTGATCGCCGTTGGGTCGCAGGCGGGGCGCGTCGCCATCGAAGACCTTGCAGGCGCCGTGCACCGCGGAGGAGTGCATGCACCCGCTGGCGAAGAACCAGTGCCCGGTGACGCGGTAGCCGCCCGGCACGGCGACGGCGCGACCGCGCGGGTTCGCCGACCCCGCCGACACCCCGACCGGATCGCTGAAGAAGATCTCGCGGCGCACTTCGGGCGCGAACTGCGCGCTCTGGCGCAGGGTGTTGATCCCCATCGCCAGGCACCATCCCGTCGAGCCATCGGCCCGAGCCACCTCTTCGATCACGTGCAGCGTGGTCACGATGTCGGCGCCGAGACCGCCTTCCGCCACCGGCAGCGCGACCCTGAACAATCGGGCGTTGGCGATGTCCATGACGAGATCGGCGGGCAACTGCCGGGCCGCCTCGATCGCGGCGGCCTGTTCCCGGATGCGCGGCGCCAGCGCGCGGGCAACCTCTAACGGCGTCGTGGCTGCCGGGACCGTGGCGGTGATCATGGCTTGGCGCGCAGCGAGAGCCCTCCTGGCTCGGGCGTCATCCTGCCCCGGCCGCGGGTAGGTCGTCAAGAAGGGGCGTTTGCCCGTGTCGCACGGGATGCCAGTCTGGCCAACACGCACCGCTGTTAGTGATCCGATATTTCGACGCTTTCCGGGATTGGGGCGCATGGCACCGCGCGTGCTCCACGTCGGGGGGGGGACCCCCGGCGAGGCACGAGCTTTTGACGAAGCGACGCTGCGGAAGGAGCAACGCCATGAGACGGGTGCTTCCGATCCTGACCCTCACCGCTCTCGGGCTCGCGCAGAAGGTCTAGTCGAGCCATCCATGCTGTCTCAGACAGACCTCCAGATCGCCCTCGCGTTCGCCCTTCGCGAGCTCGGCCCCGCGTGGAAGATCGTCAGCGATTGCCCACCGGTCGACCCGCTCGATCCCGACCACTGGGCGTCGGGCGTCCACAGTGTTCAGGTCACGCTTCGCCATCGCGTGAGCGGGCAGCTCAAAGTGCTCGGCCGCCGGGTCGTGGCCGATCCGAACGCCAGCGTCCACCGCGGTCTTGCGCTGCAGCTCATCGAGGCCTACGGCCAAGGCAACGCCGATCCGCTCCGACGGTATCTAGAGGAAGTCGGGGTCGCCGTGGTCACGGCGCGCGAGGCGCATGTTCTCCGCCGCCCCGCCGTCGTCACGTCACCGGGGCCGCCAGGCTCTGAGGCGGAGCTGATGGAGGCGGACGTCTCCGTTGCAGTGCCCAAACCCCCGGTCGGCGCTGGAGTCGACGGCGATGCCGACATCGCGAGCCACGCGTCCCACTCCGCGGTCTCGAAGCCCGGAAGACAGATCGGCGGGACGCCGAAGTGGCCGTCCCTGTCGACGGTCACCTCACGGTGGCGGCGTGAGGCATCGCGACCGGCGCTGACTCACGTGCCGGCGGCAAGCGGCGAAAGCCGGAGCCGGATGCTGAGCAGGCTCAGGCGGGAGCTGGTGATCTGGCAGTGGCGTCGAGCCGCGATCAGCGGCAGAGACAAGAGCGACAAGAGCGACCACACCCGAAGCGACTAGCTCGGCGGCGGCACGCCGTCGTCACACGCTCACCACGACCAGGGCGAACTCCATCATGCCGATGACGGCCGAACGACATCTTGGTTGACCAGGAGTGACGATCGTCGGCGCGTGCCGTGACGTCGGCTGACCCGCGAAGTCCGTGGAGAACGTTCGCGGATCGCTCCAGCCGTGGTCCGGCCGGTGGCAGCTGACGCAGGCGACCGTCCTCGACGCTGACCAGCGCTTGTCCCAGAAGAACTTCTTGCCCAGCGCGATCTTCTCCGCGGTGATGGGATTGTCGTCCGGGATTTCTTCCGCGTCCTCCTGGAGGCCGGGCGGCAGCTTGAGCTTGAAGTCCGCCGCCAGCGACCAGGCGGGAACCAGGAGAGGGGCGACGACGAGGAGCAACCCGACCCGCGTTCTCATGCAAGCTCCCGCATGGCGGCGACGCCGAGCTTACCCGGGTGCCGTTCGAGGGGCAAGGATGCCGTCGGCTCGAGGTGGCACCCGGATGGCGAACACGAGCGCAATGCCGGCGACGGCCAGCACCGCCCCGAGCACGCAGCCGGCGCTGAAGGAGCCGGCGAGGTCGCGCGCCCAACCGGTGGCGGTCGGCCCGACGATGGCCCCGACGAAGCTGATGCTGTTGCTGAGGCCGAACGCCGTGCCCAGCTCCTCCTGACGGACCATCCGGCCCAGAAGCGCGTAGACCGCGCTCCAGATCGACCAGCAGAAGAAGGCGGCCACGAACAGCACGACGGCCAGGGCCCCGATCGATCGCTGACTGATGACGGCAGCCATGGCGAGCATCGACACCGCCACGCCGGTGAGCCCGGCCACGATGACGGTCTTCGACCCGTGGCCCCGCTTGACGAGACGGTCGTGGGCCCACCCGCTGACGACCATCCCCAGCGAGGCCGCGATGCCCTGCAGGGCCGCGTAGCTGCCGGCGCGTCCGAGGTCGTCGACGCCCACCTCCTGGAAGAACAGCGGGGCCCAGGTCGCCAGGATGAACTGGTTGGCGATGGTGCAGAATCCGGTGAGTCCGAGCACCCAGAGCGGCCCGTTGGCGAAGAGACGTCGCAGGCGCTGTCCGACCGGCGCGCGCGTCGTGGACGGTGCCAGCGGCGGGACATGCCGGACGATGAGCAGCGCGGCCAGGACGGGACCGAGCCCGAAGAGCATCATGACGGTCCGCCAGGGCAGCACCTCCGCCATCAAGCCGCCGATGACGAGGCCGAAGGCGAGACCGAGACCGGGTCCCGAGAACGACACGCCCTGGCCGAGGCCGATGCGCTCGAGCGGGGTGACGGTCACGATGATGGCGCGGTCATTCGAGAAGAGCGATCCCTGGAAGGCGCCCGTCAACGCCCGAGCGATGAAGAGCGCGGCGAACGAGCCGGCCAGGCCGGTGAGGCCCGCCGCGAGCGCCCCGCCCAGCAAGCCGAGAACCAGGATACGGCGCCGGCCGAATCGGTCCCCCAGGAGACCCGATGGTATTTGCATGAGCACGTACGCGTAGAAGAACGCCGACGCGAGCAGGCCGGCTCGCGTGTAGGAAAGCTGAAGCTCGACGATGATCGACGGCAGCAGCGCGGAGAACCCGGTGCGGATGACGAAGTTCGCCGCCCACGCGAAGATGAACAAGAGCCATACGAGCACGTACGGGGGCATGGGCGACACCGGGTCGGCAGGAGTCTAGCACCTGTCGCCCTACGGCTTGACTCCCGTCACTCTCCTCGAAGCAGCTTTTCGAGCTCGGCACGGCCGCGCGTGTGCTCCTCCAAGAGTCGGTTGATCCGGCTGATCTCTTCCTGGTAGCGGGTCAGCGCGCGCCGATCCCGCGCGTCGAGAAAATCCAGGAGGGCAAGCGAGCTCTCCGCGTACCGCCGCTGGGCGTCCTTCAGCTGGCCGAGAAAGAGGGGTCGGAGCTCGGATCCGGCCGCGCCGTACCGCGCCTGAATGCTCTGGAGCTCGGCGATCGCTTGCCCGCGGGCATCGCGAAGCGCCACGTAGCGCTCGGCGTCGGCCGGGTCCTCACGTCGCAGCGCTTCGACGAAGGCCCGCTCGCGCTCGTCGTCCGCACCGCCTCTCCCGGGCCTCTGCGCGAGCACGCCGGGCACTGAAGCGAAGAGGACGCCGACGAGTGTCGCGCCGAGGCCGATGGTTCTCGCCGCCCTGAGATTGATCACTCGGCGCGGCGCCGTCCGCTACTTCGTGGCCCGGGCCTGCTCGTAGAGCGGCAGCACCCGCTGGGAGAACTCCCCGAGATCCTTGATGCGGTCCGCGTGCGACGGGTGGGTCGAGAGGAGTGCCGGCGGCCCGCCCTCACCCGAGATCTTGGCCATCTTCTGCCACAGCGTGATCGCCGCCCGCGGGTCGTAGCCCGCGCGCGCCGCCAGCTCGACGCCCATCCGGTCGGCCTCGGTCTCGTGGATCCGCGAGTACGGCAGGAGGAACGTGACCTGCCCGACAATCCCGGCCAGGTCGGCGCCCGTCTGCCCGACCCCGAGCACGGCTCCGACCGCGCTCGCGCCCACACTGGTGGCAACCTGCTGTGACGCACGCTCGCGACCGTGCTCGCGCAGCGCATGGGAGATCTCGTGTCCCATGACGGCGGCGATCTCGTCGTCCGTCGACTGGAGCTTCTCGAGGATGCCGGTGTAGAACGCGATCTTGCCGCCGGGCATGCACCACGCGTTGATCTGCGGCGAAGTGAGGACGTTCACCTCCCACTTCCAATCCGGCGCGTCCTTCCGGAACACGGCGGTCTGCGGGATGATGCGCTTCGCGATCGCGCGGACGCGCTCGACCTGCTGCGGGTCGCGGTTGACGTTGCCCTTCGGGCTCTGCTCCTGGAGCACCTTCTGGTAGGCGAGCGCCGCGCTCTGGTCTATCTCGGCCGAGGAGACGAGGAGGAACTGGCTGCGTTCGACGCCGACGGTGCCCTTCTCCGTCGTCGTCGTGCACGCGGCCAGCATCACCGCGGCCATTGCGATCGTTCCGACGAGGCTGGTCATCCGTTCCATCGAGAGCCCCTCCAGTGTCTCGCGCTTGATCACAACCTCAGGGGAACGAGACATGTGACGATCGGCCGGGCATTGCTCTGGCACTCGCGAGCAGTGCCCCATGATCGACTCACGCGCGACCTGGTCCGGCGGCGCGCTGACGCCGCCGCGCACGAGCGACAGGGCGGGCCCATGGGCCCGGCCTATTGAGTCCGGCCGCGCATCGAGGCCGGCTGGCCGGGCAGCTTGAGCTTCTTGCCGGTATCGGTGATCTTCGTCCCATCGACTTTGAGGATGGAGACGTCGCGGTCGGTGTAGTTGCCGACGTAGAGATACTTGCCATCGGGGCTGAAGACCACGCCCTCGGGCAGGCCACCCACCTCGACCTCGCCCACCTTGGTGACCTTCTTGCCCTCGATCTTGAGCACGGCCAGGCTGCCGTTGCGTTTGGTATTGAACCACATGGTCTTCGCCACGCTGGCTCCACCCAGCAACACGGCCACGGCCACGTCGCCTTTCGGACTGATGGCGAAACCTTCGGGCGCGTCGCCGACGACCACGCGGTCGATCACGCGGGGTGGCTGGTGCTCGAGGTCGATGATGCTGACGGTGTCGATATGACCGTCCGGCGCGCCGGAGTTGCCATTGTCGGCGCTGATGCCGATCTTGCCGTCTGGCGTGATGTCGATGTTGTAGGGCCAGAGCCCGACCGGCATGTCGTGCTTGGTATAGGTGACCTTCTGCCCGTCGATCGCGAGCAGCGCGATCTTGTGGGCGGGGAACTTGGTGACGAGCGCGCGCTTGCCGTCCGGCGTCATGGCTACCGAGGCCACCTCGTCGCCCATCGCCACCGTGTCGATCAGCTTGACGTCGTTGCCCTGGATGGAAAGCACGCTGATCGATTTGTCCGCGCGGTTGGCCACGAGCGCCAGGTTCCCCGCCCGGTTGATCGCGAGCCCCGACGGCTGCTTGCCGATCTCGACGGTACCGATATGGCTGGGCGGACTCGTTTTTAGATTGAAGACGTAGAGCTTGGTGTCGGGTCCGGGCTTCCAGCTTGCCCCGTCCTGGAGCCACTCCACCGAGTTCGCCACGATGGCCAGCCGCTCATCGGGCGTGATGGCGAGGTTGACCGGCGGGCCGAAGATCGAGTTCATCAAGGGGAAGCTGATGAGGATCTTCGGTGCCTCGCGGTCAGCGATGTCTACGATGGAGATGGTGTCCTTGCCGGGGGCGACGAACTTCCGGTTGCCCTCGGCGTCGAAGACGACCTTTTCATCGTTGCCGATGACCATCAGGTCGGCGAGCGCCGGAGGAGGACCCGCCGCCAGCGCGGTCGCGAGGACGAGGAGCAGTCGGACAAGAGCGACGGCGCGGCGGTCATGGGACGTCATGGGCTGCTCCTCCTGAGCGCTCGTGGTGGACCGTTTCGCGGCACGCTCTCGCGGCCGGAGCTAATTCTTCTCTTTGATGGCCGCCTTCACCTTGGCCGCCATCTCGGGTGGGATGGCCGTCATCTTGTGCGCCGTCTTGGCGTGCTCCGCCCCTTTGGCCATCACCTCGGCGTCATCCTTGCCTTCAATGACCGCATTGCAGCCCGGCATCAAGTCACCGCACCTGAGCACCTTTGCCATTGTCGGCCTCCTTCATGTGCCGCCCCATCGTGATCGAGCGTGACCCGGCTCCCACCGCCACAAGGCGTTCGCGGAGCCGTCGGACCAACTGTGGGCGCGGTACACGGTGGTGTCAATCTCGACCTCACCGTCCCTATCCGACGGGGCGCGCCGATCGCCCGCTACCGGATCCGGCGGAACTTCCGGAAGCACCTCAGATGCCGCGGAGGATTCATGTGGCGGCCTCTGATGGTGAAGGCCACGTCGCCCACGTAGAGATCGCCAAGGGAGTCCACTGCGACACCATGTGGCGCGATGAACTGGCCCGGCCCTTCTCCCTCTTCCGGCTCGCCGAACCGAGTCTGCAGTCGGCCCTGGAGGTTGTACACGCTCACGCGGTGGCCCAGCCCCGGAGCGTCATCGACCCCCGGCATGCCGTTCAACTCACCGATGAAAAAGTTCCCTTCCGCGTCCAGACAGATGCCGTCGGGCCGGTGGATGTTGTTCCACATCGTGATGAACTTGCCGTTGGCGTCGAACACCTGGATGCGATGAGCCTCCCTGTCGGCGACGTAGACGTGGTCATCCTTGTCGATCACGACATTGTGCGGCCGGATGAACTGGCCAGGGTCGATGCCTGGCTCGCCCCACGACAGGACAAGCCGGCCCTGGGGGGTGAATTTGTGGATGCGGCTGTTGCCATAACCGTCCGAGACATAGAGGTGCCCGGTAGCGCGTGACACCGCCACGTGGGTCGGACGGTTGAAGGGTTTGCCTTGCCACTTGGGTGCTGGTTGGTTGGCGCTGCCCAGGGTCATCAGCAACTTGCCGTCCAGGGTGAACTTCTGGATGGTATGGAGCCCATCGTCCACGCAGTAGACGGAATCGTCGGGACCGGTATGGATGCCGTGCGGCCGCTGGCTGAACAAGCCCTCGCCGAACGATCTCAGGACGTTGCCCTCGCGGTCGAAGACGACGACGGGATGTTCACCCCGGTTAAAGACGTAGACGTGGTCCTTGCCGTCCACCGCGACGCCAGCGACGTCGATGAACGACCACCCTTCCGGGAGCTTCTCCCAGCCCTCCACCGGTTCGAACAACAAGTTGCCACTGCCGAGTCTCATGGCCATTGTGCGACTCCTCTCGTACAGCCTTCAGGATGAGCGCAGAACCATGAAGGTCATGGACCCCGCGGTCTGGCTAGGCCAGGGCAAAGCCATAGAGCTGGGCCGCGTTTTCCCGCACGATCTGCCGCTTTTCGTTCTCCGGAACCCCTTTGAAATCTCGCTCGACGACCTGGCGCGAATGCGGCCAGGTCGAGACGGTATGGGGATAATCGGAGGACCACATGATGTTCTCCACCCCAATGGACTCGCGGCTGGCCACCCCTATCCGATCGTCGATGAACGTCGCAAAGATCTGGCGCCGGAAGTATTCACTGGGCGTGAGCTTTAGCGGGGCCGGGTAGAGATACCGGTACTCTTCCTGGGCCTGGTCCAGCTTCTGCAAAAAGAAGGGCAGCCAGCCCACCTCGTTCTCTGCCGAGACGAACTTGAGATGAGGGAACCGCTCCAGGACGCCGGAGAAGATCAACACGACCAGCGTGCGCTGCACTTCATGGCAGAGGACGGTCGAGCGGACGTAACGGTCCAGGGGCTGCTTGATCGCCAGGCGACTTTCCGCACCCATGCCGGTGATGCTGTGCAGGCTCAGGGGCATTTCGAGTTCCTGCGCCGCGGCCCAGAAGGGATCGTAGTCGGAAGAGCTGTAGGGCCGGTCTTCCGGCGGCGAGGCCCAGATGGTCGCCCCCTTGAGGCCTCGACTGGCGCAGCGCCGCAACTCCCTCACGCCCTCATCGATGTCATAGAGCGAGACCAAGGCGAGCCCGGCCAGTCGTTTCGGGGCGTACGCACAGTAATCGGCCAGCCAGTCGTTGTAGACACGGAAGCAGGCGCGCTGCAGCGCCGCATCCGTGAGCCAGAACTGGCGAAACCCGAGGGTGGTGTAGATCACGTCCGCCTCGACGCCGTCGAGATCCATGTCCTTGACGCGTTCGGCTGGGTCCCAGCCGCCGGGACGGACGTCCTTGTACGTCGAGGCCTGGAAGAACCGCGGGAGCTCCTCGGGCTTCTTCCCGGCCCCCATGCCCTGGGCAAGATGGATGGGAGTAACTCCTTCCAGCATCAGATAGGCTCCCGGTCGTTGCCCGGGCAGGTTCTCCACCACGCGTGGCGCGCGCTCGCGGAACTGCTTGTCGATGCGCTCGACCCAGAGATCGCCCGGCTCGTTCACGTGCGAATCGGCGGAAATCAGCTTCAGCTCGGCCATGATCCACCTCCATGCCAGCCCGATAATCGGATGTCCTTACGCGAGCAGCCCGTACAGTTTGGCGGCAGTCTCGCTGATCATCTTCGACTTGACGTCGTCTGGCACGCCCTTGAAGTCCCGCGTGATCACATCGCGCGAGTGAGGCCAGGTCGCCAGCGTGTGCGGGTAGTCGGAAGCCCACATGAAGTTGTCGCGGCCCACGAACGACCAGTTGGCGATCCCGACCGGGTCGTCCATGAACGTGGCGAAGATCTGCCGCTGGAAGTATCCGCTGGGCAAAAGCTTGATGGGCGCCGGGTCGGTGTAACGGAACTTCTCCGCGATGAAATCCGCCCGGTACAGGTAGTGCGCGATCCAGCCGATGTCGTTCTCGGCCGAGACGATATGGAGCGCGGGGAAGCGCTCCAGCACACCCGAGAAGATCAGCGTCGTCAGCGTGCGCTGGGTCTCGTGGGGCAGGGTCATGGCCCGCATGTATCGATTGACGTTGTAGCGGCTCTCGCGCCCGTGGCCCGTCGAGGTATGCAGGCTGAGGGGCATCTGCAGATCCTGCGCCGCCGCCCAGAAGGGATCGTAGATCGACTCACTGTAGTCCCGTCCCTCGGGGGGTGAGGCCATGATCATCGCGCCTTTGAGTCCCATCCTGGCGCATCGTTGGATCTCTCGAACTCCTTCGTCGACCTCCAGGAGCGAAATCAACGCCAGCCCGGCGAATTTCCTCGGGTCGTACCGGCAGAACTCGGCCAGCCAGTCGTTGTACGATCGAAAAATCGCGGCCTGGAAGGATGCATCGGTGAGCCCAAACAGTCGGAAACCCAGCGTGGTATAGAGGACCTCCGCCGCCACCCCGTCAATCGCCATGTCCTTGAGGCGCTCGGCCGGATCCCAGCCGCCTGGACGTGCGGCCTCGTATCCAACCTTTTGGAACGCTGCCAGTTCTTCGGGAGTTTTCCCCGCCGCGAAGGTGCCGGCCACGGAGCGCGGTTCCAGGCCTTCGCAGACGAACCAGTGCCCCGGTTTTCCCTGGTGCTCGCCGACGACCCGCGGCGCGCGGTCACGAAAGGGTTTGTCGATCCGCGCCACCCACAGGTCGGGAGGTTCTGTCATGTGCGAGTCAGCCGAGATGATGACGTCGTCTGGCATGGATGCCTCCTTCAACGAGTGGCGGCCGCGTCCTCCAGCGAGCCTGGCCGATGCAGGCCGGAATGATGGGCCGAAAGTAGCCTGTTCACTCCTCGGAGGCAAGCGCAAGGGGAACTACCTCTTCAGATACGCCAAGAGCCGATCGGGAAAGTTCACGGTCATCCCGTCAGCCCCCGCCTCCACGACTTGACGCATCTGGTCTTCGGTCGCCACGCCCCATGCTCGGACGACGAACCCCTCAGCATGGAGACGGTGCACCAGCTCCGGCGTCACCGCGTTCGCTCTCGGACAGAGCTGGCTCAACCCCAGCGCTCGCGCCTGCGCGATCGTCGCATCACTGACCTCGCTCACAAGCCACCCACGAGGCAATTCGGGTGCATGGGCCCGTGCTTCCTCCAGCCGCGTCTTCTGGAAAGAGGTGATGGTGACGTGATCGGCCATCCCGCGCCTGCGCACCAGGTCCACCGTCCGTTCCGACAGATCGGCCGAGTGTCCCTTGATTTCCGTGTGGAGGTGCGCTCGCCCCTGATAGCGTTCGAGGACTTCCTCGAACGTGGGGATTCGCTGCCCGGCGAATGTGCCCCCGAACCAGGAGCCAGCATCGAGCCGCTTCAGCGCCGCCAACGCATGGCTCGTCACCGGCCCGGATCCGTTCGTCGTCCGGTCGACGGTTTCGTCGTGGATGACCACGACGTGGCCGTCGCGGGCGGCATGGACGTCGAGCTCGAGATGCCCGACCCCCATCTGGATGGCCAGGTCAAACGCCGCCAGCGTGTTCTCGGGCGCGTAGGACGAGGCGCCGCGATGGGCAATAACCATGAAGCCTGGGCTCGTCATGAGACGCCACCGTTTCGATCCGGGCGGTTCACGGCCCGAGCTGACCTGCCGAAGGTAGCGCGGTGAACAAAAGGCGGGCAAGGATCCCGATTGACTTCCCTCGGAGCGTATGGGAGCTTCGCCGCACTCGTGGCCGGTCTTTTCCCTTCAATGCTTCGGATAGGGAAGGAGAGCCTCCATGCCCGCCACCGACCCTCGCCCGATCAGTCACCGGGATGCGACGCGACGTGATTTCCTCAAGCGCGCCGGATGGACCAGCGCAGGGATGACGGCGCTGGTCGTTGGCGCCCGCCGGGGAAGCGCGTCCGCTCAGCCGGGGTCGGCGTATCCCGACTGGATCCCGGCGAGCTCGAAGCCACCGAAACGAGGCGGGACCCTCGCGCGGGCCTCGGCTTGGGATCCACCGGTGATCGATCCGCGGCTCACGCAATCGGTCGGGCTGTTCCAGTTCGCCGCGCTCACCAGCAACCGTCTCGTTCGCTATCCATTCGTCGACGAGGCCGCCGGCACGACCGACCTCAGTCTGAAGGGCGACCTCGCCGAGGCGTGGCAGAGCAACGCCGACGCCCGCGTTTGGACGTTCAAGCTGCGCCAGGGCGTGAAGTGGCAGAACCTGCCGCCGCTCAACGGCCGGGAGCTCACCGCCGCCGACGTGAAGTACTGTTTCGAGGCCTACGCAAAAGAAGGCGTGCAGGCGTTCACGTTCCAGGAGGTCGAGGGGATCGAGACGCCCGACAAGTACACGCTGCGCATCCACCTCAAGACTCCCAACACCCTGTTCGCGCACAACGTCGCCGAGCCCGTCACGGTGATCTTTCCGCGCGAGGTCCTGGAAGAGGACGGCGATCTGAAAAAGCGCCTGATCGGCACCGGACCCTACATCCTCAAGGAGCACACCCGCAAGGTTCGGATGGTCCTCGCGCGGAACCCGGATTATTTCGACAAGGGTCGCCCCTACATCGACGAGTACGTCATCCTCTCGACGCCGGATGCCGCGACCCGGCTGGCGGCGTTCCGCACCGGGCAGAGCGACATCCTGTGGGTGGCGAGCCTCTCGGAAGTAGAGATCGTCCGCAAGACCAACCCGTCGGCGGTCGTGCAGGAGGTCAAGAACACGCTGGCGCCGTTCGGGTTGGCACTCGCCCAGGACAGGCCACCCTTCAACGACGTGCGGGTCCGGCGCGCGATCTCGATGGCCATCGACCGGCAAAAGCAGGTGGACACGGTGTTCGAGGGCCACGGCATGCTCGGCTGGGGCGTCCCCTACATTTACTACCAGGACAAGCCGCCGACGGCCGCGCAGCTCGGGCCGTGGTGGCAGTTCCGCCCGGCGGACGCGAAGAAGCTCCTGGCGGAGGCCGGTCACCCCAACGGCTTCGAGACGACCCTGTTCTATTACGAGTACTTCCCGCAGATGACATCCCAGGTGCAGCTCGTCCAGCAAGATCTGAAGAAGAACCTCAACATCAACATCAAGATCACCAAGCTCGACTACACGACGTACTACGGCCGTTACGTCGAGGGCCAATGGGACGGGATGGCCTGGGGCTTCCAGTCCGGACATGCAGTGGGCCTCGACGAGCGCACCTATGTCTACATGCACTCCAAGTCCACGAAGAACTTCTTCCGCGTCAGCGATCCCGTGCTCGACGAGCTGGTGACGAAGCTCCGACAGACGCCCGATCGCGCCGAGCAGCGCGTCATCGCCAAGAAGGTCGTCGATCGGGAGCACGACCAGGTGCTCCGGATGTGGATGGCGTACGACGGCGGCTTCCTGGTTTCCCAGCCGCACCTGCGCAACGTGGGCGCCAGCGTCCTGCGGCGCACCGACGGCTACGGGGCGTCGGCCATCGCGCGCTCGTGGATCGACAAGTAGCCGAGGGCTCCGAGGAAAAATCCCAAGGCATACACGACCTCGCGCGAGCGGCGGCGGACCCCAGAACTGCGTCCAGTTGGGAGCCAACCGCCATCCCAAGGAACTGGACGCATGGCGCGCACCGTGATGGAGACGCGTCGCGAGGAGGAGATGCCATGCAATGCCTGAAGTCTCTGCTCGTAGGTCTGGGGGCCCTGGCCGTCGGCGTGTGCTTCTGGTCGCTCGGAGTCGCGACTGCCCAGCAAGCGCCGCAGTACCCCCTGGATGACAAACTCGCGAACGAGCCGGCGCCCTGGACGGTGCCGGGCAAGTGGGGGAAGCGCGGCAACTGGGGTCGCTGGGGGGAGAACGACAAGCGCGGCATGCTCAACTACATCACCCCCGACATGATCGTGAAGGCCGCGGGACTGGTGAAGCAGGGGAAGGTCTATGCCCTCGGCGAGGAGCTCCACGCTGACGTTCCTCGAGTGATCACGCCGCAGCGCATGGGCATCCAGATCATGCAGGACCGCGACGGGTACGATCGCGTGGCTTCGCCGTCGGGGGCCTTCGACCCCAAGCGCTATCAGGTCGGCGCAAGCTTCACCTTCATGCACAACCATACCGGTTCGCATCTGGATACGTTCGCCCACATCTACCGGGAGAACGCGCTCTACAACAACATGCCGGCCCCGAAGCCCGTCGACACTGCGCACGGTGACGCGGCGAGTGTCCAGTTCATGGTCGGCCGCGGCGTCCTGCTCGACGTCGCCAAGTACAAGGGCAGCGACCCCCTTCCCGTCGATTACTGGATCACTCTGGAAGATCTCCAGAACACCGCGAAGGCGCAGAACGTGGAGATCCGAAAGGGTGACGTCCTGCTGGTCCGGACGGGATGGCGGAAAACGTGGGACGAACCCGATTCCGCCGGGCGTCTCGATGCCGCGCACACCAAGTGGCATCAACCACAACCAGGGGTCGGACCCGATTGTCTGAAGTTCTTGAACGACATGGAGATCGTGGCCATCGGCGCAGACAACGCGGCGGTGGAATGGGGATTCCCGGCGAAACCCCAGTACACGAGAAAGGCCTTCGGCTTTCTTGCGCTGCCGCTGCACGCCGATTTCGTCTGGAACCGGGGCGCCTACATCCTCGAGATCCTCAATCTCGACGAGCTGGCCAAGGACCGGGCGTACGAGTTCCTCTTCGTCCTCGGCCCGCTGCTGTTGCGGGGCGGTATCGGCGTGCCGGTCAATCCGATCGCCATCCGGTAACGCGGGATCGCGGGTGGGGCGTCCAGCGTGACGCCCTGCCCGCAGCGTTCCGCCGCAACGCGGCCTCCAATGACCCAGGCACCGCTCGCCGTCATCATGCGTGGAGTGAAGAAGTCGTTTCCTCTGGGTGATGAGGCGTCGCTCGAAGCGCTCAACGTCGCCGAGTGGGCGCTTCCGGTCGGAAGCTATACGGTCCTGACGGGGCCGAGCGGTTCGGGCAAGACGACGCTGCTCAATCTCATCGCCGGCGTGTCGGTGCCCAGCGCCGGGACGATCTCGGTCCACGACACGGATATTTTTGCTTTATCCGAGCCGCGGCGTGACCGCTTCCGCGCCCGGCACATCGGCTACGTCTTCCAGACCTTCAACTTGCTCTCGGCCTTCACGGCACTCGAGAACGTGATGCTCTCCATGATGTTTGCCGACGCCATCGCGAAGCGCGAGCAGCGTCGACGCGCCGTCGAGATTCTGTCCCGCGTCGGCCTGGGCGCGCGGCTCTCCCACAGGCCGCAGCACCTCTCGAGGGGGGAGCAGCAACGGGTCGCAATTGCGCGCGCCCTGGCGAACAATCCCCCGTTGGTCCTGGCGGACGAGCCGTGCGCCAGCCTCGACGCCGACACCGCCCGGGAGGTGCTCGGAGAATTCCTGACCGTCTGTCGGGAGGGAGGGAAGACCCTGCTCATCGTCTCACACGACCAGGCCGTCCTCGGCGCGGGCGATCAGGTCGTCGACATCACCCGGATCAATCGCCCCGCGTACCGCACGAGCGTCGGGGAGCACCGTTGACGATCCTCACGGTCGCCTTGAAATATCTCCGTGGGCGCTTCGTCACCAGCGCCTTGACGGCCCTTTCCCTCACGCTGGGGGTCAGCCTGGTCATCGCCAGCGCTCTCCTCGCTCGGGGCATCAAAGAGGGCTTCACCGAGGGCACGACCGACTACAGTCTGGTCGTCGGCGCCAAGGGCAGTCCGACGCAGCTGGTGCTCAACGTCGTCTTTCGCATGGACGTGCCGACGCCCAACATCTTCTACGGCACCTATCGACAGTTGCGGGACGATCCCCGGATCGAGGTCGCCGTGCCCGTTGCGCTGGGAGACGCGTATCAGGGATTTCGCTTTGTGGCGACGACCGGCGCGTACTTCGCGGCCTTTCCATGGCGTCGCAAGGTCTTCGAGGTGTCCGGAGGGCGGTTCTTCCGCGACGATTCCCCCGAGCGGCCGAGCTACGAGGCGGTGCTCGGCGCTGAAGCGGCGCGCCGAACGGGCTTGCGGATCGGTGATCGCTTCTATGAGGGCGAGGAGCTCGCCGAGTATCCCCTGACGGTGGTCGGTATCCTTCGATCGACGGGGAGCGCGGATGACCGGGCCATCTTCTTCTCCCTCGCGAGCTTCTGGGAGATGAACGAAGTCTCCAGGAAGATGAATGTCAAGCCGCTGACCGCCGTCCTCGTTCGGGCCAAGCGCATGTCGGACCTGCCGAGCCTGCACCGGGGGCTCAACGTCTCCGCCGAAACTCAGGCGGTCTTCCCCAGTGCTGTCCTGCTCGGCATCTTCAACCTCCTGAGCCTGGCCGAGGAGGTTCTCACGGTGATCCTGGCTACTGTGGCCATCGTCGTGCTGCTGTACCTGTTCGTGTCGCTCTACAGCGCCACCCTCGAGCGGAAACGTGAGATCGCCACCATGCGCGCCATGGGCGCTAGCCGGGCGACCATTCTGGGCATCGTTCTGCTGGAGTCCTGCACTCTCGCGAGCCTCGGAGGCGCCGCCGGGATCCTGGGCGGACACGGCGTTGCCTACATCGGCGCGTCCGTGCTCGCCGCGAGAGGTGGACTCGTTATGAGCCTCTTCCGTATCAGTGCGCTGGAACCCGTGGTCTTCGGCAGCGTCATCCTCTTGGGCGCCCTGGCAGGACTGCTGCCCGCCGTCCTGGCGTATCGAACGGACGTGGCGGAGAATCTTGCGCCACTGTCTTAAGGTAGGGGCGATGGAAAGACTCCACACAGCACTGGCCGCCTGCCTCGGGCTGGCGTGCCTGCATCTCGGTGGGTCGGCACACGGCGGGGAGGTTCCTCGGCTGACGTTTGCCCAGCTGGTCGATTCGCTCAGAGCGAACTTCGAGGTCACCCAGACGATCAAGTCCTACAACGGGAGAGAGGTCGAGATCCAGGGATTCATCATTCCCGCCGGTCCTCCTGATCTCTCGTTCTTTTTGCTGAGCCGCGTCTCGGCCGTGGGCAATTACTGCTGTGAGGTGCCGGTCGGACAGGACGAAACCGTCTACGTGTACGCGGCGAAGGGCGTGAAGATCCTCTACGATCCCCTCCGCATCTACAGGGTCCGCGGCGCCTTCGAGGCCGGGCCGCATACCGACCGGACTTACGGCGTCAGCCTCTTCCGGATGCGCGATGCGCGAGTGGAAGAGGCCGTGGGCGCCAAGATCTTCAAGGTGGGGGAGACGACGGCTCCCGCCCCGAATAAGTAGCGCCCGGGAACGACGCGCCGTCTAGCGACTGCGCAGCCGAGGATCTAGAAGGTCGCGCAACGCGTCGCCCAGCATGTTGAACGCCAGCACCACGATGCTGATCGCCACCCCCGGAAAGATCGCGAGATAGGGCGCCGTCTCCAGATTCCTTCGCCCCTCCCCGCTCAACATCGCCCCCCAGGTCGGGGTCGGCGGTGGAGTTCCCAGCCCCAGAAAACTCAACGCCGCCTCGATGACGATGGCATTCCCCAGCCATACGGTCGCGATGACCAGAATCGGCGCGAACACATTCGGCAGCACATGCCGCGCCACGATCCGCCCCGGCGAAGCCCCCAAAGCCTGCGCCGCATCGATGAACGTATGCTGCTTGACCGCGAGCACGGTGCCCCGCACGACCCGCGAGGCCCCGGGCGCGATCACCAGCGCAATCACGAGAATGATATTGGTAAGGCTCTGCCCCAGCACCGACATCACCGCCAGGGCCAGCACGATCCCCGGAATCGCCATGGTGGTATCGACGCCTCGCTGAATCACCTGATCCAGCGTCCCCTCCCAGTACCCGGACACCAGCCCGAGCACGGTGCCGAGCAGAGTCCCGATGATCACCGAGGCAAGCCCCACGATCAGCGATACCCGCGCCCCGTAGACGATCCGACTCAGCACATCCCGCCCGAGCGGATCCGTCCCCAACGGGAACGCGACGGTGGGCGCCTGCATGCGAATCGGCAACCCGCGCTCGTTCAGATTGAACTCATACGGGTCGCGGGGCGCCAGCACTGGCGCCAGAATGGCGACGACGACCAGCCCGAGGATGATCACCGCGCTCACCGCGCCAAGCGGCTTGCGCCGCACGAGCAGCCACACCGCGCCCCACAAACCCCGGAGCGCAAAGGGCGCCCCCGGCCCCCCATGCGACACGGCGGCCGGCGCGGCGTCAGCGGTAACGGATTCGCGGATCAAGCCAGGCGTAGCTCAGGTCGACGAGCAGGTTCGTCACCACGATCACCGCGGCGAAGAACAGCACGGCGCCCTGGATCAAGGTGTAGTCGCGCAGCAGAACGGCGTCGAGCATCAGGCTGCCGACGCCCGGCTGTAGGAAGATGAACTCCACGATCACGGTGCCCCCGAGCAGCACAGAGAACTGCTGGCCGATGACGGTCACGACCGGGATGAACGCGTTCTTCAGCGCGTGCCGCACGATCACGGCGCGCTCGCGCGTACCCTTGGCGCGCGCCGTGCGGATGTAATCCTGCCGCAGCACCTCGAGCAGCGACGAGCGCGTCATCCGCATCGACACCGCCGCCAGCCGCGCCCCGATGATGAGGGCCGGGATGAGGAGCTGGCTCAGGCAGCGCGCGGGGTCCTCCCAGAGCGGGGCGAAGCCGATGGGCGGGATCCACTGGACCCAGATCGCCAGGAACGTGATGACCACGGTGGCGAGCCAGAAGTCCGGGAGCGACAGGCCCAGGATGGCGAAGAAGCGGCCCACGTAGTCGCTCGTGGTGTCCTGTTTCACCGCGGAGAGAATACCGATCGGTAGCGCGATCAGCATGGCGACGATGAGCGACATCACGGCCAGGTGGGACGTCAGGTTGATGCGCTTCAGGAGCTCTTGCGTCACGGGGCGGCGGGTGATCAGCGAGCGGCCGAGGTCGCCCTGCACGGCGCCCGTGATCCAGGTGCGGTACTGGGCGAGGAACGGGCGCTCGAGACCGAGCTCCCGGCGGGCGCGCGTCAGGGTCTCGAGGGTCGGAGCGGCGGCCTGGTCGAGCTGCATGATGACAGCGTCGCCGGGCAGGATGCGCACGAGCGAGAAGACCACGAGGGACACGAGCCACAGCACCAGCAGCCCGTGCAGGACGCGGCGCGCGATGTACGTCCGCATCCTTGCTTTACTGAGCGAACTTCTCGAACTTCCGGCTCGGCGCCTTCTCCGTCATCCACGCTGTCTTGGCTTCATAGGAACAGTAGCCCGGGAACCAGCAATAGGGGTTCGCGCCCGCGTGGACGTACGCCTGACCGATGCGGTAGTGCGGCGGCACGATCGTCGTGATGCGGTACACGTTCTTGCGCAGGTGATCCCAGATGGCGCGCTGGATGGCTGGCCGCTTCTCCCCGGGATCCAGGCGCCACGTGGTGAGTAGATCGTCCAGCTTCGGGTCGCTGATCCCTTCCCGGTTGATCGTCCGGGGGAACGACGAATGGTAGCGCAAGTACACCCAGTCCATGAAGCTCGGCCCCGCCCCGATGGGACTGAAGGCCGCCAGCGTGTGCGGGAAGGGCTGGACGCCGGCGGCCTTGGCCAGCCAGGTCGACGTCTCCAGCTGCTTCAGCTTCACGCGGACGCCCACGTCGCCGAAGAATCGCGCGATCAGCTGAACGAATTCGCTGAACGTCCATCCCTGGAACTCGGCCCATTCCAGCTCCATGTCGAAGCCGTTGGCATACCCCGCTGCGGCCAGGAGCTCCTTGGCCTTCTTGGCGCTGTATTGATAGTTGGGGCCGAGACTGGCGTACGTATAGTCCGTGCGCTTGGTGTAGCCGGCGAGGGCCCACGGGAACGGACCGTACAGTGCCGCATCGCCTCGGTTGATCACTTCCGCCACGACATCACGGTTGATGGCCATCGAGAGGGCCTGGCGGACGCGCGCGTCGCTGTAGGGCGCCTTGTCGAGCGCCATGCTCACGCCGTAGTCGCCCCATCCGAACGATGGCACGCGGTAGAGCTGCATAT
>QHSU01000093.1 GCA_003220535.1 Candidatus Rokuibacteriota bacterium
CGCACCGTTCTCTTGCCGACTGGGACACTCTTCGCGTGAGCCTCCGAGGGCTCCGCACTCGGCGGTCCTCTGGTCAGCAAGCCCCTGGCCGCCATGTGCGGCCGCCTCTTCCCCTCTTCTGCCTCCTCTTTTCTGTCCCCTGGTCAGGAGAATGTCCGGAGGAGTATAAGGCACTCGGGTGACGATTCCGCAGTCGCTGCTGATGAGAGCGGATGAGGTGATTCAATGAGTATCAGCCGACAGACGTTCCTGGTCCGAGCGCTGCTCACGGGAACGCTCATGGCGGTGGCCGCCGGAGCCCAGGCCCAGGGGTTGCTTGGATACGTCAGTGGTGTCCCCACGGGCGACGCCCTATACGTGGCAGTCGGCAACCGGATCGAGACCGTCCGGTACATCGGTATTCGCCGACCCGAAATCCTTCATCCGACACTCGGCCGGGAGCCGTATGAGGGAATCGCCAGGGAGGCGAATCGGCAGCTCGTCGAGGGGAAGTGGGTAACCCTGATTCTTGACGCGCAACCGCGGGACCGTTATAGACAGCTCCTGGCCTACGTGTACATCGGCAAGCAGTTCGTCAACGCGGAGCTCGTCCACCAAGGATACGCGGAGGCGGCGACATATCCCCCGAACATCCGGTATCAAGAGTACTTTCTAGGCTTAGAACAAGGTGCTCGGGCGGCTAGGCGAGGCCTTTGGGCCGGTGGCGAGGCGCAAGCTTACTACCGCCTACGACCGCCCGATGAGGAGACGGAGATAGGAGGAACCAAGAGTTTCCAGTTCATCGGCAGCACAGGGGTGGGGTCTCCAGGGACAGGCGGTGCGGCGCCACCTCCGCCAGTGGGGTCGCCGTCTTCGCCGAACGTGGCGGCTCCGAGTACCACTCCTCGCGGAGGCACCTACGTTGCCCCGTCGATGCGAGGGCGCCGCTAAGTCACGACGGCTTTCTGTCTCACCGTCCCCCCAGTTGTTGCTGCGGTCGATCAACTCGGTAGGCCGTTGCACGATCCCTCCGTTGCGGATGTCGCCTGCCACGCCTACCATACCTTTGAAATCCCTCGAGTCGAGAAGAAGGGTCCCGATGAGGCTGAATTGTCCGCTCCGCTCCGATGTGCCGTGTTCCCGCGGTAACCAGGTGATCCTGCGGAGGCGTGGGCGTGTTTGAGCCGAACCAGCGCGTAAAGGTGAACCTTAGCGGCCTCACGATCAAGGGCGTCACCTTCAGCCAGAACGTGCAGGAGGCGCTCGGCACGATCGTCCAACGGGTCTCCGCCGAGCCGCCTACGTACCTCGTCGAATTGCTCTTCAGCTTTAAGGGCATCAAGCGCGTCGAGGTCCCCGAAGACCGCATCCGGTGAGCATAGCTGGCGCGCAGGGAGAAACCTGGAGGCCACGAATGATTTGCTCGGTCTCCTCAAAGGACGTTGAGCCCCGAGAAGAGGGTGCGCTCGGAGGAGGGTGCGCTCGATGGGTGCGCTGACCGGTGAACGGTGTGTCGCCTGCCGCCGCGACTCGCCCCGAGTGACCGAGGCGGAGATCGCGGAGCTTAAGCGCGAGGTCTCAGGCTGGCAGTTGCTGGAGCGCGACGGGATCGCCCGGCTCGAGCGCGTCTTCCACTTCCCGAGCTTCGTCGGCGCGCTGGCTTTCACTAATCGGGTCGGCGCCCTCGCCGAGACGGAGGGTCACCATCCCGCCCTCCTCACCGAGTGGGGGCGGGTCACGGTGACCTGGTGGACTCACAAGATTCGGGGCCTCCACCGGAACGACTTCATCATGGCCGCGAAGACCGATGCGCTGGCCGCTGAGAGCGGACACCCTGCCTGACAAGGGCGTTTGGCCGTTCGAGAACAATGTCTGGTTGCCCGGTTCGACTCGGCAGAGCGATAAGATGCACGTTCTCGTAGCCGCGCCGAGTTACCTCGTGCGCCTATCAAGCTGGTGCCTCTCGTTATCCCAAATCCGGAAACAGAGGGCGTGGAACTGACGGATCCTCCGGCCGCCCTCCGAGGTGGCCCCCACCATCGCCATCTGATCCGACGTAACGTTCGCCCGCAGGCGTCGCACATTTGTCCGCCGCCAGGAATATCCTGAACTTTCGTCATTCTGCCACGCGGCAGACGACCGTTCTGGAGTCTGCGCCGGATGACGAAGCGAACAACGTCCAGATCCATGGGACCATCCTCAGTCGATAGAACGTCGGTTCTCCATGAGGTCTTGCCTCCAAAAGCCCTGGGGCACCTTCGCCACCA
Organism: Candidatus Rokuibacteriota bacterium; assembly: GCA_003220535.1. Lineage (GTDB taxonomy): Bacteria > Methylomirabilota > Methylomirabilia > Rokubacteriales > CSP1-6 > AR31. Next base: position 2,247 of record QHSU01000093.1, read on the forward strand.
TCCCGACGCCACGGCCTTGGCCCGTCGAGGCGGTCGCGGCCTCATCCGCATCTACCTTGAGGTTGTCAAGGCGGTGTCGAGGGCAACGCTTGCGGATGTCGTCCTCGATCCACGTCTTCGCCATCTTGACGGCGTAGTCATCAGAGTCCCGCGCAGTATCGAACGTCACACTGAGCAACGCCAGCACGTCGTGCATGTAGAACCTTCTGCCTTCGAAGACGCTCACCAGCGCTCTCGGACACCAGCGACTGCCGTCCGATTTATAGGATCGCGACTCGATCAGCCACCCCTGGTGCTCGGTCACGTTCATAGGCCACTCCTAGCTCCGCTTCCCGGAAGCGGGCAGCTCTACCACTCACCACGTGTTCTTCACGAGGCGTCAGTGCCCGACGTGCCGACGTACGCGAGTGATCTTCCTGCGCCAGGCCCTGTGCAGAGGCGATGCCAAGTACTACTGCATCAGTACCGAGGTTTGAATATCGCGAGAATTGAGCAAGTCGACCCGCTACGTGGGGCCGCTCAGCACACTCGGGTTGATTGGCGAGTTACTTGTTGGATCACGTCCGACGGTCGACCGTTTTGGTGTTGACGTCGCGCTATCTGAGAAATTCTCAATCTTGCAAATCGATCGGTCGGAGTGATCGGAAGACCTTCTCGTAGACCTCGACGCCTTCTTTCCCATGAGGAACATCTTCGTGCTGCTTCTCGCGATGGCGCTGGTGGGTGCGAGTACGCCGAGTTGGGCCGCCTCCTCATCGAGCAGCCCCGCTGCCGAGGTCGGCTATGGGGCCGGAGCCGCCCTGGGGACGCTGGTATACGTACCGTTCAAGGCGACCTTCTGCATCCTCGGCGGAATCGGCGCAGCGGGCACCGCGATCGTCTCGACGCAGACCGCGGGCAAGGTGGTGAGCGCCAGCTGCCGAGGAACCTGGGTGATTACCCCTGAAGTCGTGAAGGGGCGACAGCGTGAAATTCGTCGGGGACACTTCTTCACCGGATCGGGCCACAGCCGCGCGCTAAGCGTCACGCGCTGAGCGTTCCCGCGTTGCATCATTGATTAACGGGGCGCCGTTGGCTCCGACGGCGACTCTGCGGATGGGATAGAGGAGGGTTCCGGTGTCTGTCGGCTCCGGACCTTCAAACGCGCGTCGCATTCATCCCAAGTGCGCCGCACCCCCAATGTGAACGCGCTGCTGCCACCGCTACCCCAGCCCGAGAACCATCCGCGCGTTTTGTCTCTATCGCAGGTGTTTCCACCCGACGCGCACCCAGCGAGCAGCAGCCCCAGAGCTGCCCTGACGAGACCGCCGCGCTTCATCACCGGCAGGATACCGCACGGTGAGGTCGCCTGTCCGACGCGCTGCCTCCCCGACACCGTGGACCAGCGCGGGTCGAGGGGGAAAGTGAATCGTGCCCGTTCTTGCTACTGGCGGTGTCGTCTCCAACTCAAGCCCATCAGTCCGGCGAGGCCGGAGCCGAGGAGCAAGAGCGTTCCAGGCTCGGGCGTGGCAAGGATCCCGCGGATTTCCCCGCCTGGGAATAATGTCGTGTGGATGTTCAGATAAGTCTCCCTGGCCTCGATTCCCGCGACCAACGCGGCCTCGGCGCCGGCGATCGTACCGCCCTGGGCGGTGATGAAGGCCGGGTTGTAGGTCGCCGAATCCAACAGACTGAAGTCATGAGAGTACGTGCCAGCGGTGACGTCCAGGGGAAACCCAGGAAAGGTCGGAACTGCGGTGGCGACCATGACATTCATAGCCGCCCCAGGGGAAGGCAGGCAGCAATGGATGTGCGATGCCGTGGTATTCGACAACAAACCGCTGAATGTCGCGTCGACGTGCAAGGTTAGGGCCGTCGTGTCAAGCACCACCGTGGCGTGACCACTCCCCGGTGACCCGCTTGGGGGAACCTCGCTTGCACCATTGAGATCAGCCACGAAGATAATTGGTATGGCGTAGGTCGCTGACGTCGGTAGCATCACGACTGCGATGAGGACCAACACGTGTGAAATGCACCGCATCGTTAACCTCCTTCTGCTCGTGCCCCAGTCGGCTTCCTTTACAACCAAGCCACAGAGAAGATTGGGAACGGACAGAAGGCAATCGGAATGCCACGTCCGGAAAGTCAGCTTTCGTTAGCCCTTGCGGAGTACCCACGCCAGGCCGCGCGAGAAACTGTTAAGAATTGCTAACACAAGGCTCCGTGGAGAATATGCACCCGAACCCTAACCGTCGCCGAATGCCGAGGCGGCGTCCCGAGCAGAAGCCCGAGAGAGTGGGAAGTCATCGGGCGCACGACCGCCGGCGGCAAGAGCCCCCATGCTCGGTTTCGGAGGGTCGATCAGCCCGCTGTCGTCGAGGAGCGGAGCTGGGGCGCGCATGAGCGGATCGCCGTGAAGCGATCGACTGCCGAGGAGGGCAACCGCCGATAAGGGCTCTACTGTTCGTCTCATTCTCCCTGCGCACCTCGGCTGTCGCCGTGACAGCTCCGGCTGCGATGGCCTAAGCTGAGTGTGCATGGGTGCTTTGGCATTCGGGCAGACTAGGTGATTGAATGAAACGGATTCTCCTCGCCATCGCGTTAGCAGCCGTCGCTGTCATCCCGTGGCTACCGACCGGCGCCGCTGGAGGTACGGCGGCAAGTGGTGGGAAGGCCGGTTCCGCTTCGGCCATGGCCGCGAGGGGCTCCAGCCAGCACTGTGAGGTGAGGAGCGTACGTGGCTTCGGCGCGATTCGGCACTTCGGATCCTCCACCACCGTCGAGGGCCCGAGCTTTCTCATCGTGGACGCTCTGCCGCTAGAGGCTCAGGTGTTCCTTGACGGTCGTCCGTTCGGCTTGGCGGCGCACTTGATGGCTCATGCCTTCCCGCTCGCACCCGGCCGACATACCGTTTGGGTCGTCGCGCCGGGCTTCAAGCCGTACAGCGCCAAGTTTGTAGCCGATCCGAGTTTCTCGACCCGTCTGCGAATCGCGCTTCTCCCTGAGTGAAGCCGTGAAGTTGTGGAGAAGACTCCTCTTCGCCACGGCCCTCGCGGCTGTTCGACCATGGCCGCCCGGCGCCGTCTCAGCAGGCCTCTTACTTCTCGCGCTGGGGACGCCCGCGTTGGCGTTTGCGGACGAAATCTCGATTGGGCGACCGAAGATGCTGCACGGGATGAAGCTCGCCCCGGTGTATCTCCAGGCTGTGCCAACGGATCCAGAAGGAGGGAGCTGGGGACCGCCGCCCGACAAGTCGGACATCCATCTTGAGGTCGACGTCACGGCGGTCCGCGGCAACCGTCATGGGTTCAAGACTGGGTCGTTTGTGCCCGCGCGAGGCGGCGCTCAATATCGTCTCTCGCGGCTACGGCACCAAGGGGATCTCGCCTCGCCTATTGCAGGTCGAAGAGGAAGTGAGCTACGGTATGGCCGCGCTCATAGCCCGCGTGCCCCGTAGCGCCGCATCAAGGACATTGTTCGCGTCTGGCCACCTGTCGGCGAGCGCACTGACGACATCATACGTCTTCTCGAACCAATCGCAGAGCGCCTCGGCCTCCTCACGCTCCATCGAAAGGCGCCATGGAGGGCCCTGCTGCGCGGCGTCTCGGAGGACGTGCCAAGCTCTTTCGGTGATTGACGTGTAGAGGCCGCGCTCGATGCGAGTGCGGACGGCGCGTGCGAGCAGATCGTAGGAGTCGGCGTCAAGATCTACGGTAAACACGAGCGAGGGATCATCTGCTTCTTGCGGCCTCCCGCCGCGCTTTCACCTTCGTCTGCCCCCAGCGCGCCCAGCCCCGTGGTATCTCTCGCCGCAGCATAGGACGTGTAAAACCAGCCCGCAAAGTTTTAACCCGATTCAGCCCTCGTTCGGGACCGCGCTGCGAGACTGGCGCTGGAATCCGACCTATGCCCCGAACACGCCCCAGATGAAAGGGATCGAGGATGCTGCGCGGAAGCTCGGCGTGACTCTGGTCTCCGTCCCGGTCAGGGAGCCAGGCGATTTCGACGGAGCGTTCGCGACTATTGTCCGGGAGCGGGCCCGAGCGTTCCTCGTGTTGACGGACCCGCTGATGTTTTCGTATTTCGCGCGGCTCGCCGATCTGGCGGCCAAGAACCGGCTGCCTGGCATCTACGCCCTGAGGGAAGCCGTGAATGTCGGCGGCCTCATTTCCTACGCAGCCAACCTGGTCGACCTTTATCGTCGGGCCGCGCTCTTCGTGGACAAGATCCTCAAGGGCGCCAAGCCCGGCGACCTCCCCGTCGAGCAACCCACCACGTTCGAGCTGGTCATCAACCTCAAGGCCGCCAAGGCGCTCGGCCTCACAATCCCGCAGACCCTATTGCTGCGGGCCGACCAGGTCATCGAGTAGCGCGTGCTCATCCAGGCCGGGGCGCTGGTGCGCATCTTGGCGTTCGGCTAGACTCCCCGGCAGCCGTCCCCCACCGAGGTGCCCATGCGGCTGATCGGGCTCGCGGTCATTCTCAGCCTCGTTCTTGCGCCGCTCGCCGCCGAGGCTCAGCAGGCTGCCAAGGTCCCTCGAATAGGCTATCTGGTGGTCGACCAGGCCGCTTCCCCGCACCTGCGAGAGGCCTTCCTCCAAGAACTCCGTGACCTCGGTTACGTCGAGGGTCGCGACCTCGTGATCGAATACCGATCTGCCGAGGGGAAGTCCGAGCAGCTCTCCGCTCTCGCGGCCGAACTGGTTGCGCTCAAGGTTGATGTCATCGTGGCCCCAAGCACGGTCGCCGCCCTCGCCGCCAAGCAAGCGACCAGGACACTCCCCATTGTCTCTGTTGCTATCCCGGTTGCGAGCGGCCTCGTCACCAGCCTTGCGCGGCCGGGCGGCAATGTCACGGGGTTGGCCTTCTTTTCCCCGGAGCTAGTCGGCAAGTGTCTGGAACAGCTCAAACAGGCCGTCCCGGGCGTCAGTCGGGTCGCTGCCCTCTGGCAGCCAGGTGGCCAGGGGGAACGCACGGAAAAGGACATGCTGGAGGGAGCAGAAGTCGCGGCACGGGCGCTGGGAGTGCGACTTCAATTCGTTGAGGCGCGAGGGCCGGAGAACTTCGCCAGGGCCTTCTCGGAAATGACCAAGGCGCGCGCGGGTGCTCTGACTGTATTCATTCCGTTTCTGTGGAGTGCGAAATCACCCGCTCGTCATGAAAAGGCCCACGGGGTTTAAGGTGGCAGTCCCACGCCTCCTTCACCTGGCTCGACTCATGGTCGGCATCGGGCGGGTTGCAGTTGGGATGGCGCGGCAAGGCTCCGATCTCCAGCTCACGAGGCCTACTGAATAACCTCACCGGTCGAGCCAGGCTGCCACGAGTCGGCCGCCGTAGTCGTAGCCGAGGTTTGGCCCGTAGTTCTTGAGCGCACCGTCCCAAACGGCAACGTAGATCCCCGACGGGATCTGGACGTAGTACTGCTGTTTGGCCAGGTAGCGCTGCAGGTCGTGGATAACCTCCCGGCGCTTGGCGACGTCGAAGATACGCCGCTGACGGATCAGCATGTCGGTGACGATCGGGTCGTCGACGTGACTCTGGTTCTTCGCCTCCCCCGGATAGTGCATGCCGAAGAGGAAGTTGTCGGGATCGAGGAACGGAGTTTGCGGGCCGTACGTCAGCGAGTCGAACTTTCCGAAGTAGCAGCTCGCGATGAAGGCGCCGTATTCGCGCTGGTCGAGCTTCGCGCTGATGCCGACGTCCTTCAGATACTTGAGGATGAGCTGGGCGTTGTCGGTGAGGAGGGTCGACCCATACGTCGTGAAGCACAGACTGGCGGCAAAGCCGTTCGGGTGTCCCGCCGCGGCGAGGAGTCGCCTGGCCTCGGCCGGGTCGTGCCGGAAATATTTCGCGGCCTCGCCCATCTGGTTGATCGGCAGAGCCCAGTCCGTGAGGCCCGCCGGCACGGCGGCGTTGAAGGAGCCAGCGCCTTCAAACGAGGTGTCGATCATCCCTTGTCGGTCGATCGCGAGCGAGACCGCCTGCCGGACGCGGACGTCCTTGAACGGGAGCTGGTCCGTACGCATCGAGATGTGGGTCTCGACGTTGCTGGGAAACTCAGCCGTGCGGAGATTCGGCCGCTTCTGCTTGAGCGTCTCCCTGATCTGCACCCAGTCCGTCCGGTTGATGCTGCCGGGGAACTCCCATCCCAGATCGTACTTGCCGGCGAGGAAGGCGGCCATGCGCGAGGCGTTGTCCTCGTCGACCACGTACTCGACCCGGTCGATGTACGGCAAGCCGGGAACGAAGTAATACGGATGGCGGACGAAGGTGAGCCCGACGTTCGGCCGATAGCTGTCGAGCATCCACGGCCCGGTCCCGATCACGGCCTCGGCTTTCCTGAGGTCGCCGAACTTCTCGACGCACTCGCGCGCGACGATCGCCATCGCCATCGGATTGGCGAGGACGTCGAGCAGCCACGAGAACGGCTCCTTCATGACGAACTTTACCGTGTAGCGATCGACGACTTCGACGTGATCGACCGATTTCAGCATGTACGCCGTCGGGTTGCCCTTGACCGTGAGGAACCGTTCCACCGTGTAGCGCACATCCTCGGCCGTGAGCTCGCGCCCGTTGACTGGCGGCCTGGGATGCCAGCGGACACCCTTGCGTAGCTTGAAGATGTATGTCATCTCGTTCGGCTGACTCCACGACTCCGCGAGATCGCCTTCGATCTGAAAGGTCGTCGGGGCGACGCCAGGTCCAGCCTTGTGCTTGACGAGCCGGCTGTGCGTGAACGTGATCGGAATCTGGACCCGGTAGGCGGTCTGGAGCATCTGGTCGAAGAGCGGAGGGTCCCAGCCCCGAACGGTCAGAGTCCCGCCCCGCTTCGGCGACTGCGCGGACGCCGCCGCGGGTTTCAGAAACCTGCCGAGCACGGCGAGACCACCGACGGCCAGCAGATCGCGACGAGTGAGATTCATGGGTCTTCCTCCGTCGAGGACGTCTCGGTTCTTCTGCGCGTCATACCACGGCTTCACAGCATCCACCAGAGCAAGGACTGGAGGCCGGAGGTCACGTCAGCAGCGCGCTGACAGCCATCCAACGGCGTGTCGTCACTTGTGATACAGCTGACGGCGTGGTCGTGCTGAAGAGCACGCCGCCCCGCCTTCAAGCGCGCTACGAACCGCGGCTGTTATACTTCTCCGGAGTCGACGCGTCACACGGAGGAACTCCGATGAGCGAGCATCCCATGATCGTCGTTCACCCCGCCGCCGAGGACGTCGCGCGCCAGCTCGGGTTGGCTCCGCGCCTGCCGTCGCTGCGAGGCGCTCGCCTGGGCCTCATCGACAACTCGAAGCACAACGCCGACGCGTTCCTTCACACGCTCGAAACGATCCTCACTCGGGATTACGGCATCGAGCGCGTCGAGCGCTACCGGAAGACGAGCCCCAGCATTCCCACTCCGCCCGAGATCTTGGCCCGGCTGGCGGAATCCTGCGACGCCCTGGTGCACGGCGTCGCCGACTGAGGGTCGTGCGTGACGTGGGGTCTCCACGACAGCGTCGAGATGGAGCAGCAAGGGCGGCCTGCGGTGACGGTGGTGACGGAGGCGTTCGAGTCGGCCGCGGTGGCGCGTGCCGCCGCGCTGGGCCTGCCTGACCACCCGCGAGTGACGGTGGCGCATCCGCTGGCGAGCCGTCGCGGCGATGAGGTGTCGGAGATGGCGGCCGCGGCCGCGGCGTCCGTGGCCGCGGCGCTCATGAAGCGATGATGGGGGCGGCGGCCACCGGCCGCGCGGCGCGGCGGACGATCAGCGGAGACTTCGTCGAGGCCGTTCGGTATCTCGAAAGCGAAGGGTGGACCGACGGGCTGCCGGTGATTCCGCCCACGGAGCCGCTCGTCGCCGAGATGCTGAGCTACACCAAGCGCGTGCCCGATGAAGTTCTCGGCCAGATGGAACCGTTGCGCGGCACAGTCACGGTCGAGAAGGTAGCGGCGAACGCGGTGATGGCAGGATGCCTGCCCGAGTACTTTCCTGTCGTCCTGGCCAGCGTCCGCGCCGCGCTCCAGCCGGAGTTCCACGTTGGCTCCACCGCGTGCACGACGGGCGGTTCTGCGCCGGTCATCATCGTGAACGGGCCCATCGCCCGGCGCCTCGGCATCAGCGGCGGCACCGCCTGCTTTGGCGGCAACATCAAACCGAACGCGACCATCGGGCGGGCACTCCGCCTCGTCATGCGCAACCTCGGCGGCGCCAAGCCCGATGGCATGGAGAAGTCCACGCAAGCGTGGCCCGGGAAGATCGTGGGCTGCTGCTTTGCCGAGAACGAGGCACGCTCTCCCTGGGAGCCGCTCCACGTCGCGCGGGGCTACGCGCCAGAGACGAGCACCGTCACCGTGGTGGCGGTTCGCGGCATCTATCCGGTGACCGAGGGAACGCAGACCACCGGCCAGGGTGTCGTCGAGACGGTGGTCGCCGCTATGCGCTATCTCGGCACGCCGATCTTCCACCAGATGCGCAACCGCATCCCCGTGGTCGTCGCGCTCTGCCCGGAACATGCTCAGGAGATTGGGCGCGCCGGGTTCGGGCGGCGTCAACTGTGCGAGCTCCTGTACGCCGAGGTTCGGCTGCCCGTGCGCGAGCTCATCGGACGCGTCTACTACGGAACGCGCGCGTGGCCCGACTGGATCGACGAGTCGGACCCTGAGGCGCGAGTGCCGATCGTCGCCACTCCGGATGACTTCTGGCTTGTGGTCGCCGGCGGCGACGGCCGGCACAGCGCGTGGATGCCGGCCTGGGGCGTCTGCCGGGGCGCCACCGAGGTGATCGAGGAAAGCTGAGCGGCTATCCGTCCAGCGTCCGCCTCGGCGGAAAGTAGGAGAACGCCATGGATCTCACGCGACGCGACTTCCTCGCCTCCGGCCCGCTTGCGGCTGGGGCGACACTGACCGGCACTCCCGCGACCACACCGGTCATGCTCGCACAGGCCGGGCCGACGCCACGCGGCTTCGACCCCGCCGATGCGACGCTCAAGTACGACCTTGTCATCGCCAACGCCGACGTGCTCGATCCGTCGCAGCGGCTGCGCGGCAAGCGCGACATCGGGATCAAGAACGGCCAGATCGCCGCGCTGTCGTCCACGCCGCTCGCCGCCGACCGCAGCGCGCAGCGCTACGACGCGGCGGGCAAGCTGACGACGCCGGGCCTCGTGGACCTGCACACGCACTACGGTCCGCTCATCGGTGCCATCGGCCTGCCCGCCGACGAGCTGGTGCCGATCACGGCGACCACGACGGGCGTGTCCGCTGGCGACGCGGGCGCCAACAACTTCGGCGCGCTCAAGCACTGGGTGATCGGCCAGGCGCGCACGCGGCTCTTCGCCTTCGTGCACATCTCGTCGATCGGACTGTCGGGCGGGCTCGCGCCGGGCGAGATGCTGAACATCGACTACGCCAACGTGGACGCGTGCGCGAGGGCGCTGGCCGAGAACCCCGACGTCGTGCTCGGCGTCAAGGTGCGGATCACCGACAACGTCGTGGGTCAGAACGGCGTCGAGCCGCTCCGCCGCGCGCGACGCGCCGCCGAGCTGGCGGGCAAGAGCTTCCGCGTTATGTGCCATATCGGAGCCGCGCCCGGCAGCCTCGCCGATGTGCTGGACCTGCTGCGCCCCGGCGACATCCTCACGCACTCCTACAGCGGCGCTGGCAACAACATCGTCCAGAACGGCCAGCTGATCCCGGCCGCGAAGGCGGCCAAGCAGCGGGGCGTGATCTTCGACGTGGGCCACGGCGGTGGCTCGTTCGACTTCACGGTCTGCGAGCCGGCCATGATGCAGGGCTGCCATGTCGACACGATCTCGAGCGACATCCACGCGGTGTCCATCAACACGCCCGGCTATCCGACGCTGCCGTGGGTGATGTCGAAGTTCCTCGCGCTGGGCCTGCCGCTGGAAGAGGTCGTGCAGCGCGCGACTATCGAGCCGGCGAAGATCATCGGACGCGTGCCCGGACTCGGCACCCTCGCCGTCGGCGCACCTGCGGACGTGGCGATCTTCGATTACGTCGATGGGCCCTCGGTCGAGTTCGTGGACACGCGCAACAACAAGAAGTCGGGCACGAAGAAGCTCGTGCCCGTCTTGACGGTCAAGGATGGCCGCCCCTTCGGCCGCCCCTATCCGATTCCCTTCCGCTATTAGGCTTCGCTGGGAGTGTCTCCGACCTTCATGAGCCCTCGACCACCGAGTATGGTGCCATGCCCCGGGGCAGGGCAGCCGGAGGTAAGCCGGTGCATGCCGCGTGCGTAGCCACTTGACACGGTTCCTTTTTAGGCAGATCGTCGCGCGCATCCGAGAGTGACGGCGGCGGCCGAATAGAACGAACGAGGAGGGGACGCTGGCCGAACGCCTCCGGGGTCAGGGGGCGGAGTTTCTCCTCGAGCCGAGGGTCCGCGGCAAGACACGAACTAGATTAGTAGAAGGGGAGGGTGCCACGGGCATGGCTACTATCGAATTGCTCGTTCCGGCCGCTGCGGTCGCCGGGAAGGCAGTGCCGCTGGCCAAGCGCGTCCCAACGCTCGAGGGTCGAGTCGTCGGCCTACTCAACAACTCGAAGTCTGGCACCCGACCGTTCCTGGATCGCGTCGAGGAGTTGCTGCAGAGCGTGCACGGCGTGTCCAGGATCATCCGCTACGACAAGAAGGCCGCAGCGCTCCCGGTGCCCGACGAGATGCTCGAGGCGGCGGCTCGCGAGTGCGACGTGGTGATCAACGGGATAGCCGACTGAGGGTCCTGCACGTCGTGGAGTGTCCACGACAGCATCGAGTTCGAGAAGCGCGGCGTTCCGACCGCGACCATCGTCACTGAAGAATTCCGGTCGCTCTACGGTATCGTCACGACGAGTCTCGGCCAGCCGAGCCTGCCGGCCGTGTACGTGTCGCATCCGATCGTGAGCGTCCCGCACCCTGAGATGCGTGAGCGGGCCGAGCCCGTGATGGCGGCGATCGTGGAGCTTGCCACCGAGACGGAAGCGTACGCGAACAGGACCGCCGGACCGCATACCGCCGCCGATACGAGCCGGCCTGCCGCAGCGGCCATGGTCGGCGAGCGAGTCACGGTTGCCGACGACCTGGAGGCGATCTTTGAGCGGTTCGCCAGCGAAGGCTGGACGGACGGGTTGCCGATCGTGCCACCGACCGAGGAGCGGGTCGCGCAGATGCTGGCCTTCAGCGATCTCGACCCGTCCTTTTCGCTGGGTCCGATGCCCCCGCGTTGGGGCGAGGCAACGATCGCCAAGTTGGCGGTCAACGCGGTGATGGCCGGCTGCAAGCCGGAGTACTTCCCGGTCATCGTGACGGCGGTGAAAGCCATCCTCGGCAAGCCGTTCAACCTCTACGGCATCCAGGGCACGACGAACCCGGCCAGTCCGGTGCTCATCGTCAACGGACCGATTGCTCGCGAGATCGGGGTCAATGCTCGCGGGAACTTGTTCGGTCCGGGCTTCCGGGCCAACGCGACTATCGGCCGTGCGATTCGGCTGATCATGACGACGATCGGCGGCGGCGTGCCGCAGCAGGCCGACAAGTCGACGCTCGGCAACCCGGCCAAGTTCACCTGCTGCTTCGCCGAGAACGAGGCGAACAGCCCCTGGGCGCCGCTTCACGTCGAGCGGGGCTTCGAGGCAGAGACGAGCACTGTCACCGCCTTCGGCGGGGCTGCACCCGCTAACATCATCGACAAGAGCAAGACCGCCTACGAGATGCTCGAAGCGATCGCGAGGGCGATCGCCGTCTCCGGCTCCAACAATATGTTCATGAGCCAGGAAGCGCTCCTCGTCCTCGGCCCCGAGCATGCCTCAATCGCGGCGCGCCAGGGCTTCGACAAGAAGCGGGTGCGTCAGACGCTGTTCGAGCACGCCCGTATCCCGTTCGAGCAGATCGGCCAGAGCAACGCGGACGTCTTGGGCGTATGGCGCGGCAACTGTATCGAGGACGTGGACGGGCGGCGGACGTTGCGGATCGCCGAGAAGCCGGAGGACATCATCATCGTCGTGGCCGGTGGCGCGGGGAATCACTCGGCCTCGATCCCCGGATGGTACTCGCAATCGGTCACCCTGCCGCTCACCCGCGCCGACGGCACGCCGATCCGCTCCGTCGCAGAGCTGAAGAAGGAATAGGTTGAGCATGGTGCAGTCGCCCAACCTCCTTGAGCCACGACCCAAGACGACCTGCACGCTGTGGCGTTCCCCAAGATCGACGAGGCGCACATGGCCGCGCTGGAGCGCTGCGCCGGTGCATCCCTCAAGCAATACAGGGCCGGACAAAGGCTCATCGCCGTAGGCGAGCGCGACTTCAAGTTCTTCGTCAGCGGCCGCGGAGCTGTGGGTCGAGCACGGCGCGAAGCCCGTCGCCGAGCAGGTTGAATCCGAAGACGGCGAACATGATCGCAATGCCTGGGAAGATGCTCATCCACGGAGCCGTCTCGAGGTAGGTACGGCCCTCGTTCAGCATCGTTCCCCATGACGGCGCCGGCGGCTGCGTCCCCAGGCCGAGGTAGCTCAGCGCGGCCTCGGTGAGGATCGCGTAGGCGAGGCTCACGGACACCTGCACGATGAGAGGCGCCAGGACGTTCGGGAGGATGTGGCGAAAGACCACGCGGAACGAACCGGCGCCGAGCCCGAGCGCCGCGAAGACGTACTCCTTCTCGCGCTCGGCGATGACGGGACCCCGCGCGACACGGCTGAAGAGCGGCGCGTAGACGACGGCGATCGCCAGCGCCGCATTGTCGAGACCCGGGCCCAGCATGGCGGCGATTCCGATCGCGAGGATCAGCGTCGGAAAGCTGAAGAGGACGTCCATCAGCCGGCCGATCGCGAGGTCGGGCCAGCCTCCCGCGTAGCCGCCGACGAGACCGAGGAGTGTGCCGGCGACGAAGGCGATCGTGATGCTCGACAGCGCGACGCCGAGCGCGATTCGGCTGCCGTAGATCGTCCGGCTGAGCACGTCCCGACCGAAGCGATCGGTGCCGAAGGGATGCGCGGTGGACGGGGGCTTGAGCGCGTCGGCCACCTTCATCTCCGTCGGATCATAGGGCGTGACGACACCGGCGCAGGCCGCCAGCAGCACCATGGCCACGACGATGCCGGCGCCGATGAGGACGAGCCGATTGCGCAGCGTCTCAGCCATAATGGATGCGCGGGTCAAGATACGCGTAGACCAGGTCGACGATCAGGTTCGAGACCAGGAACAGCCCGCTGATGACGAGGATCGTGCCCTGCACGAGCGGGTAGTCACGCTGGAACACCGCCCACAGGAGCAGTCGCCCGACGCCGGGAAGCGTGAACACCTCCTCGGTCACCACCGCGCCGCCGAGCAGGTAGCCCACCTGGACGCCCGCCACCGTGATGAGCGGGATGAGGCTGTTCTTGAGCGCGTGGCCCCACAGTACGCCCTGCTCGGGCAGGCCCTTCGCGCGCGCGGTGCGGATGTAGTCCTGCCGCATGACCTCGAGCAGTGACGAGCGCGTCATGCGCATGAACACCGCGGCCACCGCGGTGCCGAGCGCGAGGCTGGGGAGCGCGATGATGGCGAGGTTCCGCAACGGATCCGTCCACGGGCTGACGAAATCCACGGCCGGCGCCCAGTCGAGCCACAGCGAAACGGCCAGGATCAGCATCGTCGCCTGCCAGAACACCGGGATCGAGAGGCTGAAGAGGCTGGCCACGCGAACCACGTGGTCGAGCGTGGTGTTCTCGCGGCGCGCCGAGAGCATGCCGAGCGGGACGCCGACGGCGAGCGCCACGACCATCGCCCCGAACGTGAGCTCGACCGTGACGAGGAGCCGGCTCACGATCATCTGGAGGACCGGGAGCCCGGTCCGCCAGCTCACCCCGAGGTCGCCGCGCAGTAGCGTGCCGAGCCAGCGCACGTACTGCACGTAGATGGGCTGGTCCAGCCCAAAGAAGCTTCGGAGGGCGCGCATCGACTCCTCGCTGTACGCGCCCTCGGTGCCGACCATCTGGTCCACGACCGTGCCGGGGATGAGGCGGACCAGCAGGAAGACGGCGACGCTGACGCCCAGCAGCGCCGGGAAGATGGATAGGATCCGGACGACGACGTACCAGCGCACGACCCCGTCGTCTCGCTAGGTCCTCGCCGCCGGCGCCGTGTTACCGCTCGAGCCTGACCGTGCGGAAGCCGTAGTAGTTGGTCGTGAAATGCTGCTGGTACTGGACGGACACCTGGGTGACGTCGATCGAGTCGGGGGAGAACGTCCAGATCTGGATCGCCTTGTCCACCATCAGCCGCTGGACCTTGTCGTAGATTTCCTTGCGCTTCTTCGGATCGAGCGCCGCGCGGCCCTGGTCGAGCAGCGCGTCGATGTCGGGGTCACCGTCGTTGTTCCACTGCTTCTCGGAGGAGTGGAACCGGCGGTAGAAAAGCGAGTCGGGGTCGGCGTCGCCGGTCGTCGCGTTCATCGTCAGATCGAAGTCGAAGTTGGGCTTGATGATCGCCTTGATCCAGACACCGTACTCCTCCTGGATGATCTGGACGTCGACGCCGATCTTCTTGAGCTGCGCGGCAATTACCTGGGCACCCGCCACCATCGTGGGGAAGGTGGGAATCACCTTCAGCGTCGTCTTGAAGCCGGTGGGGAATCCGGCGTCGGCGAGGAGCTTCTTCGCGCGCTCGACATTCGGCGTGTACCACTCCTTGAACTCCTCGGCCGGTAGCGCCCATGGCCGCATGGCCGGCGTGAGGGGGCCGGTGACCGAGCCGAGACCTGAAGCGGCCGCCTGGAGCACTTCGGCCCGGTCCACGGCCAGGCTCAGCGCCTGCCGGACCCGCACGTCGGTGAAGGGCTTCCGGCCGTGGTTGATATTCACCATGTCGAAGCCGAGCCGCGGTGAGCGGAGCGCGCGCAGGCGCTTGTCGTCCTTCACGAGCAGGTAGTTCTTGTTGTCCTCGAGTAGCGCGTGGTGGATGTTGCCCGTGCGCAGCTGCGCGATGATGTTCGCCTCGTCCGGGATGACCTTGATTTCGATGGCGTCGACGCCGGGCTTGCCCTTGTCCCAGTAGTCCGGATTCTTCCTCGCCTTCAGATGGCTCTGGGGCACCCACTCCTGCAGGATGAAGGGGCCGGTGCCGACCGCGGTCCGTCGCAGATCACCCTTCTCGACGACGTCGCGCGGCACGATGGCGGACCAGCCCCCGGCCATGCCGGCGAGCAGCGACGCGGTCGGCAGCTTCGTGACGATTCGCACGGTGTGCTTGTCCGGCGTCTCGATCTGGTCGATCGCGCTCAGGTAGCCGCGCCCGCCGGAGCCCGTCTTCGGGTCGAGGATGCGCTCGTAG
This sequence comes from Candidatus Rokuibacteriota bacterium, assembly GCA_003220535.1. Lineage (GTDB taxonomy): Bacteria > Methylomirabilota > Methylomirabilia > Rokubacteriales > CSP1-6 > AR31. Next base: position 17,518 of record QHSU01000093.1, read on the forward strand.
GTGAACTTCACGTCGTCGGCGACGAGCTCGCGCCCACTGTGGAATTTCACGCCTTGGCGGAGCTTGAACGTCCACGTGCGGCCGTCGCCGCTCGTGCTCCACGACTCCGCCAGCGCCGGCTCGAGCTTGCCGTCGTGGCCCCATTCGACCATGCGGTTGTAGAAGAGCGGGTCGATCCGCTGGCGGGAGAGCGCCTGCTCCATGATCGGATCGAGACTGGGCGCCTCGGTCGTCTTCGCCGAGATGAACGTGCGCCGGGGTTGTGCCGCGACGCGAGTCGCCGAGGCGACCGCGGCGGCGGTGGCGGTGAGCGAGAGGAACCGGCGACGACTGATCCGAGCGCGACGGGGCTGAGCCATGGCTTCCTCCGTGTCCTCCGCCTACTCCCGGAGGAACCTGCGGATCTCCTCGAAGAAGGCGAAGCGCGGCTTTTCGAAGAGGGTGAAGTGCGTCGAGTCCTTGGCGGCCAGCGGCGCGAGGAGGGGCAGCATGAGCGCGTCGAACAGGACCCGTACGCTATTCATCGGACTGCCCTCTGGCGGCACAAGCCGAATCAATCCTCGACCAGCTTCCGCAATCTCTTGATCGTGTCCACGAGACTCTCCCGCTCGGCCCCGAGGGTGACAAAGCCCGGCAGGATGGTACGCACGGCCATCGCGTAGGTAACCAGGCTGCCGCTCTCGGCCGGGTCCACTTGCCAGTAGCCAGTATTCTCCCTGAAGAAATTGTTGGCGTGGTTGGCGTCGAGATGCCATTCGATCCGACGCCGAACCGGATTCGGGTACTTGATCATGTGGAAGCCGAAGGAGAAAGGACCGACACCCACCACGTACCGGACAAGCGCGTGTTGCGCATCGGCCTCCACCAGCTCGGCGCTGACCACCCGCGGGTAGTACCGGGCATGGCCACGATAATCGACGAGCACGGGCCACACGCGCTCCGGGGCGGCCCGCACGAGGCCGACCGCCGTTCCGCCACCGGAAGATTTGCTAGCGCCGGGCGGCAGTGTGTCGAGCACGACCACCTCGCCGGCGGCGAGGCGGTGCTGCTGATCCGCGGACAGGCCGAGGGATGCCGCACCCGATGCGGCGGCGAGGCCGAAGGCCATGGAGATCAACGCGAGGGTGGCCCGAGGTCGGCGAGGGGTTCGATCCAGGCTCGGCATCGACATCAGCTCGGACGCTTCGACCTCCAGGCCCAGGGGGAGAGACGTGAACAGGCGCCGCGCCATCACGGCGCAGTCTCGAGCAGGGCGACTGGAAAGCTCGCCAGCGCGCGCCCGAGCGCAAGGCCGCGACCCTCGGGGGTCAGTCCCACCTCCACGATCTGGCCGGTCAGCACGTTGCTGAAGCGGGCTCCGAGATCGTCCGGGATCGGCAGCCAGGTGCTCCCCCAGTAATCCGGACCGAGGAGCGGGTCGTCGATCTGCCGCTTGGCGAGGTGACGTGGCGCGACTGTCAGCGCGACCTCGCCATCGGCGACGCGCGCGAAGGCACAGACGTGCTCGGCGAGCGGGCCCTGCGCCTCCAGCGGCCGGTATTCTCCGCGTTCAAAGAGAGCAGCCCGCGCGCGCCTGAAGGCCAGTGCCTGTCGAGTCAGGTAAAGCTTGACCCGCCCGTCCTCGCGGGTCTTGAGAAGGCTCCGGGCGAGCCCAGCCGAACCCTGGGTGCCTTCGATCTCTTTCACGAGATCGTCAAGCAGTCGCCGGCGGAGCGCCCAGTCGACAGGCCGGCGATTGTCCGGGTCGACCAGGCTCAGGTCCCACAGTTCCGTCCCCTGGTAGAAATCCGGCACACCGGGCGCCGTCACCTTGACGAGGACCTGGGCCAGCGAGTTGAGAGCGCCGAAGGTGGCGACCCGTGTCTGGAACCGGGTGAAGTCGGCCAGGAACGGGGCGGATCGTGCGGGGTCGAGGACCGCCTCCGCAAAGCTCAGAACGGCTTCGTCGTAGCGAGTGGCGGGGTTGATCCAGCTCGTCTCGACCTTCGCCTCGTGGATCGCCTTGAGGAGGTAGGCCTGCAACCGCTCGAGCGAGATCGGCCACGCCCCAACCAGCGTCTGGTAGAGCAGATACTCCTCGTTGGGACCGGGGACCGCCTGTCCGTCCACGACCACGCGGTGCTTGCGGTTCAGGTTCTGCCAGGCGCCGACCCTCGCGCGCCACTCACCTGGGATCTCTGACAGCACGTTGATGCGTGCCCTTACGTCCTCACTCCGCTTGCTGTCGTGAGTGGAGGTCGCCGAGAGCGCGTGAGGGGATGACGCCTGGCGCGTCACGTTGGAGGCGTGGAACTCGGCGACCGTGGTACCGAAGCGGCTGGGGTCGCCGCCGACCTCGTTGAGCGACACCAGACGGTGGTAGCGGTAGAACGCCGTATCTTCGTATCCCTTGGCGGTGACGGGGCCGGTCGTTTGCTGGAACCGCAACACGAGGTCGAGGCGCTCGGCGCGATCGGCCTCGTCCGCCCACGTCGGGAACTTCAAGACGAGGAGGTCGTGAATCCAGTCGTAGATAGAGACGTCCACGGTCGGCGTGCGACGCTTGGCGGCGGCCACCGCCCGCCCGATGTACTCGCGATCGCGCTCGCCGGGGCCATCGCCGCGGTCGCCGACGTACGTGCGGTAGACAGGAAAGTTCGCCACGATTTCACGCAGGACCCGGGTCAGGCTGGCCAGTGTGAAGTCACGCGAGGAGCGATGCTTCTCCGAGATGCGGTCGAGCCGACGTCCGAGCATGCTCAGCTCGGCCGCCATGGACGTCTCCATGATGAGCCGCTTCGACTGGTAGACGATCTCGGGGAAGGAAGGCCGCTGGCGGAGCAAGCGCATGTAAATCCGCTCCGCAGCGCCAGCCTGCTGGCGATCGATGAAGATGCCATTGAGGACATTGAGAAATTCGTAGCCGGTGGTGCCGAGGACCGCCCAGTGATCGGGCAACCGCTCGCCTGGGGCGAGGATCTTCTCGGCCACGATGTAGAAGGGGCGCAACGATGCCCCTCGTTCCTGCTGGATGGCATCGTAGCGCTCGAGCACGGTGCGATCGCGCCAGGCGGCCGAGTGGGCGACCGCTTCCGCGGCGACCTTCCCGTGCACGGTCTCGAGATAGCAGGCGCGCTGGAGGCGGCGGAAGTACTCGCCGGGGGCGTAAAGCCCGTCGGGGTGGTCGATCCGGAGTCCGGTGACGATGCCCTCGCGGACGAGGCGAAAGATAAGTCGGTGTGTCTCCGCGAAGACGCGCGGGTCCTCCATCCGGATGGCCGCCAGCTCGTTGATGTCGAAGAAGCGTCGGTAGTTGATCTCCTCCCCTGCGACACGCCAGGAGGCGAGCCGGTAGACCTGGTCGTGGAGAAGCCCGTCCAGGAGATCGAAGCTCCGCGAGTCGCCGGGGGTGCCGTTGAAGAGCCGCACGTTCTCGGTGATAAAGTCGCGGACGTCGCCCGATGTCTCCAGGAGCCTCGCGAACTTCTGGTCGGCGATCTCCGTCTCCCGATGGCGCGCGGCCAGCCGCTCGGGATCCGTCTCCGTGCGGTGGGGAATCGTGAGCAGCAGTTGGTAGACGTCCTTCAGCTCGAGCAAGGCCGCGTGCTCGGACCCCAACGCGGCCTCGAGCTGGTCCAGCCGGTGACCGAGAATCTGGACGTACGTCCGCGGCGCCACCGGCAGAACCGTGTCGTAGTAGTGAATCGTGAAGCGTCCATCGGAGAGCTGCAGGCGTAGCTCTCCCCTGTCGAGGACGACACCGTACTGGTCGCCCAGCAGCGGCAACAGCACCTTGTTGGCCAGCTCCGCCTTCACCGGCATCCAGTCGATGTCGAAAAAAGCAGCGTACGGCGAGGAAGCTCCGTGCATGAGGACATCGGACCACCAGGCGTTCCGGCCGGCGGCGATCCCCATGTGGTTCGGCACGACATCGATGAGGAGGCCCAGGCCGTGGTGCCGGAGCGCCTGGGCGAAGCGGCCGAAGGCTGTCTCGCCCCCCAGCTCGGCGCGAAAGCGGCCGTGGTCAGACACATCGTAGCCATGCGAGCGATTCGAGCTGGCTTCGAAAAAGGGCGAAATGTAGCAGTCGCTGATGCCGAGCGCTGCGAGGTACGGTACCAGGCCAGCCGCGTCATCGAAGGTCAGATCAGGACCGAGCTGGAGCCGATAGGTGGCCCGGGGCACGCGCAACAATACAGCAGGGTCGGCGGTGAAGGCAGGCAGATCCTGACTACCGTCGGACGATGAGGTCGGACCGACCATCGAACGATTGGACCGTATGACGTCGTCAGGTGCAAGCGATGTCCGGGGCTTCGGGTTCGGGGGAGCGGCAGCGCGTCCAGACGAGCACGGGCGGACGGCGGCTCCAGCTGCCGCGGATTGGCTTTCACCGTGAGCCTCGTGACCGGCCGGCGCTCGTGTAGACTGAGGCCCAGGTGACACCACCCAGATCGCGACGCCCGCTCTCACCATCGTCGTAAACGTTGGCATTCCACCACCACGGGGGACATGATGCGCGCTGCGATCACTGCGACGGGCCACTACCTACCGCCCGACGTCTACGCCAACGCGTACTTCGAGCGGCAGCTGGACACGACCGACGCGTGGATCCAATCGCGCACCGGGATCGTCGAGCGCCGCTTCGCGTCCGCGGGCGGCACGTCGGACCTGATCGTGCCGGCGGCTCGCCGCTGCCTCGATGCCCGTGGCATCGCGCCGGCGGCCCTCGATTGCATCATCGTCGCCACGATGACACCGGATCGACTGTGCCCGTCAACGGCTGCAGTGGTCCAGCGAAAGCTCGGGGCGATCCACGCCTGGGGCTTCGACCTGGCCGGGGCCTGCTCGGGCTTCGTCTACGGGCTCATCGTGGCGACGAAGCTCGTGGAAACGGGTGCTGCGCGCCGGCTGCTGCTCTGTGGGGGGGATCGGATGAGCAGCGTCGTCAATCCGAAGGATCGGGCCACCTCCGTGCTATTCGGTGATGGCGCCGGGACGGTCCTGATCGAGCCTGTTGAGGACGAGTCGGTCGGGATTCTCGACCACGTCTGTCACATGAACGGTGAGGGGGAATTATCTCTCTATATCCCTGCCGGGGGGAGCGTCGAGCCCGCCAGCGCCGCTTCATTCGCGGAGAGACGGCATTACATCGTGCAGGATGGGCCGGCTGTGTTCAAGGCCGCCGTCATCGGTATGGCCGAAGTGACCGAGGAAATCCTGAAGCGCAACGACGTGGCGGTCGCCGACCTCGCCTGGTTGGTCCCGCATCAAGCCAACCGGCGGATCATCGAGGCGGTGGCCAAGCGGCTGGGCCTCGGTCTCGATCGAGTCATCATCAATCTCGATCGCTACGGAAATACGGTGGGCGCGACGATTCCCATTGCGCTCTCGGAGTGGAACGAACGCGGGCGCTTCACGTACGGCGACCGCCTCGCACTGTCGGCCTTCGGTGCGGGGTTCACCGCGGGCAGCATCTATCTGCGCTGGGCGATCGCCTAGAACATTCGACGTTCGCCCAGCGGTGCCCTCGCTCACGCTATGTGCTAGGTCAGACGGCCATCAGCGAATCGGCTCGACACCCTTCGTGGTGACCCTTCCGACAAGAGCCTGCCGTCCCTCTCCATCGAAGAGCTCTCCGCCCAGCTCGCGAAGGGCGAGCCCGGCCGGCGGTGCACGGGCGATGCGGCCAGCGGGAGGCTAGAAGAGTGCGGAGATGACATGATGGTCGAGGAGGCTCCGGCATGAAGTGTCTCCGGTGCCAGGCCGAGAATCCCCCCGGAACAAGATTCTGCGGCCAGTGCGCGGCCCCGTTCGCCTCCGTCTGCCCGTCGTGCGGGGCGAGCAACCCTCCCGACAACAAGTTCTGCGGCCAGTGTGCGGCCCCGTTCGACCGGTCCGCTCCGACGCGCTTCGCCGCGCCCGAGTCCTACACTCCGAAGCACCTCGCCGAAAAGATCCTGACGTCCAGGACTGCGCTCGAAGGCGAGCGCAAGCAGCTGACCGTCCTGTTCGCCGATCTCAAGGGTTCCATGGAGCTCCTCGCCGACCGCGATCCCGAAGAGGCGCGAAGGATCCTCGACCCGATCCTCGAACAGATGATGGAGGCGGTGCACTACTACGAGGGTACCGTCAATCAGGTGATGGGCGACGGAATCATGGCGCTCTTCGGCGCGCCTCTCGCCCACGAAGATCACGCCGTGCGGGCCTGCTACGCGGCGCTGCGGATGCAAGAGTCCGTCAAGCGGTACGGCGAGAGTGTGCGTCGTCAGGAAGGCGTCCTCCCCCAGATTCGCGTGGGTCTGAACTCCGGCGAAGTCGTCGTCCGCTCCATCGGGAGCGACCTGCACATCGACTACACGGCCGTCGGAGAGCCGACGCATCGGGCGGCTCGGGTCGAGCAAGCCGCGAGACCAGGGTCGGTGCTGATCACCGCGGCCACGTTGCAGCTGGCGGAGGGCTACGTGCAGGCCATGTCGCTCGGCCCGGTGAACGTGAAGGGCCTCGGGAAGCCGGTCGAGGTCTACGAGCTGACCGGAGCCGGGACGGCGCGCTCCCGCTTGGTGCTGGCTGGCCGCGGTCTGACGACGTTCGTGGGTCGGGCCGGCGAGATCGAGCGGCTCGACGCGGCGCTCGCGCAGAGCCGCGCCGGACGCGGCGAGGTCGTGGCGATCGTCGGTGAGCCGGGAGTGGGGAAGTCCCGCCTCCTCTGGGAGTTCATGCACTCGCATCGCATGGAGAGCTGCCGGATCCTCGAGGCCGCATCGGCCTCCTACGGCAAGGCGACGAGCTACCTGCCGGTGATCGAGTTGCTCAGCGCGTACTTGCAGATCGAGGGATGGGACGACAAGCGGAAGGTCCGCGAGAAGGTGATCGGGAAGCTCCTGTCACTGGACCGGGCGCTGGAGCCGTCGCTCCCAGCGCTCCTGGCTCTGCTCGAGGTTCCGCTCGAAGACGACGAATGGGAGCGACTGGAACCCGCGGAACGTCGGCAGCGGACGCTCGACGGCGTGAAGCATCTCCTGCTCAGAGAGAGTCACGTGCAGCCGCTCGTGATCGCTTTCGAGGATCTCCACTGGATCGACTCCGAGACCCAGGCCGTGCTGGACAGCCTCGTCGAGAGCCTGCCGGCGGCTCGTGTTCTGCTTCTCGTCACGTACCGACCCGAGTACCAGCATGGGTGGGGCAGCAAGACGTACTACACGCAGCTCCGCATGGATCCCCTGCCGGCGACGAGTGCGACGGAGCTTCTCCGGGTGCTGCTCGGTGCCGATCCCTCGCTCAACGGGCTCAGGCGCCTGTTGATCGAAAGGACGGAAGGGAACCCGTTCTTCCTCGAGGAGAGTGTACGAACCCTCGTGGAGACGAAGGCGCTCGCCGGCGCGCCCGGCGCATATCGCCTCGCCGAGCCCATCCACCGCATCCAGGTCCCGGCCAGCGTTCACGCGGTTCTGGCCGCGCGCATCGACCGGCTGCCCGTCGAGGAGAAGCGTCTGCTCCAGGCGGCCGCGGTCATCGGCCACGACGTACCGTTCGCGCTGCTTCAGGCGGTTGCCGAGCAGAATGAAACCGACCTGCGGCGTGGCCTCGCCCGCCTCCAGGCCGCCGAGTTCCTCTACGAGACGAGCCTCTTTCCCGACCTCCAGTACAGCTTCAAGCACGCCCTCACGCACGAGGTGACCTACGGCACCCTTCTGCAGCAGCGACGCCGTGAGTTGCACGCGCGCATCGTCGAGGTGATCGAGCGGCTCTATGCCGACCGGCTCTCCCAGCACGTCGAGCGACTCGCCTACCACGCCCGCAGAGGGGAAGTGTGGGACAAGGCGGTCACGTACCTCCGCGAGGTCGGTATGCGAGCGGCGATGCGCTCGGCATATGGCGAGTCCCTCACCTCCTTCGAGGAGGCGCTTCGCGCCCTCGGGCGCCTGCCCGAGAGTCACGACGCCAGGGCCCAGGCTATCGATCTCCGGCTCGACACGCGGGTTGTCCTCGCTCCGTTAGGCCAGTACGACCGCATCCTGGAGTACATGCGGGAAGCTGAAATCCTGGCGCGGGAGCTCGGCGATCGACGCCGGCTGGGGCTCGTCCTGGCCGACATGGGCGCGCGGCTCCGCAACGTGGGCGAGCATCGGCGCGCCCTCGAGGCGAGTCGACAGGCTCTCGACATTGCGGGAGAGCTCGGAGATCTCGGTCTCCAGATCGAAGCCAAGTACCGACTGGCTCAAGCGCTGTTTGCGGTGGGCGACCTCAGGCAGGCCACGTCGATCTTCCTGGAAACCGCCCAAGCTTTCGCTGATCAGGGCGATCCGCTCGAGCTCCCCGCACGAGATCCTGCTCTCTATCCAGGAGCGCTGCCCAGCTTCTTCAAGGCGTGGCCGCACGCATGGCTTGGGCTCCTGTTCTCCCATCTCGGGCAGTTCCGCGAGGCACTCGAGCACGCAGAACGGGCGATCCAGATCGCCGAGCGGACGAATCACCCGCACACCGTGATCGAGTCACACGGCGCACTCGGAGGCGTGAGCCTCGAGCGGGGCGACCTGGACACGGCGCAGCGCGTGTTCGAGCGCGGGGTCGCCCTGCTTCGAGCAGGCAGTGTCGGCGATGCGAATCTGCTGTCGGGCCTGGGTTACGCGTACGCGCTCTCCGGGCGCCTGCCCGAGGCCCTGCCCCTCCTCGAAGAGGCCGTCCGGAGCGAAATGTCAATCAGCGCGATGGGCCTGGGTCTTGCCGTCCGCCTGAGCCGTCTGGCCGAAGCGTATCTGCGGGCCGGCCGCGCCGACGAGGCTCTGAGACGCGCCCGAAGCGCGGTCGAGCTGTCGAGGAAGCACCAGGAACGCGCGAACGAGGCCATTGCGCTCAGAGTCCTCGCCGAGGCCACGGCGCTCGGCGACTCTGGCGACGCAATCAGTGCCGGAAGACACTATACGGACAGCCTCGCGCTGGCCGAGCAGCTCGGCATGCGCCCGCTCGTTGCGCATTGTCACCTGGGCCTCGGTAAGCTCCACCGTCGCATGGGTAAGCGGCAGCAGGCGGAGGAGCACCTGACGCGAGCACTGACGCTGTACCGCGAGATGGATATGCGGTTCTGGCCGGAGCAGGCCGAGGCAGAGATGCGAGAGCTAGGATGATGCGCCGGTCAACCTGCGAACCGCTCAGTAACGAAGGGGGCGATCACATGTCGTCCCCTCACGTCGCCCGGCGCCTTTCGTTGCGCTCGGCCTGCGCGTTGATCTCGACTACGTGCGGCGGCGCGCTCTCCACGCAACGGCGCCCGCCAGCCCACTGAGGCCGGAGCCAAGCAGGAGAGCCGTGGAAGGCTCGGGCACGCCGCCGGGAGTACCGGCCGTGCCGACGGTGAACGCGTAGAAGTTCTCGAACGTGTTGGTCCAGGAGATCGAGCTGAACGTTCCGGTGAACTGGACGACGCCGTTGCCCTCGGCCCCAGAGACCACATTGCCCACGACGGAGAGCGCGACACCACCGAACTGAGAGTTTGGTCCGCCGGCCTCGAAGGTCGGCGTCAGATTGAAGGTGAACGATGCGCCGAGGCCCGGAGCTCCCAGGCTCCAGATTGCGAAGACCGGGTTCACGATCGGCGAGTCGAAGGTGATCGTGTCGGTGCCCGCGAAGCTCCCATTGAGGCGGATGTCATCGGCGACAGTACTCGGCGAGGTCGTCACCGTGCCCCCAATGAACGAGGTGTTCGGGGCCCAGATGTTGCTCATCCCGTTCGTCACGGCCGCGTCGAGCTCGCCACTATATCTCACAGCCACGCCATTCAGCGTTCCGGTCGCCGATCCCGGGGCGCCGACCGAGGCACTGGTCCAGTCCGTCCACACCGTGATCGCATAGGCTGGGACCGCCGCAAAGGCGATCCCGGCAATGGCGGCGGCCGTCAGAGCGAAAAGTCTTCTCATCATCTTCGACCTCCTGTGCACGGTAAGGCAGCAATCAGGATGCCATTTCCGGAAAGTTAATGTTGGTCACAAGCTGCACGACGCCGCCTGGAGATCAGCACTGAAACTGTAAAGCTCGGTTAACAGGGGCTGCCCGCCGCGCCCCGTTCGGGGAGTCGCGTGGGCACGACAGGCGCCGCTCGAGACGTCTCATTCGTCGATCTTCAGCACGTAGCCGGCCCCGCGTACCGTGTGGAGGAGTCGTCGCTCGTGGTCGCACTCGATCTTCCGTCGCAGATAACCGACGTACACGTCGATGACGTTGCTCTCGGAGTCGAACGCCAGTCCCCACACGTGCTGGGCGATCATTGGCCGCGTGAGGACCCGGCCGACGTTGCGAAGGAAATACTCCAGGAGCGCGTATTGCCTCGATGTCAGCTCGATTCGCCGCTCGCCCCGCGTCACCCGCCGGGTGGCGGGATCGACGGCGAGGTCGTCGACTCGGAGGACCGGCGCCCGCTGCGCGTCCCGCCGCCGCAGCAAGGCGCGCACTCGGGCCAGAAATTCTTCGAAGGCGAACGGCTTGGTCAGATAGTCGTCGGCGCCCAGGTCGAGCCCAGCGACCTTGTCGATCACGCTGTCGCGAGCGGTGAGCATGAGCACTGGCACCGAGACGTTGCGGCCCCGCAGGGTCTTCAACACCCCGAACCCGTCCTGGCCCGGCAACATGACGTCGAGGATGATCAGGTCGTAGGTGGGCTCGGCGCGGACAAAGTCGAGCGCCTCGGATCCGTCCTTGGCGACCTCCACCGCATGGCCCTCCTCGCACAGGCCCTGACGGATGAAACCCGCGACCTTGCGATCGTCCTCCACTACCAGGATTCGCATGGTGTGCCTCCGAATCGCCGTCCCCGGCTCCGCCACGATCCTGAGACGATTCTCATCCGCGTCTCATGCACTCGTCATGAAGTGTCCTCATCATCGAGGCGACGGACGCGAATCCTGATCGTCGAAAGGAATGCTCATGTGGCTCGACCATTACTCGTCGGCATGCCGGGAGTGCCCCGATCTGGTGGCCGTCTACGAAGCCAGCGACGGCCGCCTCGCTCTGCTGCTCCGCCAGACGCTGGTGCCGCTGCCCGAGGAGTCTCCTGCCTTCCGCCGGGCGACCAGGAGCGCCGCCCGCATCATCGTCGACAAGCTCCGAGCGGCCGGCTTCCGGCGCGGCTTCATCGTGCTGCAGTGGCACCCGCTCGGCCCGGGGGCCGACATCATGCGGACCTGGCCATGCCGCTACGAGGCCGACCCGGCACGCCGCGCGCAGCTCACCGCTGTCGCCGAACGCTATGCGGCGGACGAGTGCTTTCTCGCCAGCCGCGTCCAGCTGGAGCGAGGGGCCAAACCTAAGGCCGCCACCGCCCCGCCGCCCTTCGCGCTCTCGGGCGAGCTTCACGAGCTTCAGTCGTGGTACGACGCCATGGCGCCGTCCTGGCTCAGCGTCGAGCCCCTGTTGCGGCGGGCGCTCGTCCTGAGGGCACACCGGTGGACAGCCGAACACATCCTGATCGCGGCAGCCGAAGGCCGAGCCCCGACTCTCGAGAGGGGAGACGGGCTCGCCGGACTCGAGAGCGCGCTCATGGGACTCGCCCCGCCGGACGATGAGACCTTCTGGCGCCCGTGGATCCGCCTCGTCGTCAACGACCTCGAGCGCGCCTTGCGCCGGCCGATCGGGGACTGGAACCAGGCCTGGGCACGGTGGCTACTCCTCATTCCCTATAGCGTTCCGATGCCACGCGAGCGGCTGGCTCCGGCCTGGCCCCTGGTACCTCACCTGGCCGTCGGCGACCGCGCGCTGAGAAGAGCGCCGCATGGCTGACTCGTCTCCTTCGACGTCGTGGTCGACGAAGTCGATTGAGTCGCGGGAGCGGGGCGCTCACTCGCGCGTGACCTCGCGATCCGTCGGCAGCTTCCCCGTGGACCAGCTACCACCCAGCGCCTTGATCAGGAGCACGCTGGCGGTGAGCTGCCGACCGGCGATGCCGACCGCCGCCTGCTGGTTGGTGAGCGCGGCCGTCTGTGCCACCACGACGTTCAGATAGCTCACGGTCCCCGCGCGGTACTGGTTCGTGATCAGGGCGAGCGAGCGCTCGGCGGCCTTCACGGCTTCATCCTGCACGCGGGCCTCCTCCTCGAGGATGCGGAGCGCGGCCAGGTTGTCCTCCACGTCCTGGAACGCTCCCAGCACGGCCTCACGGTAGGTCGCGACGCTCCCGTCATACACCGCGCGGGCCTGGGCGGTCTGGGCGCTCCGCAGGCCACCGTCGAACACCGTCTGGGTGATCGAGGGTCCGACCGACCAGAAGCGGCTGGGCCAGATCAGCCACTTCGCGATGCTCCCGCTCTGGAAGCCGGCCGAGGCGCTGAGCGTGACGGTCGGAAAGAATGCGGCGACCGCGACGCCGATCTGGGCGTTGGCGGCGGCCACGCGGCGCTCGGCGGCGGCAATGTCGGGCCGTCGCTCGAGCAGCTCGGATGGCACGCCGACCGGGATGGCCGGCGGCCCCGTCGCGAGCGGCGCGGCGGCGATCGAGAACGTCGCGGGCGGTCGGCCGATGAGGACGGCGATCGCGTGATCGAGCTGCGCGCGCTGGACGCCGACGTCGATCGCCTGGGCCTGCGTCGCCTTCAGCTGTGTCTCGGCCTGGGCGACGTCGGCCGCCGACGCCACACCGCCCGCGTATCGGTTGTGCGTGAGCTGGAGTGACGTCAGGTAGGCCGCCGCGGCCGCGTCCAGCAGCTGGCGCTGGGCATCGAGCGTGCGGAGCTGGAAGTAGTCCTGCGCCAGCTCGCTCTGGAAGAGCAGCCGGGTCGCTTCGAGATCTCCGGCGCTCGCCTGCGCGCTCGCCCGGTTCGCCTCGACGTTGCGCCGGATGCGGCCCCAGATGTCGGCCTCCCACGATACGTCGATGGGCAGGATGAAGTCGTTCGACGCGCTCGGCGATCCGCCTCTGGACGTCCCGCCCGTCGTGGCCAACGTCGCCGATGGCCGGGAACGGGAGTAGCCGACCCCGATGGTGGCCGTTGGAAAATACTGCGAGCGCGCGACGAGGACGAGGGCTCGAGCTTGCCGGAACTGCGCCTCGGCCACCATCAGCTTCTGGTTCGAGACGCTGACCTGCGCCGCTAGCTCGTTCAGCTGCGGGTCGCCGAAGGCCTCCCACCAGGCACCGCGCAGAGCCGCGTCGCTCGGCTGCGCGACTTTCCAGCCGGAACCCTCCAGCTCCTTGTAGGCGGGCGGCGCCATCACCTCGGGCCGCACGTAGCTCGGGCCGACGGTGCAGCCGGCGGCGACCACCGCGGCGGCGACGAGCACGGCGAACGCGGGGCGACCGCGGGTCATGCGCGCGCTCCGTGGGCCATCGGATCCTCGGCGGTGCCCCGTCGCCGTCGCTGCATGGCGAGCCGCAAGCGATCGAGCTCGAGATAGACGACGGGCGTGGTGTAGAGCGTGAGCATCTGGCTCACGATGAGGCCACCGACGATCGCGATCCCGAGCGGCCGTCGCAGCTCCGCGCCCACGCCGGTGCCGAGTGCCAGCGGGAGGGCCCCGAGCAGCGCCGCCATCGTCGTCATCATGATGGGCCTGAACCGGAGCAGGCACGCCTGGTAGATCGCCTCCTCCGGGCGCTGGCTCTCGCCGCGCTCCGCCGCGAGCGCGAAGTCGATCATCATGATCGCGTTCTTCTTCACGATCCCGATCAACAGGATGATGCCGATGAGCGCGATCACGCTCAGCTCCATCCGGCAGAGCCGCAGCGCCAGGATGGCGCCCACGCCGGCGGAGGGCAAGGTCGAGAGGATCGTGATCGGGTGGACGTAGCTCTCGTAGAGCACGCCGAGCACGATGTAGACGGACAGCAGGGCGGCCACGATCAGGAGCGGCTGGTTCGCCAGCGACGCCTGGAACGCCTGCGCGGTGCCCTGGAAGCTGCCCCGGATGGCGGTCGGCAGCCCCATCTGCCGCGTCGCGTCCTGGATCGCGGTCACGGCCTCGCCGAGCGCGACACGAGGCGGCAGATTGAAGGAGATCGTCACCGAGGGGAACTGACTCTGGTGGTTGACCGCGAGCGCCGTGTTCGTCGGCGCGTAACTGGTGAACGCGGACAGGGGCACCGTCGCGCCGCCCGTCCCCGGGAGATAGATGTCCCGGAGCGTCTCCGGACGCTGCCAGTACTTCGGTTCGACCTCCATCACCACGTGGTACTGGTTCAGCAGGGTGTACATGATCGAGACCTGCCGCTGGCCGAACGCGTCGTAGAGCGTGTCGTCGACGAGCTGGGACGTGATGCCGAAGCGCGAGGCCGTGCTGCGATCGACGACGACCGAGGCCTGCTGCCCGCGGTCCTGCTGGTCGCTGCTGACGTCGACGACCTCGCGCAGCGCGCGCAGGCGCTGGAGGACCCGTGGCGCCCACGCGTCCAGGTCCCGGAGACTGTCGCCCTGGAGCGTGAACTGGTACTGGGCGTTGCTCGCCCGCCCGCCGACCCGGAGGTCCTGGACGGCCTGCAGATACGTCGGCGCGCCGACCACGCCGGCCAGGCGCTGGCGCAGCCGGCCGATGACCTGGTCCGCGCTGAGCTTGCGCTCGGCGAGCGGCTTGAGCGCGACGAACATGCGTGCGGTATTGGTGGTCGATCCGCTGCCGCCGCCCCCGGTGAAGCCAATCACATTCTCCACCGCGGGATCGCTCTTGATGATCTCCACGATCTGCGTCAGCTTGTCGCGCATCGCCTGGAAGGAGATGTCCTGCGCCGCCTGCACGATGCCGGTGAGCCGGCCCGTGTCCTGCTGCGGAAAGAATCCCTTGGGCACGGTGGCGAACAGGTAGCCGTTGACGGCGACGGTGACGACCGTCAGTGCGAGGATCGCGCGCGGGTGCCGCAGCACCCAGGCGAGGCTCTCCGCGTAGGCCCTGTGCATCCCCTCGAAGAACCGCTCGCTGATCCGATAGAGGCGCCCCCGGCTCGTGTCGGAAGACGCCCCCAGCACGGTCGCGCACATCATCGGAGTCGTCGCCAGCGACACCACCAGCGAGATGAGAATCGCCGCCGAGAGCGTCATCGCGAATTCACGGAAAAGCCGGCCGACGATGCCGCCCATCAGGAGGATCGGGATGAACACGGCGATGAGCGACACGCTGATCGAAAAGACGGTGAAGCCGATCTCGCGGGCGCCCCGCAGGGCCGCCTCCAGCGGCGGAAGGCCCGCCTCCCGGTGACGGGTGACGTTCTCGAGCACGACGATGGCATCGTCGACCACGAAGCCGGTGGCCACCGTCAGCGCCATGAGCGACAGGTTGTCGAGGCTATAGCCCAGGAGATACATCGCCCCGAAGGTGCCGACGAGCGACACCGGCACCGCCACCGCGGGGATGATCGTCGCGCGGACGCTCCGCAGGAACGCGAAGACCACCAGCGTCACCAGACCGATCGAGATCAGGAGCGTCCGCTCCACGTCGCGCAGCGAGGCCCGGATGGTCGTCGTCCGATCGAGGACGATCGTGAGATCGACGGCGGCGGGGGTCGAGGCCTGGAGCTCCGGCATCAGCGCGCGGAGACGGTCCACGGTCTCGATGATGTTCGCCCCGGGCTGCCGGAAGACGACCAGGAGGACGGCGGGCTTTCCGTTCGACAGCCCGGCCGTCTTGAGATCTTCGACCGAGTCCTCGACGCGGGCCACGTCCGCCAGCCGGACCGCCTGTCCGTGCCGGTAGGCGACGATGACGGGCACGTAGTCCGAGGCGTGGAGCATCTGATCGTTGGCCCGGAGCTGCCGGATCCGGGTGCCGTCGTCGAGGGCGCCCTTGGGACGATTCACGTTGGTGGCGGCGAGCACCTGGCGGACGTCCTCGAGCGCGACCCCGTACTTGGTGAGCGCGAGCGGATTCAGCTCCACCCGCACGGAGGGCAGCGAGCTGCCGCCGACGATGACCTGGCCGACGCCCCGCACCTGGGACAGCTTCTGCTGCAGGATGCTCGACGCCACGTCGTACATCTGCCCCCGGCTCTTCGTCGCGGAGGTGAGGGCGATGATCATGATGGGCGCGTCGGCCGGGTTGACCTTGCGGTAGCTGGGATTGGTCGGCAACGCGGCAGGCAGATAGCCACGGGCGGCGTTGATGGCGGCTTGCACGTCGCGCGCCGCGCCGTCGATGTTCCGGTTCAGGTCGAATTGCAGGACGATCGCCGTGGAGCCGAGGAAGCTCGCCGACGTCATCTCGGTCACGCCCGCGATGCGGCCGAACTGCCGCTCGAGCGGGGTGGCGACCGACGTCGCCATCGTCTCCGGGCTGGCGCCGGGCAAGGCCGCCTGGACCTGGATCGTCGGGAAGTCCACCTGGGGCAGCGACGACACCGGCAACAGCGGGAAGGCGACGGCGCCGGCGAGAAAGAGGCCGACGGTGAGGAGAGTCGTCGCCACCGGCCGCCGGATGAAGATCGCCGAAAAGCTCATGCGGGTTCCCGGCCAAGCGCCCGCCGGCGGAAGCGGCGCGCGAGGTCGTCGAAGGCGAGGTACACGACGGGCGTCGTGTAGAGCGTCAGCACCTGGCTCACGATGAGGCCGCCCACGATCGAGATGCCGAGCGGCCGGCGGAGCTCCGATCCCACGCCGGCGCCGAGGGCCAGCGGCAGTGCCCCGAGCAGCGCCGCCATGGTCGTCATCATGATCGGCCGGAACCGGAGCAAGCACGCCTGATAGATCGCCTCCACGGGCGCCCGGCCCTCGTCGCGCTCGGCGTGCAACGCAAAGTCGATCATCATGATCGCGTTCTTCTTCACGATGCCGATCAAGAGGACCACACCGATGAGCGCGATCACGCTGAACTCGGTCCGGGTGAGAAGGAGGGCGAGGAGGGCGCCCACACCGGCCGAGGGGAGCGTGGAGAGGATCGTGATGGGATGGATGTAGCTCTCGTAGAGGACACCGAGCACGATGTAGACGGTGACCAGGGCGGCCAGGATCAGCAGGGACTCGTGGGCCAGCGCCGCCCGGAAGGCCTGCGCCGTCCCCTGGAAGCTCCCGGCGATGCTGGCCGGGAGCCCCAGCCGATGCGTCGCCGCCTCGATGGCCCGCACCGCGTCGCCCAGGGCCGCGCCCGGCGCCAGGTTGAACGAGAGCGTCACCGACGGGAACTGACCCTGCCGGCTCAAGGCGACCGGCGCAATCGTCTCGGTCGAGGTGGTGAGGGCGCCGAGGGGTACGGTGCCCCCGCCCGTGCCGCGGACGTAGAGGCTCTGGAGCCCGGTCGCGCTCTGTCGGAAGTCGGGCTTGACCTCCAGGACCACGCGGTACTGGTTCACCTGCGTGAACATCGTGGACACCTGCCGCTGCCCGAAGGCGTCGTAGAGGGTGTCGTCCACGACCTGGGGCGTGACGCCGAGCCGGGCGGCCGTGCTCCGGTCGATCACCACGCTCGTGCCCAGGCCCTGGTCCTGCTGGTCGGTGCTCACGTCGCGCAGCTCCGGAAGCGCTTGCAGCGTCTCGACCAGGCGCGGCGCCCACCGGTTGAGCTCGGCGCCGTCGGGGTCCTCGAGGCTGTACTGGTACTGAGTCCGGCTCACGCGGTCCTCGACGGTGAGGTCCTGCACGGGCTGCATAAACAGCGTGATGCCCTCGACCTTCGCCAGCGCCCCCTGGAGGCGACGGATCACGTCGATCGCCGCCACCCGGCGCTCGGCGAGCGGCTTGAGATTGATGAGGATCCGGCCGCTGTTCAGCGTCACGTTGGTGCCGTCGATGCCGATGAACGAGGAGAGACCGGCCACCGCAGGGTCGCGGAGGATCACGCGAGCGAGCGCCTGCTGGCGCTCGGCCATGGTGGTGAACGAGACCGCCTGCGGCGCTTCCGAGATGCCCTGGATGACGCCCGTGTCCTGAAGCGGGAAGAAGCCCTTCGGCACCACGACGTAGAGCCAGAGGGTGAGCCCGAGCGTGGCCACCGCCACCAGCAAGGTCGACGCGCGGTGCCTGAGCACCCACTGAAGCGTCCGACCGTAGAGCGCGATCGTGCGCTCGAACACGCGTTCCGAGAAGCGGTAGACACGCCCCTGCTGTGCGGGCGGGGTGTGACGGAGAAGCTTCGCGCACATCATCGGCGTCAAGGTCAGCGACACCACCGCCGAGATGAGGATCGTGACGCCGAGCGTGACCGCGAACTCCCGGAAGAGCCGCCCAACCACGTCGCCCATGAAGAGGAGCGGGATCAGCACGGCCACGAGCGAGACGGTGAGCGAGAGGATCGTGAAGCCGATCTGCTCGGAGCCCTTGAGGGCGGCCGCCAGCGGCGCATCGCCCTGCTCGATGTAGCGCGCGATGTTCTCGATCATGACGATGGCGTCGTCGACCACGAAGCCGGTGGAGATCGTGAGCGCCATCAGCGACAGGTTGTTGAGGCTGAACCCCAAGAGCGACATCGCGCCGAAGGTCCCGACCAGCGACAGCGGCACCGCGACGGCGGGGATGACCGTCGCCGCCAGCGTGCGCAAGAAGAGGAAGATCACCATCACGACCAGGGCGACCGCCAGCAGCAGCTCGAACTGCACGTCCTCGACGGACGCGCGGATCGTGACGGTCCGGTCGGTCAGGATCGCGAGCTGGACCGCGGGCGGCAGCGACGCCTGCAGCTGGGGCAGGAGGCGTTTGATGCGATCGACCACCTCGATGACGTTGGCGCCGGGCTGACGCTGGATGTTGACGATCACCGCCGGCTCCCGGTTCATCCAGGCCGCCTGCTGCACGTTTTCGGCGCCGTCCACGACGTCGGCCACGTCGGCCACGCGGATGGGGCCGCCGTTCTTGTAGGCGACGATGATCGGCCGGTAGTCGCGGCTGGTCAGGAGCTGGTCGTTGGCGCCGATCACCGACGACCTGTGAGGGCCGTCGAAGGCGCCCTTGGCCTGGTTCACGTTGGCCGCCGCCAGCGCCGAGTGCAGGTCTTCGAGGGTCAAGCCGTAGGCAGCGAGGGCCTTCGGGTTGGCCTGCACCCGCACGGCCGGCCGCTGGCCGCCACTGATGCTGACGAGGCCGACGCCCGGCAGCTCGGCGATCTTCTGGGCCAGGCGCGTGTCGGCGAGGTCCTCGACCTGCGGCAGCGGGAGCGTCCCCGACGTCAGCCCGAGCGTCAGGATGGGCGTGTCGGCCGGGTTGACCTTGCTGTACACGGGCGGGGTGGGGAGGTCCCGCGGCAACAGCGTGAACGCGGCGTTGATCGCCGCCTGGACCTCCTGCTCGGCCACGTCGAGGCTCAGATCGAGGCTGAACTGGAGCGTGATGCGCGAGCTCCCGCTGGAGCTGGTGGACGTCATCTGGTTGAGACCCGGCATCTGGCCGAACTGACGCTCGAGCGGCGCCGTGACCGACGACGCCATCACTTCGGGGCTCGCACCGGGATAGAACGTGAGGACCTGGATCGTCGGGTAGTCGACCTGCGGCAAGGCCGCGACGGGCAGGAGCCGGTAGGCGAGCGCGCCGGCGAGAAAGACGGCGGCCATCAGCAACGTGGTGGCCACCGGCCGCAGGATGAAGAGCCGTGAGGGGTTCACGAGCCTCGCCGCGGCGCGGGCGCTCCGGGTCCGGGCTGGAGCGCGACCAGGCTTCCCTCCCGCAGCCGATCGGCGCCGTCCACCACGACCAGCTCGGCGGGCGCGACGCCGGATTCGATCGACGCGTTGTCACCCTCGGTGACACCGACTTTGACCACACGCACGGTCGCCGTGCAATCGGGCTTCACGACGTACACGATCGTGCCCTGGGCGCTCTGCTGGATCGCCGCGGTCGGCACGACGGTGGCCCCGCGCTTGACGTCGAGCCGGAGATGCGCGTTGACGAACTGACTGGGGAACAGGCGGCCATCGGCGTTCGGGAAGATCGCCTTGAGCCGGACGGTCCCCGTGGTCGGGTCGATCTGATTGTCGACGGTCAACAGCGAACCCGCGGCGAGGCGCTGTCGCTGGTCGCGGTCCCAGGCGTCGACGGGCAGCTCGACGCCGGCGTTGAGCTTCTTGAGCACGGGCGGAAGGCTATCCTCGGGAATGGTGAACACGACCGCGATCGGCTGGAGCTGCGTGATCACGACCAGCCCGTTCTGATCGCTGGCGTGGACGATGTTGCCGGGATCCACGAGGCGCAGGCCGAGCCGCCCGTTGAGGGGCGCCGTGATCCGGCAGTAGACGAGCTGGAGCTTGACGTTGTCGATCTGTCCCTGGTCGGTCTTGACGACGCCCTCGTACTGGCGAACGAGCTCGACCTGGGTATCGAGCTGCTGCGTGGGGATCGAGTCCTGGGCGACGAGGGTCTTGTACCGCTCGAGGTCCACGCGCGCGTTGCGCAGCAACGCCTCGTCGCGCGCCAGCTGCCCCTCGACTTGCGTCAGTTGGACCTGGAACGGGCGTGGATCGATCTCGGCCAGCAGGTCGCCGGCGCGGACGATCTGTCCTTCTCGGAAGAGGACCTTCGTCAGCTCGCCGTCGACCCGCGTGCGGACCGTCACCGTGTTGAGCGGCGTGACCGAGCCGAGCCCGGAGAGATAGACGGCCATGTCGGCCGTCTGCGCCGCCATCGCCATCACGGGCGCCGCGGGCGCGCGGCCGCCCGCCGGAGATCGCGAGGTCCGCGCCGGCGCCGCGCCCGACCGGGCCAGGAAGAGGTACGCGCCCGCCCCGAGGAGGGCGATGATCCCCAGCGCGATCGACCAGCGGCGTGCGCGCCTCATGATCTCTTGATACCGGGCTCCCGCGGCGCCGGTCGTTAAGACTTCGACAAGAAGTGTTAAGTCAGGGGGTCGCGCCTGTAACACTTCGGCGGCGCCGACGGGGTGCGGGTGTGCGCGGGCAGGGTCATCTCCACGACGAGCCCGCCGCCGGGCGCGTTCGCCGCCCGCACGGTGCCGCCGTGGAGCTGAATGGTCCGATGGACGATGGTGAGGCCGAGACCGACACCGCCCGTGTAGCGGTCGCGGCCGTCGCCCACCCGGTAGAAGGGGTGGAAGATGTGCGGCAGCACGCTTTCGGGGACGCCGCCGCCGTGGTCCCGCACCGCGATGACGACGTGCTCGGGATCGCGGGGCCGCATCGCGACCTCGACCGCGGTGTCCTCGCGGGTGTGGCGGACGGCGTTGCGGATGACGTTCTCGACCGCGCTCCGCAGCAGGTCGGGCGCGCCGATCGCCACGGACTCGCAGGCGCGGGTGATGCGCACGCCGCGGCGCCGGCTCTTCACCTCGAAGTCCGCGTCCTCGACCACCTCCCGCACGATCGTGGCGAGGTCGACGGGCTCGCACGCAGGCTCCGTGGCACCGCTCTCGAGTCGGGCCAGCATCAGGAGCTGGCCGATGAGCGCGTTGAGGCGCTCGGCCTCGCGCTCGATCCGGTCGAGCGGTGCCTGGTCCTCGCCGGCCTGCTGGCGGGCGAGGCCGAGGGCGACGTGGAGGCGCGAGAGCGGCGAGCGCAGCTCGTGCGAGATGTCCCGCAGCAGGCGCCGCTCGGCCGTCATGAGCGCCTCGATGCGCTCCGCCATCCGATCGAAATCCTGGGCCAGATCCGCCAGCTCGTCACGGCGCCGGCCGAGCCCCGGGGCCACGCGAACGGCCAGGTTGCCGGCGGCGACCTCCTGGGTGGCGGCGCGCAGCGTGGCGAGCGGACGCGCCACGTAGCGTGCCAGCGGGTAGCACACAACACCCGCGGTCAGGAGCACGGCCACGAGTCGCAGGAGCTGCGCGAAGGGCGCGTCGTGGAGGAGCCGGACGAGACCGATCGGCGTGCTGGCGACGAGTGCCCATCGCTGACCGTCGGCGCCGTCGATCCGATGCGCCTTCAGCGCTACGCCGCCGTTCACCTCCACGTCGGCGTGACCCGCGTCGCCCGCCCGCGCCGCGGCCGCGGCGACGCGCGGCGTCACCGCGTGCCCGGAGGCGTCCCGGCCATCCTGGCGGATCAGGACGGCGTGGATACGGGTCGAGCGCTCGAGGCCGTCGAGGTACGCGGCGAGGGCGGGCACGCCCTCGCGCTCGAGGATCGCGACGGCCCGGCGGCCATACCCCGACAGCGCGGTATCGCTGAATCGCTGGACGCGCACTTCGGGGGGCACCGACGTCGCGATGATGGTGACGTGGAGGGCCAGCGCCACGAGTGCGAGCGACGCCCAGAACCACAGCACGATCTTCAGGAACATCCCACGCATCACGAGTCTCCCTGCGTGTAGAGGTACCCCACCGCGCGCAGGGCGCGGATGCGCTCGCGGCCATCGGCGCGTGGACCGAGCTTCTTGCGCAGTCGACTCACGTGGACGTCGAGGCTTCGGTCGAACGGCGTCAGCGCCCGCCCGAGCGCGCCGCGCGCCAGGTCCTCGCGACGCACGACCGTGCCGGCGGCGCGCAACAGGATCACGAGCACGTTGAACTCGACCGCCGTGAGCTCCACCGGAGCGCCCGCCCGGCGCACGACGTGGCGCCGCACGTCCACCTCGATGTCGTCGACGTCCAGCGGCGCAGCGGGCTCGGTGGGATCGCCGAAGCCCTCGAAGGGCACGCGGCGCAGGATGGCCCGGATGCGCGCCACCAGCTCGCGCGGGTTGAAGGGCTTCGACAGATAGTCGTCCGCCCCCAGCTCGAGCCCCACGATGCGGTCCACGTCGTCGCCGCGCGCGGTCAGCATGAGCACCGGGATGTGCGACGCGGCGCGGATGCAGCGGAGGATGTCGAAGCCGCTCACACCGGGCAACATCACGTCGAGGACGGTCAGGTGATAGTCGCCCGACAGGGCGCGGTCCACCGCGCGCGTGCCGTCGGCCTCGGCATCCAGCGAAAACCCCTCGCGCGCCAGGTACTCCCGGACGAGCTCGCTGAGCTCCGTGTCGTCGTCGACGAGCAGAACACGGATGAGCCGGCCCTGGACGTTCGGATGGGGCGTAACCACGTCATTCACTTCGACACCCTGTGGCGCCGGGCGGCGACGCGCCGCCCGGCGCCGACCCCGGGGTGGTGACTGGTCAGTGCGCCCGGATGTTGGTGCCGAACTCCGTCGGGCCGCCGACCGCCGTCGGCGTGGGGCCACTGGCCGCGTCGGGCTCGGCGCGCTCGACGCTGTTGATCATGACTCGGTCCCCGTCCGTGGTGAAGTCGACCTTCACCCACTCGCCTTCGCTGAGACCCCGGAGCAGTTGGGGGTCGGTCGCGCGCAGCTCGGTGCCATCGGCGAGCTGGATCAGGTTGACCGCATGATCGATGAATCGCACCTGGCCGACCTTGACGCCGGCATAGTCGCCGCTGGGCCCGTCGGCCAGCGCGCTTCCCACGAACACGACGGTGCCGAGCGCCATGGCTGCTGTGAGGACGTGATATCCGCGCATGTGAGTCTCCTTGGTTGTTCGTTGCGCCTCGGCCGAAGGGTCTGTCCGCGACGGCCCGCGGCGCGCGCCACCGTACGTTCGAAGCTTCGGTGATCACCGTACTGGTGATCGGTGGTCAGCGCGACTGGAGGGCGCGAACAACCGGCGGGCCGCGAGACTCGCGGGCGCGGAGCCGGAGCCTGGAGGGGGAAGAGGTCTCGTCGTCGACGAGCCCGCAGGCGAAGTCGATGCGACGCGCAGAGGTCAGCGCTCCGGCGCTGACGGCGTCGACGGTCGGCGGCCAAAGGCCGAGACCATCGTGGCGATCGTCCTCGCCCGCCGGGTCGCTCCGCCACGCTTGACCGATCACCTCGGGCTCGGCGAGCAGCCCGAGTCCCTGGAACATGCCGACCAGCGCGAGCGTGATCAATCCCGTCAGCACGAGCCCACCGTACTCCCCCCACGAGGTCGGCTCAAGCGATTGCGCCCCTGGCTCGAGTGCAGGCCGCACGCCTTGACCACGGTTCCCCGGGCGTGATACTTCTCCGCCCGAGATGCACGGTCGAGAATATCGGCTCGCGGTCCGTCATAAAGTATGGCTCGACGCCGGGGGGCGCTTCGCCGTCGGCGACGGTGGGACGGAGCTCCTGCGCGCCATCGAGACGACCGGGTCAGTCCGCGCGGCCGCCCGGCACGTCGGCTGGTCGTATCGCCATGCGCTCGCGTACCTCGACAATGCAGAGCGCGCGCTCCGACATCCGCTGGTCGAGCGAACGCGCGGCGGCCACGAGCGCGGTGGCGCGCGCTTGAATGCCGAGGGGCGCGATTTCCTGCGGCGCTATTCGCGGCTCAGACGACGGATCCAGACGGTGGTGCTCGAGCTCGCCCGTGTCGCGTTCTCGGACGCCCGGTGGTCCCCGACGCACGCATTGCGGAGTCGCCGCCGGCTCGGCGGGCATGCGGGGACCCGCGCGTCACGCTCGTGACCGTTCCCTTGATGACGGTCCGAGCGCACGTCATGGTCGCTCGGCCGGAGCGCTGAGGAGGCTCGATGCGACGAGGACTCATCGCGGCGCTCGCCCTGGCGACGATTCTGCCGCTCCCCGCCGGGGCGCAGCGCGCGCCGGTCATCCTGTCGACGACGACGAGCACCCAGGATTCGGGGCTGCTCGACGTGTTGGTCCCGCTGTTCGAGCGCCAGACGGGCTACGCCGTCAAGACGATCGCGGTGGGCACCGGGCAGGCCCTGGTCGTGGCGGCGCGCGGCGAGGCCGACGTCGTGCTCGCGCACGCACCGGAGCTCGAGAAGAAATACGTCGCGGACGGCAAGATGCTCAACCGCCGGATCGTGATGTACAACGACTTCGTCGTCATCGGGCCGGCCGACGACCCGGCGAAGATCAAGGGCACCAAGAGGGCGGCGGACGCGATGAAGGCCATCGCCGCGAGCGGCGCGCGCTTCGTCTCCCGCGGCGACAACTCGGGCACGCACCTGCTCGAGAAGCGACTCTGGAAGCTCGCGGGCGTGGACCCGGCCGGCGGGTGGTACATCGAGGCCGGTCAGGGTATGGGCGCGACCCTCGGCATCGCCGACGACCGGAAGGCCTACACGCTGACCGATCGCGGGACCTTCCTCGCGTTGCAGAAGCGTGTGCGCCTGCCGATCCTGCTCGAGGGCGACCGGCCGCTCCTGAACGTCTACTCGGTCATGGAGGTCAATCCGAACAACGGTCCCCGGGTCAACGCCGCCGGCGGCGGCGCCTTCGCCGCCTTCATGGTGTCGGCCGACGTTCAGAAGATCATCAAGACGTTCGGCGTCGACAAGTACGGCCAGGCCCTCTTCGTGCCCCTCGCCGGGATGAAAGAAGACGAGGTCGGCGGCAAAGAGTAGCCCTTAGCTCCGCTCGAAGGCCCGCTTGATCTCGGTCTCGGCCCAGAGGATCGCTTCCCTCGGCTTCTCCGCGTTCGTGACCACCCGCGCGAACATGTTGGGGATGATGTAACTGTTCGTGATGAGCTGGATCCGCTCGTCGGGCGGCGCGGGCCAGCCGTACAGATGCGAGTACCGCGCGGCGGGCTTGAGTGGCTTGTATTTCTTGTCCACGTCCCACACCGGGTGGTTCTCCATGTCGCGCCAGGTCGGATGGTTGTAGTTGTCGCCCGACATGATCCATTCGTGGTACTGCGCGGGCTCGAAGAACCACTTGAGAAAGTCCTTGGCGGCGTCCACGTTCTTGCTGAACTTCCAGATCCCCAGGCTTCGCGGGACACCGACGCTGTGCCGCCCGGCCGGTCCTGCCGGCGACGGGTGAAAGCCGGTGAGCTCGGCGACCGGCAGCTTCTGTTCTTTCGCGACGACGTAGTGGCTGATCGGGTTGTGGATCCACGAGCCCTTGCCCGAGTTCAGCCACTGGTTGTTCGAGGCGTTGTCCCACGAGAGCACGGCCGGGTCCATGGCGTCGTTGTACAGGGCCTGCACGTAGTCGACGGCGGTCTCCGTCGCCTTGGAGTTGATGGCGATCGTCTTGCCGTCCTCCGCGACGTCCTTGGCGCCGTAGCACCAGAGGATCGAGTAGAGCGTCGAGACCGAGTCAGTGGTCTGGCTGATGGCGAATCCCACGGGGTTACCGAGCTTCTTCAGCTTGCGCCCGGCGCGGAGCAGATCCTCCCAGGTGTCGGGCTCTCGCTCGCCGACCTTCTCGAACAGGTCGATCCGGTGGCTTCCCGGGAACGAGGTGAACAGATAGGGAATGCCGAGCCATTGCCCCTTGACGTAAGCATGCTCCTTGGCGAACACATACCAATCGCCGTGCTTCCGGGACAGGTCGTTGCAGATGTCGGAGACGTCCACTAGCCCTGGCTGGAAGAGCCACGGGTAGTGCATCTCGAGGCTCATGATGTCGTGGCCCGACTTGCTCATGAGCTCGGCCGACAGCTTGGCCGGCATCTGCACGCTCTGCACGTGGTCGATGCGCACGGTGACCCCGGAGAGCTTCGTGTAGCGCTTGGCGAGCTCGGCCAGCTTCGCGTCCGAGGTGGGCGCGTAGTTCACGGCGGTCAGGAGGTTCAGCTCCCTCGCCGCCCAGCTCGCCGGTGCTCGACCGGCCGCCAGGACGCCGGCGACCCCCGCGAGAGTCCGCCCGCTGGTCCTGAGGAACGCGCGTCGCCCGACATCGTCACGGTGAGCTCTGAGAGTGCGGCGTGACTTCGTCCCGATCATGGCCTACCTCCCGCCGGGGACTCTATGGTGGCGCTCTGCGGCTGTCAATCGCGGAAGGAAGCGGACGCACGCGGGGCCTTGCTCGCCCTTGACCGACGCGACGCTACGCGTCGGTGGTCAGTGCGCCTGGCTCAGATCGCCGGGCTCGAGGTAGGAGATCTCCAGATCGATCGCGGTCCGGATGTCGTCCAGCCGTGAGACCAATTCCGGATATCCCGCCGCCACGAGGTCGGCCTCGACCTGACACAGGTGTGCAGCAGCCCCGATGAGCCGCCGGAATCGAAACAGGTCGGTCATGACGGACCGCGCGGCAAGACGCGTGCCGATCGGTAACCTCTTATTGTTCTTGAGATCGCCAGTTATGGCGTCCGTGGTTCCGTGTCGGCTCGGCGGCGCAGCCGCGCGGACAGCGTCACCTGCTCGACAGGGGCCCACGAATGCGGCGGGAGCGCCGGTGCCGCGCTCGCCGAGCGCGGCCGGGGCCGCAGCCACGCCGCCCGCGTCGCGGGCCAATGCTAGGATGAGCGACCATCCGGAGGCCGGGAGCGATGCGTCGGGACTTCGGCTTCACGCCACGTGAGTGGAGCGCGCTGCGTGCGCTCGGGACGCCCTTCGGGATTCAGCGAACGCTCGAGGCGATGCCGTACCACGTCGCCACGACCGCCTGGGCACCCCGGCGCGTGCTGCGCGAAGGGACCGCGCACTGTCTCGAGGGCGCGATCTTCGCGGCGGCCGCCCTCCGCGTGCTCGGCCACGCCCCGATGGTCCTCGACCTGGAAGCCGTCCAGGACACCGATCACGTCATCGCCGTGTACCGGCGTCGCGGCCACTGGGGCGCCATCGCGAAGTCGAACTTCTCGGGGCTGCGCTATCGCGAGCCGGTCTACCGGAGCGTGCGGGAGTTGGTGATGAGCTACTTCGAGAGCTACATCAACCTGCGCGGCGAGCGCACGCTGCGCGCCTATTCCGGTCCCATCGACCTGGCGCGCTTCGACAGGACGCACCCGGGCTGGATGACGTCCGAGGACGACCTCTGGTGGATTCCCGAGCACCTGCTCCGCGTTTCCCATACGCGGATTCTCACGGCCGCCATGACGCGACACTTGTCACGGGTCGATCGCCGCTCGCTCGACGCGGGGCTCGTTGGATACCGCGAGCCCTTAGGGCTCAGGGATCGGTGGACGGAGGCGTGACCCCTTCGGAGGGCAGGAGGGCGGCCTCCTCGACGCAGACCGTCGTGGAGTCGTCGCGCCAGATGATCGCCCAGCCCAGGGAGCGCAGGCGCTCGTCGACGAGGGACTGCCGACGGTCGGCCTGCCGGCGCTCCGGACTCGGGGAGACCTCGAGCAGGCGCCGATCGCCGATCCGCCGGTCGACGATGACGACCACCTCGGCGTTGTCGGCGAACTCTCGCCGCAGGTAGTCCTGGAGCTTGGGCCGGTGACGGGACACGATGAACACGAGTTGGGCCATGGGACGTAGAAAATCGTAGCGTCCCGGTCTCCGTGGGTCAAGGCCGACCTCTGGCGCGGGGATTGATTTGTCGACGAGCCTTACGGTATAAGGCGTTTGTGATCCGTGTCCTTCCGGGACTCGCGCTCGCTTCATTCGCACTGATCCTGATTTCCGGCTCCAGCGCGCTCGCCCAGACCACCGAGGCCGACGTCTACGTGGCCCAGGCGATCCTCGACTTCGACGACAAGCGGTACGACGCGGCGCTCGAGAACCTGCGTCGTGCCCTCGAGCGCGAACCCGACCATCTCGAGGCGCTCTACTACACCGGCGCCGTCTACGCGGCGCAGCAGCGCCCCGACCTGGCCACGCCGTTCCTGGAGCGTGCCCGGGCAAAGGCTCCGAAGGACACGTCGATCGGCTTCCAGCTCGGCCTCGTCTATTTCGCCCAGCAGCAGTACGACAAGGCCGAGCCGATCCTGGAAGAGGTGTACCGAACCGCCCCCGACCTCGACGGCCTCGGCTACTACGTCGGATTCCTTCGGTACCGGAAGAAGGATTACCGGGGCGCGCTCAGCGCGTTCCGCGGGGGCCGATCGAGCGATCCGGAGATCCAGCAGCTCACGCGCTTCTACACCGGCCTGGCGCTCGGCGTCCTCGGCTTACCCGGCCAGGCGGCGGCGGAGGTCGAGCAGGCGCTCCGTCTGGCGCCGGGCTCGCAGCTGACGGGACCGGCCGAGCGGCTTCGCGACACGATCGTGGCGGCGCGGGACAAGGAGCGCCGGTTCTCGCTCGAGGCGCGCATCGGGTTCACGTACGACGACAACGTGATCGTGCGGCCCTCCGAGAACTTCCGCGAGCCGCTGGTGGCCGAGATTCGGCGCCACAACCACGAGTCGTACGGCGAGGTGTTCGGCCTCACCGCGGGCTACGTGTGGCTGCGGACCCCGGACTGGGAGTCGTCGATCGGCTACTCGTTCTTCACGACGTACGAGAACGAGCTACCGAAGTTCAACGTCCTCAGCCATCTCTTCAACGCGAACCTCAGCTACAAGACGTCGGTGTTCCAGCTGCCGGCGCAGGTGAGCCTGCAGTACGCGTGGGACATCCTGCACCTGGGCGGGGAAGAATTCCTCACGCGCAACACGGCGTCGCTGTCGGCGGTCCTGGTCGAGAGCGCCCGGCACTTCACCCAGGGGTTTCTGCGCTTCCAGGCGAAGGACTTTGCCGAGGTCCTGAATCCGCGGACGCTCCCGGACGAGGTCCGTGACGGTAACAACTACATGGCCGGCTTCGTGCACTTCGTCCGCTTCGAGGAGGACAAGCACTACCTCAAGGCGGGCTACCAGTTCGACTGGGACGACACCGACGGTCGCAACTACTCGTATTTCGGCAACCGGCTGACCTTCGGCGCCCAGTACACGGTGCCGTGGCAGGCGGTCCGGCTGAAGTACGACCTCGACGTGCACCTGCGCTCCTACACGGACAAGAACACGATCCTGCCCACGTACGCGCCCGGGACCAAGTGGCGTCAGGATCAGGAGATCACGAACATCGTCCGCGCTGAGCTCCCACTGCCCCGAAACTTCACGCTCGCCGCCGAGTACCTGAGGACGCACGTGTCCTCGAACGTCGAGATCTTCGACTTCACCCGCGACGTGGTGTCGCTGATTCTCTCCTGGTCGTATTGATTTAAATCGGGGGGAGCGATCGCCGCGGTGACCCCACGGCGTCGAGTCGGGGCGCGGCAGGCGCGCGAAATTTGATTGAACATCGGGGGGGAGCGAGTGCCGCTCCCCGCGGTGACCCACGGCGTCGGTTCCTGGCGAGGCTGGCGCGCGAATCTGGTTGAACATCGGGGGAGCGAGCGCCGCTCCCCCGATGGCCCCCCACCGAATTCCCTAGGCGTCCGGCACTCAGATCGTTGCGCCGGCCAAGCCGGCGCTCGACGTTGGTGACGACCGCGACGCGCTCGGCGCTCTCCCTGATGCTCGTCTGCTACTGCGCGACCTTCACGGTGCCACCACTCTGCACGGCGATGAGGCTGCCCGTGAGGCTGGCGAGCGGAGTGGTCGGCGTCAGCGCCACGCCGTTGATGCTGATGGTGCCGCTGGTGCCGAGGCCTCTGAGGGCGTTGGTGCCGATACGGAAGCTGTCGACGGCACCGGCGACGGGGATGCCGTTGATGATGGCCGTGGGGATGACGGAGTTGGTGATGTAAAGGGCGTTGCCGGTGCCGGAGAAGCTGACGAGCGAACGGCCGATCGAGGCGGAGGAGCCGCCGGAGACGTTGACGAGCAGGCCGTTGAAGAGCGTGAGCGTGCTGCCGTTGCCGAGGCTCACGAGGTTTCCGGCGATGTTGAGGACGCTGCCGCCGGCGACGTTGACGAGATGGCCGCTGAGGACGCTGAGGGAGCTGCCGTTAAGGCTGATCATGGCCAGGGCGTCGTTGGGGAGGGACACCTTGGCCTGGCGAACGAGGTCGACGACGTGGCCGGAGGTAGTGACGGCGGTGCCGCCGTTCAGGTTGAGGAGCGGGGCGGTGGCCTCGAGGAGTGCGGTGTCGATCTTGTAGGCGCTGCCGCGAATGGACACGGTGGCGCCATTGTCGGCTTCGAAGACGGTGGCTTGAGTGCCGAGCTCGAGCGGACGATCGGTCCCGACGGTGAGGCCGGTCTCGAGGTCGACCGCCGTGGCGCCCGAGCGGCCGATCAGCTCGAAGAGGTGGCCTCCATCGCTGCCCGTCCCGACGGAAAGAGAACCGCCTCGCATCCAGACCAGAGGCTCGCCGGCGCCGGCCTGAACGATGCGGCTCCCGTCGTCGAGACGCAGGAACGAGCCCGCGCTGGTCACGGCGCTATTGCTGAGGAGCGCGAAGTGATGGCCGGTGGCGAACGTGCTGCCGGTGAGCCATATCAGTGGCTCGCTGCTCTCGCCGGTGACCGCCTCGTCGGCCATGTCGAAGAAGGTCGAGAAGGCCTGACGTTGCTCGTGCACCGCGTGCAGGAGTGCGCTCTGCAGCGTGACGACGCTCGGTGGATCGACGAGCTCGCCGTACTCGATTTGATTCATCCCCCAGGTGTCGTTGCCGCTCACGCTGAACGAGCGGATGCCGTCGAGGTCGAGGGTGGCCAGCGTCCGGCCGTGCGGGCCGATCCCGTCGTCGTTGGTGGTCGAGCCCAGTAGCATGCCGGCGGTCCCGAACGCCTCGAGGAGGATCGAGCCCACCGGTGCGAGGCCGACTTCCACGCTGAGGTGGTTGGTCTTCGCCGGCGTGCTCGTGCCGGGCATCACGAACGACGTGGAGACCGGCGATACCAGATCGACCCGGTCCCTCGCGTTCACGCCGGCCCACGCGAGGGGCGGATCGTTGAAGATCGCGACGCGCGTCGGACCGAACAAAAGTCCGACGCTTCGGTACTGGTCGGTCACGAGACCGCCGTCTACGAGCCGTCCAAACGGCGGAGAAATCCCGGGCACGTTCAGGATGCTGTCCGGCGTGATCGTTCCAGGAGGCGCCGGCGGTAGCTGGGGGGTCGGGTTGCCGACGCAACTCGGAGGAAAACATACGCTCGGAATCGAAGAGACCGTCGGCGTCAGCACCGTGGTGGTGCTACCCCTGTTACTGCCGGGGAACGGCGTGGGGATCGACGGCGGCGGTGGCGCGGCCGGCAAGACGAGCGACGTGATGGGCAGCGTGCCCGAGGTGAACGTCGCCACCGTGGCGCCCATGGCGGCGTTCTTGGCGGCGGTATTGCCGCCCTCGACCGGCTGGGTGCCGGTGGGGGACAGGCCGGCCAGGGCGCTGGCGCGCATCTGCGGGGTGATGGGGCCGGAGTTCAGGCCGATGCCGGTGGCGGTCGCGAAGGTGTTGGGCAG
This sequence comes from Candidatus Rokuibacteriota bacterium, assembly GCA_003220535.1. Classification (GTDB taxonomy): domain Bacteria; phylum Methylomirabilota; class Methylomirabilia; order Rokubacteriales; family CSP1-6; genus AR31. Next base: position 49,324 of record QHSU01000093.1, read on the forward strand.
CAGGTTGAGGGACTGGTTGCCGACGGTCAGGACGAGGGCGCCGGCGAAGGCGAAGACGTTGGTGGTGACGCCGGCCTGAGCCTGGCTGGTGGCGGCGGAGGCGCGCAGGACCTCGACGACGAAGACGGTGCCGCGCACGGCGGCGACGGCGTTGGGGGTGCGCACCTCGAT
>QHSU01000100.1 GCA_003220535.1 Candidatus Rokuibacteriota bacterium
ACCCGGCGGCCGGGGCGCGACGTTCTCGGTGGACGGCTGCTCGCACAGGAGCGCCGAGGTGCCCGTGAATCAGTCGTCGTTCCCGTCCTGCCTCCGGACAGACTGTAATCGTACCCTCCTCTTTCGGACGAGGGGAATTGTTGCGACACTTGCGGGCGCCTCTCGCTCGTAATGTCATACCAGGTGCCTATGCGGCGGATCGGGCTCCCAGTCATTCTGGCTCTCAGTCTTTTCGCTGCGCCGCTCGCCAATGCGCAACAAGTAGGGCAAATCCCTCGGATAGGGTTCTTGCGAACGGCAGCGCCTCCAGAGTCGTACATCGAAGCGTTCCGGCAGGGCCTGAAGGAGCGTGGCTACATCGAGGGAAAGAACATCGCTTTCGAGTACCGGTGGGCAGGGGGTAGGACCGATCAGCTCCCCGAACTCGCCGCCGAGCTTGTACGGCTCAAGGTGGATGTCGTCGTCATAGAGGGCGCGCCCCCAGCTCTGGCTGCCAGGAAGGCGAGCATCACGATCCCTATTGTCATGGCGTCCAGTGGCGATCCCGTCGGGACCGGGCTCATAGCCAGCCTAGCGCGGCCGGGCGGGAACATCACGGGGCTGACAAGCATCAACGCACAGTTGGGTGGAAAAATTCTGGAGCTTCTCAAAGAGGTTGTTCCGAACCTCACTCATGTCGCCGTCTTGGGACCGATGGACAGTCTTCTTCACGACCTCTTTCTAAAGAACACGGAGGCTCCGGCCCGAGCGTTGGGATTAAAACTTACGTCCCTGAGGTTTCGAGGACCGAACAATTTCGAGAGCCTATTTCGACGCGCAACTAAAGAACGCGCTAATGCTCTTTACGTACCGGTTACGCCCTTTACTTCTCCCGCTCACCGCAAGCAGATCGTAGAGTTAGCAGCGAAGAGTCGTCTACCGGCGATCTATGGAACAAGAGACTGGGCGGACATCGGGGGTCTCATATCGTATGGGGCGGACCGCATCGATATGTATCGGCGTGCCGCTACTTATGTGGACAAGATCCTGAAAGGCGCCAAGCCTGCGGACCTGCCCGTCGAGCAGCCGACGAAGTTCGAGCTGGTCATCAACCTCAAGACCGCGAAGGCGCTCAGGCTGACGATCCCGCAGACGATCCTCCTCCAGGCGGATCAGGTGATCGAATAGCGCGTGCTGGCCCGCGCGCCCGGCCAACGTCGATCGCTGAGGTAGCACACCGCGCGCCCCGGTGCTCGTCCGGGCCGGGGCGCTGGCGCGCTTGGTGGCGTTCGGCTAGACTCCCCCGCAGCTATGCGGCTGATACGCTCGCGGCGATGCTTCGGTCCACACCCCAGTCCCGGTACAACCGTGCTCGTACCAGTGACGCCGGATCGAGACTCCAACCAACTACTCACGGAAGGAGACATGCGATGCGGAAGATGCGATTCACACTGCTGTCCGCCATGGCCCTGGCTGTCCTGTTCACCCTGACGATCGAGGCGTTGGCGTCCGAGCAGGGCAATCGGCTCGACGGGGTCTGGAATGTCCAGGTGACGATTCTCAGCGCATGTGGGCCGACGGGCGTTCCGGTAGGGGGACTTCCAAGCATCATCATGTTCACCCGCGACGGCAAGGTGATCGAGACCCCGGGCACTCCGCTGGTCGGGCCTCCGGTGGTCCTGCGCGTGAGTCCGGGTCTGGGCACGTGGCAGCATCAGCAAGGGCAGCAATACAGCGCCGCCTTCACCTTCTTCCGCATCAACGTCCCAGCCAACACGTTCGTCGGGACCCATACGATCACCGAGGACATCGAGGTCAGCAACCACGGTGACGAGTTCACTGCGACCGGGACCTCTGAGGTCCTCGACACCGCCCGCAATGTGATCCAGAGCGGCTGCAACATCCTCACAGGCACTCGCATCGACTAGCAAGCTCGCGGAGGCAGAGGCCTCGGCCAGCAGCACGTCGCCCGCTGAGGTATCCCGCGCCCGGGTGCTCGTCCAGGCCGGGGCGCTGGTGCGCGTCGTGGCCTTCGGCTAGACTCCCTGGCAGCATGCGGCTGATCGGGCTCGCGGTCGTTCTCAAACTCAGCCTCGTTGTTGCGCCGCTGGCCGCTGAGGGGCAGCCGGCGAAAGCCGCTCGGATAGGCTATCTATCTCCGCTCTCGGCCTCGGCTGATTCGACCCACATCGAGGCCTTCCGCCAAGGCCTGCGCGACCTCGGCTACGTCGAGGGGCGGAACGCTGTGATCGAGGCCCGATATGCGGACGGCAAATTTGCAAGACTTCCCGATCTCGCCGCGGAAATCGTTCGGCTCAAAGTCGACGTGATTGTCGCCGCGCCGACCCCAGCGATACGAGCCGCCCAGCAAGCAACTCGGACGATCCCCATCGTCATGGCCTTCAGTGGTGATCCTGTCGGCGAAGGCTTCGTCGCTGGACTGGCGCGGCCGGGAGGGAATATCACCGGGCTTTCGGCCACGGTGGCCGAGATGGCGGCAAAGAGGGTGGAATTTCTCAAGGCGATTGTCCCGAAGATGTCCCGCGTCGCGTTCCTATCCAATGCGGCGACCGTCAGGCAAGCGGTGAGTGGGACAGAGGCCGCGGGCCAGACGCTGGGAGTGCAGGTCAGTACGGTGTTGGTGCGCAACCCCAGCGAGTTGGACGATGCCTTCTCGACCCTGAAGAATGCGCGCGTGGGCGGTCTCATCGTCGATCTCACGCTCCAGGAGCACTCGCGGCAGATTGTGGACCTGGCGCTCAAGAGTCGGCTGCCGACCGTGTCGGGACCGCGGGAGTTCGTCGAGGCTGGTGGCCTCATGGCCTATGGGCCGCACTTTTCCGACCTCTTTCGCCGCGCGGCCACGTATGTCGACAAAATCCTCAAAGGCGCCAAGCCTGCCGATCTTCCCGTCGAGCAACCCACGAAGTTCGAGCTGGTGATCAACCTCAGGACGGCGAAGGCGCTCGGGCTCACCATTCCTCAGTCGCTGCTGGTGCGCGCGGACGAGGTTATCCAGTGATCGCGCGACGGGTCTTCATCGCCGGAGTCCTGGCGACCGTTTCTACGCCGCTCGGTCGCTGCATTCACGACTCGCAGGGCTCGTGAGGAGTCCTCAACGTCCACCGTAGGTGGCGTGTCTTTCGCGGTTCTGATCGCCGTCGTTGCGAGTGGCTGTGCCAATCACTCCATTAACGAGGTCCGTCGACCAGCCACACGACCTGAGCTGCTGAGAGTGCAGGCCGAATTTCGCGCTGCGTCACGATCCGATCGCCTGCGAGGGGGCCTCGCTCAAGTATCCCCGCCCGTGCCGCTTCTCGAACGAAGCGAGCCGACTCCTAAGACGCCCACGCCAGCGCGCCCGCCTGAACCGGCCCGTACGCATGAACGGACGCAACCTCAAGAGCCGCCGCGCCCTTCGGAAGCCGCGCCGGGTACGGACGAACCTGACCCACGCGCCGTCATCGACTGGCTTCTGAAGCGCGATAGACGATAGCGTCCGTTAGACTCTCCCGAGTCGCTCGTGATCAGAGCGGACGAGGTACTTCATGTCCGTATCTTCCAGGAATGCGGGGTCCACGACGCGACTGCACCGAGGATCGAAACCGCCCTCATCCCGGTCGGGAACCCTCGCAAGCGGGGGGCACTGACTCCAAACTGATCTGGCCGGTCAGAGACTCTCCAGGCGATTTCTTGCCGGCGGCGCATAAGTTACTGGATCTTCTGGAAATTCGATTCCGGTATCAGATTTGCGATGAAGTCCGGCCGTGGAGAGCTCTGGTGAGGTAACACCTGCTCTGCGACCTCGCGGTGCCGGACGGCCGTCGACCGTGGTGCCGTACGCGCCTGAGGTCGCGCGGTGGCTGCGCGAGGATCCGGACCTCCCAGGCGTCGAACTCCTGCGGCGCGTCCGGCTCGCGGGCTATCGCGGCGGCAAGAGCGCGCTCTACGAGCTCGTGAGGCGGATGAGGCATCTAGTCAACCAGTCCAGACCTTCCTTGCAGAACTGACCGGAGCTGTCGAGAGTTCGCGAAAGGGGCCTCAGGTGCGTAGCCAGCGCGTTCTCATTCTTGCCGAACGGGCGAGAGTGGAGTCCTCTCGAGGTTCTTCGGACTGTTCGAGCACGGTCGCGCCTACGAAGTGCTCGCCGCCGAGAACCGTCGGGAAGTCGTGTCAGCCATGAAGCGGGGACGCCCCGATCTCATCGTGCTCGATCCCCAGATGAAAGAGCTCGACGGGCTCCAGCTTCTCAAGCAGCTTCGCGTGATCGACCAGGCCACCCCGGTCATCATCGTGGCAGGAACGCAGAAGACCCAGGAAGCCGTCGAGGTGCTGAAGGTCGGAGTCTTCGCGTACGTGCCCAAACCCTGCGACTTCATGCGGTTCGAACATCTCGTTGCGCTCGCGCTCCCGTCCGGGCGCCCGAGCACGGGTGACGAAGCGCCGGCCGGCCCATGAGGCTTCTTGGAAAGAGGTCGGGGGCAAGGGATCGAAAACCGCCAGACCACAGGAGACCACAATGAGCGCGACGTGCCAGAAGCTGGAGGTCAAGGACATTGGCGACCTGGAGAAGCTGGTCGCCGAGAACATCGAGGGTATCGAGTCCGGACTGCAGGTCATCGACTCGCGGGTTCTGCTCGGGCACGCGGTGATCGACCTCATCGGGCTCGACGCGAAGGGAGCGCTCGTCCTCATTGCGCTCGACTTCACCGCGAGTGAGGGGCTCCTGCTTCGCGTCATGGATGCGCATTCCTGGTGTCTCGAGTACCTGGACACGGTTCGGCGGCTGTACCCGATGGCGCAGGTCTCCTTGAGCCAGCCGCCGCGGGCCCTCTTCATCCTCGGGCAACGGCCGACCGACGCGTTCGTGCGGCGGATCAAGCAGCTCAGCGTCCTCGAGGTCGACTGCGTCAAGTTCTGCTACCTCGACGTGAACGGCGCCTCGGCGCTCTACTTCGACCTCGTCGAGCGGCTGCAGCGAGCGCCCGACCCCAAGTTGGAGGCCTCCTAACCTCGCGTCCGCTGCCCCCACCACTCCACCGGTGGCGCGAAGTGGTCGAGCGCCGGGTACGGCGGGTACTGTGTTACGGACCCTTCGCCGGCGGCGGGCCGTCAACGCGGACCTCTATCGGTTCGTCCGCGGCTTTCGTTCCAGCACGGATCGCAGCCTCACAACAGGATGCAGTTGATGAATGCCGAGTAGTCTATGCTCGACCCACGCGGCCAGCTCCTGCGAAGCAGCACTCGGATTCGCTGGGCTCCCTCGCCCGTCCTACGACCGCTCCCTCTGGGCGCTGCGGACCTGGCTCGACTCCTGGTCCGGCATCGGTCACGTTGTCGTGGGATGGCTCGCCAGGGCTACGATCTCCAGCTCACGCGGTACGACGAGAAGGGCTGGCGGGCGACGTTCTACACGACTGGGATGGAGCACTCGCCGACCAGCGCGACCGGCACCGGCTGGGAGCGCACGCCGTGGCACGCGACGCAGCGGGCGGCGTCCATGCCCGCCTCCACCGGCGAAGAGGAGGCGCCTTCCGCGACCGCGGGGTTCGCCTACGCCATCGGCGCCACCCCTCGCGGCAGCTCGAAGAGTCCCTTGGGCAGCGACGCCAGGTAGCGCTTCACCTCCTGGACCGGCAGGACGTCGGCATACTTGGCCTGCATGTCGCAGAGGTTGATGGCGTGACTGGCCTGGGAGCGGTCGAAGCACGCCTCCTCAACGACGGTTACGCGGAAGTTGTTGCTGAAGGCGTCGAGCACCGTGGCGCGAACGCACCCGCTGGTGGTCGTCCCCGTCACGATCACGCTGTCGCAGCCGAAGAGGACGAGATAGCTCAGCAGATTGGTGCCGAAGAAGCCGCTCGGCTTCTGCTTGAGGACGACGATGTCGTGGGGCTCTGGCGCGATCTCGTCGACGATCTCGTTGCCGTCGCGCCCGGTGTGCCCGACGAGGGGCTTTTCCTCCGTGCGGTTGTTCTTCCAGGACCAGCTGCCGGAGTCCCAGTTGTCGGCCCGGCGCACCCCGGTGGTGTAGATGACGGGTATCCCCTGGGCGTGGGCGACGTCGATCAGCTCCCGGATGCGCGCCACGCCGTCCCAGGCCTCGGCGCCGCACGAGTTGCGCCAGCGCTTGATCGACTCCAGAATCGGCTCCCGGCGGTCGCCGCAGAAGCTGTAGTTCACGTCGATGACGAGCAGGGCCGGCCGCTGGCCGAACCCCGCCCGGGCGCCGTATCCGGCCGCGGCGAACACCGCCTTGTCACGCTCGGTCAGGAACTGATTCCAGATGGGCTCGGCCATGATGGGCCTCCTTGGGGCGTCTCGGTCGCAGGTCATTCTACGTCGAAACGCTGCCGCTGCGGGGCTGGTGTTCCCGGTCTGGCGCCGCGCGCCCGATGGGCTGCGGGCGTGGACGCAGGTGGTCGAGCGCGGCTACGAGGACCTGGGAAGAGGTCAGCGCGTACGAAGTAGAAGCGACTGGACGGTCGAGGAGGATCGCTGGCGGCGGACGATCAGCGTGGCGCCCTCGCGTGGGCCAAACGGGAAATGAACGACACCGACTCCCGCCTCTAGCATCCCTGGCTCCGCATCAACCGCGTCCTGCGCGCGATGCTGCACGAGCGCTGGAGCGCGGAGGCGTGGCCGCAGGTGAAAGCCGAGTTCAAGAAGGCGCTCGCGCTCAGGAGCCAGATTCGGCGCGCGGGCTGGTTCAACTAGGCTGTGACTGAGCCCTGCTCATGCGACGCTGCGCTGGTGCGCGTCGCGACGTTCGGCTAGACTCCCCGGCAGCATGCGGCTGATCGGGCTCGCGGTCATTCTCACTCTCAGCCTCGCACTTGCGCCGCTCGCCCTTGAGGCACAGCAGCCGGGGAAGGTCCCTCGGGTCGGCGTTCTGCTTACTGGCGACCAATCTCGCCATTTGACCCACGTCGAGGCATTCCGGCAAGGGCTTCGTGAACGTGGCTATGTGGAGGGAAAGAACGTCGTCATTGAATACCGCTTTGGCGACGGGAAACTGGATCGACTGCCCCAGCTGGCGGCTGAGCTGGTGGGGCTCAACGTGGACCTGATTGTCACCTCGGGGACTCCACCGACCCGCGCGGCCCTGCAAGCAACCAGGACAATCCCGATTGTCATGACCCTTGTTGGTGATCCCATCGCGGCTGGATTCATTGCCAGCCTTGCAAAGCCGGGCGGAAGCATCACGGGATTGACCCAAATCACAGGGGAGCTGGACGGGAAAAGGCTAGAGCTGCTGAAGGAGGCGTTTCCCAAGGTGTCCCGCGTGGCCGTGCTGTTTGATCCGGGATCAGCGGCTCAAGAGGGGATTGGGACTCTGCGAGACACGCGGATGGCGGCAGAGGCCTTGGGCGTCAAACTCCTGTCTCTTGAGCTACGGGGTCCCAACCCGGACCTGGGCGGCGCATTCCGAACGGCGACGAGTGAGCGCGTCGGTGCTCTGCTGGTCGCACCAGGACCCGCGACAGAACTTCACAGGAAGCGCGTCGTGGATCTGGCGGCAAAGAGTCGGCTCCCGGCGATGTACGGATCGAACGAGTTTGTGGACCTCGGTGGACTCATGTCGTATGGCCCGAGCCAGCCCGATTTATTCCGTCGGGCCGCTACTCATGTGGACAAACTCCTCAAGGGCGCCAAGCCCGCGGACCTCCCCGTTGAGCAGCCGACGAAGTTCGAGCTGGTGATCAACCTCAAGACCGCCAAGGCCCTCGGCCTGACGATACCGCCATCGGTGCTGGGGCGAGCGGACCAGATCATCGAGTAGCGCAACACGGCGCGACCCTCTTCGACGCGCTCTACGCCTTCTACCAGGAGCACGAGTACTGTGGCGAGCTTGACGGCGGCGTCGAGGGCGACCAGGTCTGGATGGCGTGTACGTGCGGCGCGGTGATCAACCGGGACGCGGGTCGTGACTGACGCGCGCGGGCGGCTTCTCGTGGCGGCGCTCGGCTTCGCCGGGTGCTCCATGCCATCGTACGACCGCGCGCTCTGGGCGCTGCGGACATGGCTCGATTCGTGGTCCGGGATCGGACACGTCGCGGTCGGCATGGCGCGCCAGGGCTACGACCTTCAACTTACGCGGTACGACGACAAGGGCTGGCGCGCGACCTTCTATACGACCGGGATGGAGCACTCGCCGACAAGCGCGACCGGCACCGGATGGGAGCGCACGCCGTGGCACGCGACGCAGAGCGCAGCGTGGAATGCGCTGAGACGGCGGACTCAGGCGGCTACAACCGCGCCTACTGGTGCGCCACCGCCCAACCGAACGCCTTAAGCTCCCTCGTGATGTCGCGATGGCGTCGGTCGCCATAGCGTCGTTCGGCGGTCGCTGCGGCCTGATGGTTTCGGCGACGGTCCTCTTTCCGACGGTCGAGTATCACGTCGCCCTTCTTTCTGGCGACCCCATACTTGAGGTAAACATACCTTCCGGGTTCGGTCGTGGACACGATGAGCAACAAGCCCGCCATGACTGCGATTACAGTCAGAAGCCAGCGGCACGGGCAATACGGTTGGGCCCTGAAATTACGGGGGAATTCCCTCGTAATTGAAGATCGTGGGCAGCCACCGTGGCCCGCGACGCAGCGGGCGGCCTGGGATGCGTTGCGGAAGACGGAGGACTATATCCAATGATGCGGTCGAGATTTTCGGTCGCGTCCCCTGTCTCACACGGATTAGCAGTTGGCCTCCTCGATTGGGCCATGCCCCCTTTCCGGAAGTGATCCGAGCCCGAGAAGCCCACTGATGAACGTGACAGGAACGTGACGAGCGAACGGCTCGGTGGAGCCAATGAAGGCTCCATCCGAGCCAACGCAGGCTTACGCATGTGCGCGTTTCGATAGAAATTGTGCGTTGCAAGCCCGTCACTTCATTTACGACCCCTCGCTCTCATAACCCACTGTACCGGGGTTCACAGCCGTCCACGACGCCAAGCAAATCGAGATGTTACGACGTCCATTGGGTTTCGAACCCAAAGGTCGGTGATCCGAATCACGCCCGCTACCGAAAGCATCTCGGCGATCAAACGGAGGTGCTCGTTGACTCCGTTGTCACGCGCGGGCTATCGTCGCGGTGCCTTAAGCCCGGCCCGCTCCTCGGAGGCTCGGCGTGAAGTGTCCCCGGTGCCAGCAGGACAACCCGCCGGAAGTCTCGACCTCCGGCGGCGATGAGTCTGGCGTGTCTGCTCGCCGGGCAGGGAAATGCGAGCGTTCACGGCAGCAAGACCACTCGGCCGAAGGGACGATCGTCGATCAAATGACGCAGGGCTTCGTCCGCCGCGTCCAGCTTGTACGTCCGCGCGACGATCGGCTTGACCTTTCCGGAGCTCAATGACGCGAGAATGCTGGTCCAGGCCGTCGCTTTGACCGCGGGCGCTTGCGCGAAGAGTGAGAATCCGCTCATTCTGGCGCGCTTCCAGATCAAGTTGGTGACGTCGATCGTGGTCTTGCGGCCGGCCGAGTATCCGAGCGACGTGAGCACCCCATTGAGCGCGAGGGTCGCGAGCGCTTCACTCGTCAGCGCACCGCCTACGCTGTCGATGACGATGTCGACGCCGCGCCCCCCGGTGAGGCGGGCGACCCCGTCCACGAGACTCTCGGACGACAGGTCGATGACGTCGTCGAACCCAAGCGCTCGCGCCTGCTTCGCCTTCAGAGGGCTGGTCGTCGTGGAAATCGCCTTCGCCGCGCCCTGCGCGCGGGCCAGCTGTTTGGCGGCATTGCCGACCGCGCCCCCGATCGCCGGAGCCAGCACGGTCTTGCCGGGGGCAAAACCCGCCTGCGTGAGCGTGATCTGAGCCGTCAGGTAGGCGACCGGTAGGCCTCCGGCAGCGGCGTCGTCGACGGCTTCGGGGACCGGGCACAGATCCTCGGCGCGCGCAGCGACCCACTCCGCATAGGTCCCGTCCTCCGAGACACCGTAGGAACCGCAGAACATCACGCGGGTGCCGACTGGAAACGACGAGTCGCCCGGATCTTCTACGACGCCCGCTCCCTCGTTTCCCAAGATCAGAGGCGCCGTCGCTCGGGGATAGCCTCCAGACAGGATCGTGTGGTCCAGCGGGCTGACGCCCGCTGCCGTGATCCGGACGAGTACCCTCCCAGCAGCCAACGTGGGTCGCGGGACGTCTATGAGCTTCAGGCCGCCGTATCCGGTGAAGGACTCCGCTCGCATCGCTCTCATGACGCCACCTTCTCCGTGTGCGAGATGTGCGCGCGCTGGGCGAGGCCGCGGCCGAAGGAAATGTTCTCGCCCGGCGTCTCGTAGAGCGTGATGAGGAGATCGTCAGGTGAGATCTTCGCGGCCGCGACGACGGCGTCGTTCAAGGCTTTCAACAGACCCAGCCTCTTCTCCTTCGGGCGGCCAGAGATGAACGTGATCTCCAGCAGGATGAGGTCATCCGAATAGTTGAGCCCCAGGAACGACCGCGTGTGACGGAACTGCGTCGGGGGCAAGACGTGGATGATCTGGAAGAAATCGTCAGGCGGTATCCCCAAAGCGCTGATCAGGCCTTGTTGAACCGCGTTCGAGATCCGGTTGAGGCGAGCTTCATCGTAGCGCCCTTCGAGCACGTGGATTTTGGCGACGGGCATGGTGTGGTCTCCTTCCTCCTAGACTTGTGCGACTCCGCCGTCCACGAACAGCTCGATCCCAGTGACGTAGCTGCTGTCGTCGGAGGCGAGGAACGCCACCGCCTTCGCGATCTCGTCGGGTCGACCGAGGCGGCCGAGCGGCACCGTGGCGGCGATCATCTTCGCGCGCTGCTGGCCTGCCTCGGAGGACGACAGCAGCTCGTTCAGCCCCGGCGTATCGATGGGGCCAGGGCTCACCGCGTTCACCCGGATGCGGCGATCCTTGAGCTCGGTCGTCCACGTCCGCGCGAACGATCGCACGGCAGCCTTGGTGGCGCTGTACACGCTGTTGGCCGTGAACAGCAGGCCCTTCACGTTGATGTCGAAGATCGAGTCGTAGAGCTCCTCCGTAATCTTGCCGAGGGGCGCATACCGCGCGACGCCTGCATTGGCGAACAGGACGTCGAGTCGTCCCTTTTCACGCTGGATCTGGGCGAAGAGGCGGTCGAGGTCGGCGGGGTTTGCAACGTCGCCCCGGACACTCGTGATGTCATGGCCGATCTCTTTGACCGCCGAAGCCAGCTCGGGGTCACGCCGTCCAGTGATGAACACGTACGCACCCTCGTGGACGAACTGCTTTGCCGCCGCTAATCCAATCCCGCTGCTGCCGCCAGTCACCAGCGCGATCTTGCCGTCGAGCTTTCCCATGTCGTCGAGCCTCCCTGTGACCGAATTACGTTTCAATCCCGGACGACCGCGTACGCGCGGCGCAGGACAGGCCAGCGGGTCGGCCCGAACCATGCGCCTCCGGCGACCGCCGCCGCATTGATCAGTCCGAACACCGTCAGGGCGGCGCTCATGGCGAGGAAGACGTGTGACAGGTTGCCGCTCGAGTGAAGGGCGAGCCAACCACCGATCGTGGCGATCGCCAGACGCGCCAGGTTCGCCAGGAGCGCCCAGAGCACCTGTCCTACGCCCTGCGAGGCGAAGTAGAGCGCCATGCCGAGCCCGAAGAACCCATAGAAAGGACCGACGGCGTGGAGATACCGTGACCCGGCGTCGAGCATGACCGGATCGGTGTTGAAGAGCATGAGCCACGCACGGGGCGCCATCGCCGCGGCGAGCCCGATAGCCTCGGCGAGTCCGGTGGCGATGGCCGCGCCCGTCCATGCCGCCCGCAACGCGCGCTCGCGCTGCCCCGCACCTATGTTCGTACCAATCAGGGCGACGAGAGGACTGCCGAGGCCGAACACGAGCGGCACCAGGAGATACTCGAGGCGCGCCCCGGTGCCGTAGCCGGCGATCGCGGCTGGTCCCAGGCGGCCGACCAGACCGGTGGTGATCGCGATCGTGAGATTCGTGGTGATCGTCACGAGGGCGGCGACGATGCCCACGCGCAGGATGTCGCGGAACAGCGCCCAGCGTAGAGTCAACACGCCTGCCGAGAGGTGGACGACGCTACGCCGGGATCGAAGGTAGAGCATGAGGGTGATCGTTCCGACCAGGTAGTAAACCATCACCGCGACCGCACCCCCTGCGACGCCGAGGCGCGGGAACGGACCCCACCCGAAGATCAGGCACGGCGACAGCGGGATCAACACGAGAGCTCCGGCCGACGTGACGATGGCGGGCACGAGCATGCTGCCGCTGCCGCGAATCACGTTGGCGAGCGAATTGAATAGCCAGACCATGACCGCCGCCGAGAAAATCACGTTGGAGTAGGTGAGCGCCGCGGCCAGCGAAGCCCCGCGACCGCCCATCGCCGCGTAGAGCCACGGGCCGCCACCCAGCACGGCGAGCGTGAAGCCAAGTCCGAAGACGACGCCGATGACCAGGGCGTGGGACGCGAGCGCGTCCGCATCGGCGCGCCGGCCCGCGCCAAGAGCGCGCGCAACCGCGGAGGAGATCCCGCCGCCCATGGCGCCTGCGGACATCATTTGCATCAGCATCAGCACGGGGAACACCAGCGTCACCCCGGCCAGCGCATCGGTTCCGAGCTTGCCGATGAAGTACGTCTCGATGAGCCCTACCGACGCCTGAATGAGCATGACGAGCACGTTTGGCGTGGCAAGTCGCAAGAGGGTGCTGGGGATGGGCCCTTCCAGCAGCGCGCGGGTTCGCGCGTCCAAGCGGGTCCTGTCGAGCTCACTGGCCATCTGGTTGCTCGCGGCGAAGCGTCATGCGGGTCGCCGAGGAGGCCTCGTGGATTGGCGTGATCGCGTGCCCATGACCATCACTGATGTCCTTGCCCATTCAGACGCTCGCTACTCGGCCGACGATTCCAGATAAATGTATCTGCATGTACTATATGCGTCTACATCCGCTCCAGCTCGCCCCGACCGTGGTAGGATGGCGTCCATGGAACGGCACTCGGCCGGAGTGATCGATCGACGTGAGCCCGGGCGGCTGTCCCCGTGTGTCTGTAGCACGCTCCGCATGGTCAGCCGTGCCGTCACGCAGCTCTACGACGACATCCTGCGGCCGAGCGGGCTCCGGGTGACTCAGTTCAGCATTCTTGCGACCATCGCTCGCAGAGGCGAGGCCAACCTGAGACAGCTCGAGCACGCGCTCGTCATCGATCAGACGACCCTCACGCGCAGCGTCAACCTTCTGGAGCGCGATCGTGTGATCGAGCGTGTGCCCAATCCCGACGGGCGGGTCAAAGCCATGCGGCTCACGGGGAAGGGGAAACGACTGCTGGACGTGGCGCGGCCGCTCTGGGCCCAGGCGCAGGACCGGGTCCTCCGCGAGCTCGGCCAGCCGGCATGGGGCGACGCCCAGCGCCGCCTCGCCCGGTTGCTTCACGTCGCCGTCGTGAAACGGCGGCTGCATCGCGACCGAAGGCGTAAACTCAGCGGGCGGTGATCATGAAGGCTTCGGATTCCCGCCACCAACTTCCCAACACAGCCGGGAGTCGAGCGATTCTCGACGCGCTTCCGGCGATTGCCTGGTGCAAATTACCGGATGGTTCGAACGAGTTCGTGAATCGACGTTGGCAGGACTATACGGGTATCCCGGAAGACGAGGCGCGCGGGCAGGGTTGGCAAGCGGCCGTTCATCCCGACGACCTTCCGAAGCTGACTGAAAAGTGGGCCGAGATCGTGGCGTCGGGCCAGGGCGGAGAGTTCGAAGGGCGTCTTCGTCGCCGCGATGGAGTGTTTTGCTGGTTTCTCGCTCGCTTCGAGCCCGTCCGCGACGATGCGGGCGAGATCGTCAGATGGTATGGAACCAGCACGGACATCGATGCGCTCAAGCAGGCAGAGGCGAAGTTGCGCGAGGACGAGCGCGCACTCCGCCGGATCACCGATGCGATACCACAAGCCATCGTCGTGCAGGATCCCGACGGCATTCCCGTCTACGCGAATCAAGCAGTACTGGATTACACGGGCCTCACGATGGACGACGTTCTGACGGCGGACTTTCGCGCGGGGATTTTCCACTCCGAAGATCTGAAACACGTGCGCGAGCAGCGCCAGGCGGCCCTGGCTCGTGGGCTGCCTTTTGAGATCGAACAGCGGGCGTTGCGCAAGGATGGGCAGTACCGCTGGTTCCTCATCCGGTATAACCCCTTCCGCGACGAAGAGGGACGGCTGGTCAGCTGGTACGCGACGGGAACGGACATCGACGAGCGTAAGCGAGCGGAAGACCGAACGCGGAACGAGAACGTCGCATTGCGAGAAGAGATCGTGCGCTCGTCGATGTTCGAAGAGATCGTCGGCTCCTCGGATGCGCTCCGGACGGTGTTGAATCAAATCGCGAAGGTCGCACCGACCGACTCTACGGTGCTGATCCAGGGTGAGACCGGCACCGGCAAAGAGCTCGTCGCCCGTGCGATCCATAGTCGCTCCCGGCGGGCGAGTCGGGCGTTCATTCGCGTCAATTGCGCTGCGATTCCGCAATCGTTGATTGCCTCCGAGCTGTTCGGGCATGAAAAGGGCGCGTTCACCGGAGCGGTCCAGCGACGCCTCGGTCGGTTCGAGTCAGCCGACGGCGGGACCATCTTTCTGGACGAAATCGGCGAGCTTCCCCAGGAAACGCAGATTGCCTTGCTGCGAGTGCTTCAAGAGCGCGAATTCGAACGTGTCGGCGGCAACGAGGCGATCGCCGTCGATGTCCGAGTGCTGGCGGCGACCAACAAGGACCTCACCGCGGCCGTCAGGGATGGGGTCTTCCGCGCAGACTTATTCTATCGGCTCAATGTCGTTCCGATTCAAGTCCCGGCGCTTCGCGATCGGCGTGGTGATATCCGATTGCTCGTAGAGTATCTCGTCGAACGATATGCGCAGAAGGCCGGCAAGAGAATTCGAAGCATCAGTCAGGACACGCTCGAGCTGTTCGAGACGTATCACTGGCCGGGGAACATTCGCGAACTCCAGAACGTGATCGAGCGGGCG
This sequence comes from Candidatus Rokuibacteriota bacterium, assembly GCA_003220535.1. Lineage (GTDB taxonomy): Bacteria > Methylomirabilota > Methylomirabilia > Rokubacteriales > CSP1-6 > AR31. Next base: position 14,963 of record QHSU01000100.1, read on the forward strand.
GTGATTCTGAGCGACGCCGAGGTGTTTCGAGTGGATGCCAGCTGGCTTACCCCGGCGCCTGCCGAGAGCGTCGTGCCAAGCGGCTCCCTGCCTGCTGATCTTGCCCAGCGGGAGAAAGCGATCATCGAGGACGCGCTGCGGTACGCCCATGGGGTCATCGGAGGTGCGACCGGTGCCGCGGCGAAGCTCGGCCTACCGAGGCAGACTCTCGAATCACGGATGAGGAAGCTCGGCATCGACCGATATCGTTTCAAGACCTCATAGCATCGCCCACCCAGAAGGACCTCGAGCTCTACGCCGAAGTTTCGGCGAATGCCGAAGACTCGGCGCTGGGGCAGCGATGTAAACCGCAGTGACTGAAGACTTTCCGTCTGGCGCGTAGTTTGCGATTCCCCGGGGCCATGCAAACCAAGCCAAGCATCGTGTTTGTCCACGGGATTTGGCCGACGGCTCGTGCTTCAGGAAGGTGATCCCCGCGCTTCAGGCGGAGGGGTACGAGGTGATGGCGAGCCAGCACAGCCTCGACACACTCGAAGGTGACGTCGCCACAGTCGCCCGCACGCTCGGGCGGGTCAGCGCCCCCGCCATCCTCGTCGGTCACTCATACGGCGGAACGCTCATCACCGCCGCGGGAACCGACGACCGCGTCGCCGGGCTGGTCTACATCGCGGCGCTCGCCCCCGACGAGGGCGAGACGTCGCAGAGCCAGCAGAACCAATTCCCGGTCACCGATGTCTTCTCTCACATCGAAATCGCTGACGGGCGTGTCGGATGCTCCCGCAAGGCGTCGAGACCTTCGCGGGAGACCTGCCCGAGCAAGAGCAGAAGGTTGTCTGGGCGACCCACGTTGCGCCGGCCGCGGACCTGTTCAACCGGAAGGTTGCAGGCACTGCTTGGAGGTCGAAGCCGAGCTGGTACATCGTGGCCACCAACGACCGTACCATCCGACCGGTCTTCGCATTGAGGACGGACTCCTGGTGGAGCACTGGGACGTGATCCAAGACGAAGCGATGGAAGCACAGTCCAAGAGCAAAGCGCCGATGTTCGGGGCAAGCTTCCCGCGATGACGCTGAGGATCGAGCAGTCTTCAGATCGCGGCCACACGACGATTCGACTGATCGGTCGGATGCGGGCCGAGCACGTGGCGGAAGTCCAAAAGCAGATCGAGGCGAGCGGCCCGACGGTGACACTCGATTTAGAAGACGTGACGCTGGTCGACGTTCAGGTCGTCCGCTTCCTCGGCGCCTGCGAGACCAGAGGCATCGCGCTGCGCAACGGCCCTCCGTACATCAGCGACTGGATCGCTAGGGAGCGAGCATGAAAAAGATCGGCCAAGTCGTCGTTGCCGCGACCGTAGCGATGATCCCGCTCCTCGCCTCGGCACAGAGTCTCACGGAGGCGCAGGCGCGCGCCGCGATCGCGCCCTGGTACGCATTGTTCAACCAGCCGGTTCGGGGCGATATGCGCACGCTCCAGGAGCAAGTCCTCACCGCCGACTACGAGTCGTGCTGGGGCTATCTGCCGGGCGAGTGCTGGGGCCGCGAGGCCTCCATCAAAGTCGTCGGCGGCTTTGCCAAGTCGATCCCCGACATGAAATTCGACATCAAGGAAGTCCTCGTCTCCGGCGACCGGGTCATCGTCCGCGGCGAGGTCACCGGAACACCGGCAGGCGATCTATTCGGTGCGCCTCATACGGGTAAGAGCTTTCGGATCATGGCGATCGATATCCAGACGATCCGAGATGGCAAGATCGCGCGGACGTATCACCTCGAAAACTGGCTCAGCGCGCTGGGACAGCTGCGAGCGAAGTAGCACGCTTCTCCTTTCGAGACGTCCGGAGGGCGGTCCAGCGGCTCGCCGACGTTCACCTCGTCAGCTTCGGCAAGCTGATCGTCCGGGTGGCCGTCTAGATCCTCCACCCTATCGCTAACGTTGAAACGCGTGGCGATGAGCACTTGGCTACGACAACCACCCACCAAGGCTGCGCGTCGTCCTGATCGATTTCTTGAACGATAGGAGGGGGAGCATGAGATTTGGAACGATCGGCGCCGGCGAAGTCGCGCTCGCATTCGGGCGAGAGGCGGTGGCCAGGGGCCATGAAGTGGTCTTGAGCAGCCGACGTGGTCCAGATGCACTCGTCGACAAAGTCGCCGAGCTTGGTCGTGGTGCGTCCGCGGGCTCGGTCGAGGAAGCCGCGAGCCTCGACTATGTGTTGCTCGCCGTGCCTTGGCGAAACGTCGAGTCGGCGTTGAAGAGCCTACCCGCCTGGAACGGCCGGGTGCTTATCGATGCGACGAATCCCTTCGTCGAGACGACTCCGAAGCTCGTCCTCGCCGATCTCGGCGGCAAGGGCGCGAGCGAGGTCGTGGCGGCCCTGGCGCCAGGTGCCCGCATCGTTAAGGCATTCAATTCGATCGTCACCGCCCGGCTCAAGGAAGGGCCGGTCAAGAACGGAGGACGTCGCGTGATCTTCGTCTCGGGGGACCATCCCGAAGCGACCGCATTCATCAAACAGCTCATCGAGAGTTTCGGCTTCGCGGCGATCGATCTCGGCGGTCTCGTGACGGGTGGCCGCCTGCAGCAGGCCGGGGGTCCGCTCGCCGGTCGCGACCTCGTCGAATTCGGCCATCACTAACACGGGAGGCG
>QHSU01000094.1 GCA_003220535.1 Candidatus Rokuibacteriota bacterium
TTCCCGCGGAAGACGGATTGCCAATCTCGCGGCGAAGAGCCGCCTGCCGGCAGTGTACCCGTCCAGAGAGTTTGTGGATGCAGGAGGCCTAATGTCCTACGGGCCGAGCATCTCTAACATGTTCCGGCGTGCCGCCGGTTACGTCGGCAAGATTTTGAAAGGGGCCAAGCCCGCCGATCTCCCGATGGAGCAGCCCACGACGTTTGAGTTGGTCATTAACCTCAAGACCGCGAAGGCCCTCGGGCTCACGATCCCGCAGTCGCTCCTGCACCGGGCGGACGAGGTGATCAGTGAACCCTTGAAGCGGGGATCATCATCCCCACGGAGACCGCCGGATCCAGTCACCGCACACCAGAGGCATCCCGCGGGCGACGAGCCGACATGGGCGCTTGACCCCGAGATGATCAACGAGGTGTTGTCGGTGATGACCGACCTGGCCAAGGAGGGTGTCCGATGAAGCGATGCGTGGCTGTGTGGCTGGCGGGTGCGCTGCTGCTCGGCGCGGCCGCGCCGGTCCTGGCCGAGACGGTCCTGGAGAAGATCAAGCGGACGGGGGTCCTGACCGCGGGGACGCGGAGCGACAATATCCCCTTCGCGTTCATCAACGAGAAGAACGAGTGGATCGGCTTCTCCATCGACCTGCTCGAGGCCATTCGCGCCCGCCTGGAGAAGAAGCTGGCCAAGCGGATCAAGCTCGAGAAGAAGGAGGTCACCAATGTGACCCGGATCCCCCTCATGGTCAATCGGACCCTCGATGTGGAGTGCGGGAGCACCACCTACACACGGGCCCGGGACCGGGACGAGGCGGTCGACTTCTCCATCAACTTCTTCTTCACCGGCGCCCAGCTCCTGGTGAAGAGGGGGAGCGGGATCAAGAGCCTGACGGACGTGGCCGGCAAACGCGTGGGGGCCTCCCGCGGAACGACCGGCGAGAAGGCCCTGCGCGCCTCCCAGCCCAAGGCCGACGTAGTGACCTTTCCGGACCTGCAGGCTGCCTTCCTGGCGCTCGAGCAGGGGAGGATCGTCGCCTACGCCACGGACGGCATCCTCCTGGCCGGGCTGGTCGCCCAGGCCCGGAACCCCAAGGACTACGAGGTGGTCGAGGGCTTCTTCTCGAAGGACCCCTATTCCTGCATGGTCCCGGAGAACGACTCCAAGTGGCGCGACTTTGTGAACCACACCTTTATGGAGCTCATTGACGGCGGAAAGTACTTTGAGCTTTACGACAAGTGGTTCGGGGAGCGCGGCGTGGTCCCCTATCCGATGTCGGACCGGGTCCGCAACTACATGATCATGCAGTCCATGCCCGAGTAGGGGCGAGGCTAACGGCCGGACTCCGGCGCTCGACTCCGAGATGATCAACGAGGTGAAGGTGATGACCGATCTGGCCAAGGAGGGCCTGCGATGAAGCGATGCGCTGCCGTCTGGCTGGCGGGCCTCCTGCTGTTCGGCGCGGCCGCGCCGGTCCTGGCCGAGACGGTACTGGAGAAGATCAGCCGGACCTGGGTCCTGACCGCGGGAACGCTGGCAACCTCCATCTCCCTGGCGTTCATCAACGAGAAGAACGAGTGGATCGGCTTCTCCATCGACCTCCAAGCGGATCAGGCTCGAGAAGAAGGAGGGAACCCCGGCGACCAGCGTCCCCCTCGTGGCCAAGCGCACCATCGACGTCGAATGCGGGTCGATGACATACACCCGGGCCCGGGACGAGACGGTGGACTTCTCGATTAACTTCTTTTTCACCGGCACCCAGCTCGTCGTAAAGAAGGGGAGCGGGATCAAAGGCGTGGCGGACGTGGCCGGCAAGCTGGTCGGGGCCGCCAAAGCGTCGACCGGCGAGAAGAACCTGCGCGCCTCCCAGCCCAAGGCCGACGTGGTGCTCTTCCCGGATCACTCGGCCGGCCTCCTGGCGTTGGAGCAGGGGAGGATCGTGGCCTACGTTTCCGACGGCATACTCCTGGCCGGATTGATCGCGAAGGCCAAGAATCCGAAGGACTACGAGGTGTTGAGGGACTTCCTCGCGAAGGATCCCTACGCCTGTATGGTTCCGGAGAACGACTCAAAGTGGCGCGACTTCGTCAACCACACCTTCATGGAGCTGATCGACAACGGGAAGTGCTTCGAGCTGTACGAGAAGTGGTTCGGGGAGCGCGGCGTGGTCCCCTATCCGATGTCGGAGAAGGTCCGCAACTACATGATCATGCAGTCCATGCCCGAGTAGCCAGGCCGAACGACCTTCCCGCGGAGCAACCCACACGCTTCGAGCTTGCCATCAACATGAAGACCGCCGAGGCCTTGGCCTGACCTGACCAGGCCACCGTGAGTGCTCCTGTGAGTCGAACGGTCACGCCGCCGTCAGAGCCCGCCGGACCGCGATCGGATGGACATGGAGCTCGCGCGCCACAGCCCGCAGCGAGCGGCCCTCAGCGCGCAGGGCGAGCGCCTGGACGACGTCGATCTGGTGCACCCGCGGCCGCCCGAGCTGCTTTCCCAGCGCTCGAGCCCGACTGACGCCGGCGATTACTCTCTCGCGAATGAGGTCCCGCTCGAACTCGGCGATCGCAGCGAGCATGTGGAACAGTAGTCGCCCCGCCGGCGTCGTCGTGTCGATGTTCTGATCAAGCACGATCAGGTCGACGCCAAGCGCCTCGAGCTCGGCAACGAGCGTCACGAGGTGGTGTGTCGAGATGCTTCTGTTAAGTTGGTGGCGGTGGGAGGAATTGAACCTCCGACACGGGGCTTATGAGACCCCTGCTCTGCCGCTGAGCTACACCGCCGATCCTAAGAAGTTCGGATACTTGCAGAACGGGATTCTACCGCGGCCCCCCCGGTCATGCCCGAAAACATGCCTATGAGCCGCTCGGACCGCAACTCTTGTCCGCGTCGCTCATGTCGTAGCGGTCGAACACGCTACGCGTCTTGTGCCCGGTGAGACTACATCGACACGCACTTGGGCACGCCGGCGCGAACGAGGTTCCGCACGGCCGTCCGGCGTAGATCGTGGCGAAGCTTCCCGCACACCACCGCCGGACCTCAAGCAGGCGGTGGATCTCGGGTAGCTCGAGACTAACCAAGGGCACGGCCCTCCGGCTGGAGGGCCGCGCCTTCGCTTCCGCGCTCGCTTCGAGCTAGATCTTCGTCCTGACCCAGCCGTAGCGAGTGTGGTCTGGAACAGCGCCCTCGGCGAGGTACCGAGCCCTCATTTTGGACAGGTTGTCGGAGGCGAACCCGGGGAACTCGAGGAGTGTCTTCAGGTCGTGCGGGATTCTCGCCTCGAAGTCGGCGGGCACCGGCTGGAACGCCTTGGGCTTCGTCGAGGGCACGTGGTACAGGCGCGCGGAGTTCAGGCCGAGCATATTCCGTTTGTCGGCCTTGGTGATCTCCGGGTAATCCCATTTCTCTTGCAGCTTCTCGGGAATCTGGAACCGCCAGAAGGCCTCGATCTGCCACTGGGGCGAGCCGTACCAGAGGGAATCGGAGCCGAACACGACCCGGCGCGACCCCATGAACTTCAGGAGCTGACCGATGATATGAGCCCAGACGGTGGGGAACGTGATGACAGTCGAGGCGAACGTCGAGCCGACCTCCGCGTAGACGTTCGGGAGATCGTGGGCGAGCTGCGCGAACCGCGTCGTCCAGCGGATGTCGGGGACGCCGTGCCGGAGAGTCGGCTGCCGGCTCAGGAGGTTCTGGAGCGGTTCGGGGTTATAGAACAGGACTGGTGCGATGCACGAGTGGTAGATGATGAAGTTGAAGGTCGGCCAGTCGTGGGCGGCCTGCGGGATATCCTCGGGGTTCCCGTTCTCCGGCGTGTCATCCGCGGTCGGCGCGAATCCCTTATGGACGCAGATATTGCCGAACGCCGGCCGCTCGTGCTGGAGAATTACCTGGTACTTGCGGATGAGCTCGAAGGTGTCATACGCGTCCTGGCCGTCGAGTCTCCACGCATGCATGTCCATGGTGTCATTCTCGCCGCGGTGCTTGGCGGCGAGGGAGACGGTGTAGCCCTTCCACGAGTCCGGCTTGTTCAGGTCGATTTGTCGCTGGATCTCGAACAGATTGGGCCTGCCGGGGTAGAGGAGGCCGTGCGCGTAGAGGCGCTGGGAGCCGGAGATCTGGTTGACGAAGTTCCTCACCCCGGCCGTCTGGTCAGCCGTCAACACCTCGAACTTGTTGCGAGCCTCCAGGACCGTTTTTGGAGGTATCCCCGTGACGAAGACGGGCAGGAATCCCGTGATGTTGCTCAGGAGGCCAACGGTCATCTGGCTGTCGAAGAAGAGCGACTTGATGAAGTTCACGAAGTGGAAGATCTCGTGGTCCATCGGGTCGCCGATCAGGGCCGGGTTCCAGTTCGTCCAGACGCCTCCGAGCTCGTCGAGCTTCGCCGCGGGCGGAAGATTGAAGGGGTTGTAGGGGAACTCGTCATGCGGCGCGGTCGGTCCCTGGGCGAGGGCTCGGAGCGCTCGGTTGGTCGCCGTCACGCTCTGACGGATCATGTGGAGCTGGTCGTCGAACACGAAGAGGTCTCGCGGAGGACGCTTCCCCTCGGAGGCGTCGGAGTCGAACATCTCATCGCGATCGACGTCGAAGAACGCCCCGTAGACCTCGTTCATCGCCAGGAAGGTGGCGGCCATGCCTCCCGCGCCCGCCAGAAACGCGCGCCGGCTGATGCCGAGTTTCTTGGCAGCGTGGTCGGCGAGCTCCTTCGTGCGGGCTTCGACCCGTTTCTGCTCCTCGGTCTGGGGCATGGGCATGTATTCCCCATTCGATACGATCTGAGTGGGGATCGGTGAGTGGAAGGGTTCGGCTGCGTCGGCTCTGGCACACTTCGCCAGCTGCGCATCACTGAGCCAGGTATCGTCCCTGCGATCCTCACGCGACATGTTTTGACTCTCCGTTTCTGGGCCTCTTGCGGCACCACGTTGTGCGAGGCAGAAACTGCTGGGAGAGTGCGTGGAACAGGGAGGCCGATGGGCGGCGCACGAGATCGGAGCTCACCCGCGTGATAGGCGAGACAGCGACTGGTCCGGGCGATCACCCCATTGCCGATACCACCCCTTGACCCTCGACCGGAGAGACACGCCCGCCGGATCGCCGCGCTTCTCGTCTCACGTCCTCCGTGCACCGGCCCTCGATCAGGTCAGATGCCACGCGAGCCGCTCGATGCGCCAGAGAATCTTCCCGAAAGAGGTTCCCTGTCAAGGGCTCTCGGCTAGCCGTGACTTCGGAGCCATAGGTGATCGCTTCTTCTTTGACACCGACTTCTTCGCGGGCCATGCTGCTCAGCGTCGAGGAAAGGGAAGAGGCGTGGAGGCGGCTACGGGCCCTATCCGCTTATGGAAGCGCAGCCGAGCGATGAGGTTGAATAAGGCGCCGCGGCTGCCCGAACGCGAGGACTTCCTCGACGGCGTGGCCGTTCTGCTTGTGGACGACGACGAAGGCGCGCGTGAGCCGCTGACCATGATGCAAGCTCTTCGGCGCGGCGGTGACAGCGGTGGCATCCGCGGCCGAAGCGCCCGACGCCCTCGATCGCACGAGTCCCGACGTCCTCATAAGTGAGATCGGAATGCCGGTGCGCGTAGCCATCGGCGCACACGAGTAACCGCGTCAGGGTTGAGAGCCAGCTTGCGGTCGTCGCCACACCCGATCGTCGACACGAAGGGCGTGTGCCCGTCGGAGCGGGCACGGGGCGAGCGGACCCGCGCGGACGCCCGTCCTCACGGCAGCGCGCGGACGGCGGCGCGGAGCTCGTTCAGGTGGGCCGCCTTGATGACGGTGAGCCCCGCCGCCACGGTGGGATCGGTGTAGGTCGGTGCAGTCCGACCGACCGCCTGATACGCCTGGTTCAGCGCCGTCCGGAGTTCCGTCACGTGGACCACGTTGACCTCAGTGCCCTGCGGAGTGAGCGGGGCGTCCGTCCAGACGAACGGCATCAACCCGAGGGCCGTCCGAACGCTATCGATGGCCGCTCGGAGCTCCACGAAGTGGGCTGCCTGGACGAGTGTGCTCTGAGCCACGAGCGGATCGTCGGTGAAGGTGAAGGCGATGGTCAGCGTCGCGGTCAGCGTCGCGGTCCCGATGTTGCCGGCGGCGTCACGAGCCGTGACGGTCAGCACATTCGAGCCGAGCTGGAGGGCGATGTCGCCGGCCGTCCAGCTCGTGGTCCCCGCCGCCGTTCCGCTGCCGCCACGACTGTTCGACCAGGTCACCCCGGTCACCCCGACGTTGTCGGACGCCGTGCCGGCGAGCGTGGTGGGAGAGCTGCTCGTGCTGTAGCCCGGGGTGCCGCCTTGAGGCGAAGTGATGGTCACTCGGGGTGGCGTCGCGTCCAATGGACTCGTGCCCGTGCCGGTCGCCACTCGTGTGATGCTTTCGGCGCCCGCCGTGAAGGTCATGTTCACGGTCGCGGTCGCGGTGGTGATCGGCGTGAAGCGCACTGTGACGGTCTGGGTCGCTCCTGCCCCGCTGAGCGTGAACGGGCTGCCTGACATGATGCCGAAGGGCGCGACCGTCGAGACCGCCCCGGAGACCGTTCCGCCGCGAGTGTTCTGCACGGTGAAAGACTGATCCGCGAAGCTCCCGACGTTCACACTTCCGAAATTCACGGTGCTGGTCGGGCTCACGGACACCATGGCCTGGGCGACGCCACTGGCGACGAGCGAGCAAGCGCTCTCGTTACCATTCAGGTCGACGGCGCTGACTGAAACACCGTACTGGGCGCCGGTGGTCAGCCCGGTGAGCCTGAAGCTCACGGTCGTGTCGGGCGCGGGGCTCGACGTCGGCGATGGCACCTGGAAGAAGGTAGGTCCGGGACAGGGAGCCGTCGCCACGCCGTAATAGACGCGATACGAATCCAGATCCGTCAAAGGGGTTCCGTCGGTATTCGTGGTCGGCGCGGTCCAGGAGGCATCGAGAACCCCTGCTGCTGCCGCCGCTTCCATAAGGAGAACTCCGACAAGCGCCAAACCGAGTTCCAGTAGCCACCGGCGCCAGGGAGTCATTACGGCTGGCTTCGCTCGGGTGAACCTCATGACTGCGCTCGAACCTCGATGACGCCAACCTCCCGGCATGCGTCGACTGTGTCTCCCGGATCGAACGGTGCGCTGCGCAAGAGGGCAACGGCCAGGACAGCGAATAGCTCGGTGACCGCGCTGGGATCATCGGGGGAACCCCATGCGCCTCAGGCCGCGACTGGAACGGACTTGGCGGTCAGAAGACTCCGCGACCGGGGAGACGAAACGCTGGGAGATTCTCTGAACGGGCTCTCGCGCCCAGTTCCGCGTGGACCAGCCCTAGCACGAACATCGCGATAACCTCCGGCATGCTGCGCGCCTCCCATTGTTGGTGATCGCGCACGATGAGCACCGACCGACTGGCCGCGCGAGCAGAAAGCAAAGTCAGTGCCAGAGATGCCCCAGGGAATTCCCTGAAAATACATGCGGAGAACTACGGACTTCACCGATGTCACCCGACATGAGGTTCTGAGGGCGCCGTTACGAGGCGGACACAGGTGACAGTAAGTGTCACAACCCAATAGACATCGGCACGATAGGTTCGCACGCGCTCACCCGAGCGGGTATCGAGCCGCATCGCCCTGTCGCTGTCTTCGTCGTCCTCACGCTGAGGGGCTCGAGTACCGCGCTCTTCGGGCACCTTTATCGGATTGCCATCGAGGAGCCGCTCGATCCCCCTGATCGCTGTGGGCCCCGCCTGACGGACGTGTGCGATCGCGCGCGGCTGGGCGCGCAGCCGAAGCTCGGATGGGAATTGACATGGAAGATGTTTTGCTATAATCCGCCCGGACAATTCTTCCGAAGGAGTCTCCCCATGCAGTTTCGGACGCACCCGTGGCACGATGACGTCGAGCTGGGCCAGAACGATACCGCTGAGGACGGCGACGTCGAGGACGACGAGGAGCTGGACGACGACGACGATGATGACGACGACTTCGACGATGACGACGACTTCGAGGACGACGAGCTCGACGAGGAGCTGGACGACGACGACCTGGACGACCTGGACGAGGACGACCCGGCCGAGAGCGACGGGGACGCCCCCGCGGAGGACGGGGAGGACGACGAGGACGAGTAGCAGGTAGCCCACCACGGGACGAGGAGGCGGCGGAGATGACTGACGCTTGGCTGTTCCTGCTGCGGTGGTTTCACTTTCTCGCCGGCATCACCTGGATCGGGATGTTGTACTACTTCAACTTCGTACAGGTCCCTTTCTTCGCGGGGGCCGAGCCGGCGGTGAGGACCGGCATGATCACGGGTGGGCTCGTCAGCCGAGCGCTCTGGTGGTTCCGGTGGGGCGCGATGCTGACCTTCATCACCGGCTGGCTCTATCTCCTGCACAAGCTGGGGCAGTTCGGTCTCCAGCCGTTCTTCAGCACGTCGTACGGTTGGGCGATCTTCATCGGCGGCATCATCGGTAGCCTCATGTGGTTCAACGTCTGGTTCATCATCTGGCCGGCGCAGCAGGTCGTCATGGCGTCGGCGACGCGGGTCAAGGAAGGTGGCCAGGCGATCCCGGAGGCGGCCGCGCGCGGCGCGCGCGGCGGTGTCGCTTCCCGGACGAACACCCTCCTGTCGATCCCGATGCTCTTCTTCATGGGCTCCGCGAGCCATTTCGCCTTCTTCACGCCGACGGCGCGGCCCGCGAAGATCGCGATGCTCGTCGTCTTCGTGATCATCCTCGCCCTCGTCGAGGGGAACGCCGTCGTCGGGCCCGCAACGCCGGACAAGGCGAGCGCGGGCAAGAAGCTCTTGAGCACGGTCAAGGGGACGTTCTGGGCCGGCTTCGTGCTCACGGCGATCTTCGTGATCGCCATCAAGATCATCTTCGGCTGATCGGGCGCACGCTCGACGCGAAGGCCCGGCGGGATGCCGCCGGGCCTTCGTGCGTCAGCGCAGGTAGTCGGCGAGCGCGGCGACGTCCGGCGCCAACGCCGGCAGCGGCACCATGACCTTCGTCGGGCGCTTCGGCGTGTAGCCCGGCGGGTACGTCCCGTGCAGGACCTTCGCGTCCAGCAACTCGCGCGACGAGCCCTTGACCGGCGGGCCCACCGGGCCCGGCTGCGAGGGCTCGGTGTTGTGGCATGCGGTGCAGTGGGCGAGGTAGACCTGGCGCCCGCGCTCGGCGCTCGGCGAGAGCCCGCCTTCCGAGCAGCCGCCGACCGCGACGGCGAGCGCCAGCACCGCCAGCGGCGCGGCTCTCACGTGAGGTCGACCAGGAGGCTCTTCGTCGTGGCGTCCGAGAGAACCATGCGCGCGCGCTCGTTCGGGTGCTCGACGACCAGCGCGACCTCGCTCGCCGCGAAGCTCCGACGCGCCTCGGGCGGCAGGGCGAAGCGGACGAAGTGCACGGCGCTGAGCTTCCTGCGCTCCTCGTCGGAGTGACCGGCCTCGAAGTCGCCCACGATCGTGCGGGGCCCGACGGTCATCTTCACGTAGTCGCGCGCGTCGATGCCCAGCAGCTTGTCGAGGACCGGTTTGATCTCCGCCGCCTCGTCGATCTCGATCATCATAGTCGCCGCCAGCTCGCCCGGCCGCGGGAGGAGCGCGTTGTAGACGTCGACCTCTTCGGCGATCTTTGCGTCGTCCACGATGCGTTCGGCCCGGACCATCTCCTGGATCTGGAACCAGACTGTTGCGCGGTTCTCGAAGACGAAGGTGAGGTATCGGCCGACCGACACGCGACGCGCCTTCTTCAGCTCGACGACCTCGCGGCGCCGTGCGTCTCGGACTTTTTCGTAGTCGACGAGATTCAGGATGTCGAAGGGTTCCAGCAGCTTCATGGGATCACTCCTCGAGGCCGTACGCCGCCGCCAGAACCTCGATCGGATGCTTCGGCTTCCGACCCGTTCCTTGCTCGATCTGGAGCGCGGCCAGCGGGCAGTCGGTGGCGGCGACGGGCGCGCCCGTGCTGATCGCGTCGAACAGCGGCTTCGCGAGCTTGAGCGACAGCTCGTAGTATTCCTTCTTGAAGCCCCAGGTGCCGTCCACGGCCGAACACTTCTCGACCACGTCGACCGTGGCGCCGGGAATGGCGCGGAGCACGTCCGCCGACTTGTGGCCGATGTTCTGCGCCCGCAGATGACAGGGCACGTGGTACGTCACCGCACCGACAGGCTTGCTGAAGTTCGTGTCAAGCTCACCGGTGGCGTGGAGCTTCGCCAGATACTCGAAGAGATCCTGCGTGTGCGCCGCGACGAGCCTGGCGTCCTCGGAGCCGTCGAGCCACGGGTACTCCTGCTTGAGCATGTAGCTGCACGTGGGGCCGGGCACGACGATCTCGCGCCCGTCCCGGACGGCGGCCGCGAGGCTCCCCACGTTGTCCTTGATGAGGGCCTTCGCCTCGCCCACCGCGCCACCGTCGAGATACGGCATGCCGCAGCAGCGCTGCGGCGGCACGCTCACGTCCACGTGGTTCCGCTCGAGCACCCCGACGGCGGCTCTCCCCGTCGCCGGCTCGTAGTACTCAACGCTGCACGTATGAAACAGCGCAACCTTCCGCCCCGGCCGCCACCCGACCGGCCTCCCCGGCCCGCGTGCGGGAATTGAACCAGGACGAGAAGGTGGGGCGCCTGAATTTCGGCAGGTTCCGTTCTTTGTGGATGCCCACGACGGCCTGCATGAACGCCCGGTGGACGCCGAGCTCGTTCATCCAGTTCGACACGGGCGCGCCGAGGCTCCCGAGCCGGCCAACCAGGTTCGCGTTGCCGAGGAGCCGGTCCTGAAGGGCGACGCCGTTCTTCCGCGCGCCGGCGGCCCGGGCGCGCAGCATGAGGCGCGGGAAGTCGACCTCCCAACGATGCGGCGGCGTGTACGGGCAGTGATTGAAGCAGAGCTTGCACTGATAACAGAGATCGACCACTTCCTTCACGTCGGACGCGGGAAGCTTCTCGACGTCGCCGTCGACCGTGTCGACGTCCATCCGATCGAAGAGCACCTTGAACGACGGGCAGAGCGGCAGGCACCGCCGACAGCCGCCGCAGATGTCATAGACCCGCCGCAGCTCCCTGTCGACCGCAGAGAGATCCCAGAACTCCGGACGCCTGATATCGAGCGTTCCCATGCCAGAACAGTCGCGTTTAGCTACCGCACGGGCTCACGGCGGGAGGGGTCGCGGGGGAGGGGCGACGGGACCCGTTCCCGCGCAGGCGAACCGGCGGTATCTCTACTTCGCGCGCGTCGCGGACATCGAAGGCTTTCCGGACATCGCCGGCCTCTTCAAGTCAGCTAAATCGCTTCAGCTGGATCCTTGCCGGCGATCTGCTGAAGACCCTTGTTGAACCGGCCGGCGTGCGACTTCTCGGCCTTGGCCAGCGTCTCGAACCACTCCCCCAGCTCGTTGAAGCCCTCGGTGCGGGCGATCTTGGCCATCCCCGGGTACATCTGCGTGTACTCGTAGGTCTCGCCGGCCACCGCCGCCTTCAGGTTCTTCTCGGTCTTTCCGATCGGCTCGCCGGTGGCGGGATCCCCGACTTCCTTCAAGAAGTCGAGATGGCCGAACGCGTGCCCGGTCTCGGCGTCCGCCGTGTCCTTGAAGAGGCCGGCGATGTCCGGAAAGCCTTCGATGTCCGCGACGCGCGCGAAGTAGAGATACCGCCGGTTCGCCTGCGACTCGCCGGCGAACGCCTCCTTGAGATTCTCGAGGCTCTTGGTGCCCTTGAGGCCTGCCACTAGCTCCTCCTTTGTCGGGTGACGGGTGATCGGCCGCCCTGTCGGCGGCACGCGCCGCAGCGGCCGTAGTACTCGGTCCGGTGATCGAGGACCTCGAACCCGGTGCGCGCGGCGAGCCGGCGCCGGACCCCCGCCTCGGCGCGCGCCGGCACGTCGTAGATCCGACCGCACGCAAGACACGTGAAGTGGTCGTGCGGCCCCGTGTTGCCGTCGAATCGCATGCCCGCTTCGTCGGCCCGCTCGGCCAGGAACCCCTCGGCGGCCAGCATGCGGAGATTGCGATGGACGGTCGCGAGGCTCACCCGCGGTAGCCGCCGCCGCACGCGCCGGTACACGAACGCGGCCGTGGGGTGAGCGTCGGTCGCGCGGACGACGTCGAGGATGAGCCGACGCGGTCGCGTCAGTCGGAGCCCACGAGCGCGCAGCGTGTCGAGGCCCTTGTTGTTAGGAATCATTATCAATTACTTCGGCGCAGCGTACACACACCCTCGGCGCGTGTCAAGGCGCCCCTGATCTGGCGCCCTCGGCGCCGCTACTCGGCGCCCTCGGCGCTGGTACTCTGGCGCCCTCGGCGGACTTCCAGTAGACTACCCACCTCAGGAGGACTGTTCGAATGGCTCGGCCCCTCGGGCTCCGCATCCAGGGAGCCCGACAGAACAACCTCAAGAACATCTCGCTCGAGATCCCCCACGACCGCCTCACCGTCGTGACCGGGGTGTCCGGCTCCGGCAAGTCCTCCCTCGCGTTCGACACGCTCTTCGCCGAGGGCCAGTGGCGCTACATCGAGTCGCTCTCGACCTACGCGCGGATGTTCCTCGATCGTGTCGACCGCCCCGACGTCGACAAGATCGAGCAGATCCGCCCGGCCGTCGCGCTGGAGCAGAAGAATCCGGTCCGGACAGCGCGCTCGACGGTCGGCACCGCCACCGAGATCTCCGACTACCTGCGGCTGCTCTACGCGAAGATCGGCCGCGTCCACTGCCCGACCTGCGGCGCGCCCGCCGTCTCCCATTCGCCCGAGTCCATCGTGACGACGCTGCTCGACGCGCACCCGGGCGCGCGGGCGATGATCACCTTCCGCCTCGCCGTCCCGGCCGGACTCCCGCCGGCGGAGCTCTGGGCGAACCTCACACGGCGCGGCTTCGCCCGGGTCCGCGTCGATGACGACGTCCTCGACCTCGCCGCCCCGCCACCGGCGGACTTCGGCGATCGCAAGACGATCTCGGTGATCCTCGATCGCGTCGTGCTTGATTCGGCCCAGCGCGGGCGCATCGCCGAGTCGGTCGAGGCGGCGCTGCGCGAGGGCGGTGGCCGGCTCGCGGTCGAGGTCCTCGGCGCCGGCACGCGCGAGTTCGGCGAGGACTTCCGCTGCAGCGGATGCGGCAGCGGCCTCGAGCGGCCGCAGCCGCTTCTCTTCTCGTTCAACCATCCGCTCGGCGCGTGCCTGGAGTGCAAGGGCTTCGGCAACGTGCTCAAGTACGACGAGGCGCTCGTCGTGCCGGACCGCACGCTGAGCCTCGCCGACGGCGCGGTAGAGCCGTGGACGCACCCGTCGGGCAAGTGGTACCAGCGCGAACTGATGAAGGCGGCCCGCCGCCGGAAGGTCGACACCGAGACGCCCTGGGAACAGCTCCCCGAGGCGACGCGCGGGTTCGTCTACGCGGGTGACGGGAGCTTCCCCGGGATCCATGGATTCTTCGAGGAAGTCGAGTCGTATCGCTACAAGCTCCACGTCCGCGTCTTCCTCTCGCGCTATCGCAGCCAGTCCATCTGCCAGACCTGTCGCGGCGCGCGACTCAAGCCCGCCGCGCTCTCGGTCCGCGTCGCAGGCCTCACGATCGCCGAGTTCACCGCGCTCACGATCGACGCCGCCGCCCGTCTCCTCGGCGACCTCGGCCTCACCGCCTGGGAGACCGTCGTGGCGCGGGAGATCCTGCGCCAGCTGAACGCCAAGCTCACATTCCTGCTGCGGGTCGGGCTCGGCTACCTGACGCTGGCTCGCCAGACCCGGACGCTCTCGGGCGGCGAGGCGCAGCGGATCAACCTGGCCAATCAGCTCGGCTCGCAACTGGTGGGAACGCTCTACGTGCTGGACGAGCCGTCGATCGGATTGCATATGCGCGACACCGCGCGCCTCGCCGATCTCTGCCGCGAGCTGGCGCAAGCCGGCAACACCGTGGTGGTCGTCGAGCACGACCGTGAGTTCATCGGGGCGGCCGATCAC
Organism: Candidatus Rokuibacteriota bacterium; assembly: GCA_003220535.1. Classification (GTDB taxonomy): domain Bacteria; phylum Methylomirabilota; class Methylomirabilia; order Rokubacteriales; family CSP1-6; genus AR31. The sequence goes on from QHSU01000094.1 coordinate 13,909, forward strand.
ATCGTCGAGCTGGGGCCGGGCTCGGGCGAGCGCGGCGGCGAGATCGTGTTCAATGGATCGCAGGCCGAGTTCCAGAAGGCGACGCACTCGCTCACGGCCCGTTACGTTTCGGGGCGCGAGTCAATCCCGGTGCCCCCGTTCCGCCGGAGTGGACGGCGCACGCTGACCCTGGTCGGCGCGCGCCAGCACAACCTCAAGAACGTGACGATGCGTGTCCCGCTGCACACGCTCACCGCCGTGTCGGGCGTGTCGGGCTCGGGCAAGTCCACGCTGGTGCACGACACGCTCTATCGCGCCGTCGCGCGCGCCTTCAAGACCGACTTCGCCCCGCCCGGCGCCTACGACGGGCTGACCGGCCTCGAGTACGTCAAGGGGGTCCGCCTCATCGACCAGGAGCCGATCGGTCGCACGCCGCGATCCAACCCGGTCACCTACGTGAAGGCGTTCGACGAGATCCGCAAGCTCTTCGCCGCGCTCCCGCGGGCCAAGGCGCTCGGGCTCGACTCCGGGGCGTTCTCGTTCAACGTCCAGGGCGGCCGCTGCGAATCGTGTCAGGGCGACGGCTTCCAGAAGCTCGAGATGTACTTCTTCGAGGACGTGTACGTCTCCTGCCAGGAATGCGAAGGGCGGCGGTACCGGCCGGACGTCCTCGGTGTGAAGCTCCGTGGTCGGAACATCAGCGACGTGCTCCAGATGACCGTGGACGAGGCCATCGACTTTTTCGCCGCCCAGAACGGCCTCGCGCGACGGCTGCAGACGCTCGGGGCCGTGGGGCTTGGCTACCTCCGGCTCGGGCAAGCGGCGACGACGCTCTCGGGCGGCGAGGCGCAGCGGCTCAAGATCGCGGCCGAGCTGGGCGCCCGCGCGACGGGCGAGATGCTCTACATCCTCGACGAGCCCACGACCGGCCTCCATCTCGACGACGTCAAGAAACTCCTGGGCGTGCTCAACCGGCTGGTCGATGCGGGCAACACCGTGCTCGTCGTCGAGCATCACCTGGACGTCATCAAGTCGGCCGACCACGTCATCGATCTCGGGCCCGATGGCGGAGAGGAGGGCGGGGAGATCGTCGCCGAAGGTCCGCCCGAGACGATCGCGCAGACGCCGGGCTCCTATACCGGGAAGTTCCTGGCGGAGGTCCTCCCGAGATCTTCAGTGCCTGACCGGGGGCTCGCCCGGCCTGCTAGAATCGACGGCTGATGCTGCGAGAACGACGAGGAGGTAGCGTGCCCGTGGCTGACGCGCGAACGACGCCAGCACGATTGTTGATCGTGGCCCGACCGCATGCTGATCTCTACGAGTACCTGCACGCGCGATTTTCGGACGACGCGAACGTAACGGTCATTCTCGACCGTCGGCTCGCGCCGAGACGTCGGCGGCCGGTCCCGGCGGCGGCGGAGCGCCGCCGAGCGGAACGGCGGTGTCAGGTGGACGTCGACGAGCAGCTACAGGCCCACGCCCTCGCGATCGTGGCGGCGCCGTCGGCGACGGCGCCCCTGCGTGAGGCCCGCCAGTGGCTCGAGACGATCCAGAGCCACGTCGCCGGGATTCGGATGGCGCTCGATGATCGTGATCGGCTCGAGCGAGAAGCCGATGCCATCGAGCACGAAAACGAGCGGCTCCGGGCTGACATGGACTGGTCCCGGAGGGAACTCGATGCGATCGACGCCGCCTTCGCCCGTGCTCTTGCCAAGGCGAATGACGTCCTCGCCCGATTGCGCGGCGAGCCCGCCCAAGCCCACGCAGAGTAAGCGCGGCGCTAGCTCGCCGGGCGTCTCACCAGCGCCCACCCGGATAACTGGAGCTCCCCCGTGATGTCGCGATGGCGCCGGTCCCGATGACGGCGCTCGGTCGTCGCCGCCCCCTCGCGGCGGCGCCGCTCCCCCGCCCGGCGGTCGACGATCACGTCCCCGCTCTCGCCGGCGAATACGTGCTTGAGGTAGCCGTATCGTCCGGGGGCCTCACGCGACACGATGAAGAGCAGACTTGCCACGACCGCCTCCCGCAGGTCAGAGACTCCGATCGATCTACTCGAGGATGGGAGCCGCCTGACGACGCTCGGACCCGACCCGTCGCGACGATCCGGGCTGCGGGATCGACGGGAAGCCGGGTGTGTCAGAAGACTGCGCGACCGGAGAGGCGGAAGGCGCGCGCCGCCGCGCGTCTCTCGCGATGATCGCACGACGAAGACGATCGTCGACCGCGAGCCACTCGCCGATCTCCAACCACTCAAGGACAACACGTGAATCCACTGAATCCACTGGTCCGCCCCCCTCACCACTACGCTAGGCAGCCCAAGCGCGTGGCAACAAGAAGGGGAATCCCCGAATCGACGCGGGAAAACCCTTGATCGCAGAGGGCTCCCGACCGGGGCGGTGACACGATCGGCGGCAAAGTGGTAGCATCGCGCGGCCGCCGGATCGTGGCCGGAGAGGCGCAGCTCCCAGGAGCGCCGGAGTGTGCACCGCAGGCCGTCGCGGGGCTGGGACCCCGCCGGCCGCGGCGCAGCGATAAATCGAGGAGGCACCCTAGAGATGATCGTCCAGAGTCGCGGGCTTCGTGACAAATACTGCATCGTCGGCGTCGGAGAGACGGAATATTCGCGCAGCTCCGGGCGCACGACTCGGGCCATGGCCGTGGAGGCGATCCGCAAGGCGATCCTCGACGCCGGGCTCAGAGCGGCCGACGTCGACGGGATGCTCGACTACCAGGGCGGCGACTCGACGTTGGCCAACAGCGTGGCCTCCGACCTCGGCATCCGCTTCAACTTCTACATGGACGTGATGGGGGGCGGCTCCTCGACCGAGGCGCTGGTGGGTCTCGCCATGGGCGCGATCGAGGCGGGCATGTGCAACACCGTCGCGATCTATCGCTCGATGAACGGGTACTCGGAGTTCCGCATCGGGGGCACCGGGGCGCGCGCAGCCCAGCCTGTCCGCGGGCTCGACCTCGCCCAGGTCCCCTACGGGATGCGGAGCGCCGGCCAGAACTTCGCGCCGACCTTCATGCGCCACATGTACGAGTACGGCACGACCTCCGAGCAGGTCGCCCACGTGCGCGTCGCGCACAGCAAACACGCCTCGCAGAACCCGAAGGCGCTCCTGAAGGAGCGCGTCACGGTGCAGGACGTCCTCGCCTCACGCTGGATCGTCAAGCCGCTCCACCTCCTCGACTGCTGCCTCGAGACGGACAACGCGACGTGCGTCATCGTCACGTCGGTCGAGCGCGCCCGCGATCTGAAGCACCGGCCCGTCTACATCATGGGCGTCGCCGGCCGCGTGTCGAAGCCGCGCCTGGACTTCCACTGGGCGCACGGCCCCATCTCGCGGGTGGCCGGCTACTACGCGAAGGACATCGTCTTCCCGCAGGCCGGGGTCACGCCCGACGACGTCGACGTCACCGGCTCGTACGACGCCTTCACGTTCACCACCATGCTGCAGCTGGAAGAGTACGGGTTCTGCAAGAAGGGCGAGGGCGGGGCGTACGTGTCGAGCGGGATCATCGAGCTCGGCGGCAAGCGTCCCAACAACACGTCGGGCAGCCACCTCTGCGAGGGCTACACGCACGGCATGTCGATGGTGATCGAGAATGTGCGCCAGCTCCGCGGCACCGTCGACGACTACTGCCCGCGCGCCGCCGAGGGCGCTCACACGTACGACTATTCCCCGCGCCACTGCCGCCAGGTCAAGGACGCCGAGATCACGATGAACCTCGGCTGGGCCATGCCCGCGACCGGCAGCGCGCTCATCATGCGGCGCTAGCGAAAGGAGCCCTCGATGCCACAGCCGGTCCAGTACCGCGGCATGGCGCTGATCGTTCCCGACAACGACAGCGAGTGGAAGGAGTTCTACGCGCACGCGCGCGCCCACCGGCTCGTCGTGCGCCAATGCAAGGCCTGCGGCCTCATGCGCTATCCGCCGACCCACGCCTGCCCCTGGTGCATGGACCTCGGCTGGACGTGGCAGGAGGTGTCAGGGCGCGGCACGATCTACTCCTACGAGATCGTCGCCCACGCGATCCAGCCCGGCTTCAAGGAGCTGACGCCCTACGCCGTGGTCCTCGTCGAGCTGGACGAGCAGCGTGGCCAGCCGACCCACGACGAGGCGCTCCGGGTCATCGCCAACCTCGTGCGACCCGACTTCACGCCCGAGCCGGAGGCGAACGTCGCGATCGGCAGCCGGGTCCGCGTCGTCTTCCAGGACCTCGCCGACCACATGGCCCTGCCCCAGTTCACGCTGACCGCGGAGCCCTCGGCGGGCCGCGTGTGGAGGCTGCCGGAGTGAAGTTCGGCCTCGGCCTCTCCGTCCAGCACCTGCCGGAGGAGCCGCAGGCCGTTCGCTTCCGGGAGCACGTCGAGCAGGTCCGTCTCGCGCGCGCCGTCGGATTCTCCTCGGTGTGGGCGAGCCAGCACTACCTCTCCGATCCCTTCACGTACTTCCAGCCGATCCCGACGCTCGCGCGCCTCGCCGCGGACGCGCGCGGCCTGACCCTCGGCACCGGGGTGCTCCTGCTGCCGCTCCACCACCCGGTCGAGATCGCCGAGCAGCTCGCGACGCTCGACGTGATTGCCGACGGACACCTGGTCTTCGGCGTCGGGCTCGGTTATCGCGACGTCGAGAACCGGGCGCTGGGTCACGACCCGAAAGATCGCGTCGGGCGCCTCGTCGAGGGGCTCGAGCTCGTCGAGCGGCTGTGGAGCGGGGAGCCCGTCACCTACGAGGGCCGGCACTTCAGCCTGCGGGGCGCGCGCATCTCGATGCGCCCACTCCAGAGCCCGCGTCCGCCGATCTGGCTCGCCGCCAACGGCGACGCGGGCGTCCGACGCGCCGCGCGCCTCGGCGACACCTGGCTGATGAACCCCCACGCCACGCTCGCGACGCTCGAGCGCCAGCTCGAGCTGTTCCGGCGCGCGCGGCGCGAGCTCGGGCGTCCGGCGGCCATCGAGACACCGCTGATCAAGGAGTGCTACGTGGCGCCGGAGACGGCGACGGCGGTCGCCGAAGCGGCGACGTTCCTCGGCCCGAAGTACAGCGCGTACCGCCGCTGGGAACAGGACAAGGCGCTCCCTGCCGGGGAGAGCTTCGACGCGAGCTTCGCGGAGCTGGCGCGCGACCGATTCATCGTCGGCGACCCCGGGCGCGTCGTCGAGGAGATCGCGCGCTATCGCGAGCGGCTCGGGGTCACGACGATGATCTTCCGACTCCAGTGGCCGGGCATGGACCAGGAGAAGGTGCTGCGCTCGATCCGGCTCCTCGGCCAGAAGGTCCTGCTGAAGTTCCTGTCGAGCTAGCGAAGGAATTACACGAGGAGGATGTAAGTCTTACCGCGGCCGGGCCCCCATCGTGGCCGCGGCGTCGCCCATCACCCGCGTTCGTCATGACTCATGGGCGCTCGCTCGCGTGGCATCCCCCTTGCGTCGCTCGGACGACGGGAGGCGACGCTCGTGAAGCCATCGTGCGCACCCCGCGTGGGTCTCCGAATCACTCTGCCGATACTCCTGATCCCGCTGGCGGAACGCGGCTGGGCGCAGGTCCCCGCCGGTCCGACGAGGCCGGTGGACCCGGCGCGGGCCGAGGGTGCGGTCACCCTTGTCCTGATCGTGGCGGCCGGCCTGCTGTTGATCCTGGGCATCGTCGGGAAAATGCTCGATCTGAGGCTCCGGCGCGACGGCGAAGGCGTGGCGGTGAAGGGCTTGATCGCCGAGGCGCTTCGCCGCGATCCGGCGTTGCTCGGCCTCGCGCTCACGCCGACGGTGCGCGTGCCGCTCTTCAGAGGATCGCCCGTCACCATCCGGGTCGCCGGCCAGGTGCCGTCGGATCAGCTCAGGCGGGCCGCGCTCCGCCGCGTCAAGCGGGCAGCCGCGACGGATCTGCTCGTCGCCGTGCGAATCAAGTCGCGGATCGGGGTCGTGCCGATCGCGTCGAGCTCGCCTCCGCTCAGAACAGCGCGATTGGCTTGACCGGCGAGCCCGTCGTGTGCTGGAGCCTGGGCGGCGCGATCGTGAGCAGGAATTCCCAGCGGCCAGCCTAGAAGAATTCGAAGGAGACCGGCTCGCGCTCCATTCGGAGGCGAAGGTCCGCCATGAACACGAGATAGGGGTGCGCCCCATGGGCGAGGAGCGCGTCGCGGTCCCCGCGGAGGACGGCGGCCGCGTGCTCCGCCTCGAGCCCCAGCTCGCCCATCGCGGCCCGGGCGTCTTTCAAGAACCGCGCACGGAACTCGTCGTCCGACTTGAGCGCGAAGAGGCAGCGATTCAGCCGGTACGCGGCGGCCGGCGGAAAGCGGTAGTGCATCTGGTCGGTCACGCGGGCCACTCCACCACCGCGTTGCCGTGATGCCACGAGGGCTCGTAGCAGTACACGTCGGCCTTCGCGTCGTCGAGGGCGCCGAGAAGCGTGGCCCAGGTCCTGAGCTCGATGTTGCCCATCTTGTCCAGCTCCTCGCCGGTGACCGCGGCCAGCTCGCGACCCCGGCCTTCTTTCAGCGCGGCCAGCAGGCGGCGATCGTACTCGAACTCGGGCGACGCGTACCGATCGGTTCCCGGGAAGTGGGACATCCCGCCCGACGCCATCAGGACCACCCGTTCCGGACGCGCCCGGACGATCTCACCCAGCGCCCGGCCCCACTCGTAGCAGCGCCGGGGCGTGGGCTGAGGCGGCAGATACACGTTCACGTGCAGCGGGACGATCGGCACCGCCGGCTCCGGCATGGTGAAGTGCAGCGGGACATAGAACGCGTAGTCGAGCGGGGCCGCCTGCGTGTAGAAGAGATCGAAGCCGCGCTCGACCCCCTGCTCGACGATCGTCCGGGCCAGGGGCTCGTGGATCGGGAACCGATAGCGATAGTGCGCGAACGTTCCGCGGCACTCCGTCCCGACGTAGACGGCGAGCGCCGGGACCGAGTCGAGGAAGAACGCCTCGACGTGGTCTCCGGCGACGATCGCGATCGCGTCCGCGCGGAGCGCTTCCAGCCGTCGTTTCACCCGGGCGAAGGCGGCGTGGACGCGCAGGACGAGGTCGCGGTCCTCGGTGCCGGGACGCGCCAGCAGCTGGGGCGTGTGCGCGCACGCGAACGCGCCGACCAGCACCGGCTCAGCTCCGGGCCCCGGCGTCGACCACGGGCCGGGGAAGGTGCCACGACGTTTTCACGCGGTGATTCTCCTCACGATCTCTTCGAACGCCTTGTCGGCGAGGGCCCGCACCTCCTCACGCGTGAGCGGCTGGATCGGATGGGCCACCACCACGGTCTGGTAGCCGTGGGCGCCGAGCGCCTCGGCCTGCGCTCGCGCGGCGCCGGTGAACTCCGACGAGATGACCGTCGCGACCGGGATGCCGTTGTCCTCGAAGAACACGCCGTCGTGCACACTGCACGTTGTGCACGACCCTCAGTCGGCGAGGCCCTCGACGAGAACGTCGGTGGCGCCGACGATCTCCTGGCGGAGGGCGTCGGGCGCCGGCCGCGCGAACGTCGGCTTCTTCTTGCGGATGATGGCCTTCGGTGTCGCGCGCTCGCGCAGGAGCTCCTCGAGGCGGTCGAGGAGGTGGTTTCCCTGCGCCTTCGAGATATCGAGCAGCGTGACGACCTTGCCGTCGAGGCTGGCAGGCCTCGACGCCGTCTTGCGTGGAACGGCGACGGAATCGGTGGGGTCGAGATACTCGGTCATGGGAGGATCCTCCTGAAGACGAGGTTGGAGCCCTTGGAGAACGTCCAGCCCGGCACGATCGCCGAGAAGCGCCCGGCGGTGCCGCCGGCGACCACCAGCTTGATGTTCTCGGGCGCGCGGAACTTCGGGATCATCTCGGTCTCGCTCGCGGGGTCGCGGAACTTCGCGAGGACGTGCTCGGGAAGCCCCTCGCCGCCGTCACGTCCGGGCAGGAGCTCGCGCACCGGCCACCGGAGCCGATCGTGGAGCCAGCGACGCACGTCGGACTTCTTCCAGCCAGCGTCGCCGAAGATCTTCGCGTGCTCGGGCGAGAGCACGAGCAGCGTGTCGCCCCAGTGCGTCATCCGGTGATGAGAGATGACGGCCATGCTCGCGGCGATCGTCGGCAGGAGATCCTCGGGGGTGCGGCTGCGCTGCGCGTAGACGCCGAGCGGCGCGTCGGCGGCCAGCAGGGCGACGGTGCTCTGCTCGGGCGCGAACCCGTGCTCGACCGCGAGCGACTCCCAGGGGCTCGCCTCTTCGTGCTCGCCGATACAGTAGGTGTAGCGCCCCGGGTGGGCGAGCGTGGACATGCTGACGGCGCCCGGCTTCGCCCCGCCCAGGTTGACGCAGACGAGCCTCAGCGCGCGACCGATCGTCGCGTTGGCGCGCGCGCCGGAGCCGAACACTCCCGCCCCGGAGTTGATCTCGAGCGCCGCCCGGATCGGGCCATTCACGATGACGAGCGGCGACGGCGCGTTGGTGGTCGCCGAGACTCCGTGTAGGTCAAAGGCTTCGTCGCAGGCCGCGTCGACCGCCGCGATGACCACGGGAAGATATTCGGGACGACAACCCGCCATCACCGCATTGATCGCGATCTTCTCGACGGTCGCGCGCCCGTAGTTGGGCGGCACGAGCGCCACCAGCTCGCCGGCCGCGCGCCCGGTCGCCGCGACCGCCCGCGCCACGAGAGCGCGGGTCGGCGGGACGACCGGGAGCCCGTCGGTGACGCCACGGGCGTAGAGGCTCTCGATCGCGTCGGCGTGCAGATCGGGCTCGACCGGTGACATGCCCAGAGGCTAACACAGTCGCGCGGACGGATCGGTCGCGGCGCGACGCGTCGATCGGCGCGTGTGTCAGCGAGTCGGGGCCGAGTTCGCGAGCGCCGAGGCGGTCGGGCCGGCGGCGATGGCGACCGGCCCCAGCAATCCGTAGCGGTGGACGGCGGCCGCCAGCAGGCTCAGCAGCACGGCCAGCACGAGGACGCCGGCGATCGCGTGGCGATAGCGGCGCCGCATTCCAAGAACTATAGATGTGAGCGCGGCGAGGAGGGGCACGCTGGTGAGCGCCGGGGCGGCGGTCGCGAAATGGCCCAGCCGCCACGCGACGACACCGATGAGCAGGAGACCCAACGTGCCCAGCGTGGCGAACCCCGGAAGCACGTGATGGTACTCCGGCTCGGGCGGCAGCTTGAGCATCTTGCGGCAGAGCCGTCTCCGCCGCGCCTCCTCCGGGCTCTCGGAGCGCCACAGCGTGAGTCTCATCAGTACCAGAGAATGTGCAAACGCCGCACCACCCGGCGGCAACACGCCAAGTATCCGGATTTCATACGTCCTGAATGCGCGCTGGTCCCGGACCGGGCGGCTCGTGACTGCTCAGACCGCTCAGAAATTGACCGAGCGGCACGATTTCCAGATTTGATCGTGTGGCCGTCGGGCCTCGACACCTCCCGCTGATGTTTGGATGCGTCCTGTAAGCGCCGAGATTCTCCGCCCGTGCATCGTCCGGGAATCCCTCGACGCGGCGCCGGCGTCCCAAGAGTATGCCGAGGAAAGACGAGGGAGGATGACATGGCGAAGAGGATCTTGACACCTATCGATGGTCGGCAACAGAGCGCGACCATCGTCCCGGTGGTCGCGGCGCTCGCGCGTGGCGCCGGGTCGACGGTTCGTCTGTTGAAAGTGTTCCCGGTGCCGGAGCGGGTGGCCGGCCCGAACGGACGGACGATCGCGTACGTCGATCAGGAGATGTCGCGGCTGACGGCCGCGGGGCTGGACGAGCTGGCGCAGGTCGAGGCCGAGCTGGAAGGGATTCCGGTCGAGCGGGTCGTGCGATTCGGTGAGCCGGCGGAAGAGATCCGGCTCGAGGCCGAGGCGTTCAACGCCGACCTCGTGGCGCTCGCGACGTCGCGCCGTGGCCGGCTGCGCAGCGCGCTGGCGCCCGGCGTGACCGAGCGCGTGGCCCGCGAGGCGCCGGTGCCCACGCTGGTGCTTCGCGCCTGAGGCTCAGGCCAGCATGTGCCGCACCATCTTGCTCTCGACGAGGTAAATCACCATCTCGGCGATGTTGGTCGCGTGGTCGGCGACGCGTTCGAGGAAGCGCGAGACGAGGATGAGCCGGATGGCCCGGGGAATCGTCTTCGGGTCCTCCATCATGTAGGTCAGGAGCTCCCGGAAGATCTGCTCCTTCAGCGCGTCCACGTCGGCGTCTTCGCCGCACACGCGGCGCGCCAGATCGGTGTCGCGGCTGACGAATGCGTCGAGGCTTTCCTTGACCATGCGCTGCGCCTTCTCGGCCATCCGCGGCAGATCGACGTAGGGCTTGAGTTGCGGCTCGGGATTCAGCTCGATCGTGCGCTGGGCGATGTTGACCGCCTGGTCGCCGATGCGCTCGAGATCGGTGACGATCTTCATCGCGGTCGTGATGAAGCGGAGGTCGCCCGCGGTCGGCTGGTGGAGCGCCAGCAGCTCCACGCATTTCTCGTCGATCTCAACGTCGTAGGTGTTCACCTGTCGGTCGCGGTCGATGACCTCCTGCGCGAGCTCGCTGTCACGCTCGATGAGGGCCCGCATGACCCGCCGGATCTGGTCCTCGACCAGCCCCCCCATCGCCAGGAGGGTCTGCTTGAGCGCGTCCAGCTCTTCGTGAAAATGGCGCTGCATTCGCCGCCTCCGCTCTCAGCCGAACCGGCCGGTGATGTAGTCTTCGGTCCGCTTGTCGCGCGGGTTCGTGAACAGCGCCCGCGTGACTCCGACCTCGACCAGCTCGCCCAGCAGCATGAAGCCCGTATAGTCCGACACCCGCGCCGCCTGCTGCATGTTGTGGGTCACGATGACGATCGTATAGCTGTTCTTCAGCTCGAGCATCAGCTCTTCGATCTTGGCGGTGGCGATCGGGTCGAGCGCCGAGCAGGGCTCGTCCATCAGCAGGACGTCCGGCTCGACGGCGATAGCGCGGGCGATGCAGAGCCGCTGCTGCTGGCCCCCCGACAGCCCGAGCGCGCTCTCGTTGAGGCGGTCGTTGACCTCGTCCCAGAGCGCGGAGGCCCGCAGGCTCCGCTCGACGATCCCCTCGAGATCGCTCCGGCCGCCGACGCCCAGGATGCGGGGACCGTAGGCCACGTTCTCGAAGATGGACTTCGGAAAGGGATTCGACTTCTGGAACACCATGCCGACCCGCTTGCGGAGCTCGGTGACGTCCAGCGTGGGGTCGTGGATGTCCGTCCCGCCGATGCGGATGTTGCCGGCCATCCGGACGCCGTCGACCAGGTCGTTCATCCGGTTCAGGCAGCGGAGCAGGGTGGACTTGCCGCAGCCCGACGGCCCGATGTAGGCGGTCACGCGGTGCTTGGGCACGGACATGGAGATGTCCTTGAGCGCCAGCTTCTCGCCGTACCAGAGCGAGACGTGGTCGATCTCAACCATCGGCATTTCCATGATACCCGCGGCGCTCGCGTGGACATTCAGGCTTGCGACGACCTTGACCTCGGGGGGCATACCCTCCTCCTCGTCAACGCTCGCCTCGCACGCGGGGGCCCAGCCCCCGGCCGTGCTACGGCTCGCACGACCGTTACACCGCCGACATAGCGTACGTCCGGCGCAGGCGGTTGCGCAGCCGGACCGCAAACAGGTTCAGCAGCACGACGATCGCCAGCAGCAGGAGCGTCGTGACGAATACCATCGGACGCGCTGCATCGACGTTCGGCGACTGGAAGCCAACGTCGTAGATGTGGAAGCCCAGGTGCATGAACTTCCGGTCGAGGTGCACGAACGGCCAGAAGCCGTCGATCGGCAAGGCCGGGGCGAGCTTCACCACGCCCGTGATCATGAGCGGCGCCACCTCGCCCGCCGCGCGGGCCATGGCGAGGATGAGCCCCGTCAGGATCGACGGCATCACCGCGGGCAACACCACCCGGAGCGTCGTCTCGAGCTTGGTCGCGCCCAGCGCCAGGGACGCCTCGCGCATCCCCCGCGGGATCGCCGCCAGTCCCTCCTCGGTCGCGACGATCACGACGGGCACGGTGAGAAGGGCCAGCGTGAGCGAGGCCCAGAGGATCCCGCCGGTCCCGAAGGTCGGGCTGGGCAGCGCCTCGCTGAAGAAGACCCGGTCGATCGTGCCCCCGACGACATAGATGAAGAAGCCGACCCCGAAGACGCCGAAGACGATCGACGGCACGCCCGCCAGGTTGTTGACGGCGATCCGCACCGCGCTGACGAACATGCCCTGCCGCGCATACTCGCGCAGGTAAAAGGCCGCGAGGACGCCGAGGGGCGTGACCATCACCGACATGATCAGGACCAGCATGACCGTGCCGAAGATCGCCGGGAACACACCGCCCTCGGTGTTCGACTCGCGGGGGTCGTCGGACACGAACTCCCAGACGCGGGCGAGGTACCGGGCGGCCTTCCCCGGGAGGCCCATCGCGTTCGGCGTGTCGACGTGCAGGACCTGGATGAGGGGCAGGTACTTCTCCCTGCCGTCGTCGACAGTCATGCCGACGCTCGCGGTCAGGCGCGCCCGGAGGGCGGCGAGCCGCGCCTCCTGCTCCTGATAGCGGGCCTGCAGGGCCGCCATCTCCCCCTGGAGCGATTCGACCGTCGGTCCGCTCGTTACGCCCTTCAGCGTGAGGCGCTGGAGGCCGAGCCGGATTTTCTCCTGCGCGTGGTTGATGGCGCCGACCTCCCCCTTCTCAATCCTCCTGATCTCCCGGCGCGCGCGCGCGGCCTCGGGCAGCCGGCGCTCGAGCTCGGCGAGGCCCTGGCCGGGTCCGGCCGCCACGATACGGTCGCCTTCCCGGACTTCCTTGATCGTCCCGATCAGGAGCCCCCACTCCGTGCGCTCCACCACCGCGACCTCCGGCGGGTAGTCCCGCCGAGCGATCGCTGCCTCGTCGACCCACTGGAAATCGGCACCGTAGAGGTCGCGGTTGGCGACCTTGAGCTTGATCCGGTAGTGCCCCGCGGCATCTGGAATCGCCTCGCGCTCGACCAGCTGGCCCGATATCTGTTTGCCGTCTCTGAGCGTGAGGCGCACGACATCGTTCGGCCAGAAGAAACCGGCTCCGTTCGCGACGATGAGCCCCACGAGCCCGAGCACGAGCAGGAGGGCGAACGCCAGCGCGCCCCCGGTCAGCCAGATGAAGGGCTCGCCGCTACGCCAGAGCTGCCGCGTCCGGCCGCTCACAGGTAGCGGTACTTCTGCCGGAGCTTGAGGCGCACCAGCTCGGCGACGGTGTTCACCGCGAAGGTCAAGCAGAACAGGAGGAACGCCGCCAGGAAGAGCACGCGGAAGAGCGTCCCGGCCTCGGGCGCCTCCGGCAGCTCCACCGCGATGTTCGCGGAGAGTGCACGGAAGCCGTTGAAGATGGACCAGTCCATGACCGGCGTGTTCCCGGTCGCCATCAGGACGATCATCGTCTCGCCGACGGCGCGGCCGAAGCCGATCATGATCGCCGAGAAGATGCCGGGGCTGGCGGTCGGCAGGACGATCCGGACCGCCGTCTGCCAGCGGTTGGCCCCGAGGGCGAGCGAGCCGGCGCGCAGATGCTGCGGCACGTTCGCGAGCGAATCCTCGGCGATAGTGAAGATGATCGGGATCACCGCGAAGCCCATCGCGATCCCGACCACGAGCGAGTTGCGCTGATCGTAGGTGAGCCCGAGGACGGTCAGGAGCCAGCCACGGTAGCTCCCGGCGAGCAGCGTCCGCTCGACCAGCCCGCCGAGCGCCAGCGCCACCGCCGCGCTGCCCACGACGACGGGCAGGACCATCAACATCTCCGTCCCGGTCCGGAAGCGGCTGCGGATCGCCGCCGGCACCGCCAGCCACCCGACGAGCGCGACCAGGATTCCGAGGGCCACGACCACCGGCATCAGGAACAGGCCCGGGACGATCCGATCGACCACGGGCGCGAGCCAGAGTCCCGCGAAGAATCCCAGCACGACGCTCGGCAGCGCCGCCATGATCTCGACGACCGGCTTCACGTAGGCTTTGATCGTGGGATGCATGAACTCGCTCACGTAGATGGCGGCGAGGAGGGCGATCGGCACCGCGAACAGGAGCGCATAGAAGGTCCCCTTCAGCGTCCCGTAGACGAGCGGTGTCAGGCTGAGCTTCGCCTCGAAGTCGTCGGTCCCGCCCGTCGACTGCCAGACCCACGCGGGCTCGGAGTACCCCTCGTACCAGACCTTGCCGAAGAGGGTACCGAGGGTGACTTCCGGATGCGGATTGTCGACCTGCCACTGCGTGACGCCTCCGGCCCCGTCGACCGCAAGGATCGCATCGGACTTGGGGGCGAAGGCGATCCCCCGGAGTGCCGCCGCCGCAGTACCGATCGAGAGCAATGTCTGGCCGGAGGTGCCGTAGTGGATCTGGACCTGGCCTTTGGCGTCCGCCGTCGCAAAGCCTTTGTCACGCTTCGACGCGTCGACGGCGACGACCGGCCCGGAGTGCCCCCGGAACCGGTGGATACGCGTGAGCCGACGCTCGCCGCCGGTGGGCCCGGGTACGATCTGCCAGGTCGAGACACCGCCCACGCCGTCGCCGGACACGAGCGTCCGGTCGCCGATGAGCAATCCGAGCACCGTCACCGGTGCGTTGCCCTCCTGCGCGACTCCGGCTCGCTTCGGACTCTGTGCCTCGCGCATGTCGTACCAGATGAGCTGGCCACGCGATGTCCCGATGAACAGGTCCTCGCCGCGTCCGTCCAGCCGGAGGGAAGTAATCTCACCGTCGAGCGCGATCGGCAGCGACATGCTCGACTCTTCTTTGCGGCTCGGGCCGACCAGCGCCTTCTTCTCGACGACGCTATGGACGACCAGCTCGGTTGGCCCGACCTGGGCGACCGTCAGCGGTCCACCACCCGTCAGCGCGCTCGTCAGGCGGAGGATCGGCCGCTTCCGTCCCGCGTCGAGATTCGTGGGCGCACCGAACTCGGGCTGCGGCGTCACCGTGCGCTTGCCGTCCAGGAACGCCACATCGAACTTGACGTCGAGCGGAAGCGACCGGCCGTCGGAGGTGCCGAGGAGGTAGACGCCTTTCCCCAGCGCGGCGACGGTCGTGATGGTGGCGCCGCCCAGACCTGGTGCCGTCGCGGCTGCCAGCGACCGGCTTCCGTCGAGCGCGGCGAGCGCCACGACGCCGTCCCGGGTGACAACGAACGCAACCGCCCGATACTCGTCGACCCCGACCGAGTCGCCCGGGGCAGCCACCGTCGTTGTCGTCGCCGGCCCATAGGTGCCGACGAGCGACGCCGTCGGCTTCTTGAAGAGCGGATAGACCTCGGCGGCGATGACGACGAGGATGGCCAGGATCGAGGCGACGATGACGATGCCACCGAGAACGACGAATCGCGACGAGATCCGGTCGAGCAAGATTCGCCGACTCGTGCGGGTGCGGCCGACGCCGAGCGGGCGGGCCGGCGGGACCGGCTCGCCCGTTCTGAGAGTTTCTAGACTGGTGGCCACTTACTGGATTTTGCCCAGCTCTTCCTTCACGATCGGCGCGGGGATCGGGAAGTATCCGTCCTTCACGACGACCTCCTGCCCTTCCTTGGAAAGCACGAGCTTGACGAACTCGCGGGTCAGCGGGTCGAGCGGCTTGCCGGGCGCGCGGTTGACGTACACGTAGAGGAAGCGCGAGAGCGGGTAGCTCCCGGCGTAGGCGTTGTCCTGGTCCGCGTCATAGCACTTGTCGCCTTCCTTCTCGGCGAGCGGGACGGCGCGCACCCCCGCCGTCGCGTAGCCGATGCCGCTGTAGCCGACCGCGAACCGGTCCACCGTCACGCCCTGGACCACCGACGCAGAGCCGGGCTGCTCCTTCACCGAGTCCTTGTAGTCACCATTCTTGAGCGTGTGCTCCTTGAAGAACCCGTACGTGCCCGAGGCCGAGTTGCGGCCGTAGAGGCTGATCGGCTTCGAGGCCCACTCTCCCGTCAGGCCGAGCTGTGCCCAGGTCGTGATGTCTTCCTTGTAGCCCTGTCGCCGCGACTTCGAGAAGACCGCGTCCACCTGCGCGAGCGTCAGGCACTTGACCGGGTTGTCCTTGTTCACGAACACGCCGAGGGCGTCGACCGAGGTGCGGATCTGGGTCGGCTTGTAGCCGTACTTCTTCTCGAACTGGTCGATCTCGGTCCCCTTCATCGCGCGCGACATCGGCCCGAGCTGGGCGGTGCCGGCGATGAGCGCCGGCGGCGCCGTCGAGGACCCCTTGCCTTCGATCTGGATCTTGGCGTTCGGGTAGAACTTGCTGAACGTCTCGGCCCAGAGGGTCATCAGGTTGTTGAGCGAGTCCGAGCCGATGCTGTTGATGTTGCCGCTGACGCCGCTCGTCGGCCGGTACGGCTGGAGCGCCGGGTCGAGCTTCGGCGGTCCCACCGCCAACGCCAGACTCCCTCCCATCACGATGAGAGCCGCGAGCATCACCGCGCATACGTTCTTCATCCGTCGGTCTCCTTGAACGAGAGTCGCGCCCCGGCCGGCGGAGCCCCGGCTCCGCGACGGCCGGCGGCGCGCACCGCCTCTTGTTCTCTCCGAGCTATGTTCACGCGCCCGTGTTTCGACGACATAAAGCGCGCGTTACAAACGTGTTACGGCTTGTCCCGGAAACGGTATCCGACGCCCCGGACGGTCTCGATCCCGGGCTCCTCGAGCTTCGCGGACGCAAACTTGCCGCGCAGGCGCGCCACGTGGACGTCCACCGTCCTGGGCTCGACGAAGCCGTCGCGGCCCCAGACCATGTCGAGCAGCTCCTCACGCCCGAACACGCGTCCGGGGGTCCCGACCAGCGTGGCGAGGAGCTCGAACTCTTTCGGCGTCAGCTCGACCTGGCGACCCTTCATCCGGACCTCGAAGCGATAGCGGTCGATCTCCAGGTCGCCGACCTTGAGGCTGGCCTTCTTTTCTTTGGCGTCGGCCTGCCGGCCGCGGCGAAGGACCGCCCGGATCCGGGCGATCAGCTCGCGGGGTGAGAAGGGCTTGGTCACGTAGTCGTCGGCCCCGACCTCGAAGCCGAGGACCTTGTCCCCTTCCTCGACACGACCACTCACCATGATCACGGGGATCGTCGCCAGCTCGGGATCCTTCTTGAGGCGCCGGCAGACCTCCCAGCCGTTGAGCTGCGGGACCATGATGTCGAGCAGCAGCACGTCGGGGCGGTGCTCCCGGGCGAGCCGGAGCGCGTCGTTTCCATTTGCGGTCAGGACGACGTCGTACCCCTCTTTCGTGAGGTTGTAGCGAATCAGCTCGGCCACGTCCTGTTCGTCCTCGACGAGGAGCACCCGTCCAATACGCTGGCGTCCCGGCTGGCCGGCCCCAGGCAGGACGCGGCGTCGGTCCGTGGCCATCATGTCGACCTCCCGTGCGGTGCTCATCGTAGCGGAGTGTCGACGCAGGGGGTTACAGGACGATGACGGGCGAGTAAATCTTGGGTGACAGGGTCAGGGCTGGATGACGGCTCCCCTCACGTCGAGAGGAGACTCTTGACCACGCCGACGAGCGCCGCGAAGTCGATTCCTCCCGTGACCTCCACCAGGGCCACTCGACTGTAGAGCTTCGCGTAGCGATCGCGCTCGGCGTCGCTCATCGGAGATCCGGGCGCGCGGTCGAGATCGAAGGCGCCGAGATTCTTGTAGACCAGCGGGAGCGCATCGAGCGCCTCCTCGATCGCGAGCGGCCGGACACGAAGCCCCTGGCCGCCTCGCTGCCACCTCAGCAGGACCAGCGCCGCCATCTGCCCGCGCAACTCGACGGTCCCGTCGCCGTAGATGCCGTCGAGGTCGACGTCCGACTTGCGCTCGAGCTCCCACAGCTCGCCGGCCGGCAGCGCGGCGAGAGCGGCGCGATCGGCGGCGGCGAGGAGCGCGCAGAGCCGCGGATGGCCCACGAGCGTGCCCGGATTGACGCGCGGCTGCTTGGGATAGCCGAGCGCCTCGACCATATCCGGCATGGGCTTGGCGAGGACGCGGTCGTTGGAGAGGCAGCGGAAGCCCGCCTCGACGAGGTGCAGCGCCGACGTCGACTTTCCGGCACCGGGCGGTCCGGCGAGGGCGGCGGTCCGTTGGTCGAGCGACACGGCGGAGGCGTGGAGCAGAACGTGACCCCGGCCCATCACGACCTTTGCGTAGCAGTTGTTGACGAGGTTGACGCCCTGGTTCAGGTTCGCGCCGATATCGCCGGCCGCGAACGCGCCGCCGGGCCAGAGTCCGATCAGGACTCCGGTCATCCGCTTGAGGACCAGGCGGCCGCCCGGCACATCCTGCGTCGCCTCCTTCGGTCGCCGGCCGCCGTCCCGCACGACGTCGACGAACGTCCCGTCGACCGGCACCGTGCCCTGGATGAGGCTCACCTCCGCCAGCGGCGCCGCGCCGTCGGCGATCACGTACGGCCGGAAGTACGACGCCAGGCGCATCCGGATGTCTGGATCGTTGGTCCTCACCCTGATCGGCACGTCCGCAAAGGACAGCGAGAGAGTGTGGGGCGCCGCCACCCCTCGGATGAGCGACGCGGGGCTCACCGCCGCACCTGACTGAACTGCCGGAGCACCACGTCCGCCAGCATGGGCGCCGCGTCGACACCGCAACCGTTCAGGAGCCCACGAAACCCGCCGAACGCGCTCACCTCGAGAACGTTGAAGCGCCCGTCGGAGTCTTCGATCAGATCCACGCCGGTGAAGACGAGGCCGAAGTGGCGCGCGGCCTCGACGGCAATCGCCACCGTGTCCGGCCCGGGGTCCGCCTTTTCGTAGCGTCCGCCGGAGAGAATCGTCGTCATCCAGTGGTCCTCGGCCGCGACCCGCCAGTAGGCGCCGATGCACCGCCCGTCGAGCACCGCCACGCCGAGGTCCCGTCCCGGATGCTTGACGAAGCGCTGCAGGTAGAACGGTCCGTCGTCGCGGTACGACTCCAGCTGGACCCGGAGATCGCGCGTCGGCTCCAGACGTCGCATGCCGCGGCCCTTCGAGGTGAAGAGCGGCTTGAGGACGGCCGTGCCGAAGCGCTCGACAGCAGCGGCGGCCTC
The DNA here is from genome assembly GCA_003220535.1 of Candidatus Rokuibacteriota bacterium. Lineage (GTDB taxonomy): Bacteria > Methylomirabilota > Methylomirabilia > Rokubacteriales > CSP1-6 > AR31. The sequence goes on from QHSU01000094.1 coordinate 32,842, forward strand.
GTCGACGTCCTCGGTGACGGTCGTGGCCGGAACGGGCAGCCCGGCCCGAACGAGCTCGCACGTCATCCGGTAGCGGTTCACGGCGACGTGCAGGCGGTCCGGGGCACTCAGGACCGGAACGCCCGAGGCCTCCAGGTGGCGCAGCATCCCGATGCGCTCCTGGACACTCCACCCGTCGGCGGTGTCGCCGAGCTTCTTGACCACGGCGCCGGCGAGCCCCTCGAGCGGCTCACCGCGATGGAAGAGCCGGCGGTCGGGGAGTCGGAGGCTGCACGCGGCCAGATCGACGACGCCGGCGTCCGCCCCCGCGGACCGGAGCGCGGCCGCCAGCCGCTCCGTGGACCAGGCACCTGGCTGGCCGACGACGGCGATCTTCACGCGGCGACGGCGGTGGCGCGCTCGAGGAGCCGCACGCCCTGCAGGAAGATCGACCTCGCGAACTCGAAGTCGGCCACGACGCGGCCCGAGGTGATGAACGAGCGCGCCTGCGAGAGCGTGAGCCGCGTCTCGAAGTGGTCGTCGCCCACCCGGCGGGCGAATTCGAGCGCGAACTCGCGGATGAGCTCGTTGATCTGCCCGAGATCGGCGGCCACGTGCCCGTCCTCGATCGGGTTGCGAATGTTCGAGACCAGCAGCACGCCGATGTCTTGCAGATAGTCGCCCGGACCGCTGCGGTGCACGTCGATGAAGTACACCCGGTCCTGCTCGGCGTCGTAGACGATGTTGTTGGCGTTGAAGTCGCCGTGCAGGCGGACCGACACCGGCGGCGCCAGCGCGGCCTCGAGGTCGGCGGCGCGATCGAGCAGGTCGGCGAGCGAGCCGTGGGCGATCCCGAAGACCCGGCTCTCGCCGCCGCGCAGCGCCTCGAGCTTCGGGTGGAGCGCGAAGAGCTCCGGCAGCCGTTCCCGGATCTGCCGGGCGTAGTCGATCCGCGGCGGCTCTTTCACCAGGGTGGCCGACCAGATGTCGCGGACGGTCTCGAGGAGCCGCTGGGTCGCGCGGACCTTCTCGTCCCAGCTCCGCGTGATGTAGACGTCGCGCAGCAGGCTCCCGCGCAGGAACTGGCCCAGGAACGACAGCCGGCCGTCCTCGCGGTGGCGCGCCTTGACGTCGGGCACGAGACCCGGGACGATCCGGTTCCATGCGTCCATCTCGCGGATCTCCTCGTCGATCTTGCGCTCGTCGCCTTCCTTCCAGATCAGGGGCTCGCTCTGACCGACCGCGACGCGGCCGACGCGCGCGCCGCTGATGCCGCCCCAGATCTGCCGGAAGTCGAGCGCGCCCTCGGCGTGCGGCGCGACGGCGCCGGCCACGTGCTCGAGGTGCAGGTACTGGTGGAGCTTGAGCCGCTCGCCGGTGAGGATGAAGAGCGTCGTCTCGCCGATGTTCAGGATTGAGTCGCCGATCCGCTCCAGGAACTTCGCGACGAAGAGATTCGTGATGACGAACGCCGGATCCTGATTCGGCTGGGCGAGGCGCCGGAACGTCTCCTGCAGGGCGTCGCGGTACTGGCGGTCGAGCTCGAGCTCGCAGCGGCAGGCGTGCTTCGCCTTGTCGGCGCTCGCGTCGGTGAACGCGGTGATGACCTCGTCGAGCGCGGCCAGCGCCACCCGCGCCGGGCCCGCGAGATCGAACGGGATCGGGCGGGACGCGAGGCGCGACACGTGGACCGCCTGCTCGGCGATGTTGACCGCGTAGTCACCGAGCTTCTCGAGGTTCAGCGCCACGCGGAAGACGCCGCGGAGCTGGCGCGAGCGTACGCCGTTGGGCTCTTCGCCGGCGATGCGCTCGAAGCACTTCACCTCGATGAGGCCGAGCAGGTTGTCGACCTGGTCGTCCTTCTGGGTGATCTGCTCGGCGAGCCGCGGGTCCCGCTGGAAGAACGCCGTCATGCTTCTGATGAGCTGCGACTGGACGAGCCGCGCCATCATGGCGAGGTCCTGGCCGAGGTCTTCGCGCAGGACACTAGTCACGGATCGGTCTCTGATCCGGGATCGGGTCGCGGAGCGGAGCGGGAACGGCTACGCGCGGTCGGGACGCTGCCCGACCGTGACGCGCAGCTCGGACGTCTTCGCCGCCGTGGAGCGCTTCCAGCCGATCTCGAGCTCGATGCGCCCCTTGCGCTCCTTCTGTCCCGCCTTCAGCTCGAGCTTGACGTCGCTGGTGGGCGACAGGTGGAGCGAGCGCTCGCCGGACTCGAGGCTGATCTCACCCCGCTTGAGCCCCACCGCCAGCGACGTGAGATACTCCGCGATCTCTTCGGGCGACGCGATCCGGGCGAACTGAACGGTGTTCTTAGCCATCGTGAGCCCCTTTCGGCCTAGTCGTCGTCCTCGTCATCGTCCTTGGCGCGCTTCCAGGCGATGGCGATCTCGATCTTCGCCTTCCCCTTCTTCTCGCTGGCCTCGATCTCCATCGCGAGGTCGCCGTCCGGATAGACGGTGATCTCCTCCTCGCCCATGGACAGCGACAGCGAGCGTGCCCGGATCCCGTCCGCGATGCGGTTCAGCGCGTCCGCGGCCTCGGAGGGCGTTGCGGCTCCTTCGAACTCGAACTCCCGGCTATCTCCCATCACGACCTCCTGCAGCGACCCGAATCAGTGGACGCCTCGGCCATCGAAGCTTGACGCTGACATGGTTCGCGCGCTTCCGCTGCTTGGCCTCGATCTTGAGAAAGACGAACTCGGCCATCGCGAGCAGGATCTGCTGTTCTCCCACGGCGAACGTGAGCTCGCCTGCGAGCATACCCCTGGCGAGTTGCGAAAGATAGAAGGCCGCTGCGTCCCGGCGGGCGCGACCGTGGAACTTCGCCGGAATCGCGGCGCTCACATGCTCCCTCCGCGCCGGCGGCGGCATGACTGACGCGGGCTTCTCGCTTGCATTTCGCGACAGACGCACGTCGAGCGGCTTCGAGCCGACGCCCCGGTCAGTCGCTCCCCGGGGCATTCGATTACGGCGCGATCAGGTGCTCGCGGTCGACACCACAGGCCGCGGGGTACCGCCGGCGATTACTCTGCCGTAACATTTTCGTAATAACTTCGTCGCGGTTTTCAGGGACTTAGCGGCCCTGACGCGCAGCGGAGTATAGGGGGATGTCGCGAAGCCCGTCAAGCCCTCTCTGATCGCCTTCAACACCGTATTGATTCTGATCTCGTCCAGATGCACGAGCGTGTGGCGAACGCCGAGCTGGAGCCAGTGGTGCGCGTCGCTCCCGCCGACGATCGGCAAGCCGAGCGCGCGAGCCTGGACGAGTAGCATCACCTCGGTGCCGAAATCCTTGCCGTTCACCTCGAGCGCGTGCAATCGCCTCAAATCATCGATGCGGAATTTCCCCAGCTCCTTCTTGGGGCGGAACATGTGGGCGCCGATTCGCGCGACCTCGAAGTACTCGCTGACGTCGAGGAATTCACGAAAGGTCGGCTCGTAGCGGTGCGACAGCGGCTCGGCGAACGCTCGGTCGAGCCGTCGAAGCTCGGCCACGTCGCCGAGGACGATGATGTGCGCGCCCTCGCGGATGTTGATCTCGGCGCCCGGAATCAGCGCGAGGCCATCGGCCCAGAACACGCCGCCCTCGAGGGGATACGTACGCTCGAGATGGTTGTGGACCGCCCAGAAATCCGTCGCGTGGAAATGCTCCGTGAGCGCCAGGCCGTCGAGCCCGACGCGCCGGGCCATCCGCACCATCCGCTCGACGGAGACTGGATCGAACTTGAAATGCTTTGACATCTTCGGATGCGAGTGGGTATCGATCCGCTTCAACCGTTCGCCTCCTCTCCGAGGTCATCCACAGTGATGCACAGCCATCCACACTGCAAAACTGCCACCACACGGCAAAACTGCCACCACCACGAAGCGAACCGGGCGTGCCTCTCAGCACGGCGTCAGCGTACCCAATATATTGTTGCTTTGGTATTACAGGACCGCAAATAGTGTATTGCTGGGGACACACTGGGGGTTGCCTGTGGACAGTGTGGATAAGTAAAAAGTACCGGCGGCGTGCCGGGGAGGTCAGGCGGTGCCGAAGCGCCAGGCCGCTCGTTCGCCGCTGAAGTCGGCCGGCGGACCGTCGAAGACCAGGAGGCCGTCGGCGATCGCCACGAGCCGATCGGCGAAGCCGGACGCGGCGGCCGGCGTGGCGGCGCTGGCCAGGATCACCAGCCGCTCGCGGCGAGCGAGCGGCTGGAGCAGTCCGCGCACGACCGCCGCCTCGGCCCCGTCGAAGCCGCGATCGATCTCTCGCATCACGAGCGCCTCCGGCGTCTTGACGAGCGCGCCGGCGAGCGCCAGCCGTGCCTGGTCGATGGATCCGAGCCCGGACGCGGTCTCGACTTCGCGGCCGCCCAGCCCGACGCGCTCGAGCGCGCGCCGCGCCGCCTGACGCTCGGACTTGCGCGGCAGGCGCAAGAGCCCATGGAGAGCCCGGTGCCCCGATTTGCCGGCGACGAGGACGTTCCAGAGCAGCGAGCGGTGCTCGACCGGTCGGGCGCGCACATCGACTTCGGCGACCAGCCCACGGATCCGCCGGACCGTGTCGCGGGACACCGGGACGCGACCGACCCAGACCCGCCCCTCTTCCGGGACGATTCGGGCGGCCACGGCATCCAGCAGCGCGTCCCGCTCCTCGGGCAGACGCGAGACTACCAGCGTCACCTCGCCGCGTCGGAACTGCGCGCAGACGCGGTGGAGCATCCAGCCACCGTCTTGGCGAGGGGCACCGACCCCAAGTAGCTCGATCATGGCCGGCATGATCGACGCCGGCCGTTACGGATTGATGACGAAAGCGTGAAGTTCGGCCGGCGGCTTGGGGGCTCGCCCTCAGCCGCGTAGCTTGTTGGAGGCGTCGAGGGCGGCCACCTTGTAGCACTCGGCGAGGGTCGGATAGTTGAAGACCGTCTCGAGGAAGTAGTCGAGCCCGCCGCCGAGACCGAGGACCGCCTGGCCGACGTGCACCAGTTCCGTCGCGCCCGTCCCGAGGCAATGCACGGCGAGCAGCCGTCGATCCTCGCGATGGAAGAGCATCTTGAAGAAGCCGCTGCCGTCACCCAGGATCTGGCCGCGCGCGATCTCGCGATAGCGAGCGACGCCCGTCTCGTATGGCACGCGCGCGGCCGTCAGCTCGTGCTCCGGCGGGCCCACCATCGAGATCTCGGGGATGGCGTAGATACCGATGGGGAAGTGGCGCGCCATCGGTCGCGCTTCGATCCCGAACGCCTGGCACGCGGCCAGCCGGCCTTGCTCCGAGGAGGTGGCCGCGAGACTCGGGTACCCGATGACGTCGCCCGCGGCGAAGATGTGCGGCACTGCGGTGCGGAAGGCTTCGTCCACCTGGAGCCGGCCGCGGGCGTCCGCCGACAGACCCGCCGCCGCCAGGTCGAGGCTCTCGGTGGCCGCCACCCGACCGGCCGAGAACAGCACCGCATCGGCCACCAGACGCTTGCCGGACTCGAGGTTGAGGACGGCTCGACGCGGTGAGCCCTCGCTCACGGCCAGGGTGTCGACGCTCTCTCCGAGCCGGAACGTGACGTTGCGCTGGCGGAGCTGGTGCATGAGCTCGTCGACGATCTCGCGATCGAGGAACTCGAGCGGCCGCTCGCGACGCTCGACCAGCGTCACCTGCACGCCGACCGCGGCGAACATCGACGCGTACTCGATCCCGATCACTCCCGCGCCGACCACGGCCAGCGCCCGTGGCAGTTGCTTGAGATTCACCAGCTGGTCCGAGTTGAGCACGATCTCGCCGTCCGCTTCGACTCCCGGCGTCGGCGCCGGCCGTGTGCCCACCGCGATGACGACGTGGCGCGCCGTCACCCGGCGCACGCCGGTCTCGGCGTGGATAGCCAGGGTGTGCGGGTCGAGAAACGACGCCTCGCCCTGGAGAAGCGTGACGTCGTTGCGGCGGAGCTGCTGCTCGATCACCTCGATCTCGCGACTGATGACGGTTTCGACGCCGGCGAGGAGCTGCGCGGCGGTAGGCCGGCCCGCTGGACGCGTCCACGGCAGCCGCTCCGCGCGCCCGGTGACACCGGTGTACGCGAGGATCGCTTCGCGGATGGTCTTGCTCGGGATCGTCCCGGTGTCGATGCACATGCCGCCCACGCAGCGGCGCTTCTCGACCACGGCGGCCCGCCGGCCGAGCTTGGCTGCCTGGACAGCCGCGCGCTGACCGGCCGGCCCGCTCCCGATCGAGACGAGGTCGAAGTCGTACTCGGGCACCAAGACAGGAACCCTCCGTCGGCGGCGATTCTGACACACTCCGGCCCTCGGTCGGGACGTCTCGGTCGCGGAAGCGGCTGGCGGCGCTCATGAGCGGTCGTGCTCGCAGCGCAAGCGCGCCAGCTCGCGCTCGACCGCCTCGACCCGACGCCGGAGGTCCTCCAGCGCGAGGCGCACGAGGCCCGGGCCTCGATCGCAGCGCCTCAGCATCGTGTGGAGGAGCGGCAGGACGACACGCGACTCATCGATCCACCCGCGCCACCGCGCGTCGTCGGTCGAGCCGGAGGCGCGGATCTCGAGGCTCCCCTCCACGACGCGTCGCTTCTGGAATTTCCCTCGGCCCTTGACCACGTGGCGGCGCGGTGGACGGCCGCTACGCCGGCTTGACGTCGACGCTATAGAGCGCTGGAAGCGGAGATAGTCGCCGAGCGGCGTGCGCGTCTGATAATCGGCGACCGAGCTCACCTGTTCGAACCGGTGCGTGCGGCCGAACGCGGTCCGCGCGCCGCGCGCACGAGATGGAGCAGCGCCGTCTCCTGGACGCGGGCGGCGTCGCGCGCGACGCCCTCGAGCGACCGCCGGCGGTGGGCCGCGTAGACCCGGAGCGCGGCGCCCTCGACCCGCTCGATCACCGGAGGCCTCCCGGCCCCACGCGTCGCAGGCGAGTCTCGACGAGCCACTCGCCGACCGCGGCGTTGAACGCCTCCGGCCGCTCGAGATCGGGGCGTGGCCGCAGTTCGGCAGGTACACGAGCTGCGAGCCGCGGGTGCGCGCATGAAACCGCTCGGTGACCTCGGGCGGCGTGATCAGGTCGTCCTTGCCCCACACCAGCAACGTCGGCACCCGGAGCTCGCCGAGCCGCTCCTCGAGGTTGTGGCGCTTGGCCGCCCGCGCCGCGTGGAGCACGCGAACCGCGGCACGGCGGTCGGTGACGATACGGCGGACCGACTCGACCCACTCGTCGCGGCCACATGAACCCGCTCCACCGGGTATCCCAGGTCGCGAAGGAGCGTGGTCACGGCCGGCGCGTCTGTCGGAGTGGCGGATCGGATGAGCGGGGTCGTCAGCATGGGTGCAGCCTAGGCTCGCCTCACATTTCGATTCTGTGAAGTTTGTGTGAATTTCTGGCGACGAAGGACGCGGGCGTGATAGGGTCGCGCGGTGCCCGTCAGGAAGCGTGCGTTGTTCATCGACTGGGGCGGCACCCTCGCCCTCACGAAGGACAATCGCACCGTGATCGACGCGGCCGGTCACCCCGTGCTCATGCCCAACGTCGTCGCGACGCTCGCCCGCGAGCGTCCGCGGTTCGACGTCTGCTTCATCGTGTCGAATCAGGCGCGCATCGCGAAAGGCGAGATCGACGCGGCCGAGGTCTTGCGGCGGTTCGCCTGGGCCAACGAGCAGCTCGGACGGCCATTCACGGCCTGGCGGCTCTGTCCCCACGGGGACGAGGACGGCTGTGGCTGCCGCAAGCCCCGGCCTGGGATGTTGCTCGAGCTCGCCGGCCTCCACGACGTGAACTTGGCGGCCTCCACCCACGTCGGTGACTCGGCGAAGGACCGCGACGCGGCCCGGCTCGCCGGCATCGCCACCTTCATCTGGGCCCGCGATTTCTTCAACTGGGTTTGATTCGTCCTCTCGAAAGGAAACGCGCTCCTCGCCGAATCCACCATCGGGATCGCCGCTACGAGCGCCGGCTTTGCCGGCGCGACGATTCCACGTGCTGGACAGCACGGGAATTCGGCGGGGGGGATTCGGGGGGAGCGCCGGGCGCTCCCCCCGATGTTCAATCAAAATTGGCGCGCCGCCCGCACCCCCGACTCGACGCCGAGGGTTACCGCGGGGCGCTCCCCCCCAATGTTCAACGGGGAGCGGCGCCGCTCCCCCCGACGCTAATCGGTAGGGTGACCCGCACGGTCGTGCCGCGGCCCGGCTCGCTGTCGATCCGGAGCTGCCCGCCGTGGGCGAACACGAGGTGCTTGACGATCGCGAGCCCCAGGCCGGTGCCGCCGAGCTCACGCGACCGGGCCTTGTCGACGCGGTAGAACCGCTCGGTGATCCGCGGTAAATCGGCCGGCGGGATCCCGATGCCGGTGTCGATCACGTCGACTTCGATCTGGCCATCGGCCGGCTCCTGAACCTGGACCGTCACGCGGCCGCCTTCGGGTGTGTACTTGACGGCGTTGTCGACGAGGTTGATGACGATCTGCATGAGCCGATCGCGGTCCGCGGGCACGGGCGGCAGGCCGGGGGACACGTGGCTCGTCAGCGTGACCTGCCCGCTGGCCGCTTTCGAATCCATGATGGCCAGGACCGCATCGACGACCTCGTCCAGGCGCGTCGGCGCGAGCTTCAGGGAGACCCGGCCCATCTCGATGTTCGACAGATCGGTCAGGTCGTTGAGGAGCCGGCCCAGCCGCTCGGTATGACGAAAGACGATCTCCAGGAACCGTCGGGCATTCTCCCGCTCCTCGAGCGCGCCCGACAGGAGCGTCTCGAGATAGCCCTGGATCGCGGTCAGGGGCGTGCGGAGCTCGTGCGAGACGTTGGCCACGAACTCCGTGCGCACCTGCTCGAGGCGGCGCAACTCGGTGACGTCGTGCAGGACCATGACGACCCCGACCTCGTCGGCGGCGAGACGGAGCGGCACCGCATTCACCTGGACGCGCCGCTCGACCGGGCGCGCGAGGTGCAGCTCGCGATGCGACACGCTGCCCTCGCCCGCCGCCCGACCCTCGCGAAACAGCTCGTGGAGCTCCGTGTTGCGGATGACCTCCAGGAAGGGCTTCCGCTCGCCGCGCGTCGCGTCCAGGCCGAACATGGCACGCGCCCGCTCGTTCAAGAGAAGGATCACGTCGCGGCCATCGACGGCGATGACGCCCTCGATCATGCCGTCGAGAATCGCGGTCGCCTTCGCCTGCTCGTGCCCGAGATCGTGGACCTTCTCCCGAAGCCGCGCCGCCAGCCCGTTGAGCGCGCGTCCGAGCGCGCCGATCTCGTCGGGCGAGCGGATCGGGGCCCGGACCGTGAAGTCGCCCTCGCTCATCCGGCGGGCGATCGCCTGCATCTGCAGGACCGGCTTGGTCACGCGGCGGGCCACGAAGAGACCGATCCCGAACGCGACGCCGAGAGCGACGATGCCCCCGGCGAGCATGACCCGGTGGATCGCCGCGTACGACGCCGTCACCGCTGCCAGCGGCAGCGCCACCCGGATGACGCCGATCACCCTCCCACCGTCGACGATCGGGAGCGCCACGTAGAGAAGCGAATGGCCGATCGTCGCGCTCGTCCTCAGGTCGCGCCCGACCCGGTCGGCGAGGGCCGCGCGCACCTCCGCCCGCGCGGCGTGGTTCTCGACTCGGGGCAGATCGTCGACGGCCACCTCGGAGTCGCCCAGCACGCGCCCATCGGCGCTGATCACGGTGACGCGCGAGCCGGTCGGCCGCGCCGCGCGCAGCGCGAAGGCGCGAAACTCGGCCGGCGGGGCGTCGCGAGCCACGAGGGCCCGCGCCTCGTCGTGCAGCAGCCGGCCGATGCTGGCGAGCTGCGCCTCGAGGGTTTCCACCGCGAACGTCTCGAGCGCGCGGGTCAGGTACAGGCCGGCGGCGGCGGTCGTGAGGGCGACGAAGCCGACGAGGGTCAGGGTGAGCTTCCGCGCGATGCTGCGCCGGAGGAAGTGAACGAAGCCGCCCATCACGCTCGGTCCGCTTCGAGCCGATAGCCCACCGTCTTGACCGTCGCGATCCGGCTCCCGGCGTCGCCGAGCTTGGCCCGCAGGCGCCGCACGTGCACGTCCACCGTCCGCGATTCGATCTCGTCCGCGCGGGCGTAGCCCCACACGCGGTTCAGGAGGTGCTCGCGAGAGAGAACGCGCCCGGCGGCCTCGAGCAAGGCCTGCAGGAGGTCGAACTCCTTGGGGGTGAGCTCTACCGCTCGCCCGTGGAGGGTCACGGCGTGGCGCGCCGGGTCCAGCGCGACGGGACCCGCCGAGAGCACGCGGGGCGCGTGATGCGGGCGCGAGCGTCTGAGGACGGCCCGCACCCGCGCCACCAGCTCCTTCGGCGAGAAGGGCTTGCCCACGTAGTCGTCGGCGCCGACCTCGAGCCCGACGACGCGGTCGACTTCGTCGGACTTGGCGGTGAGCATGATGATCGGCACGGCCGCCGTGCTCGTGTCGCTCCGGAGCCGGCGGCACACTTCGAGCCCGTCGAGCTCCGGGAGCATGAGGTCGAGGACGACGAGGTCGGGAACCGCCGTCTTGGCTTCCCGCAGCGCGTCCGGCCCGTTCGTGGCGGTCCGGCAGCGGAAGCCGTCGCGCTCGAGGTGCAGGACGACGAGCCGGCGGATGTCCGGCTCGTCCTCGACCACGAGAACATCGCGGGCCATCGCCTACTGGCGACAGGCCCTGAAGTTCGCGTAGTCCCCCTGCGCCGCCGAGCCGGTGTCGTCGGCGTCGGTCAGCACGGCGATGCCGGCGGGCTTGGGCGTCTCGTTCACTTCGAAGTACTTCTTGTAGTCGTTGCGCGCGTTCACGCGCTCCTCGACCCACTCGCCCTTCTTCTCGGGCGCGCCGGTCCGCAGCACCCGCACCTGGGTGAGGCCGGAGTTCGAGTTGAGGCGCGTGCCGGCCGGGACCTTCTCGCTCCAGACGTACTTGACCGCCTTCGGCCCGGTGACGCGCGAATAGGGCACGAGCATGTAGACCGCCAGCACGCTGTCGTTGGTCTTGGTCTCGCGCTCGTCGCCCCCCTTGGGGAACTCGAGCGGCCGCCAGGACCACGCGAGCACCGGGTAGGCATTGAGATCCCACTCCTGCTGCTTCGCCGCCTGGATGCCGAGACCGCGGGCGGCGGCGTGCAGGAAGCGGTGCCCCGACTCCTCGGCCACCCGGTAGACGTCCTTGCCGGCGTCCTTGCGGGGCTTCCAGTCGGGCGGAAACTCGCCGACCTTCGCTTTCGAGAAGTCCTCGATCGTGATGCAGTCGGGCTGCGCCGCGGTGTCAGCCGACCCCACGGCGAGCAGGAGGCAGGTCCCCACGACCATCGCCAGCCGTCTGATCGCCCTCGCCCCCGCGATCGAGTCGTTCACGTCGCGCCCGGCGAGATCTTCCTTCGTCTGGGGGTCGGCGGGTGCCATGCCAGAAGGCTAGCACACGCCGACCCCCGGGTGCCGCTAGTGCCTGAGGACGCGCTGGCAGATCTCGAACGTTTCCCGGAACTCGCGCACCGCGCGCTGATAGTGGCCCGCGCGGAGGGCGGCCAGGCCCTCGTTGAACTCCTTCTGAGCGTACTTCACGCGATAATCACGCGCGCCGACCTTCGCGGTCGCCTGCGTCAGCTCGCTTTGGGCCGCGTCGCGCGCCACCGCCGCCACGTTGGCGTCCGCCCGCGCTCCGAAGAGGCGGTCGACCAGCGAGGCGATCGTCCGGTTGGCGGTGTCCAGATCACTCTTGAGCTTGGCGTTCTCGGCCGGCAGCGTCCCCAGTTGCTGCTGCAGACTGGCGACCTGACTCTGCAGGCCAGCAACCTGGCTCTGTAGCGCGGTGTTCTGGGTCTTCAGCGCGTCGTTCTGGTTGTTCAGATCCAGGAGCGCCGCGTTGGCGGCCGCGAGCCGGGACGTCAGCGCCGCAACCTGGTTGGTCAGGTCCCCGATCGTCGCGTTCGCGGTTCGAAGCTGCTGCTGGAGCGTCGAGATCGTGTCGTTTGCGGCCGCAAGGCTTCGCTGGAGACTGTCGATCTGGGCCAGGAGCGGCGCGATCTGGTCGTCGCATGAGGCCGCAGTGCTGGGCGCGCCCCCGACGAACGCGCCGAAGACATCCGGCCGAATTCCGACCGGGACGCTCGCCACCACGGTGTTCGTCGCCGCGTCGATCGCTGACACTGTCGCCGTGTCGTGGTTGCCGACGAAGATGCGCGCGCCCGTGGGATCGGTCGCGATGCCGAGCGGACTGCTCCCGACCGGCAACGGAACGTTGGTCACGACCGTGTTCGTCTGGGCGAAGATCACGGCGACGGTGTCCTCGAAGGAGTTCGTCACGTAGACGAGCGTTCCCGAGGGGCTCACCGCGATGCCGTCCGGCATACTCAGTAGTTCGGTGCCGATCGGCACCGTGGCGACGACGGCGTTTGTCGCTGTGTTGATCACGGAGACCGTCCCTCCGTTGTTGGCGACGTAGACGCGCGTCCCGGTGGGGTTTACCCCGATGCCCATTGGCGAAAAGCCCACCGGGATCGACCAGCACGTCGTCGGAGAGCACCCGCCTGGCGAGCTGGCGTCGATCACGATGACGTTGTTGCTCAGAAAGTCGGTGAGGTAGACGCGTGGGCTCACCGGATTGACCGCGATTGCACCGCTCAGCGATCCTCCCGTGACGAACGTGGCCATGACCGCGTTGGAGCCCGCGTCGATCACCGAGACCGTCCCGTCGCTGTTGGCGACATAGACGAGCGTGCCGGCCGCGTTCACGGCGACGCCAAGGGGCTGAACGCCGAGTGACACCGTCGTTGAGACGCTCCTGGTCGCGGTGTCGATCACCGACACGCTCCTCGAGGCGGAGTTGGTGACGTACGCGCGCGTGCTCGCCGGATTCACCGCAACGCCTAGAGGGTTTCGCCCGACGGCTATGGTCTGGACGACGGTGTTGGTCGCGCCGTCGATCACCGAGACGTTGTTCGAACCCGAGTTCGCTACGTAGGCGAATGGCGCGGCGCCCGCCACCCCAGCAATCAGAGCGGTCAGCGACAGCGCCAGCAGACCGACGAGAATTCCGGAAACGCGCGTCGTTCCGGAAAATCGCTTGGGGAGCGGGCGTTTAGTGTTCATGCCCGGGAGACAGTGCAGCGTCGATGCCAGGGGGGAGATTCGCTGTGGGTTCCGGGGATAGACGCGGAGTTAGCCGCGAGCGAGAGTCAGAACGGCGTGACGGAACGGCAGCCGCTGGCGCATTTCGTCAGTCGGAAATTCGGCCGGAAATTCGCCGGTCGAGAGGTTGGCGACGTCGGTCGACGGGCGCGGCGCTAGCGGCCGCGCCGCCACCAGTGGTGCACGAGATTGTCGACGACCTCACCCAGCTGCCCGATGGTCCGGCATTCTCGGACGAAGTCGCACGACGGAGCGTAGAGCGGCATGACGCTGTCGCCGATGCCCCAGCCCCACTGACCCTCCGGGTTCAGCCAGATGATCCCCTTCACCCGCTCGCGGATGAGCCGCAGCGCCCACGCCTGAGGGTCGTTGTAGTTGTTGCGGGCGTCGCCCAGCATGAGGATCGTCGTCTTCCGGTCCAGCGACTCCAGCTCGGTCTTCGCGAACCGGCTGAAGGCGAACCCGAAGTCCGACCGGCAGTGGTAGTCCACGGGGGCACCCTTGAGCGCCCACTCGATGGCGCGCTCGACCGGGTAGGTGTTGAAGGCCTGAGTGACCTCGGCGATCTCGGAGACGAAGACGTACGAGCGCACCCGGCTGAAGCACTCCTGGAGGCTCCAGACGAGCTGCAGCATGAAGCGGGAGGCGTTGCGGACCGAGTCCGACACGTCGCAGATCGTGATGAGCTTCGGCTTCTCGCGGTGGCGGCGCTTGAGGAAGATCTCCATCGGCACTCCACCGTACTGGAGGCTCTTGCGGGTCGTTCGCCGGGAGTCGAGGCGACCCTTGTGCTCCTGCCGCTGGCGCAGCGCGAGCGCGTCCTTGATCTTGCGCGCCAGGCGGGCCACGACGTTCTTCATCTGCGAGATCTCGTCGGGGGTCAAGGCGAAGAGCGGCTTGTCCGAGAGGACCTCGCGCGTGAGCTTCTCGCCCTGGCGGTACGCCCGACGCTCCAGCTCGCGCTCGACGTGCTGGCGGATCATCCGCTTGAACGCCTCGAGCCGCAGCTCGAGGTAGTTGCGGATCCGGGCCAGCTGGCCGGGATCGAGGCCGCGCGCCTCGAGGGCCTTCATGATCCGCTCGAGATCGCCCTCGATGGCGGACCAGTCGAAGCGATCCGAGATCCGCCGTGAGAAGAAGCCGACCTGCAGGAAGTACATCAGCCGCTCGAGGCCCGCGTTCTGGCTGCCCGAGCGGATGGCCATCTCGAGCTCGCTCCCCTGCCCGCGCATCAGCAGCTCGGTCAGCTCGTCGAGCTCCATCCCTTCGTCGGCCAGGAGCTCGTCGAGCAGATCCTGCACCCGGGGGTCCTGAGGGCCGAGCGCCTTCTTGAGCCCTTCCCCGAGCGCCTCGAGGTCGAGGAAATACAGGTTGAAGAGGCGATCGAAGGTCGCCTGATCGCGGAACTCCTTGATCAGCGTCGCGGCCAGCGTGGACTTGAACGTCTCGCGGTCGGAAAGGCCCACCTCGGCGCTCGCCGCGAGGGCGTCGAGCGCCTCCGAGGGCGAGATGCGGATCTCGGCCCTGCGGAGGTCGCCGATGAACTCGAGGATTCGCTCGTCCATCAGATTCGCCGTCGGGGCGCCGTCGCGCCCGACGCTCGGCCGCTCACTCTGCGAGGACCTTGTCCAGCGAGCTCTTCACGCGCTCGAGATCCTTCTCGTGCTTGACCAGCATCGTCAGCGTGGACTCGACGAGCTCCGGGTTCAGCTCCCGGGCGTTGAGGATCACGAGCGAGCGCGCCCAGTCGAGCGACTCCGAGACCGACGGGAGCTTGCGGAGGTCCATCGCGCGAATCTTCTGGACGGCGGCAACGACCGCCCGGGCCAGATGCTCGGGGATTTCCGGCACCTTCAGGCGGATGATCTGCAGCTCGTCGGCCGGCGCAGGAAAGTCGATGAACAGATGCAGGCACCGGCGTTTGAGTCCGTCGGAGAGCTCCCGGGCGTTGTTCGACGTCAGGACGACGAGCGGGATGTGCTTGGCCCGCACCGTTCCGAGCTCGGGCACCGACACCTGGAAGTCCGAGAGCACCTCGAGCAGGAACGCCTCGAACTCGGGCTCGGCCTTGTCGATTTCGTCGACGAGCAGGACGACCGGCTGCTCGGCCAGGATCGCCGAGAGGAGCGGGCGCGGCGAGAGGAAGCGGAACGAGAAGAACGCGTCTTCCTGACCCGCGATCTTCGCCACCGCGTCGGGCAGCGACGGCGCGTCGGCGATCAGCTCGCCGATCCGGTCGCGCAGGAGCTGCGTGTAGAGGAGCTGTTTGGCGTACTTCCACTCGTAGAGCGCCTTGCCTTCGTCGAGCCCCTCGTAGCACTGCAGGCGGATGAGCGGGCGCGCCGTCATCTCGGACAGCGTTTTTGCCAGCTCGGTCTTGCCCACACCGGCCGGCCCCTCGATCAGTACCGGACGGCCCATGCGCGCGGCCAGGAACACGACGGTGGACACGCGGCGGCTCGCGATGTAGCGCGCGTCCCTGAACCGCTGCTGGACTTCCTCGACGGACTCGAACATGGTGGCTCCCTTACCCGAGTGAATTTCTCTCATTGTAGCAGGCAGTTCGGCGACTTCGGCCCGCCGACCGACGTGTACAATGCCACATGACCGACGCCCCGCGCTACCATCGCCTCCAGCTCCGTTTGACGCTCCTCGGCCTCGGCCTCTCGCTCGCGTACCTCCTCACCGTGCTTCTGACGGGCGCGAGCCTCGTGGTGGCTCACTGGGCGGCACGCCTCGCGCCCGGGCGCTGGGGCCAGGTCGCGCTGGTCGCGCTCGTGCTCGGCGCCGGGCACGGCGCGCTCGGCCTTCCCGTGACGCTGATCCGGAGCTACTGGCTGCCGAGACGCTTCGGGCTTCTCCACCAGCCGCTCGGCGGATGGCTCGCGGATCGCGTGAAGGCGATGGTAATCGGCGGGGTGCTCGGCCTCGCGGCCCTCGAGCTCGTCTACGCTCTCCTCGCGGTGACGCCGCTCTGGTGGCTCGTGGCGGCGGCGATCTTCATCGGCGCCCAGGTCGCGTTGACGGCCGTGCTGCCGGTCTGGATCGTTCCGCTCTTCTATCGCCTGGTACCGCTCGCCGACGACAGGCTCCGCGAGCGGCTGCTCGCCCTGGCGCGCCGCGCCGGCGTCGACGCGATCGGGGTCTTCGTGGCCGACCAGTCGAGGAAGAGTCGCACCGCCAACGCCGCGGTGGTGGGCCTCGGCCGCACTCGACGCATCATCCTCTTCGACACGCTGCTCGCCGAGTTTCCGCCCGAGGAGATCGAGTCGGTGCTCGCCCACGAGCTGGGCCACCACGTCCACGGCGACGTCCGCCGCGGCCTCCTGGTCCAGGGCGTGCTGATGCTCGTCACGTTTCGGCTGGCCGCGTTCGGTCTCGACGCCGGCGGCGCGCGCTTCGGGCTCGCCGGGCCCGCCGATCCGGCCGGGCTACCGTGGCTGGCGCTCGTGGCACTGGCGCTCGGGCTGGTCCAGCTCCCGCTCGGCAACGGCTTCTCGCGGTGGATCGAGCGCCAGGCCGACGACTTCGCCCTGGCCACGACCGGCAATGCCCCCGCGTTCATCGGCGCGATGGAGCGGCTCGCCCGCCTGAACCTCGCCGAGCGACGCCCCAGTCGACTCAAAGAGATCGTCCTCTACTCGCACCCGGCGCTCGAGCGCAGGATCGCCCGCGCCACGATGGACCGAGGAGGCCTCGCATGACCGCCTGCCGCCAGACGCTCCGCGCGCTCGTCGCGAAGAAGGGGGGACTCGTGGTTCCCGGCGCGTACGACGGCATCTCCGCCCTGCTCGTGCAGCACGCCGGGTTCCCGGCTGTGTACATGACCGGGTACGGGACCGCCGCCTCGCGGCTCGGCCTGCCCGACCTCGGATTCGCCGGGCTCGCCGAGATGGCCGACCACGCGCGGAACCTCGCGGCGATCCTCGACGTCCCGCTCATCGCCGACGCCGACACCGGGTACGGAAACGCGTTGAACGTCCGCCGGACCGTCCAGACCTACGAGGCGGCAGGGGTGGCGGCGCTCCACATCGAAGACCAGATCACGCCCAAGCGATGCGGCCACCTCTCTGGGCACCAGGTCATTCCGCGCGGCGAGTTCGTGGGAAAGATCCGCGCCGCGGTCGAGGCGCGGACCGATCCCGACCTGCTCATCATCGCGCGCACCGACGCGATCTCCGCGGTCGGCCTGGACGAGGCGCTCCGTCGCGGCGAGGCGGTGGTCCGGGCGGGCGCGGACGTCCTGTTCATCGAGGCACCGCGCACCGAGGCGGCGGTCGAGTCCGTAGCGCGCGCCTTCGATACCCCCCTTCTCTACAACTACGCGCCCGGCGGCCGCTCGCCGCTCCTGCCGTTCGCCAGGCTGCGCGAGCTCGGGTTCGCCGTCATCCTCCTCCCGGTGGACACGTTGCTCGTCGCGGTCCAGGCCATCCGCGGATTTCTCGCCCAGGCAAGGGCGCGCGACGACGTGCAGGGGCTCACCGACCTCTACATGCCGTTCGGCGACTTCAACGAGCTGATCGGCGTGACCGCGCAGCTCGCGCTGGCCGAGCGCTACCGGGACGACGACCGCGCGGCGACGTAGGCCGCGAGGGCCGCGTCCCAGGATCGCAGATCGTCTTCGCCGAGCGCGGCCAGGTGCGAATGGGCGAGGACCGAGTAGGCGGGTCGTCGGGCCTTGGCGCCGAACTCGGCGGCGGTCACGGGCGTGAGATCGGCCGTGAGGCCCGCGAGCCCGAAGGCCCGCCGCGCGAAGTCGTACCAGCTCGTCTGCCCGGTGCTGGTGAGGTGATAGATCGGGTGGGTCGCCTTCGGAAGCACGGCCCAGACCTTCCGCGCGAGATCGAGGGTGTAGCTCGGGCCCAGCACCTGATCGGCGACGACGCGGAGCGGCTTGCCCTCGCTCGCCAGGCGCAGCATCGTCTCGACGAAGTTCGTCCGACCCTTGCCCGAGCTGCCGGCGATCCCGAAGAGTCCCGAGACCCGGAAGATCACCGTCCGCTCGCAGCGCTCGCGGGCCAGACGCTCTCCTGCGAGCTTCGACTCGCCGTAGACGTTCAGGGGATCGGGCGAGTCCGATTCGAGGTACGGTGCGCGCTTGCGGCCGTCGAACACGTAGTCCGTCGAGAAGTGGACGAAGGTCGCCCCCATCGCCTGGCAGACGGCCGCCAGGGTGCCGACCGCCTCGGCGTTGAGCGCGAACGCGCCCGGCCGGTCCTCCTCCGCGCGGTCGACGAGATTGTAGGCCGCGGTGTTGAGGACGCAGGTCGGTTGCAAGTCCTCCAGGGTCGACCGCGCTCTGGCGGCGTCGAGGATGTCGAGGTCCCTCGAGCCCAGGGGGACCAGCTCGGCGGCGCGCTCGAAGGTCTTGACGAGATCGGATCCCAGCTGGCCGGTGGCCCCGATGACCACGTAGCGCTCGCCGGGCGCTCCGCCGTGACGCCGGGACTCAGCCACCGGGCGACGAAGATCCGAGGCCTACGGCGAGCGCGACGAGGTGGTCGAGGTGCCGGATGTCGAACGGCT
Source organism: Candidatus Rokuibacteriota bacterium (assembly GCA_003220535.1). Taxonomy (GTDB): domain Bacteria; phylum Methylomirabilota; class Methylomirabilia; order Rokubacteriales; family CSP1-6; genus AR31. The sequence goes on from QHSU01000094.1 coordinate 51,441, forward strand.
TCGGGATGTAGGCGAAGACGCCGCCGCTCAGCGCCTCAGCCGCGGCCTTGGTGTCCGCGTTGGCGGTGATCATGATGACGGGCACGTTCACGCCAAGACCCCGTATCTGCTTCAGGAGCTCGAGGCCGCCCATGCGCGGCATGTGCATGTCGAGCAGGATGAGATCGAACTGTCCGCGCAGCAGGACGATGAGCGCCTCGGCGCCGTCCTTCGCCGATTCGGTCTCGTACGTGTGCGGGTGGCGGAATTGTCGGAAGAAGTCCCTCAGAACTTCGATTACCGGCGGCTCGTCGTCGACAATCAGGACTCGCTTGGCCACGCACGCCAGTATATGACACCGTCAGGGAAGTTTACGATCGGACTCCCTGGTGGCCAGGGGTGGGCCCGAACTCCATGTGCCGCAAGCCCTTTGCCGATGGCACGGAAGATGTAGCGATCCGACGGGCACCGTGCCCCGTCAACCGCTCCTCACGTCGCGCCGCGTCTCGGCACTCGCCTCGTGTCTCAGGATATGCTTCGAGGCGGAATCCGCGATCCAGCACGCTTCCCTTGTCTCATGAGACGATTCGCGGGATGAGCTCGATCCCGGAACGCCGGCGCCACCCCCGGATCCCCGTCTCGTGGCCTGTCCGTCTGTGGGTCGACGACGAGCCCCTTCTTGGCCGCGCGGAGGACGCGAGCCGCCACGGTCTCTGGGTGACCATCGCCCCAACGACGGCGTTGAAGCTTGGCAAGGCGTGCTGGATCGACGTCCTGACCGAAGAGGTCGGCTCGTTCACGGTTGCGGGCGAGGTGCGGCACGTCAGGGGCCGTCGTGTCGGAGTCGAGACCATCCGTCCGGTTCCGATCGCCAGGCTCGAGTAGGCGAGCCGCGATTCCGGAAGCTGTAAAGCTCTCCGACACCGAACGCGGGGTACCTGGAGCGCTCTAGAGCTTCGGTCGCAACGCCGAGGCGAACAGCTCGAGCTGCTCGAGCTCGTCGAAGACCGGATTCAGCATGAGGAAGCCGACCCCGGCCGCCACGATCTCCGAGAGGCGCTCGACGCACTCCTGGGGCTCGCCCCAGACCGACACCTCCGCCGCGAGCTCCGGCCGACCATAAAAGGCTCCGAACCACTCACCGAGCCGGCGGCCGGCACGCGCCCGATCCCGGTCGACCGCGATGTAGACGCGCTTGCCCAGAGGGAAGCGTGCCGGGTCTCGCCCGCTCTCCTTGATCAACGAACAGAGGAGCTTCATCTCGTCGAGGAAGACCTTCGTCGAGACGGAGCCGGCGCCGATGAACGCGTCCCCCAGCTCGACGGCGCGGCGCAGCGCGTTGGGATGGTGCCCGCCGAACCAGAGGGGCGGATGAGGCTTCTGCAAGGGCTTGGGCTCCATCGAGGCGTTCTGGAGCTTGAAGAACTCTCCGTCCGACGTGACTCGCTCCTCGGTCCAGAGCCGCTTCATTACCCGGAGCCCCTCGGCGAAGCGCGCGGCGCGCCGCTCCGGGCTGAGCCCGAACGCCCCGTAGATGCGCGGATTTCCGCCGAGCCCGACGCCGACGTCGATCCGGCCGGCGCTCAGGTGGTCGAGGGTCGCCAGGGTCTTGGCGAGGTGGACGGGGCTTCGGAGCGCGGTCAGGAGGACGGCGGAGCCGAGCCGAATCCGCTCGGTGCACGCCGCGGCGTACGTGAGCAGCGTGACGGGCTCGAGGCTCCGGATCGATCCGAGGATCTGTTCGACGACCCAGACGCTCTCGAAGCCGAGCGCCTCGGCACGGGAGAGGAACGCGCGAATCGCGCGCGCGTCGAATCCGCCCGAGAGAATCGTCTGGGGAATCGCGACACCGAGCCGCACGCCAGGGGGCACGGTCGAATCCTAGCACACCTCCTGCGGTGATATAGTTGACCGCTACCGACAGAGTCCGATCCCGCGCCCCAGGAGAGAGACATGACCGCCCTCAAGACCGCGATCGTCGGCGCGATCGACCGCCTCGGCGACGACCTCGAGAAGCTCTCGCGTCAGATCCACGACAATCCCGAGCTCTGCTATGAGGAGGTGAAGGCGGCCGCCTGGCTCACCGATTTCCTCGCCGGGCAGGGGTTCAAGGTCGAGCGCGCCCTGGCCGGCATCGAGACCGCGTTCCGCGCGACGATCGAGACGGGCGAGGGCCCGACGGTGGCGATCCTCTGCGAATACGACGCGTTGCCGGCGATCGGTCACGCGTGCGGCCACAACGCGATCGCGACCGCAGGCGCCGGCGCGGGCGCCGGGCTCGCGGCGGTCCGGGACAAGCTGCCGAAGGGGCGCATCCACGTCATCGGTACGCCGGCCGAGGAGGGCGGCGGCGGCAAGGTGAAGCTGATCCAGGCCGGCGTGTTCACGGACGTCGACGCCGCGATGATGGTCCACGGCTTCGACCAGTGGGTCGGCCACATGGACCTGCTCGGCATCGTGCGGGTCGGGTTCGAGTTCACCGGCAAGGCGGCGCACGCCTCGGCCGATCCGTGGGAGGGCGTCAACGCGCTCGACGGGGCGGTCCAGACGTACAACAACGTCAGCATGCTCCGCCAGCAGGTGCGGCCGGACGCCCGGATTCACGGCATCATCACCCACGGCGGGGCGGCCCCCAACATCATTCCGGAGTTCGCGGCCGCGATCTTCTATGTCCGATCGCTCAATCTCGACTACATGTGGGAGCTCCAGAAGCGCGTGATCGCCTGCGCCGAGGGCGCCGCGAAGGCCACGGGCTGCACGCTCAAGGTCATCGCCCACAACGACACGGTCTACGAGCCGATGAAGCGGAACGAGACGCTCCTGGGCGCCTTCCGCGCCAATCTCACGGCCCTGGGAATCACCGAGGCGCCACCGCTCGTGGACCGGCTCGGGTCCTCGGATGTCGGCAACGTCAGCCAGGTGATCCCCACGATCCAGCCGCTCATGAAGATCGCGCCCGACAACACGCCCATTCACTCGCGCGCCTTCGAGGCCGCCGCGGTGAGCCCGCTCGCCCGTGCGGGCACACTCGCCGCCGCGAAGGCGATGGCGATGACGACGCTCGATCTCCTGGCCGAGCCGGCCCTCGTCAAGCGGGCTCACGACGAATTCAAGGGGGCGAAATGAGCGCGCCCGGCGACGTGAAGCAGAAGGTGGCGGGCGCCGTGGATCGTCTGGCCGACGACCTGGAAGCGCTGTCGCACCGGATCCACGACAACCCCGAGCTCTGCTTCAAGGAGGAGAAGGCGCACGCCTGGCTCACCGAGTTCCTCGAGAAGCACGGCGCGCAGGTCGAGCGCGGCGTCGGTGGCTTGCCGACGGCGTTCCGGGCGACGATCCCCGGCACCACACCGGGGCCTACGATCGCGATCCTGGCGGAATACGACGCGCTCCCCTCGATCGGCCACGCGTGCGGACACAACGTGATCGCGACCGCGGGCACCGGGGCGGGCGCGGCCCTCGCGGTGGCGTTCGGCACGCTCCCGTTCGCGGGCCGGATCCAGGTGATCGGCACGCCCGCCGAAGAAGGCGGCGCCGGCAAGGTGCGGTTGATGGAAGGCGGGGTGTTCCGTGACGTCGACGCGGCGATGATGATCCACGGCCGCTGCGGGACCCAGGTGTGGCGGCCGACGCTCGGCATCATCAAGGTCAAGGCCGAGTTCCACGGTAAGGCGACGCACGCCTCCTCGTGGCCGTGGCGCGGCGTGAACGCGCTGAACGCGGTCATCCAGCTCTTCGTCGGGCTCGACCAGATGCGCCAGCATCTCCGGCCCGAGGCGCGCGTCCACGGGATCATCGTCAAGGGCGGCGATCAGCCCAACATCATCCCGGAATACACGCGCGCCGACTTCTACCTCCGCGCGCTCACGAAGGACTACTGTCAGGAGCTGCTCCGGAGGTTCACGGGCTGCGCCGAAGGCGCCGCGACCGCGACCGGCTGCCGCGTCGAGGTGACTGCCGAGCCGACCATCCACGACCCGATGAAGCCGAACCGGACGATGGCCACGCTCTTCGAGCAGAACCTCGGCGTGATCGGGTTCCCGGTAGATCCGGACGATGGCGAGGCGGGCTACGGCTCGACCGACTGCGGCAACGTGAGCCAGGCCGTGCCCACGATCCATCCTTACATCCGCATCTCTCCCGACGGGGTGCCCGGGCATTCTCGCGAGTTCGCAGAGTGGGCGCGGTCACCGATGGCGCGCGGGGGGATAGTGGCGGGGGCGAAGGCGCTGGCGCTCACCGCGGTCGACCTCCTCGCTTCACCCGACAAACTCAAGGCGGCGAAGGAGGAATTCGACCGATGAGAGTGCCCTCGCTCGCCCTTGGAGTGGTCCTGCTCGGACTCGCCGCGGCTCAGGCGGGCGAGATCTCGCTCCGCGTCGTGAACGTCGTCACGCCGCAGGACGTGAAAATCTGGGAGCCCACTTCGATCGCCGCGAAGAAGGGGGACACGGTGACGCTCCAGCTCGTCAATCGCCATGCCGACGAGCATGGATTCGAGATCGTCGCGTTCGGCGTCAAGGAGGTCGTGGCGGGCGAGAAGACCTCGAACGTCAAGTTCACCGCCGACAAAGCCGGCATCTTCCCGATCAAGTGTCACCTGCACCCGGCGCACGTCGTCGGCCAGTTCATCGTTCTCGAGTAGATCGCTTGTCGGCTGGTCCCAGGGCGCTCGCCCTGGTCGCCTCGGTCCTGGGGCTCGGGATGGTAGCGGGCGCCTCGGGACAGTCCCCCGACCGCGCGGCCGGCGAGCGGGTGTTCCGTGACCACTGCGCGGTCTGCCACGGCGATGCCGGAGACGGCCGCGGGATGGCCGCGCATCACTTCAAGAGTCCGCCGCGCGACCTCACCAAGGGACGGTTCAAGTTCCGCTCAACGGCCTCGGGGCAGATCCCGACGGACGCGGACCTCGCCCGGACGATCACCCAGGGCGTTCCCTCGACCGGCATGGTTCCCCAGAATCACCTGAGCGACGCCGAGGTGCAGGCGGTGATCGCGTTCATCAAGAGCCTGTCACCGCGATTCGCCTTCGGGCCGGCGCCCAGGGTGCTCGCGATCCCGCGGCCTCCGCCGGCAACGCCCGAGGCCGTCGCCCGCGGCGGCAAGGCCTACGTGAAGGGCGAGTGCGCCGAGTGCCATGGCAAGGAGGCGCGCGGCGATGGTCCGTCGGTCAAGGACCTGTCGGTGAAGCCGTCCGACTTGACGCGGCGGCCACTCAAGAGCGGCCCCGCCGCGCGGGACATCGTGCGCACGCTCATGACGGGGCTCGACGGCACGCCGATGCCCTCGTACCACCAGGTCCTCGAGGACGACGAGCTGTGGGACCTCGCCTACTGGCTGGATGCGCGCGGCGGCCCGCCCGAGACGACGGACGACGAGCGCGCGGGGTGGCACGTCGTGCGGACGCACCAGCGACGCGCTCGCTAGGCGGAGCCCCCGGCTCGAGCAGCTCGGGCGTACGTGAGCGAATGGTGCGCCAGCAGCCGGCCGCTCCCGCTGACGCTCTCGGCGACGCCGTACACGAGCCGTCTGCCGAGCTTCACGATCCGCGCCGTGCAGCGGAACGGTTCGTGCCGCGCGGCGTCGAGGAACGCGCTCGTCATGCCCGCCGTCACCGATCCGTCGCTCGCACCCAGGCGGGTCATGATCGCCAGCCACATCGCCACGTCGGCGGCCGCCATGAACACCTGGCCGCTCACGATGCCGCCCGGGCGTTCGAAGAGCGGCTGAAACGGGACCTCGAGCGTGCACTGGCCGTCGGCGATCGAGTGCAGGCGGAAGCCGTACGCCCGCGTGAACGCGACGTCCGCCAGGATGCGCTGGAGCTCGACCTCCGTCGCGGCGAGCGGCATCGCCCTCACCGCTCGATCGCGGCCAGGACCTTCTTCGCCTGCTTCAGGTGATCGATCACGTGCAGCCGCCACGTGATGGCGTACGCCTTCCAGTCCAGCTCTTCGACCCAGTGGAGTGGGACGACCTTGCCGCGTTCGTCCATCACGTTGACCACCATCACCAGCGGCGCCCGCGCGTCGGTGACGAAGTCTCCTGGAGCCGCAGCGAGCGTGCGGAGGATCTCGCCGTGGACGCGCGCGAGCTCGGCGCGGAGCCACGACCAGGGTCGGACGAGCGGCGCCTTCGACTGCAGGCTGGCCGGAATCGGTTCGCCCGGCGGGCGACGGCCCGCGAGCAGGCACCAGAGCTCGTCCAGGCCGGGACGGTGAGTCTCGACGAGATGGTCGACGATCTCCTGGATCGTCCACTCTCCGGGCATGGCGGCGCGCACGGCCGTCGCCGCCGCGACTGGCTCCAGGAACGTGCCGAGCGCCTCGAAGGCCTCGGCGATCCTCGAATGGATCGCCGAGGCCGAGGCCAGCGTTCCCTTCTCCTTGAAGTACCCGCGCGCCTTCGCCTGGGTCTGGGCGATCGTCTCCGGGCTCATGGGACCTCCCGCGCCAGATAGCGCATCACCGCGTCGCCGCAGAACCGCGCCGCCTCGGGGACGCGGAACGCGGACGGGTCGAAGGTGAGCTGGAGCGAGACGCCGTCGACGAGCCCCAGGATCACCGCGGCGGCGCGCAGGGGATCGAGACGGCGGAAGAGCCCGGCGCGGACGCCCTGCGCGACGACGGCGCCGATCAGCCGCCGCATGCGGTCATACCAGACCGCGTTGATCTCGCGAAGCCGGCGGTCGTGCATCATCTCACCCCAGAACTCGACGAACACGATCCAGAAGGCCTGCTCCTCGACCGCCAGCCGGAGGCACGCCTCGACCAGCGTCAGGAGCCGCGCTCGCGCGTCCTTCCCGCCGCGGGACTGGGCCGCGGCGACCCGCCGGTCCAGATCCGCGGCGACCGTCTCGAGCGCGGCCACGAGGATCGTCCGCTTGTCCCTGAAGTAGTAGTGGAGGATGCCCTGGCTCACCTTCGCCTCGCGCGCGACCCGCTTCATCGTGAGCCCGGAGTAGCCGTCGCGCGCGAGACACCGGATCGTGGCCCGGACGATCGCCGCGCGCCGGAGCGGCGCCACCCCGCGCCGGGGGCTCATGGCCCTCCAGTTTTGATTGGACGACCAATTATCATTTCGGCGCGGGTCGGCGTCAAGCGCGCGGGCCTCGGGGAATCCTTACGCCGACGCCGCGCGACGGCGTTCCGCCGCGCGCTCGGCGTCCAGGCGCTCGAGCTCGACCGCCGAGTGATCGGCGAAGGTCATGGCGGCGGCGATGGCCGGGTGGCGCTCGCCGATGAGCCGGTGCATCTTCTGGCAGATCCGCCGGTAGGACGGGTGTCCCTGCGGCGTCGTCCTGAGCTCGATCACGTGCATCGCCTCGCGGGCGTTCATCTCCATGTAGAAGCGGACGCGATACGCCATGGCCACCGCGTAGGAGGCGATCTCCGGGAGACCGGCCGCCTCGATCGCGTCGTGGAGCTCGGCCGACTCCGCCAGCACGCGGCCCCAGTCGTCCCGCGCGCCCGCCTCGGTGATGGCGTCGGGCACGATCTGGCCGTGGCGCGGCGTGAGCCGCTGCCACTCCAGCGTCAGCAGCCGGTGCCGCTGCAAGTCGCGGAACGCCCCGTAGTCGCCCAGCACGTCGAAGCGGTACGTCGTCCGCTCGAACGCGCGTCCGGGCCGATGGCGCCGATTCACCCGCTTGCCGACGTACGCCGCCAGCACCGCGTTGCGCTCGTCCGGCGTCATGCCGCGCGCGACGTCCAGCAGCTCGGCGTCCGGGCGGCTGGACACCGCATAGAGCGCCGCGGCCACGACTTTCGCCTCACCGTCCGGGTCGAAGTCAGTGAGCGTGACCTCATCCTCGAGCGTCGCCGGCGGCGCCTCTTCGGCAAAGGCCGACTCCGCGCCCAGCAGCCGTCCGGCGACCTCCCGTGTCTCCCTGCGGGTCTCTTCGAGGTACGCCGACCAGATCCCGCCACGCTCCGGCACGTCCACGCGCTTGAGGAACGCGGGGATGACCTTCCGCAGCTCGGCCAGCATCAGGTCGGCGTAGGCCCGGACCTCCAGCAGCGGATGCGCGCGCATGCGGAGCAGAAGCTGCTCGTACGCCTGGCCGGTGCCATAGATGCCGACGTTCGAGGTCGTGGCGGCCGGCAGCATCCCGCGCAGGGTGTCGAGCGCCTTGGCGCGGATCGTCATCCGATAGACGGTCTCCGACTCGGCCGGGTCGCGCGGGAACCTCTTCTCGTAGAACGCGCGGAGCTTCGGGAGCCAGACCCGGTAGGTGTCGAAGCTCCGATCGAGCGTCGCGACGTAACGTTCGCGGAGCGCGCCGGTCAGCTCGGCGGGGACGTGGTAGCGGTATCGGCCGTCGGGGCGGTCGTCGTAGGGGATGTAGCGCGTCGACTGCTCGAGGTAGGCCATGAGCCGGCCCCACTCCAGGACCTTGGTCAGGATGTTCGACGCGCCCTCGCACGCCAGATGCACGCCACCAAGCTGGGCCAC
>QHSU01000120.1 GCA_003220535.1 Candidatus Rokuibacteriota bacterium
CGCCCCTGCGAATGCCGCCCGTGAAACCCGTCCGAGAGCCGGATGACCGAAATGGTCACGTCCGGTTCGATGAGCGGGGGCGCGAGCCGGAGCGATGGACTTCTCGGCGAGAGCGGTCACGAAAGACGCCGCTCGCAGCAGGCGCCGCCGGTCCTGCACGCCACCGCGCGTGTCCTCGACTCTACCAGTGGGTTCACGAGATTAGTGTAGGAGCGCCTCCTCGGTCGCTCGGGTCTTGGGTGGGTTGATCCACACTTCCACGGGACGCGCCGGCGGGTGAGGCCGGCCGGCGGGGAAGCGTTCCGGGTGGGCGGCGTAGGCCGCGGCGAGCACGAGGGCCCGCGCGGCCACGCGCTGCTCGGCCACGTCGTGATGCACGTCGGCGGGCGTGAGCAGGCCGAGGGCCGAGTGATGGTGCTCGGTGTTGTACCAGGGGAAGAAGACGTGGCAGTGGGCGCGGGCATCCTGGATCGCGCCGAAGCGCGTCGGGAATGCCGGCTTAGGTACCTGAGCGCCGACTCCACATCGTCCTTTTTTGATTCAACATCCTGCGCAGCTTGCTCCACCCCCTCCGCCGCATTGGAGGCGTCAGATGATGCGCGCCGTAACCTATCCAGATCATCGTGGCAAGAGGACCAATCCGCGGCACAGACCGTACTAGCACATGCCACGAGCGCCAATACGCCTAGCCACCGGGTCTCAACTGCACGGACGCTAGAGTTCTATGTCGGTACGACTGCAAGGCACGGTCCAGATAACTCAAGCTCGACTATGTGAACACCACCAATTTCACGCTCCCAGCCGATCGAGGCGTTGTCGCAAGTCACTCAGCGCTTCCATGGCTGCGCCCTCCTGCGTCAGCGACACGTGACCTGTGTGGCCGTGACTTCGTTGCTAAACGTGTAGCGGCCTGCTTGCTTGACCCGCTCGAACGTCCCCTCGACGGCGGCCGTACCAGCGCGGCATGGGGCCTTCCCGAACGAGAACACCCGGATAGCCTGCTTGCCGTCGCTCAGGTCGAACGTGTAGTACGGATTCCCGCGGCGCGAGACGGTCTCGCGCAGGTTGGTGATGGTCCCGCTGATCGTCACGATCTGGCCGTCGAAGCGGTCGGGGTTGGTGAGGATTGCACTGGGCGAGGTGTCGAGTGCGCCAGCGGGCCCCGCGGCGGCGAGCAGGAGCCCGAGCGCCGCGATCGCGATCAGAAGTCCACAAGCGCCTCGGTGCCTCTGCGGGAAGCTCTGGCTCGCGCCTCGGGACGCCATATGTCCACGCTAACGAGCCTTCAGCATCAGCCCCAAGCTTTGAGACGACCTCCAATCATCTCATCAGGCGTTGCTCACCTGGCGGGACCCGCCGCGCGACGGGTGCACCGCTTCGCTCCTTTAAGGGAAAGTAGGGGTCACTACAAGCGGCTAACAATAGGCTCACCCCGCCCCCCCGCTTGGAAAACCAATAAGTTATGCGCACCGGGGCGATGTCTTACGGGAGTACCAAGAACCCGCAAATGTGCGTCGCTACGGCCCGCGAACTATCTATAACCAGGCCAGCATCGCTGACGCCAGAAAAGCTCCGTAAATCGGCAGTTTGTGGCGATATCGACAGCCGCCCAGATCTAGAGTGCGAAACTTTCTAAACCGGCTCGTCGTGTAGACTTCGGACGAACTGGACTCCCACGCATCAAGCAGGCCCACGGCCTCTCCTGCTATCAGGGCGATGCCCGCAGGAGCGTGGCGACCGTCCAGTCCGCTCGGCACCGACCAGTGACAAGCACCGCGAGATCGCGCGCAAGGCGGCGGCGCGGGCGCGGTGGGCTAAGACGAAGAGGAAAGCATGAACATCCTCGGCCTGATCGAAGATTTCGTGCGACACCACCCTGGCAAGATAGTGCTCGCGGCTCTGGCGCTCGGCTTTGCCAGGTTCGTCTCCCGGCTCGATTACTCTCTTGCGTGTACCAGCGGCCTGGTTCACGATCACGCGCAGCACTGCGCTGCGGAAGCTCGATCGCCTGAGAGCGTGAGGATGATGGGCGACTTCTCTCGGCCGAAGGTGATGACCGTCGTCATGGTCGTTTTACTCTTGGTCATTTTCGCGTCGGTGGCATCGGCTCAGCCGCCGAGCGTGCCCGAGCAGCCGCTAATCATCGAAGGCCGGGTCCTTTGGATTGACTTTGGCGGTCAGACGATGGCGCTGGCACCGGACAACCGCCCGGCCGTTACGATCGACCTTCACCAGATTCCGCAGGGCCATTACCAGGGATTCCGCGGCAATGAGTACGTGCGGATCGTCGGCTTCATTCTCCGGCCGAGCCGTCGCATCCAGGCATCGGCGCTCTACCTGGTGAGCCCGTGGTATCCGACGGAGCCGCCTTGAAGATGACTATTTCCGCAAGGTGCGGGCTCGGCTCACTTCCCCTTCACCCCGCGCGGGTCCACCGTGTCGGGGAGGCAGCGATACGTGATGTGTTCTCTGCCCCTCTCTCCGAGCAGGACGTGGTCGCTGGAGGCGCTTCCACCATAGACCTTGTAGCCGTCCTTTCGGAGGACGGCCCGCATGTCCACGAGTGCCACATCACACTCCGTCACCGACGAATGGGCCGACTCAACCATGTGGACATTGGCTTCGGGATTGAACCACAGCACCCACGCGCACTCGGCATAGGCTGGCACAGCCGAGGTGAGCAGGAAGAGGGAAGCGATCACCGAAGCCCGTCCTAGTCGCATCATCGCTTGCCCTCCTCGGATAATCGCTACTCCAACAGCAGCAACTGCACTCTTGTACAGTCGCTTGTGCGCTGGCGGAGCTCGACTCTGACGTAATCGCGCACCGCGTCGCAGGCTTCTCTTTGCATAGAGCCAACCCATTCTGGTTCAACGAGGGAGACCAGCCAGTAGAACTCGCCACGATCGAGGACCAACTGACGGCAGGCTCCGAGGCCACGCAGTCGGCAAGCTGGCCGGTTTTCATAGATGTAGATCTTTCCATCCTCCGCCGTGTATCCCCACGCTGGTTCTCGCAGAGTCTGGAAGGGAATGGTCGCGGTCGCGCACCCCGCCGCTACCAAGAGCACAACGCCGAGCGCGGGCGACACCTGATTCATGCTCGCTTCACGCTGACCTTCTCGTACGCTCCCCACGTCCTCGTCTCGGTCACACTGAACCTGCCCCGATTTGGTGGACACCCCAGATCGCACGGAAGTGCGGTAGGAGTGTGTCATGGCCAAACGCAAGCGGCGGGCATTCACGAGGGAGTTTAAGGCGCAGGCCGTTCGGATTGTCCGGGAGAGCGGTAAATCAGTGGGTGTCGTAGCGCGGGAACTGGATCTGACGGAGACGGCGCTGCGGAGCTGGGTGCGGCAGGCGGAGATCGACGCCGGCCGTGGGGCGCCGGGGGCGCTCACCACCGAGGAGCGGGAGGAGCTCGGGCGGCTGCGGCGCGAGAACCGGACGTTGCGGATGGAGCGCGACATTCTAAAAAACTTTCGGGCACGGCGCGGGCCGTCCCACCTGCTGGACCAGAAACTCGGCGCGCGGCTACGCTGATGGGCGCCCAGGAGCCGTGGCCGTCTGCTTAATGGTGACATCGCGAGCCCGTAAAAAAACATGGTCCGGGGGTGGCTGGCGCACTTGATAGTGGTGACGCCGTCAGGCGATCCCGTTTAGGAAAGTGATCTTTGGCGCCACCCCTGCTCCTGAGGCTCATCAACAGGGGGCCAGCATGCCAGGGAGCAAGAAGACCCGCGGGAGATCCTCGGGGCGGCCATCCACAATCAACCCAGATGCGGCCGGCATCGATGTCGGCGCGACCTTCCATGTCGTTGCGGTGCCCGGCGATCGGGACGACAACCCGGTTCCTTCCGGACGTTCAGCGGCGATCTCCACCGATTGGCCGATTGGCTCGCGGAGACCGGCATCAAGACCGTCGCCATGGAGTCGACGGGCGTGTACTGGATTCCGGTCTTCGAGATCCTCGAAGCCCGCGGCTTCGAAGTGCTGCTGGTGAATGCGCGCGACGTGAAGAATGTCCCGGGCCGAAAGACCGACGTGAACGATGCCCAGTGGCTGCAGCAGCTCCACCAGCATGGGCTGCGCCGCGGCAGCTTCCGGCCCCACGACGGGGTGGTCCGCCTGCGCGCCTACTTGCGCCATCGAGAACGGATGCTGGACTACGCTTCCGCCCACATCCAACACATGCAGAAGGCGCTCATGCAGATGAACGTGCAGCTTCATCACGTCGTCTCCGACATCACCGGGGTCACGGGGATGCGGATCATCCGGGCCATCGTTTCTGGGACCCAGGCGCCCGAACGACTCGCCGAATTTCGCGATGTCCGGTGCGCCGCCTCGGAGGAGACCCTCCGCGAGGCCCTCACGGGGAACTACCGCCCCGAACACGTCTTCGCCCTCCGCCAAGCGCTGGAGCTGTACGATTTCCACCAAGCCAAGATCGCCGAGTGCGATACGGAGATCGAGGCGGTCTTGCACACCCTGAACGAAGCGCGGGCGACGCCTGAGCAACCCCTCCCTACGGTGCGGCACGCCAAAGGACGGAACGAGCCGGACTTCGATGCGCGGCCCGCACTCTACACGTTGCTCGGCGGGGATCTGACCCAGATCCATGGCTTCGGCCCTTACACCGTGCTGCGGCTCGTCGCCGAATGCGGAGACGACATGAGGAAATGGCCGACGGCCAAGCACTTCACGTCCTGGTTGTGCTTGGCCCCGAGGAACAAGATCTCCGGCGGTCGCCTGCTCAGCTCGAAGACGCGTCGGTCCTCGAACCGTGCGGCCGCGCTGCTGAGGATCGCGGCGGTCAACGTGGGCAAGACACAAACGGCCCTCGGCGCCTTCTATCGCCGCCTCGCCGCCCGCACGGGAAAGGCGAAGGCGGTGACCGCCACCGCGCGGAAGCTCGCGATCCTTTTCTACAAGGCACTGCGGTTTGGCATGACCTACGTCGACTCCGGCGCCTCGTACTATGAAGAGCGCTACCGGCAGCGAGTAATCCAGAACCTCCATCGCCGCGCTCGAGACCTGGGATTCACGCTCGTCGCAGACCCCGCGGCGAATGGTCGAGTTTCTTAGGAAAGCGACGGCCTTCTTCGCGAAGGAGCACCCGTGAGGTTCGCGTTCATCGTCGCGGAGAAGGCCGCGTTCCCGGTCCGGCGGCTGTGCCGCACGCTGCAGGTCTCGCGCGC
>QHSU01000121.1 GCA_003220535.1 Candidatus Rokuibacteriota bacterium
GAGCGGCTGGAGAAGTTCAAGCTGGCCCTCCACGGGGACAAGACGCGCCTCATCGAGTTCGGCAAACTCGTGGCCGAGCACCGACGAGCGCGCAACACACGACGACCGGGGACGTTTTCGTTTCGCGGGTTCAGCCACTACTGCGGATGGAGCCGAGCCGGGCGCTTTGTGGTCAAGCGGCGGACCGAAGGCCGGCGGGTCAGTCGGAAGCTGCAGGAGGTGCAGGCGGAGCTGAGGCGCCGCATGCACACGCCGGTGCAATCGCAGCATCGCTGGCTCTGCAGTGTGCTGCGAGGGCACGATGCCTACTACGGGCTGCCGAGCAACTGGCCACGCCTGGATAGCTTTCACGACGCGGTGAGGCGCCGCTGGTATCGCGTACTGCGCCGGCGGAGTCAACGCCGACTGACCTGGGAGCGATTCAACGCGTTGCTGGCACGCTTCCCCTTGCCTTCGACCCGGATTACTCACCCGCGCGAGGTTTCCTTGGCCCGCGTTGGGTAACCTTCGGGAGGAGCCGAGTGCGGGAAAGCCGCACGCTCGGATCCGTGGGGGCGAAAGCCAAATGGCTGAGCTACCCGACCAACTCCTCACACCGTTTTAGGAACTGATTGAGCTAGAGTAGTAGGTCGAGTTCACCCACAAGAATTTCGTTGTAGGTCCTGCTCCGCCTAGCCTAGACCAAGGAACAATACACAAGCCGCACGACGGCGAGTAGATTAAGACGTGTTGGCAGATCGGTCTGTCAGAGAGAATCTGCATCCCCCCCTGACGACCTCGACGGGCAGCGGGGATCGCCATGGTGGGAGCCATTCCAGGCACACCAAGCCGCTCGACGAGGTCGGCCATGATACAAGCCCTGTTCTCTCGCGTGTCGTTTTTCCGCCAGCGCGCGGTGGCGCTATTTTACCGCGCTGACCAGCTCAAGGCAGACTATGGTGAGCGGCGTGAGCGCTGGAATCAAGTGATTGCCGAGCACAAGATGGACCAGCAAAAGGGCACCTCGACGTCGTCCGCCGGCGGGGCCTGATCGCTCGCCGCGAGTGGCGGCTCCTCGATGTGCTGGTGGACAGCGACGCGACCTCTAGCCGCATCCGCGCCCGGATACGGAGCGCGCTCGCGCGCTGGGAGTTGCGCCGTCGATCGAGACTGCATCCGCCCAGCGACGTGTTCCGGATGAGGAGTGTGGGGATCAGATCTCGCCGGACTCGTGTTGGGGTAGACCGGGTACTTCAAATCTAGCCCACGGAGGCAACCGCGTTGAGAGTGCGAGTCTATCCGGCTGCGGAAGCTCCAGTATTCCTTCGAAGAGTCGCTTGGACCTCAGGAGGTGGAACTTGGCAGCCGGTTTGACACGTGTCGACTGCGGGGAGGCAATTTTCCATTGGGCGCCCTCGAGATTCTTCTTGTGTCACTGAGAGTGTCACCAACCCGTTGCAACCGCGCACGATTCGGCGCACTTTGACGCACCCACGCCGAGCTACTATCGAGGACCGAAGTATCTGAAAACACACACGTCGCCCGTCAACCGCGCGGAGAACTTCTAATCCTAGGGTCGCAGGTTCGACTCCTGCCAGGCGCACCACGCTCCTTCGCGTAGTTCTCAGACCATTCGAGTGTTCGGTCGCGTCGCACCGAGCAGATCGCCCGCGCACGACGCCGAGGCAGCGGTCGTCTTCGACGGTGGGCGCACGTCTTCCGGGGGCGTCGGCGGTGCCGGCACTGGAATGGCCAGACGTTCCGGCCTCGCGTCAAACGTCGTCGGGCCCGGATCGGCGACACCCTCACGACCATGCTGTAAGTGCTATCGTGGAAGCCGCCGATGAGGTCCTCCATACTCCTGCGCGACACCCTCTGGAACGTGCCGTTTTGGGCCGCCTTCGGCGTGGCCATCCTGGCGGGCTCTTCCGACGTCGGCCACGCAGCCGAGCCATCGACGGGGGACGCGATCCTGCAGCAGCTGCGCAGCTTCGCCACCATGGGCAGCGTGCTCTACGTCGCCGCCCATCCGGACGACGAGAACACGCAGATCATCACCTACCTGGCGCGCGGCCGCGGATACCGGACGGCCTATCTCTCGCTCACCCGCGGCGATGGCGGACAGAACCTGCTCGGCCCCCAGCTCGGCGAGGCGCTCGGCGTGGCGCGCACGCAGGAGTTGCTCGCGGCGCGCCGGCTGGACGGCGGGCGACAGTACTTCGCCCGCGCGAAGGACTTCGGCTACTCGAAGAACTCCGAGGAGACGCTGAGCGTCTGGGACCGGCAGGGCGTCCTCGGCGACATCGTGCGCGTGATCCGCGAGTTCCGCCCGGACGTGATCATCACGCGGTTCTCCCCGAAGCCCGCGCCCACGCACGGTCATCACACCGCGTCCGCCGTGCTCGCCCTCGAAGCGTTCAGGCTCGCCGCCGACCCCGTGGCGTTTCCCGAGCAGCTCCGCGAGCTCAGGCCCTGGCAAGCGCGGCGCATCGTCCACAACGTCGGGCTGGGCGCCGCCGCGGCGAATCCGGGTGCCGGCATGGCCATCGCGGGCTTGCCCGCGAACGTGCCGGATGGTCCGGGCGTGGTGAAGGTCGAGGTCGGCGGCCGGGATCCGGTGTCGGGCGAGTCGTTCGCGTCGATCGCTGCCCGCAGCCGTGGCATGCACAAGACGCAGGGCTTCGGCATCGGCGGCCCGCCCGTGAACGAGGGCTCGCGGATCGAGCCGTTCGTGCTGCTCGCCGGCGATGCGGCGACGAACGATCTCCTCGACGGCGTGGACACGACGTGGAACCGCGTGCCGGGCGGCGCCGAGATCGCGCGGTCGATCGACGAGGAGATCGCGAAGTTCAACGCGCAGGACGCGGCCGCTCGCGTGCCCGCGCTGCTCGCGATCCGCCGCCGGCTCGCCGCGCTCCCCGCGGATCCCATCGTGAGCGACAAGCGCGAGCAGCTCGATCGGATCATCCAGGCATGCCTCGGCCTCGAGGTCGACACCGTGGTGGATCGCGCCGAGGTCGTGCCCGGCGAGACCGTGAGGCTGCGCCACACGGCCTCCGTGCGCTCGCGCATCCCCGTGCGCTGGACGGCGGTGCGGTACCCGAGCGCTCACCGCGCGATCAACAAGGCCGTCGAGCTGCGCCCGAACCAGCCGGTCGTTCGCGAGACCTCCCAGGTCGTGCCGGCGAGCACGCCGCCGAGCCAGCCGTACTGGCTGCGCACAGAGGGCACGGCCGGGATGTTCGAGGTGGACGATCCGTCGCTCATTGGCCGCGCTCAGAACCCGCCCACGTTCCCGCTCGAGTACGTATTCGACGTCGGCGGGCAGACGCTGGTGATCACCGGCGAGCCGATGCCGGCCGCGGATCCCGCCAAGCCCGCGCTGCGCCGGCGGCTGGAGGTCATCGCGCCGGTCTCGTTGCGGTTCATCGCGGGTGTGTGGCTCTTCGCGCCCGGCGCCGCGCGTCCGGTGACAATCGAGCTCACCGCCGCCCGCGCGCGCGCCGCCGGCACCGTGCAGCTCGACGCGCCGGCCGGCTGGACCGTGACGCCGGCCTCGCAGCCGTTTCGACTCGCCGCCCCTGGCGAGCACGCGCGCTTCACCTTCACCGTGACCGCGCCGGCGCAGCTCGCGACCGCGCCGCTCGGCGCGAGCGTGGAGATCAACGGCCGGCGCTTCAATCAGCAGCGCGTCGAGGTTCGCTACGATCACCTGCCGCTCCAGCTCCTGCAGCCCCCGGCACGCGCCAAGGCGGTGTCGCTCGAGCTCGCGACTCGGGGCCGCCACGTCGGCTACCTGCCGGGCGCCGGCGACGAAGTGGCCGCCGCCCTGGAGCAGATGGGATACGAAGTCACGTCGCTGACCGGCGCCGACCTCACGCCGGAACGGCTGCGCGGCCTCGACGCGGTGATCATCGGCATCCGCGCCTTCAACGTGCGGACGGATCTCGCCGAGCGCCTGCCCGCGCTGTTCGCGTACGTCGAAGCGGGCGGCACGGTCATCGCGCAGTACAACACGCTGGACAGCCTGCGCGAGGGCTGGCTCGCGCCGTTCCACCTGCGCCTCTCGCGCGACCGCGTGACCGACGAGCACGCGCCGGTGACGATCCTGGTGCCCGAGCATCCCGTGCTGACCACGCCGAATCGCATCACCGCGGCGGACTTCGAGGGCTGGGTGCAGGAGCGCGGTCTCTACTTCCCCGATCAGTGGGACGAGCGCTTCACCGCGATCCTCGCGTCCGGCGACGCCGGCGAGACGCCGCTCAAGGGCGGCTTGCTGGCGGCGCGGCACGGCAAGGGATACTTCGTCTACACCAGCCTGGCGTGGTTTCGCCAGCTCCCCGAAGCAGTCCCCGGCGCGTATCGGCTGTTCGCGAATCTCGTCTCGCTGGGCAAGTGACGTCCGCGCCGCGCCCCGACGAGCGCTCCGAGGCCGAGCCGCCCGACGTCCCCGGGTTCCGCACCTGGCGCGGCATCTACCTGTTCGTCTTCGGGTGGTTCCTGCTCGTGGTATTCCTATTGTCCGTGTTCACGGGGGTCTTCTCGTGAACATCGCCGACTGGGTCGTGCTGCTCGGCACCATCGTGGGCATCGCTGCATACGGCTCCTGGCGCACGCGCCACGTGCGGAGCCTCAACACGTACCTGCGCGGCAACGCGTCCACCGGCTGGGGCACGATCGGCCTCAGCGTGATGGCCACGCAGGCGAGCGCGATCACGTACCTCTCGATCCCGGGACAGGGTTTCGAGAGCGGCATCGGCTTCGTGCAGAACTACTTCGGCCTGCCGCTCGCGCTCATCGTCGTGTGCGCCGTGTTCCTGCCCATGTATCGTCGGCTCAACGTCTACACGGCCTACGAGTTCCTCGGCCAGCGGTTCGATGAGAAGACGCGTCTGCTCGGTGCCGGCCTCTTCCTGTTGCAGCGCGGCCTCGCCGCCGGCGTGACGATCTACGCGCCCGCGATCATCATCTCCACGGTGCTCGGCTGGCCGCTCGACCTCGTCATCGTGTTCACCGGGCTGCTCGTGATCGTCTACACGGTCACCGGCGGCAGCGAGGCCGTCGCCCTGACCCACAAGTGGCAGATGGC
>QHSU01000101.1 GCA_003220535.1 Candidatus Rokuibacteriota bacterium
CGTGGCGGTACGCGAACCCAGCGACCGAGGGCGCTGGAGCAACCATCGCCGAGGCGTTCAAACTTGGTCACTGGATCTTCGGTGACCTGCTCACGGGAGACTAACGTGGCGAATCGGCAGATCACCGTGTACTGGTCCTCAACCTGACAGTCCTGTCACGCGGCGAAAGAGTTTCTTTCGTCCCATGGTCTCGACTTCACGGCCAAGAACGTTGCGGATGATGCGGCGGCCCGCGAGGAGTTGATCGCGCGGACAGGGCGGACGGCCGTCCCGGTCATCACGGTAGACGACGAGGTTGTCGTCGGCTTCGACCGTGGGCGGTTGCAGCGGCTCTTGGGGATTCGCTGATGCGCGTCGTCCGCTGCCCTGACTGTGGCGCGCTCATAGAGCTGCCCGAGGGAACGCGCGCCGGCGACCTGGTGGAGTGTCCGAACTGTGCGGGGCACGCCCTGCGAGTTCTGGAGGCCGCCGGTCGCTGGTCCGCGACGCTCGCCCACCGGGTCAGCTGCCCCGCGTGCGACGAGGTCATCACACTCCCCGACGACGTGAAGCCCGGAGACACAGTTCTATGCTGCGGTCGCACGTACCGTCTGACGTTCGAGTACGGAGCGTACGCCGCGGAAGAAGGGGCTTGACCTTCCCCTAAGGGGAAAGGTTTAGGCTACTCGTGACATGAATAGTGGCCTCAAGATCGGAGAGCTGGCCGGCCGGGCCGGCGTGACCGCCAAGGCGATCCGCTTCTACGAGCGCAAGCGGGTCCTGCCGCTGGCCAAGCGCGCCGCGAACCGGTACCGGCTCTACGATGACGACGCTGTCGGGATGCTGTACTTCGTCAAGCAAGCGACCGGCCTCGGTCTGACACTTGCGGAGATCAAAGAGATCATCGCGATTCGCCGAGACGGGCGCCCGCCGTGCGCCCACGTGCATCGCCTCTTGCGCGACAAGGTCCTTGAGCTTGATCGCAAGCTCAAGGATCTGCTCGAACTCCGCCGTCGTATCCGACAAAGCCTGACTGCGTGGAAGCATCGGTCAGTGGCAGCCGCTGCAGTGTGTCCTCACATCGAGACGCCCGCGGGTCGCGGGCTTAGAAACGGTCGGCATGTAGCGATGGCTGTAGCCCAGGTTGAGACTCGCATGCATGGCGCGTCGCCTGGCATCCGAGGAGCGGACCGCAATGGCGACGAAGTGAACGGCGGACTGAAGATCGGCCAATTGGCGCGGCAGGTGGGTGTCACCGCCAAGGCAATCCGGTTCTACGAGGCTAAGCGCGTGCTGCCGAGGCCGACGAGGGGCGCCAACGGCTACCGCCTCTATGGCCAGGGCGCCGTGGAGACGCTGACCTTCGTCAAGCAGGCCGCCGGGCTCGGGCTCACGCTGGCGGAGATCCGCGAAATCATCGCGATTCGCCAGGGCGGGGGGCCGCCGTGCAGGCACGTTCGTCGCTTACTCCAGGACAAGGGACGCGAACTGCACGCCAAGCTTCGGGACTTGATTGAGATGCGCCGGCTGATTCGCCGGAGCCTCGAGGCCTGGAGTCGCGCCAGTCGGGGGCGTCCCGCGGTGTGCCTGCACATCGAGGCGGCATCCCGCGGCGGGCGCGATGCGCCGCCGTTGAGCGCCGGAAGGCCTGATCGTGGAGGGTTGGTAATGGAACAGTTGGAGCTTCGGGTGAATGGAATGACCTGCGGGGCGTGCGAGCAGCGGATCCAGCGCGCGCTCGCGCAGGTCGATGGCGTGGTGCGAAGCGCGGCGGACCACCGTGCTGCGCGGGTCAAGGTTGTCTTCGACTCTGCGCGTACGTCAGCTCAGGCAGTGCAGGCCCGCATCAAGCAGGCGGGCTATGAGGTCGTGTCATGAGCGACGTAGCGACGATCGAACCGACGGGGTCCACACCGTACTGGGTCGAGGAGGGCCACGTCGCCGACGGGCGCTCGCGGTTCCTGGCCAAGATCAGCGGCCTGCATTGCTCGCTCTGTACCGGGACGATTGAGAAGGCGCTGGGCCGACTGCCCGGTGTCCACAAGGTCGCGGTCAGCCTCACGCACGAGCAGGCCCTCGTGGAATTCGACCCCGAGGTCATCACACCCCAGGACATCCTCCGCACGTTGAAGGACATCGGCTACTCGGTCTATGACCCGCGCAAGATCCGTCCCTACGAGGAGGAGGAGGCCGAGCTGGCCCGTGAGGGCAAGCGACTGCTCGTGGCGACCGGGCTGAGCCTGATCACGATCGCGATGATCCTGCTCGTCCCTGGCGCCCGGTCGCTGCTGTTCAACGGCTTCATGGCGCTCACGCTCGGGACCCTCGCCTTCCTCATCCTCCGCGGCCAGGGCCTGCGCCGCGCGGTGCTCGGCACGGCTGGATTCTCAGCAGTCGCGGCGCTCGTCCTGGGGGCGAAGACGGTGGGTGTTGTCGAGCCGGCGGTCCCGTGGATCATCGGCGGTTTCGGCGTCTTCGTGGTGTTCTGGCTGGCCTGGCACTTCCTGCGGATGGCGTTCCAGTCGATCCGCCGCGGCATCCTCAACCAGCACGTGCTGCTCGAATTCGGCGCCTTGGCGGGCCTCGTCGGCGGCGTCTTCGGGCTCATCCTGCGGCGGCCGGACTACCCGACCGCACAGTTCTTCGCCGTCACCGTCCACATCGTGAACTACCACATCTTCTCGGAGTGGCTGTCGCTCCTGGTCAAGACGCGCAGCTCCCAGGCCGTCAAGCGACTGCTCGACCTGCAGCCCGACACGGCGCTCGTGGTTCGCGGTGAGCGCGAGATCGAGGTGGGGATCGAGGAGGTCCGGGTGGGCGACCTCGTCCGCGTCCGCCCGGGAGGCCGCGTCCCTGTCGACGGGCGTGTGATGGCAGGACACTCCGCGGTCGACGAGTCGTTCGTGACTGGGGAGCCCATGCCCGTCGAAAAGACGGAGGGGGACGCCGTCATCGGTGGGTCCATCAACGGTCTCGGCACCGTGCTGATCCGCGTCACAGCGGTCGGAGCGGAGACATTCCTCCAGCAGGTCGTCCGCCACGTCGAGGACGCGCGCGCCTTGAAGCCTGGCATCCTGCACCTGGTGGACCGCATTCTCCGGGTCTATGCCCCGGCGGTGCTGATCCTGTCGCCGCTGTCATTCATCTGGTGGACGGCCGGCATGTGGTGGCTCACCGGGCAACCGGACCTCGAGCGCGCCGTGTTCGCCGCCCTGAGTGTGTTGGTCATGGGCTATCCCTGCGCGGTCGGGATCGCCGCGCCACTGTCCATCGTCCGCGGTGCGGGCGAGGCGGCGGATCAGGGGATTCTCATGCGCACGGGCGAGGCCTTTCAGACCCTGCGGCTCGTCCGGTACATCGTCCTCGACAAGACGGGGACGCTCACCGTGGGCCGGCCGGTCCTCAAGGAGATCGTGGCGCTGAGGAATGCCGACGAGCTCTTGGCCCTCGCCGGTGCGGTCGAGGGCTCGTCGGAGCACCCGCTCGGGCGCGCGATGCTCGACGCGGCGCTGGACCGCGGGTACAGGGTCCCGGCCGTCGAGGGCTTCGAAGCGGTACCTGGCCGTGGCGTCTCGGCACGGGTCGACGGCCGGCGGGTGCTCGTCGGTCGCGCTGCCTACCTTCAAGAGAATAGGGTCGACGTATCGACGCTGCGCCAGCGGATCGGGGAGTTAGAGGCGGCGGGCCAGACGGTGGTGGTGATCGGACGAGAGCGGGAGCTCCTCGGCGCCATCTCATTCGGCGACGAATTGCGCGAGGACGCGGTCGCCGCGGTGGCCGCGATGAAGGCCGCGGGGGTGGTGCCCGTGCTCGTGACGGGGGACAACGAGGGCGCCGCGCGGCGTGTGGCCTTGGCGGCTGGCATCGAGGAGGTCCACGCCGGGGTCCTCCCGGGCGAGAAGGCGGAGATCGTGCGGCGCCTGCAGCAGCAGGGCCGCGTCGCCATGGTGGGCGACGGCATCAACGACGCGCCCGCCCTCATGCAGGCGGACGTGGGGATTGCGATGGGCGCGGGCACCGACATTGCGATCGAGTCAGCGGACGTCGTGATCGTCGGCAACCGACTGCGTGCCGTCGTCACTGCGCGGGAGATCAGCCGGTGGAGCTACCGCAAGACCAAGCAGAACGTGGTCCTGGCGTTTCTCTTCAACGGTCTCGGCATCCCGGCGGCCGCCACGGGGCTCGTGTACCCCGTCTGGGCGATAGCGGCGATGGCGGCCAGCGTCACCAGCATCTTCGTCAACGCCCTGTGGGGGCGCCCGTCCCTCTTCTTCGACGCCGTGCTGAGCGTCGGGCGCACTTCCGCTGTGCCGACCGCGGCCGAGAGCTCGCACTCGTGACGCGCGCGGCCGTTCGAGGGCTGCGCAATCCGTTCAGCGGCCACCTGCGCGCCGGCGTGGTCGTAGTGCTGCTAGCGCTCGTCACCGGCTTCCGCGCGCTGATGGCGGCGAGCAGCAGTGGGTCGCGATCGCCCGAGGACTGGCCAACGATCCGCCGTTGGTTCTCGGCGACGAGCCCACGGGGAACCTCGACTCGGAGACCGGGCAGGTGATCTACGAGTTGCTCAAGGAGATCGCGCGGGAGCGCACCGTGGTGGTCGTGACCTACGCCCAAGTCTCGGCGCAGATGGCCGACCGGGTCGTGCACATCAAGGATGGGTGGCTTGTTCCGGGGAGCTAGCACCAGGCCCGCCGCCGAGAAGCCGGTCGCCACGTCCGCCGCGCTGGACGAAGTGGGCCGGGAGCGGCTCGTCCGGCTCCTCTCTGCCGCGACCTTTCTGATCTTCTTCCAGGCCTACATGGTGGCGCCGCTGATCCCGCGGCTCTCGGCAGTTTTCGGCGTTTCTGCGCAGACGATCGGCTTGATTGTCCCGGCCTATCTCATTCCCTATGGCGTTTCCACACTCGTATACGGCGTCCTCTCTGATCGGTTTGGACGCCGGCGAATCATGCTGGCTTCGCTCACCGCCTTCGTGCTCCTCACGGGGCTGACGGCCGCGGCACGCTCGGTATGGGAGCTCGTCGCGATTCGATTCGTGAGCGGCCTCGGCGCGAGCGGCGTGGTCCCATTGGGACTCGCGTTGATCGGACAGGTTTATCCGTACCAGCGGAGAGGCCGGCCGCTTGGATGGCTCTTCGGCGCGATGGCCGGCGGCGCGGCGTTCGGCTCGACCTTCGGCGCGCTCCTCGAGCCCTCGCTCGGCTGGCGTGGGATCTTTCTTGTTGTCAGCATCCTCGGCCTGGTGATGTTGGGACTCCTGCTGCCGTATCGTGGACTCCTCGGCGAAGCCCCGCCGACCCCACCGACGACGATGGTGGACATCCTGCGCGGCTATCGCGCATTCCTCGTGACCCTCCGCGGACAGCGGACGTACGTCTATGTCCTCCTCAATGCGATCTTCCACTCCGGCGTCTTCACCTGGCTCGGACTCTACTTCGCACAGCGCCACGGCCTCAGCGAGGTCGGTATCGGTCTCGCGTTGCTCGGGTACGGTGTGCCCGGCTTCGTCTTCGGACCCATCATCGGACGAGCCGCCGACCGCTGGGGACGGCGCTGGCTGATCCCGGCCGGGCTCGGAATCGCTGGGCTCGCCGCGGGCTTCTTGCTCCTCGACGTCTCCGTGCTGGTCGCGGCGTTGCTCGTGACTCTGTTGTCCCTCGGATACGACATGACTCAACCGCTTCTGGCCGGCATCGTGACCGCACTTGGGGGCAAGCGGGCAGGGCAGGCGATGGGATTGAATGTCTTCTGCTTGTTCACGGGCTTCGGACTCGGGAGCCTGCTGTTCGGCGAGGCTCTCGCGCTCGGGTTCGGCACCGCGCTGGCCATCTTCAGCGTAGTTCAGCTTGCCGCGGCGTTTGCGGCAACCCCGCTCTTTCGGTCGGAGACCACGGCTGGGGAGCCAAGACCGTGATAGCACACGAGGCTCAGCCCAACGAGCCAACATCGCTAACCGAGCAACAAAGGAGGACACGTCGAAGACAAGGGCGAGAAGGTCGCGAAGTCCGTCGAGGTGAAGTCTGTCAGGCCATGAAGACAGCGGTTGGCGTAGCGCTACTTGGTGCGCTCAGCTCGTCTGTTGTCGTGACGAGCTCGATGGGAGGCAGCTTGATGACGGAGGTCAACGGCGTCCGCGTCGAGCTCACCAGCGCGCCCGAAACACCGGTGACGGATCGGAAGACGACCTATACCGTTCGGCTGGGTGATGCTGCCAGCAAGCCGGTTACTGACGCTCGTGTGACGCTCACCGGGCGCATGGCGGACGGAATGAGCGCAGCGACGCCCCTGCGTCCCGCCGGCGAACCGGGCGTCTACCGCGGCGAAGTCCTGTTCACGATGGGCGGGCCGTGGGAGCTGACAATCCGGGTGATGAGGCCAACAGGCCGCGTCGAGATCCCGCTCCGGGAAGAAGTCGCGAGGCAACGATGACGATGAGAGTGGAGATCCTCACCGCACCCGGCTGAGGGAAGTGCGAGGAGGCCAGGCGAATGGTCTTCAGCGTGGTCGACAAGGCCAAGTCTCGGTTCCCCGAGCTCGAGGTGCGCGAGTGGAACCTCGCAGAGCATCCGGAGCTCGGACCTCGCTACGGCGTGATGGCGACGCCGGCGATCGTCGTCAATGGACGATTGGAATTTCGGTCTCTTCCCAAGGAGCATGCGTTCCTCGAGCGCCTGGCAGTGATTGCGAGGTCGGATGGCGACTGAGACTTCCGAACGCGCGGACACCGGCGCGGCGATCGACGGGACGCGCCGGCCGTTTTCGCTCGGCGTGAGGGCTGCAGCTTCGGTCGGGGGCCTCCTCCTCCTCGCCGTCGTCGGGTGGGTCGCATGGAACCAGGGCGCCCTCATCGGTCTCCGCTGGGTAGAGTTCGACTCGCCACTGACACTGGCAGCGTTCAGCTTCCTGGCTGGCATCGGGGCGTTCTTCGCGCCATGCGCCTTCGCGCTGTTCCCGGCCTATATCTCGTACTACCTGACCACAGTGGGTCCCAGCCGCGAGAGTCCCGGCCGCTCGCTGGCGCTCGGTCTCACGTGTGCCGCCGGAAGCGCCGTGTTCTTCGCGGTGGCCGGGGTCGCCATCACCCTCGTGGGGGGCGTCATCTCCCGGTATCTAATCGCGCTGAAACCGGTGGTTGCCATCGGCGTTGCATTACTCGGGCTCGGGCTCGTCGCCGACATCCGACTGCCGTCCATCGCCCTCCCACTCGGGCGAGTCGGCGGCCGGTTACCACCGGCGGCCGGGCTGTTCTTCTACGGATTCGGGTACGCCCTGGCGTCGACGGGCTGCACGCTGCCGATTTACGTTTCCATCATCGTGCTGCCGCTGACGAGCGGCTTCGCGGGAGCGGCGCTGGTCACGTTCGCGAGCTTCGCCTCGGCCATCGCGTTGATGATGCTCCTCACGAGCCTGCTCGTGGGTCTCGCCAAGGGAAGCGTGCTTCACTGGCTCCAGACCTCGACCGTCTGGATCAAACGGGCGAGCGGCGCTGTGCTGATCGTCGCCGGACTCTACCTTGGCTACTACTACATCGCCGCCGGCATGTAGCCGGTCGATGGGGGAAGATCCATGCGAGGAAACCAGTATGCGGGTCTCGGAGTTCTCCTTCTCCTCATCTTCGTCGCGTCCGCGACGACGGCGCAGGCGGCGTCAAGGGTGGCCACGATCGAGGTCAAGGGCATGGTCTGAAACTCCTGTCAGGCCTCCGTGGCCGCAGCCTTGGAAAGGCTGCCAGGAGTGAAGAAGGTCGACGTGAGCCTCGAGAAGGCGCAGGCGCGAGTCGAGTTCGACGACGCGAAGATCTCGTCGGATAAGCTGGTCGCTGCGGTAGACCTGCTCGGTTTCCGAGCGAAACTTCTTGACGTGAAACCTCTGAGCTGAGGGAGTCGCTATGTGGAAGATCGTCGGCTTCATGACACGTCGGATAACTGTCGTTGGGCTGGCCCTCACGCTACTGACGGTCGGCGGCGCTGCGGCTGCCCCCGACTTCGCGAGCCTGCAGGTGCAGCCCTACCAGCCGCCCAAGCCGGCACCGGGTTTCGACCTGCCCGGGTTGGACGGCAGGGTCACACGCCTCGCCGACCTCCGGGGCAAGGTTGTTCTCGTCTTCTTCTTGGCCACCTGGTGACCGGACTGCCGGGAGGAGTTACCTTCCGTCAATCGCATCTACGGCGAGTTCAAGGGCAAGGGATTGGAAATGCTGCTGGTGAATTTCCGCGAGAAGCCTGACCATGTTCGTCAGGTCGTGCGCGAGCGCGGCTACGTCGCGCCCGTTCTCATCGACGAGAGCGGCGACGTGACGGGCAAAGCCTACGGCGTGTGGGGGCCGCCCACCGCTTACTTCATCGACCGCGAGGGGCGACTGATCGGCCGCGTAGCGGGATCGCGCGACTGGTCGGGCCCGGCCGCTCGGGCGTTCATCCAGGCACTTCTCGACGGTCGCTAGTCGTACTGTGACCATCCGAGCGCGCAACTGGTGACTCAGCGTTGGGGATCGGCCCTCAGAGACCTTGCCACCTTGTTGGCCTTGTCGGGTGACAGACACTGCGACCTGTTGCCATGTCCGCGATAACAGGACGTCTCGCCGAGTGCTTCTTCTCAATCCAGGGAGAAGGCGTCACGGCGGGGGTGCCGGCCGTGTTCGTCCGTCTCCAGGGCTGCTCGGTGGGGTGCAGATGGTGCGACACGAAGTACTCGTGGGATCCAGCCGGCGGCCGCGAGCAGCCTCTTGAGTCGCTCCTCGAGGAACTCGCGGCGTTCCCCTGCCGGCGAGTTGTGGTCACCGGAGGGGAGCCGCTCGAATCGCTGATCTTCACGCCGCTTGTCAACGCCTTGAAGGAGCGCCACTACACGATCGAGGTCGAGACGTCCGGAACTCTGGCGGCGCCACGGCTGCAGATCGACCAGTGGAACGTCTCGCTCAAGCTGGCGAATTCTGGAGTGCCGGAACCCAAGCGACTCTGCCCGGCAGCCATCCTGAGCTTTCTCGACCGTGAGACGTGGTGGAAGTTCGTGGTCGTGAATCGAAGCGACGTCGGCGAGGTGAGTCACCTCATGGAGCGGTTCGCCTTGCCGCGCGACCGCATCCTTCTCATGCCCGAAGGCCTGAGTCGCGAGGAGATTTTAGAGCGCTCAAGCTGGGTCGTCGATGAGTGTCGGCGCCACGGGTTCCGGTACTCGCCGCGCCTCCACATCCTGCTCTGGGGTTCCAGGCGAGGGATGTGAATGAAACCCGCAGTGGTGTTGCTGTCAGGGGGGCTCGACTCCGCGACGACGCTTGCGATCGCGAGAAGCCAGGGCTACGAAGCCCATGTCCTCTCATTCGCCTACGGCCAGCGTCACAGTCGAGAGCTGGACTCTGCGAGCCGCGTGGCCGCGGCGCTCGGGGCAAGGAACCGACTGGTCCTCACCCTGGATCTCCGGGCAATCGGCGGTTCCGCCCTGACCGGGGACCTTGCCGTGCCGAAGAGTCGGACGGCAGGCGAAATCGGTGTGGGGATTCCCGTGACCTATGTTCCTGCGCGGAACACGATCTTCCTCGCCCATGCCCTGGCCTGGGCGGAGGTCCTCGGTGCTGAGGATGTGTTCTTTGGCGCGAACGTCATGGATTACTCTGGCTACCCTGATTGCCGGCCCGAGTACCTCCAGGCCTTCGAGCGACTGGCAGACCTCGCCACAAAAGCAGGGGTGGAGGGCAAGAGCCGGTTTAGGGTCCACGCGCCGTTGATCCGGATGACCAAGGCCGAGATCATTCGGACCGGCCATACTCTGGGAGTTGACTTCTCACTCACGTGGTCATGCTACGAGCCGACAGCCGACGGTCGACCCTGCGGGCTTTGCGATAGTTGCACCCTGCGGAAGAAGGGGTTCGCGGAAGCGGGCCTCACCGACCCGCTCTGCTACGCCGCCTGATCTCGGCGCGTGTTCAAAAACCACCGGGCTGATCCCAAGTGCTGCGGGTGGCTGCAGGCGGAAGACTTCCGGCGCGGGATAGGGTGAGAACTCGGCCGGGCTCGATTCTTCCCCCTGCTTCACCTGGCAGTCCTATTGAAAGATTCCGGCCCCGGCAACCACCGTGCGCTGAGGGTGGGTCAGGTCGGAGTGGCGGACGTCACTCGCGCCGAGGCTGGAACAGTTCGACCGGGTTGCCAGAAGGATCGTCGAGGAGGATCTGCGACCCACCGGGGCCGGTCACGATGTCGTTGCGGAAATGGACCCCGGCCGCGCGGAGGCGATGGACCTCGGCGGCGAGGTCGTCGACGATCAGGTGGATCCGGTTCCAGCCACCCGGGCCGGGCTGACGGCCGTCGGGCATCGAGCGCCCGGCCGAGCTCGCCGGTCCGCTCAGCAGCAACCGCAGATCGCCACGAGCGACGTCGGCAAAGGCCGGCAGCGTCTTGGAGATGATCGTGAAACCCAGGTGAGTCGTGTAGAAGGCGAGCGCGGCCTCGACGTCGTTGACCATGTAACGTACATGGACGGTGGGCACCGGTTGTCCTCCTCCGTGGGCGGCAGCAAGCGCTGATGTGCATCATTTCGGCGTGAAGCTGGCGAGGGGGACCACCATCGCAAGCCCGCAGGCGACGGTGGTCAGCAGAAATGTCCTGCGATCGCTGCCCATCGGGTGAACCTCCTCTCGGTCGGAGACCCTTCGTCCTGGTGTCCCTTCCATCGCCGTTCGTATGAAGGCTATGGCCCATGGCGCTGGGCCAATAGGAACTTCTTGAAGTCCCTTCGACGAGGAACACACCACCGGCTCGGTTGTTATCGGCATGCGATATCGAGCTGCGCTATATTCCTTCCGAAGTGTACTCGCCGCTGTCAAGGGAGCGCGACAGTGCGACCCAGGCGTCGGAAGGGACTCGATGAGTGTACCGCCCTGCCCGGGGTCTCCAGCCGGCTCCAGCTCCTCGTCCCATCTCCGACCCTTCCGGCGACCAGGTGAGCAAGAACGTGCGAATCACGATCCGGAATCATGCAGCGTCGGCGCGGCGGATGACCGTTCATCGAGGGATTTGCTTGGGGATAGTGACCGGACTCGTGCTGGTCGGCACCGCACCGACATGGTCGGGCGATCCGGCCTGGGGCGCCCGCGTGGAAGTCGTCGCAACTGGACTTGAAGCGCCGTGGGCGCTGGCATTCGCCTCCGTGAGCGATCTCTTCATCACGGAACGGCCCGGGCGGATCAGGATGATCCGGAATGGGCGGCTCCTGCCCAACCCGGTCGCGTCTCTCAGCGTCGCCGCGGTCGGCGAGGCCGGTCTCATGGGCTTAGCGCTCGACCCCACCTTCGAAACAAACCGGTTCCTCTACGTCTGTTACACCCGCCGGAAAGACGGGCGGCTCGTCAATCGCGTGGCGCGCCTGACCATGAGGGACGAGAAGGCCGGCGCCGAGCGTGTGCTCCTCGACGACATCCCGGGCGCGGACCAGCGTAACGGTTGCCGCGTCAAGCTCGGCCCTGACCGCATGCTGTATGTGACGACGGGCGATGCTGGCACGCCGGAGCTTGCCCAGCAGCTGGACTCCCTGGTCGGCAAGATTCTGCGCCTGGCCACCGACGGCTCCATTCCACCCGACAACCCCTTCCCGAATTCGCCCGTCCATGCCCTCGGGTTTCGAAATCCCCAGGGCCTGGCCTGGGATCGAACCGGTCGCATGTTCGCCGCAGATCTCGTCCCAGGTCCCCATGACGAGATCAACGAGGTCGTCCGCGGCGGCAACTATGGCTGGCCGGTCGTCTCCGGGCTGGCCCGCGAGCCCCGATACCGCGATCCCGTGATCGAATCGGCTGGGATCATCTGGAAGCCCTCAGGAATGGCCATCCACGGCGACAGGCTATACGTTGCGGCGCTGCTCGGTCGGCAACTGGTGCGGATCAAGCTGGGGTCTGATGGGGTCGCGGCGCAATCCAGCCTCCTGGAGGGTGCGTGGGGCCGATTGCGCCATGTGGTCGTGGGTCCGGATGATGCGCTCTATGTCGCGACGAGTAACCGCGACGGGCGAGGAGTGTCTCACCCCGATGATGACCGCATCCTGCGGGTATCCCCGTGACCCGCGAAGGCCCCACCGCTCTCTGGCGCGGAAGATGCGAGGAAACATCGAGGAGGAGAGAGCATGAGCGTCGTGTTTCGGACCCTTACTGTTCTGGTCATCGCCATCATGGCCGGGTGGGCCTGGGGACAGGCCGTCCCTCCGACCGGCGAGCTTCTCCAGATGCTTCACGCGGGCGGGTACGTGATCGTGGTTCGCCACGGCGCCACGAATGCCGACCAGGCGGACACCGATCCCCCTGAACATCGACAACATCTCCAAGCAACGCCAGTTGAACGACAAGGGCCGGGCTGATGCAAAGCTGGTTGGCGAAGTATTCAAGGCCGCCGGGACGCCGATCGGCAAGTCGTACTCCAGCCAGTTCTACCGGGCCGTGGAGACGGCCCGGCTGATCGGCGGGAAGGAGCCCCGCGCCACGCCCGACGTGACCGAAGGCGGGCTGGTCGTCAGTCCAAACGAGAACGCCCGCCGCGCGCGGGCGTTTCGGGCGATCGTGGCCGCCGCCCCGGACTCCGGCACGAACACGCTAGTCGTGACCCACAATCCGAACATCCTCGACGTGTTCGGCCAGGACTGGTTCGAGGTCAAGGAAGGCGAGGCGTCGATCTTCAAGCGTGACGGGACCGGCAACTATTCCCTCATCGCGCGTGTGCAGATCGGCCAGTGGGCAGCGGCAAAGAAGTGAGACGTTTGCGGACCAGCCCGGAGGCGAAGACTGGGACGCGCGCTCGCTCGGGTCCGGGCGACGGGCCTGGGAATCCTGAGCTGCCTTCACCGGGCAATGTCGTTCGTGAGTTCTTTCTGGGTTTCATCAAGATCCACATCCTCCATCACGCGGGTGAGGAACCCGTGTACGGGCTGGCTCTCATCGCCGAGCTCCGCCGGCATGGCTACGAGCTTAGTCCGGGGACGCTCTACCCCGTGCTCCACCAGCTCGAGAAGGCGGACTACCTGCGCCGGCTCAGCCGTGTGGTCAACGGCAAGGTGAGGAAGTACTACGTCCTCACCCGGCGTGGTG
Organism: Candidatus Rokuibacteriota bacterium; assembly: GCA_003220535.1. Classification (GTDB taxonomy): domain Bacteria; phylum Methylomirabilota; class Methylomirabilia; order Rokubacteriales; family CSP1-6; genus AR31. The sequence continues at coordinate 13,049 of QHSU01000101.1, forward strand.
GCCAGGCCCTCGGCGACGCTCGCTCGAAGATTGCCGAGCTGGTGGGCGAGGTTCTGGAACCCGATGTCGCGAGGAAGATCAAGCGAGGAAGGTCTCGGTAAGGGAGCAGCGGGGATTCGAAGCTGACTGATCAGCACACACGAGGGGGTCTAAAGCCCATGACTGTAGCCCAGGCCAACGCGCTGAAGGCGCTCAGGCGCGAGCTGAGGCGGCTTCGCAAACGGTTCCAGGTGCTCCGTGACCGAACGCGGTATGAGGATCTCAGTCACGGCGTGCTCGCCCTTGAGATCGCCGAACACGCGGTGAATGAAACCCTCCACCATACGGGCCTGGGAGGGGAGATCCGGAGAACACCAAACCCGGCGGCCCACCGGCAAGCGCGCCGGTGGCACAACACGGTGAAGGATGTTCGAGGCCAGGCCGGCAAGTTCCTTCGAACGCACTCGAGCGAGGATCTGGAGACCGCGCTCAAGGCGCTGGAGATCGCGGCGGGCTCCTGCGAGGAGGTGGCTGAGCACTATGAATGACCGGATCGTCCCCGCCACCGCCGCAGTCAGTCACATTCCAAGAAGAGGCTCCGTTCTCGAGGTCCTCCGGGTCGCGACGAAGCTGGGATTGACCTCGTTCGGTGGGCCGATCGCACATCTCGGATATTTCCACGATGAGTACGTGGTTCGTCGGAAGTGGCTCGATGAGCACAGCTACGCGGACCTGGTGGCGCTGTGTCAGTTCGCGCCCGGGCCCACCAGCAGCAAGGTGGGGTTCTCCCTTGGGTTGCTGCGCGCCGGTTACCTGGGCGGACTGGCCGCCTGGGCGGGATTCACGCTGCCATCGGCGCTGGCGCTGCTGCTGTTTTCCTACGGCGCCGCCGCGTTGAGTGGCCCCGTGGGCACGGGGTTGCTGCACGGGCTCAAGCTCGTCGCCGTGGCGATCGTCGCCCAAGCTGTCTGGGGCATGGCGCGAACGCTATGTCCAGATCGCGAGCGAGCCTCGATCGCCGGGGTGGCGGCGCTCATCGTGCTCCTCAGCACGTCCGCGTTCTCCCAGCTGGCCGCCATCTTGTTCGGGGCCATTGCGGGCGCGTGGCTCTGTCGCCATACGGGGGTGATACGCGCGGAACACACACCCATCAAGGTGTCGCGCTGGGTAGGCGTGGCGGCGCTGGCGGCGTTCTTCGGGTTGCTCTTCGGGCTGCTGCTGCTGCGCGCGCTCACGACATCTCAGGCTATCGCCATGATGGAGGCGTTCTACCGTTCCGGGGCGCTGGTGTTCGGGGGAGGGCACGTCGTCCTGCCGTTGCTGCGGGAAGCCGTGGTAGCACCAGGGTGGGTGGGTGACGACGCGTTCCTGGCCGGTTATGGAGCGGCGCAGGCCGTGCCCGGTCCGCTCTTCACATTCGCGACCTACCTGGGTGCGGTGATGGAACCGGCGCCCAATGGCGTGCACGGCGCGGCCCTGGGTCTGGTGACCATCTTCCTGCCCGGCCTCTTGCTGCATCTCGGAACACTGCCGTTCTGGGAGAGTTTCCGCCAGCGTTCGGGGACGCAGGCGATCATGCGGGGTATCAACGCCGGCGTCGTGGGGCTCCTCGGCGCGGCGCTCTACTCACCCATCTGGACCAGTGCGGTCCAGGGACCGCAAGACTTCGCCGTGGCGCTGGTCGGCTTCATCCTGCTCGTGGGGTGGAAGGCGCCACCTGTCGTTGTGGTCGTCGTCAGCGCGCTGGGGGGAGCCGCCTTGGCACCGCTCTAGCCTTCGGAGAGGCTGCGGCGGTCCGGCGGATGACAGCGAGGAATAGATCCACGGAGGACTTCGAATGAGCAGGATGTGGACCGGATTGCTGGCCACCTTCGCAGTCGCAGCGCTCGCGATCTGCCTCGTCTGGGTGGCGTGGCCGGCGTTGGCGACTTCCGAAGACTCGGCGGCCGAGATTGCCCGTCTCAAAGCGGAAATCGAGCAGATCAAGGGTCGGCTTCCGAGCCAGTCTCACGCGATGATGGACGTGGACTACCACTTCACGAATCTCTGGTTCGCCGCTGCGAGCAAGAACTGGCCGCTCGCGCAGTTCTATCTCAACGAGACGCGCTCGCACCTGCGCTGGGCGGTGCGCATCATTCCAGTGCGCCGTATCCCGGCCGGCGAGATCGACCTCCGCGGGTTGCTCGAGGCCGTCGACAGCACAGGCCTGGCGGATATTGGCAAGGCGATCACCGAGAAGAACACCGAGGCCTTCGGCGGTGCGTATCGCCGTACCCTCGAGGGCTGCTATACGTGCCACAAGGCGTCGGACAAGCCGTATCTTCGCCCGCGGATTCCGGAGCAGCCGGAGTCGAGGATCATCAATTTCGACCCTGCAGCGACCTGGCCCTGAGATCGTCGCCGATGCTGGCGCATTCGCGTACCAAGGCGTCCATCTTCAAGTCCGGAAGAAGCGGGCAAGTACGCGCTGGTTGAGCGCATATAGATCGGTCAATGGCTCAGCGCCAAGAGATGAGAAGCTCGCGCGAAGCGACGCGTGCTCTCTCGATGCCCAGGTCGGCCATGCGTGCGTAGAGCTGTTGCCGACGGATCTGATGGGGCAGAGATCTCCCTTTACGGGGCGAGGATCTCTGCGAGACGCGCCAGGCCTTCGAGCATGCCTGGGCCGGGACGCTTCACCATGCCTGCCGGTAACTCCCACACACGTCCAGATTTGACTGCAGTGAGCCGATCCCACCCGTCACGTCTGACAAGGGAATCCCGCGTCGCGCTACCGGGGTACGTCGCGATTACGATCACGTCAGGATTAAGGCGGCGGACCATTGCGGTCTGCAGCACGGGCCATTCGACCCGCGCAATGCCGCCCAGGTTGAGACCGCCCGCCTTCACGACCAAATCGTCAAGAAAGCTTTGCGGCCCGCCGGTGTGCCCTTCCGGCGAGTACTCGATGTAGGTGAGCGGCCGGCGCCGCCGGCGCAGCGTTCGATCGACGACCGCCGCGATCCGCGCACGGCAGGAAGCGAGGTACGGCGCAGCCTCGACTGCGATCCCGATGACACTCGCCAGCCGCGCCATCCCGTCCACGATGCCGTCCACGGTCCGGGGCACCATCACGAAAACCCGCGTACCCTGGGCCTCGAGGCGAGGGAGGACCGACACGGCGTGGAGTGACGCCGCGACGACCAAATCTGGCGCGAGCCTCGTAACCTGCACGGGATCGAGATCCTTGAAGCCGCCCACGCGCACCACGGGTGCCAGCAGCTCGGGCAGGTCAGAATGGTCATCGACGCCGAGGAGGCGGTTGCCCGCGCCGAGTGCGAGGAGACATTCCGTGCAGCTCGGTGCGAGAGACACAATCTGGTGCGCCCCGGCGCCCAGCGGGAGCGGTCGGGCTAGATCGTCCACGGTGAAGCGCGCTCCCAGGTGCAGCGTGGCTCTAGCCGAGGCGCCGCCAGGCCTGGGGCGGCGTAGTCCGCGGAAAGACCTCGGGATGAACCACCTCGGCCAGGATCTTGAGTCCCTCGCCGATCCGCGGACCGGGGCGATTGAAGTACGCCGAGCCGTTTACCGCATAGACCCGTCCCTCGTGAACTGCGTTGAGACGGCGCCACTCGGCGGGGAACTTAATCTGAGTAAATTCCTCGACCGTCCGCTCCAGTGTGAAGCCGCACGGCATGAGGACAATGATCTCGGGATCGTAGTCGGC
>QHSU01000122.1 GCA_003220535.1 Candidatus Rokuibacteriota bacterium
TCGTCCTCGATCAGCGGGACCCGGTGCCTCGCGAGCAATTCCAGGACGGCCTTCTTCTTCTCGTCGGACATGGTGCAACCCAGCGGGTTGTTGAAGCTCGATGACAACAGACACGCTTTGACCGACGGCGCTCCGAGCGCTCTTCGCAGGGCCGTGAGATCGACGCCGCTACTCGCGTCGGTCGGCAATTCCAGCGCTCTCAGATCGAGGGCCTCGAGCACCTGCAGGAAACCGAAGTACGTCGGGGACTCGATGGCGATCGTATCGCCGGGCCGTGAGACGACCTTCAGGGCCAAGACCAGGGCCTCGGTGCAACCGCACGTAATGGCGATGTCTTCCGGTGAAAGCACTTGCCCCCAGCGCAGCGCGCGGCGAGCGATCTCGCGGCGCAGCCGTGGATCCCCCTTGGGGACGGTGTACGTGTTGTAGTCACCACCGTTGACCCGCGCGGCCCGCGCAAGGAAGCGGTCCAGCCGCCCCGCCGCGAGGAGCTTGGCGTTGGGAATCGCGCACCCCAACGGGACGAGGTCCGGATCGGCAGCGTACTCCAGGAGTTTTGGGACGACACCGGAGACGGCGACCGTCGTGGGTCTCCCCGGTGGCCTCGAGATCGCTGGCGTCTCCAGAAGAATGGGGGCGCCCTTCGCCACATAAAAGCCCGATTGCGGCTTAGCCTGCAAGATCCCGCGATCCTCGAGCGTCCGGTACGCCTGGAGCGCGGTCGACAGACTGACGCCACGCTGCCTGGTGATCTGCCGGAGCGAGGGCACGCGCGCTCCCGGGATCAGCGTGCCGTTGTCCACGAGATCAGTGATGAACCGCGCGGTCGCCTCGTACCGATATGCCGGTGCTAACCGAGCCTGTCGTCCCTCGCCGATCGCTTTTGAGCGCAAGGCGCGGTCATGTTCGCACGACATCGAGCACCAGGCAATAACTGTTATGGTCCTCCATTCGATGATCTGTAGCTGTTTTTCTGGATGCCGCTCTGCTAGATTCCGATCGTGGATCGGACGTCGGGCGTCGTCGGGGCATCAACCGGTAGACGCGCGAAGAGGAGTTCGAGATGAACACGCTCGCCTTTCAGCAAGTGGATGTGTTCACCGCCGTGCCGTTCAAGGGCAACCCCGTCGCGGTCGTACTCGATGGCGACGCGGTGTCGAGCGCCGATATGCAGTCGATCGCCGCCTGGACCAACCTGTCCGAGACGACGTTCGTCTGCACGCCGACGGACCAGCGGGCCGACTACCGCCTGCGAATCTTCACGCCCAAGAGGGAGCTCCCCTTCGCCGGTCATCCCACGATCGGATCGGCCCACGCCGTGTTACGCCATGGCCTCAAACCCCGGGCCGCGGGCCACCTGGTGCAGGAGTGCGGAAAGGGGCTCGTCCACATCAAGATCGACGGCGAGCGTTTGCTCCTCGCGCTGCCCGAGCCACAATTCCGCGAGCCAACCCCGCCGAAGATCGCCGCGGTCGCCGAGGGACTCGGCGTCATGACGGCCGACATTCAGCGCGCGGCGATCATCGACGTCGGAACCGTGTGGTTCACAGTCCAGCTCGCGAGCGGCGACGTCGTCAGGGCGCTCGCGCCCGATATGGGCAAGCTCGCGGCGCTGAACCCGATCGGCATCACGGGAGTCAACGTGTTCGGCCTGTATCCCGGGGGCGGAAGCGCCGACATAGAGGTGCGCTCGTTCGCGCCACGCGACGGAATTCCCGAGGATCCGGTGTGCGGGAGCGGCAACGGGTGCGTGGCGGCGCTCGTGCGCCGGGACGGCGTGCTGAAGGCTCACGCGTATGTCGCCAGTCAGGGCCGGTGCCTCGGCCGCGACGGTCAGGTCACCGTCCAGTTCGACACCAGCACGATCTGGCTCGGTGGCCACGCCGTAACGTGCGTGGAGGGTGTGCTGCAAACCTGACGGGAGGCGGCTCAGGAAGGAGTCTAGATGGCGCGGTTTCCGAAGAACGACATCATCTCGCTGATCGGAAGGATGCCTCGCTACGATCTGGGCGAGAGCGTCGGGCCAGATCTACGGCTCAGTGATGTGCTGGATCCTTCTGCGCAGCCGAGTTTCGGTGAAATGGCGCTTGGGTACGGCACGGCCCAAGGCGATCCGCGGCTCCGCACACTGATCGCCGACGCGCACGGTGTGACTACCGACGATGTGGTCGTCACCATGGGCGGAATGCACGCCTTGTTCCTCATCGCCTTCGTCCTCTGTGATCGTGGTGACGAGGCGGTGACTGTCTCGCCTATGTTCCCGTTGGCTCGCAACGCCCTGGCGGCTGTCGGCGCGAAGATCCGAACCGCATCGCTGCCGTTCGATCGCGGCTACCAGCTCGACGTCGCCGACATCGGTCGCCACCTCTCGGAGCGAACCAAGCTAGTGAGCTTGGCTTCCCCTCAGAATCCATCAGGAGTCATCAGCCCACTGAAGATTGTCCGCGACGTGGTGGCGTTGATGGAGCAGAGATGTCCCGAAGCGTATCTGTTGCTGGACGAGACCTATCGCGAAGCCACCTATGGCGATGACGCGGTCGCGCCCAGTGCGGTCGGGCTGAGCCAGCGGGTGATCTCCTGTGCTTCGCTATCCAAGTGCCATGGCGCTCCCGGCTTACGGCTTGGATGGGCGATCACGCGCGACGCGGCGCTCAAAGAACAACTGGTCGAGGGCAAGTTCAACACCGTGATCTCATGCTCCCCCCTGGACGAGGCCTTGGCGCGGCACGTGCTCGAGCGTCGCGATCACATCATCGGCGAACGGCGTCAGCGACTGGCTGAAGGCCTCGTGCTCACTGCAGCCTGGGTACGCGAGAACGACTGCTTCGTCGAATGGGTCCGGCCTGACGCCGGGGCCCTCTGTTGCGTGCGCTTGAAGCCGTCGGTCTTTGACAACGGCGCCGTCGCCCGCTTCTACGAGGGCCTCGCACGAGAGGGAGTCCGGGTCGCGAGAGGAATCTGGTTCGGCGACGAGGCGCGGGTGTTTCGCCTGGGCTTTGGCCTTCTCTCGAAAGCCGATCTCGAGGCCGCTCTCACGCGTCTCTCGGCAGCCGCGCGTCAAATATCGCACGAAGCAGTGTGATCTATTGCGACGAACGCGATCTACGAGAGATGCGCGACCTCTACGGGCCGCCTACGCATCTGAGAGCTGTATGAGGACAGCCGCGCATCCTCGTTGCCTGGGCCTGATCGGGGGCCTCGGGGTTGGAGCCACCGTCCACTACTACCGGAGGCTTGCGAAGGCGCACGCCCTGTTCCCGGATCAGATTCGAGGCCTTCCGAAGTTCGACGGGCCCTTCGACGCGTTCAAGCTGCAGGCGAAGGGATGCGACGTCTTGTTCGCTTCGTACCCGGCCGGTACGACGATCTCACGGCATCATCACGAGACCGAAAACGCAGGCGTCATCACTCAGGGCGAGTTGCCTCACGTTGAACGGCGAAGAAAGCCGTTACGGCGCAGGGTACTACATTCCGGCAAAGGCTGAGCATGGGGCGAGATTCGAGCCGGATACCTCGGAGATAGAATTCTGGTTCTACCGTACCTAGCTATGTCGAGCGGCCCGGCCGCAAGCGCGAAAGGCAAGTAGATCTCATGCGCATGAGAGACACTCCCTTTGCAGCCTGGATCAGTGTCTCCGGGCGGAGGCTCATTCTGCGCACACCGTTGCAGCCTGACGGGCACCCGGGACCGATTGAAACGGCAGCCACACATGTTCTCGCCGACGACTTCGCCTTCGGCGCTTCCAGTTCACTCTACATCGCGACCCACCCGGAACAGACGGTGTTCCGCCTCGACGCGGCGGGAAACCGCACGACAGTGGCGGGGCCTAAGCAGGGCGCCGTTGGCACCACGGCGTGCGCGTTCGGGCGCGCGCCTGGCGATGAGAACGTGCTCTACGTCACGACTGACGGCGGTCTGGTCGCGCCCTACGAAGGCGCCGTTCAAGAGGCGAAGCTGCTCCGCCTTGAGGTTGGCGAGGTGGGCTGGCCTCTGATCGAACAGGCCTGAGCTCGACGGCCGGCGCTCGTCGTCGACCGATTCCTGGGTGAAGTCCGGGTAAACGAAAGGGGGCAGGCGGTGCTGCGCACCCCGCGCGGCCCGTAGTCCACATCACTGTGCGGCGCGACGACGGTCGGAGAGAGAAGCCCGGACGCGTCTGAGCTGGAGCCGACGCGCCGTGACCAGGGCCATGCGCGGATCGCGCTCCACGCCGACCCACTCGCGTCCGAGGGACGCGGCGACCCGGCCGACCGTTCCCGCGCCGGCGAAAGGATCGAGGACGGGCCCGCGCTTCTTGCTGCCTTCAAGCGCCGTCCGAACCACAGGCTCCGGGATCGCGTCCCAAATACTGTCCGGGTGGGAGCGCGGCAGCGGCAGCATCCAGCACAGCGTGGTTCCGCGCGGTCGCACGATCTGACCCACCTTCCTGAAGCGCAGGAGATAGTTGACGCGGTTGTCCCAGCGCTCCCGGGAGCGTGTTTGGGCCCAGAAGCCGCGCGACTGAAGGCGCCAGCCGGTGCGACGGAGCCAGCCGGTGACGAGTGCGTCCATCCCCACCCACTCGGCGCCGTCGTGGCGATCGCCGATCACCAACCAGAGGTCGCCGTCGGGTGCGAGGACGCGCTTCCATTCACGCCCGAAGCCCACGGCCAGGTCGTGCGCGTAACGTTCGGCCGACGGACGCCCCCGCCCTCTCACCCAGTACGGCGGCGAGGTCACGATCACCCCGACGCTCCCCGTCGTGATCGGATGGAGGCGGTGGCTGTCCCCGCGGAACAAGCGCAGCCGCCCATCGCGGCTCTCGTAGCGGGTCATGGCGAGGC
>QHSU01000102.1 GCA_003220535.1 Candidatus Rokuibacteriota bacterium
TGGACGTCGCCGGTTCGAATCCGGTCGGCCGCTCCATAAACTCGACGAGGGTTACGGGACATCGGGCCCGTAACCCCATTGAGTTTCTCCGTAGCTTCTGCCGTTTTTCTGCCGTGCATCGATGCTCCTACAGCCCGACTGCGCCGCCGCCTTGTCGAATGCCGAGCCGTCCTGGCGGGTCAGGTTGGGGATGAAGCGGTAATAGTGCTCGATGATCATCTTGGTGTTGCTGTGCCCCATCTGCTTGGACACTCAGCCGATGGCCTCGCCCGCAGAGAGCGCCAGGGTGGCGAACGTGTGGCGCTTCTGGGACGGCTTGCGCCCCTGATGCCAGCGCCCTTGAGCGCCGGATACCACACTCAGTTCATCACGTTGTCCCGATCCAGCGGCCCACTAATGCCGTTGCAGAATACGAACTCTGACTTCAAGCGGCTCGCCGCCTGTTGCTCTCTGAGAGCCTGGACTGGCCGGGGCCGAAGTTCAACGGCCCGAACAGAGCCCGGCGTCTTGGTCAGGTGGTGACCGTCGCGCTTCGTGTACGAGTGCTTGATCACCGCTATCGGGGGATGGCTCGTCTAGTGGGTCGTGGCGCTACTTGACTCGACGCGTCAGAAGGCGCCACTACTCACCACTATTGTTGGTGACTCTCAGGACAGCCTCCAGTTCCTTCAGTCGGTCCTGCAGACTACTTTTAACCAGGGGGCCCCGGGTTCGAGTCCCGGACGGCTCACCAACAACTTCAGTTAGTTCGCCGCCACCTCACTGACCGTGACACGCTCTTGCGCTGATCCTTGCGCTGAAACTGCGGCGGGCTCGAACTTCGGGATGAGAGAACGCCGTCGAGCACGGCGACGGCCGCGCGGAGGTGATCGGGGGCGAGTGGCTGTACCTCATCGTCATGGTGATCGTGTGATGGCCGAGTGCTTCCTGCACCTCCTTGAGCGTCCGGCCGCGACGAAAACGTGTGGCGGAGATCGTGGAAGAGGAAGCCCTCGACGCTTGCGACCGCCAGCGCAGCTTCCCAGGCGCTGCGGAAGGCGTTCCAGTTCCGGCTACCGAAGACGTAGCCCCTGGCGGCTGGAGTCCAGCGACGCGCTAGGACGCCGTCAGCGTTCGAACTGAGAGGCACCTCACGGCGGTGGCCGCTCTTGGTCAGCTCCAGGCGGATCACGCCGCGGGCGCGGTCGACGCGATCCCAGGTGAGTGCGAGCGCCTCACCACGACGCACGCCCGTGAACATAGAGAACTCCACGAGGTCGGGCAGCGCCTTGTTCTTGCTCTTTCGCACACTTCGCCCTTCGCCCAGAGCCCAGAATTCCGGAAGAGGACGGTCTTTACCGGCCACACCGTGACGGCGACCGACGGGAAGCCAGCGCAGCGTCAGGTCGAGCCCCTATAAGACATATTCCTATACTTCGATCTCCGAAGCTCCTACGTCGTCACTAGGACCGACACCGATTGCCCACAGGCAGCTCTCACGTTTATTACATCAAGACTACAGCTATGGAGAGGTCGCCACGCGGTGCAGGGCAGCGAGCATTAACTCTGAAGAGTTACTCGGCGGTACGTCGTGGCTTCAAACCATTCGGCCCCGGTCGTTTCCGAGACTGTCGTCACTCCTTTTCCTTTGAATTCGATCGCGTCGAAAACGATCGCGTGCCTGGGCCGTCTGCTTCGGGACAGCGAGCCGTGATGCGGCGACGAGCGATGCCCGCTGCGGTCGATGGGCCGGTCAGGAGGGTGTCACCTTGGGCATGAGTCTAGGAATCTTCGGCACCGGCTACGCGGGGCTGGTCACGTCGGTGTGTCTCGCCCAACTGGGCCACAGCGTGACTGCGACCGACAAAGATCCGGACATTGTGGCCAGCCTTTGTGACGGGACGCCCACCATCCATGAGCCCGGCCTGCAAGACTTGCTCGCTGCCAACCTGGAGGCCGGCCGGCTCAGCTTCACCACGCGCGCCGAGGACGCCATGTCGGCGTCCGACATCATCTTCCTTTGCGTGGGAACGCCGCCCCGGGCGGATGGACGGTCCGACCTCTCCCAGGTCGAGGAAGTTGCCCGCACCATCGCGCCGCTGCTGAACGGCTACAAACTAATCGTCGAGAAGAGCACGGTCCCCGCCCGCACGGCCCGCTGGATCGACTGGACGATCCGACGCCTGAGCGGACGCGAGCACGAGTTCGATATCGCCAGCAATCCGGAGTTTCTGCGCGAGGGCTCCGCGGTTCGTGATTTCCTCGAGCCGGACCGAATCGTCATCGGTGCGGATACCGAGCGGGCCCGATCGCTGCTGCTTGACCTCTACCGGGGGAGCTTCGACTGCCCCATCGTCATGACCAGCGTCACGACGGCCGAATTGATCAAGCAGACGTCGAACGCCTTTCTCGCCACGAAGATCTCGTTCATCAACATGGTGTCCGACCTGTGCGAGGAGCTCGGCGTCGACGTGGCGACCGTCGCCAGGGGTGTCGGCCTGGACCCCCGGATCGGCAGCCACTTCCTCAAGGCGGGCTTGGGCTATGGTGGCTCCTGCCTACCCAAGGACTTGAGCGCGCTCATCAGGGTGGCCGAGGACAACGGCGTCAACGTCGGCTTGCTGAGAGAGGTCGAGGGCGTCAACACGGCCCGTGTCGATCGGCTACTCGCGAAGGTCGAGGGGGCGTTGTGGGTGTTACGGCACAAGACCATCGGTGTCCTCGGTGTGGCGTTCAAGTCTGATACCGATGACATTCGCGGCGCCCCGAGCCTCGAGGTCGTCCCGCGGCTGCACGGCGCCGGAGCCAGCTTGCGCGTCTATGACCCCGCTGCCGCCCGGAACCTGGGAAGGCTCTACCCGCCCGATGACCGCCTTACCTACGTGGAATCGGCCTGCGAGGCAGCGCGTGGAGCCAACGCGCTGGTCATTCTCACCGACTGGGACGAGTTTCGGTCTCTGGACCTCTGCCGGGTCCGGTCGCTCATGCGAACCCCGATCATCATCGACGGGCGAAACCTGTTCGAGCCGGTGCACATGCAGGCCGCCGGGTTCGAGTACTACAGCCTCGGCCGCGGGGAAGCGACCCTGCGCTCGGAGCCGCAACGGGTGCGTTTGTGAGCGCGCGCAGTCGATCGTCCGCGACCGTGTTGATCACCGGGGTGGCAGGATTTCTCGGTTCGCACCTCTGCGACGTTTTCTTGAAGCGGGACTGGCACGTCGTGGGGATCGCCAACCTCTTAACGGGGGCGGCCGGGAACCTGGCCCATCTGGCTTGTGATCCCCGGTTCCGGTTTCTACGGCAGGTCCCCCTGCCGGTCCACGGCGAGTGGTTCGCCAGCATGACGCCCGCGCAAAATTATCGAGTGGCGGCGTAGGTCGGCTGGCGTGTCCATCGCCCCTCCAGCCAACGCGACCACGACGGATGCCCTGATCGTTCCGGCGATCGCCCCCGACATCTCCCGCGCGCGCGGGCCGACCCCTGTTCCCGCGTTGGTCCGGCCGCGCGCGCGGGGCAAATTCATCTTCACCGGCGACGAGAAGTTCTACGTTCGCGGCGTGAGCTACGGGGCGTTTCACCCCGATGCGAGCGGCGGGGAGTACCACGACCTGGACGTCATCGAGCGGGACTTCGCCCAGATGGCGGCGAACGGGATCAACACCGTCCGTATTCCGCACACGACGCCCCCCCGTTCCCTCCTCGACGTGGCCCAGCGGCACGGCCTCCGGGTCATGGCGGGGTTGTCCGCCGAGCAATATCTGGGCTTCCTCATCGATCGAAAGAAGACCGTTTTCGAGATCGAGGCGCTGGTGCGCGCGAAGGTCCGAGAGTGCGCGGGCCACCCGGCGCTGCTCTGTTACGCCCTCGGCAACGAGATCCCGGCCCTGATGGCGCGCTGGCTCGGCCGCCGAGCGATCGAGCGCTACCTCAAGCGGCTGTACCGGGCGGTCAAGGAGGAAGACCCGGACGGGCTCGTGACCTACGTGAACTACCCCACGACGGAGTACCTCCACCTTCCGTTCCTCGACCTCGTGTGCTTCAACGTCTACCTCGAGTCGCCGGAGCGGTTCGAGGCGTACCTCGGACGCCTGCAGAATATCGCCGGGGAGCGGCCGCTCGTCATGAGCGAGCTCGGGCTCGACGGCCTGCGCAACGGCGATGGGGTCCAGGCCAGGTCGCTCGACTGGCAGGTGCGGACGGCGTTCGCGGCCGGGTGCGCCGGCGTGGTCGTGTTCTCCTGGACCGACGAGTGGTACCGGCAGGGCCACGACGTGCAGGACTGGGGCTTCGGCCTCACGCGCGCCGACCGGTCGCCCAAGCCGGCCCTGAACGCGGTACGAGACGCGTTCGCCGAAGTGCCGTTCCCGCCGAACCTTCCGTGGCCACGGATCTCGGTGGTCGTGTGCACGTACAACGGCGCGCGCACCATCCGTGACTGCTTCGAGGGGTTGGAGCGACTCGCGTACCCTGATTACGAGGTCATCGTGGTGGACGACGGGTCCACCGACGCGACTGCGGCGATCGCGCGCGAGTACGACTGCCGGCTGATCCAGACCGAGAACCGCGGCCTGTCCAACGCGCGCAACACAGGCCTGAAAGAAGCGACGGGCGAGATCGTCGCCTACCTCGACGACGACGCCTACCCCGACCCGCACTGGCTCACCTATCTCGCGGCCACGTTCCTCTCCACGTCGCACGCGGCGGTGGGTGGTCCGAACATCGCCCCGTCGGGCGATGGGCCGATCGCCGAGTGCATCGCGCGCGCGCCGGGCGGGCCCGTTCACGTCCTTCTGAGCGACTGCCAGGCTGAGCACATTCCCGGCTGTAACATGGCGTTCCGCAAAGCCCGTCTCGAGGCGATCGGAGGGTTCGACCCGCTGTTCCGTACCGCCGGCGACGACGTGGACGTGTGCTGGCGCCTCCAGGAGCGGGGCTTCACGCTGGGCTTCAGCGCCGCCGCCATGGTCTGGCATCACCGCCGGAACTCTGTGCGCACCTACTGGAAACAGCAGATGGGGTACGGCCGCGCGGAGGCGATGCTCGAGCGGAAGTGGCCCAAGAAATACAACGGCTCTGGGCACGCGCGCTGGGCCGGCCGCATCTACGGCAACGGGCTGACGCACGCGCTCCGGTGGCGCCGGGCGCGCGTCTATCACGGCGTCTGGGGCGTCGCGCCGTATCAGTCCCTCTACGAGCCTGCCCCGAGCCTGCTCGGCTCGCTGCCGCAGATGCCAGAGTGGTATCTGATGATCGCGATCGTGCTGGTACTGTCGGCGGTGAGCCTGGTCTGGAGCCCGCTCAAGCTCTTGCTGCCGCTGCTCGTCGGCGTCGTCCTGCCGCCGCTGGCGCAGGCCTCCCTCAGCGCGGCCCGTGCGTCGTTCAACGACGCGCCGCCCCGCCGTGCGGCCCGGGTGAAGCGACGGTTGCTGACGGCAGCGCTCCATCTCCTCCAGCCGCTGGCGCGTCTGCGCGGCCGGTTGCAATACGGCCTGACGCCCTGGCGGCGGGGGTCGCCGGGGCTGGCGGCGCCGTGGCCGCGGACTTTAGCCATCTGGAGCGAGCACTGGCAGGATCCCGACCAGAGACTTCAGCGTATCGAAGCGGACCTCAAGGCCGCCGGCGCCGCGGTTCGGCTCGGGGGAGATTACGACCGCTGGGATCTTGAGGTCAGTGGCGGGCCGTTCGGCTCGGCCCGGCTGCTCATGGGCGTCGAGGATCACGGCGGGGGCACGCAGTTCCTCCGCTTCCGTCGTTGGCCGCGCGGTTCACGTGGCGGGGTCGCGCTCACCGCCCTCTTCGCGGCCCTCGCCGGCGGCGCCGCCGCTGCCGGGGCGTGGGCCGCAGGGACGATCCTGGCGGTGGTCACCCTCGCCCTGGCGCTCTGCGTCGTCCTCGAATGTTCCGCCGCGGCCGCCCTCATCGCCCGGACGGTCAGGCAGCTGCGGACAGGAGGCGCCTGAGTATCATGGCCGGCTACACCGACGTCGTCCTGTTCCGGCGGCTGCTCGGCCAGGCGCGACCTTACTGGCCGCACGTCGCCGCCCTGTTCCTGCTCAGCCTGCTGGCCAGTCCCATCTCGCTGCTGACACCGCTCCCGCTCAAGATCGCCGTGGACAGCGTGATCGGCTCGCACCCGCTCCCGCCGTTCATCGCCCCGTTCGTGCCGGAAGCTATCGCGCGCTCTGCCGCCGGCCTGCTGGTCCTGGCGGTGGGGCTCGTACTGGCCGTCGCGCTACTCAGCCAGCTCCAGGGACTGGGGAGCACGCTGCTGCGCGCATGGGTTCAGGAAAGGTTGGTCCTGGACTTCCGGGCCCGGCTCTTCCACCACGTCCAGCGCATCTCCCTCGCCTACCACGATACGCGGGGCACGGCGGACTCGACGTATCGCATCCAGCGCGACGTCCTGGCTGTCCAGCACGTCCTCACGGAGGGCTTCATCCCCTTCGTCTCCGCAACCGTCACTTTCGTCGCGATGATCTATGTCATGGCCCGGATCGACTGGTCGCTGGCCCTGATCGCCCTCGCTGTCTCGCCGGGCCCCGTCGTGATCGCGCGGGTGTTCCGCCGCCGCCTGCGCCGCCAGTGGCGGGAGGTGAAAAAGCTCGAGAGCGCCGCCCAGTCGGTCGTGCAGGAGGTCCTGGGCGCGCTCCGGATCGTCAAAGCGTTCGGTCAGGAGGCGCGGGAAGAGCAGCGCTTCCTCGGCCGCTCAGGGGACGGTATGCGGGCACGGATTCGGGTGGCGGGCCTCGAAGGCAGCTACCAGCTCCTGGTCGGGCTGACCACGGCCGTCGGCACTGCGGCGGTACTCCTGATCGGGATCGGCCACGTCCGGTCCGGCGCGCTCACCCTGGGCGAGCTGCTCATGGTGATGGGCTACCTCGCCCAGCTCTATCAGCCGCTCAGGACCATGGGCCAGAAGGCCGCGAGCCTGCAGCTCCATCTGGCCAGCGCCGAGCGCGCCTTCTCCCTGCTCGACGAGCCGCTGGATGTCGAAGAGCGACCGGATGCGCGGCCACTCGAGCGCGCTGGCGGTGCCATCGCCTTCCACAACGTCTCGTTCGCCTACGGCGATGATCGTCCGGTCTTGCATGACGTCTCCTTCAACATCGGACTCGGCACGCGCCTGGGGATCGCCGGCGCGTCCGGGGCCGGCAAGAGCACGCTGATCAACCTGCTCACGCGGTTCTACGACCCGACGGCGGGAGAGGTCAGGCTCGACGGCGTGGACCTCCGCGATTTCAGGCTGGAGGATCTCCGGCGTCAGTTCGCAGTCGTGCCGCAGGACCCTGTGCTCTTCTCGACCAGCATCGCCGAAAACATCGGCTACGCGAAGCCGGAGGCCCCCCGGAACGAACTGATCGCGGCCGCCCGGGCCGCGAACGCCCACGAGTTCATCGTCCGACTTCCTCAGGGCTATGATACTCAGGTCGGTGAGCGCGGGGTCCAACTCTCGGGCGGCCAGCGCCAACGCATTGCCATCGCCCGCGCCTTCCTGAAGGACAGTCCGGTCCTCATTCTGGACGAGCCCACGAGCGCCGTCGACATGGACACCGAGGCCGTGATCGTCGAGGCGTTGGAGCGTCTCCAGAAGGGCCGCACCGTCGTCATCATCAGCCATCGCCCAACGACGCTCGCAGGTTGCTCCACCGTCCTCACGATCGAACAAGGGCGCATCGTGAGCGACACGACGAGAGCCCTTGCCCGGCCGACGCCGAACCGGACGCCCTCGCCCCTCGCGAGCGAAAGGCGTCTGGAGCGTCTGCTGGCCCACCCCGCCGTCCAGGCGTGGCACCGGCTCGGTTACGATCGCCCGGTGCCCGACGGCGTCGCCCGCCTGACGGGGAAAGCCCGTCGCCGTGAGGTATACCGGCTCGAGGGCGCGGGCACCGACGGCTCGACCGTCATCGCCAAGCGGTGCACGCGAGCTGACGGCTTGATCGAACGCGCCGTGTACGAGCAGATCCTTCCGCACGTGCCCCTCGCGGGGCCTCGCTATTACGGAGCCGTCGCGGACCCGAACGACGACTCTCAGAAGGGGTTCTACTGGCTCTTCATCGGAGAGATCCAAGGCGAGACGTACGACGCCTTTCTGCCGGCGCATCGTGGGGCCGCGGGCCGTTGGCTCGGGACCCTCCACACCGAGGCACGCCATGCCGCCGACAAGGCTGAACTGCCCGACGCCGGACCGGCCCGCTATCGCAAGCAGATGCACGGTGCGCGAGACCGCATTCGGGATCACCTCGACAGTCCCGCGCTCAGCGCGGACGACCTGACGTTTCTCGATGGCCTCCTTGCGAGGTTCGACCAGCTTGACGAGCACTGGGATCGGCTCGAGCGTGCCGCCACTGGACTGCCGCGAACCCTCGTGCATGGCGATCTCAACGGCAAGAACCTGCGCGTGCAGGCGACCCCGGCGGGCCCTCGGATCGCGGCCTTCGACTGGGCGGATTCCGGCTTCGGCGTGCCCACCGCCGACCTGGCCCAGGTTGTCGCCACCCAACGTCGCATCTCCGCGAGTCCGGACCTCACCACCTACTTCTCGGTGATACGGGAGCGCTGGCCGGACTGCGATCGAGAGAACGTTGCGCGCCTCGCGACTCTTGGGGCCGTCTTCCGCGCCCTGGCCGCGATCGAGTGGGAGTCGCACATCTACTTCCCCGATTGGGCGAATTTGTTCGTTCCGACCCTGAGACTATACGAGGCAGAGCTGGCGCACGCTCTCGGCCTGCTCGGCTGGGCGCGGCGAGTCCGATGGGCGGCGGCGGCGACCGTGCCGGAGGCCACGACATGATCACGGCCGTGATGCCGGTCTCTAGGGTCGCCAACGTCCCGGGCGGCGGCCGCTTCCGGGTGTGCACGCAGGCCGCCCGAGGGTCACGCCGCCTTAGATGCGAGGTCTCCTGGCTGGAGCAGTTCAAGTTCACCTTCGGCGCGCAACCCGGTATTCAGCGGATCGCTCGCTATTGGTGCCGTCGCTATCTGGGGAGGGTCGCGTGATGCCAGACTTTGCGCGACAGGGCGACAGAGCACCTGGCCGGTGGCTGCAGAAGCGTACCCCGCCGCTCCTCCTAGTCGCCATTGCTATGGGAACGGGGGTCTGGGGGTATCTCTACGTGCAAGATCAGGAAGGCGTTCCCAAGTACCGGTTTGAGCGGGCCGAGCGCGGGCCTCTCGTCGCCGCCGTCTCCGCGACGGGCAACCTCAACGCTGTCACGACGGTTCAGGTCGGGACCCAGGTCTCGGGCCAAATCAAGGAGCTCTCCGCCGATTTCAACTCCACCGTACATAGGGGCCAGGTAATCGCCAGGATCGACCCCGCGACGTTCGAGGCGAAGGTTAGACAGGCTCGCGCCGACCGGGACGCAGCCCAGGCCATGGTGCTCAACCAAGAGGCCCAGGTCGAGCGCGCGCGGGCGGAAGTGGGAAACGCACGCTCCGCATGGGCCGAAGGCAAGGCTCAGACCGCTCGTGCTCAGGTGGCGATCGTCGACACCAACCGCGACCTCGGCCGAAAGCGGCAACTCCTCCAGCGCAAATTGATTCCCAAGAGCGACTACGACACGGCCGATTCCGCCTACGACGCGGCTGGCACCCTGCTCAACGCTGCGCAGGCCAAGGAGGACTCGCTGGCCGGCGCCATCACATCCGCCCAAGCGCAGCTTCGCGTCGCCGAAGCGATGCTGCAGGCGACCCGTGCGCAGGTGGAGCAGAAGGAGGCAGCGCTGCACCAGACGCGGCTCGACCTCGATTACACCACGATCCGGGCGCCGGTCGACGGCGTGGTGGTGTCGCGGGCGGTGGATGTCGGGCAAACGGTGGCGGCGAGCTTGTCGGCGCCGACCCTCTTCACGATCGCCAAGGACCTGACGAAGATGCAGGTCGAGGCGAACGTCGACGAGGCTGACATCGGACGGATCCGAGTCGACGCCCCCGCGAAGTTCACGGTGGACGCCTTTGCGGGCAAGACCTTCAAGGGCCGGATCGTCCAGGTCCGCAAGGCCGCCCAGGTCGTGCAGAGCGTTGTCACCTACATCGTGGTCGTCGCCGTCGATAATCCCGACGGGATACTCCTGCCGGGGATGACTGCGAATTTGAAGTTGATCGTCGCCGAGAGGCCGAGCGTCCTCAAGATACCGAACGTGGCGTTGCGGTTCCGGCCGCCCGGTGCGGACGGCAAACCCAGGGAAGGCAAGCTCAAGCCGGGCCAGGAAGGCGAGCCCAAGGAAGGCAAGTCAAAGCTGGATCGCTCCAATCAGGATGGGGACGGTTCGCGGTCGGTCGCGAGCAGCCGAGAGCCGCGCGTCCGGCGGAGCGGGCTCGATCAGAGCGGCGTCGATGGGCGGGGTGGCGTTCCCGGCCGGGTGTGGGCTCTGGGTCCGGACGGTGAGCTCCGATCGGTGGCGCTCACCCTCGGCCTCACTGACGGGAGCGCGACCGAAGTGCTCGGAGGCGACCTCAAGGAGGGCGAAGAAGTCGTCGTCGGCCTTGCGGTTGGCAGCGGCGGGAAGAAGAAGTCGGGCAAGGGCGGCGCGCCCAGGCTCGGGTCCTGAGCCATGGCACTGATCGTCATCGACGGGCTCACGAAGGATTATCGACTTGGCCCACACACGGTTCACGCGATCCGCGGCCTGACGCTCCGGGTCGAGCGCGGTGAGCTCGTCGCGATCATGGGTCCCTCCGGCTCGGGAAAGTCTACCTTCATGAACATTCTCGGCTGTCTCGACTCCCCTACGGGCGGCCGCTACGTCCTGGATGGCGAGGATGTCGCTGGCCTCTCGCCGGTCGAGCTCGCACGGATCCGCAACGGCAAGATCGGGTTCGTTTTCCAGACGTTCAACCTCCTGCCCAGGACGAGCGCCCTGGAAAACGTCGAGCTTCCACTGATCTACGCGGGTCTACCGGCCCGCGTTCGGCGCGCCCGCGCGCGCGAGAGGCTGGCCGCCGTTGGGCTCGCCGATCGGGCGCACCACCATCCGAGCCAGCTCTCGGGAGGTCAGCAGCAGCGTGTCGCCATCGCCCGGGCCCTCATCAACGACCCCACCGTACTGCTGGCCGACGAGCCGACCGGGAACCTCGACACGCGGACCAGTGTCGAGATCCTCGTCCTCTTGCAGCAACTGAACCGCCAGGGCATCACGATCGTCCTCGTCACGCACGAGCCGGATATCGCCGCCTTCGCGAGCCGCGTGCTGACGCTTCGCGACGGCCGCTTGCAGCGCGACGAGCCGGTCCTCTTGCCGCGCGACGCTTCGGTTGCACAGGCGCGGCTCGAGGAGGAGGCGGTGGCATGAACGTTTGGGAGAGCGCCCGGATCGCCGTCCGCGCGCTGCGCGTGAACAAGCTTCGCAGCGCATTGACGATGCTGGGCATCATCATCGGCGTGGGCGCCGTGATCGCGATGGTGGGCGTGGGCGCCGGGGCGCAGGCGAGCGTGACCGAGCGGATCGAGAGCCTTGGCTCCAACCTCATCGTCGCCACGTCCGGCAGCGTGACTTCGACTGGTGTCCGCCTCGGCCTGGGCACCCAGTACACGCTCACCGAAGACGACGCGGCCGCCATCGCGCGCGAGATCCCGGGCGTGCAGGTGTCGGCGCCCTCCATGAAGGCCAAAGGCCAGGTCGTCTACGGCAACCTCAATTGGTCCACGGACGTCTACGGTGTGACCGAGGATTACCTGGAGGCCCACGATTGGCCGCTCGACGGCGGTCGACCGCTCGGGGCCGAGGACGTCGACGGCGCCACCAAGGTCGCGATCCTCGGGCAGACTACCGTCCTGAATCTCTTCGGTGACTCCGATCCGCTAGGCCAGATCATCCGGGTCCAGAAGGCCCCGTTCACGGTGATCGGGCTCCTGGCCGCGAAGGGGGAGAGCGCATATGGTTGGGATCAGGACGACGTCATACTGATTCCACTCTCGACGGCGAAGAAGAAGGTGCTGGGTACGACCCAACCCAACCCTCGTTCGGTCAGAAAAGTCGAGATCAAGATTTGGCCCGGTGATGACATGGACGAAGCCGAGACGCAGATCCGCGCGCTACTCCGGCAGCGCCACCGGCTGCAGCCGGGCGACGACGACGACTTCAAGCTGGGAAATCTGACGGATGTGCTCGAGACCAAGGAGCAGGCCGCGCAGATCATGACCTACCTCCTCGCCGCCATTGCGTCGGTGTCGCTCCTGGTAGGTGGCATCGGGATCATGAACATCATGCTCGTGTCGGTGACCGAGCGGACGCGCGAAATAGGGCTCCGGATGGCGGTGGGGGCGCAAGGACGGGACATCCTCCTGCAGTTTCTCGTCGAGGCCGTCACGCTCTCGGTGATCGGCGGCGTCCTCGGCATCGCGGCCGGTCTCACGGGCTCACGGGCGATCAGCCACTTCGCCGAGTGGCGGACGCTGGTAGCGCCGGCCACGATCGTGCTGGCCTTCGGTTTCGCGGCCGCCATCGGCATCTTTTTCGGGTTCTATCCCGCGAGGAAGGCGGCGCGCCTCGATCCGATCGAGGCGCTCCGCTACGAGTAGGTAGCACCATTCGCGGCGACGTGTGGCGCGCCCACCGAGTCTCACGCTTCATCGCCGGTGGAGTTCTGGCGGCGCTCCTTGCATTCGCCCTTGGGCCCGTGCGTGGGCACGCCCAGGGAGCGTCGGGCCCGATCCCCACGGATCCTGACCTGAAAGTCGCCTTCATCGGCGATAGCGGCAATGACGCGGCGTTCAGACGCGTTCTCGAGCTCATCAAGTCGGAGGGAGCCCATATGGTCCTGCACCAGGGCGACTTTGACTACGCCGAGAACGCGCGTCGGTTCTTCAGGACGATCGAGAGTGTTCTCGGACGCGACTTTCCATACTTCGCGTCGATCGGGAACCATGACACAGCCAACTGGCGGGAGAATTGCCGGGATCGAAATGGATGCTATGCCAAGCTCTTGAAGGCGCGCATGGCCCGCATCGGCGTCACCCCGGACGATCCTGACCTCGACGATCAGATGTACTCCGTGACATACCGCGGGCTGAAGCTGGTCTTCGTCGGTGAAGCCGGGGCCGGCACCGGTGACGGCGTCTACGCGAGCTACATTCAGGACCAGCTCGCGACGGACGATCACATCTGGAAAATCTGCAGCTGGCACAAGAACCAGCGAGCCATGCAGGTTGGTGGCAAGGACGACGAGATGGGGTGGCAAGTCTACGAAACCTGCAAGGACCTTGGCGCGATCATCGCCACGGCCCATGAGCACAGCTATCACCGAACCAGGACGCTGACCAGCACCAAAGAGCAAGTCGTGGATGCGTCGTGCTCCGACCCCGACACGATCTGCATCGGCAAGGGGAGTCCCGGGAAATCCTTTGTCTTCGTCTCGGGCCTGGGTGGACAGGGCATCAGGAACCAGGAGCGTTGCCTTCCCACCACGTTTCCATACGGCTGCAAAGGGGAATGGGCCAAAATCTACACCGGCAGCCAGGGGGCCAGGTTCGGCGCACTCTTCATCGTCTTCAACATCTACGGCGATCCCACCAAGGCGCAGGGGTACTTCAAGAACGTCAACGGGCAAGTCGTTGATCGATTCGATATCACGGTGGACGTCAGCGCGTCTAAGCCATTTTCTAGCGGCGCTCGAGCTTCCCCTCAATGAGCATCAGGGCGTGCCTCTGCGCCGATACGATCTCCTATCCCGAGGGCGGCGGCCATCAGTGGGTCTATCTCAACTGGGCCTTGGGGCTGCGTGCGCTCGGTTGCCAGGTGATCTGGCTGGAGCTTGTCGACCCACATACACCCGCCCAGGAAGTGCAGACATATATCGCTGCCCTGAGGAGTCGTCTACGCCGCTACGGCCTCGGAGAGGCTCTATCGCTGTGTTCCGAGACTCGGGAGCCGCTGTCCCCTGAAGTAACGGCGGGCTGCGTGGATTTTGAGCTGGCCGCCGAGGCAGATCTACTCCTCGATCTCGGTCACAAGATGCAGCCGGAAGTGGTGAAGCGCTTCCGACGGTCCGCCTTGTTGGACATCGATCCGGCTCTGCTCCAGATTTGGGTGAGCAAGGGGAAGGTGTGTCTCGCGCCACACGACGTCTACTTCAGCATCGGCGAGACGGTGGGCCAGCCTGGGGCGCCGTTTCCGGACTTGGGGCTGAAGTGGCAGTACACGCCGCCATGTGTGGCGCTGGATTGGTGGCCCCCGCATGCGGCGGTGGGAGATGCGCCATTCACGACTGTGGCTCACTGGTGGTCTGCCGCCTGGACAGGAGAGGAAGGGGACTTTGATGACAAGCGCTCTGGCTTTCTCCCATTCCTGGAATTGCCGCGCCACACGCGCTGGCCGCTGGAACTGGCGCTCGACATTGGATCAGATGGCGAGGAAGGGGCGGCACTGCTAGAACGAGGATGGCACGTACGCGATGCCCATGCCGTCGCGTCCACGCCGTGGGATTACCAGCGCTACATCCAGGACTCCCGCGGGGAGTTCAGCTGCGTGAAGCCGGCGTGCGTTCGACTGCAGAATGCCTGGGTCAGCGACCGGACCCTTTGCTATCTGGCTAGCGCGAAGCCGGCCGTGGTCCAGCATACGGGCCCGAGCCGATTCCTCCCCGAGGCCGCAGGCATGTTTCGCTTTCGCAACCTCCAGGAAGCCGCGCGTTGCCTGGAACAAGTGGCTGGCGACTACGAGCGACAATGCCGTCTGGCTCGCGCGCTGGCGGAAGAGCACTTTGATGCGCGAAAGGTGGTTGGACGTCTCCTTGAGCGGGCGTTGGGATGAGACCTCAATGAATCGGAGATAGCGGCGATGGGGGGCTTTGCAGATGCTCAACCAGGAGAGCAGGTGCTAGCGATTCTAGGCTTCCACAAGATTGGGGGGCCACCGGCCGGCTGTGTGGACACCTGGTTCTATGTCTCGGAAGCGACGTTCAGCGGCTTACTGAGCCGGCTCCAGGAAAACGCCTGGCACGTGATTGACCTGCAGACTTTTCTAGTGGGCCTTGCAGCGCCCGCGAGTTTGCCCAGGCGGTCAGTGCTACTGACCTTTGATGACGGCTACCAGTCGATGCGGCAGGTTGCCCTTCCATGGCTGCTCCGATTTGGTTATCCCGGCCTGCTCTTCGTGCCGACCGACTTCATCGGAAAGAGCAACGAGTTTGATGCTGGCGTTGAGCCGCCGGAAGCCATTTGTGATTGGGATGATCTGCGGGAACTGGAGCGTCAGGGCGTTTCGGTCCAGTCACACGGGGCGTCGCACCGGAGGTTTTCCGAACTTGCTTCGGCCGAGCTTGAGGCAGAGCTGCGCCGCTCCAAGGCCACGCTCGAGGCCGGACTGGGGAAGCCCGTTGAAGTGATCGCCTATCCATTCGGTGATAGCGGCGTAAACCAGCAGGCAGTTGAGAGAGCGCTGGAGCGCACCGGCTACCGGGCGGCCTGCCTGTACCGCGGTGGTCCAAATCGCTTGCCGATTGCCAATCCGTATCGTTTAGCCCGCCTCGCCATCGGGCCCGACACCAATCTTCAAGCGGTGCTGGAGGGAGGATGAATTCGCCTATGGGTTCTTTTGGCCAGCGATCGGTAGCACTGTTGATGATGACTCTGAGCATCTTATCCCTGGTGATCTTGCCGGTCTTGGCCGCCGACCAGGAGATCAATCGTCTACTTCGGAGTCCTATCGGCAAGGACTGGGTGACCAACGGCGGCAATCTGACCAATCAGCGCTATTCCACCCTGAAGCAGATTGACACTTCAAACGTTACGCAACTCAAAGGGGCTTGGATGACCCGTCTCAAAGGCTCTGGGTTCAGCGCCAAGTACTCCTTGGAGGCATCGCCGTTGGTCAAAAATGGCGTCATGTATGTCATCACGGGCAACAACGATATCTTCGCCCTCAATGCCAAGACCGGGGCAATTCTCTGGGAGTACTGGTCCGATATCGACAAGAAGATTTCGGCCCTCTGCTGTGGCTGGGTCAATCGCGGTCTCGCCATGGGCGAAGGATTGCTCTTTTTCGGTCAACTCGACGCCAACGTCGTGGCGCTGGACATGAAGACTGGCAAGGCAGTGTGGAAGACCCCCATTGAGAAGTGGCAGGACGGCTACTCCCTCACCAGTGCGCCGCTCTATTACGACGGTATTGTCTACACCGGCATTTCCGGCGGCGAGTACGGGGTGCGGGGTCGCCTCACTGCTCTGGACGCTAAGACCGGCGCCATTCTGTGGCGATGGTACACACTGCCAGGGCCTGGCGAGTTCGGCAGTGACACCTGGCCATCCGGCACCGATCATGCGATGCGCGGTGGGGCGACCGTATGGAACACGCCCGCCCTCGATCCGGACCTCGGGCTTCTCTACTTCGTGACGGGCAACTGTGGACCGAATCATGACGGGTCGATGCGTGAGGGTGACAACCTGTTCTGTGCCTCGATGGTGGCCTTAAAGGCAAAGACTGGCGAATACGTCTGGCACTTCCAGCAGGTGCACCACGACATCTGGAACTATGATGCCTCGAGCCCGATGGTCCTCTTCGACACGGTGATCAATGGGCAGCCGCGCAAGGGCGTTGCTGAAGCCGGCCACACCGGGTGGGTGTACATCCTCGACCGCACGAATGGTAAGCCCTTGATTGGCATCGAGGAGCGCCCCGTGCCCCAAGAGCCGCGCCAGAAGACAGCCAAAACGCAACCATTCCCCCTCGGGGATGCGACCGTGCCCCAGTGCGCCAAGCTACTCCCGGGCTTTGACAAAGCCGGGTGTATCTTCGAGCCCTTCTGGGAAGCCCCGATGCTGATACAGCCGTCGGGGGACGGTGGCACGAACTGGTCGCCGGTGCCGTACAGCCCCGACACGGGATATTTCTACGTGTCCGGCACAGTGCGCACCAGCGCTTATGTGCGGAGCGGCAAACGGGAGTTCGTGCAGGGGAAGAGCTATGGCCGCGGGAGTCAGGTGACGCCGGTTGGCTCACCCATGAG
>QHSU01000103.1 GCA_003220535.1 Candidatus Rokuibacteriota bacterium
CGCGACGGACCATGGCGCCTCCACGAAAGCTAGCCAGCGATCGCTGCTTGCGGTCGTCGCCATCGAAGACTTCATGCATGACCATGGTGTGGCGCCTCTTGGCCCGTCAACAAAATTGCGTTCCGACACCGTGCAACGGCGGCCACCCAGCAAAACAGCGGGTGTCGGCCGTCAGTTCTGCACCGTGAAGTAGTCTAGAAGCTCTTCAGAAAGCTGACCATGCAGTTCCAGGCGACAATGGCAGTCGTGGCGAGAATTCGGCATCCGGAGCGGCGCCCCAGGCGAGCGAGCGGCGGGATCAGACAACGGCACAGGGGCGGCCTGACTCACAGCATCGTCTGCCAAGCAACCCACAAGACCGACGCGCTCGTTCGACCGATCGAACTGCATCGTACGCGAAGAGGCGACCTCAAGGCAGACCTGCAGATGATTGACCTCCTGTTGAAGGAGGCGAGCCAATGATGATTTGGCTCGCGGACCGAGCCCTGCAGTGCCTGCAGGGGCACCGGCCTACTTCAATGAGAGCGATCCTGGAGAAGAACGTTAGGCGATCTCTCCAGGTTGCCTACGAGACCGGCGTGATCTCCGCGCGCCTAATCCATGTCCAACTCGAGTGTCTCGCGTCCCGGAGTTTCACTTGGCGGCCGAGGCGCTCAATGGCTTCGCGACGTTCACGGCGTTCCAGGCAGCTATCGAGGGCGCGGTCCATGCCGGCGTTCACAGTGCCGTGGGGGGCGACATGGAGACCGGCTCCTCACCCTCGGACCCGCTGTTCTGGCTCCATCACGCGAACATCGACCGGCTCTGGGCCAAATGGCAGAAGCAGCATCCCGGCGTTAAGCCTGTCCTTCGCCAAAACCTCGTCCGAATCGCTCAAGCAGCGCCGAGATCCTCCCACAGTCCAAGACTGCGCGCTTTGCGGAGATGGGCTGCCGGCTACCGGCATCCCCAGACCATGGATCTCGCACGGTCGCACGGTCCGACGGGATTCGGGGTGGAGGACGGGAGGCGAAAAGGCTCAAGTCGGGGCTGTGGCGCGCGCGTTCGGTGGTAGAGCGGCGGTGCTGGACTACGCCGCCCGTCTGACGTAGCGGTGATGCAGACCACCGACTTCTGGAATCGGGCTGATCGCGCCGAGCTCCGGCGGCTCGATCGGCCGTCCGTCTTGGGGACGCAGGCGGCCATGACCCACTCTTTCGCAACGCGTCCACGATCTCAAACGGAAACGTTCCGTCGCGGTCATGCTGCTCGGCGCGCGTGGCGAAGTCCCTCGCGTGCTGCTCGGCGAGCTCGACGAGACGCGTGCCGGGCGTCGTGATAGCCGACCGGCGCGTCGACCGCGCGCCGCTCATACCGGCCGCGGCAAGCAGCCCGTCGACTTCCTCCTCCAACATCCGCTGACAAGAGCTGCTGCATGCCCTGCCGGGCGCAGGCTTCCAGCGTCGATCAGGTCGTGCTTGACGCCGCGACCGACTCGGTGCTCTGCTTCGTCGCAGGCAGTGTCTTCTCGTGTTCGGGCGTTGACACGCCCGACGTTCTTGACAGCGAACCTTCTGGAACGTCTGGCTCGACAAGCGCTGACGGAAGAGGGGCGGGCGATGGCGAACGACCGCGGGCTGCTGCCAAAGGCGCGGCGCGAAGACCTTACCGAGGAGCTCAGAGGCCGGCTCGATCGCTGGTACCGCGACGCCTACGAGGACGACAACCTCTTCCTGACGATGGCGCGCCGCCCGGGCCCGCTCGACGCCACCATGGGATTCGTCCGCTACGCGTACGGCGGGGCGTCCAGCATCGAGCCCGAGCTGTTCGAGATCGTCCGGGTCCGACTCGCGTGGAAGAACCGCTGCGTCCACTGAAGCCTCGCGCGCTCCTCCTCGGCCGTGCGCCGGGACGCGACGGAAGCTTCTGATGGCGAAGCTCGCGGACTATGAGCATGCGGACCTGCCTTGTCGCACCAAGGCGGCGCTCCGATACGTGGATCGCCTGACGTCGGACGCGTGGCAGATCGACCGGGCGTTCTACGACGACCTCCGGCGCGATCTCACCGACGACGAGTTGCTCGATCTCGGCATTGTGGCGATGTTCTTCAACGGCTGGCAGCGCCTGATCGATGCGTTCGGCATCGTGCCCGACCACTGGCAAGAGGGCGACGCGCTCCCGTTCGGACCGCTGAAGAGCCCGGGGAACTAGGCGCCCGGGGGTGCAGGTGACGGACCAATCCCTTTGATGACCGAACGGTCGTCGGTCCAAAATCCAATCCCCGTAATCATGAGCGACGCGGGTTAGCGGACGCAGCAGCCGTTAACCCCCTTCGTTTGCCAAGACTTCACCCAGGAATTGGGGCATCTGCCCTAGAAACCGCCGGTCGACGACGCAGCGGACAGAAGCTCAGAGAGTCGCCTACTCGGAAGTCTGAATCGAATACCATTCGGGCCACCAAGGAATCAGTTGTGATAGTGTTGCCGCCACTCGCCGGTCGCGCATCACACGGAGGTGCAGGCTGCGCTTCGGCTTGATCGGCTACGGCGCGTGGGGCAAGCATCACGCCCGGGCCATCCGCGCAGCGCCCGGGCTGACGCTGGCCGGCGTGGCCTGTGGCAGCGACGTCAGCGCGGACGCGGCGCGACGTGATCTGCCGAGCATCCGCGTGTACCGCGACTACCGTGAGCTGCTCCGCGATCCTTCCATCGAGGCCGTCGATGTCGTCACGCCGAACCACCTGCACGGCGAGGTCGGCGTGGCCGCGCTGGAGGCGGGCAAGGACGTGCTGCTCGAGAAGCCGATGGCCGTCACGCTCGCTGAGTGCGATCGACTCGTCGCCGCCGCCGAGCGCTCGAACCGGGTACTCACCGTCGGTCACGAGCTCCGGGTGTCGACCCAGTGGGCCGCCATCAAGAGCCTGCTCGACGCCGGCGAGATCGGTCACCCGCTATACGGGCTGGTGACGCTCTTTCGCCATCCGTACCGGCCCGGGTCGGGAGGGTGGCGCTACGCGGCGGACCGGGTCGGCTCGTGGATCCTCGAAGAGCCCGTGCACTTCGTCGACTTCGTGATGTGGTACTTCGAGTCGGTGGGCGATCCCATCTCCGTCTTGGCCGTCGGGAACAGCAAAAATCGACAGGCCGGTATGTCCGACAACGTCTCGGCCATCATCCGCTTCCCGCGCGGCGTCTATGCGGTGATCACGCAGACGCTTGCGGGATTCGAGCACCACTCGGCGGTCGAGATCGTGGGGACGGAGGGGGCGATCCGGACATGGTGGTCGGCGACGACGGCGCGGACGCTCGAGCCGAGCCACGAGCTGAAGGTCCAGCGCCGCGGCGCGACGGAATGCGAGACGCTCACGCTCGCGCCCTCGGGCGAGCTGTTCGAGCTCGGGGAGGAGATCCGTCAGACGGCGGCGGCCTTCGGCGAGCGGCGTCCTCTCGTCTCCGGCATGGAGGCCCGCAAGAGGGTCCTCGTGTGCCTGGAGGCCGAGCGCTCGCTGCGCGAGGGGCGCGAGGTGAGCTTGAAGTTCTGAGAGCAAGGAGGCGTATCGAGATGCGTCGGACACTGAACCACATCGTGATCGGG
This sequence comes from Candidatus Rokuibacteriota bacterium, assembly GCA_003220535.1. Taxonomy (GTDB): domain Bacteria; phylum Methylomirabilota; class Methylomirabilia; order Rokubacteriales; family CSP1-6; genus AR31. The sequence goes on from QHSU01000103.1 coordinate 3,574, forward strand.
GTGCTCGCGCTGGGCCTGCTGACCTGGCCCGTGGCGGCCCAGCAGAAGAAGCTGAGCCTTCTCACCTGGAACATTCCCATCTACAAAGAGAAGATCGAGGGCTGGATCGCCGACTTCAAGAAGATCCATCCCGACGTGACGGTAGAGTGGTTCGACAAGAAGGGTCCGGAGTGGGGGCCGTTCTACCAGACCCAGGTCGTGGCCGGCACCGCTCCCGACATCATCGACACGCAGGGCGCCATCTGGCTCGAGTACGCTGCCAACGGCGGCCTGGTGGACATCACGCCCTACCTGCAGCGTGACCCCTCGCTGAAGGATTACTACAACCCCAGGTTCCTCCAGACGTGGGTGTACGAGGGGAAGAACTACATGGTCCCCTTCTACGTCAGCAAGACGCTCCTCTTCTACAACAAGACGATGCTCAAGGAGGCGGGCATCGCGCGACCGCCCCAGACCTTCGACGAGCTGCTCGACGCCGCGCGCAAGATGACGAAGGGTGAGAAGTCGGGCTTCATGACACTCAACTTCGACTGGCTCTACTGGCCGCTGCTGACCATGAACGGCGTGGAGCTGCTGACCCCCGATCTGAAGAAGGCGGCCTTCAACACGCCGGCCGCTGTGAAAACGGTCGAGGCACTCGCCCAGGCGACGGCCGACGGCACCATCAACAAGATCGCGTGGACCGGCCGCTGGGTCGAGCCCAACAACGCGTTCGCGAGCGGGACGGTGGGGCTCTACCAGGCGCACGCGCCGGCCTTCTTCTACGCGCGCGGCGGCGCGCCGTGGGTCAACGGCGACACGCTGGGCGCCACGCAGATGCCGGGTGGATTCGCCGTGCCCAACTCCCACGGCCTCGGCATCTCGAAGTCGAGCAAGTATCCCGATCTGGCCTGGGAGTTCATCAAGCTCGCCACGAGCGAGAAGTGGGCGTACACGTTCGGCAAGAACTTCAAGCTATTCACCGGCACCCGGGTCGATAGCCGGCTCATGGAGGAGCTGCAGAAGGAAGACCCGCTAGCGGCCTCCGTCATGAAGACGCAGCTTGAGCAGGTCGACAAGCTCGTCGCCACCTGGCCGCTCGGCAAGGACGCGCAGATCAAGGAGGCGTTCTACTCGGAGTTCCAGGCGGCCGTGCTCGGACGCAAGCCGGCCGCGGCGGCGCTAGCCGAGGCCGAGCGGAAGGTGAACCGGCTGCTGGCTCGCTGAGGTCGCGATCACGGCACGGCGGGCGCGGGGGGCGGTCTTCGTCTGGGCGTTCCTCGCGCCCTCGCTCACGATCTTCCTGCTCTACCGCATCCTGCCCCTGCTGTGGAACGCGGCGCTGTCGGTGCAATCGTGGTCGCCGTTCAAGCCGAGCACGTTCGCGGGGCTGACGCACTATCAGGAGCTCTTCTTCTACGACGAGGTCTTCTGGAAGAGTCTCTGGAACACCGTGGTGTTCATGTCGAGCTCGCCGATCGCCATTGGGCTGGCCCTCGCGCTGGCGCTCCTGGTCGACACGCGGATCCGCGGGCGGGGCGTCTACCGTGCCATCATCTTCATCTCCTATCCGCTCATGACCGTGGCGGTCGGCATCATCTGGCGCTGGCTGTACGACGAGAAGGTCGGCCTCATCAACTACGTCCTGTTATCGCTGCACCTCACGCAGCGCCGGATCGCCTTCCTCGACTCCTACGAGTGGGCAATGCCTTCGGTGGTGGTGGCCGCGGTGTGGCAGATCGTCGGCTTCTTCATGGTCATCCTGCTCGCCGGTCTGCAGAACATCCCGCCCAACCTCGAGGAGGCGGCGGCGCTCGATGGCGCCTCGGCAGGACAGCGGTTCCGCCACATCACGTTGCCGCTGCTGCGGCCGGCCATCTTCCTGTGCCTGATGATCGGAGTCATCAACTCGTTCACGAGCTTCGACCTCATCTACGTGATGACCGGCGGAGGCCCCAACTACGCGACCGAAGTGCTCATCACCTACATCTATCGAGTGGCCTTCGTGCTGTCGAAGTTCGACTACGCCGCCGCCCTCACGATCGTGCTCTTCGTCTTCCTGCTGATAGTCACGGCAGTGGCCAATCGGCTGACCGGCGGCGAGGCGGGGGCGGTCGATGCGGCCGAGTAGGACCGCCGCGGTGCACGCCACGCTCGGCGCCGTGTCGGTGGTGATGCTCGTGCCCTTCTACTGGGTGCTCAAGACGAGCCTGACCGGCGAGAATATCTTCCAGTATCCCCCCGCACTGTTGCCGAGGGTGATGCATCCCTTCTACTACGTGGACGTCTGGTACTACATCCCGTTCGTCCGTTACGTGATCAACAGCGTGATCGTCTCGGTCATCGTCGTCGCCGCCAATCTCGTGTGCAACGCACTGGCCGCTTACGCGCTCACCCTGCGCTTTCGCGGCAAGCGTGCGATCGTCGCGCTGCTCCTGAGCTGCATGCTGATTCCCTTCCAGGCGACGATCATCCCAGCCTATCTCATAACCAAGGAGCTACACCTCCTGAACAGCCACCTCGGGCTGGCGCTGCCGCTCTGCTCGACCATAGTCTGCATCTTCGTCTTCAAGGCGAGCTTCGACGCGGTGCCACGCTCGCTCATCGACGCCGCCCGCATCGACGGTCTGGCCGAGTGGCGCATCATCCGCCACGTGATGCTGCCGCTGTCGACGTCGGCGATAGCCACCACCGTGATCCTGTCGTTCATCTGGTCGTGGAACAGCTTTCTGTGGCCGCTCATCGTCATCCGTAACCCGGAGATGCAGACGCTGCCGCTCGGGCTGTCGACGTTTCTGAGCTACATGGAGAACACCACCGGCGCGCTCTACGCGTTTTGCATCATGGTGCTGGCGCCGGGGGTCGCGCTGTTCCTGCTCGAGCAGCGCCGCTTCATCGACGGCCTCACGTCGGGAGCGACCAAGGGATGAGATACGTCTGGGTCGCCGCCGCGCTGGTGCTGCTGATCGGCAGCTGCACTCTCTGGGTCGGGCTACACGACGACGGCGTGGTGCGCGGGCGTGTCGTGCAGCCCGACGGGCAGCCGGCCGTCGGAGCCACCGTCAGCTTCTGGGAGAAGACGCTGACGACGCTGGAGCGGCGGGCCGCGACTCAGACGGGATCCGACGGTCGCTTCGTCCTGACCGGCCAGCCAGCGCACCACTTCGCACTGCAAGCAGAGAAGAGCGGGTTCGACGCTTCTCCCCGCACGCTCTATCGCCGCTACTTCCGCGGGCAGAACCTGGTGCTCGACGAACCCCTGCGCCTGGGCGCGCGGTAGCGAGTCCCGGCGGCAGCGGGCCGAATGACAATCGTCCGCGTGACGTTGGCCGGAACCCGACGGCAGGTCAGAACTGGCGTAAGGTGACGGTCCGGCGGTCTACCACGGCCGGGAGGGATCTCGAATCGGGAAGGGCTCATAGCGGCGTTGAAAAGTTCGCCGCCGGCGTCCAATCATGACGAGCTGACGACCACTAGGCGGACGCGTGGGCTGGCGTCGGTCGAGAGACAACCGGCTCCTCGCGGATCGCGAACACGAGGGCCGACGCCACGAAGGCCAATAGCGCGGCGGAAACGAACGCCCGCGAATAGCTGCCCGTCCACTCGAACACCCAACCAGGCCAGCGCGGCGCCCAGCGCGGTGCCAACCTGATGGGAAAACGTCTACAACGAACACCGACCGCACCAAGGCTACCGCCTGCGTGGCCACCTACCGGCTACGCGGTTCTGGGGCGCCGTACCGGTCGCGCGTTAAACTCATGCCCTGCTCTGGGACGGTCGTGGCGTTAACACCGTTTCGACTCGGGACAGCCTAGTCCCTCTCTCTGCAAATCTTTTCACGCATTGACAGCCTCTCTAGGCGTGCTACAAGGGCAAGCACTTTAGATCCTCTTATTCCGGAAATGAGGTGCCGTATCGAGACGATCGCACTCATACTCCTGGTCCTGCTTGTCCTCGCTGCGCCCGTCACGGCTACCACGATCGGCCCCCGCGACATCCTTATTTCCAATTGGGCCAGCGACGGCATTGGCCGATTTGTCAACGGTCAGCGCGCGTCCACGTCGCTCCCGTACCCCAATATTCAGCGTGGCTACCTCGCGCAAGACAGCGCGTTCGCGCTATGGGGGGCGATGGCTATGCGCTGGACCGTTCCCATGTGGGCGGCGATTCTCGCCGGAGCAATCCTTGGTGGCGCTTCAGGCGCATTTGCCTGGAAGCAGACCATGCCTTCTCTGGAGGAGACGCGACTTCGAGTCGAGCTCCGCTACTGGATTTCCTCAGGAGAGACTGCCAGAGACAACTTCATTCACGAGTTGGGCCTTCTCAGGCTCGGGCATCACAACGCTCAGATCGCTACACATCGGGCTCGCCAGATAGAGCAGTGGCGTGAACGTCTCGGAGCCGCGATCGCTCGACAGACGGTTCTACGCGTAGAAGAGACGACCGCATTCGTCATGTCAACCACAGGAAATCGCATTTCCGATTCAATAAGGGCGCTCAAGGTGCTGCTGCGAGACTGGCGCAGCTTTAAGCGGTGAGCGTCCGTAGGCTCAATCACGCGGACACCTGCTCCGAGCTCTGGCAATCCGCCGCACAGATCGCGCATAGCCAATGAGATCATCCAGAAGTACTTCGGAGACCAGGTCATCGACCTCGTCCCAGTCCGGCTAGAGGTGAAGTTCGTTGACATATGGGCGGTGGCAGAGTTCATCAAGCGAAAACAAGTGGACCTCTTCCGCGACCCCGAGACCGTAGCATCGCGGTTGACGGCGTTCATTCCTGAACGCAACTAGGTATAAGGCGAGCGACCGTACACATCCTAATCGCCCGGCGCTTGCGGCGCGCCACTGGTGCGCGTCGTGGCGTTCAGCTCGACTCCCGGCAGCCGTCAGGGTGTACAGCCCGCAATCGGCAGCCATTTGCCGTCGCCCATGAGCACGGACAACACGGCTGCGATCAGCGCAATCCCGAAACAGAAATGTTGTACGTACGTCCAGCTTTCTCCTTTGAGGCAACTCCATCGGAACGGTCCAAATTTTGCCGCCCAAAGCTCGCTCTGGCTCGTGAAATGCGCACAGCGACTCGCGATAATCCCGGCCGCTATTCCAGCGAGGCAGATGAAGCCTACAGCGAGGCTTAGAAAGCCTCTGTGAAACTTGAACACCGCCGGCTCAAATGCAAGCGCAGTGGCGAAGATCATCCCCACCGTGATGTACAGGCCAATATCAAACTTTGCGTAGTCGAAAAGTAGCTTGAGCTGTTCGAACCCTTTGCGGCTCTCAGCTGAGAAGGCCGGACCCCACTCACTCGTGGGCTCCGACAGCGCCGCCGGGTGGCGCCGCGCTCGATCCTGCTCCGCTCGCTCGAGGGCCCTGAAGAACGTGCTCACGACACCACCAGTCAGCGCAGCGGCCGCGCAAGGCCATGAACGTTCACGACGACCATCGATCCCGGGACGCGCGAGGTCGATCGACTTTGCAGAGCCTCGACGGCAGCCCCCTGGGGTACCACGCAGAGACTCGCGTCTAGAAACCACTCCACGCCACCGCTTTGGCCCACACTCCGACACGACGCTGCCGAACGAACCGGGTCTGCGGACGATGTGGGCCGCGCCGACCCAGGCTGTCAAGACTTCATTTGCCCGCGTCAATGGCGGGCGGGGGACGCCTGGGCCACGCGCGAGCCCGTAAAGAGATCAGAATTTATGGACGACGCCCCCATCGGTGCAGCAGACCGTCATTTTTCTCGGACATCGACCGTGAGACCGCGCCAATCCAGGCGATTTTAATGTTGTGAACAACCGTGGACATGTGGACAAGCCCGGTGGCGGATGAGAGAGGCGAGTGTCGCCCTCAGAACGTGCTCCCCCGCGCGGCGCCAAGGACGTCTCATCGCCCGACGCTGACGTATTCATTCGGCGCTGTGCTGGTACGGGTCCCCGAGTTCAGCTAGACTCCCGCCAGCCGTCCCCAACCGCGGAGGTGCCCATGCGGCTGATCGGGCTCCCGCTCATTCTCGCCGTCGGCCTCGCTCTTGCGACGCTCACCGCCGAGGCTCAGCAGACGGGAAAGGTGTATCGGATTGGATGGCTCGCGCCCGCGTCGTTGCCGACCACTCTCGATGCGTTTCGCGACGGCTTGCGGGTCTTGGGCTATGTCGAAGGTAACAACCTAGTCATCGAGCAACGCTATGCGAATGGGAAGCCCGAGCGGCTTGCCGGCCTCGTCGCCGAGCTCGTTGGGGCCAACGCTGACGTCATTGTGACGACCGGAAACCCGGCCACGGCGGCCGCAAAGACCACGGCTGGCTCAACCCCAGTCGTTTTCGTCGCCGGCGATCCTGTGGAGGCTGGGTTTGTCGCGAGCCTTGCCCGCCCTGGGGGCAACATGACAGGCGTGAACACACTTCCGGGGGAACTCAACGCGAAGCGGCTGGAGCTGCTCAGGGAGGCGTTCCCCAAGATGTCTCGTGTCGCCGTCCTCTTCGAGCCGCGGCACCTGTCGAGCACGATCCCCCAGGTAGAGGCGGCGGTGCGTTCGCTGGGCCTGCAGGTCACGCGTCTAGAGGTGCACGGCGCCTATGACTTCGAGCGGGCGCTTGGAGCCGCAGCGAGAAGTAATGCCGGAGCGCTTATGCCTGTCTCGTCCGCACTCTGCCACGGCGAGAGGCACCGCATCGTAAGTCTCGCGGCGAAGCACCGACTGCCCGCGATGTATGAGCACAGGGATTTTACAGAGGCCGGGGGCCTCTTGTCCTACGGCCCGGATATCCGCTTCCTCAACCGACGCGTGGCGACATACGTCGACAAGATCTTCAAAGGTGCCAAGCCGGCTGACCTGCCAGTTGAGCAGCCCACCAAGTTCGAGCTCGTCATCAACCGCAAGACCGCCAGGGCGCTGGCGCTAACAATTCCGCAGACGATCCTCCTCCACGCCGCCCAAGTGATCGAGTAAAGTATGCGCGACCCACGCGGCCAGCTCCCTCCGGCAGCAGCACTCGGATTCGCCGGGCTCGCGATGGCGCTCTACGCGCTCCGCTCCTGGCTCGATTCCTGGTCCGGGATCGGACACGTCTCGGTCGGTACCGGATGGGAGCGCACGCCGTGGCACGCGATGCAGCGGGCGGCGTGGGAAGTGCTGAGAAGGACTACGGGAGGCGGCGCCTCCAAATGACACTCGCGAGCCCCGCGATGCCAGCGCCGAGAAGAAGTAGAGTAGATGGTTCGGGCACAGCCGGACCTTCCTGGAACCATAGGTCGATCCCGGGGAAGCGCTCACCAAAAATTATGGCCGCTCCATCAGGATAGGTTGGAAATACAGTAGTACCCACCGTCCAGTTCAATCCTGAAAGGAGGCGGGCTTCGATGATATACAGATTCCCTGGCACGAGCGACACAGAACTGGGGAAGTCGAAATGAGTTACCCCCTGAAAGAAATCCGGGAGCGATACCGTCGAACTGGTCCCGAGGATCAAGCCACCAATAGTACCCTGTCGAATATCAACGAAAAGGCTAGCCCCTCCCGGAAGCGGCGCTGGCGTGGATGTGAAGAGTTCAACCACGTCTAGCGAGTGGAGCGTCGGCCGGAACTCCTGGCCAATAGGACCTGAGACCGGAATGCTGAACCCACCGGGGCGAACATCGACCACGTTCGACTGGTCAACCGTGAATGGATGTGCTGTGACGGTTGAAGGGGAAAACAATGATCCCACCGTGAGGGCCACGAAAAATACCCCTACCCACTTCATGGTAGCCTCCTCGACCGCGACAGCAGTACGCTCACCACATCTTGCAGTACGCTTTTAGACCACACCGAGGAGGTGAGGCCGCGAATGCGTCTTTGTCACGCCGAGGTCGGCCAGCAGGAAGGCCACGGACTTCGAGGTCATGGCCGGGCGAGGTAGAACGCGTAGAGATCTGAGCCAGTATTTGCGATATATGGACCATTCTCTCCTGCCTCTTATGCTGATAAGCGAGCCACACGCCCTCGAGCCAGCCGTTCCGCCCATGTAGAACTAAGAACTGAAGCGCGCCTGCGTGCCCCACGAACGGGGCGGTGAAGGCATCCGATTCCTACCTCGTCTTCGGATCGAACCGCTTGACGAGCACGCGCAGGCGATCGCCGCGCACGCGTCGCCCAGGACAACGAAGCTCTACGACCGCCGCGGGGAGGCGATCACGCTCGACGAAGTCGAGCGGATCGGGACCTGAGCGGATCCGTAGGCGCTACCGAATCGAGGTTAGCGGCGGCCTTTCCGTGTCGAGGTTCGCACGCCACCGTAGCCGAGGAACGCAAGGATACCCACACCAAGTAGGTCAGAGCCGAAGGGTTCAGGCACAGCTGGCGGCGCGCCAAGTCCGACGAGAGGCGCCAGATCGTCAAGACCCGTAACTACCGTGAGCCCAGTAGTTGTATTTCCCGTAATATTGTACTCGAAGATTCGGTTCCCCTGTGAGGCCACGAAGATGTTTCCTGCTCCGTTGGACTCCAGACCATCAGGAACGGGGATCAACCCAGCCGCAAACAGTGTCGAACCTGCGAGGTTGGTCGGAAACTTCCGCAGGCCGCTAAAGGTCCTGTCGGATACCCACAGCGCGCCGGTCACAGGATCGAATGTGATCCCATCGAGACCAGTGAAGCCACTGATACTGTTGAGAACCGCGCCAGTGATGGGGTCAATTTGGGCCACCCTGGTTCCGCTGCCTTCGGCCGAGCTGGTTCCGCCAATGACCGCAAAGAGGAGGCCGGAATTGTCATAAGTGATTCCGTCCACACCGCCGTAGCCAGAGCCTAACGTGCTGACCACGAACGTCCCTAAGTCGACCCGCTTTATGCTCCCGGCAGTGAAGTCACCCACAAGCACACTCGTTTGGGACGGTTCGAGAGCGAGGTCCCGGGGCTGGCCGAATCCCCCAACAAGCGTGTTCATCGAAGTGCCCCTCGTGAAAATCCCGATTTCACCCTGATTGACCAGCGTGTAGACGATTTTGTTGCCTGGAGCAAAGATCAGACTGTCCGGACCACCGCCAGGAGGAGCGAATATGGTTGTTATCGCATTGGTCGAAGTGTTGACCTCCTCAAGGCAACCCGCCGGGCACCCACCACCCGGACCGAGCGCAAAGAGGTTCGTTACATCGAGAATGTCGGCCCACAGGGGCGACTGCACACCCATGACGACCAGCCAGGAAATAGCAAGGCCACTCGCCCTGAGGAACCTGCGCAACGACGCAACGAGAACCTTCGGATTCATCGCGCACCTGCTCATTTTCTACCTCCAACCCCGTTTTGGTGAGCGTCGGTCCCTTTTCAGTCGGAGACGCCGCAGGGGCTCGGGGTTCACTGTATTGACCGAATCATTTGGTCACCTCTTCCTTCACTCCACGAATGGACAGGTCCCCGCTGCGGGGGGACGACCCCTGGCGACTGTGGGGCGAATTAACTGACGAAGGGGTTAGCGAAGCGGTGGCGCGCGATCGACGGGACTGATTCGGGAGCGCTCGTGAGGCCACGTCGGATCAACGAAGGCGATGGGTGTGCTCGATGAGCCTGCGGTCACGTTCGCCGGTCCGTCATTCGCTGGGAAACCGACTCCCTCGGTGACCGCGAGCACCGCATCGTCGTGGTCAGCATCGTCGTAAAGGCCGGAGATCCAGTTCGGATCCGGAGGACTGGCGTGCGCGAGTGGGACCAGCGCGACGAGCGTGCCGACTACGAGCATGGCGGCAAGACGGCCGACAAGCATCGGCACAGGCCGACGACCGACTCGCCCAGCCTGGAAGTGGACACGAGCAGATGACTTAACTACCGCGCCGAGAATAGTGAAGCCTCCCGGTGTCCTGGAACACCTTTGTCGGCTTCCTTTACACAACCAAGGCCAAACAGGCCACGAACGGGGGCGTGCGCAAGCCGAGTGCCATTTCCGGAAAGTCAGCCTTTGTCACCGTCTGCGCTGTACCCTGGCCGGGCCGAGCAAGAAACTGTTAAGAATTGCTAACACAAGGCTCCCATGGAAAATGCGGGCCGGACCCTAACCGTCGACGAATGCCGAGGCAGTGGCCCGAGAAGAAGCCCGCGCCAACGCCACAGGCAGCGAGCCCCACACGCCGTGAGTTGTCGATGGAGCTTCAGGTCCGCGACCGACTCGCAGACGAGACTGGGGAGTGAAGAGTGCTCGGACGGCCGTACCCACTTGTTTACTTCATGTGCCGCCCCGATACCGCAGACCCGCGAGGGCCGCAGGGAGCCCGGCGGTGACCTAGCGTATGCCCTACAACCACTTTCCAGATTTTTCCGGGAACCCTTGCAAGCGGGGGCACTGACTCCAATCTGATCTGGCCGGTCAGAGACTCTCCAGGCGATTTCTCGCCAGCGGCGCATAAGATGCTGGATCTTCTGGAAATTCGATTCCGGTATCAGATTTGCGATGGAGTCCGGCCGTGGAGAGCGCTGGTGGGGTAACACCTGCTCTGCAACCTCGCGGTCCGGGACGGCCGTCGACCGTGGCGCCGTACGAGCCTGAGGTCGCGCGGTGGCTGCGCGAGGATCCGGACCTCCCAGGCGTCGAACTCCTGCGGCGCGTCCGGCTCGCGGGCTATCGCGGCGGCAAGAGCGCGCTCTACGAGCTCGTGAGGCGGCTGAAGGTGCGGCGTCCCGTAAACGGGGCCGGAAGCTCTTAACGGAGGCGACAGTAGCGATCACGGGTTGGCTCGGCCCTGTATCAGCTCCCGAGGTCACACGTGGATGATCAGCCGTCGACGAATGCGTGCTGCGAAGGTGCATCTTCCGCTGCGACAGCTCGCCCTGTGTCTCGATTGCGATGAGTGCTTTGAAATTGGCTCCCCGACGTGCCCAGCCTGCGGGAGCGCGACGTGGACCTCGCTCGCGCGGTTCCTGGCGCTGGGCTCGTCGGCGCGTCATCCGGGGCGCCGTGACGCCGCGGCGAAACGGCCCGACGACCCATCGGAGCTGGTTCGGCAGCTCATCATCGTCGCAGGCAATCGCGCGCATCTCTACGAGCATCTCATGCGAGGGTTCACCGGGAACGAGACCGTTCGAGTGCTCCTCAATCGCCGCGTCATAGCACGACGGGAACGTTCCGGACCCTATGAGGCCGAACGACGCCAGGCAGATCGCCGCTTGCCCTCGAAGATCGACGCGCTATTGCGCGCGATTGGCTGGGCCATCGTGCCCCTGGATGTCCCAAAGAATCATCATCAAGACTCTGCCCTGTAATGACCGAAGCCGCTGGATGGTGGCAAAGACCGACCTCAGCCCTGTGGGTGTAGCGTCGGTGACCGGGAGCCCGTAATTGGACCTGCGCCCATTTCGGGTCTCGCTCGTGCCGATTCCACATATGGCAACCCCGATTACGCGGCAAAGGCCAGACCCTCGAAGGGCGATCTCGAACAGACTAGCCTGACTACCGAATCCCGTTGGGGCCACCATTTGAATCACGCGTACTTACGGCGAATGGGTTTCCATCCCCCTCTAGCTGGCGCGCCAGTACACCTTCCGAGTATCGTGAGCGACCCGTCGTTGTGTCGAACAATCATGCGACGTTAGCGCGAAGGTGGAGACTCTACACGGGGACGGGACGGAAACAGTAGAACCAGTCCTGATACGAGCGAAGGGCACCGCGTCGAAGGGACCGAGTGCTGGTCGTCTACGGTCAGCGCCAATCGTGTGCCGCCTCTCCGTTCTCGAGGTCTCGTATCTCGACGAGCGGAGGATCGGCGTCGTCGTCTTCGACGAACACGATTCGCATGCCCCAGCCCGCGTAGGTGCGCAAGAGCCCACCGAACTCCCGGAGTGAGAGCTCGTGATCGTCGATGTGGATGACTGGCTCCCCCTCTGCGCTGTCGTCGATGAGGCAACGAAGAACCGCGCCTCGGGGCACCCACTGGCCAGCCGGGGCGAAGTAATCGAGCTGCTGGTGTCCTCGTGGGATCTCGACGACCACATGCTGGCGGCCCTCGGTCTTAGCCCGAGCGGCATAGAGCGAATCGTTGAATCGGGCCAGGATCTCGGCGTCGCTGCATCGGTCGATATCTGGGCCAATGGCGAACACCACCGGGCGAACGGCGGGATCGCCGTACGTGATGACGGCGCTCTCGCCCGAGCGGCTGATCGTGACGTCCGCGAGCGTGGTGATATAAGGGCGTCGTGGGCGCATCTATATCTCCTCATGCGTCGGGGCTGTCGACAGCGATCTCGCGCCTGCGTACTCGAAGGCTCTGATGCCGGCCAGGCCAAAGTCCGGCTCGGCTAGCACCTTCCCGGCCCGGCGCTCGGCGTCCCACAGAACATAACCGTCAAGAGGGCGACAGCGCGTCCAGAGTCGAACTCGACCTTGCGGGCGCCCGCCTCGCCTCCAGTGAGCGCAGCCCGATGGTGCCACGGCATCACCGGGCGCGCGATGCCCGGGCCCAACGTCGGCGCACAGACGTATCCATCTTTGGGCATTGGCGTGGGTCGTCGTCGTGGGTATCAAAGGGTTCGGCTACACGCCACCCGACAAGCCGGAGATCGACCGGAGACGCGCTGGGCATGAGGCTGCAATTCGACCGCGGGACCATCGTGCTGACGGATCCACCGAAGGATCTGGACCTCGCCGAGGCCCCAGGCGTCCTCTGGGACGCTCGTGTCCATGCCCACAGGGCGCCCGCGAGCAAGTATCCCGCCCTGAAGCGATGGCTTCTTCAGAGCCGTGCGGGATTCCAAGATATCCCTGAGCCCGTATCGCCGACGCAGGAGCTGTGGTCGGAGGTGGACCTCCGGCCCTATCAGGAGGCCGCACTGTCCGCGTGAGAGTTGGGGCACCGCCGTGGCGTCGTTGCTCTCCCGACTGGGAGCGGCAAGACGCGGCTGGCTCTCGCCGCCATGCACCGGACGCGGCTGAGTGCCTTGTGTCTGGTTCCGACGCGGGTCCTGCTCGATCAATGGCTCCGGGAGATCGGGGCTCTGTATCGGGGCCCTGTCGGGTGCTATGGCGATGGCGTGCGCCGGTGGGCGCCGTTGACGATCGCCACGTTCGAGAGTGCGTACCAGCACATGAATCAGCTCGGGGACCGCTTCGAGCTCGTCATCGTCGATGAGGTTCACCACTTCGGCGGTGGACTTCGCGATGAGACCCTCGAGATGACGATCGCGGACGCTCGCCTCGGTCTTACGGCGACACCCACCCGCGACCCCGGCGTGGCGGCCCGCCTCGCCGAGCTCGTCGGAGCGACCGTCTTCGAGCTCACCGTCGCCGATCTCGCGGGGGGATTTCTTGCCAGCTTCGATTCGATCACTCTATATCTGGATCTCACTCCCGAGGAACGCAGTGCGTACACGAGCCTGGCCGCGCTGTTCACCAGTGCCCATGCTGAGTTCCGCCGGTTAGCGCCGGACGGGAGCTGGGCGGACTTCACCCACTACGCTGTCCGTACCCCCGAGGGCCGTCGTGCTCTCTCGGCATGGCGGCAGATGCGACGGCTTCTCGCCTTCACACATGCCAAACGGCGAGCGCTGGAATCTCTGCTCGTGCGCCACCGGCATTCCCGGGTGCTAGTCTTCACCGCCGACAACGAAACGGCGTATGCCATCGCCCGCGAGCACCTCGTCATGCCGCTCACGTGCGACATCAGCCGCCCAGAGCGTGATGACGTTCTGGAGCGCTTCCGCCATGGAGACCTCCGGACACTCGTGTCGGCGCGAGTGCTCAACGAGGGCCTCGACGTCCCTGACGCCGACGTCGCCGTGGTTGTGGGTGGCGCGCTCGGGGAGCGTGAGCACGTGCAGCGAGTGGGTCGGTTGCTGCGGCCGAGCGAGGGCAAGCGCGCCGCGGTTTATGAGCTTGTTACGCGAAATACCATCGAAGTCGGACAGGCGCGACGGAGACGCCAGGGCCTTGTTGTCCGCCGATCTGCTCAGCTATAGCGTGGCCGGAACCCTCGCGGTGCCCCACTTCCTCGGGGAACATGACCACCCCTGGCTGCGAGTTCTCCTCGAGGAGCATGAACGGTTCATCGGCCGGCCGCAACGTGAGCTGGAGGCGCGGCTGCGCGACCCACTACCGTGTGAGAGCCCCCCGCGGAAGCTCAGACTGGCCATCCAGGTTCTCGGGAGACTCCGGCCACGCGAGCGGAAGTCGGCGGTGCCGCCCAGACGGGCGCGAGCGCACGTTTTCGGGGAGGCCGCACGCACATCGGCCCAGTCACAAGCCATCCTGTCCACGGTCGCCGCATCTCTGGGCGTGAGCCTAGAGGATCTGCAGGATTCGCTATTCGCTGACCTACCTGGCGAACGACTCGTCGCGGCGCCGGCGCAGCCGTTGTCGGCGGTGGAACTGGCACTTCGATGCAATCTCGCGGTGGTCCAGGGGATGCTCTTCCGCGCGACCGTTGTAAGGATCGAGGTCGAGGGGAACACGCGCGTGCTGGTCCGCCATGCGAAGTGGCGGGGGCTGATCTGCGCCGTCGGCGAGCGATCCGGCAGCGCCACCGCGACGGTGGAACTCTCAGGACCGTTTGCGCTGTTTCGCAACACCCGCCTCTATGGTCGGGCACTCGGCGAGCTCGTGCCCCTCCTGGCGTGGTGTCCACGCTTCCGCCTGCGAGCAGAATGTGTCTTCCACGGGCGCCGTCTCACGCTGCAACTCGAGACTGGCGATCCGATCTTTCCCTCCAGTGCGGCGCGCCGCTACGACAGCCTCCTGGAGGAGCGCTTCGCGCGGGAGTTCCGACGGCTCGCACCCGCATGGGATGTGATCCGCGAGCCGGAGCCGATCGCTGCCACCGGCACGCTGATCTTTCCCGACTTTGCGGTGCAGCATCGCTCCGACCCGACGCGCCGGTGGCTCCTGGAGATCGTGGGCTTCTGGACACCCGACTACGTGGAGCGGAAGCTTAGGCTCTATCGAAGCGCGCGCCTATCTAACCTGATCCTCTGCATCGACGAAGGTCGCAACTGCGCAGAGGCGGATCTCCCGTCAGGCGCCCGGGTCGTTCGATATCGGCGTCGGGTGGATGCGGCGGCCGTTCTGCGCGTGATCGAGACCACGTCCTGTTCCCGCTGACCCCTCCACTCGCCCAGGGACGGAATTCAGATGCCGGCGAGCTCTCAGACATTTTCCTCGCGCTGACGCGTGATCGGTAGGTCTCGGAGGCGAAGGCGATGGTGCTCGAGAATGACGATCGCGCCACGTCGGAGGGCCGCGTCGATCGATGGCAAGGCCCTGAGGATCAACGACACCTGGTCGTCAGCGCGCCTGAGCGAGACGCCCGAAACAGGATTACGGACGGCGAGGTCGCTTCGCGCAAGGCCAGCAGGGTGCCGAAGTCGATGTCGGCCGACACGACGACGCGGGATTCGACCGCAGCGCGCTCAAAGACGGCTTCGTCGGTTGCTGCGTGCATTTCGTAGTCGAGAACGTGGATCGCCTCGTGCCCGGCCGCGCGGAGTTCGGCCGCCACCCGGGGCGACAGCGCGTTGTCGATCAGGAAGTTCACGCGTCGAGGGGAATCATGCGCTCGCGGACAGCCTCAGCAGCGTACTGCAGGGCCTCGCTGACATCTTCGGCCTCGAGTGTCGGGTGTTCCTTCAGGATTTCATCGACGGTCATGCCATCGGCGACCATGCCGACCACGGTGGCGACTGGCATCCGCAGACCGCGGATGCAGGGGACACCGCCCATCTGTCGGGGGTCGACGGTGATCCGCGTGAACCGCATCAGTCTCACCTCCTCCCAGCGAAGATCGCGCCGGGCACGTCAACGACCTCGCCTCACGGTGGCCGTCGTGCCGGCCTCCACGATAGCACCTTCCCAGCGGGCTCGGCCCGTCACCAATGACTCGATCCGCCTCGTGCTTCATCCGTCCGCCGCGTCGGGATCGCGGGTTGGATTTCCGTCCCGTCCCGATGCTCGTTGACTCAATGCGCCGCAACTCATTGATTTGCTGGCAAAAGCGTGCGGCGATGTGGAAACACGGGTTCGACCCGTTGGGGCCACCACCGAACTGGTAGAAACTCTGCGAAAATGCCGACGCGCGCACCTGCTCGCTATTCAGGAGTCATGGGCGCGACCACCCGCCTTCCCAGATGACCTGCTGGATGCGGCTTGCGGCGGCGCGCCCGCACCGCACTACCCCATGAGCAGCTTGCCGAGGTTCTCGCGTCTCATCGTCTGTATCTGCTCCTTCGTGATCCCTTGGGACATCAGCCCAGCGATTAGCCACGCGAGCCCGTCTGGCGGTGACGGATTCGCCGTCTGGCCGAGATCGGTCGAGATGATGAAGTGCGAGGCGCCGACTTGTTTGATGTGATCCGCCGATTCCTTGAACGAGATGTTCTTCGAGTTCCGCATGAAGGCGAGGTGCGCCTGCGGCCCCGACAGTGCGCCGAGCGTGGCGATCTCCATCTTGGCACCCATCGACGCCGCCTTCTTCATCTGATCCACGGTCATCCCGATGACCTCGAACTCCGCGTGGGTGACGACAATGCGGTCGCAGCCGGCATCACGCGCCGCCTCGATGATCGCCAGGGCTTCCTCTCCGGACGAGTGCCAGTCTCGACGACGAGCTTCTGCGCGGCGCACTCCTTCAGGACCTCGCGCACGGCCGGTAGCACTTTGCCATCGTCGCCGACGACCTTGATGCCGGAGGGCGCTTCCTTGAGCCGCGTGACGTGGTTGTTCGCGTCGAACGTCGGGAACCACACGACGCGGCCGTACCCGCCTTGCATCCGCCACATCCACCGGACAGCGTCAACGGTGATACCGCCGGCGGAGCCGTTGAGCGTGATGCCGCCGAAGATCTTCATGCCGGGGACGCGCCGTCGCGCGATCCACGCGCGATCCGCAGTGAGAGCAGTGTGGCTCTTGAGCACCACCCCTTCCATCCCGCGATCCTTCGAGAGCGCAGCCTCCTCGTCGTCGGTGAGGGCACGTGAACACGTCGGGCGCGGTATGGACGTGGAAGTCGATCAGCCCATCGACCGGGCTCGTCGCCGGCGGCGGCGGTGGATACGTGCGACCCTGCGCAACGGCTTCCACCGGAAGCGCGGCCACCGCGGACAGTCCTGCGATGCTCGCCGCGGCGCCCTTGATGAAGTCGCGGCGCGTCGCGCGAGCGCGCGAGCCCTCATGCGCGTTGTCATATCCGCACTCGTGACCGCAGCAGCTCGAGAACTTCCATCGCGGAAGTTGGAACGGCTTCATTGGCGCTCTCCTTGTCAAAGGACGGTTTACGCTTTCATCGCCCTGGACGCTAGTGCCGACTCCACCTGAGGCAGCCAGAGGGTTCTATCGCTGCAGGAAATTAGTTCTTGCCATCGGGTGGGTCAAATATTGGTGCGTCTCTTACGGCGCATCTCTCGGCGAGCGGTAATAACCCCTTTCGTTTGCCCGGACTTCACAGATGAGCACCTCGGGCTCGTCGGGCAGCGGCGCAAGGGGAAAATTGTTGACATCGGAGCGTATCTGTCCCAGCGTCGCGGCAGCCATCTATCGAGGACCTTCAACCCTGGGGAACACGGGGGTATCGAGCCATGGAGCGAAAACACGTTCGGAAGATTGGCGCGCTCCGCTACGTTGTGCTGCTGCCGATCCTGCTCCTGGTTGCCGCCACGACCGCGGGTGCGCAGACGCCGGGCAAGGCCAAGGTGGAGCGCCTGGTGATGGGGCTGATCACGCCGTACCTGGACTACGTGCGCCCCTGGATCAACGGGACGGCCGATCACAACATCCAGCACGACCCCATGCAAGAGTGGCTCATCGAGGTCGACCCGTCGGGTCAGTACAAACCCTGGTTGGCGGATAGCTGGACGCAGGGCCCCAACGGGAGGTCCTGGCGGGTGAAGCTGCATCGGGGCGTCCAGTTCCATCACGGCTACGGCGAGTTCACGGCGCAGGACGTGGTCCACACCCACGCCCTCTGGTGTGACCCGAACTACCCTGGCCGCAAAGACCCACCGGTCGCCGGCTACCGGGCCGGCATCTGTCAGGTGCAGAAGATCGAGGTGGTCAATCCCCACGAGATCACCATGCACTGCAAGGTCGTTTGTCTCGACATGCCGTTCTACTACTCGAGTGCGTCGAACGTCATGATCTTCAGCAAGAAGCAGTGGGACGCCGAAGGCGAAATGGGTTACGAGAAGAGGCCGGCAGGGACGGGCCCGTACATCTTCAAAGAGCGACAGCTGGGGCGCTACGTCCTGTACGAGCGGGCACCCACGCCACACTGGAAGCATGGCGTCGTCGACTGGAAAGAGATCAAGATGACGTGGACGCTCGAGGAACCCACGCGCTTCGCCCAGCTGATCACCGGCGAGACCCATCTCACCGAAGTGAACAAGGACCTGACAGACGAGCTGGTCGCGAAGGGCTACAAGCTCGTCCGGAGCCGGGACACCGCGCAGCAGATGCAGATCAATTTCGGTGGGCTCTACTTCGGCACCGAGGACAAGGCCTCGGGACGCTACACGGAGTACGGTGGCACCACGGGGAAGCTGGACCTGAAGGTGCCCTGGACGAACGTCAAAGTGCGGCAGGCCATGAACAAGGCGATCAACCGGAAGGAGCTGCTCCGGGCCCTCTACAAAAACCGGGCGAGCCCGATGTTCGTGCATGGCTTCTACCCGGGGCTCGAAGGCTGGGACCCGAGCTGGGAGAAGCGGTTCGCGGAGATGTATGGCTATGACCCAGCGGCGGCGAAGCGATTGCTCGCGGTGGCGGGGTATCCCAACGGCTTCAAAGCAAAGGCGTGGCTCTATCCCTTCGCCGGCGCCCCGGAAATGATCGCGGTCATGGAGGCCGTGGCCGCTCAGCTGCGCGAAGTGGGCATCGACATCGCGCTGGAAGAGGCCGACTGGGTGGCGGCCGTGCGCCCCAAGCTGCAGAAGCGAGAGGCGCACGGGTACCTCTGGGCCGTTCCGCCGTCGAAGAAGGCGGTCGAGCCGCAGCTCGCCGTCTTCAACGTCGGCAAGGGGATCGGGCACATCTTCCAGACGGACGAGATCTACAAAATGTGGGAGGACCTCCTGCAGATCACCGATCCGAAGGCCCGGGATGCGCAGCTCCGCAAGATCGGCAACTACAAGTTCGAGAACTTCGAAACCATCCCGCTCTTCGACGTCTACATCGAGGTCGTCGTGGACCCGAAGATCGTCGCCGACTGGCCGTTTTCGGGCTGGGACGGGGGAGACATCGGTCACACGTGGCTCATCAAGGCGTGTAAAGAGCAAAAGTCCTGCAAGTAGCTGTGGTCGAGGAGCGCCCCGGCTGAGCCGGGGCGTTTCCGAGCGTTGGGGTTACGGGGGCCCTTCGGGGCCCCCCATGCCGATGTGCTCATCCGAGGGGCGGCCCGGCTCCGCCGGGCCGTCTCCGAGCGCGGGGGGCTTGGGGGGCCTTCGGGGCCCCCCATGTCCGATGTGCTCATCCGAGGGGCGGCCCGGCTCCGCTGGGCCGTCTCCGAGCGCGGGGGGCTTGGGGGGCCTTCGGGGCCCCCCATCAATACAGATGACACGCCACGGTATGACCGCTGGCGAGCGTCTTCTCCTCCGGGACCACCGCGGCGCACTGCGGCATCGCGTAGCTGCAGCGGGGATGGAAACGGCAGCCTGACGGCGGATTGATTGGCGACGGGACCTCGCCCGGCAGGATGATCTCCTGCCGAACGATGTCAGGGTGTGCCGGAAGGGCGGCCGAGAAGAGCGCCTTCGTATACGGGTGCAAGGGGTTCTCGAAGAGCGTCTTCGTGCGGGCCCGCTCGACGATCTTGCCCAGATACATGACCGCGACCTCGTGGGCCATGTAGCGGGTCGTCGCCAGGTGGTGGGCGATCAGGAGATAACTGACGCCGTACTCCCGCTGCAAGTCGACGAGCAGGTTCATGATCTGCGCCCGGATCGACACGTCGAGCGCCGACACGGGCTCGTCGAGAATGATGAGCTTCGGACCCGAGACGAGCGCGCTCGCGACCGCGATGCGCTGGCGTTGCCCGCCGCTGAACTCGTGAGGGTAGAGCGCGGCCTGTTGCGGGCGCAGTCCCACCCGGGACAGCATCGCCGCGACCCGCTCCTTGATTGCCGCCGCGGGCACCGAGCCATTGATGACGAGCGGCTCGGCCACGATGTCCTGAACGCGCATCCGCGGTGACAAGGAGGACCACGGGTCCTGGAAGACCGCCTGCACCGTGGTGCGATAGTCACGCAGCTCGTGGCCGGCGAGCGTATGCACGTTCTTGCCGTCGACGAACACCTGGCCGGCTGTCGGCTCCTCCAGTCGCAGGATCAGCTTCGCGGTCGTGGTCTTCCCGCAGCCGGACTCGCCGACGATCGCGAGCGTCTCGCCCTGCTGGACCGAAAAGCTGATGCCGTCGACCGCCTTCACCGCGCCGACGACCTTCATCCACAGAAGGCCTTCGGTGACGGGGAAGTGCTTGGTCAGGCCTTCAACGCGAAGGACGGGCTCGTCTGCCATTCGGGTGAAAGCTTCCAGCAGTGGGCGGTATGGCCGTCGTTCAGCGAGAACACGGGCGGATAGCCCTCGCGGCACCGGTCCTCGGCGTGCGGGCAGCGGGCCGCGAAGCGGCACCCGGGCGGCAGGTCCCAGAGCGCGGGGGGCTGACCCTCGATCGAATAGAGCCGCTCGATGTCCTCGTCCATGCTGGGCACCGAGTGGAGCAACGCCTGGGTGTAGGGATGGGCCGGATGATTGAAGATGTCACGCACCGGGCCCTGCTCGATGATGCGTCCGGCGTACATTACGGCGACCCGGTCGCACATCTTCGCGACGACGCCGAAGTCGTGCGTGATAAAGATGATCGCGAGGTTCGTCTGCTCCTGCAAATCGCGCAAGAGCCGAAGATACTGCGCCTGGATCGTGACGTCGAGCGCCGTCGTCGGCTCATCGGCGATGATCACCCGCGGCTCGCACGAGATCGCGATGGCCCCGACGACGCGCTGCTTCATCCCGCCGCTCATCTGGTGGGGGTAGTCGCGCACGCGCCGCTCGGCGGCGGCGACCCGGACCTGCCGAAGCCTCTCGACGGCCCGTCGCACCAACGAGCGGCGCCCGTCGGCGTGGTGCGTCTTGATGGCCTCGATCAGCTGGTTGCCGATCGTGAACACCGGGTTCAGTGACGTCTGCGGGTCCTGAAGGATCATCGAGATTCGACGACCGCGGACGGCTCGCATCTCGCGCTCCGTCTTCTCGAGCAGGTTCTCGCCCTGGAGACGGATCACGCCCTGGACGATCCGCGCCACCGGTCGCGGCTGGAGCCGCAGCAGGGACAGCGCCGTCATCGTCTTGCCGCAGCCGGATTCGCCCACGATACCGAGCGTCTCGCCTTCCCGGACCGAGAAGCTCACGCCGTCGACGGCCTTCACCACGCCCCACCGAGTGAAGCAGTAGGTGTGGAGGTCGTCGACCTCGAGGATGACGTCACCGATCTGTCTGGCCATGCCGTGAGACGCGCCGAGGGGTCAGCCCTCGGCGCGGGATGCCGTCCTTACCTCGCCGCCTTGATCAGGTGGAAGTGGGTCGATCGGCCGGCGCCGAGCCCGGGGTACACCCACTCGCTGACGACTTTCGGGTTCGCCATCACCTCGTTCGCGAACCAGAACAGCGGGATGTCCGCGAACTCCTCGAAGAGGTGGTCGCCGATGGTGCGCGCGACCTTCTCCCGCTCCTGGGGGTTCACGGCGCTCGTCAGCATCTCGTAGTGCTTGTCGATGAACTCGTTCTCGTAGTGGTGGTTCGGGCTCTTGCTCCAGTAGCTCGTGCGGATCCACTCTTCGGACGGCCGCCACGAGATGATGTTCGGCCAGATGCAGCAGCCGATCGCCTTCTTCCGGAACATCTCGCGCACCTTGGCCCAGTCGAGCACCTCGATCTCAGTCTCGATCCCGATCTCCCTGTAATAGATGCCGAGCGCCTCGGCCACCTGCGGTCCCTCGGACTCTCCGGGCTCGGTGAACGCGACGACCTTGAACTTGAGCGGCTTGCCGGGGCCGTATCCGGCTTCCTTCAGGAGCTCCTTCGCCCGGGCCGGGTTGAAGCCGTACATCTTGTCGAAGCGGCTCGCCCACTCGGGGTTGAATCCCTCCGACTTGTCGGACCAGCCGGTGACGTACGTCGGGGTGCCCTTGCCGGCGAACACCGACGCGTTCAGCTCCTTCCGGTTGATCGCCATGTTGAGCGCCTGCCGGACCTTCTTGTTCGTCCACGACACGTCGGGCTTGAAGGCCGGGTCTCCCGGCAGGTAGTACTGCCCGCCCAGGTAGACCGTCATCCAGTCCACCGGGAACGTGGACGTGAAGATCTTCATGCCCCTCTTCAGCGCATCTTTCTGAAGCTCGCGTGGCAGGTCGGCGATGTGCGCCTCGCCGGACAGCAGCATCGCGAGTCGCGTCGGCTCCTCGCGGACGATCCGGAACTCGAGCTGCTTGAACGCGGGCTTCTCGCGCCAGTGGTTGTCCTGCCGCTCGTACGTGATCGAGATGCCCTGCTGCCGCCCGACGTAGCGGTACGAGCCCGTGCCGGCGGGACGCTTGTCGAAGCCTTCCAGCCCTTCCTTGTCCCACTGTGCCTTGCTGACGATCCGGAAGTCGCCGGCGCGCGAGACCGCGTAGTCCATGGTGGTCGCCGGCTTTTTCATGTAGAACACGACCTGGTGGTCGTTGACGACCTTCACTTCCTCCACGCCCCGCCAGAACGGCCCGAGCGTCATCTTCGCTTCCGGCCGCTGCGTCAGCGCAAAGCTGTGCGCAACGTCCTTCGCGGTGAACGGCCCGTAGCCGAAGTGGAAGTGGACGCCCTTGCGCAGCCAGAACGTCCACTGCCGGAAGTCCGGGCTGGCCTGCCACTTCTCGGCGAGGCGCGGCGTGTAGGTGCCGGTTTTCGGGTCGACCTCGAGCAGCGTCTCGAGGAACGGGTCGAACTGCAGATGGTCCGGACGGGCCACCATCCAGAACCGGTTCGTGTCCTCGAAGCCCGCGGAGGCGAAGACGAGCTTCTCCACCTTCGCCTGCGCGGCGGCTGGCGTCGGCGTGGACACGAGGCAGAAGACGAGCGCGACGGCGGTTGTCAGCGCGACGGTGAGTCGCAGTCTCATCAGCGTTATCCTCCGCGGCGGGTCGCCGCGCGTTTACACGTTTCTGAGCTTCGGATCGTAATGATCTCGGAGCCAGTCGCCCAGCAGGTTCAACGAGAGCACGGTCAGCATGATCGCGAGTCCCGGGCACATCGACACCCACCAGGCGGTGACGATCAGTTCGCGACCGTCGGCGACCATCAGGCCCCACGCCGGCAGGGGACGCGGCAGCCCGGCGCCGAGGAAGCTCAGCGCCGATTCGAGCAGGATGACGTAGCCGACCTGCAGCGTCGCCAGCACGACGAGGGAATTGACCACGTTCGGGAAGATGTAGTGCACCATGATCCGCGTATGGGATGCGCCGGCCACGCGTCCGCGCGCAATGAAGTCCCGCTCCTTGATGGCGAGCGTCTCCCCGCGAACGAGTCGGGCATAGCGCGCCCACAGCAGCACGACCAGCACGATGATGACGGTGCTGAAGCTCGGCCCCACCGAGGCGACGAGGACCAGTGCCAGCAAGATCGTCGGTAAGGACAGCGAGATGTCGACCAGCCGCATGAGCAGGGCGTCGATCCGACCGCCGAAGTATCCCGAGATCAGGCCCAGCGCGGTTCCGACGATGCCGCCGACGAAGATCGCGATCGCCGACACCGTCAGGGACACCCGGGCGCCGTGGATCAGCCGGCTCAGGATGTCACGCCCGAGCTTGTCAGTTCCGAGGAGGTGGGCGGAGCTTCCGCCGTCCTGCCAGACCGGCGGCTTGAGCCGCTTGGCGAGCGATCCTTTCAGCGGATCGTGCGGCGCCACGTATGGCGCGAACACGGCCGGGATGACGAGCAGGAACATGAGGATCGAGAGCGCCACCACGGGGTACCGGCGCGCCTCGCGCAAGGCCAGCGCGATCTTTGGGGGTGCGTACCATGGCCGCGATCGCGCGGTTACTGTTGCCATCGAGATGCCTCCCTCACCGGTAGCGGATTCTCGGGTCGAGGTACGCGTAGAGGATGTCGACCAGGAGGTTGGTCATGATGAAGATGGCGGAGAACACGATCACGACGGCCTGGACAACCTGGTAGTCCCGAGCTCTCACGGCGTCGATCGCCAGGAGCCCGGTTCCGGGCCAGGAGAAAACGCTCTCGGTCACGACGGATCCCGTCATCAAGACGCCGGCGATGATCGCGAAGAACGTCAACGGGGTGATCGACGCATTCCGGAGGCAGTGCTTCCAGACGACCTTCCACTCGGCGAGCCCCTTGATCCGGGTCAGCTTCACGAACTCCGTGTCCAGCACGTCCAGCATCGAGGAGCGGACCAGCCGCATGATGGCAGCGACCTGGAACCAGCCGAGGGTAATGGCGGGAAGGATCATGTACTGGATCCCGCCGCGGCCCGAGGTCGGTAGCCAGCCGAGGTGCACGGCGAAGATCCACATCAGCACGATCCCGAGCCAGAATCCAGGCAGCGACTGCCCGAGCAGGGCGATGACCTTCGCCCCGCTGTCCCACACGGTTCCCTTCTTCACCGCGGACAGGACCCCGATGGGCAGCGCGATCAGGGCGCTGACGAACAGCGCGAAGCCGGCAAGCTGGAGCGTCGCGGGGAGGCGATCCATCACGAGCCCCATCGCCGAGTGCCCGGGCCACTTCCACGACATGCCGAAGTCGCCCTGGAGTGCCCGTGCGACGAAGATGCCGTACTGGACATGGACCGGCTGATCGAGCCCCCAGTACTTTGCCAGCCGGTCGTAGTCCTCCTGCGTGGACTCCATCGGCAGCATGACGTCGAGCGCGTTGCCGCTCAGCCGGGCCAGGGAGAACACGATCAGGCTCATGACCCAGATGGCCAGGAAGCTCTGCAGTACCCGTCTCGCGATATATCGCTGCATGCGCCCTCGCTGGGACCGGGACCGTTTGGGTCGGCTGTCAGGTTCCGCAGACGGTACCTCAGTCATGGCGCTCCCGCAAGCGGTCCTAGTTCGCCGGCTTTTCCCAGACGTCCGGAGTAATACGGACGAGGTTCGAGGTCCGCTGACCTCGGCCGCTTGGGAACGTGGCATCGGAGGCGGCCCGAATGACGACCTACGATGCGTCCGCGGGCCGAAGGGACACGATGCCGTGGGGAGCGCCCGACTTCGACCTCGGCACCGGCCTCTTCGTCCCACAACTCGTCACCTGGGGATCCTGGGACCGGCGAGGGGCCGAAGGGATTTGCGACGTGGGAGGAGGCGGAAGAGGCGAGGAGGTTCTCCGGCAGCTCGAGGGCCCGCCGAGGGACGAATAGGGGCACTTCGCATCCCCCAATGTGAAAAGCATAGCCCGACTCCGGAAACACTTTGCACCGTCTCTGCTGTGCTGTCTGGCGGTAAGCCCCTGAGAACGCAGCAAGAGGGACCCGCCCGGCATCGCTGGCACGGATCTTCCTTGACGTCTTCCCTTCGCGGACCGGAACGACCTGGAGGTATCTCATGCGGATGCTAACTCTCCTCGCGGTGACCCTCCTCACCGCCGTGCCCGCGCACGCCGACCTCTTGTACACCTACGAGGGCTCTGCCTTCCAGCTCGTCTCGGGCGAGTACACGCAGGCAGACCGGGTCACGGGCCACCTCATGCTCGACGGGGCCTTCCGGCCCCAGTCGGCCGTTGGGGCTCAGTTCGTGCCTGCCTCGGCGATCCGGGACTACAGCTTGCCGCGGCTGCCGCGCCTCTTGAAGTTCGGCCCCGGCCTCGGTGTCGAAGCCGCGCTCACGACGTGGCTGCAGCAGGCGACGGCCCGGATCGCCGCCACGATCCTGCGCGCGCCGCGGGAGGGCGTGACGATTCTGATGCCGCGCGTCCGCGTCGAGGTCGCGGAGGCGTGCTCGGGGCTGCAGACGTTAGCGATCGTGCTCGCCGCGGCCTCGCTGATCGCGGCGGTGCTGCCGGCGCGCCGGCTACCGTGGGCGCTCGCGCTCCTCGTCGCCGCGATCCTCCTGGCCCTTGAGGCGAACGCGCTCCGGGTCGCCGGGGTTGCCCTGGGTCTCGAGTACACTGCGGGGAGTCTGCTCCGCACCCGGAAGGACTGGATTCAGATCAGCACCACCACTCTCGCGATTATTCAGTTGATCGCGCTCGTGAGACTCCAGAGCGCGAGATCCTGGACAGGCCAGTGGGCCTGAAAGGCGGAAGCGTCTACACCATGAGGTGCCCCATACGGACTTTCGCTCGCATTGCCCCCCGGCTCGGTCGGCGCACGGGTCGCGGCGCTCATCTGAGTCGGCGCTCACGAGTGCGGACTTGAAGATCGTCCAGCTGAGCAAGAACGATCGGTCAGGAGGGGCCGCACGGGCCGCCTATCGACTGCACCAAGGCCTGCAGCTGGTGGGTCAACACTCCGTGATGGTCGTGGAGTCTCGCACCAGCGACGATCCCAGCGTCGTGACGTTCGAGAAGCCGATGGATGGTCTCGAGCTGGTCCGTCGCGGCTTGCGGCAAGTGCGAATCGCCCAGGACGCCAACCGTTATCGCAGGTCGCGGCCGAAGGGCTATGAAGAGTTCAGCGACGACCGAAGCGCCTACGCGTCGGCCGTGCTCGATCAGATACCCGCCTGTGACGTCATCAATCTGCACTGGATTCCGGGCTTCGTCGACTATCGGACGTTCTTCAAGCGCATGACGCGGTCGACTCCCATCGTCTGGACCCTTCACGACCTCAACCCGCTGACTGGAGGCTGTCACTACAGTCTAGGATGCGACCGATACCTCGCGCACTGCGGCACGTGTCCCCAGCTCGGCAGCGACAAGCCGAAGGACCTCTCTCACGAGATCTGGGAAAGGAAGCGGCGGGTGTTCTCGAGAGCGCCGCCCTCTACGCTGCACTTCGTTGCACCGAGCCGATGGCTGGGCGGCGAGATGAGGCGTAGCCCAATCCTCGGTCGATTTGGGGTCGACGTGATTCCCTACGGGCTCGACGTCGAGGAGTTCGCACCGCGGCATCGGGGCAGCGTGCGCGATCTGCTCGGCATCCCGCGGGACGCGCGGGTGCTCCTGTTCGTGGCGGAGGAAGTTGGCAATGAGCGCAAGGGATTCACGTGCCTGGTCAAGGCGCTGGCACAATGCGCCGGAAAGATCCCGAATCTCATGTTGCTGTCGGTTGGCCGTAACAGACCGGCGGTGCCGATCGACATCCCGTGGCGACACCTCGGGTCGGTCGACAACGATCGCTTCTTGTCGATGGTGTACAGCGCCGCGGATCTGTTCGCCATCTGCTCGCTCCAGGACAACCTCCCCAATACCGTGCTCGAGGCGATCGCCTGCGGGATCCCCGTCGTCGGTCATGCGGTCGGCGGTATCCCCGACATGATCAGAAACGGCGTGAATGGCCTCACGGTCCCGGTGGCCGATGTCGAAGCCCTCGGCGCCGCGATCGCGGATGTACTCCGCGACACGGCACGATGCGCGGAGATGGGCGCCAACGCCCGGCGCATTGCGGTCGAAGAGTACTCGCTCGAGCTGCAAGGTCGGCGTTATTCCGAGCTCTACGCGACCCTCGTCGAACCCGGAGGCCCGTATCGAGACGGTCATCTCCAGCAAGAGTGACAGGGCGGTCGACGGCCCATTCGGCACAGCGACAACCGCCGAACTGAAACAGAGATCGGTACGCGGCGGCGGCGTCGCGGTGTTGGGCCAGGGGCTGACGCTCGTGCTCCAGACGGGTACCGCGGTGGTTCTGGCTCGCCTCTTGTCGCCTGAGGATTTTGGCCTGCAGGGGATGGTCTTTGCCATGACCGGGCTTCTCGGTCTGTTCGCGGAAGCCGGGCTGGGTGTCGCCTCGGTGCAACGACAAGCCCTCACGCACGAGCAGACCTCGACGCTGTTCTGGGTCAACGTGGCGGTGGGAGTCCTTCTGGCGACGGCGGCCGCGGCGGCGGCCCCGGTGCTCGTGGTCTTCTTCAAGGAGCCTCGCCTGCTCGCGGTCACCATCGTCTCCGCCGCGGCGTTCCTGTTCAATGGCCTGGCGGTCCAACATCGCGCGCTGCTGAATCGCTCGATGCGGTTCGTCACCGTCGCGAAGGTCGACCTCCTGGCGCTCGCGATCAGTGCCGGCCTCGGCGTCGGCATGGCCGCTCTCGGGTGCGGCTACTGGGCGCTCGTCGGCATGGCCGTCGCCGCTCCCATGGTCGCCGCGGCGGCGTTCTGGATCGCGATGCCATGGCGGCCGGGACGGCCGAGGCGCGGGGCCGGAGTCCGCTCGCTGCTCCGGGTCGGCGGCACCGTGACTCTCCACAGCCTGGTGGTCTATCTCGCGTACAACGTGGAAAAGATCCTGCTCGGGCGGTTCTGGGGCGCCGAGGCGCTCGGGCTCTACGGCCGCGCATACCAGCTCGTGAATCTGCCCGTACATCAGCTGCACTCGTCGCTCGGCAATGTGGCCTTCCCGGCGTTGTCTCGCGCCCAGGGCGACGCGGAGCGCGTCCGCCGATCGTTCCTGAAGAGCTACTCCGTGGTCGTCTCCGTGACGATCCCGCTCACGATTGGCTTTGCGCTCTTTGCCGAGGAGATCGTCGGCATCGTGCTCGGACCGAAGTGGACGGGAGTTGCCGTGGTGCTTCGCCTGCTGGCGCCGACGTTTCTGGTCGTGGCGCTGATCGACCCGTTCGGCTGGTTTCTGATGGCGACCGGCCGGGCCACCCGCAACCTCGGCATCGCGCTCATGATCGCGCCCGTCGTGGTTCTCGGGGTCGTGCTGGGGCTCCGCCATGGACCGAGCGGAGTCGCGCTGGGATTTTCGACCGCGATGGTGCTCCTCGTCGCGCCGATCGTCGCCTGGGCCAAGCGCGGCACGGGAATAACGGCCCCGGACTACTGGAATGCCCTCAAGCGGCCGCTGGTCTCCGGCGCGATGGCCGGCGCGGCCGGATGGCTCTTCAAGCTCGCTTTCGAGAATACGCTGCCGCCGATCATGGTGTTGAGCTGCGGGCTGGCGCTCTCGCTCGGGATCTACGCCTGGATTCTGCTGGTCGTGATGGGGCAGAAAGGCTTGTACGCCGACCTGCTGGGCCAAGTGTTTCAGCGCAGTCGCCCCATATCCGTCAAACAGCCGGCCCCCGAATCGACGTGATCTCCCGAATCGACGTGATCGGAAGTGTGACCGAGGAAGGCGGGATTTCTGCAAGCTCTGAGACAGGATCGTCATCGTCGCGCGTGAACGTCGTGTCGTGCTGAGAGGCTCGATGAGACTCGATCGGTGAACATCAAGGGTCATGAGGTGCTGCGATGAAAGCGACGACCGAGCCGACCTACGTCTTGATCACGCCTGCGCGGAACGAAGAGCTCCACCTCGAGCAAACCATCCAGTCCGTCGTCGGGCAAACACTCCGGCCCGCCAAGTGGGTGATCGTCAGCGACGGGTCGACCGACCGGACGGACGAGATCGCCCGGCGCCATGTGGCCGCCCACGAGTGGATCGAGCTGGTGCGGATGCCCGAGCGGAAGGAGCGTCACTTCGCCGGCAAGGTGCATGCGTTCAACGCGGGGGCCGCGCGGGTCCAGCATATTCCCTACGAGTTCATCGGCAATCTCGACGCGGACGTGTCGTTCGAGCCAGACTACGTCGAATACCT
>QHSU01000104.1 GCA_003220535.1 Candidatus Rokuibacteriota bacterium
CGTGGGTGGCTCCAACCACGAATGCCGATGGCAGCCCTCTGACAGATGTGGTGTCGTATCGGGTGTACTACAGCACGACGGACCCTCCTTGTCCCGGAGGGCGCGCGATGGTTGCAGCCGCCCCCAAGGTCCCACTACCTCCTGACCAACGGCTCGAAGTCAGGCTGACCGGGCTGACCGTGGGCAAGCTCTATTTGGTGGCCGTCACGGCCGTGAATTCACGCGGCATCGCCAGCACCTGCTCGAGCACAGTGAGCGCCCGGGCCCGCCAACCATGACTGACCGCCTCGGCCGCCTGCTCCTCGTCACTCTGGAAGCAGCACGCGTCGAGGCCGACCTGCCCGTGCTCGGCGCGCTCCGCTCATGGTTGGACTCGTGGCGCGGAATCGGCGAGGTCGAGCGCGGGATGGCGCGCCAGGGCTACGACCTGCAGCTCACGCGGTACGACGGGAAGGGCTGGCGGGCGACGTTCTACCCGACCGGGATGGAGCACTCGATCACCAGCGCGACCGCGTCAGCGTCGGGAACGCACGCCGTGGCATGCCGTCCAGGGCGCGGCGCGCGATGCACTCCGCCGCGCAGCGAGCAACGGTTCGTGACTGCTGTCCTGAGATATTGAGATGGCGAACGTCACATTCATCTTGGGCTTGTCTGGTGCAGCAAGGCCGTCAGCAAGAAGTTCGACGAAGGCTTCCTCGGTAGTCAGGCTCAACACGCCGCTCTGATCGCATCCCTGCGCTCTGGACAGGACTGTGTCGTCGTGGAGATCGCCTACTGTCAGGAAGCAGCTCGCCAGCAGATCGTCCAGGAGTTGGCGCATGCGATACCCATCGCTACGATCAAGTGGCTTTGTATCGAGAACGATCGATCCTCAAGGCCTACGTCCTCGGTCGTGCCTTCGAGGCCGGGTATCAGTGGGTCGTCGGTCACGCGAAGGAAGGCGCAAGCGTTGGACTCAATCTGCGATTCGGCGCGGAGCTCCGACGGCGGCATGCGAACTGGTCCGGCACCGGCGATCCGTACCGGTTCTACGTGCTGAAGCTTCGGTTGACTTCGCTCTTTCCTCTGGCAACTCCGGCCGCAGCAGATCCCGGGCGGCGTCCAGCTCGGTGACCCACCGCTCGAACGTGACGCCACATGAGCAGGCGACCGTCACAAGGGAGCCCGCAGTCCCGGGCTCGCTGGACGTCGCCGACGAGGACAAAGGCCGTGAGGTCGGAGAGCATGGTCGAGTGGGTAGTGCTCGCGGCGCTACCTGGGCTTTGGCACGGCGGGAGCCTCGCCCGCAGCACTCACCCCAAACTTACACGCACCATCGAGCAGCAGGGGGTCTAGGCCCTTCCTACGAGCGTTCTAAGAGCGCGATATACCGAGACGTACAATGATGGCGCGTCATATGCAAAACCACTGCGAGGTGTGGAACAGGCCTGTCAATCCAGAGGTCGCGGGTTCAAATCCCGTCGAGCCCACCATTTTTTCAGATAGTTACAAGGTGGCCGCTTCGGTGGCCCGCGTCAATTTGCCCAAGATTTTGCCCGGGACGCAGTAGTGATGGACTCAAGGGAAGTTGCGGTCTGGCTTCACGACGACCACGCAAGGCTCATAGTCGGCGCCGCGCCCGCGAACAAGCCCAGCCGATGGGCGATTCAGGGAGCCATTGTCGAGGAGGTTGGTGTGGGGCTCTGGCTCAGGACCGACACGATTCAAGAGTTCCGTCCGATTGCCATTGGCGTGAAGCAGGTCAATTGGCAATTTGCGTCGACCCAGCTCCTCATTAGGTGGGACGCGGTGATCACGATTCAGGTGTTTGAGGGTAGCGGCAAAGAGATAGGCTTCAAGCCTGCGGCCCCGGAGTAAGCTGCGAGCCTCGCCGAGCACCGTCAAGGCGTGGCCGCGAAGAATCTTGACCACGCTGAGGATGCGGAGTAGGTAATCGGTATGTCGTGGTACGCACGCCTCCTTGTGGTCTTCATCGCGTGCCTGCTGATCGGGTTCGCGCCCCTCACATACGCCGACCCACCGGACCCGCTGTTCATCGCTGGATTCTGGGATGACGACGACTTCGACAAGATCGTCGACTACATCCTCGGCTCGTACGACGTCCCGTTGGTGCCATCCACCGACATGGTGCCGCTGTGGGTGCCCATTGCGCGTGTAAAGCTGCCCGACCTCATCGTTGCCACGACGCCAGTCCGGGCTGAAGTCTCCCCCAGAGCACCTCCCGTAGCGCCCTCCCCCGTCTCGTAGCCCCGACCGCAGAACCGAGGTTCCGATGGTGCGCCCGTCGGCGTGCGTGTGGCAGTTCCTTCCCCGTGCGCCCCCTGACGCTCCGCCTGAGCCCGTACCCAGGAGAGGTGCCCGTGGGGTGTCTGGAAGTTCTTTCTTCGGTGCTGCTTCGTGCCGCTCGGCGGAGCCCGGCCCGGACCCAGCCGTCGCGCGCTGAGGTGCCGAGGGTCGGCCCGCGACCCACTCCCGAGCGGCGCCACCTGGCGCACCGGGCCTTCGCGTGCGGCGCGGGCCTATTCGCGCTCTCGGCAGTTGTGATCACGCTGCTCTTCTTCGACTTCGGCGTCCGCGTCCTCGCCTCGAACGACGAGACGCGGTTTCCGGTGCTGGCGCGCGACATCCTGGCCAACGGCCATTGGTTCTCGCCGCGCCTGGGCGACGTGCCCTACCTCAACAAGCCTCCTCTATTCGCATGGCTCGTCGCAGTGGCGGCGGGGCCAGGAGGAGAGGTCTCGCAGTCGAGCGCGCTGTGGCCGTCCCTCATCGCCGCCCTCGGTGTGTCGCTGGCGACCTCGTGGATCGGGTGGCGGCTGTGGGGCCGCGCCGCCGGCTTGGCGGCCGGGTTCATCGTCGTGACGACGGGCGGAGTCTTCACGATGGCCCGGGCGCCGATGCCCGACATGACGATGTGTCTGTTTCTCACCGCAGCTCTGGCCGCCTTCGTCGGCGCCGAGTTCGACGACCGACGCGTGTTCCTGATCGGCTTTTACATCCTGCTCGGCCTGGGATTCTGGACGAAAGGCCCCGTGGCGCTTCTCGGACTGGGGGTCGTCGTCGTCTTCGCCGCGTGGACGGGCGGTTGGCCGGCCATCAGGCGGCTGGCATTCTCCCGCGGAGTTCTCCTCGTCGCGCTGCTGATTGCGCCCTGGTTCATGCTCACAATGCGAACGGCGAGCGACCAGTTCTGGCGCGACACCGTCGCGACGGACTGGCTGACGTGGTATGTACCCTTCGCGCCCTGGCGCGGGCGCGCCCTCGTAGAACCTCTCGCGCAGACGCTCGCCATCCTGCTCCCATGGTCTCCGCTACTGGCGTTCGCGGGGGTGGCGGCCCTCGCGACGGATGCGCGACGGCCCGGACGGAAGGTCGTCTTCCTGCTCGTGTGGGCGGGCGTGATGTTCCTGTTCGTGGCGATCGGCAAGGAGCAGCGAATGCGCTACTACTTGCCCCTCTGTCCGCCGGCGGCCCTGCTTATCGCCGCCTGGTATCAGCGCGTCAATATCCCCCATCGCAAAGTGCTGAGCATCGCCACCGCAGCCCTGGTGGCGGTGGGGATCGTTCTGTGGCAGCTGAACGACGACGCCCGCCACAACGCGCGCACGGATCTCAGCGCTCTCGGTCCGGAGACCGTGAAGCTCGAGGCGCCGCTCTATGCCGCGGACGTGCCGGATCTCGTGCTGACCTTCTACCTCGGGCGGCCCGTGATCCCGGTTCGCACCCTCTCCACGCCCGCCGCCCCGGGCCGTCGACTGGAACACGGCTATCTGGCCGTGGCGAATCGACTGCTGCCGCAATGGTCAACTACCTGCCCCGCCCCGGCGATCGGCGCGGGGATGGTGAACGGCCTGCGCTTTTCCGTGCTACGGCTCGAACCGCCAGGCTGTCCCGCGCCGTGAAGAACTCGGCCCTCTCGGCCACCCGTCACCCCGTGTCGTCGCGACGACGTGTGGCCAGCGCACGCCTGAGACCGCTGACGACGCTGCCCGAAAAGGAGAGGTCCCTATGGTCGGCATCGCCAGGCCCGCGCTGATCCGCTCGACGTCGATCCCGCTGTCACGTCCGCCGGTTGACGACGAGATCAAGGAGGCCGTGTGGGCCGCCATCGCGTCAGGTCACTACATTCTGGGCGCCGAGTGTCGGGAGTTCGAGGCGGCGCTTGCGCGATCGATTGGCGTCCGCCACGTGGTGCTCACCAGCTCGGGCACGGCCGCCCTCTGGCTGAGCTTCCGGGCGCTCGGCGTCAAGGCCGGTGACGAAGTCCTCGTGCCCTCCCACACGGCGTTTCCGACGATCGAGGCCATCGTCTTCGCGGGAGCCACGCCGGTTTTCGTCGATGTGGATGACACCTACGGCCTGGACGTCGTGGACGCCGCCGCAAAGGTCACCCCGCGCACCATTGGGGTCGTCCCCGTGCACCTCTACGGCCAGGCTGTCGATCTCGACGCCGTGAGTCAGTTCGTCTCCCGATGCGGAATCTGGGCCGTGGAGGACTGCTGCCAGGCCATCGGCGCCGGCTGGCGCGGCCGACCCGTGGGAAGCTTCGGGCGCGCCAGCGCCTTCTCCTTCTATCCTTCCAAGAATCTCACTGTTCTCGGCGACGGCGGCGCGGTGGCCACCGACGACGTCGTCGTGGCGGACCAGTGCCGGCGGCTCCGGGATCACGGTCGCCGCGGGAAGGACCTCCACGTCGAGATCGGTTTCAATCTCCGCTTCAACGAGCTGAACGCGGCGGCCGGCCGCGTGGGGCTGCGCCGGCTCGAGGCAATGAACGATCGCCGCCGCGCGCTGGCCGCCCGCTACCGCGCGGGGCTGACGCGCGTGCCAGTCGAGCTGCCCCGCGAGCGCCCGGAAGGACGCCACGTCTACCATCTGTTCGTGATCCGTACTCCGGAGCGCGACGCGCTCCGGGCCTTCCTCGCCGGGCGCGGTGTCGAGACGGGTATCCACTATCCGGTGCCGGCCCATCGCCAACCCGCGATTCAGCACCTGAGCGCTCCCTCGCTGCCCGTGACCGAGCGGCTCGTGGGAGAAATTCTCTCGCTTCCGATCTCGGCGGGCCATGCGGAGGCGGAAGTGGACGAGGTCGTCGCGGCCGTGCAGGAGTACTTCCGACATGGCGGGTGATGGGACCTGAGCCCGGTCGCCCAGATCGTCCGGCTCCTGGACGGGATCGCTGGCATGGCCGCGTCTAGTAACCCCGAGCCCACTCAATCACGTTGGCGAGCGGTCGCCCGTCCAGATATGCGCGCAGATTGTCGGAGAACACCTCGACGACCCGATGCTGCGCCACATCTGTACCACCGGAGATATGCGGCGTAATCAACACGCGCTCGTCCTGCCAGAGGCGGCGATCGGGGG
The DNA here is from genome assembly GCA_003220535.1 of Candidatus Rokuibacteriota bacterium. Classification (GTDB taxonomy): domain Bacteria; phylum Methylomirabilota; class Methylomirabilia; order Rokubacteriales; family CSP1-6; genus AR31. Next base: position 5,365 of record QHSU01000104.1, read on the forward strand.
CGTGCTCGAACTCCCCGATGTAGACGTCCAGACCAACGCCACGCAGCGTCCCCGCCGCCAGCGCAGCGATCAGCGCCTCTTCGTCAATGATCTCTCCACGGGCCACGTTGACCAGCACCGTCCCCGGACGCATGGCCGCAAACGCCCGGCGACCAATCAAGCTGGTCGTTTCCGGTGTCCACTGGCAACAGACGGCTACAAAGTCACTCTCCCCCAGCAGGGGATAGATCTGCTCGGGACCTTCGAGACGGCTAAATCCTGAGGGCAAAGCGTCCCCGGGCGAAACGTGCCGCCGCGTCCCGACGACGCGCATCCCAGCCCCGGCGCACAGACATCCGACCGCCTGCCCGATCCCACCGGCGCCGATGACACATACGGTCTTGCCTTCGACCAGGATTGGCTGATAGGCGCCGTGCTCAAAATGCTGCCGCTGTCGGTCGCGGTAGGCCCGGTGCAAGCCGCGGGCGAAGTGTAGAAAACAGGCCAGGACATACTCGGCCATGGGCCCAGTATTGCCATAGCCTCGCGATGTGGTGACGCTGACATCACTGCCCCACAGATCCCCACGCAGCAAATTGCTGGCCCCCGCCGGGCGTTGATGAAACCACCGCAGAAGTGGCGCCCGCGCCCGTAGATCGAGGGGGAACGGCCAGCCGCCCAGGATCACCTCTGCCTGAGCCAGGAGGCGGTCGCGCTCCGCGCGTGTGCTGGGCGGACATGGGCGCTTTCCTAGGTAGCGCTCCACGGTCCATTGGGGCCAGGTTTGCCGGATCTCGTCATCGAACCAGCCGCGGGCGTCAATGATGCAGAGCCGCGCGTCGAGGCGCGCGATGTGCGCCAGCTCCTCGTCCACGATGGGCTGAATGACGAGGACGTTGACCGTGTGCATGCGTCTCGCTAACGAGGGCGAGGCTACGGTGCGGAGCCCGCGGCCGCGAGCCGACGCTTGGCCTCGGCATACAGGGCCGGCGGGAGCGGCCCTTGTAGCAGGGCGTCGATATTATTTTGCAGATGCGCCGCGTTGATCGTCCCGACGATGTTCGTGGCCATGTTCGGGTGGGTGAAGGTGAAGCGAAGGATGAACTCCATCGGGGTCATGCCCTCGAGCACGTCATCGAGGCGTGCCTTCTGCCAGCGCTCCCATTGCGTACCTGCCTGTCCTCCCCCGGATGGAGCACCCTTGGCAGCGCCGCCCCTGATGACGATGCCCGCTCCCGAGTCGGCAGCGGCGGTAATGATCGCCTCGTGCTCCCGCTCCACGGCCGAGTACGGTATCTGAAAAACATCGAAGACGCCCATCGCGATGTGATCCGCGAGGTGCGGCAACGTGGCGGACATGCCGACGAACCGCACCTTGCCCGCCCGCTTGAGTGAGAGCACCGCGTCGAGGGCGTCGTGCTCCTCCAGCGTCTGTTTGGACGGAGAGGCGTGGAACTGGAGCACGTCGATGTACTCCGTCTTCATGCGGACGAGGCTCTGTTCGACACCCGCGACGATATTGTCGCGCGTGAAGACGTGTGGGTTCCGCTGCCCTCGTGGGGCAGGGGTCGCGCCGACCACGCAGCCGCATTTGCTCGCCAAGTAGTACTCGGAGCGCCGGTTCGCAATGTAGCGCCCGATACGCTCCTCGCTGAGTCCGTAGTCGATCGAGGTATCAATGTAGTTGATGCCGGCGTCGAGCGCGGTGTGGAGAATGATTTCTGCTTGCGCCTCGGTGACCTCACGGCCGCGCGGGACTCCCCGCAGCTCCATCGCGCCGTATCCCAACATCGTGACCCGAAGCCCCGTCCGCCCGAGTTCCCGTTTCGGGAGATCAGCCATATACGCCCCCTATACTTCGAGCCCGGCATCGTGAACTGCTTTTCGTCCAGAGCAGGCACCCGCGCGTTTGCCTGCCTTGACGTCAACTCCACGAGTGACGTCGCAGCGTCGGTGCCTTCCTAGTCAGCCGACCACCGAGCGGATCTTCGTGTGGAGCGCTCCGAGCGCGTCGATCATAGCGTAGACGGAGCGTGCGCTGGCGCGCGCTTTTTTGTTGTCCCTAAACCTGGTGATTTATGAGGTCGCTCGGTTCCTAGACCTGATTGATCTAGGGAGCAGATGTAGTCGATGGCAAGCCCAGCAGCTAAAACCAATCCGAATGATCAGTTGAAGCCCGCTCGGCGGAGCGCGTCGAGATCACGCTGAAGGTCCTCAGGATTCTTATATTGGAGTCAATCGCTCCCACCGCTCTAGTGAGAAGTGTGGACTGAAGGATGGGCGCACGCACCTCGCGCACAAGGCTGAGCACGTCGATTTGGACTAAATACAGGTCGCCGAGGAATGCTTGTTTCCGGAAGTGGAATTACTTGCGACAAGGATGAAAGGTCTTGCGCTGTGTGGTGCAGACATTTTCTACTCGTTCTTCGCTTACGTGTTGCAATGAGCTATTCCAGCGTCGTCGTCCCCGCGTGGCACGCGAGTTGCCTATGGTTCCTGAATCGCAGCCTGTTCATTGAATTATCGGAACCGGAGTGAGAAAGGAATGGCGATGCTGATCCTCGCCATAGATCGGTGACGGACTACCTCCCGGACACTGCGTGTGTCGCCCGTGCCTACTGTCCCGGTTGTGAGCCTGATGCCGACCCGAGCCAGGAAATCCTCGACGTGAGCTGGTGCGAATCCCACTCTCCGGCGCGTGACGGCACCGACGACGAATTGGTGACCGCGTCCGCGTACCTGTCGGGGAGCGCCGAGGCGGGCGGCGACGACAACCGGCGCTGGTGCGACATCCTCCACGGCCGCCGCTGAGCGGCGCGCTCAACCCGGGAGCGTGCAGCCTTATCGCGGTGGAGTATTCTTGTCGATAGTTCGTCCGTCAATCGTTGTTCTGCCATTCAGCAATTTGAGCGCTGATGCCGACCAGGAGTATTTCGCGGACGGCGTCACCGAGGACCTGATCATGAATCTTTCGAAAAATCTCAGAGTTATTCCTCATCGCTCGTAGCGCCCCGCATCCGAAGGAAAGACGCGACTCGGCCTGCGATGCACCGCCTTGAAGGCGAGGAACGAGCTCACGGTGAAGAGCACCGTGCAGATCAGGAAGAACCGGCGGCGGCCGAAGCGGGCCGAGAGCCAGCCGGCCGCCCGCGGCGAGCGCCCGGGCCCGTCGCCCTTGAGTGACCAGCTCTGGGATCCAGCGGCCGGCGAGTTCGCGCGCGTCGAGGGACCAAGGGGTTCGCGACGTGCGAGGAACCGGAGGAGCCCGAGGGGTCTCCGACAGCTCGAGGGCCGGCGAGAACGGATTGGGTATTTCGCATTCCCTATGTGAAAGGCACAGCCCGCCTCCTGGAAACACTTTTCATCGTCTCCGCTGTGCTGTCTGGCGGTAAGCCCCTGGGAACGCAGCGAGGCGGTCCGGCCGGCATCGCTGGCACGGATCTTCCTTATCACGGTGGCCGACTGGCGCCACGGTGAGCTAACTCCGAGGACGGCGACAAGGACAGGGCGCGCTGCCGCGTTCGCGACGGGATCCGAGGCGGCATACTCATCCGGCCTACGCGTTGCGACCGCGGTGGCCGCCCGGAAGAACAGTCGACGGGTTCGGGCCGGCATTCGCTCGCCGGCTGCGACCTCGAAGGAGCCAACCTCGCCGGGGGCCTACCTGACGGGCGCCGACCTCACCGGCGCCAACCTTGCTGAGGTCAACGTCAAGAATGTGGTGTGGTCCCAACACCCTCTGACCGGACGGGACGAATAGCGACGTTAACGGCGGCACCTGCGTGGGGTATTTGCGCCGCTAACTCAGCGCCGAGGGTGGGGAAGATCGTGGCGCGACGGTGGCGAAGGTGCCCCAGGGCTTTTGGAGGTAAGACGTGATGGAGAACCGACGTTCTATCGACTGAGGATGGTCGCATGGACCTGGACATTGTTCGCTTCGTCATCCGGCGCAGACTCCAGGACGGTCGTCTGCCGCGTGGCAGAATGACGAAGGTTCAGGATATTCCAGGCGGCGGACAAATGTGCGACGCCTGCGGGGCGAACGTTACGTCGGATCAGATGGCGATGGTGGGGGCTACCTCGGAGGGCGGCCGGAGGCTCCGTCAGTTCCATGCCCTCTGTTTCCGGATCTGGGATAACGAGAGGCACCTGCTTGACAAGCGCACGGCGTAGCTCTTGCCGAGCGCCCTCGTCACACTCATTCTTCCCAAACTCGGCGCGGCTACGAGAACGTGCATCTTCTCAGTTGAGCCTGGCCACCGCAGGCCCGACTGACCTAGCTCGGTCGCCGCGTCTACCGACGTCACCCACCGCTCAAACACCACGCCACACGGCACGCCACGGTGAGGGGTAGCCGTTCCCGGCGGGCTCGATCGCTTCGGCCGGCGCCGGCTCGGGCGACGGGGCTTGGGCGACGGGGGGCTGCGCCGTCGAGGGAGGCACTGCAGCAGCTCGACCTTCTCGGCTTGCCGCGCCCGGCGCCGTCGGTCAGCTCGACCACGCCGCGCTCCGGGGAGTCGTCGAGGTTGGTGCCGTGCTCTCGGGACAGATTCTTGAACGTCTTCGCCATTACCCGCGTCACCTGCTGCACCGGCGCGTTCGATGGTACGATCACCTCATTCGCGGAAGTCGCCAACGGCTCGGACACCTTGGGGGTGCGCCATGAAGACGCTCCGGCACATCATGCGCCACGGCTTCCTCTTCACGCTCCAACGCGACACGACAGTCGCCGACGCCTGCCGAATGATGGCCGCCCACAACGTCGGGATCGTAGCGGTCCTCGACGGCGAGAGGCTCTGCGGGGTGTTCTCCGAGCGCGACGTCGCGCGTCGGGTGGTCGACCGGCGGCTCGACCCCGCTCGTACGCGGCTGGAGGAGGTGATGACCTCGGAGCTCGTCGTTGCGGACGCGGAGGAGGATTATCAGTCCGCGATGAACAAGATGGATCAGGCCAACATTCGCCACCTGCCCGTCATCAGCGGCGACCGCCTCCTGTCCATGCTGTCGATCCGCGATCTCATGCGGGTCGCCATCGAGGAGCGTGGGGCGGAGATCGAGTACCTGAAGGAGTATCTGTACCAGGTGCCGCCGAGCGTCGCCCGGTAGTGCCGGGCGAGAGGGCCGGGCGGGTCGCCCAGCTTGGGCTCGGCTCGGCAATGAAAGCGGCGATCCTTCAGACTGACGGGGTTGGTCAGGAGCTCCCAGAGCATGGCGGCGCGGAAGGCGGTTCAGGTTCGGTGGAAAGGCACCAGCACGGCTCAACGAGCGGCACTAGCCCGAAAGGCGGCGCTCGCTCGCTGGAGGAACAAACGCGCCCCGTAGAGGGGGACTCTTTTCCCCTGCGCCAGGCGTGCAGTGAGAGGCCGAGGTTACACCGCGTTCCCGCCCTCCCGGGGGTGCGTACGGTCCCCCGAGATTGACGTGTCCCCCCAGCGAATCGGGGGGCGTGCGCGCCATCGCCTCGCTCGCCTCTCCGGCCATTTGACGGCCAGTCGCCGCTTCACCGAGTAGACTCTTTAGTCGCCCAAGGCCTGACGTTCCAAGTAATCGCGTTGACCTGGATGGATCTCCCCGACACCATGGACCCGGGGCGGGCCGAAAGGAGTGGCGCGATGACCTGGCGCACGCACCGTAGCCTCGTTCACGACGTTCACGGCCTTTCAGGCGGCAATTGAAGACGCGGTCCATGCCGGCGTGCACAATGCCGTGATCCAGTGGCGGAACAGCGGACCGCGACGTGCCCGGAGTGCTCTCGGACGATCTCGCCGGAGGACACCATCGTCTTCGACTTCGGGCTTCTCGGCCATCTCGATTGTCGTCGCCCTCGTGTTCTGAGCACCGAGGAACGCACACTCCTCTTCATCTACTGTTACTGTCGGGACCACCAGGTCGCCGAGTGCGTTCGTTGCGCAGGAAGGTTCCACCTGCGAGAGGTCGCCTCACTTGATCTCGGCGTCCGCTCATACGGGTGACCGGTCCAGCAGCCGAGTAAGTTCGAGCTGGTCATCAATCTCAAGACTGCGAAGGCGCTTGGTCTCACGCTCCCTCAGACGCTCTGCTGCGGGCGGACCAGGTGATCGAGTAGCGCGTGCTCGACGAACGCGGCCAGCTTCTAAGAGCTGCTCTCGGCTTCGCCGAGCTCCCCATGCTGTCCTACGACCGCGCCCTTCACACGCTCCGCACTTGGCTCGACTCCTGGTCTGGCATCGGACGAGTCGCTGTCGGTATGGCGCGCCAGGGCTACGACCTCCAGCTCACTCGCTACGACGAGAAGGGCTGGCGGGCCACCTTCTACACACGACCGGGATGGAGCATTCCCCGACGAGTGCGACGGGCTCGGCGTGGGAGCGCACGCCGTGGCAGGCGACACAGCGGGCGGCGTGGGAGGCGTTGAGACATGCGGAGGGGAACACGACTGATCCTTCTTGAGCGACCTTGACTCCGACTGGCACGAGGGTGATCATACCGTGTGCTTCGTGCGAGCCGCATTGTCGCGTTGGGCGTCGTCGCCCTGCTCATCGGGCTGGCCCCGGTCGCCTATGCGGACCCGCCCGACCCCACGTGGCTTGGTGGGTACTGGGATGACGACGATTTCGACAATGTGGTCGTCTTCATCTCCGGCGTCTACGCGATCGCCGTAACGTCCTCAGCCGATGCAGGGCCAGTCTGGGTCCCCGCAGTGCCCGTCGAACTGCCGGAGCCCGGCCGGCCGGTGTCGCTTGGTCCGGCGGCTGGCCCTCGTCCCCCTCCGATAAGCTTCTCGTCCTACTCCTGATTCCAAACTAGCGGCAGTTTCTCCCTGCGCGCAGCACTAACCGTGCCCGCGCGCCGTCACGCCGCCCGCGTTAGCAGAGGCGAGCGCCACCGCAAAACCCCGAAAGAGGGCGCCGCGGGAGTCGTCGCGGCGAGTCGAGCTGCGTCCTCAGCTTGTCGCGCGGGATCCGGAGACCGGTGAATTCAGGCGCGTCGAGGTACCGAAGGGGTTGCGACGTGGGAGGAGGCGGAGGAGACGTGATGGCGACGGCGAAGCTCTCTGACGTGAAGCTAGTCCTGGACGCCCCGCACCAGTTCCGATCACGCCGGAAGCCCACTGAGAAGGCCCTGGTGGCCTACTTTGGGGCGATACAGGAATTCTGCCGGAGGGCCACGCCTGCCGCTTGGGCACACCTTGTCGCTGCGAGCCGACAGCTCCATGCGGTCGTCAAGCCCGAGTGGGAGAAGCGACTCAAGTCATGATCGCCGCCTACGCCCGGAAGTCCAACGAGAAGGGATCGTGTAAGCCATGCCACAAACCGCAGCTCGTCCAGGTAGCGCTCGACGCTCAGGGCCACAACGCCATCGGCGAGAACCGCGACGGTGGAGTCTGGCGCCTTCACCCCAACTCCTTCATCTCACTCTCCGCCTGCTCCAGCCAAAAGCCTGCCCATCTCGCGGTACATCGCCGCCGTGGTGGTGAGGTGTTCCTGCGCCTCCAGCCGCTTGCCCGTGCACCGGTAGAGTCGGCCGAGGCCGAGGTGGCAGTTGCACGGTCGAAGAAAAGGTGATCGTTCCAACGCGCTGACAGGGAGCGAGGCGCCGCTTTGGAGGGCCGCCGGTAGCCGCAGGTCGCTGTCGAACATCGTCTCCAGGCCCGAAGAAATCTATGGGAATTCCATGGCCAGCTGCCTGTCAGTCGCCTCGCGACGCGGCATGGGCGGAGCGGAATCGTCTGGATATCTGTGGCGATCTCCGTCTGTCCCCGGGATAGCTCTACGACGAATGGTGAGCGCTGTCGATCCTTGGCGGTTGATGACCAGCTCGAACTTGGTGGGTTGCTCGACGGGGAGGTCGGCCGGCCTGGCGCCGTTGAGGATCTTGATGTCATAAGTGCGTTGGCCTCCTGCCCAGCCTGCACTAGGCTGGCGAGCCAGAGGAGCGGGCAAAGCTCTCTGACACAGGAGGCCGAGGCGATGGTACATGTCGGGGTGGACCTGCACAAACGCATGTCGCAGATCGCGGTGTTGACCGAGGACGGTGAGATCGCCCAGCGGCGGCTCGCCAACGAACCGGCGCGGCTGGAAGCGTTCTTCGCGCAACTGCCCCCACGGACGCCGGTGGCCATCGAGGCCTCGGGCACGTGGTGGTGGCTGGTTGATCTGCTCGAGCGCAGCGGGCAGGCCCGTGCTGTCCAATCCCAAACAGACGATGCGGCCGTCTCGGGATCTAGAAAGAGGTCGTGCTGCTCTCCCTTGATGAACTCTGCCAGCGGGGCTCACAGGCCCAGATAGGCGCGGCGAACGTGCTCGTTGCTGAGCAGCTCCTCGCCGCTCCCCACCAAGACCACGCGGCCGCTTTCCAGCACGTAGCCGCGGCGGGAGAGGGCCAGGGCCTGGCGCGTGTTCTGCTCCACCAGCAGCACGGTCACGCCGGCCCGGTTGATCTCGCCGATAATGGCGAAGATCTCCTTCACGATCAGCGGCGCCAGGCCGAGCGAAGGCTCGTCGAGCATGAGCAGCTTGGGCAGCGCCATGAGCGCACGCCCGATCGCCAGCATCTGCTGCTCGCCCCCCGACAGCGTGCCGGCCGGCTGCCTCACCCGCTCGCGCAGCCGCGGGAAGAGCGTGAAGACCCGCTCGAGGCTGTCGGCCCGCCGGACCTTCGCCGCGCGCGTGTAGGAGCCGAGCTCGAGGTTTTCCCGCACGGCGAGGCTGGGGAAGACCTTGCGGCCCTCGGGCACGTGGACCACGCCGAGCTCCACCACCCGGTGGCAGGGCAGGCGGTCGATCCGCTCGCCCTCAAAGCGCACCTCGCCACGGCGCGGCCGCAGCAGACCGGAGATCGTGCGCAGCATCGTAGTCTTGCCAGCGCCGTTGGCGCCCACCACCGACAGCGTCTCGCCGGCCTCGACGACCACGTTCACGCCGCGCAGCGCTGGCAGGTCGCCGTAGGCGACGTCGACGGCGGAGAGCTCGAGCAGGCTCACGATTCTTTCCCCAGGTAGGCCTCGATCACCTTGGGATCGCGCGCGACGTCCTCGGGCGGGCCCTGGGCGATCTGCTCGCCGTGGTGGAGCACCACGATTCGCTGGGAGAGCGCCATGATGGCGCGCATCACGTGCTCGATGATGAGCAGACTCACGCCCTGGGCGTGGATGCGACGGATGAGGCCGATGACCTCCTCGATCTCGGTCGGGTTCAGCCCCGACATAACCTCGTCGAGCAGCAGTAGCTCGGGCCGCGTGGCGAGGCCGCGCGCCATCTCCAGGCGCTTGCGATCGGGCAGCGTCAGCTCGCGGGCCGCCACGTTGCGCCGGCCACCAAGGCCGACGAAGTCCAGCACCTCGACGGCCCGCTGGCGGGCCATGCCCACCTCGTCGGTGCAGTTGAAGGCGCCCACCATCACGTTCTCCAGCGTCGTGAGATTGACGAAGGGCTGCACGATCTGGAAGGTGCGGGCCAGGCCGCGCCGGCAGATGGCGTGCGGCTTGGCGCCGGCGATGGAGACGCCCTTGAATCGGATGGCACCCTCGGTGGGCGCCTGAAAGCCTGAGATCAGGTGGAAGACCGTGGTCTTGCCGGCGCCGTTGGGCCCGATGAGACCAACGATCTCGCCAGCGCCGACGCTCAGGCTGAAGCGGTTCACCGCAGTAAGCCCGCCGAATCGTTTGGTGACGCCGTCGACCTCGAGCAGCATCACGCCCGGCGCCGGCGGCGCACCCAGCCCATCAAGCCGTTGGGCAGGAACGAGATGACGAGGATCAGCACGAGGCCGTAGAGCATGACGTCAACCCCGGCGCGCCCGCGGAACGCCGCCCGCGAGAGCTCCGACATCGGCGTGAGCACGAAAGCGCCGATCACCGGGCCCAGCACGGTGCCGGCGCCGCCGACGATCGCCTGCAGCAGGCCCTGGATGGACACCGACGGGCCGAACGTGATGGTGGGATCGATGTAGGCGAAGTACTGCGCGTAGAACGTGCCGCCCAGCGCGGTCAGGAAGGAGGAAAGCGCCATCGCCCGCAGCTTCATGCCGAGCGAGTCCACGCCGGCCGCCTCGGCGGCGTTCTCGTTCTCGCGGATGGCCAGCAGCGAGTAGCCGAGCTTGCTGCGCTCCAGCCGCCGCGTGATCCACACGGCGGCCAGCGCCATGGCCAGGATCACGTAGTAGTACGGCAGCTTGCCGGCGAAGACGAAGTTGAGCGGCGCCGACTCGCGGTTGGGGATGACCAGTCCGAGCGAGGAGCCCACCGCCTTCGTGTTGACGGCGACCACCCGCAGCATCTCGGCGAAGGCCAGCGTGACCAGCGAGAAGTACGGCCCGCGCAGCCCATAGCGGAACGAGAGATAGCCGGCGAAGAGCCCGAAAACGGCGGCCAGCACACCTCCGGCCAGCATGCCGAGCCACGGCGTGAGACCCAGCGTGAGGAAGAGCAGCGTGGAGGTGTAGGCGCCGATGCCGAAGTAGGCGGCGTGGCCGAACGAGAACTGACCGGCGTAGCCGCCCAGGATGTTCCAGGCCGCGCCGAGATAGCCGAACAGCATCACGCTGATGAGGATCTCGAGGAAGTACGGCGGCAGAAAGGGTGGCGCGACGACCAGGATGCCGACCGCCAGGCCCGCGACGACCTCAGCGGCCACGCCCACCTCCGACGAGTCCCGCCGGCCGGAAGAGCAGCACGAGGACGAACAGCGCAAAGACGACCAACTGCTTGAGCGAGCCGGGCATGAGCGTGGCGCCAAGCGACTCGGCCAGCCCCACGATGAAGCCGCTCAGCAGCGCGCCCACGAAGTTGCCCATCCCACCGAGCACTACCACCACGAACGCCATGATGTTGAACGACTCGCCCACGTCGGGCGCGACGTAAAAGAATGGCGTCACTAGCGCGCCGGCCACCGCCACGCAGCCCGAGCCGATGCCGAAGGCCACCGCGCGGATGCGACCGACGTCGATGCCCATGAGCATGGCGCCCTCCGGCTCCTCGGCCAGCGCGCGGATCGCCTTGCCCACGTCAGTGAGCCGCAGGAACGCAAAGAGCGCCAGCGCCATCACGACGGCGCCGCCGCAGGCGACCAGCCTCGGCACCTCCACCAGCGCCTCGCCCAGCATGAACGAGGCGCTCGCGTAGGGCGGCCGCACGGTGCGGAAGTCGCCTTGCCAGAGCACCAACGCCAGGTTCTCGAGGACGAGCGCCAGCCCCAGCGTGAGCATGAGCTGATTGTGCTCGGCTGCGAAGCGGTTGGGCTCGATGACGAGGCGCTGGATGACCATGCCGAGCACGAAGAAGGAGGGCCCGGTGACGAGGATCGAGAGATAGGGATCAACCTTCAGCAGCGTGAAGAGCCAGTACGTCGTGTACATGGCCAGCATCATCACGGCCCCGTGGGCGAAGTTGATGATGCGCAGCACGCCGAAGATGAGCGACAGCCCGGAGGCGACCAGCCCGTACACGCCTCCCAGCAGGAGCCCGCTGACGACAGCCTGCAGCAGGAGGTCGGCGGTCACCTCCGGATCAGCGCGTTAGCCGTGCCACCTGGGAACGGGGAACACCGGCGTGGCTTCGGCGAAGCGCGCCGGGCCCACCACCACCGGCTTGCCGTTCTGCACCTGCAGCAGCGCCGGCGTGGCGTTGACGTTCTCGCCGGTGTCGTCGAACTTGATCGCGTCCTGAGGCAGGATGTGATCGGCGAGGTTCGTCCTGGCCAGCGCATCCCGCAGCTTGTCGCGGTCGGCCGAGCCCGCCCGCTCCAGCGCGGCCTTCAGCACGTGGATGACCATGTAGGCCTGGACACCGTGCGAGGTCATCGTGCTGCTGAAGCGCTGCTCGTAGGCGGCGAAGACGGCCTTGGCCCGCGGCGACTGCGGGTTGTGCCAGTAGTTGCCGTCGAAGAGCTGGTCGGTCAGCTCGCGGTTGTCAGCGATGAACTTCGGATTGGAGTACGCGGCGTTGGCGAGGCCCACCAGCGCGTGGACGCCGATGCGGAGCTTGGACGCCGTCTCCGCAATAAGCCTCGAATCGCCGTAGTAGCCGCTGATCACCAGCAGGTCGGGCTTGGAGGCCTTCACCTTGGAGAGCTCGGCGGTGAAGTCGGGCGACTTGAGGCTGTAGGGAATGCGCTGCACCAGCGAATAACCGAGCCTACCGGCGAAGGCCTCCACGTGGTTGCCCATGGTGGTGCCGAAGTTGCCGTCCTCGTGCATCATAGCCACGCGCTTGATGGGCGTGTTGGCGGCCTTGGCCATCTCGAACATGTTGTTCATGGTGAGCGTGGCCATGGCCTTGCCGTTGGGCTGCATGCGGAAGACGCACTTGAGCCCGCCCTCGGTGAGGTTGTCGGCGACGGCGGCCAGCAGCATGAACGGCGTCTTGTTCTTCTCGGTCACCTGGCGCACAGAATAGGCCACCAGGCTCGAGAAGGGCCCGATGAGAGCAGAGATTCCCTGATCGATCAGCCGCGCCGCCTCGGAGTTGCCCAGCTCGACCTTGTTCTGGGTGTCGCCGGACAACAGCGTGAGCTTGGCGCCGCCGAGCGCCTTGACGCCGCCGGCGTTGTTGATCTCGTCTACGGCCAGCTGCAATCCGTTGAGGGAGAGCTGGGCCTCGAACGCCAGCGGCCCTGTCACCGGCAGGATGTAGCCGAGCTTCACCTCTTTGGCCTGCGCGCGCGCGATGCCGGGCATCGCGCCCAGCCCCGCGACGGCGCCGGCGGTCTTCAAGAACACGCGACGGTTCATGGGAACCTCCTACCCCGCGGGGCCCGGTCAGGCTACGCTTGCGTACCGAGAGTGTCAAACGCGATGAGGCGCACCGTCGGCGAGTGCCAGATCGTCGGTGCGCCGTGAGTCACTATGAGCGCGCGTAGGCGACGGCCTTGCCTACCCACGCCCGCAGCGAGCGTGGATTCGCCGAGATATTCTCCGGCAGGATGATCCGGTCCTTCGACCTCCGCCCCTTGATCGGCTCGAACGCGCGCCCGCCTCTCGAGATCAGATCCGCGGCATCCATGGGAGACAAGCGCAGCACGACCTCGCCCTGGTACAGCGTCGCGTAGCGCTGACCCTCGAGGACGTAGATCGGGCAACCGAAGAGGACACCGCGCTCCGCTCCTTTCACCGCGACGAGTGCGTCGAAACGTTGAACGGCGTCGAGCGAGCTTTTCTTCCAAGGCATTCGTCATCGACTCTGCTTCGGCACGGCGTATTCCATTTTCTGCCCCGCGTCCACTACTGCTTCTTCTTAGCCTTACTCCACCGCGCCTGCGCCGCCTTGCGCGCGATCTCGCGGCGCCGATGGGCGTCGATCTTTCTGGCTCGTGCCTTGCCGCCGATAAGCCCGCCCTGACGACCGAGTTCCTGAATCGCCTTCCGTACTCGCGGATCAAGTTTCATCGTCACACGCTGCGATCATCGCCGACGTCGGCTGGAGGGGTCAAGTAACGGTCTTGACAGAACTGCTCGATGCCTTATCCTTAAGGCCTCAAGCATTGAGTCAGAGGTGGCGCATGGGATGCCATCCGCAGTATGCCCAGAGCGCAGCGCGCAGGACTTGTAGATGAGGAGGAGGCAGCGATGACCACCACGACTGTACCGCAGATCGACGGCGCCATCGGACCCCGCCGCGCGCGAGTCATCCACTCTATGCCGAAAAGAGCCCATCTCGGGAAAGTTCACTCAGCCGACGCACCAGGATCCGCCCTTTTTACACATCGTCGAGGCTCCGGCGCCACGCCCCGTAAACGGGAAAGTCGCCCCGCCCCGACGGGTGCCGAACTCCGCGCGGCGGACCCGTGAGCACCTGACGCCCGAGGAAGTCGACCGACTCGTGGCGGCGGCCGGGCGAATCGGCCGCCACGGGCACCGCGACCGGACGTTGATCCTGCTCGCCTACCGTCACGGCCTACGGGTGAGCGAGCTGGTGGCGCTCCGGTGGGAGCAGGTCGATCTGACGCAGGGGCTTCTTCACGTAAGCCGACTCGAGAACGGCGTGCCGTCCACCCATCCGCTGCGCGGCCCAGAGCTGCGCGGCCTGCGGCGCCTGCAGCGCGAGTCCCTGGCGTCTGCCTATGTGTTCGTCACCGAGCGTCGTGGACCACTGACCGGACCGGGTCCTTCTCGGTGCGGGCCCGTTCCGGCTCGTGGCGTTCGCGACGGGGCCGTTGAGTCACGAAGCCCTCACTGTCCCGCCAATCGGACCCCAAGACGCCAAGGCCCCGCCACGGTCAGCATGGTGCCGTCGTCGCGACTGGCCGCGGCCGCGCCGGTGATATCTTGCAGGTCCTCGCTGTATAACACGGCGAAGGGGCCTGGACCTTGTTCAGCAACCGCGCGGAAACTCAACGATCGTCGGGAGCCCACCCGCCATAACCAACAAAGTAGTTACGAGGCGCGGCGCTCTGCTGCGCTTTCGTATTTCTGTACGGTTGTCCGAGAAGTGTCCGAGTCCTCACCGGCTCGCCCCCTCCGCGACGCTCTCCAAGAGGACCACGGTCGGCTTGACCGGCTGTGCGGCGATGTGGGCTTGTATCCGGCGCATGGCGTCGCGAATGTCGGCCTCGGTCGTGATGTCGTAGCGCAGGAAAATGGCGGCGGTGCGGTGGCCGCTGATCTTCATGGCAACCGGCTGCGACACCCCGCGCGGACCATGTTGCGGACGGCGGTACGCCGCAGATCGTGAAAGAGCTTGATGGGGAGCTTCTGCTTGGTGCTATCCGCCAAGACGACCGTCCGAAAGAGCCCGGCTTTGATGCAGGCCGAAGCCCAAGACCTTGCGGAAGTCACCGACCGGCGCACCCCGGTGATGGAACACGAGCGGCGCGATGGCTTAGGGCCAGCATGCGGCCCTCGCCGTTCTTGGACGACTCAGGGCGAAGCCGCACGATCGGGTGTCACGGTCCGCGTCAGCCCAGGTGAGAGACGCGACCTCGCCCGTGCGCCAGCCCGAGAGGTAGGGAAGCAGGTGAAGTCTTGCAGGTACATGGGCAGAAGGTCGCATACGGCCTCGAACTCGCCCCGGCTCGAAGAAGCCCTGTCGCGCGCTGTGGTCGGAGAGCAGGATCACAGTCGGCAATACTGCTATGCCGAAGCGCCGCGCCGAGTGCCGCGCGCTTCGGCGAGGCGGTCAGCGAGGGAAGCTTCGTCAGATCTGACACGGGATGCGGAAACGGGTGCCTGGTTGGCGCGAGCGATGACACAGACATCCTGAGGCTGCAGGCCAGCGAAGTCCTTTAAGGGGACCTACTTAGACATCCCCTACACTGGGAGTTGCCGGCCGGCCCGAGTCTTGCGCTGGAGCCCTACCGGGGCTATGCCTGCCGAGCCGTATGCCGCGGGACCTAGGACTGACCTCTCGAGAGCGGGAGATCCCCCTGCTGATCGCCGAGGGCTGGCCGGCGTCAGATCAGCCCCAAGACTGTTGAGACCTTCCGCGCGATCCTCCTCGGCAAGACCCGCGCGAAGAACTCGGTCCAGCTCGTGCTCAAAGCCCAGGCCTTGGGCTGGCTTCATCTCCTCTCCACGCCCCCCCCACGCAGAGGTATGACAATGGAAAATCGCCGCGACCTCGTCGTGACGACGTCGGAAGACGGCCCGGCTGATAGCTCGCTCGTGCTTCCCACGCTGCTCCGGGCGCTCCAGCAGGTCCGCGATGGCAATTTCTCCATCCGGCTCCCCGTGGAGTGGTCGGGCCTCAGCGGCAAGATCGCCGACGCATTCAACGAAATCGTATCCAGCAACGCGCGGATCGCTGACGAGCTTGAACGGCTCGGCAGAGCCGTCGGGAAAGAAGGCAAGACGCGACAGCGCGTATCTTTCGGCCGCCCGAGCCAGGCGTGGGGCGAGATGGAGGCTACGGTCAACGCCCTCGTGGAGGACCTGATCTGGCCGACGACCGAAGTCACCCGCGCCATCGCGGCCGTCGCCGAGGGCGACCTCTCTCAGACGGTGCGGCTGGACGTAGAGGGCCGGCGGCTGGAGGGAGAATTCCTACGGTCGGCCACGATCGTCAACTCGATGATCGCGCAGCTCGGCGTGTTCGCCGGGGAGGTGACGCGGGTGGCGCGCGAGGTAGGTACGGACGGCAAGCTCGGCGGGCAGGCGCAGGTGCCGGGGGTGGCGGGGACGTGGAAGGACCTGACCGACAACGTGAACTCGATGGCGGGCAACCTGACCGCCCAGGTCCGGAACATCGCCGGGGTGGCCACTGCGGTGGCCCGGGGCGATCTGTCTCGCAAGATCACCGTCGACGTGAAGGGCGAGATTCTCGAGCTGAAGAACACCCTCAACACGATGGTCGACCAGCTCAACGCCTTTGCCTCGGAGGTGACGCGGGTGGCGCGTGAGGTGGGCACCGACGGCAAGCTCGGCGGCCAGGCGCAGGTGCTGGGCGTCGCCGGGACGTGGAAAGACCTCACCGATAACGTGAACTCGATGGCGAGCAACCTGACCGCCCAGGTCCGGAATATCGCCGAGGTGGCCACCGCGGTGGCCCGTGGCGACCTGTCGCGCAAGATCACCGTCGACGTGAAGGGAGAGATCCTCGAGCTGAAGAAGACCCTCAACACGATGGTCGACCAGCTCAACGCCTTTGCCTCGGAGGTGACGCGGGTGGCGCGCGAGGTGGGCACCGACGGCAAGCTCGGCGGGCAGGCGCAGGTGCCGGGGGTGGCGGGGACGTGGAAGGACCTGACCGACAACGTGAACTCAATGGCGGGCAACCTGACCGCCCAGGTCCGGAACATCGCCGAGGTCACCACCGCCATCGCGGGCGGTGACCTGTCGCGCAAGATCACCGTCGACGTCCGTGGCGAGATCCTGCAGCTCAAGGAGGCCATCAACACGATGGTGGACCAGCTGCGGTCGTTCGCGGCGGAGGTGACGCGGGTGGCGCGCGAGGTGGGCACGGACGGCAAGCTCGGCGGGCAGGCGCAGGTGCCGGGGGTGGCGGGGACGTGGAAGGACCTCACCGACAACGTGAACTCAATGGCGGGCAACCTGACCGCCCAGGTCCGGAACATCGCCGAGGTCACCACCGCCATCGCGGGCGGTGACCTATCGCGCAAGATCACCGTCGACGTCCGTGGCGAGATCCTGCAGCTCAAGGAGGCCATCAACACGATGGTGGACCAGCTGCGGTCGTTCGCGTCGGAGGTGACGCGGGTGGCGCGCGAGGTGGGCACGGACGGCAAGCTCGGCGGGCAGGCGCAGGTGCCGGGGGTGGCGGGGACGTGGAAGGGCCTCACCGACAACGTGAACTCGATGGCGAGCAACCTGACCGCCCAGGTCCGGAACATCGCCGAGGTGACCACCGCGGTGGCCCGGGGCGACCTGTCGCGCAAGATCACCGTTGACGTGAAGGGGGAGATCCTCGAGCTGAAGAACACCATCAACACGATGGTCGACCAGCTCAACGCCTTTGCCTCGGAGGTGACGCGGGTGGCGCGCGAGGTGGGCACCGACGGCAAGCTCGGCGGCCAGGCGCAGGTGCTGGGCGTCGCCGGGACGTGGAAAGACCTCACCGACAACGTCAACGTCATGGCGTCCAACCTGACGGAGCAGGTACGCGGCATCGTCAAAGTGGTGACGGCGGTGGCCCACGGCGACCTCAAGCAGAAGCTGACAGTGTGGGCCAAGGGTGAGGTGGCCGCTCTAGGCGAGACGATCAACAGTATGACGGACACGTTGGCCACCTTCGCCGCCCAGGTCTCCAACGTGGCTCACGAGGTGGGTGTGGAGGGGCGCCTGGGCAATCAGGCGAGCGTGCCGGGTGCGTCAGGGACGTGGAGGGACTTGACCGGCAACGTGAACCAGCTAGCCGCCAACCTGACGACACAGGTGCGGGCCATAGCGGAGGTTGCCACCGCCGTCACCCAGGGTGACTTGACCCGCTCGATCCAGGTCGACGCGCGCGGTGAAGTGGCCGAGCTGAAGGACCACATCAATACGATGATCGACAACCTCCGGCTCACTACTGAGCGCACCAACGAGCAGGACTGGCTCAAGAGCAACATGGCCAGGTTCGCCAGCCTCCTCCAGGGCCAGCGCGACCTGGTCGCGGTGGGACGCCTGCTCCTGTCAGAACTGGCAAAGCTCGTGGACGCTCAGCAGGGCGTCGTGTACCACATGCGGACCAGCGAAGGGGTGTCCTCTCTGCACCTCGTCGCCTCGTTCGCCGACCACGGGTCCCGATCACATAAGGACGCGCTCGCGCTGGGCGAGGGTCTGGTCGGGCAGTGCGCCATCGACCGAACCCGCAGTCTGATCACGAACGTGCCGGCGTCGGCGACCCCGATCAACTCCGGACTGTTCGAGGCCGCGCCACGAAGCGTCATCGTGCTCCCCGTGCTCTTC
>QHSU01000059.1 GCA_003220535.1 Candidatus Rokuibacteriota bacterium
TGTATCGACTGCTCGCGTGGACCTTGGCCCGAGGTCGTCCGTGTCTGGCGTGTGGTCATGGAGGTGGACGATAATTAGTGACACAGTAGTACTAGAGGTCGTGTGGCCCTCGCCGGCGACGCCCGGATCGGAGCCATCGTCACGACCGAGTCATCTCCCTGAGTAGATCGTCTCAATACTCGAGGAGCGATCGGGCCTGACGGGCGGGGGCGGTGCCGTAGGGGATCGCCGGACCCGTTCCCGCAACGCGTCGACGGAATACGAGCGCCCGGATGGAGCCCCGCCGCCGCGGAGCAGCGGACACGTGCCGCGTGGTCCGGGATCCCCTACGGCACCGCCCCCGCCCGTCAGGCTCGATCCCCGACGACAGCGATTGCCTGGATCTCGATCTCCATGCCCGGTCGTGCGAAGTTCGTCACGGTGATCAGGGCGCTGCCGGGGTAGTTGCCGTCCGGGAACTTCTGCTTGCGGAGCTCGACGAAGCGGTCGCCGTAGCGCGGCTCCTTGATGAACACCGTCATCGTGACGAGACTCGCGAGCGTGCCGCCGGCACGCCGCAGGGTCTGGTCCAGTAGCGCGAACACACGATGCGTCTGGGCCTCGAAGTTGCCGGAGATGTCCTTGCCGTCGCCGTCCACCGTGGCGGTCTGGCCGGCCAGCCAGACGATGCGCCCGCCCTCGGTGATGACGGCCGGCGAGTACGCCCGGCTCTTCTGCTGCTCGCTTCCCTCGAGATACTTCGCCATCGCGACTCCTTTCGCCGGTCTCCGCCTTTCTGCGGCGGCCGGCCGCGGACCGCGGCGTCCGCGAACGCCGTGAGTATAGGACGTGATGCCCGCTGCAGGCCGTCGCAAGGCGGCAGTGCGAGCCGCACCACGGCCGGGGGCTGGGGCCCCCGCGTGCGAGGCGAGCAAGCAAGATGGAGATCGCCGCGCCGCCCGAGGCGCGACTACGGACATCTGATAGACTCCGGGGCGTACATCCCTCGGAGATGAAGGAGAGCTTGCGATGGATCTCGGTCTAAAGGGACAGGTGGCACTGGTCACCGGGGGCAGCAAGGGTATCGGCAAGGCGGTCGCGCGCGGGCTCGCCCAGGAAGGGGTCCGGCTGGCGATCTGCGCACGCAGCAAGGCGCCGCTCGAGGCGGCGGCCCAGGAGCTCGCCAAGGTGACGGGGGCGGAGGTGTTCGCGGTGTCGGGGGACCTCACGCGCCCCGACGACGTCCAACGAATCGTGGACGAGACGGCCGCCCGCTTCGGCCGGATCGACGTCCTCGTCAACAACGCGGGCGCCGCGCCGGGCGGCGAGATCCTGGACCTGACGGAAGAGGATTGGCAGAAGGCGCTCCAGCTCAAGTTCATGGGTTACGTCCGGTGCATCAAGGCCGTCATTCCGCACATGCAGCGCCAGGGCGGCGGCCGGATCGTCAACATCGTGGGTAACGACGGCGTCAAGCCCATCGGGATCGAGCTGGCTCCGAGCGCCGCCAACGCGGCGGACCTCGCCATGACGGTCGCGCTCGCCGAGCAGTACGGCCGCCACAACATCCTCGTGAACGCGATCAATCCGGGCCCGGTCGCCACCGAGCGGTGGGACCAGCTCATCGGCGGCATCGCGCGCATGCGCAAGATCAGCGTCGACGAGGCTCAGAAGCGCGCCGAGCGCAGCATTCCTCTCGGCCGGATCTGCACGCCGGAAGAAGTCGCCAACGTGGCCGTGTTCGTGGCCTCGCCCCGTGCCAGCTTCATGAACGGGGCGATCATCACGCTCGACGGCGGTCAGCGGAAGGCGCTGCTCGACTGACACCGGCGTGATCGTCGACGTCCACGTCCACTACCTCTCGCCCGGCGTCTTCGAGCCCCTGAGACGCCGGCCGGACACCTACGGCGTTCGACTGCTGCCGGGCGACGGCGTGCGGCTCCGGATCGGCGCCGAGCTGCCGACGCGGCCGCTGCTCCCGGCGCTCTACACGCTCGACCTCCACGTGAAGTTCTTCGCCGAGCAGGGGATCGACACCGCGGTCTTCGGTCCATTGATGGACGTCGCGGGCTACTCGCTGCCGCCCGCACAGGGCGTCGCGTGGAGCCGCCTGCAGAACGAGGCGCTCGCCGTTGCGCTCGCCGAGATACCCGGCTCGCACCGCGGTCTGGCCACGGTGCCCCTGCAAGATCCGGCGGCGGCCGCCGACGAGCTGCGCGTCGCCGTGCGGGACCTCGGCTTGCGCGGCGCCATGGTCGACCCGAACGCGCTCGGCCGACCGCTCGGCGACGTCGCGTTCGATCCCTTCTGGAAGGCGGCGGCGGACCTGGACGCGCCGGTCGTGCTGCATCCGTTTCTCCTCGAGGCGGTCGAGCGATTCGGCCGCCACTACCTGCACAACCTGGTCGGCTATCCCCTGGAGACGACGCTGGCCGCCGCGAGCCTCATTCTCGGCGGGACGCTCGATCGGTTCCCCGAGCTCGCCGTCGTCCTCGTCCACGGGGGCGGCTTCCTGCCCTACCACATCGGCCGCTTCGACCGTGCGCACCGCACGCGGCCCGAGGCGCGCGTGGACGACGCCGGACTCCCCAGCCACTATCTCCGACGCTTCCTCTATGACACGCTCGTCCAGCGGCCCGACGCGCTCCGCTATCTCGTTCAGCTCGTCGGCCACGATCGCGTCATGCTCGGCAGCGACCATCCCTTCTGGCTCGGCGACCCCGATCCGCTTCGCGTGGTCCGCGAGGCGGGCCTCGATGGAGCCACGGAGGCCGCGATCCTCGGCGAGAACGCGGCGCGCATCTTCCACCTCGATCCGTGAGCCCTCCGGCTCGATCCGCGAGTCTTCCGCATCAGCGCGTCGTCGGCTTTCCCATCAAGCGCAAGGAGGACTTCCGGCTTTTGACCGGGCGCGGGAAATACGCGGCGGACGTGCGGCTGCCCGGCCTCTTGCACGCCGCGATCCTGCGCTCTCCGCATCCTCACGCGCGCATCGCGGCCGTCCGCGCGGAGGCCGCCCGGGCACTTCCCGGCGTGGTCGCGGTCATCACCGCCGCCGATCTCGGCACGGTCCCGCGCATCCCGGTGCGACTCGGGCAGCGCCCCGGCCCGACGGCGTGCCTTCAGCCGCCGCTCGCCAGCGGGACGGTCCGCTACGTGGGCGAGCCCGTCGGTTTCGTCGTCGCCGCGAGCCGGTACCTCGCCGAGGACGCGCTCGAGCTGATCGAAATCGACTGGGCGCTGTTGCCGGTCGTCGCCGACGCCCGTCGCGCGAGTGAGCCGGGCGCGCCGGTGCTGCACCCGGCGGCCGGGGGAAACATCGTCGAGCGGCTGGCGACGCGCGCCGGCGACCCGGCCAGCGCGCTGGCCGCCGCCGATCGGCGTCTCGCCGAGCGCTTCGCCGTGCAGCGCCACACCGGGGTCCCGATGGAGACGCGCGGCCTGACCGCCGCTCACGATCCCGGGACGGGTGTGCTCACGCTGTGGGGCGTAGCCAAGGTGCCCCATTTCAACCGGCGCGTCCTGGCGGATCTGCTCGGCCACCCCGAGCACCTGATCCACTTCATCGAGATGGAAGTGGGGGGCGGCTTCGGCGTGCGCGGCGAGTTCTATCCCGAAGACTTCGTCGTGCCCTGGACGGCCATGCGTCTGGGGCGTCCGGTGCAGTGGGTCGAAGATCGCCGCGAGCACCTGATGGCGACGAACCACTCGCGCCAGCAGTACCACGACGTCGAGATCGGCGTGCGTCGTGACGGGACCATCGTGGCCCTGCGTGACCGGTTCATCGCCGATCTCGGCGCCTACATCCGCACGCACGGGGTGGTCGTCCCCGAGTTGACGATCGCGCTCCTGCCCGGCCCCTATCGAATCCCGAACTACGAGTGCGAGGCGCTGTGCGTGCTCACCAACAAGACGCCGACCGGCACCTATCGCGGCCCCGGGCGATACGAGGGCACGTTCGTCCGCGAGCGCCTGATCGACCGCGTCGCCGCCGAGCTCGGGCTCGATCCCGCCGACGTCCGGCGGCGCAACTTCATCGACGCGAGCGAGATGCCGTACGAAGTCGGCGGCGCGTCGCTGGGCCAGCGTACCGTCTACGACTGCGGCGACTACCGCTCGGCGTTCGAGCAGGCGCTGGCGGCGGCGGACGAGAAGGCGGTGCGCGCCGAGCAGATCCACGCACGAGGCCAGGGGCGTTATCTCGGGATCGGCTTCGGCTGCGTGCTCGAGAAGGCGGGTCTCGGCCCCTGGGAATACGCCCGCGTCGAGGTCGACGGCTCCGGCCGCGTCGTCGTCTATTCCGGCGTCGCCGCCGTCGGGCAGGGGATCGAGACGACCCTCGCCCAGGTCGTCGCCGAGGAGCTCGCGATGGCGGCCGAGGACGTCAGCGTCGTCCACGGCGACAGCGCCCAGGTGCCGTTCGGCATCGGCGGCTTCGCGAGCCGCGGCGCCGCCGTGGCGCTCCCGGCCGCGCTCGGGGCGGCGCGCAAGGTGCGCGACAAGATCTTCCGGGTCGCGGCGTCGCTCCTGGAAGCCCACCCGGACGACCTCGTGCTCGAGGCTGGCGCCGTGCACGTCCGCGGCCTGCCCGAGCGCGCGGTGACGCTCAGACAGCTCGCGCGCGCCGCCGTGCCAGGCCCGCCCGGCATGGAGCCCGGGCTCTACGCCGCGCACTTCTTCGAGGCGCCGAAGATGACCTATCCCTACGGCACGCACGTGGCCGTCGTCGAGGTCGATCTCGCCACCGGCCGCGTCGCGCTGCTCAAGTACGTCGTGACCTACGACGTCGGCCGCGCCATCAATCCGATGATCGTCCACGGCCAGATCGTGGGCGGCCTCGCCCAGGGGATCGGCGGGGCGATCCTCGAAGAGCTGGTCTACGACGACCAGGCCCAACCGCTCACGACCACGTTCATGGACTATCTCGTGCCGACGGCCATGGAGATGCCGGAGGAGACGATCGTGAAGATCCTCGAGGAGACGCCGACGCCGTTGAATCCGCTGGGCGTGAAGGGGGTGGGCGAGGGCGGAAGCTCGGGCACGGGCGCGGCCATCGCCAACGCGGTGGCCGACGCGCTGGCGCCCCTCGGCGTCGCGATCAGCGAGCTGCCGCTGTCGCCCGACCGCATCGCCGGCCTTCTCCGCAGGACTGGCGCACGATCATGATGTCTCCTCTCCGCTCGAGGCTCGCACGACCCCAGGAGATCTCGCATGGCTGATCGGATCCGATCGCTCCTGAAGATCGCGCTCGGGTCGCTCGTGCTGGCGCTGATGATGGCCGGTGGCCCCCGGGCGACGTCGGCGGCGGAGACGATCAAGGTGGGCTTCATGGCGCCGCTGAGCGGCATCTTCGCCCAGGCGGGCAAGGACATGCTCGAGGGCCTCAAGCTCGCCTTCGAGCAGATCGGCTACCAGAGCGCTGGCCGAAAGATCGAGCTGCTCGAGGAGGACGACGAGGGCAACCCGGCGGTGGCGCAGGCCAAGTACAGGAAGCTCGTCTCCCAGGACCGCGTCCACGTGCTCACGGGCGTGCTGCTCTCGAACATCGGCTACGGGCTGATCCCGCCGATCGAGCGCGACCAGCTGCCGACGCTTTATCTGACGACCCCCGATGACCTCACCAAGAAGCACGTGTCGAAGTGGATCCTCCGGACGAACTTCGCCGCGAGCCAGCCCATGCATCCGCTGGGCGACTACGCCGCGCGGACGCTCAAGTACAAGAAGGTGGCGGCGATCGCGATGGACAACCCGTTCGGCCACGAGCAGATCGGCGGCTTCCAGCGGGTGTTCGAGGACCAGGGCGGCCGCGTCGTGCAAAAGATCTGGGTGCCGCTCAACGCGCTGGACTTCGCCCCGTACCTCACGCAGGTCAGCCGCGATGTGGACGCGGTGTGCGCGGTGTTCGTCGCGGCGCAGGGCGTGCGATTCATCAAGCAGTACGCCGAGTACGGCTTGAAGGGGAAGCTGCCCCTCCTCGGCAGCGGCGTCATGACCGACGAGCACGTGATCCGGAACCTGGGCGACGAGGCCGTCGGCGCGGTCGGAGCGCTCATCTGGGCCCCGACGCTCGCCACCCCCGCCAACCGCACCTACATGAAGCTCGCCGAGGCCAAGGTCGGCAGGCCTCCCGCCTACTTCACCGCGGTCATGTACAGCGCGGGCCGCTGGATCGCCGAGGCGGCGAAGATCGTGGACGGCCGCGTCGAGGACCGCGAGCGCTTCCTCGCCGCCATCAAGAAGGCGAGCGAGACCGTCGAGGACCCGCGCGGCCCCATCAAGCTCGACGAGTCGGGCAACCCGACGCAGAACGTCTACATCCTCAAGGTGGAGCGCGTCGATGGCAAGCTCACCAACACCGTCGTCCACACCTATCCGATGGTCTCGCAGTTCTGGACCTACAAGCCCGACGACTTCCTGAAGCTCCCCGCCTACACCCGCGACTATCCGCCGGCCAAGCCGTGACGGCTTTTCCCCTGGCCGCGGCGGCAACGCCGGCGCTGCGCCGCGACGCGCTCGCGCGACGCGGTCGGCGCCTCCAGTATCTGACGATCGGCTGGAACTTCGCCGAGTGCATCGTCGCGGTCGCCGCGGGGTGGCTCGCCGGTAGCATCGCCCTGGTTGGATTCGGCTTCGACTCGGCCATCGAGGTGACGAGCAGCCTCGCCGCGCTCTGGCGGCTGGCGCGCGACTCCGACGAAGCCGCGCGTGAGCGTGCCGACCATCGCGCGCTTCGGGTGATCGGCGTCTGTTTCCTGCTGCTGGCGGTCTACGTGGCGTACGAGGCGATCGCCGCGCTCGTCGCGCGCCAGGCCCCTGACCCCAGCACGGTCGGGATCATCGTGGCGGCGTTGTCGTTGATCGTCATGCCGACTCTGGTGCATTTCAAGCGCCGCGTCGCCTCTCAACTGGCGAGCAGCGCACTCGAGGCCGAAGCGCGCCAGACCCGAGTGTGCGCGTACCTGTCGGCGATTCTGGTCGCGGGCCTTGGGCTGAATGCGGCCATGGGATGGTGGTGGGCCGACCCCGTCGCGGCGCTCGCGATGATGCCGCTTATCGCGTGGGAGGGCATCGAGGCGGTTCGCGGGCGGACCTGCTGCGACTGAGACGGGTCACGATTCTGGTCGAGCCATGACATGATCGTTCAGCCCATCGACTACGTCCTGGTCGCATGGTTCGCCCTGGCCCTCGTCTCGACGGCCTACGTGGCCTGGGACCAGTTCCGGAACAACCCCGAGCCGACGGTCATGCGCTTCGCCTTCATTCTCGTCACGCTCTACATGGGGCCGCTGGGGCTCCTCATCTACGTGCTCGCCGACAAGGAGCCGCGGCCGGGCACCCACGAGCAGTTCACCGCGCCGCTCTGGAAGCAGGGTGTCGGCAGCACCATCCACTGCGTCGCCGGCGACGCCACCGGCATCATCCTGGCCGCTGCCGTCACGGCCATGTTCGGCCTGCCCATGCGGATCGATCTGGTCGTCGAATACGTCGCCGGGTTCGTCTGCGGTCTCTTCGTCTTCCAGGCGCTGTTCATGCGCCGGATCATGGGCGGAAGCTACTGGGACAATGTCCGCCAGACGTTCCTGCCCGAGCTCATGAGCATGAACGCGATGATGGCCGGCATGGCGCCGGTGATGAGCTTCCTCATGATGGGGCGCGACATGCGGGCGATGGTGCCGACCGAGCTCCTCTTCTGGGGCGTGATGTCGCTCGGGGTCATCGTGGGCTTCGCCGCCGCGTATCCCGTGAATGTGTGGATGGTCGAGCGGAAGCTCAAGCACGGGCTCATGACTGAACGGGCGCCGGGGTCACGATTCGACCTCGCCGGCGCCGGGCCTGAGGGACACGGAGCCGAACACGGACGTCATGGCAGCGCACAGCACGACGCGGGCCCATCCGAACACGGTGGTCATGCGGCCGGCCAGCACACAGTGAGCCCGTCCGAACACGGCAGCCACGGAGGTGCCGGGCATCACGGCATGGCGAGCGACGCGACCATCCCCCAACTCGTGGCGGTGGGCAGTGTGACCGGACTGATGCTGCTGGTCGGCCTCATCGTGCCCGGGTTCTACGTAAACCTGTCGCTGAGCGCCGCCGACGTGGGAGGCGCGATCATGCCGCGGGGAATGACGATGCACTTCGACACCCCGGCCGCGGCGATGCGGGAGATGGCCGCGATCCTCCCGCGGCACATCGCCTACCACGCCCCACGCGACGCGCGAGGCGACCAGCCGGTCGAGCCGCGGCTCGACCGCGGCGTGAAGGTGTTCGACCTCGCGGCCGCGGTCGTTCGATGGCACATCCTGGACGACGTCTACGTCGACGCCTATACCTTCAACCGGCAGCTGCCGGGGCCCCGGCTGCGGCTCGTTCAAGGCGATCGGGTCCGCATCAACTTCCGCAACGCGCTCCCGGAGTCGACGACCGTCCACTGGCACGGCCTCGTGGTGCCCAACGAGATGGACGGCCCGGCCAACATCACCCAACCCCCGGTCCCGCCCGGCGGCACCTACGTGTACGAGTACACCGTGGAGCAGGCGGGGACGTTCTTCTATCACACGCACGACCACGCCGATCGCCAGCAGGCGTTCGGACTCTACGGCGCGCTCATCATCGAGCCGCGCGACCGACGGGAGCCCACGGCGGACCTGGACTACACGATCCAGCTCCAGGAATGGCTCAAGCGCGAATGGCTGACCTATCCCGCGATGCTGATGGAAGGCGCCCTGCCGAACTACTTCACGATCAACGGCAAGGCCTATCCGTCGACGGACGTCGTCCGCATGCGCGTGGGCCAGACGATCAAGCTCCGGTTCATCGGCAGCCACAACAACTTCGTGCATCCGATGCACGTCCACGGCGGGCCGTTCGAAGTGGTCGCGCTGGACGGGGTGACGCTGGCGCCCGGCGCGCGGTATCTGGCGGACACGGTCAACGTCGGTCCCGGCCAGCGGTACGACGTCATCTGGCCGGCGCGTCGACCCGGCAAGTGGCTGGTGCATTGCCACATCCCGCACCACACCACGAACAACAACGTCGAGACGCTCGGTGGCGGCGGCCTCACGATGATCCTGGACGTCCGGTAGGAGAAAGGGGCGACGCGATGGGCGAGCCGGCCAGGCTTCAGCTGAAGGTGCGCCACTACGAAGTCGACCAGTACGGCCACGTCAACCACGCGCAGTACGTCCACTACCTCGAAGTGGCGCGCATCGAAGCGCTGGACGCGCTCGGCCTGTCGCTGGCGGAGATGCGGCGGCAGGGCTACCTGATTCTCGCGGCCGATCTGTTCGTCAAGTACCTGGCGCCCGCCCGGTCAGGCGACACGCTCGACATCGTGACATACGTCCGTGAGGTCCGCGGCGCCCGGTCGATCTGGATCCAGGAAATCCGTGAAACGACCAGCCAACGGCTCCTGGTGACCGCCGAGGTGACCGGAGCCTTCGCGACCGAGGATGGCCGGCCGGCCCGGGTCCCGGCGAGCTTTCGCAAGAAGCTGTCGGCCCTCTGCGTTCCGGGCGCCGCGATCGCTCAGGGGAAGTAGCGAAGCTCGGGATCGGTGGCGGCACGAGCCACGGGACGTTTTCAGGCGGCCGCCAGCGCTGCACGAATCGCGTCGAACTCGAGCCAGATATCTCGAAGACAATCACGCCACCGATCACGATGCCCCTCGCGCTGCAGACGGTAATAGATGACGCGACGGACGTTCGGCGACGTGTTGCCCCCGATATTGTGGCTGAGCATGTAGTGGGCGAGCAGGAGGTCTCCGGCCCGTCCGCGCACCTGTTCCGGCGCCGGCAGCGTGATGTCGGGAAGCCCGCGCGAAGGCAGGAGCGCGTCCGGTCCCCGGTCTCGGAAATACGCCTCGTGCGCTCGATGCGTGCCCGGCCAGACCCAGAGATTGCCGCCATTCTCGATCGTCTGATCGCTCAGCAGGAGGCCGGCGAGCATCGTGAAGGTTCCGGGGCGGCCGTCCGGCTCCGGTGGCGTCGCTCCATCGAGATGACCTCGTCCGGGACGATGCGGGTAGGGCGGGATGTTCAACGCTACCTGCGCCTGTCCCGGCACCTCCAGGCGACCTGGCCGGATGAGCTGCTCCGCCAGGTCGAACACCTCGCCGTCGCGCAGGAGACCGAGCAGAGGATGGCCCGGCTGTAACGCCGGCCAATAGAAATGATGACCGCGATGGCCTTCGGGCGGCGGCGTCTCGGCGATCAGATCGTCGACCACCGTCATGGCCGCGCCGATCTCCCGTGGCGATAGGACCGCCGGGACCACGATGTAGCCGCGCTCGGCGAACTCGCGCTTGCTTTCGTCGGACAGAATCATGTGCGTCACTCTGGCGCTGTCGCCCTCAGAACTCGAGCCGGTGCAGCCGGACCCAGAGGTCCGGCTCTGTCCCGCCCTCCTTCTTGATGTTGATCTCAGGGGCACCGCCCGAGCCTGTCACGGGCGTGGTGCGCCACAAGGAGGGCCTCTCGGCGAGCTGCGCGCGGAATTCCTCGGTCACCCAGATCTGGCCGGGCTCCACGTGCGGCTCGACACGCGCGGCGCAGAGCACCGCGTCCCCGCCGGCGATGACCGGCATCCCATCGTTCGTCCTTCGGCGCGTCTGCACCTCGCCGTAGTGCAGCGCGATTCGAAGACGGGGCTGGCCCGGAGCGCGATACACCTCGTCCATGAGATGGCGGGCGACCTGCGCCAGGACGACGGGATCGTCGTGCACGACCCACACCGTATCGCCGGCGGGGATCTCGGCGGCGATGGTCTCGCGGGCCCATTTCCTCATCGCCTGTTCCAGCGCCTGCCGGACGGCGGCGTCGACACCCGCTCGCATCAGCCCGCCAAAGCCCTGGACGTCACCCGTCAGGACGCAGAGCGTTCGGGCGGTGACGGCGCGATCACCGCTCGGCGTCCCTCGCCAGGCTCGGCCATACCCGACGATGTTGACCGGGTCGATGCGGTGGAGATACTCGGGGTTCAGACGGCCGATCACGTCCGAGAGCACGGGATGCACGAGATAGCGCGTCGCGCGGGGCAGCACGCCGTCGGGCTCGAGGGTGCCTTCGCCCGGACGCAAGAATCGCTGGACCCATTGCCCCCTGACCAGGTCGTGATGAAGGTGGCCGAGAAGTCCGATCCGGTAGAGGGCACAGAACACGTGCTTCTCGTCGACCGCGCCGCCCTCGAGGTTGTGGTCGCGGAACAGCTCCTCGACCTCGTCGGGGGTGAGGATGTGTCCCGGGATCCGCCCGAGGAAGCGCTCGAGGTCCAGATCGGCGACGTAGGGAGCGATCTCGGTGAGGTATTCGCGGGCGATCTCGGTCGCCGCGAGATTCACCGCCTCTTTCACCCGGTGCTCGTGGCGTCGCTCCTCGGGCCGCAGCGCGGTGAGCCGCTCACCGATGGTCATCAGGTCCCGCGGCCGCAGCAACGTGTGCCGGCATACGTAGTCGAACGTGTCTTCCTCTTCGCCGGTGTAGACATGCGCGATCTTCGTCCGGCCGAGGAACGCCTCGATCGGATCGGCGCGCAGCCGCTCGGGCCGGACCATCTTGTCCGCCTTCTCCAGACGGATGTTGTTGACGAAGATCTCCCGGAGGCTCTCGATCGGATAGACGATATCGACGGCGCTGCCCCGATACTGCTGCGCCATGACCGTGGTCTGCAGGCGCGCGTACGCTTCCTTCCGCACGGCGGCGAAGACCTTCAAGTGATGGTTGATGCGCCGGAGCTGATAGGCGACCTCGACGAGGCCCAGCTGCGCGAAGTACCATACGCTCGGTGACAGCGGGCCCGTCACGCTCGGGAGGCTGGTACGGCTCTCGATGTGCTTGTTGAAGTACTCGTCGACACCGTCGATGAAGATCGCGACCGGGGAATTCACGGCGCGCAGCCGCGGCAAGAGGTGGCCGTCGGTGTCAGCGGCGGCGCGCTGCAGGTCGCTGGGCGAGAAATCGAGGAGGCGAACGAAGTGGTCGATCACGCCGTGCAGCCGCTCGTCGGCCATCAGGCCCGTCAGCTTCGCGGTGACCCTGAGGTCCTCGGCCCGGCCGAGATGCTTGAGCGTCGCCGCGGCGATCGCCGTGAGCCAGAGCTTCGACCACGGCAGGGACGATGCGGCGAAGAAGGTGAGCGCCTCCTTGCCGAAGATCTTGTCGCCGATCGGCTTGTCCAGGAGAGTCCCCGTTGGGAGGCACACCGCCCGTCCCGCCCGCTGGTACAGGATGCGCTTGGCCTTGAGGAGGAGCGTCTTCCCGAAGCCCTTGGTGCCGATGACGATGAACTTGTCGTCGCGATCCAGATTCAGAAAGCTGTCGATCTCCGGCGTACGATGCAGGAGGGCGTCGTCGAAATCTTCGGCGACGCGGATGTCGTCGGCGTCCACGGTCCAGGCGCGCATAGAGGCTCCGAGGCGTAGAGGATAGTCCAGGTCAGCGTGATCATGAAGACGGACTTGCTCCTCATCCCGATGAGCGCCCGCTACCGCGACATGCGCGCCGCCGCGGTCGCGGCCGAAGAGGCGGGCTTCGACGGGGTCTGGACCTGGGATCACCTGCGCGATCCCGACGCTGATTCCGGCCCCGGCGTGCCGGAGGCGTGGACCGTCCTGACGGCACTGGCCGAGGCGACCCGGCGGATCTCGCTCGGGCCGCTCGTCCTCAACGTGGCGAACCGCCACCCCGGACTCCTGGCCAATATGGCGGCGACGCTCCAGGCGGTCTCGGGCGGCCGGCTCCTCCTCGGGATCGGCGCCGGCGGGAGCCGCCGGACGCCCTACGCCGCCGAGCAGCAGGCGCTCGGGCTGTCCGTCGACCGCGACGAGGTGCGCGCCGGGCGCGTCGTCGCGGCGATCGAGCTCATGCGCCGGCTCTGGTCGGGGCACTCGGGGTTCTTGAAGCCCGAGCCCCCGCCGCCGATCATCGTCGGCGGCTTCGGCCCGCGCATGGCGGGCATCGCCGGCCGACATGGCGATGGCTTCAACACGCAGGCGATGCATCCCCGCCTCGGCGACCTCGCGCGTCTGGCGCGCGACGAGCACACGAAGTCGGGACGGGACGCCGCCCACTTCATCGTCACAGTGTTCGCCGGACTGGACGAGCGCTGGCTCCGCTCGGACTCACGCGCCCGGCAGACCCTCGACCGCGCCGGCGTCGAGCGGCTGATCCTACTCGTCGAACCCCCATTCGATCCGGAAGAAATCCGGGCAGCCGGCCGCCTGCTCGCCGGGACCGGCGGCGACGCGCGCTAGGGCCGTCCTCAGCCCGGACTCTTGACGCGCCTCGGGCGAGAGTCGGGCGGGTGGCGCAGGGCACGGCCCCGCCGGCCTCACGCGGCCTGAAGCCCTGACTACGAACGGGTCAGCGCGCAGCCTGCGGACGGTTGCGCCGCACGGCCTCCGGGTGAGTAGAGTCGGCGCCCATATAGATACCCTTTTCCCAGGAGCGCTTGAGCGGATCGCGCACGTTGAGGCGCATGCGCCCGATCCCGTGGATCTCGAAGTCCGCCACCTCGCCGTCCTGCAGCGGGCCCAGCCCCTCGTGGTTCGTGCCGCACGCGATGAGGTCGCCCGAGTTGAGCGTCATGATCGTCGTCGCGAACTCGACGAGCTCCGGGACCAGGTGCTCCATGTCGTCCGTGTTGTAGTTGTGCCGGAGCTGGCCGTCCACCCAGAACTGCACGTGGACGTCGTTGGGATTCGGGATCTCGTCGATCGTGGCGATGCAGGGACCGATCGGCGCGAACGTGTCGAACGACTTGCCGAGCCAGCTGCCGGCCTTCCACGTCCGTCGGCCCTCGCCGCGCGCCGACACGTCGATCATGCCGGTGTAGCCGAAGACGGCGGTGCGCCAGTCGTCGCGCTTGACCGCCTTGGCCGGGCCCTTGATGACGAGCGCCAGCTCGGCCTCGTGCATGAAGATCCACGGCTCGGTGAACTCCGGCAACACGATTGTGTCGTCCGGACCGATCACCGCGTCCGAGCTCTTCAGGAACATGTTGAGGGGCCGGGCCTCGAGCGCGCCGTGCTCCCAATAATTCGCGATGCAGGCCAGGATCTTGCCCGGCCGCGGCAGCGGCGGGCGCAGCCGGACCTCGGACGCCGGCAGCGCTCTGCCCTCGCGGGCCAGCCGCTCCAGGCCGGGGCGCAGCCGGTCGAAATTGTCGATGATGCCGGTCATCGTCGCCTGGGGCGTGGCGCCGGCGGGTACCGCGTCGGCGATGCTCACCACGCCTCGATCGGTGAACAGGCCCGGCAAGAGATCAGGCTTCCCGGTGATCTGAAACGTGACAAGCTTCACGATTCCCTCCTGGCGGTGCGCGGATCGAGCGTCAGCGCGGGCGCCGTCACGGGTTCCTCATCCACAGCGTCACGCCGCTCACGGCCGCGGCGGCGTCGCTGACCAGGAACAGGAACGGCGCCACGACGTCGCCGGGTTTCCCCAGCGGCCGTCCGGCACGCGCGATCGTGGCGGCGATCTCCTCGGGCGTGTTGGCGTTGCGCATCAGCGGGGTATCGGTGAGTCCCGGCGCGATGCAATTGACGGTCACGCCGTGGTCGAAGACCTCGAGCGACACCGAGGCGCTGAACGCCATGAGGCCGGCCTTGGAGGCGGCGTACGCCGAGCTGCGCGCCGCACCGCGGACGCCGAGCCCGCTCGCGATGCTCACGATGCGGCCGTAGCGCTGCCCGGTCATGTGCGGTAGCGCGAAGTGCGTGCACAGGAACGCGCTCTTCAGATTGGCGTCGAGGGTCTCGTCCCACTCGGCCGCTGTCATGTCCGCCACCGTCGCCCGACGATAGGCATGGCGCGCGAAGAAATAGCGCTGTGCGGCCGCCAGTGTCAAGGGCCATATATTCGCTGTAGACTGAACCCCTCGATCGGCGTATATCCCAGGCGAAAGAAGGGGCGACGAGCCTCGGAGGGCGGAAAGATGATTCAGGCCATTGGGATCGACCATCTCGTGCTCCACGTCACTGACGTCCAGCGCGCCAAGAAGTTCTACACCGAGACCCTGGGCATGACCGTCTACCGAGAGAACGACCGGCAAGTGTTCCTGCATGCCGGTCAGCAGGGGGTGGCGCTGTTCAAAAAGCAGGGTGACGCGCCCCTGACGACGGGCCATGACCTCAACCATCTTGCCCTGAGCGTCGCGACCGGCACGTACGAGGCGCTCAAAGCCGATCTGGAGAAGCACGGAGTGGCCGTGAGCGGCCGCCCGGGGGAAGACCGGTGCATTTACTTCGAAGACCCTGACGGGCATCGCCTCCAGTTGATGGTCCGCTCGTGATCCGGGTGAACGCCGAACGAAGGAGGAGCGCATGAGAGCCGGCTTGAGCGCGTGGGACGCCGATACGCACGTCAACCCTGCCGCCGAAGTCCTGGAGCGGTACGTCGACCCGAGCTTCCGGCCGCGCCTGGCCGAGCTGGCCCAGCACCGACACGCCACCGGCCAGATCGGAGGCACCCCGGGTACCCATCAATACCGCGTGGGCACCAAGTTCTACCGGCGCGTCCTCGGCGAGGCGAGCGCTCATGAGACGTTCACCGGGCGAGGCACGAACTGGCGCGGGACGAGACAACCGAGGCCAGGGGTGCAGGACGATCAGGCCGAGAATCGCATCAAGGACATGGACGACGAAGGGACCGACGCGCACCTCCTGATCCCGACATCCTGGGTCAGTGTCGTGGGTCTTCCGGACGTCGACCTGGAGGTCGGGTTGATTCGCGCCTATCACCGCCACGCAGCGGACTTCTGCGGGCAGTTTCCGGCGCGCCTCAAGACGATGATCGTGGCGTCGACCCGCAACGTGGACGAGGCCGTGCGCGAGATCCGCCAGTGGGGGACCTCCAAGTGGGCGGTGGCGGTCTGGCCCTTGCTCGCCAAGGACATTCCCGTGGACCACCCCGACCTGGAACCCATCTGGAAGGCCGCCCAGGAACATGACCTGGCGGTCATGCACCACAGCCTGACCTGGAACCCCCCGTACTTTCCTGGCTACCAGGACCTCTGGGACAACATCTTCCTGGGTCGCCTCGCCTCCCACCCGTGGGGCGGCATGCGGTTCATGGCCGCCTTCATCGGCGCCGGGATCATGGACCGTTACCCCAGCTTGCGCATGGGTATCCTCGAATGCGGCTCCGGCTGGCTTCCCTTCTGGGCCAAGCGCATGGACGAGCAAGCCGTGTACGTCGGAGGCATCGCCCCGCTCAAGCACGCCCCCAGCGAGTACATGACCAGCGGGCGGTTCTTCTGCAGCATCGAGCAGCACGAGGGCGAGGACATGTTCAACTACGTCAGGAGCGTCCTTGGCGACGACGTCCTGATGTACGCCTCGGACTACCCGCACTCGGAGTGTCAGTTCCCGAACTCCGTGGACAACATCCTCAAGTGGTCGAGCCTCAAGCCGGACACGAAGAAGAAGCTCCTGTGGGACAATGCGGCCAGGTTTTACAAGCAGACCTGAGCGGCGCCCGAGAACGGGACTGGGGGTGACACATGGCTGAGATCAGCGGGTTGGGCCACGTCGGACTCTTCTGCAACGACCTGCCGAAGATGCGCGACTTCTACGCCCGGGTCCTGGGTCTCACGATCAGCGACGAGGACGCGGCGCGGGGCATCTGCTTTCTGAGCGCGGCGCCCGACGCCGAGCATCACGAGCTCGCTCTCGTCCAGGCGAAGGATCCGGCGCAGAAGACGCACAACGTCCAGCAGGTCTCGTTCAAGGTGAAGAGACTGGACGATGTCCGGAGCTTCTACCATCGGCTCCAGCAGGAAGGCATGAAGATCGACCGGACGGTCACGCACGGGATCGCCTGCAGCGTCTACTTCTACGACCCCGAGGACAACCGCGTCGAGCTCTACTACACGACCCCCTACCAGGTGCGCCAGCCGTTCGGGGAGCATATCGATCTCGACAAACCCGACGCCGAGCTGATGGCCTTCGCCAAATCCTTCGAGGAGATCAAGGGGCCGCCCCGCGGCGCGCAGCAGCCCGTGGCGTGAGGGCCGCCGGCCGGCGGTGACGCTCGTGCGCTCGGCCCGAGAAATAATTCTCGGGCCTCGCCCGTACTCTCTTGGCAGACGGCGAGGAGCGTGCGGTCATAGAGACCGGCCATGCGGCGGCCCAGGGCTCGGATGCGGACAACCAGCAAGCAGAGCTTGACCTTGCGCGTCGCGCCCGCCGCGGCGATGCGGAAGCGTTCGACCAGCTCGTGCTCCGCTTTCAACGCCCGGTCTATCGCTTCTGCTGGCGACTACTCCGGTCCCCCGACGCCGAGGATCTCGCCCAGGACACGTTCGTCCGGGCCTTCGTCCACTTCGAGCGGTTCGATCCCGAGCGACCCGTCCTGCCGTGGCTCATCGCCATCGCCCGTCGGCTTTGCCTCGACCTGCTGCGGCGGAGGAAGGTAGTCGCGAGGATGGAGACGGTGCCGGTGATCGCCCACCCCGCGCCAGGCCCGGAGGGCGAGGCCTCGCTGCGAGAGCAACTGTCTCGGGTGGAGCGGGCCCTCGCCCACCTCGACGACGGGCCGAGGGAGGCTATCGTCCTCTTCCACCTCGAGGAGATGTCGTACCGGGACATCGCGGCCGCCCTCGAGGTTCCGATGGGCACGGTGATGACCTGGCTCCATCGCGGCCGCGCGCAACTCAGGAAGGCGCTGGAAGGCGTGCCCACCGCATGAGCCAGCTTCCCGACGAGAACGGTCGACTCGTCAGCCTGCTCCGAGCGCTTCAGGCACCCGAGCCTCCTTCCGACTTTCGTGCCGGTGCTCGTCACCGATATCTCGAGGCGATCGAGGCACGCTACCGGCGAGAGGTCTTCGCGGGCCTCGTGGCCGCTCTCCTCGGTCTCGTCCTGGTCGTGGCCCTGCTGGTTCCCGCCGTCGAGCCGGCCCTCTTCGTCGCGTGGCTTGCCGAGGCAACGGCTGACGTCGCGAGGTGGGCGACGGGCATGGGCGTCGTCCTCTCGCTCGTTCCGCTGGTCGTCTGGACCTCGGCCGCGCTGGGCTTCGCCGCGTCCGTTCTGTCACTGGTCCTCCTCGGCCGGGCGCGAGCGCTGGCGCTCGTGAAATAAGCCGGGCGCTCGACCGTACTCCCGGGCGAAGGGAGATCGGACATGAGCGCCCCCAAGCTGATCGCCAGCCTCGTCACCGCCCTCACACTCCTCACCGGCCTCGCCGCGACGGCAATCGCGGACACCCGGCGGCTCGAAGGTCGACTTCCCGAGAATACGCCGGTGGTCTCCATCGACCAGACGCGCGGCACGGTTCTCGATGCGCTCAGCGCGATCGCGAAGCAGGCGGGCTGGAGTCTCGTGGTCACCGCCCCCGAGAGCGTGACCATCCGCCCGCTCGCGATCCAGGCCTCGAAGCGTCCCGCGAGCGACGTGCTGGAGCTGGTCCTGGAGGCCGGCTCGCTCCGAGCCACGTTCGCCAACGGCGTCCTCCGGGTACGCTCGGACACGACGGCCGTGGCCGGAGATTCGGTGCGCGAGCGGAGGCGAGAGCGCCGCGGTCGTCGAGGGGCTGAGCGTGTCGTCTTTGGCCAATCCCTGACCGTCGGGCCTGACGAGGTGGTCGACAAGGCCGTGGCCGTCGGCGGCTCGGTCACGGTCGCGGGCCACGTGCGGCGGGATGCGGTCGCGGTCGGCGGCTCGGTCACGCTCCAGCCGGGCGCCCGGGTGGAAGGCGATGCCGTCGCGGTCGGCGGCGTCGTGTCCGTGGAAGAGGGCGCCTCCCTCGAAGGCGACAACGTGAGCCTCGGGGGGACGATCCCGACGATGGCCGGCGCACTGACCCGCTGGGCGGTAGACAGGCCTCACCTGCGCTCGATGTTCGGTTTCGCCTCGAGGCTGACACGCACCGTGCTGCTCTTCGTTGTCGCGCTGCTCATCGCGCTTGCCTTCCCCGGCCACGTCACGCGCGTCAGAGCATTTCTCGTGGGCCGCCCGGGGCTCTCGACGCTCGGCGGGATGGTCTTGCTCGTCGGATTCCTTCCGCTCTGCGCCCTGCTGGCGGTCACGATCATCGGCATCCCACTGATCCCCGTGGCAGTGATGCTCCTCGTCGCCCTCCTGCTCTTCGGCTTCACGGTCTCGGCCGGATGGCTCGGTGAGAAGATGCCGCTCCTTCAGGAGAACAAGACACCCTTCAAGGCGGTGGCCCTTGGCGGGGTCGTCCTCGTCATCGTGGGCCTCGTTCCCTGGATCGGGACCCTGGCGATCGTCCTCGCGGCCTCGGTGTCCGCGGGCGCCACGCTGCTCTCCCGCTTTGGCCGGAGGGTGGAGGTCCCGGCCTAGCCGAGGACGGCCGGCGGGCGCGCTGGCTGTGCCCGTGATGAGCTAGACTGTCGACTTACCCTAAAGCTGGCCCTCGGACTCCGGCACTTATAGGGTGAGAACCGGCCATGGACCTGGAAGCCTCGGTACGACGGGCGGCGAACGGCGACCTGGACGCGTTCGCCGACGTCACCCGGCGGTATCAGCACATGGCCTTCGGTTACGCGCTGTCGTTTGTCCGCGACTTCCAGCAGGCGGAAGACGTCGTCCAGGAAGCCTTCATCGCCGCCTGGCACGGGCTGCCGTCCCTCGCCGAGCCGGCAGCGTTCGCCGCCTGGCTGCGCTCGATCGTCCGCCATCACGCGCACCGCGTGCTGCGTCGGAAGCAGCTCGAAGTCGTGCCGCTCTCGGCCGTCGTCGCGATACCCGCGGACGTCGTGCGCGCCGACCACCGCCTCGAACGGGACCAGGAGATCGGCACCGTCTTCTCCGCGATCGCGCGTCTACCTCGTACGCTGCGCGAGGTCGTGGTGCTCTTCTATATCCACGACTGCTCGCAGCAAGACATCGCCACGTTCCTGAGCCTGCCGGTGACCACGGTGAACAACCGCCTGCACGCCGCGCGCACCCAGCTCAAGAAGAGGATGGTCACGACCATGAAGGACACGCTCCGCGCCCATCAGTTGCCGGACGACTTCGCTGCGCGCATCGGGTGGATCGTTCGAGCGCGTGAGAACGTCGTCGAGGTCCGCTTCGACCCCGCGTCGCTCCCCGATGTGCTCACCGAGCTCGCGGTGAGTGACGAGTCGCGCCAGCGGGCCGTCACGCTTCAGGTAGTCCAGCGACTCGGGAATGGCGTCGTCCGGTGTGTCGCCACGTCGCCCATCTCGTCGCTATCGGCGGGCATGACGGTGATGAGCTCCCGTCGCGAGATCGCGACGCCGGTCAGCCGCGACGCGTTCGATCGCATCGTGCATCTCCTGGCGTCGTCCTCGCTCGCGCCCGGCACGCTCGTGCCGACCGGTATCAAGGTGATCGACGTCATGTGTCCGCTCGTCGCGGGCGGAACCCTCGCGATCGCTGGCGAGTGGAAAGCCGGCACGGCCGTCCTCCTGGAAGAGCTGGTCCGTCGCCTCAGCGGCGGCACCGACCGCGTCTCGATTTTCACCTTCGTGCCCGGCGGTGGGACGATGACCTACGGGGAGATGATGGAGAAGGAGGGCTACAGCGACGGCACCGTCGGCGCCGTACAGACCTTCTTCTTCCGCCGCGAGGACGGCCCGTGGACGCCGGAGCGCCTTTCGACGCTCACGGGCGTCGACGTCGTGATCCGCCTCTCCGAAGCGCTCGGTCAGCTCGGGATCTACCCGGCCGTGGATCCGCTGACATCCCGTTCGCGACTCCTCGAGTCCTCCACGCTGGGCCGAGAACACCTCGAGGTTGCGGACCGCGTCCGCGAGAGCCTTGCGCGCTTCGCTCCCGGAGCGCCACCGCACGAGAACCCGCTGGCGGTCGGCCACGCCCGCAAGCTCTGGCGGTTCTTCGCGCAGCCGTTCTTCTGCGCCGAGCCCTACACCCGTCGCCCCGGCGTGACGGTGAGCGTGACCGACGCGCTCCGTGGCTGCCGCGAGATCCTCGACGGCGTCCACGACGACGTCCCGGAGGAGGCGTTCTACTTCACGGGCGGTATCACCGACGTGCTCAGCGCCGCCGCGAAGCCTCACGCGTCGTGAGGAGCGGCCGAAGACGCGCATCCCTCGTGGCGGGTGTCCCTAACCCCAGAGCTCTTTCGTCGCCAACCGGGCGCCCGCGGCCATCGCCTGGAACTTGGCCCAGACGATGGACGGGTGGCCCACGCGCGTGCCCAGCCCACAGTCCGTCCCGGCCACGACGTTCTCGCGGCCGACCAGGCGCGCGTACTTCACGAGGCGCTCGGCGACGAGCTCCGGATGCTCGATGAAGTCGCTGTAGTGTCCGACCACGCCCGGCACGAGGATCTTTCCGGGCGGGAGCTTGACGTGCTCCCACATCCGCCACTCGTGCTCGTGACAGGGGTTCGAGGCCTCGATCGAATAAGCGTCGGCCCGCACCTTCAGAATCAGATCCACGATATCGCGAAGCGGGATATCGTACCGGTGCGGACCATGATAGCTGCCCCAGCACATGTGGAAGCGCACGCGGCCGGATGGGACGCCGCGGAGCGCGTGGTTCAGCGCGTCCAGGCGTAGCTCGGCGAACTTCCGGTACTCGGCGACGCTCATCTTCGGATAGATCTGCCACGCGTCGGCCAGATCGGGGTCGTCGATCTGCAGCACGAGTCCAGCGTCGACGATCGCCTTGTATTCCTCGTGCATCGCGTCGGCGATGGCGTAGAGATACGCCTCGTCGGTCGGATAGTACTCGTTGCGGAGCCAGTGCTCGATCGTGCCGGGGGCGACGGCGGGCAAGAAGGCCTCTTCGACGGGGGCCCCCTCGAGCGCCGCTCTCAGGTTCTCGATATCGTCCCGGACGGCGTCGGCGCCTATATAAAGGATGGGCCCGGTGCAGAACACCGGCCGCTGGCCGGCCCCGATGAAGCTGCCCTTGATGCGGAAGTATTCCGGAAACTTCTCCGCATCGCGACCGAAGATCAGCTGCGGGGCCGGTCCCTGGCCAGGCGGGAGCTCCCGCGCCTCGAAGCCGCTGATCCGCTCGCGGACGTAATTGGTGAAGTTGGACTTGCTCAGCTCGCCGTCGTTGAGGCTGTCGATCCCGGACTCGATCTGCTGGCGGACCACCTCGGCCACGGCGCTGCGGACGCGCGCGCCCAGGGCCTCCTTCTCGTACGGCTGGCCGGCGGCCTTGGCCGTGATCAACGCTTTCAAGTCGTCCGGCCTCGGCAGGCTGCCCGCGTGCGTCGTGAGGATCCGTCGAGTGCTCCGCTGCACGGCTCCGTATAGCAAACGCGGCTTGAAACGGTCAAGGTGAGACGTGTACTCTCCGGTCAACCTGTCGCCCTGACTGGAGGCGCCTTCATGTACGACCTACTGCTGAAGAGTGGCACGGTGATCGACCCGGCGCAGAACGTGCGCGGGACGCTCGACGTCGCGGTGCAAGACGGCAAGATTGCCAGCGTGGCCGCCAACATCCCCGCGTCGGAGGCCCGGCGTGTCATCCACGTGCCGGGCAAGACCGTGACGGCCGGGCTCATCGATCTCCACACCCACGTGTTCGATGGGGTGGCGGCCAACGGCGTCCATCCCGACATCGCGGGCGTCCACGCCGGCGTCACGACGGTGGTGGACGCGGGCAGCTCGGGCTGCGCGACCTTCGGCGCGTTTCCGCGGCACATTCTTCCCAAGTGCGAGACCGAGGTCATCCCGCTGCTGCACATCTGCCAGACCGGGTTGGCCACGAACCCGGACATCATCGCCGAGAGCAGCATCGACCTCGAGAGCACGCTGCGGGTGGCGAGGGAGCACAAGGGGCTCATCAAGGGGATCAAGGCGCGCATGGTGTCGCCGGCGCTCGAGATCTTCGGCATGGAGATGCCTCGCCTGGCCAAGCGCGCCGCGCGCGAGAGCGGACTGCCGCTCATGGTCCACATCGGCGACACGACGAAGCGCTACGACCCCAACGTTATCCGCGAGCTGCTCCCGCTGCTGGAGCCGGGCGACATCGTGACGCATCTGTTCACCGCCAACCCCGGCGGCGTCCTCGACACCAACGGCAAGCTCGTGCCGGAGGCCAAGGAGCTCGCCGACCGCGGCGTGTGGCTCGACACGGCCCACGGCCGCATGAACTTCGGTTTCAACGTGGGCCGCCGCGTGCTCGACCAGGGGCTGATCCCGCACTGCATCAGCACCGATCTGACCGTTCCGGGTCGGCTCAACACCGTGCACAGCATGGTCGAGATCATGGCGCGCTTCCTCGGGATGGGCTTCACGCTCGACCAGGTCGTCGCGATGTCCACGGTGAACCCGGCGCGGGCCATCGGCGAAGAGGCCCGGCTCGGTAGTCTCGCGGTGGGGCGCCAGGCCGACATCTCGGTGCTCGAGGTCCGCGACGGTCGGTGGGTGGTCTACGACACGCTCCGCGACTCGCTGAAGATCGACAAGACCGTCGTGCCGGTGCTGACGGTGAAGCGGGGTCACGTGTTCGAGCCGGAGTGGGGTCCGCATCCGTGGGGCTGGGAGCCGGAGCGGGTGGACTGACGATGCAGTTCGGCCTGATGATGCGGGCGCAGTTCCCGCGAGGCGACGATGTGCAGCGGGGCTTCCAGGAGCTCCTGGAGCAGGCGCGCCTGGCCAACGCGCTCGGCTATGCCTCGATCACCAAGGGCATGCACTACAGCAGCGCGCCCTTGCAGGGCCTGCAACAGCTGCCCCTCCTCTGCCGGCTCATGGCGGAAGCGCCCGACGTGCGCTTCAACTTCGGGCTCGTTCTGCTGTCGCTGCACAAGCCGCTGGACGTCGCCGAGCAGATCGCGACGGCCGACGTCATGAGCGGCGGCAAGGTGATCTTCGGCGTGGCGCTCGGCTACCGCGACGTCGAGTTCCTCGCCTTCGGCACGACCCAGAAGGAGCGCGTGAAACGCTTCGAGGAGAACCTCGAAGCCGTCCGGAGACTCTGGACCGAAGACGTGGTCGATATGGTCGGCTCCCACTTCACGCTGCACGGCGCCTCGGTCTCCGTCCGGCCCGTGCAGAAGCCCCACCCGCCCATCTGGATCGGCGCGAACGCCGATCCCGCGATCCGCCGGGCCGCGCGGCTCGGCGACTGCTGGTACGTCAACCCCCACAACCGCATCGACACGATCGTGCGGCAAGTGGACGTCTATCGGCGCGCCCTCGACGAGTGCGGCAAGACATTCCCCGCGGAATTCCCGGCGCGGCGCGAGGTCTTCGTGGCCCGCTCGCGGAGCGAGGCCATCCGGTTGTGCGCGCCGTTCCTGGCCGCGAAGTACACGGCGTATCACGAGTGGGGCCAGGACCGCGCGATGCCGGATGACGACAACGATCTCGGGGCGGACTTCGAGGATCTCATCCGCGATCGATTTCTGCTCGGGTCGCCGGACGAGGTGGCCGAGCAGATGCTGGCGCTCAACCGGGCGACGGGAATCAACCATCTGATCATGAGCGTGCAGTGGCCCGGGATGCCGCAGAGCCTGGTGCTCGACGAGCTGCACATACTAGCCGAGGAAGTGTTTCCCAAGGTCCGGCAGGGCTAGCCGGGATTGTTCATGAACTATCGGCGCGGTCGCCGGGCGGGGGGCGGCGGGTACGGTCCGGCCGGCGGGACGCCAGGGGGTGCTCCACTGGCTCCGTCACCCACTCGCCCGAATCGCAGCTCTTCGAGCTGCGCGCGGGACGAGGGGGTCCCACTACGCCAGTCGAGCACCCCCTGGCGTCCCGCCGGCCGGACCGTACCCGCCGCTGCTCGCACGTTCGTCGTGGAGTGGTTCATGAACAATCCGGGCTCGCCGGCCGCGGAGGAGACGAGATGCCCAAGAAAGAGATCGTCCAGGTCAACCCGGCGGCGGCGAACCCCAACCTGTCGGCCGCGACGAAGTTCGGCAGTCTCGTCTTCGTCTCCGGCCAGACCGGTCGGCACCCGGTCACCGGCGACCTGGGCAAGGACATCCGCGAGCAGACCCGCAACGTGCTGGAGCGGATCAAGACGATCCTGGCGGCCGCCGGGACGTCGCTGGACAACGTGCTGACCGTGACCACGCACCTGACCAGGCGCGAGGACGTCGCGGCCTACAACGAGGAGTACGCGAGGTACTTTCCGACCAACAAGCCGGCGCGGACCACCGTGTCGGCGGCGCTGAACTCGCCCGAGCTTCTGGTCGAGATCACGGTCACCGCCTGTATTCCGAGCTGACGCGCCCGCGTCAGGCGGGCAGGGGCCGCCCCTTCGTCTCCGGCGCCGCGAACGGCGTCACGACGAGGCCCAGGATGTAGGCGAGCCCGATGATGGACGCCGCCGCGCTCACGCCGCCCAGGCTCACGATCAGCCAGCCGGCCAGGAGCGGTCCCGCGGCGGCGAGGTAGCGGGTGACGTCGAAGACGAGAGAAATCGCCGAGCCGCGCACGGCCGTCGGAAAGAGCTCGGGCAGGTACACGGGCATCCACGCGAACTGGCCGAGCGTGAAGAATCCGTTCACGGCGGCCACCACGAGAAAGACCGAAGGGTCTTGCACGGCGCGGAACAGCACGAGCACGA
This sequence comes from Candidatus Rokuibacteriota bacterium, assembly GCA_003220535.1. Classification (GTDB taxonomy): domain Bacteria; phylum Methylomirabilota; class Methylomirabilia; order Rokubacteriales; family CSP1-6; genus AR31. The sequence goes on from QHSU01000059.1 coordinate 25,463, forward strand.
GGACGAGAGCCCCAGCGTAGTAGAGCATCATCGTGGGCTTGCGACCCCAGGAGTCGGCGAGCACGCCGAACACGAAATACCCGAGGATGCCGCCGAGGTTGTAGTAGAGCCCGGCCAGGGCCACCCAGCGCTGGGTGTTGCCGCCGGCCTTGGCCGCGATCTGCCCCGCGTAGAACGGAATCCACGAGGAGACGGCCCACCACGCGACGATCGTGGAGAGCGACAAGAGCAGCAGGAGAAGAAGACGGCGTCTGAGGTCAGGGGCCGCGAGGATCCGCTTCACCGTGAAGCCGACCAGCGCTCGATCCTCGGGACTGACCGGACGCCCGCTCGCCACGCGCTGGCGCGCCAGCCGTCGCCGCTCGTGGGCAGCGAGCCACAGCTCGGAATCGCGCACGCTCGTTCGGATCCACAACACCGAGAGCGCGGGCAGCACGCCGATGAGGAACATGTAGCGCCACGCGGCCGGGCCGAGCGGGGCGACATACAGCCAGACGCCTGACGCGATCAAGAGGCCGAATCCGATGGCCGACTGCAGTACGCTGGCGGCGCGGCCCCGCGACCTCGACGGCCAGGATTCGCCGAGGATCGCCGTGCCGGGGCCCCACTCGGCGCCCAGTCCGAGCCCCGTCAGAAAGCGCAGGATCAGGAGGCTCGCGTAGCTTCCCGCGAAGGCCGTCAGCCCCGTGAACAGCGCATACCAGAGAATCGAGAGCATCAGCATGCGCTTGCGCCCGATGTAGTCCGCGAGCACGCCCGCGATGATCCCACCCGTCGCCCATCCGACGAGCGTGACGGCCAGGAGGCCTCCGATGTAGATCGGTAGGCTGGCGAGCTGGTCCGGCGGCAAGAGCTGCCGGAGCGCGACCGGCGCCACGAGGATCAGCGCGTAGGTCTCGTAGCCATCGAACATCCAGCCGAGGAAGGCCGCCACCAGCGCCCGCCAGCTCGCGGCGCTCAGCGCTTGCGGTTCGGCCTGCTCTCGTGCGGCGATCGTCGCCATCGCGGCCTCCAGTTCTACGGTCGGGGGTGGGCCTGCCGCTGCCAGATGGCCGCCAGCGCGTCGCGATCGAGCTTGCCGTTGGCGTTCTTGGGGACGGCGTCGACGACGACCACGGCGACCGGCACCTTGAAGGCCACGAGCCTGGCGCGACAGTGCTCGAGCAGCGAGGCTTCGCGCGGGCCTCGTCCGGGCCGGGGCGCCACGAAGCCCACCGGAACCTCGCCATAGATGTCGTCCCGCACGCCGAGCGTGCCGGCGTCGGCGACGTCGGGGTGCTCGAGCAGGCAGTTCGTGATCTCGAGCGAGGCGATGTTGACGCCGCCCTTGATGATGATGTCCTTCTTGCGGCCGGTGATGTAGACGTAGCCCTCATCGTCTCGCCTGGCGAGATCACCGTTGCGAAAGCCGTCCTGCGGGATCGGCACGAGCTTGTCCGGCCCCTGCCAGTACGCCGACGCGAGCTGACGGCCGCTGACGACCATCTCGCCCTCCTGGCCGGGCGGCAGCTCACGGCCCGCGTCGTCGAGGATGCGAACGCGCATGTTGAGCGTCGGTCGCCCGATCGAGCCGAGCTTGCGGTGCCCTGGATGGTTGCCGCACATGAAGCCCGTCTCGGTGCCGCCGGCCAGCTGCACGATCGGAATGCCGTAGGTCTTCTCGAACTCCACGTGCTTCTCGACCGACAGGGGCGCGGTGCTCGAGGTCATGAAACGGAGCGCCGGCAGATCCGCCTTCGTCACGGCCGCCGGGCGCGCCAGGAGCATGTTGAGGACGGTGGGGATACCGACTGCGACGGTGACGCGATAGTCGCGCAGCCAGTCGAAGAACCGCGTCTGTGAAAACTTCCGCGCGAGCACGAGCGTGGCGCCGGTCAGCAGGGTCGGCCCGACCGAGAGGATCTGCGGCGAGGACCAGCTGAAGTGACGATAGTCGAGGATCGTGTCGGCCTCGGTCAGCTCGAGCCGGTCGATCGGAGACTCGCACATGGCGTAGTACGCCTCGTGCGTCCAGATGGCTCCCTTCGGCGCGTCGGTGGTGCCGGACGTGTAATCGATGAGCGACCAGTCCGTCCGCGCGGGCCGCGCGGCGACGGGCGCGTCCGACGCCGCTCGCAGCCGGGCGAAGAGATCGTCGGCCGCCGGGCTCGGCGCGGCCCACGTGCCGAACGCGACCCATGGCGTCCCACCCGTTCCGAGCGCCCGCGGATCGCTCGCGAGCTCGCGGCTCCAGAAGACGGCCTTCGGCGCCACGTCGTGGAGAATCTGGCTCACGTGCTTCTCGCGGATCTCGACGTTGATCGGGTTCACGATCACGTTGGCGCGCAGCGCTCCCCAGAAGACGACCAGCGCCTCGATCCCGTTGTCGGACAAGAGCGAGATCCGGTCGCCGGCACGCACGCCTTCGCTCGCGAGGAAATTCGCGAAGCGTCGCGTGAGCGCCTCGAACTCGGCGAAGCTGATCTTCGCGTTCTGATCGGGACTCTCGATGAAGACCTTGGCCGGGAGCTGACGGGCGTGCTGCTCGAGCAGCGTGTTGATGTCGGTGTATGCGCTCGGGCCCTGGGCACTCACCGGCTGGGATACTGCGCCGGTCGCGGCGGCTCCGTCAAGTGCGTCTCCCGTCGGTCCGCGAGATTGCGAACGAGGTCGCTCGCCGCATGGGCGACCTCGCCGGGCTTTGGCGATCGAGACCTCGTAGCCTCGTCGCCGGCATCTTGCGACTGACCGGGACTTGACGAAGAATGGCTCGGACATGCGTCAAGGGGACGCTCCTGAGCTGCCGGTTGAACAGCCGACGAAGTTCGAGCTCGTCATCAATCTGAAGACCGCCAAGGCGCTCGGGCTCACGATTCCAGTGTCACTGCAGCAACGGGCGGATCGCCTCATTCAGTGACGGTTTCATGAGCCAACCAGTCGTGGTCCTGTAGAATTCGGTCAGACTGTCAGGCGCCGCCGCCACCAGCCGCCGGAAAGGAGCCACCATGCCGCGTGTGATGCCCATCACTACCAAGGATCAAGTCGCCCCGGAGCACCGGCCGATCTTCGACGCGGTCGCGGAGGGCCGCGGGAGCGTGCGCGGCCCCTTCAGCATCATGATGTTCAGCCCGCCGATGTGCGAGCGGGTGCTCAACACGAGCACCTTCCTGCGCTTCCAGTCGTCGGTGAAGCCGAAAGAGGGCGAGCTGGCCATCATCGCCACGGCCCGGGAGAAGGATTGCCCCTACGTCTGGGCCGCCCACGTGACGCTGGCCCGCAAAGCGGGCACGCGGGAGGAAGCCATCACGGCGGTGCGCGATCGGAAGGACGTGGGCGGTCTCGCGCCCGACGAGCGGGCGATCATTTCGTACGTGCGGCAGCTGCTGCGGACGAACCGCGTGGACCAGGCGATCTTCGACGCGCTGAAAGACCGTTACGGCGTGCCCTGGGTGGTGGAGCTGACGGGGCTTATCGGTCACTACGGCCTCGTGACCGGCATGCTGAATGCCTTCGAGATGGCACCGGCGCCTGACGCCGAGCAGCTGCCAGTCTGAGGAAGAGATCTCTTTCATGAATAGTCCAGGCTAGCTGCCGTGCTGATCGACAAGGACGTCCCGATGACGACGCGCGACGGAGTCACGCTGCGCGCCGACGTCTACCGGCCCGCCGCGCCCGGGCGCTATCCGGTGCTGCTCTCACGGCTGCCCTACGACAAGAGCCTGCGCCGGCGCCCCGGGGACATCGACGTCTTCGTCGAGCACAGCTACGTGGTGATCATGCAGGACACGCGCGGCCGCTTCGCCTCCGACGGCGACGAGTACTACCCACTGACGTGGGAAGCGCCGGACGGCTACGATGCCGTCGAGTGGGCCGCCGAGCTTCCCTACGCCGACGGCAAGGTCGGCACGCTGGGGCAATCCTATCTCGGCGCGACGCAGTATCTGCTCGCGCCCACGCGGCCGCCGCATCTGGTGGCGTCGTTTCCCGCCTCGGCGCCCGGTGACTTCCACGAGTGCTGGGTGTATCACTCGGGCGGCGCGTTCGAGCTCGGGTGGCAGATCCCGTACGCGATCCTGATGGCGCGCGACACGATCGCGCGCCGCGGGCTCACGAAGACTCTCTGGCCCGAGCTCGAGCGCGAGCTCGCCCCGGCGCCGACCCCGTGGGCCCCGCCGCTGTCGCCCGAGGCCTACCGGCGCCTGCCGCTGATGGCCTGGGCGGAGCAGCTCGCGCCGGCGGCTCGCTATCTCACGGACTATCTCCAGCATCCGGACGACGGCCCGCCGTGGTGGCGGATCAACATCCAGCGCCAGCACCCTCAGATCGCGGTGCCCATGTACCACGTGACGTCCTGGTACGACATCTTCCTGCAGGGCGGCCTGGCGAACTTCTGCGGTCTGCGGGACCACGCGATGACGGAGACGGCCCGCGCCGCACAGAAGCTCTTGATCGGCCCGTGGGCGCACCTGTTTCCCTACACGAGCCCGAGCTCGACCGGCACGGGCGACATCGACTTCGGGCCGGCGGCGCTCATCGATCTCCATCAGACTCAGCTTCGCTGGTTCGACTACTGGCTCAAGGGAGTCGACACCGGCATTCTCGACGAGCCGCCTGTGAAGATCTTCGTCATGGGCGAGAACCGGTGGCGGGACGAACGCGAGTGGCCGCTCGGCCGCACGCGCTACACGCCCTGGTACCTGCACAGCGGCGGACGGGCCAACAGGGCGCGCGGCGACGGCACGCTGGGCCCTGAGCCGCCCGGGGACGAGCGCGCGGACCAGTTCGACTACGACCCGAACGATCCGGTGCCCACCCGGGGCGGGAACACGCTGATCCTCGCGATGGGAGTGCAGGATCAGCGCGCGGTGGAGCGACGCGACGACGTGCTGGTCTATACGAGCGCGACGATTGCGGACGCCCTCGAGGTGACCGGGCCGATCGTCGTGACGCTGTACGCCGCCACCAGCGCCCCCGACACCGACTTCACCGCGAAGCTGGTCGACGTTCGCCCCGACGGGTACGCCCAGAATCTGGCGGATGGCATCGTGCGCGCCCGGTACCGCGACTCGCGCGTGGCCCCGACGCTCCTCACGCCGGGTGCGGTGTCGAAGCTCACGATCGACCTCTGGGCGACGAGCCACGTGTTCCTGCCCGGCCACCGCATCCGGGTCGAGATCTCGTCCAGCAACTTCCCCCGGTTCGACCGCAACCTGAACACCGGCGACGATCCCGCCACCGGGACGCGCTGGCAGACGGCGCGACAGACGATTTTCCACGACTCGCGCTACGCGTCGCACATCACGCTGCCCGTCATCCCGCGCTGAGGCGTGCTCGCGCCGCCGGTGCACTCCGCGGAAGCCGGTGCCGAGCGAATGCCTTGCCTCCCCGAGGCGCAGGGCCGGCGTAGTGTTCAGGCGCCTGAGATGCCGAGGACTGTGAGGCCGCTGGCCCTCGCCGCCGTGGCCAGCGAGACGTCATGCGTGGCCATGGCGATGTGGTCGCCGCTTTGCTCGTGCCAGAGGAGCGCCGTCGCGAGATGGATGGCGTCGAGCGTGCCGAGCTCGGTTGGAAGCGGCTGGGCCGCCCGAGCGAGCACTGCCCCGGTCACCTCGACGACCTCGAGGCTGTCCAGGAGCCGGAACACGGTCTGTCTCCGCCGTGCCAGCTCCTGGTCCGAGAGGCCCGCTCGCAGGCGAAGCCGGTCGAGGGTCCGAAGGCACTCGGTCTCGGCCAGCGCGCTCGCGACGCCCGTACGAACGGCCGTCCACTCCCTGAGCGAGCCCGGCTGGCGGAGCACCTTCCGGAGGATAACGGACGAGTCGAGGTAGACGATCACCGCTCGGGCTGGCGCTCCTCGGCGAGGAGCGCGACGATATCCACCTTGACCCGCAGCGCCGGTGGGAGCGGTACGCGCGACAGCGGGACTGCCCCGGGCCGTGGGGAACGGACGGTGAGCGTGCGACGCTCGGTATCATACGGAACGATGCGCGCGACCGGCCGATCCCGATCGAGAACGGTCAATGTGCGCCCCCGACGAACCGCGCGGAGGTGCTCACTCAGCCGTGCCTTGAGATCGGCGATCCGGACGGTATCCATGACCATAATCTAGTCACGACTGGTCACGAAGTCAATGGTCGCCCTGGGGCGACGAGCGACGCCGTCTAGCCGATCGCCCGGAGCCGTCGCGACGTGAGCAGCAGGGTCGCGTTCGCTGCGACCATCGCCCCGCCGACCAGCACCGCGAAGCGCGCGTCCACCGCCGCCGCGAGCACGCCAGCCAGCAGCCCGCCGAGCGGCAGCAGGTTCCAGCAGAGCGAGTAGAGGCTTAGCACGCGGCCGCGGAGCTGATCGGGCACCGCCTGCTGGATGATCGTGGTGACGTGCGTCAGATAGAAGGTGCTGCAGAAGCCGACGAGCGCGAGCATGGGAATCGCGACTCCGATCCCCGGTGATCTCGAGAACATCATCAGCGCCACCCCCATGCACGCCGCCGCGGCCAGCATCACCATGCCCGGGCGCAGCATGCGTTGGGCGACCGTCGCGATGAGGAGCGTTCCGGCCATCGATCCGGCACCGTGCGCGGCGCTCAGCATTCCGTATCCAGCCGACCCCATCCCGAAATATCGGTCCGCGTAGACCGGCAAGAGCGTGATGTACGACAGGCCGAACAGCGCGTTGAACAGGGCCAGGCTGATCAGGCTCGCGAACACGAAGTTGTGGCCCACGAAGCTCAGGCCTTCGAGGAGCTGCGACAGGACGTGACGCCCGTCGGCCGGTCTGGTGTCCTCGCGGACGTGGAGCCGGCTGTAGAGCGCGAGCGCCGTGCAGGAGGCGACGGCGGCCAGCCCGAACCCGACCGTGCCGCCGAAGGCCGCGATCAGGATGCCGGTGACGGACGGGCCGATCATCCGCCCGGCCTGCCAGGGAATCGAGCCCAGCGCGATCGCGTTCCGGAGCCGCTCGCGGTCGATCAGCTGGGGCACCAGCGCCATCCGGCTCGGCTCGTCGAATGCTCGGAACGTGCTGCTGAGCGCCGCGAGCACCAGCAGGTGCGGGACGCGGACCAGCCCGAGCACCGTCAGGCCGAAGGCCACGATCAAGGTCGTGGAGGTCAGGATCTGCGTGCCGATCAGGAGCCGGAGCCGACTGGTGCGATCGGCCAGGACGCCGGCCAGCAGCTGGAACACGACCAGCGGCGCCCCCTGCGCCAGACCGAGGTAGCCGAGATACAGCGGGTCCTGCGTGACCTCCCACATGATCCAGGCGAAGGTGACGTACTCCGCCCGGTGTCCGAGGACGTAGAAGACCAGTCCGACCCAGTAGAGACAGTAGTTGCGCGCCTTGAGGGCGGCGAAGGTCGACAGCCGGCCGGTCGCCGCCGGGCTCGTGCTAATCGGTAATCGAGCGATAGATCTCCACCTCGGCCCGACCCTGGGTAAGGCCTTCCTTCTCACGGCGCTCGCGATACGCGGCGAGGTGCGGCGCCTTGCGGTGCAGGTCGAACGCGGCGTCGTCCTTGTACTGCTCGTAGAAGACGAAGAGGTCGGGGTCTTTCGTCGACCGATGCGGCCGGTAGACGAGGCAGCCGGGCTCCGCCTTGCGCACCGCGGCCACCTGTTCCTTGAGGAGCGCCGCCAGCGCGTCGCCCTTGCCCTTCGCCGCTCGGACCTTCGCGACTACCGTGAGCACGTCAGCCATCGCTCTCTCCCTTGGCTCGTCGCCGTTTCGTGGCGCCCTCGAGCGCGCACCACGCTAGGGCAACTCGTGGGGGTTCGTCTGTTTCAAGATCCAGGTGGTGCGACTCTAGCGTCCCGTGCTCGGGGCGTCAAATCGGCCCTGACCCGAGCGCGCGAATCTCCACCGACACCATTCAGAGGACGCGCGACTTCCGTGCCGAGACGCGCTAGGATGATGGCGCGAGCGTTGCCGCCACGCGGCTCGCCGATCTTGCACGAGGAGGAACTCCGGTGCCGAAGGGACTGACCGCGGTGCTCAACCAGCCTGGAAAGCCGCTCGAGCTCGAGACGCTGCCCACCCCGGAGGTCGAGCCCGGGGGCATCCTCATCAAGAACACGGCCGCCGCCATCTGTGGATCCGACCTCCACTACTGGCGAAACGACGGCAACTACTCGGGACCCGACATGCGCCGGGTCCCCGGCCACGAGTTCACCGGGGTCGTCCATAGCCTCGGGCGCGGCGTGCAGACCGACTCGCTGCGGCACCCGCTCAACGAGGGCGATCGCGTCGCGTTTCCGTTCTTCAACCCGTGCAACCGCTGCTACTGGTGCCTGCGCGGCGAGCATCACGCCTGCCCGCACCGCCAGCGCCGGAGCATGCAGTTCACGCTCAACGAGTACCCCTACTGCGACGGCGGCTACGCCGAGTACTACTTCCTGCCGCCCGGCCACTACGTCTTCAAGGTCCCGGACGTCCTGCCCGACGAGGCGATTCCCCCGGTGAACTGCGCGATGTGTCAGGTGCTCCACGGCCTCGAGTACGCGGGCATGCAGTTCGGCGACGTCGTCGTCATCCAGGGCGCCGGCGGCCTCGGGATCTACGCGGCGGCGATCGCGGCCGAGAAGGGCGCGTCGAAGGTCATCTCGATCGACAAGCAGCCGCTGCGCCTCGAGTTCGCCCGGAAGTGCGGCGCGACCGACGTCATCGACATGAACGAGCTCACGACGCCCGAAGCGCGGGTGCAGCGTGTGAAGGAGCTCACCGACGGCCGCGGCGCCGACGTGGTGGTCGAGGTCGTGGGCATCGCCGCCGCCACTGTCGAAGGGCTCGACATGGTCCGGTTCAACGGCAAGTTCGTCGACATCGGCAACATCGTCCCGCAGCCGGTGAGCTTCCCCGCCATCAAGGTCATCTCGCAGCAGATCAAGTGGATGGGGCTCATGCACTACAACCCGTGGATCATGCCGAGCGCGCTCGACCTCCTGGTGCGAACGAAGGACAAGTACCCGCTCTCGAAGGTCGTCTCGCACAGCTTCCGGCTCGCCGACGTCAACAAGGCGTTCGCCTTCGCCGAGTGGCAGGGCAAGAACACCGGCACCGCCGCCACGCGGGTGATCCTCAAGCCGTAGCGTCGCTCCCGGTCATCAGCCAGTCGAGGATCCTCGGGTTCTCGTCCCGCGGATAGGTGTGCGAGAGATCCTCGATCTCCCGGAAGACGAGGCGCGCGCCGGCGGATCGCAGCGCCTCCCGCCCGACGTGGGCGACCGAGATCGGGAACATCCAGTCGAGTGTGCCGTGGACCATGTAGATCGGCCGGTCGGCCGCGTGCGCGAGGCCGCCGGGTGCCAGCAGGACGGGATGGAGCACGCCGCACGCGGGCGCCAGGTGCGTGAACGGCGCCGAGCCGTCGCGGAGACCGCACAGCAGGGTGTAGGTGGCGCCGTCCGACATCCCGGTCAGCAGCACGCGCGCGTGGTCGACCGGATAGCGCGCGGCCACGGACGCTACCATCTCCCGCAGCGCGTCGGCGTCGACATCCTCGCCGCCCATGATCGACCAGGTGCGGTCCCGCGACGTCGGGGCCATCACGAGCACCCCGTGCGAGCGCGCCTCGCGTAGCCAGCTCCAGAGGAAGTCACGACCATGGCCGTGGCCGCCGTGCAGGGCCACGACCAGCGGCATCGGGGACCGGCCGTCCCAGTGCTCGGGAACGTAGAGCGAGAACCCGCCCCGGGTGTCGCGCTCGTTGCTGGCGTGCAGCACGCCCACCCGGATCTCGTCATCGCGCAGCGCCCCGTCCCGCAGCCGCGCGACCAGGTCGTCGTCGCCTCGGCGCGCGGGCTCGAGAAACCACCGGCTCACGGGCTCGAACGCCGGGGCCAGCGGGTAGAGCGCCTCCTGCACGCGCGCGAATCGGCGCAGGGCGCGAAAGAGGCCGATGGGATCGCCGGGCGATCGTGCCGCATCGACGAAGCCCGTGACGAGCTCGAGAGTCTGCCGCGAGACGTCGACGAGCCGATCGCGCATGAAGCGGAGATCGTCGGGCCACGTGAGGCTCTCGAGAGAGCGCAACGGTCCCGCCAGAGCGTCGGTTCCGGGAGCGAGCTCCTGGGCGAGCCGCTGGGCGGCGGGAGGAAAGAGATGCCGCTGCACCCAGCTCACGCGCTCGAGCGTTGTCAGGAGCGGCGGGAGCAGCCCGCCGATCGCGTCGATCACTTCAGGGGAGGTCGGCATCGTCCGAAGCATCTCACAGGGTGAGCTGTCGCTAGCGGGTGACGCCCAGCGGCAGTCGCGGCCGTTCTGGCACCGGGTCGGTCGCGCCATGCGCTAGTCGCGGCGCGAGTTTAGCGCGCGGCGTACATGGCACCGGCGCTGCTTTATCAGAGGCTATGCGCCGGGTATTCCGGATATTCGCTGTCGCCGCCATCCTCGCGATCGCGCTCGCCCGCGGGCACGCGTGCGCGGCGCCGCTCCGCACCTTCTACGTCGATCCCGACGGAAACGATTCCACCGCCGGCTCGGCGCCCAACCCCTGGCGCACGCTGCAGAAGGCCGCCAATACGGTCCGCGCCGGCGACCTCGTGACCGTGCGGGCCGGCCACTACGCGGGTTTCTATCTGACGACCAGCGGGACGGCCAGCAATCCGATCACGTTCCAGGCAGAGCCGGACGCGATCGTCGACACGCAGAATCCGATCACGCCAGACGGCATCAACCTCGAAGGCGCCAGCTACGTGGTGATCGAGGGCTTCACGGTGACGGGAGTCCCGCGCGCCGGCATCCGCGCGGTCCTGAATCATCACGTCGTCATCCGTGGCAACACGGGCGACTCCAACGGACGCTGGGGCATCCTCACCGGCTTCAGCGACCACCTCCTGATCGAGAACAACGTGATGTCGCGCTCCCAGGCCGAGCACGGGATCTACGTCGGCAACAGCGGCGACCGGCCCGTGATCCGCGGCAACGTCGTGTGGGGCAATCACGCCAGCGGCATCCACATGAACGGCGACGTGAGCCAGGGCGGTGACGGCATCATCACGGGCGCCCTCGTCGAGGCCAACACGATCTACGACAACGGGCTCGGCGGCGGCTCCGGCATCAACTGCGACGGCGTGCAGAGCTCGGTCTTCCGCAACAATCTCCTCTACGGCAATCACGCGGGCGGGATCTCGCTCTACCGGATCGACGGGGCCCAGCCGGCCCGCAACAACCAGATCCTCCACAACACTATCGTGCAGGCGTCCGACGGCCGCTGGGCGATCAACATCCAGAACGCGAGCACGGGCAACGTCGTGCGGAACAACATCCTCTACAACCAGCACCCCTTCCGCGGCAGCATCGCCATCTCCGCCGACAGCCTCCCCGGTTTCGTGAGCGACACCAACGTGATCATGGACCGTTTCTCCAGGGACGGCGGCGACACGCGCATCGCCCTCTCGGCGTGGCGAACCGCGACCGGCCAGGATCTTCATTCGTTCATCGCCACGCCGACCGCCCTCTTCGTCAACTTCGGCGGCAACGACTATCACCTGAGCGCCGGCTCCCCGGCGCGCGACACGGGCACGACGCTGGCCGAGGTGACTGAAGACATGGAGGGCGAGCCGCGGCCCCAGGGGCCGACGTCCGACATCGGCGCCTACGAGCTCCCGGGCACGCCGGCTCAGGTCACGCTGACGGTGACGCGGACGGGCAGCGGGATCGTCGCCAGCACACCGGCCGGGATCGATTGCGGGTCAGCGTGCGTCGCGACCTACACGGGGGGAACCGGCGTCATCCTCACCGCGGCACCCGCGTCGGGATGGGTCTTCGCCGGCTGGTCGGGTGGAGGGTGCGCGGGCACTGGTAGCTGCGCTCTGACGCTCATGACGGCGACGACGGTCCGCGCGACCTTCGCTCCGGCGCCGGTGGCGCTCACGGTCGTCCGCGCCGGCCTCGGCAGCGGCAGCGTGACGAGCGCTCCCGCGAGCATCGCGTGCGGCACGACCTGCTCGGCGACATTTCGCGCGGGCAGCCCGGTCGTCCTCACCGCGGCGCCGGCGACCGGCTCGGTCTTGGCCGGCTGGTCGGGCGGTGGCTGCACGGGGACCGGCACCTGCACCGTCACGCCCGTCAGCGCGACGACGGTCACCGCGACCTTCACGACCACGACGGTCGCGCTCGCCGTGACGGTCGGCGGCGCCGGGACCGGCACGGTGACGAGCACGCCCGGCGGTCTGGCCTGCAGCACCGTCTGCGCCGCGAGCTTCGCCGCCGGCACCTCCGTGACCCTCACCGCGGCCCCTCGCGCCGGCGCAACGTTCGTGGGCTGGTCCGGAGCCTGCACGGGCTCGGGTTCCTGCACGGTCGTCCTCGACCAGGCCCGCGCGGTGACCGCCAGGTTCGGCCGCGTCTTCTCCGCGCCACGCTGACCCCGCGCGAGAGCATCGTCCGTGCTGCCCACGTCACGGAGCTGCGCGCGGCGATCGACACGCTGCGGGCTCGTCAGGCGCTGGCGTTCGCGTAGACCGATTCCGCGTTCGTCGTGGGCACGACGACGATCAAGCGGAGTCATCTCGTGGAGCTGCGCGCCGCGGTCTCCGCGGTCTTCACGGCGCGCGGGCTCCCGGCCCCCGTGTGGACCGACCCGGTGATCACGGCGGCGGCGCCGCTCGTCCGGGCCGTCCACATCACCGAGCTCCGCACCGCCGTTCTCGTCCTCGAATAGCGCAGCGCCCTCTGCCGCCCTCTGCCTCGCGACTACTCTCGATCTCTCCAGGCGCGTATCCGCCGCCGCCCGAGTACACTAAGGGCCGCGCCAGGGCAGCCACGGATTTCGAGCGCCGGCTCAGCCGGCGGATTGGCGAGGTCGACCGGTGGGGGGGCCATCGGGGGGAGCGGCGGCGCTCCCCCCGATGTTCAATCAAATTCGCGCGCCGGCCGCGCCCCGAATCGACGCCGAGGGTCACCGCGGAGGAACAGCGCATGAGATTGAGTCTGGCCTACGAGATGCAGCGGCCGGTGGTCGACGACCACGCGGTCATCCAGGAAACGCTCGAACAGTGCGTGCTGGCCGATCGGATGGGGTTCGACACCATCTGGTTCGTCGAGCACCACTTCCTCACGAGCTTCTCGATGTCGCCGTGCCCCGAGGTCATCTTCGGAGCCCTGAGCCAGCTGACCAAGCGCATCCGTCTCGGATTCGGCGTCGTGATCCTGCCCTACCATCACCCCGTGCGCGTCGCCGAGCGGGTGGCGATGGTCGATCACATGTCGGGCGGCCGCGTCGAGTTCGGGACCGGGCGCTCGGCGCCCTACGAGCAGATGGGGATGGGGATCGATCCCCGCAACACGCGCGCGATGTGGGAAGAATCGCTCCGGATGATTCCCCGGATCTGGGAGGACGGCCCGTTCTCGTGGGAGGGCCAGTTCTGGAACGTGCCGCCGCGCGACGTTCGCCCCAAGCCCTATCAGAAGCCGCACCCGCGCATCTGGGTGGCCGCCTTGCAGCCGGCGACCTACGAGCTGGCCGCGGAGACCGGCATCGGTGTGATGGCGCTCAGCGTGGCCGCACCGTCGTATCTCGCCCCGCACATCCAGAAGTACAAGGAGCGGGTGCGGCACGCCAAGCCGGTCGGGAAGTTCATCAACGACCAGTGGCTGAGCTCTACCATGGCCCTCTGCGACTGGGACAACAAGGGCGCCCGCGAGCTGGCGGCCAAATCATTGAGGACTTTCTTCGGGCCGGATCGCCCGTATCTGAAGGACCAGACGCATCTCTACGAGCAGCTGGTCGCCTCGTGGGGAGGCGTGCCGGAGCACCTCAAGGCGAACTTCGCCCGATACCTCAAGGGGGCGGATGGAACCGCCGGCACGTCCGAGGGGCGCTCGGAAGCGCCCGAAGTGGATCTGTCGGGCGGGTCCGGACAAATCGCCGCCGCCCTGTGGAATCAGATCGACGCCGACACGCTGGTCGACCGCGGGGTCCTCGTGGCCGGCGATCCGGACAGCTGTCTCAAGGGCATCGCGATCCACGAGCAAGCCGGCGTCGACGAGCTGCAGTTCCTCATGGCGACCGAGACCGTGCCCCACGACAAGGTCATGACGTCGATCGAGCTCTTCGGCAAGCACGTCATCCCCGAGCTCAAGAAAAGGACCGAAGCCACACCGCGGTCGGCCTGACGGCTCCTCGCCTCGATGATCAGAGCGAAGCCCGAAGTCGAAGCGTTGACACCGTACGTCGCGCCGCTCGAAGGCCGCCGGTCGCTGCTGCGACTGGACTTCAACGAGAGCACGGTCGGACCCAGTCCCCGGGTGGTGGACGCGATTCGCAGCCTGCCGCCCGATGCCTACGGCACGTATCCGGAGTACGCAGGGCTCAACGAGGCCTATGCTACGACGCTCGGCGTGCCGGCGAGCCACGTCGAGGCCTTCAACGGCGTCGATGCTGCGATCCGGGCCGTCTTCGACGCCTATGGCGAGAAGGGCAGCACGTTCCTGACTACCGTGCCGACCTTCGGCTACTACGAGCCTTGCGCGCAGCAGCACGGCATGGTGATCGACGAGGTCCCGTACGCCGACGACCTGCAGTATCCGCTCGCGGCCATCACCCGGAAGCTCGAGGCGCGTCCCCGCCTGCTCTTCGTCTGCAACCCGAACAATCCGACCGGGACGCTCCTGGCGCCGCCCGCCATCGCGGCGCTCGCGCGATCGGCGCCGCAGACCCTGGTGGTCGTGGACGAGCTCTATGTGGCCTTCACGGGCCAGTCGGTCGTGTCGATCGCGCTCGAGCTCCCAAACGTGGTGGCGCTGCAGTCCCTGTCGAAGGCGGCCGGGATCGCGGCCTTGCGCCTGGGGTTCGCCATCGGCCACCCGACCATCGTCGAGCGTCTCCGCCGGGTGACGGGGCCGTACGACATCAACATGTTCGCCGTGGTCGCGGGCCGGGCCGCCCTGGCCGATCCCGACCACGTGCGGCGGTACGTCGCCGAGGTGCTCGCCGCCAGGACGTGGACGCTCGGCGAGTTCCGGCGTCTCGGTGTGCGTCACGCGGGGGATGGTGGCAACTATCTCCTGGTGTGGCCCCCGGGCGACTGCGAGCGTGTCGTGCAGGGGCTCCGCGAGCAGGGGATCCTCGTGCGGAGCATGGCCGGCAAGCCCGTCGTCGACGGCAGCTTTCGTCTCACCATCGGCACGCTCGAGCACATGCGGCGCTTCATCGCCGCGTTCTCGGCCGTCGCGTTCTCTCACTCCGGATCGGCGCGGTAGTGAGTCGCGTAGGCGTGCCGGCAGCGCTCGCGTAGCTCCGCCTCGTCGAGGTCGCGTCCGACGAAGCGCGCGGTGGAAATCTCCGAGAGATCCAGCGCCGGGGCCCCGTCGACGATCCACTCGACGACCGCTTCCCCGAGCGCGGGCGACGCGCTGAGGCCACCCACGCAGCAGCCGCTCATCACCCAGGCCCCCGACACACCGGGTAACGGCCCGACCAGGTAGCGGTCGTCGACCGTGAGCGTCGGCAAGCCGCCGCGATGCTCGGCGATCCGGATCGCCGGATCCTGGAAGATCGGGAATTGCTCGGCCACGCTCTTCGCGAGCCGCCACAGCACCTCGACATCGAGCGGCAGCTCCGACATCTCGAACGACGGCGGCAACGCTTCCATGTCGATCTGCAGGGGATCCGGCTCGTAGCCGCCCAGCATGAGGCCGCCGCGCTCGTGGCGCACGTAGACGTGGGCATCGATCACGCGCGCGATCGGGAACTCGCGCCCGACCCCGGGGATCGGCTCGGTGATGAGGAGCTGGTGGCGGGTCGGCACGACCGGCAGCGCCGCGTCGAGCCTCGCGGCGACGAGTCGCGACCAGGCCCCGGCGGCGTCCACCACGATGCGCGTCGCGATCGTGCCGTGCGGCGTCCGCACGCCCTCGACGCCGTGCGCGCCGATCTCGAAGCCGGTGGCCGGCGTGTGCGGCAGGAGCGTCGCGCCGAGCTTTTCCGCGGCGCGACAGTAGCCGAGCGGGAGCTCGGAGGGCTCGACGTTGCAGTCGGTGGGGCTCCACGTGACGGCGACGATCCCGCGCTCGCCGAGGATCGGCAGCCGTCGCCGCGCCTCGCCGATCGACACGAACTCGATCTCGATCCCGGCGGCGCGACCCCGCTCGACCTCGCGCGCGAGCTGGCCGGCGTCGCGCTCGGTGCGCGCGATCTTGAGGGCGCCGCTCTGGGTGAACCGGAGGGGCTGGCCCGTCTCCTCGGTGAACGCGGCGAGCTTCACGACCGCTCGCCGCGCGATCGCGGTGAGCGCCGGGGTGGCGCGGACCTGGCTGGTGAGCCCGGCCGCGCGCGGCGAGGTCTGCGAGGCGAGCCCGGCGCGCTCGAGCAGCGTCACGCGGAGCCCGCGCCGCGCCAGGTGGTAAGCGGCGCTCGCGCCGAAGGCGCCCGAACCGATGACGACGGCGTCCGCCGACTCGATCACCGTCGGTCCCTCCTGTCCTCAGGCGAGCCGGTGCGG
The DNA here is from genome assembly GCA_003220535.1 of Candidatus Rokuibacteriota bacterium. Lineage (GTDB taxonomy): Bacteria > Methylomirabilota > Methylomirabilia > Rokubacteriales > CSP1-6 > AR31. The sequence goes on from QHSU01000059.1 coordinate 41,884, forward strand.
CGACCGCCTCAAGTGAGCAGCGCGTCGAGCCGCTTCACGATCTCCCGCTTGGGCGCGGCGCCCACGATCTTGTCGACCAGCGCGCCGTCCTTGAAGAAGAGGAGCTGTGGGATCGCCTGGACCCCGAAGCGCGCCGCGAGCGCCGGATGCTCGTCCACGTTGACCTTGCCGACCGTCACCTGGTCGCCGACCTCGCGGGCGATCTCGTCGAGCACCGGCGCGATCGCGCGGCAGGGCCCGCACCACGGCGCCCAGAAGTCGATCACGACCGGCCGCTCGCTCGTCACCACGCCGTCGAAGGTCGCGTCCGTCACGTGCACGATGAGATTGGCTGCGCTCGGCTGAGTAGAAGTCATGGAAGCGTACCTCCTCAGCGTTGAGACGCTACAATGCCGCGCATGGATTCCGGCATCGCTCGCGGAGCCGGCCAGGGATCAACCTGGTCGGTGTTCGAGGAAGCGCCCGACCTCGTTCATGTGCTCGTCGAAGAACGCGAACACGGGGATCGCGCGATAGAGCCCGTTCTTGAGGTACTGATCCATCAGATCGGAGTTCGCGTCTCGAGGAAAGAGCCGCATCTCGATGTTCGGGTTCGTCTCGATCAGCCTGGCCACGAAGGGGACCTCGGCCAGGCAGGTGCCGCACCAGTCCTCGGTGATGACGAGAACCCGGCGGGTCGCGCCGAGCCGCTCCAGCACTCGCGCGTCCTCGGGCTCGATCGTGATCTCGTCGAGCGCCTCGACGAACCGATCCCGGTTGATGGACATCTGGTCGATGTACTGCTCGAGCGTCATCCCCTGCGCGAACCGCTCCTTCGTCACCACGGGCGCTCCTCCGGAGGGCGCATCGGCCCCGTCCGGCTACCCTATCATGGTCGTAAAGTCGTATGGCGCTAAAGCGGGAGGCTCGGCACGCATGAAGATCACCCGGGTCCAGACGATCGTCCTCAACCTGCCGATGCTGATCGACGGCGCCACCCCGATGCTGGGCGGCGGGCCTCGCACCAGCGTCGACATGCTCCTCGTCCGCATCGATACCGACGGCGGCATCACCGGCTGGGGCGAGGCGTTCGGCCACCGCATCTTTCCGGCGACGCGCGCGGCCATCGACACGCTGCTCGGGCCGATGTGTGTCGGGCGCGACCCGAGCCACATCGCCGCGATCAACGACGAGCTCCAGCGCCTGCTGCACGGGATCGGCCGCAACGGGCCCGCCATCTACGCGCTGTCGGGCATCGACATCGCGCTCTGGGACATCGCGGGCAAGGTCGCCGGTGTTCCACTCTACCGCTTGCTGGGCGGCAGCCCCCGCGCCGACCTGCCCGCCTACGCGAGCCTCCTGCGCTACGGCACCGCCGATGCGGTCGCTCGCTCCGCCGAGCAGGCGCTGGCGCGTGGCTATCGACACCTCAAGGTGCACGAGATCACCGTGCCGGAGGTGAAGGCCGCGCGCGACGTGGCGGGCGCGGCGATCCCGCTGATGGTCGACACGAACTGCCCATGGACGGTGGCGCAGGCCGTCGAGATGGCGCGCCGGCTGGCGCCGCTCGATCCTTACTGGCTCGAGGAGCCGGTCTGGCCGCCCGAGAATCTCGCCGGGCTCGCCGAGGTTCGCGCCCGCGGCGGGATCGCGACCGCCGCCGGCGAGAACTACGGCACGGCCTGGGAGTTTCGCCGCGCTTTCGAGGCGGGGGCCATCACCTACGCTCAGCCGAGCGTGACGAAGATCGGCGGCGTGACCGAGATGCGCCGGGTGATGATCCTCGCCGAGACGTTCGGCGTCCAGGTCGTCCCGCACTCGGCGTACTTCGGGCCCGGGCTGCTCGCGTCGATCCACTGCATCGCCGCGATGCTGACCGAGTCGCCGGTCGAGCGCTTCTATTGCGACTTCGCCGACAATCCGCTGGGCGACGCGATTCACCCCACGCGCGGCCGCATCGCGGTGCCCCAGGGCCCCGGGCTCGGCGTCGATCCCGACCCGCGGTTGCTCGAGAAGCTGCGCACGGGCTGAGGCGAGCCATGGGCGACGGTGTGACGCCGGCCGCGAGCGGGCCCGGCTATCTGCCGGCCACGGACATGCCGCGCTTCATCCGCGACATGATGCAGTTCGTCGGTCTCGGCGACGAGGACCTGGCCGTCATCCGTCGCTCGGCGCCCATCGTCCTGCAGCACGAGCGCCGCCTGACTTCCGCGCTCTACGACCATTTCCTCACGTTTCCCCGCTCCGCCCGGTTCTTCCTCGGCGAGGACGGCGAGGTGGACGCCGCGCGCCTCGAGCGCCGCAAGCATAGCCTCGGGCGGTGGCTGCGAGAGAGCGCGGAGGCGGCGATGACCCAGGAGTTCTCGTACTACCTGCTGAGCGTCGCCCTGGCGCACGGCCATCGCGGCCAGCCGCCGGGCGCGATTCCGCCCCATCTCATGATCGGCGCCATGAGCCTCACGCAGACGGCGCTGGCCTCCGTCTTCGCGAGCGAGCTCCCCCACGGAGACGCGGCCGCCGCCAGCGGGGCCTGGAACAAGCTCCTGCTCGTTCAGCTGAGCGTGTTCATGCTCGCGTACGTGCCGCCGCGCCCGGTCGCGTGAGCGGCGAAGACGCTCAGGCGTTCCACTCGCGCGGGCCGTCGTCGTCGTACCCGCATTGCTCGCAGGGGCTGAAGTAGTGGGTGGCGGGCGGCATCGCCACCGCGAGCCGCAGTGAGTTCTCGGCCCCCACCGTGCGGATGTGATGCACGGTGCCCCGCGGCACCCAGACGATGTCGTCCTTCCGCGCCTCGACGAGGATGCCGCCCGTCAGCTCCCAGGTGAACTCGCCGGCCATCACGACCCACCATTCGTCGAAGTCGGCGTGCCAGTGCGGGCGGTTGCCGCCGCCCGGACGATTCGCGATCAAGGTCACGAGCTGCCGCTCGTCCTGGATGACTCGTCGTGACCACGGTGGCGGCCCCATCTTGGCCACGAGGTCGGCGACGCGCGTGCGGAGCGTGTTGGGCCCGTCGGCGCTCGCGGCGCGTGGTGGCGTCGGGCCGGTGGCGAAGTGAGGAATCGTGATCGTGGTGGTCGGCATGATCACCTCGCGAGCGGATCGGGGCGCAGCTGGAACTTCACGACCTTGCTGGTCGTCCCCGGGCCACCTTCGACGTGGAACGGCGTTCGCGTCGCGTAGGTCGAGAAGAGCGCCTTGCCCTTCCAGCCGGCCTTCGGGTCGTCGATGCGCCCGTCCATCCACTTGGCGTAAAAGCCCATGGGATAGGGAACACGCAGGTTCACGAACGCGCCGTTCACGAACGCCAGCAGCGCCTCGTTGGCGTTGCCGGTGGCGATCGGCACGTTCCGGCCCAGCCCGAACGTGTCGAACTGATCGACCCAGGTGTAGTAGCTCGCCTCGGCGCTCCCCGAGTCCGTGACGTTCTGCAGCTGCGGTCCCGGGAAGGGATAGAGCGTCCAGCCCTCCGGGCAATGCTGCCCGGTTGCCGTAGGCCCATTGAGCGGGCCCTTGCACCGGCGGCGATCGAAGCTCGCGAGATGTCCGCTCGACAGCGGCGTCCAGACGACGCCCTGACGATCGATGTCCATGCCGCGCGGCCCGTATCCCGGTAGCGGGGGCTCGAAGATCTCGGCGAGAGCGGTCGCCGGAGGATTCGGTCCGGGATCGAGACGTATGACGTAGCCGGGGAAGCCGAGCACCGAGCCCCAGATGCTCCCGTCGGCCGAGTTCACGCCGATGCCGTAGAAGGCTGCCACGACGCGCTTGTCCTTGGTCGGGTCAACGGGCTGGTCGGGCTCCACGTAGTCGTCACGCTTGCCGTTGCCGTTGGTGTCGAGGACGAGGGCCGTCCACCCCTGAGACTTCTGCTCGTCGCCGGTCTCCTCGAACATCTTACGGTTCAACCAGCCGATGACCCCGCTGCCGGGCCCGCCGGCGCTGGTCCACAGCGTGTTGTTGGCGTCCTCCGCGAAGACCAGATGGTGCGTGGGGAAGCACGTCCTGATCAGTGTGATCTTGCCGGTCTTCGGGTCGTACATCGACAGATGGCGGTTGGACTGCTCGACGGCGAACAGCTTCGCCGACGGATGCTCGGAGCCCTTCTTGCAGAAGTCCGGATTCGAGGGCGCGCCGACGCGTGACGTGAACCAGACCCGGCCGCGCTCGTCGAACATCGGGTTGTGCATGCTCGTCTGGCTGTCCCAGATCGGCTCCGGTCCCCAATAGGGCGACGGCGTCATCGGGTTCTGCTTCGACGAGGGCGTGTTCGGGTCGCGCACCAGCATCTTGACCTGGGTCGCCTTGTGCTTCACCGGATCGAGCACCGGGAAGAGGTCCGTGCTCTCCTCCGTCGCGCCGTAGATCAAGCCGTTGGCGTTGACGGTGGGCTTGCGCTTGTCGGTCGAGATCTCGTCGTGCAGGTAGTCCTTGGGGCCGGCCCAGTCCCAGAGGGTGATGACCACGTTGCGCTCGACGCCCCGCGGCCGCGTCGGCTTCGACGCCGGCAGCTCCCCGGCGGCGATCCGATCGGTCCAGTCGGCGAAGAGCTTGTACGCGCGCTCGGGGTCGAGGCGCTTGATGTTGTTGGCCATCTGGGTCATGGCCTGTCCGGAGACGATGCGCCGTGCCCACGCCTCGACCGACGAGTTGAACTGGCCCAGCTCCTTGGGGATGGTGCGCGTGGCCTTGTTGCCGAGCTGGTGACACGTGTAGCAGCCGTTGGTCTTGACGACGTCGAGCCACTGGGCCTGGCTCTTCAAGGTGACCGGCATGCCGTTGCCCTGCGGTCCCGTCCCCGGAAACTCGCTCTTCTCCGGCACCCTGAGCATCGAATACCAGTAGATGGCCGGATAGTATTCGGCCGCCGCGGCAGCGTTCGGCGCTACCACCGCGCGCAGATCGAGGAGCTTTCCGGGAGTGGTCCGTACCTTGGGCGAATCGACGAGCCCGTAGCCACGCACCCACACGCTGAAGTTCGCCTTCGGAAGCTCGGGAAGGACGTAGCGTCCGTGGTCGTCGGTGACCACGATCTTGATGAACCGCGTGGGCAGCTCGGTCGTCTCCGCGATCACCCAGACGCCGGCTTCCGGCCCGTTGGCGCTCGTGACCACACCGCCGAGGTCGCTCCCACCGATGCGGATCGCCCCATCGACGGCTTGCTGCGCGCTCACGTGGGCCGTTCCGGCGATGAAGAGTGCGGCGACGCCCATCGCGATCACGTTGAAGGACAACCCCATCGTCGTTCTCATGTCCCCGCTCCTTCCGATTAGAGTCGCGGCCGACCAACCACGTTGGAATGCCGATCCGGCCGACGCCCACGCCGCGCCCAGTGTAGGCCAAATCGTGTCACCGGACCACGGACTCGGCCGCGACGTGTCGCGGCGCGCCGGCGTGCAGACACTCGAAGTCGCGTGGTATAACTTCGCCCGGATTCGTCGAACGCAGGCGTTGAGGAGGTCGGAGGCACATGACGACTGTTGGGACGGGCCCATACACCTATCGGCTCACCGAGAGCTGGGCGAAGCTCCCTCCGGGCGAGACGTTCGGCAATGTCAGCGCCGTCTCCACCGATTCCCGGGACCGCGTCTACGTGTTCCAGCGGAAGGACCCGCCGGTGATGGTCTTCGAGCGTGACGGCACCTATCTGAGCTCCTGGGGCATCGGCGCGTTCGCCAATCCGCACGGCATCTACATCGCCGACGACGTGGTATATCTGACCGATCGAGAAGATTCGGTCTGTCTCACCTACACGCTGGACGGAAAGCCCCTCCAGGTGTTGGGCCAACGCGGCGTGCACTCGGACACCGGGTGCGAGCGTCCCGGTGAGCTCGTTCCCCGGGCGGCCGGCCCGTTCAACTATCCGACCGAAATGGTGCCGGCCCCATCGGGGAACCTGTACGTGACCGATGGCTACCGCAACGCCCGTGTCCATCGCTTTGCCGCCGATGGCCGGCTGATCACGTCGTGGGGCCAGGGAGGCAAAACCGAGCCGAACCACTTCCACTTGCCTCACAGCCTCGTGGTGGATCGGGACGGCCTGGTCTACGTCTGCGACCGGGAAAACAACCGCATCCAGGTGTTCTCGGCGGACGGGAAGTTCCTCGCGATGTGGCCCGATCTGCGCCGGCCCCTGGACATTTCCATCGACCGCGACGGCATCTTCTACATCAGTGAAGGTGGCGTGAACGGGCTCTCACCACGGATCAGCCTGATGGACAAGCAGGGCCACGTCGTGGCCCGGTGGGATTCGCTGTCGGCGCACGGGAGCTGGGTCGATGCCAACGGCGACATCTACCTGGCGCTGGGCGCGCGTGCGCGGGTGGACAAGTACGTGCGGCAGCGCTAGGGGCCCCGGGGCCTCCGCGCGACACATCCTCCCGGGTCGGCACCGCGCGAGCGGTGAAGGCCCGGCCGACGGACGGTGGTCGCCTCGACTGTGGCTCAAGTCGTGACGAACGCGGCGTAGTGATTGCCCTTCGAGATGGGAGCCAGGCCGCTCACCACTTCATTCCAGTGCTCACCGCCGTCGTCGCTGCACCACACCTCGCCGGTCGCCGTCGCCGCGAAGAGGGAAAAGGATTCGCCCCAGTCTTCCAGGCACATCGCCTCGAACGCGGTCCGGAGTCGGTCGGGTAGTCCACGGTTCAGCAGCACCTCCCACGTCTTGCCGCCATCGGTGCTCCGGGAGATGCGCGAGCCGGCGAAATGGTCTCGACGCCAGGAGCCGGGCCCTTTCTGCGCCGACGCCACGAACATGAGCTCGGGCCGCCGGGGATGGAGAACCAGGAGATCGGGATAGCCGCCGATCTCGTGTCCGAGGTCGGTCCATTGCTCCCACGTCTTGCCGCCGTCGCTGCTCACGTACATCCCGATACCGGTCGTGATGTAGACGCGATCGGGATTCAGCGGATTGATCAGCGTGCGGTGCACGTCGTCGTCCATCCCCGGGATCACCCGGAAGGTCTTTCCGGCGTCGGTGCTCTTCAGGAGGCCGCCCTGCTCCACACCGACGAACAGCGTGTTGGGGTCGTGCGGATGGAAGTTGATGTGCTTGGTGTGAGCGACGTTCGGCGGCGCCGGGAAAGTCCACCGGGACGTGTCCACCGACCGAAAGGCCGGGAGCTCGGCCCAGCGGTGGCCGAGATCATCGCTGAAGAACAGATGCGCGGGCTCCGTCCCGGCGAAGACGCGTACGCCGTCGGCCAGCCGGGCGCACGCGAGGCTGTAGATGTTGTGCTCCGTGAGTCCCTTGTCCCGGGCCTCCCAGGTCTCGCCGCCGTCGGAGCTGGCGAAGATCGAGCCGTGGCTCGCGCCGGCGAAGAGCGTGCCGCTCTCGGGCTCGAGCAGGAGGGCGTGGATATGCTTGTCGGTCAACGCCCGGCGAGCCACACGCCATCCCGGGCCGGTGGCATCGCGCTCGATGCTCACCACACCTTCGATGGTGCCGACCAACACGTGTCGGGAGCGTGCCGGAGAACGATAGATCGTGGGCCCACCGTGCGAAAGCGTGAGAGCCATTGTGACCCCTCCTTTGTCGATAGCTGCGCCGATCGGAGCGCGGCTACGGCCGGAAGACGGCGAACACTTTGTCGGAGTTGGAGATCCACGACTCCAGGAACACCGACTCGTCGGGCTTGCGCTGGAGCTCCGACATGGCGCCGGCGAGGCAGAACCAGTTCAGCAGCTCGTGATGGCCACGGTCCTCGGCCTGCCCGATCGTGGTGTCGCGCCACGTCGCCCAATCGCCGTCGCGCAGCGCCTCGTAGTAGCGCTTGTCCGACTCCACGTCGGGGAACATCAGGGAGTTCTTCGCGACCAGGAACGAATGGCTCCAGCTGGACGACGCGATCACGGCCACGCGCCACGGGCTACGGCTGAGCCCACGCGCGACCGCCGCTCCGACCTCGAAGCAGCGCCAGGGCTGCGGGCCCGGCGGGTCGAGCTCGGTCTGGCCCGCCAAGGTCGCCGCCTGCGACGGGGTCATCGGCGCGCCGTGCGCCCCGATCAGCCAGCGACCGTAGGCGTTCACGGTGAACGGCACGACCGGATAGGGGAATCCCTTGCGGTCCATGTCCAGGTACATGATCGAGTTCATGAACGCGTGACCGAGCGAATGGTGCAGCGGCTTGTAGGCGTACGCGACGTCGATCCCGTCGCTCAGCAGCGCCGAGGCCAGGTGCTTCGCGCCCGCGCGGTGGCCCGTGATCGTGAACGTCTTGTCCTTGGGCTCGTCCCACCAGTTCTCGCCCCGGTGTCCCTTCCAGGGCTGAACGTCGACCGAGTCGTACGCCAGCACCGAAAAGGGCGGCACACAATCCTCCCGGTAGTTCTCGTACTGGTCGTCGCCCCAGAGCAACACGAAGTCGGGCTGGAACGCGTCGAGCTCGGCCCGGGCCTTGCGGAAGTAGTGGATCAGGTCGTTGCGATGCTGCTCGGAGTGCTTCGCGCCTTCGTCGGTGCTCCACTGCTCGCGCATCGTGGGATGCCAGCCCTCCGGCGACCGCAGCCCTGCGGGGAGCAGCGGGTCGGCCAGCAAGAGCTTGATGCGGCCCGTCATGTTGCCCTTGTACGACAGGGGCGGATAGTGGGTGATGCCGAGCCCGAGGATCTGTCCCATGGGTGTCCTCCTCAATCTGCTAGAGGAATGGTAACCGACAATCGGGGCTCAGTCCCAACCACCCGGGTGGTGTGGCCACGACCGGTCAGGTCTTCCGCCAGGGTCACGTGGCCCGGACCAAACCGATGCAGCGAGCCGTCGCCGAGGCCTATTTCCACCTCGCCCGCGAGCGTGATGACGAACTGGCGACGTGGCGCATTGTGCCAATCGGAGAAATGGCCGGCCTTCGTCGTCCGGAAGACGATGCCTTTCGTTCCCTGGAGCGTCGCCAGCTCCGGGTGCGTGACGAGGTCAAGCTCTTCGATGTGGGTTTGACCATCCTTGCCGCTGTACAGGCGAACAATGCTCATTTCGGACCCTCCTCGATCGACACGCCACGGCGGATCAGGGTGCACGCAGACGAAGACATAGCGCCGCGTCTGCCGGCGTGTCAAGCCCGACCGATGCTCTCGCCCCAGTCGGCGAGTGATGGGGAGACTGCAGGGCTCGTCTGGGGTCCTGTGGCCCAACCGGCGGCTTGCGTTGCGGTCCCGCACGGGACTACGCTGGCGTCACCGCGCGTCATGAGGAGGCTCGCGATGGAACGTGCGCCGCGGACCCCGCGCTACGGACTGAGCCTGCCGAACCGCGGCGTGCTGTTCGGCGCGACGAGCAGCGACGAGCTGCTGGCCGTGTCGGAGCAGGCCGACGCCTCCGGCGCTTTCGATTCCGTCTGGGTCGGCGACAGCCTCTTCGCCAAGCCGCGGCTCGAGTCGGTCGTGCTGCTCTCGGCACTGGCCGCGCGCACGCGGCACGTCCGCCTGGGCACCTGTTGCTTGTCGACGTTCCCCCTGCGCGACCCCATCTTCCTGGCCGCGCAGTGGGCCGCGCTCGATCACCTTTCGCATGGCCGCATGATCCTCGGTGCGTGCGTCGGCGGGAGCCTGCCGCGCGAGAAAGCCGAGGCCGAGTTCGCGCCGTTCAAGGTGAAGCTGAGCGAGCGCGGACCTCGGCTCGAGGAAGGCATCGCGATCCTCCGCCGTCTGTGGACCGAAGATCGCGTCACCCACGAGGGCCGCTTCTATCAGTTCCGCGACCTCACGCTCGAGCCGAAGCCCCTCCAGAAACCGTGTCCGCCGATCTGGATCGCGACCAACCCCAAGCCCGAGCTGACCCGGCCCCACGTCATCGACCGGGCCCTGCGGCGCGTCGGGCTCCTGGCCGACGGCTGGATGACCGACAACACGCCACCCGCCCGCTTCGAGGAGCGCTGGACGCTGATCCGCCGGGTTGCGCGCGAGACGGGGCGCTCGACGGCGCCTATGGAGTCGGCCCTCCACCTGATGGTCAACATCAACGACGATCGGGGCGCCGCGCTCGAGGAATCCGTGAAGTTCCTGCAGACCTACTACAGCCCCGCGATGACCCGTGAGTATATCGAGAGCTGGCTCGCGTGCGGCCCGTCCGCCGCCGTCGTGGAGAAGATCCGCGCCTACGTCGAGGCCGGCTGCACGATGCCGATCTTGAGATTCGCGTCATGGGATCAGAAGGGCCAACTCGCCCGTGCCCTCGCCGACGTCATGCCGGCCGCGCTGGCGCTGCAGCTACCGGCCGCGTGATGACGCGCGTCGCGCTTCCGCTCCTGCTCCTCGTCGTGTGGGCTGCTCCCGCCCACTCGGCTCCCGAAGGCACCGTGACCTGGGGCGCCCACGTATCCCTGGCCGCGCGGTGGCTCGACCCCGCGGAGACCGAAGGGACGATCGTGCCGTTCATGGTCCTCTACGCCCTCCACGACGCCCTGGTGAAGCCGATGCCGGCCGGGCTCAATACGCCGAGCCTGGCCGAGTCGTGGACGATGTCGAAGGACGGCCTCGGCTATGAGTTCGTGCTGCGGAAGGGCGCCAGGTTCCACAACGGCGAGCTCGTGACCGCCGAGGATGTCAAGTTCTCCTTCGAACGGTACCGGGGCGCGGGCGCCAGGCAGCTCAAGGAGAAGGTCCGCGAGGTGCAGGTCCTCGACCCCGGCCGCGTTCGGTTCCACCTCAAGGAGCCCTGGCCCGACTTCATGACGTACTACGGCACCACCGCGTCGAGCGTCGGGTGGATCGTCCCCAGAAAATACGTCGAGCAGGTCGGGGAGGACGGCTTCAAGAAGGCCCCCGTCGGCGCCGGCCCGTATCGGTTCGTCTCGTTCGCGCCGGGAATCGAGCTGGTTCTCGAGGCCTTCGAGGGCTACTGGCGAAAGGTGCCGAGCGTCAAGCGGCTGGTGTTCAAGGTCATGCCCGACGACACGACACGCGCCGCCGCCCTCAAGAGGGGAGACGTCGACGTGATCTTCCAGGTGAACGGGCCCGTCGCCGAGGACCTGCACCGGACACCGCAGGTGAGGATTTCATCGCGACAGAGCGGCAACGGCGTCTTCTGGCTCGACCTGCCGGATCAGTGGGATCCGAAGTCGCCGTGGCACGACAAGCGCGTCCGCCAGGCGGCGAGCCTGGCGCTCGATCGGCAGGCCGTGAATCAGGCCGAGTCGCTCGGCACCTCGCGTCTGACGGGGTCGATCGTCCCGCGGTCCTTCGAGTTCGCGCTCGCCATCGATCCACCTCCCCACGATCCCGGCAAGGCCAGGCAGCTTCTGGCCGAGGCCGGCTACGCCAACGGCTTCGACGCGGGCGACTTTCATCCGTATCCGCCCCTGTACGCGATGGGCGAGGCGTTGAGCAGCTATCTCGGGGCCGTCGGCATCCGCACTCGCGTCCGGACGATGGAGCGGGCGGCGTTCCTGACCGCCTGGCGTGAAAAGAAGCTCAGAGGCGTGCTCATGGGACTCAACGGGACCGGTGGGAACGCGGCGACCCGTCTCGAGGCCTACGTGACCCGGACCGGAATCTACGCCTACGGCGTTCTCCCCGAAGTCGAGGATCTGTTCCAGCGGCAGGCCCGCGAATTGGATCGAACGAGGCGGGAGGCTCTGCTGCATCAGATCCAGCGCATCCTGCACGAGCGCGTGATGCACGTGCCCATCTACGAGCTGAGCCCGATGGCGGGCATCGGCCCACGCCTCGAGCAGGCCGCGGTCGGTCTGATTCCGGCTTTCCCGTATTCCGCGCCGTACGAGGACGTCACGCTCAAGCGCCACTGACGGGGTACCACGGCGCGTTCTCTCTGCGCTCCGCCGCGCGTTGGCGCTTGCCAATCACGATCGTCGGCGCTACCGTGCGCCCGGCGACTGATGACACGCGTCAGGCCGGTACCCCCCGCGCCCTCTGCCGACACCGCGTCGCGTCGGCGCGTTCTCAAGGCAGCCGCGGGCCTGGGCGTCGCCCTGCCGCTGATCCGCCTCGGTGACCTCGCCTCCGAGGCGCTCGCCGAGTCCGATCCGAAGACCACCCGCCCGCAGCCGGGCGATCGGCTGGTGCTCGCCGCCGCCGATGGAGAGCGGCGGGAAGCGCTCACGCCGACTGCCGTTCCGCCGGGCGGCCCACCACTGACCGCGTACCCGATGGATCCGTCGACCGGCGTCGTGCGAGACGGATCGCGACTCAATCAGGTTCTGCTCATCCGCCTCGAGCCTCGAGAGCTCGCCGAAGAGACACGCGCGCGCGCCGTCGCGGGGATCGTCGCCTATTCCGCGGTGTGCACTCACACCGGCTGTGACATGTGGGAATGGGAGGCACACACGAAGACGATCAAGTGTCCCTGTCATTTCTCGGTCTTCGACGTGAAGGATGCCGCGCGCGTTCTCGATGGCCCGGCTCCGCGGCGGCTCCCGGCGCTGCCGCTCGAGACGATCGGCGGTGTCCTCGCAGCGGCCGGTGGGTTCCTGGGGCGTCCTGGCTTCCAAGGAGGTGCGTGATGACATCGCTCCGATCGATCCTCGTCTGGTGCACGCTCTTGTTGGTCGGACTCTCGCCCGCGGTGCTCCCGGCGCAGAGCCCGATGAGCTACAGCTCCGTGACAGAGGGCCGACTCCTCAACCCCGAACCGCACAACTGGCTCATGTACCGGGGCAACTACTCCGGCTGGGGCTACAGTCCGCTCGACCAGATCACGCCGCAGAACGTCACGAAGCTCACGCCCGTCTGGACCCTCTCCACGGGCGTGAACGAGGGGCACCAGTCGCCGCCGATCGTCAACAACGGGGTCATGTTCGTCTCGACACCTCAGGCGCAGGTCCTCGCTCTGAACGCCAAAACCGGTGACATCTTGTGGCGGTACAAGCGGGAGCTGCCCGAGGATCTCCTGCAGCTTCACCCGACCAACCGGGGCGTCGGGCTCTGGGACAACAAGGTCTACGTCGCGACCGTTGACGCCCACGTGGTCGCGCTCGACGCCGCGACCGGGAAGGTGGTGTGGGACAAGGTCGTCGACGATTGGAAGAAGGGCTACTACATGACCCTGGCGCCCCTGGTGGCCAAGGGCAAGGTCATGGTGGGCACGTCCGGCGGCGAGCTCGGCGTGCGCGCGTACATCGCGGCGTTCGACGCCGGCACCGGTCAGGAGGTCTGGCGGACGTACACGATCCCCGGGCCGGGCGAGCCGGGCCACGACACGTGGAGTGGAGACGCGTGGAAGACCGGCGGCGTCTCGGTGTGGATCACCGGACACTACGATCCTCAGCTCAACCTGACGTTCTGGGGAACGGGCAATGCCGCTCCGTGGCCGGGTGACATGCATCCCGGCGACAACCTCTACTCCAGCTCGGTCATCGCGCTCGACGTGGAGACCGGCAAGATTCGCGGCCATCACCAGTACCACTGGAACGACTCGTGGGACTGGGACGAGGTCTCCACGCCGCTCCTCATCGACGTGCAGCGCGGCGGAAAGATGATCAAGAGCCTCGTGCATCCCGGTCGCAACGGCTACCTCTGGCTCCTCGAGCGTCGCGCCGACGGGATCGGGTTCGTGGACGCCAAGCCGTTCGTGAAGCAGGAAGTGTTCGCGAGCATCGACCCGAAAACGGGCCGGCCCGTCTACAATCCCGAGCAGAAGCCGACGGGCGGCAAATCGGTGACGTTCTGCCCCGGGTTGTGGGGCGGCAAGGACTGGCCGCCCGCCGCCTACAACCCCAAGACCGGCCTCGTCTACATTCCCGCCAACGACAACCACTGCAGCACGCTCGAGGGTAAGACGGAGCCGTACACACCCGGCAAGACGTACCTCGGCATCGACCGGCCCAAGACCACTCTGAGCCTGCGCCCGGGCGCTACGAGCATCGGCGAGGTGCAGGCCTGGAACATGAACACCGGCCAGAAGGTGTGGACGCACGCGTTCAAGTGGCAGAACTGGGGCCCGGTGCTGACCACCGGCGGCGGCCTCGTCTTTTCCGGGGGCACGAACGACCGGAAGTTCCGCGCCTTCGACGCGAAGACGGGCGCTGTGCTGTGGGAGTTCACGACCAATTCCGGTGTCACGGGAGTCCCGAGCTCCTTCGCCGTCGACGGCAAGCAGTACGTCGCCGTGCAGTCCGGCTGGGGTGTCGACGCGCAGCGCATGCAGGCGAGGCTCGACACTCACCTGGGCACCAAGACCGACGTGCCGCAGGGCGGAGTCGTCTGGGTCTTCGCGCTGGGGAACTAACCAACATGGGGGGCCTCGAAGGGCCCCCCACGCCCCCCGGCGCTCGGAAACGCCCCGGGGGACCCGTGGCGCTCCTCGAAGTTGCGTGAGGGCTGGGGCCTCGAAGGGCCCCCCAAGCCCCCCGGCGTTCGGAAACGCCCCGGGGGACCCGTGGCGCTCCTCGAAATTGCGTGAGGGCTGGGGCCTCGAAGGGTCCCCAGGCCTTAGGAGTCGAGCATGGCGCGATGGAAGCGATCGAGTGACGGCCTGCCTCGCCGGGCGTTCCTGAAACAAGGTGTCGCGCTGCTCGGAGCGGGCGGTCTCGGGGCCGCTTCGGTCGCCGGGGCTGAAGCGGCGGGGCCGCCCGACTCGCCGCCGTGGATGAAGTCCCCTGGCGCGGGGATGAGCGAGTACGGCAGCCCGGCCAAGCACGAGGCTCACGTCAAGCGCACGGCCATCGCGTCGCGGCCCGGGACAACCGGCAGCGGAGCCTCGCGGACGCCGCTCGAGGCGCTCGACGGCATGATCACGCCGAGCGGCTTGCACTTCGAGCGTCACCACAGCGGCGTCCCCGACATCGACCCTTCCCAGCATTGTCTCCTCATCCACGGGATGGTCCGGCGTCCTCTCCTGTTCACCGTCGAGGCGCTGATGCGCTATCCGCGGGTCTCGCGGATCCACTTCCTCGAGTGCGCGGGCAACAGCGGGGTCATGTACAACCCGTCCCCGCCCAACCTGACGGCCGGGCAGACGCACGGCCTCGTGTCGTGCAGCGAGTGGACGGGAGTGCCGTTGCGCTTGCTCCTCGAAGAAGCGGACGCCGACCCCAATGCCCCGTGGATTCTCGCCGAGGGTGCCGATGCCGCGGCCATGAGCCGCAGCGTGCCGATGGCCAAGGCAATGGACGACGCCCTCCTCGCGTTGTTCCAGAACGGCGAGCGTCTGCGCCCGGAGAACGGCTATCCCGTCCGCCTGTTCCTGCCGGGTTACGAGGGCAACATGAACGTGAAGTGGCTACGACGGATCAAAGTGTCGTCGACGCCGACGATGACGAAGGACGAGACCTCGCGCTACACAGATCTTCAAGGGGACGGCAAGGCGCTCATGTTCACCTACCCGATGGAGGTGAAATCGCTGATCACGCGCCCGTCGCCCGGCATCGGGCTCTCGGGGCCCGGACTCTACGAGATCTCCGGCATCGCGTGGTCGGGTAACGGCTCGATCGCGCGGGTGGAGGTGTCGACCGACGGTGGAAAGACGTGGGGCGCTGCGGCGCGCGCCACGCCGGTGCTGCCGCGGGCGATCACGCTCTTCCGCATGCCCTGGAAGTGGGACGGCCGCCCGACCGTGCTGAAGTCCCGCGCGACGGACGACACGGGCGCAGTCCAGCAGGAGCGTGACCGCTTCATCGCCGAGCACGGTGCCAACGCCATCTTCCACTACAACGCGATCCACGCCTGGGCCGTCCAGGCGAACGGCGAGGTGAAGCATGTCTACGCGTGATCTCGCGTGGGTGCTGGTGTCGCTCGTCGTGGGCGGCTGCGCGGGCACGACCACGGTCGAGACGCCGAACCTCGGCCAGCCGGTGACAGCGGCGCAGATCGCCGGATGGGATATCAGCGTTCCGCCCGACGGCGTGGGCCTCCCACCCGGCCGCGGCACGGCCGCGCAGGGCGCTCCGGTATATGAAGCGAAGTGTCAGGCGTGCCACGGCACGAAGGGCGCGGGCCAGCCCAACGACCGGCTGGTCGGCGGGCACGGCACTCTCGCGAGCCAGGCGCCCGTGCGCACTGTCGGGAGCTACTGGCCGTACGCGACGACGGTCTTCGACTACGTGCGCCGGGCGATGCCGTACCAGCAGCCACAGTCGCTGACCGACAACGAGGTGTACGCGGTGGTGGCCTACCTGCTGCAGCTCAACGGCATCATCGGCGAGACCGACGAGATGAACGCCCAGACCCTGCCCAAGGTGAAAATGCCGAATCGCGACAACTTCATCCTGGCCTATCCGACGAAGCCGCCGGCGCGGTGAGACCTATCGCCGCGAGGCCGGGGGAGCCGCCATCAGCCAGATCCAGTGACGCTCGGCATGCTCCACGATGTGCGGGAGATCCTCGCCGAGGAGGAATCCCGATCGTGCGAGCGTCTCGGCCTGGCGTCTGACCAGCTCGAGATACCGTGTTCGATCGCCGTAGCGCTCGGTCACGCTCCCGCGCGGATCGCCGGTGCGCTCGCGCTCCGCGCGGTCGCGCGGAAGCGGGATCAGGGTTCCGTAGAAATCCACGAGCTCGTCCGGGCTGGCCGAGCCTCCTCTGAGGCGCCACGGGGTGTAGGTGGCCAACGGGACCAGGAGCTCCAGGCTCCGGATCCCGCCTCGCTCGTTGCCATCGTCGTCCACCTGCGGGACACGAACGGGGAAGGGCTTACCGAGTCGCGGCGGCTCGAGCGTGATGACCCCTGCCGGCCAGCGTGGCCCGTAGTCGAGACGGTAAGCCTCGTGGGCGACCCGAGACCATCGCACGCCGGGAATCGCGGGAGCTCGCACGCGATCCACGGCGACGAGCGTGCCGGTATCGAGGCGGGGGTAGGCGCTCGACGGTGGCTCGCGTCCGTCGCGCACCCACTCCACCAGCCGCGTCAAGAGCGATCGCAGCACAGGCCGAAAATCCAGGGGATTGCCGCGATACGTCGCGACTCCGTCGGAGCGGTCGGACACGGGCGGCCAGTCCACCACGAAGTGCTGTCCGCCCGCGAGATGGTAAATGCGCTCGTTGGCGGACGGCTCGACGTCGGCGTCCCCGCCCGGCGTCGTGTGGATCAGCGAAGCGGCGCGGCCCCAGTACTCGTAGCCTGTATTGGTGAAGAAGACTCTCGGCAGGTGTGTCTCGTGGGCGAACAACCCGTCGGACATCCCCGTCTCCGGGTCGCGCTGACTGCGACCGCTGAACGGATAGAGGTCGGTCGGATAGAAGAACGCGGAGAACCGGTGGGCGTCGCGTGAGGGTTGCGCGAATCGGTGGTTGAAGCTGCCACGCCCGGCGCCGGCAGTGTGCACGAAGAGGCCGTCGAATACGGTGCGGCCCGCCTCGTCGGTGTTGAAGCCCTGGTAGACGAAATGTCGCAGGAACCGGCCCGTTTGCGAGATGCCGAGGCCAATACCCCAGCGAACGGGGAAGGGGCTGGACGCGTCGTATTTGCCGTACGACATCATGTCCCGCACCGCGGCGAGGCCGAGGCCGACGACGACCGGGTCTCGCGCGCGATAGACCAGCTCGTAGATCCGGCCGGGCTCGAAGCCCCCGGCGTGAGCGATCCGCGACCCACCGTCCACGAAGCGCCACTGATCGCGCGGCACGACGCGGCGGGTCGCCAGCCGGCCGTCGCGCTCGGTCAGCACGTTGTCGGGATGCTCGCTGTCGGCGACAGGATACGGCCGGTGGTCACGGTGGCCGAGCGGCAGCGAGGCGACGCGTTCGTCCGCCGTCCAGTCGCAGCGAACGACGCCCTCGAGGTGGCGACCACCATCGGTCGCGACGGGCGCGTCCAGACGCAGGACGCGGTCGCGGGGTGGAACGTCGACCTGCCATCCCACCCAGATCAACGTGAGACCGAGCCTCAAAGGAAGCGCGTCGCCAAACTCGGCCTCGGCAGCCGGGTCTCCGCTCCACTCCGCGCGCGCGAAGTAGGGCAGCACGGCCTTTCCACCGCGGTTGGAGACCTCGAGGAGCGCGACCGCGCGCTCACGCGGCATCGCTTTCGGGCGCAAGACCATGAAATTCGCGGTCGCGCGGACGCGCCCGCCTGGGTCCCGCGGCGCGCGTTGGAGGTCGACGATGCGCGCATTGGCGGGGCTGGTCGGGTCCAGCGCGAACTCGACGGTGCCGACCAGCTTCTCGTAGCCGCCCACCGCTCCGAATGGTCGCCCGTCGAGCACGTCCTGGCGCGATTGGACGGTGAGGCGGCTGACGGTCGCCGAGGCCGGAGCCGCGATCATCGATATCAGGCTGGCCAGGCCCAGCAACATCGAGGCCCGACGGCACGCCATCATAATAACGTAGAGGGCTCCGACTCGGTGCGCGTCACTCCAGCGCCAGCACTTGCCGCAAGGCCGCCTCGACCTCGCGCCGGGTCGTCAGACCCTCGAATCTGGCTCGGACCATCCCCCGACCGTCCACCACGAAGATCCACGGCTCGGATCGCAGATTCCACTCCTCGACCGCCGGCGAAAACTGCTGGGCGCCGGCCTGCCAGATCTCTTGATGGATGAAGACGACCCGATCACCGTAGGTCGGGATCAGTGTCCGCACGACATCCACGACGGGCCCGCACACCCGGCTGGTACAGTATCTCGGCGTCGCGAAGACGATCACCTGGGGCTTGCCCTGCGCGATCGCGTCGGCGATGCGATGCTGGTGCAATCGAGGATCCGGCGGCTCACTCGAATCGATCGTCCTCAGATCGTTGACGTCACTGGCCACGAGATTGCGACTTCGCGGGGCCGGCATCCCGACCGTTGGGGTGCGGGCATCCGCGAGGGCCTGGACCGTCAATCGCGCGGCGTCGATGGGATCGTCACCCTGCCGCGCGAGGATCTCGACGCCCCAGGGGCCGGGACGCGTGAAGCGCACGTGAGCGACGAAGACGCCCTGTACGTCGGTCTCGCCGCTGTGGACGTGGCGCGTACCGTCGGGGTGAATGTGCACGTGCTTGCCCTGCTCGACGACCTCCAGCTTGTGGTAGAGGGCTGGCGCTTCCGCCGTGAGGCGCGGCGGCTCGTCGCGGAGATCGTAGATCCGTACGGCGACGCTCGCGGCGTCGACGAGTGTGCGGCCCTTCATGAGTCCGAACGCGAATCGATTCTGGCCGACCACCAGCTCCGAGGTCGTGATCAGGACCTGCAGCGCTTCGGTCGGCAGGGGAGCGGGCTCGCTCGCCGCCGCCCCGTCACGGTGGGCAGAGCCCACCGTGACGAGCAGCCCCAGCGCGACCACACCCGAGACGATGGACCGACGCCGGCTGACCCCCCAGCTCCGCGCCCTACTCCACAATGACCTGCCCGTACTGCCAGGGGTGGGGCAGACAGATGTAGTAGTAGTTGCCTGGCTGAGCGAAGGTGATCGCCTTCGAGCCGCCCTTGACCAGGACGCCGGTGTCCCACTTGCCCCGGTCCAGCGAGGTCGCCGAGTGTGGGAGATCACCCACGTTGGTGAAGGTCACCGTGCTTCCCGCTTTGATGCGAATGCGGGCCGGCCCGAAGCTGTACTCCACGTTGTTCGCACCGATCCTGACGGTGTCGACGTCCGCGAGGATCGGCCCGGTCGGCCCGGCGACCGTCGCCGGTGGCGGTGGCGGCCACAGCGGACCGACCTGTCCCTTCAACGAGAACGCCCACACCGCGTCGCCGTAGGCGCTGCCCTGGAGCTGGTTGCCGCCCGTGGCGATGGCGACGTACTGCTCGCCGTCCACTTCGTAGACCACGGGAGGCGCGTCGGCGCCGAAGCCGGTCTGAAACCGCCACAGCTCCTTACCGGTCTTGGCGTCGAGCGCGAGGAAGTTGCCGTCGGGCTCGCCGCGGAAGACCAGGCCGCCGGCCGTGACGGTCGAGCCGCCGCCGCCGCCGATGCGGTAGGGTGTCTTGTGCTGCCACGCGATCTTGTTCGTCTTGCTGTCGATCGCCGTGAACGTCCCGCTCATCGGTGAGCCGATCGGCGCTGACTGGCTGCCACCGGTGTAGCGCAGCCCAAGCACGAACTTGTCACCGAAGCGCGTGAACGCGCTCGTGCGGATCGTGCCCGGGACATAGAAGTAGCCGGTGTCGGGGCTGTACGGAACCGGCGACCAGTTCGTGCCACCGACCCCCGACGGCTGCATCAGCACGGGGGTCTCCCAGAAGGTGTCGAAGATGCAGCCGGCTTTCTCGTAGCCGGGCAGGAGCTCGGCGCACTGGGGCACGGTCGCGTCGCCGAGCGGGATCGGCTGGGTCTTGGCAGTCTTCTGACGGGGGTCCTGGGGCACCGGGCGCTCCTCGATCCCGATCAAGGGCTTGCCGTTCGTACGGTCCAGGATATAGACCCAACCCGTGCGGCCCGCTTCGGCGATCCCTTTGCGCGGCTGGCCGTTGATGACGGTGTCGAAGAGAACGACTGGGCTCGCCGCGTCGTAGTCCCAGATGTCGTGGTGCACCTGCTGGAAGTGCCAGGCGTACTCGCCGGTCTTGGCCTTCAGGGCGATCATCGAGGCGCAGAAGAGGTTGTCGCCCTCGCGCATCGACCCGTCGTAATCCGGCCCGCAGTTGCCGGCGACGAAATAGATGAGCCCGAGGTCGGGATCGAGGGCGGGCGTATTCCAGATCGTGGCGCCGCCTCGCATCGAGTGATCCGTGCCGGGTGGCCATGTGTCGCTGCCGAACTCGCCGGGCCCCGGCAGCGTGTACCATCGCCACAGGATCGCGCCGGACTTGGCGTCCAGGGCGGTCAGTCGACCGCGCACACCGAACTCTCCGCCGGCGATGCCGCTGTAGACGATGCCATCGTAGTAGAGCGGCGCGCTGGTGATCGTGTAGCCGTTCTCCCACTTCTCGATGGGGGTCTTCCACGCCACCTTCCCCGTCTTCATGTTCAGGGCGACGACGTTGGCGTCGAGCTGGCCGAGGTAGATCAGCCCTTCGCCCAGCGCGAGGCCACGGTTGACCCAGCCGCAGCACGCGGTCGAGATCTTCTGGTCGATGCCGGACCAGTATTCCCACAGGATCTCGCCGGTCTTCGCGTTGAGGGCGAAGACGTCGTCGTTGCCGGTGACGACGTACATGATGCCGTCCTTGATGAGCGGCGACGCCTCGAAGGAATATTTGCCGCCGGATCCGGAGCCCTTGAGGCGAGTCATCCAGGCTCCCTTGAGCTGCTTGACGTTGGTCGTGTTGACCTGCGTCAGGGTGGAATAGCGCTGGTTGGTCAGGTTGCCGCCGTTCGTGATCCAGTCCTTGCCGACCGGGCTCCGGAGCAGGCGGTCGATCTCCGGGTCAGCCGCCAGCCCCGGACCGACCATGAGGAACAGGAAGCTCAGCGTCGTCACGACCGCGACCAGTCGCCGCCCGTGGTACCGCATGTGTCGCCTCCCCGCTGTCTGGCTGCTCACTCCCTGCCGCGGCCGCGCCCTGCGTTGTGGTCGTGCCGTCCGACGATCGGGCTCGGGCCGGGCGCGCCGAGACATATCGCTCTGCCCTATCGATGTCAAGCGCGTCGGATGCGTCGGATGCGGCCGCCGGGATCCCGCCGGGGGCCTCCCGATCGGCGCGCTCCGAGGTCGCGCTCGACCTTCTTGACTCGCCGGCGCGACTGGAGCAGTCTCGGCGGCGGCTGGCTTAGAAAGGACAGGGCATGCGCCCATTGCGTCTCCTCGGCTTCGTTCTCCTCGTCACGCTCATGCTCGGCTCCGCACGAGCCGGCGCCGAGGTGCGGGTCTTCGTCACGAACGAGAAGTCGGACGACGTGACCGTGATCGACGCGGCGACCCGGGCCGTCGTCGGGACGATCCGTGTCGGCAAGCGCCCCCGAGGTGTGGTGGTGAGCCCCGACGGCCGCCGGGTCTACGTGACCAACAGCAACTCGGACAGCATCAGCGTCATCGACGCGAAGTCGCTCGCGGTCCTGAGCACCGGCCCGGCGGGCCTCGACCCGGAGGGGTTGACCTTCAACCGGGCGGGAACCACGCTCTACGTCGTCAACGAAAACGAGCTCTCGGTGACGGTCCTCGACGCCGCCTCGCTGGCGATCCGCGCGAAGATCGCCGTCGGGAAGGAGCCCGAGACGGCGGTCGCCTCGCCGGACGGCCGCTGGATCGCCGTCTCCAACGAGACCTCCGACGACGTCCACATCATCGCGACGGCGAGTGACACCGTCGTCAAGCAGGTTTCCGTGCCTCGGAACCCGCGCGGCATGCGCTTCACGGCCGACTCCCGCCTGCTCTTCGTCGCCAGCGAGCAGGCCCACGTCGTCTCCGTGATCGACATGGCGGAAATGCGCGTCGTCAAGTCGACGCCGACCGGCGGCAGTCGCCCCGTCGATATCGTGCTGACGCCGGACGGCTCCCGCGCATACGTGTCCCACGGCCAGTCGGGAGACGTCCGGGTCCTGGACAGCGCGTCGCTGAACGTGCTCGCGGTCATCCCGGTCGGGCCGCGCACCTGGTGGATGGCGCTCACTCCGGATGGGAGATTCCTCTACGCGAGCGTCGGACGCGCCAACGAGGTCGCCGTGATCGACACGCGCTCGAACACCGTGATCGCGCGCATTCCTTGCGGCACGCTCCCCTGGGGCGTGGCGATCGCCGACACGCCCTGACGGAGCGCGCCGCCGCTCAGGTCACGAGCCGGAGCCAGCGCTTGCCGCTGCGTGCGATCCAGCGGTCGATTCCCCACGTTCGACCCGCGCGCGCGCCGAGGAAGACGATCATCGAGGTCACGAGGAGGACGTGGAAGCCTTGCTGTCCAAAGCTCATCCACTGGCTCGCGAGGCCGTAGTTCAGGCAGAGAAAGAGCCCGACGAGCGCGGTGAGGCCGGTCAGCAGTCCCAGGATGAGCCCGAGACCGACCGCCGCCTCGCCGAAAGCCTGCAAGGTCGCGAACACCCGGCTCTGCGGCAGGACGGTGCCCTCGAGGAAGTCCTTGTACCAGCCGACGGGGTTTCCGGCGGCGAACTCGGCGATCCGCTTGGGATGAAACGCGATGAAGCGCGGCGATACCACGGGATAGGGGATCACGTCCCACAGAAACCCGATGGTGAACTTGGTCCACACGGCCTTCACGAACCACACACCGACGACGATCCGGAGCACCGCGACCCAGCGGTCCGACCCGATCATGGCCTTGTGTCCCCGAGCGTTTCGCCGGTGAGAAGTCTCACGAGGAGGCGATGCTAGAGGACGCCGTGCGCGCGGTCAAGACCGCGCATCGACTCAAAACTTCGGTTACCGAAGGGAGGAGCATAACTCAGAAGTCACGGTTACCAATTCCCGTGGGGAGGGGCCCGTGACACGAGCTAGCTTGCGCGAGTACGCTGCCGTCCAGCGGTTGCGGTACCAGCAGGCCACTCGAGCCGAGAAGCACCAGCTCTTAGACGAGATCGTGGCCGTGACCGGCCTCCACCGCAAAGCCGCCATTCGGCTGCTGCGGCGAGCGCCCCGGGCGCGGCCGATGCCCGGCCCCGGCGGCCGACCGCGCATCTACGGTCCCGAGGTTGCGGTCGCGGCGGAAGTGTTGTGGCAGGCGAGTGGCCGGATCGGCGCCCATCGCCTCCAGCCCTTTGTCCCCGAGCTGCTGGACCGGCTCCTCCTCTGGGGCGAACTCACGGTCACCCCCCATGTCGATAAACTCCTGCGGCAGATCAGTCGGCCGACGCTCGCCCGCGTGCTCGAGCCGGCGCGGGCGCAGTTCCCCCTGCGCGGGGCCACAATCACGCGGCCGAGCCACCTGCTGCGCCAGGAGATCCCCGTCCGCACCTTCACCGACTGGGATGACGCCCGCCCCGGCTTCCTGGAAATCGATCTGGTCGCACACTGCGGCGGCAGCACCCAGGGCTTCTATCTCTGCACGCTCTGCGCCGTGGACATCACGACGGCCTGGATCGAGCTCGACGCGGTCTGGGGCAAGAACCAATCGCGCGTCGGGAGCGCCGTGCATCGCGTGCGCGAGCGGTTGCCGGTGCCGCTCGTAGGCCTCGATAGCGACAACGGCAGCGAATTCATCAACCGCCACCTCTTGGCCTGGTGTCAGCGTCACTGCATCACCTTTACCCGCAGCCGCGCCTGGAAGAAGAACGACAGCGGCCACGTCGAGCAGAAGAACGGCGCCATCGTCCGCCACCTCATCGGCTATGATCGCTTCGTTTCCAAGGCTGCCTTTGCTCAACTCCAGCGCGTGTACGCCCTGGTGCGGCTGCACATCAACTTCTTTCAGCCCGTGCAGAAGCTCGTGACGAAGACGCGCCAGGGCCCGCGCGCGCGCCGCGTCTACGATCGCGCCCAGACGCCGTACCAACGCCTCTGCGCCGCCGGCGTCTTGCCGCCTGCCAAACGGGCCGAACTCGCCCGGCTCTACCAGACGCTCAATCCGCTCCGCCTGCGGCGCGACCTCGACGCAGCCCTCGAACGGCTCTGGCCCCTCGCCGCACCCGATCCCTACCGCGTCCAGGGGCATAGCGAGATCGCCACCGCCTCCCTGAAGTCCTCTCTAGGAGGCGCGTAGGCGATGGCTCCGGTAACCCTCAGTTATGAGTTGACGAGAACGGGAGGTAACCCTCAATTATGAGCTCCTACGGGCTCTCGCGCGTCCGACCTCGCGCGTCCGATCGACGCGCTGCGGCGCGCGACCGTTGACAGCGTCGCCGCGCCCACTCTAGCATCGGGTCGACTTCAACGACGAAGGAGGTGAGCCCACGCAACCCGCAGCTCGCTGAGACGCGACCCGCGGCCTCACCGCATTCGTCACCCCCGCACTCAACAGATTCCACTGGAGATCGGGAGAATGGCTATGTCGAGATGGTTCACTCTCGTCGTCGGCGCGCTGATCGTGTTGCTGTCCCTGCTGCCGGCACCCGTCGCGGCTCAGTGGGCCGATGTCACCGACCAGCGGCTGGCGGACCCTGACAAGGAGCCGCAGAACTGGCTGACCTACTACCGGAGCTACAGCGGCTGGCGATACAGCCCGCTGGCCCAGATCACCCCTCTGAACGTCAAGCGCCTCACGCCGAAGTGGATGCTCTCGCTGGGCGAGGCCGGCAACCAGCAGGCCACGCCGCTCGTCAACAACGGCATCATCATCGTCACCTCGCCGCTGGGTCAGGAAATCAATCGCGTGTACGCGGTGGACGGGGCGACCGGCCGGGTGCTGTGGAAGCACGAGACCAAGCTGCCGGAGGACCTGTCCGGGCTCGTGAAGATCCTGTCGATGAACCGCGGCGCGGCTCTCTACGGGGACCGCGTGTACTTCGGCACCCTCGACGCCCGCGTCGTGGCGCTGAGCGCGAAGACCGGCGCCGTCGTGTGGCAACGGACGGTGGCCGACTACAAGGATGGCTACTTCTTCACGGCGGCGCCCCTGGCCGCCGACGGCAAGATCATCATCGGCACGAGCGGGCCCGGGGAGATGGGCAACCGCGGCTTCGTGACGGCGCTCAGCGCCGACAGCGGCGCGGAGCTCTGGCGGACCTACACCATCCCGGAGGCGGGTGAGCCGGGCGTCGACACCTGGGCCGGCGAGTCGTGGAAGCACGGCGGCGGCGCAGTGTGGCTCACGCCGACGTACGATGCTCAGCAGAAGGTCGTCTACGTGGGCGTCGGTAACCCGGCACCGTGGGATGCCAACCTCCGCAAGGGGGCCAACCTCTACACGAACTCGGTGCTCGCGCTCGACGCCAATTCCGGCAAGGTCAAGTGGTACCGCCAGTATCACCCGAACGACACGTGGGACCTTGACACGCCGCACGAGCACCTGCTGCTCACGATCACCCGCGGCGGGCAGCCGCTCGGGGTCACGTTCCAGCCGCAGAAGACCGGTTTTTACTTCACGCTCGACCGTTCCACCGGGAAGTTCATCGCCGCCAAGAAGTTCGCGCGGAACGTCAACATCTGGTCCGACGTCGACGCCGAGACGGGCAAGCTCATCGAGGTGCCGGGCATGCGGCCGGCCGCCGGGGCGCCGCCGATGAACATCTGCCCCGCGATCTTCGGCGCGCGCAACTGGGCGCACGCCTCCTACAACCCCAAGACGGGGCTGGTGTTCCTGCCGGGCATGGAGCTCTGCAACAAGTACTCCATCGCGAAAGAGATCGAGTACAAGCGCGGCGCGCTCTACATCGGCGCCGACTTCACGGCGTACGCTCCCGGCGACCAGGCGGGCGTGGTGCGGGCGATTGACCCCGTCAATCAGAAGACGGTCTGGGAGTGGTGGACGCTGGCGCCGCTCCAGGCGGGCGGCACCGTCGCGACCGCCGGCGGGCTCGTCTTCGTCGGCACGCAGGACGGCAGGCTCGTCGCGCTCAATGCCGCCAACGGCAAGCAAGCGTGGGAGTTCTTCCTCGGCGCGCCGGTGACCTCGCCGCCGATCACCTTCGGCATCGGAGGCAAGCAGTACGTCGCGGCCATCACGGGCGGCGGCAAGGTCACGGGCGATCTGCTCGTCGGTGACGACCCGAAGCTGCAGTACCTCAAATCGCTCCCGGTCGGCGGGACGCTCACGGTGTTCGGGCTGTTCGAGTGAGATTCGCAGGCCTCGGCCTCGCCGCCCTGCTCGGGGCGGCGGGCGCCGAGGCAGCGCAACACGAGGGGCTCGCCGCCGTCAAGGAGCGCGGCTTTCTGCGCGTCTGCGCGGACCCCTCGAATCTTCCCTATTCGAGCAACGACCCGGCCACGCCCGGGTTCGAGGTGGAGCTGGCGGGGCTGATCGCGCGTGAGCTCGGCGTGGACGCCCGGCCGGAATGGAACCCGACCTACGTCCGCGCGCTGAAACCGCTGCGCGACGGCGCCTGCGAGCTGTTCATGGGGCTGCCGCAAGACGCTCGCTTCCGCGAGGGCAACCCGTGGATCGCGGTGAGCCGCCCGTACTACGTCATGACGCACGCGTTGGTGGCGAAGGCCGACGCGGGAAACGTCACGATCGCCGGGCTCGCCGGCAAGCGGGTGGCGGTCGAGCTGGCGAGCATCGCGGAGTTCTACATCGCCTACCGAGAGGTGGAACGAGGACTCTACCGCACCCAGGAAGCGGCGTTCCGCGCCGCGGCGGACGGGCAAGCCGTCGCCGCCTTTCTCTGGTTGCCGGTGGCCGCCTGGCTCGCGCGCGGGCGATCCGATCTCCGTGTCGTCCCCGTCTCCGACAGCGGCCTGGAATTCCCGATCGGAGCCGGCGTACGACGGCGCGACCCGGGCCTCGCCGCCGCGGTCGACAGCGCGGTGGAGCGCCTCCTCGCGTCGGGCGAGCTGCGCGCGATCCTCCTCCGCTACGGGGCGGTTCCTGTCCCGCGCGGCCGCCTCGCCGGCGGCGCCATCGTGCCCGTCCAGGCCAAGGATCCGATCGACGCGGGGCGCTCGCTCTTTTCCACCGCATGTTCGCGTTGCCACGGAGCCGAGGGCGTCGGCGGTGGCACCGGCGGCGTCATCCCGCCGATCAGGAGCTACGACGGTGGCTGGGACAAGTTCTATCGCATCGTCTGGACCGGGCGGAGGAACACGGCGATGGCAGCCTTCAAAGGCATCCTGAGCCCTGAAGAGGTCCGCGCGCTCTACGAGTACCTGACGTCGCTGCCGAAGCAGTGAGCCCGCTCGCCCAAGCGAGACTCTCGACGACGCTCGCCACGGTGCTTGCCGTCACGCTGCTCGTCGCGGCGCAGCTCGGCGCGCTCCGCTCGTCGGCCGCCGAGCCTCCGCCGATCGTGCTTCCTTCTGGCTTCCGCGTCGAGGTCGTCACCGCGGGCCTGGGAGTCCCGCGCATGCTCGCGCTTGATCCCTCCGGGGCTCTGCTCGTATCGATCCCCAATCAAGGCCGTGTCGTCGCCCTCCCCGAAGTTTCTCGCCCGGATCGGCTTCGCTCGGCCGTTACGGTCGTCGCGGGGCTGCGGCTCCCCCACGGCCTGGCCGTGCGCGACGGACACCTCTGGGTCGCCGAGACGGGGCGCGTGCTGCGCTTCCGCTACGACGCCACCACGCGCGCGGCGAGCGATCCGCTCGTGATCGTCCCCGACCTTCCGCCGGGCGCGCACCATTGGACCCGCTCGATCGCCTTCGGCCCCGACGGGCGCCTCTACGTCGCGATCGGCTCCTCGTGCGACGTGTGCCGAGAAGGGGATCGTCGCCGCGCGACGATCGTCAGCTATAACCCGGACGGATCGAACGAGCGCCTCGTCGCGACGGGACTGCGGAACCCCGTCGGGCTCGCGTTCGACCCGAGGAGCCACGCGTTGTGGGCGACGGTCAACGAGCGTGACTGGCGGGCCGGCGGCGCCCCGCCCGACTTCCTCGCCGCGGTGCGGGAGGGCGCCAACTATGGCTGGCCGGACTGCTATGCGCAGGGAGGCGTGTTCGCGCCCGATCGTGAGTTCCGCGGCACGCACGAGTGCCGCGGACTCACGCTCCCCGCGCTCGAGCTGCCCCCGCACTCGGCGCCACTCGGGCTTGCTTTTTATACCGGCACGCAGTTTCCGCCCAGGTATCGCGACAACCTCTTCGTCGCCCTTCACGGCTCCCGCGCCGAGCTCCCGCCGGCCGGCTACAAGATTGTGCGAGTCGTTCTGGCGGCCGGACAGCCCCGGCGGGTCGAGGACTTCGCGACGGGTTGGCGCGCGGGCGACCGGGTGTGGGGTCGCCCGGTCGACGTGCTCGTCGGGCGCGACGGCGCTCTCTACGTCTCCGACGATCACGGCGGGCGGGTGCTCCGCATCGTCTACGCGCCATGATCCGGTCGGCGGATCAGCCGCCCGCGCTGATGTCGCGAGCGAGGCTCGTGCGGCGCCGCCTGCTCGCGGCCCTGGCGCTCGTCGCGCTCTGCGCCGTTGGCCCGGCAAGCTGCGCGCTGGCGGCGCGGGTTGCATCATCCGTTCCGCCGCGCGGCGAATGGCCGACGCACGGCGGGACCAACGCGAATGCGCGCTACTCGTCGCTCGACCAGATCACCCGCGACAACGTTCGTCGGCTCCGCATCGCCTGGCGCTGGACATCCCCCGACCAGGAGCTGATGACGCGTCAGCCGACGATCCAGACCTGGCTGAACCAGGCCACGCCGCTCATGATCGGCGGGGTCCTATACGTGAGCACCTCGATCAGCCAGGTGGCGGCCATCGAGGCGACCAGCGGCCGAACGTTGTGGGTCCACGACCCCAAGATCTGGGTGCACGGCACGCCGGCCAACTTCGGGTACGTGCATCGCGGCGTCGCGTACTGGACCGACGGGCAAACCGCGCGGGTCCTGATCGGCACGGGGAACGCTTACCTCATTGCTCTCGATGCTCGGACGGGAACACCCATCACGAGCTTCGGTGACGAAGGCCGCGTGGACCTCACCGAGGGGCTCGGGCGTCCCGTCGCTCGTCAGTGGTACACGGTCACCTCGCCGCCACTGGTCGTCGGCGATCTGGTCATCGTCGGCTCGTCGATCCAGGGCTGGCCGATGCGTCCGGACATGCCGCCCGGCCACGTCCGAGCCTTCGACGTGCGCACGGGTGCACCGCGATGGATCTTCCACTCCATCCCCGAGGCGGGGCAACTCGGCAACGACACGTGGGAAGGCGAGTCGTGGCGCAGGGTCGGCGGGGTGAACGTGTGGACGATCATGAGCGCCGACGAGGAGCTCGGCTACGTCTACCTGCCGTTCAGTCCCGCGGCGAACGACTACTACGGCGGCGAGCGTCACGGAGACAACCTGTTCGCCGACAGCCTCGTCTGTCTCGAAGCGGCCACCGGCCGGCGCGTGTGGCATTTCCAGCTCGTGCGCCACGGACTGTGGGACTACGACATCCCGGCGGCGCCGAACCTGGTCGACGTTACGGTGGGTGGCCACCGGGTTCGCGCCGTCGCCCAGGTCACCAAACAAGGTTTCGTCTACGTCTTCGACCGCGTGACCGGCACGCCGCTCTGGCCTGTCGAGGACAGGGCGGTGCCCCAGTCCACGGTGCCGGGTGAGAAGACGGCTTCGCGGCAGCCGTTCCCGACGAGGCCCGCGCCGTTCGAGCGCCAGGAGGCGAGCCCCGCCGACGTGATCGACTTCACGCCGGAGCTTCGCGCGCAGGCGTTGGCGATTCTCGACCGGTACGATCACGGCGCGCTGTTCACGCCCCCCAGCGAGCGAGGGACCGTGCTCGTTCCGGGTGTCGGCGGCGGCGCCAACTGGGCGGGCGCCGCGTTCGATCCCGAAACGGGGCGCCTCTACGTGCCATCGATCACTGCGCCCGTCGTCGTCACGCTGAGTCCTGCGCCGGCCGGCTCGATCAACGATCGTTACGTCGGGCAGGTCCAACGGCTGCGCGGACCACAGGGGCTCCCGCTTCTCAAGCCGCCGTTCGGGCGCCTGACGGCGATCGATCTCGGGACCGGGGAGCACGCGTGGATGGCGCCGGTGGGCGAAGGGCCACGCCACCATCCTCAACTCGAGTCGCTCCAGCTTGGACGGCTCGGATGGGACCGCCGGAGCTTCCCGCTGGTCACGCGGACGTTGCTCTTCGTCGCGCAAATGGGGCCTGCTGGGGGTTCCCGGCCGGCGGCCGATCGGCCGTGGGTACCCGTGCCGAGACTCGTCACCGAGGACCCGGCGGTCCAGGTCGTCGACAAGGCGAGCGGAGAGCTGATCGCGAAGATCGAACTCCCGGAGAACGCCACCGGCGCGTTGATGACGTATCTCGCCGGGGGCAGACAGTACATCGTCGTCCCGATCGGCGGCGGCAACCTCCCCGCGGAGCTGATCGCGCTGAGCCTGCCGTGAACCCCATTCGCTCCTGAGCGTCGTCCTTCCGACCTCGGCAGTCGACGAACGTCAGCTCGTTCCCGTCACCTCCTTGTCCTGGGTGGACTGCACGTAGACCACCCCGGCCTCGCTCCCGCCGCAGCGCGTGCAGTAGATGCGCCCGTTGGGCTCGAGCCGATGGATGAGCCCCAGGCAGGGGAAGTGGTCCTTGTCACGGGCGCACAACTCGACAGTGACGGGCAGCGCACGGCGATCCATCTTCCAGTCCTCCCTCGAAGACCGGTTACGGTTTGGCGCGCCCGGGCAGGTCTCCTGGCTTTCGGATCGTCCTACTCCCCGCGCCTTCCCGGCCTCACGGCCAGTGGCTCGTGCGGGTTTCGTCCCCGATTACAGTGACGGGGTCGCGGCGGATTCACACCGCCTTCCCTGGGCCCTCGCGGGCACCTCGGGCGCGAACGGCTCAGACGCTAGCAGACGCCTGCAACTGGTGCAAGACCGAACCTACGGCACGCGAAGAACGAGCTTGCCGAAGAAATCGCGGCCGGCCATGACCTCGTGCGCCTTGGCGGTGTCGGCCAGGTCGAACGTCTTGCCGACCACGCCGCGCAGACCACCGTAGTGCACCATGTGGAGCATCGCGGCGAAGCTGCGACGACTCCGGCCGCCGCTGCCCATCAGCGTCAAGGGACGGCCCTGCAGGATCGACAGGTTGAACGGGATCTGACTTCCCGCGGTCGTCCCGGTGATGACCAGTCGGCCGCCGGGCTTGAGGCTCGCGAGACTCTCGTCCCAGACGGTTGCGCCGACGCAGTCGAACACCACGTCCACGCCGCGGCCGCTGGTCAGCTCCTTGACGCGCTGGCTGAACTTCGGCGTCGTCGTGTAGTTGATCACCTCGTCGGCGCCGAGCTCCTTGGCCTTCTCGAGCTTCCAGTCGCTGCCCGCCGTGGCGATGACTCGAGCGCCGATGCCCTTGGCCATCAGGAGGCCGAAGCTCCCGACGCCACTGCCGACCGCCTGGATCAGCACGTCCTCCCAGGGCTGGAGCTGCACACGCTCGACGAGGCAATGCCAGGCGGTATGGCCCGCCAGCGGCAGCGTCGCCGCTTCCTCGAATCCCATCCACGCGGGGATGGCTTGCAGATTGGCCGCGGGGACCCGGCAGTACTGCGCGTGACCACCGTCGAGCTCGCCACCCAGGCGCTTTTGGCGCTCGCAGAACTCGTCGCGTCCGTGTAGGCACGGCGTGCAGTCGCCGCACTTGACGCGATTCTCGACTACGACGCGGTCGCCCTCTTTCCACGGGGTCACGCCGGATCCCAGACGCGCCACTTCCCCAGCGATGTCGAGCCCGAGGATGCGCGGCAACCCGCCGGTCGCCGAGCGCCCGGCGCGGATTGCCAGATCCGCGTGGTTGACCGCCGTCCCTCTGACGCGGACGAGGACCTCACCCGGCCCCGCCTCGGGCTCGGGACGGTCACCGAAGATCAGCTTCTCCGGACCTCCGGGCTCGGCGATGTAGACGGCTTTCATCTGAAGATCGCCTGGCACTTCGGCGCGTTGAACAGCCAGGTCTCCGCCCAGTCCACGAGCTCCATCTTGTGGCCGAGCTCGGACGCGGCCCCAGCGAGGCAGACCCAGTTCAGGACTTCGTGCTGCCCGGATGCTTCGAGCCGTTCGAGGGGCAGATCGCGCCAGGTCTCGTAGTCGCCGGCGCGCAGATGCTCCAGCAGGACTCGGTCAGCCTCCAGATCGGGGTAGAGAAAGTGATTCTTCTCGGTCAGGAACGCGTGCGACCAGCTCGACGATGCCATCAGCACCGCGCGCCAGGAGCTCTCTCGCAAGATGCGAGCGGTCGCTCGCCCGAGCTCGAAGCAGCGGCGCGGCGACGGCGCGGGCGGATCCGCTTCCTCGGAGTGCTGAGTCCCGCCGCCGCGGTAGCGCACCACGTCGCGGCCGTAGCAGTTCACCGTCACGGGCAGCACGGGGTAGGGGAAGCCCTGCCGGTCCAGATCCAGGTACAGCAGCGTGTTGGCAAACGCGTGGGCGACGCCATCGCCGTGCAGCGGCCGGTACGAGTAGGACATGTCGATCCCGGCTTCGAGCAGGCGGCTGGTGAGGTAACGGCCGGCCAGCGGCTGTCCCGCCCACGTGAATGCTTTGTCGCCCGGCTCGCCCCAGATGTTCGGCCGATTGCCCAGCCGCTTGAACGGCTGAAAGGTGAGCGTGTCGTAGGCCAGCACGCAGAACGGCGGGATGACGTCGTCCTGGAAGTTCTCGTACTGATCGTCGCCCCACATGAGAATGAAGTCCGGTCGGAAGGCCGCGATCTCGTCGCGGAGGGTTCGAAACGCGCTGAAGACGCGCTCCCGATGCGCCTTGAACGCCGCGATCCCTTCGTCGTTCCCCCACTCGGCCCGCATCGGCTCGGGCCAGTTGGCGGGATCTCTCAGATGCGCAGGGATACGCGGGTCGGTGTGAAGCATTCGCGCCAGGGGCCATGGCTTGTATTCGTCCGGCACCAACCCGGGCGGATAGTGAGTCGTACCGATCCCGAGAATGTCTCCCATGACCGCCTCCTATGAGTTGCGAGTCCTCACGCGCGCGAGGATCGCACAAACTCTCGCCAGATGGCAACGCATTGGGCCGGCGCGGAATGCTGGACGTAACCACTGGCGCCCGGCACTTCCACCAGGGTCGCGCGCGGCAGGAGTGCCGCCAGGCTCTGCGCCCGATCCGGCGTATTCATGGTGCTGCGTTCGCCGACCAGGATCAGCGCCGGCGTCGTGATCTTCGGGAGGATGGGGGTCAAGTCGACGGTCGCGAGGTACGCGAGGGTCTCCAGCACCACGTGCTTCGCCGTTCGGCTCATTTCCTGTGCGTACCATTCCTGATGTCCGGGATCGGAGGCGCCGGGTTCCAACCGACGGTTGGCGGTCTGCCGGACCCAGGCCTCGACGCCGTGATTCTTCACGACGTCGTAATAGTCCAGATAGGCCTGGACTCCACGGAACTTGTAGGGCGAGGTGCACGTGGTCACGGTATGCAGGCGCTCGGGGAATCGATGAGCGAACTCGAGCGCGATCGTGCCTCCGATGGTTTCCCCGATCAGGTGCGCCTTGTCGATGCCGAGGTGCTCCATGAGATGGACGAGATCCGTCGCGAATCCCTCCAGCGACCAGGGATAGCCCGCCGAGGGGACCGAAGATCTCCCGAAGCCTCGGGCGTCCACGCGGATGACCCGGTATTCGCGGGCGAGCAAAGGGACCCACGCATACCAGAGCTTCGCGCTCTTGGCGTTGCCATGATGCAGGATGACGGTTTCTGCCGTGGACCACGGATCGGTGAAATCGTCGTCGTCGTAGTGTATGAGCAGATCGCCGGGGAGACGCGCCATCGGCATTGGTCGGCCCTTCCTGATCGATGCGGAGTCTAGAACGCCGGCCTTGCAGGCGCAACCGATCCGGGAGGCGTCCGGAAGTGTAGACCGGGGGGAGCGAGCACCGCTCCCCCCGATGTTCAGCTAGACGGCAGGAATCGCCACGTACATCGTGCTGCCCTCGCGGTTCACGCGCACCAGCATCGGTGCGCCTTTGGCGTGTTTGTCCACTCGCGTCTTGAGGTCTTCGACGGTGCGAACCGGCTGACGATCGACCTCGACGATCACGTCACCGGCGCGGATGCCGGCCTCGCCGGCTCGGCTCCCCTCCGCGACGTCACGCACCAGCACACCCTCGTTCACCTTGAGGCCGAGCTCGCGGGCGACCGGCGGGGTGAGGGGCTGAACCGAGAGACCCAGCTGGCCCTTGCCCTCGCTCCCGGCGACCCTGGACGGCTTTTCGTCCTCGAGCCGGGCGATCCGCGCGGTGAGCCGTACCTCTTTGCCCTCCCGCACCACCACCATCGGCACCTCGCTGCCCACCCGCGTTTCGGCGACGAGGCTCGGCAGGTCTCCGGACTTCGTCACCTTCTTTCCGGCGAACTCCACGACCACGTCACCGGATTTCACACCGGCCTTCTCCGCCGGGGAGCCTTCGACCACGGACGCGACCAGCGCGCCGGTGGCGTCGGCACGCTTGAAGCCCTGGGCGAGCTCTTTGGTGAGGGGCTGGATCGACACACCGAGCCAGCCGCGCTCGACCTTGCCGTGCTCGGCGAGCTGCGTGATCACCGATTTGGCCAGGCTCGAGGGCACTGCGAAGCCGATGCCCACCGACCCGCCGCCCTGGCTGACGATCGCGGTGTTGATGCCGATCACCTCACCCCGGGCGTTGATCAACGGACCACCGCTATTCCCCGGGTTGATGGAGGCGTCGGTCTGGATGAAGTTGTCGTACGGCCCACTTCCGATGACTCGACCGGTCGCGCTCACGATCCCGGTGGTGACCGTCTGCTCGAGGCCGAACGGGTTGCCGATCGCCATCACCGGCTCGCCGACCTGGAGCGCATTCGAGTCCCCTACGGGGATGACCGGGAGTGCGGTGGCCTCGACCTTCAGAAGGGAAAGGTCTGTCTTGGGATCACGCCCTACTACCTTGGCGGCCAGCTCGCGGCCGTCCGCCAGCTTCACCTGGATGGCAGTCGCGTCGTCGACGACGTGGTTGTTGGTCACGATGTAGCCGTCCGCGCTCAGGATGAAGCCCGATCCCACGGCTCGCACGGGACGGCGGGGAGCCTCGTCGAAGAAGCGCCTGAAGAAGTCCTCGGGCGAGCGGTCGCCGGGGCGGCCGCCCTTGAGGTCCGGCATCGCCGCGCCGTCAGTGTTGCGCTTGGTGCTGATGTTCACGACCGCGGGCTTCGCCTCCTTGCTGAGGCGCACCCAGTCCGGCGCCAGAGCCGTGGTGCTCTGAGCGGCCGGCCGCTCGGTCCAGAGCGGAGCCTTGGATACGCCCGTAAAACCAAAATGGGGCAAGAGCCCCACCAGCGAAGCGACAGCGGCCAGAATGACGATGGGGATGACCCAGCGTCGACGGTTGCGAGTGAACGTCATGGTTCCCTCTACCTCCTTGGTGGTTCGTCGTTAATGTCTCGTCGTCTCATCGTGTCTGGTCAAACCTGACCCGCCAGTTATAGCCGACGAGCAAGCCCGCAATATTATTCTGTCGGGGCAATTATTATTGACGCTGGTTGTACGATCGAATTGAGGCCGGGCGGTCAGGTCGCGGGTCGGCGTCAATCTCGCTTCGAGCGCCGGCTTTACCCGCGTAGCCGATTGGAAGACGTCCGGCTCGGATCACCGGAGGGGGTGTCGGGGGGGGAGCGACGGCGCTCCCCCCGAGCTGACTAAATCACGCCGCGCTTCGCTAGGTCCGCGATCTGCTCCTTCGTATAGCCGAGCGCCGACAGGAACTCCTCGTTGCCTTCACCGAGCTCGGGCGCGGCGCTCCGTAGCGGGAGACGCTTTTCGCCGTGCGAGACCGGGTGCCCGAGAATGGTGAGGTCGCCGAGCGCCGGGGAATGCACCGGCTGCGCCATGGCCAGGTGCTGCACCTGAGGATCGGCGAACGACTCGTTGATCTTGTAGATCGGACCGCAAGGAACGCCAGCCTCGTTGAGGATCTTGATCCATTCGGCGCTCGTCTTCTGTCGGGTCACCGGCATGAGGACCTCCATGATGGTGTCCCGATTCGTCGAGCGCGCCTTGGACGTGGAGAAGCGCGGGTCGGTGAGCAGGTCCGGGCGCTCGACGGCGCGACAGAAGCGTCCATATATATCGTCGCCGGCGGCGGCGATGTTGATGTGCCCGTCCTTCGTCTCGAAGACGCCGGTGGGAATCCCGGTGGGATGATTGTTGCCCGCCTGCGGGGGCACCTCGTGGCCCATCAGCCAGCGTGAGGCCTGGAAGTCGAGCATCGAGAGCATCGCTTCCAGGAGCGAGGTGTGCACCCACTTGCCCTCGCCTGTGGTCTCGCGCTCGATCAGCGCGACGAGGATGCCTTGCGCCAGGAAGATCCCGGAGCAGAGGTCCGCGATGGGGATTCCGACCCGGACCGGCCCTTGCCCGGGAATGCCGGTGATGGACATCAACCCGCCCATGCCCTGAGCGATCTGGTCGACCCCTGGGCGATCCCGGTAGGGACCGCTCTGCCCGAAGCCCGAGATGCTGCCGTAGATCAGGCGAGGGTTGATCGCGCGCAGGGTTTTGTAGTCGATGCCGAGGCGCTCCTTCACGCCGGGGCGGTAGTTCTCCACGACGATATCCGTATCGCGCGCGAGCTTCTTGAAGATCGCCACGCCCTCGGGATCTCGGAGGTTGAGCGTCATGCTCCGCTTGTTGCGGTGCAAATTCTGGAAGTCGAAGCCATGGCGATTGCCACCCATGCCATCGCCCGTGCGGCCGCCGGGCATCTCGATCTTGATGGCCTGCGCCCCCCAGTCGACCAGCTGTCGCACGCACGTAGGGCCGGCCCGGGCGCGCGTGAGGTCGAGGACTTTGAACCGGGCGAGCGGGAACGAGTTGGTCGTCATCGTGCCGGCTATGATACCTCGGCGGCGCTCGGTTTGGCGGTGCCAGCTTCCGCGCTCCTGTAGAATCGCTGCATGCCCAGAGACGAGACCGCTCCCAAGCTCGAGATCGTGACCGACACTCCGGACAAGGCGATGGTGATCTTCGCGCACCCTGACGACGCCGAGATCGGCTCCGGGGGCGTCGTGGCCAAGTGGGCGGCCGCCGGCTGCGAGGTGACCTACGTCCTCTGCACCAACGGGGCCGCCGGCACCGCCGACCGGGCCCTGACGCCAGCCGCGCTCGCGCGGAAGCGCGCGGACGAGCAGCGCGCCGCCGCGGACTTCATGGGCGTGCGGCACGTCGTCATGCTCGGCTACCCCGACGGCGGTCTCGAGGACACCCGCGAGTTCCTGGGCGACGTCGTGGGAGCGATCCGTCGGTACCGGCCGCACATTGTTCTCGTCCACGACCCCTACCGGATGAAGGGCTTTCAGCATCGCGACCACCGCAAGGCGGGAATCACCGCGACCGACGCCGTCTATCCGTACGCCCGCGATCATCTGCACTTCCCCGAGCAGATCACGCGGGACAGGCTCGAGCCCCACAAGGTGCGCGAGCTCTGGTACTGGGGCATGGACGAGCCCGACATCATCGTCGACGTCACCGATTCCATCGACCGCCAGATCGCCGGGTTGACTCGCCACGAGAGCCAGGTGCCTGGGTTCAACGTCCCGCCCGGCCATACGATCGGCGAGCGCGTGAAGAAGAACGCCGCGGAGCACGCGGAGGGTTATGGGTTCCAGTACGGCGCCGTGTTCAGGCGCCTCATCGCGCGGAGGTAGAGACCGATGGCGGGCAAGATCGCTCCCGAGGCGCTCAAGGGTCTCTTCGACGGCACCGCTCCGTTCGCCCTGATCGACGTCAGGGAGGCGGGCGAGTACAACAGCAGCCACATCCCGGGCGCGAGCCTGATCGCCCGACGACAGCTCGAGCTCCAGATGCCGCACGCGGTGCCCTTCAAGGGCACTCGCGTCGTGGTGTGCGACGACGACGGGCGGCGTGCCGGGCTCGCGGCCGCCACGCTAGAGCGCATGGGCTACCGCCAGGTGTCGGTGCTCGATGGCGGGATCAACCGCTGGGTCACCGACGAATTCTCCACCGAGTGGGGAATGAACGTGCCCAGCAAGGACTTCGGCGAGAAGGTCGAGGTCGTCCATCACGTGCCCGAGATCGAGGCGAAGGAGCTCGCCGCGCGGATCCAGAGCGGTGAGAAGCTCGTCATCCTGGACACGCGCACGCCCGAGGAGTTCCGGCGCTTCTGCATCCCCGGCGGCCGCAGCGTGCCCGGCGGCGAGCTGGCGCTGCGCATCACCGACATCGCCAGGAGCCTCGATGCGGACACG
This sequence comes from Candidatus Rokuibacteriota bacterium, assembly GCA_003220535.1. GTDB lineage: Bacteria > Methylomirabilota > Methylomirabilia > Rokubacteriales > CSP1-6 > AR31. The sequence goes on from QHSU01000059.1 coordinate 80,313, forward strand.
ACGATCATCGTGAATTGCGCGGGGCGCACGCGGAGCATCATCGGGACCCGCGTCCTGCAGCGCATGGGGATTCCCCGCGTGTTCGGGCTGAAGAACGGCACCTCGGGCTGGGTGCTCGCCGGCCACCGGCTGGAGACCGGCGCCGACCGAGTGGAGCTGCCCGTGCCCTCGCCCGAAGGCGTCGCGGCGGCCGAAGCCTACGCCGCTCGGCTCGCCGCGGAGGACGGTGTGCGCTCGCTGGACATCGCGGCCTTGAAGAGCGCGCTGAGCCGTCGCGGCGAGGAGCCCCTCTACCTGATCGACGTGCGCACGGCGGAGGAGTACGCCGCGGGCCACATTCCCGGCTTCCGGTGGTTCCCGGGCGGGCAGGCGGTGCAGCGCTCGGACGACGTCGCCGTGGTGAAGAACAGTCGGATCGTCTTCGCCTGCGACGGCAAGGCGCGCGCCACGCTGGTCGCCTCGTGGTATCGGCAGATGGGGTTCCGCGAGGTCTTCGCCGTCGATGGCGGCACGACCGCCTGGGTCGCGAGCGGTGGCTCACTCGAGAAGGGTCTGCCGGACGAGGTCCCCGTTGGCTATCACGAGGCGCGCGGCACGGTGAAGTCGATCTCGCCTCGAGAGCTCCAGGCGTCGCCGCCGGCGGCGGTGATCTTCGTCGACACGAGCCAGGACTTCGCCCGAGGGCACGTCCCTGGCGCTCGGTGGGTCCCGAGAGGGTGGCTGGAATTCTGGATCGGCGACATCGTGCCATCGAAAAGCAGGCCGGTGACGGTGACCTGCGTCGACGGTCGCGCCGCGGCGCTCGCCGGCGTGACCCTCAAGGAGCTCGGCTACCAGAACGTCTCGGCCCTCGACGGCGGGATGGCCGCCTGGCAGCAGGCGGGGCTGCCGGTGGAGAAGGGCCTGTCCGGCGTGATGGCGCCGCCGACCGACGTCGTGCCCGCGGGACCGGACCGGAACTTCGCCGACATGCAGAACTACCTGCGGTGGGAGGAGGCGTTGGGACAGAAGTACCACCCGGGGAGGTAGCGATGGCTGTCGAGTTCGGCGTGCTGATCCCGACTCGCGAGGCCGTCATGTCCGGCCGTCCGGAGACGGCGCCGCTGCTCGCCATGGCCGAGCGCGCGGAGGCCGCGGGCTTCGACGCCGTCTGGATCGGCGACTCGCTGATCGCTCGGCCGCGCCACGAGCCCCTCACGTTGCTGGCGGCCGTGGCCGGCCGCACGCGTCGCGTGCGGCTCGGCACGGGCGTGCTCCTGCCGGCGCTGCGCAACCCGGTCGTGCTGGCGCACATCGTCGGCACCCTCGACCGCGCCGCCGAGGGTCGCGTCATCCTCGGGGTCGGCATCGCCGCCGACAATCCGTCGATCCGCAAGGAGTTCGCCGCCGCGGGCGTTCCCTTCGAGCGTCGCGTCGGGCGGTTCCTGGAGACGCTCGAGATCTGTCAGGCCTTGTGGCGGCGGAACAACGTGAGCTTCCGCGGCAAGCACTTCACGCTCGAGGACGTCACGATGGAGCCCAAGCCCCAGCGGCCGGGTGGCCCGCCTCTCTGGATCGGCGGCAGCGGCCCCACGGCGCTGCGCGAAGCCGCACGGTTCGACGCCTGGTTCCCGACCGGGCCCAACGTGGAGTTCTTCGCCGAGCACTTCCCGCGCGTCCAGGCGGCGGCGCGCGCGGCCGGGCGCGTGCCCGACGCCGTGACCGGCGCGGCGTACGTCACGCTGGCGCTCGACGCGAACCGGGCCGCCGCCGAGCAGCGGCTCAACACGTTTCTCGAGACGTACTACGCCGCACCGGCACGGACGATCCTGGCCCGGCAGGCGACGTACGCGGGGCCGATCGAAGGCTGTGCGGAGTGGCTCCAGCGCTGGATCGACGCCGGTGCGAGCCATCTGGCTCTCCGCTTCGCCGGTGGAGACCAGCTGGCGCAGGTGGACGAGGCGGCGTCGCGGCTGCTCCCGCGTCTGAAGCGCGCCTGAAAGCGCCGAGTCATCCGAGCCCCAGCGCCTTGCGTAGCTTCAGCCGCATGTGATCGCGGTGCCAGAACTCCGAGTACCGGCGGTCGAGCCGTGCGTCCACCGAAAGGGCCAGCGCCAGCGTGAGGGCGAGCCAGGCGACCAGCCACGGGTGGCGCCACAGCGTCCGCAGCGCCAGGCCGATCCATCGCGAGCTGAGCACTGTGTCGGCGATGTTACGGACCACGTCGCGCCACGTGACGGCGTCGGTCTGCGCGGCCGCCACGAATCCATGGAGCGTCAGGAATGCGGTGACGACGAAGCCCCAGACGAAGAGCCAGTACGACCAGCGGCCCACGCGCTCGGTCTGCGCCTCGCGCTCGATGAGCGGCCCCGACGCCCCGTGCTGGCTCCGCACCAGCGCGCGAATGGCCTCGGTCACCGTCGACGGCTGCGACAGCGAGATCACCTCGGGGTCGGGCGGGATCGAGCCCGGCGCGTAGCCCTCGGTGTTGCGCGCGATGCGCTCGAACACGCTCCGGTGCACCTTCGGCCGGACGCCGTTCTCGGCGCAGCGGCGGTGGACGTTGCGCGGCAGCCACCGGTAGAAGACGCCCAGGCCGGCCCGCGAGTCGTACATCTTATCGTCGACGTCGGCGTGATAGCGGTACCTCTGCCTCTCATCGCCGATGAAGCGCAGGTTGTGCGGCGCCGCCTCCGCCTTCACCATGATCCAGTCGAGGGCCACCAGCGACATGCCCTGGCGGGGATAGCCGCCACCGACGTTGGAGTGCACGCCGGCGAACCACACCTGCTCGATCCGCCCGGGGTCGGGGGTCAGCGATTCGTTCCAGAGCACCGGCGCGAAGCTCTCGCGCTCCTCGTCGAGGGCCAGGGCGTGACACGCGTGCGCGACCGACGTGCTGAGCGTACGGTCCGGAAACTTGAAGTTGTAGATCACGCGGTTGACGAACTCCGCGGCCCGCACGGGCAAGCCGACCGCGTCGACGGTGTCCCACACGCCCATGAACTCGATGAGCCTGCCGTGGGCATCGTCCTCGAACTCGGGAACGCGCACGGAAAACTGCCGGCGCAGCTCGGCGATCCGCGCCGCGTCGAGCTTCCGAGTCCGATGAAACAGCGAGGTCAGCCAGCTGTTGTACTGCTTGCGATACTCGCCGTACGCCGCGTCGACGCCCGCATCGAAGGCGGCGTTCGTCGCGTACTTCGAGAGATCGAGGATGCCGCACGCGTTGATGAGGCCGGCGAGCGTCCTGACCGTGAAGGCCCCGCGACTGAACCCGAACAGGAAGATCCTGTCGCCAGGCGCATAGACGCGCGCGAGCTCGCCGTAGAGCTGCTTGACGTTGCGGCTGAGCCCCCAGCCGGTCGCGCCGGTCAGCAGGCGGAGCCACTTCACCGACTCCGTTCCGACGCCGTCGTGATACAGGGCCACCTGCGGCGTCAGCCCGGGCGTGATCCGGTGGCCCACCTGATCGACCGCTTCGTAGAGCTTGAAGACGTTGGTGCCGCGGCCCTTGATGGTCGTGTTGCCAGTGCCGTCGGCGCAGATGACGATGCGCTTCATGTGCGATCCCCTGACCGTCGGGACGTTCGGTCGTCCTTCAGCGCGTCGTCGTCACCCCCCGGTCGGCTCCAGGAGCCCCTCGCGGGGGCGCTCGGCCTTCCTCCAGGACGTCTCGCACGGTGAGCAGCTTGGCTCGGATGGCCGTCGGCGTGGGGTTGGACGGGTCGAACAGGGCCGTCTCGTGGGCAGCTTCGTCGCGACGTCGCCGCTGAGGCTGGCCCGAATCCCGCGGTCGAGCGCTTTCTGGATCGGCGGCAGCCTATGAGCGGCGATACTGATGGGTGACGGCGACGTTGTCAAGCGACGGCGCGCGCGCGACTCGAGCGAGCGGGAGACGCGCGGGCGCGCCGGATTGCTTGGTTGCTCAGCCCTTGTGCTCCTGCAGGCACTGGAGCGCGAGCCCGCCGTGGCTCCACGCCGCGCCCGCGGCCATCGCCATCGCGACGAAGGTCGTCTCGGCGATCTCCGCGTCCGACGCGCCGGCGTTCGCCGCCTTCTTCGTGTGGGCGTCGATGCACCAGGGGCACTGGGTGATCTGCGCGATGCCGAGCGCGATGAGCTCCTTGGTCTTGCCGGGAATCGCGCCGTCCTTGAACGCCTTTTGATCGAACTCGAGGAAGGCCCGGTACACCTCGGGCGCGAGCTCCCGCATCCGCTTGAATTGAGTCTTGACGTCGACGCCGTGAAACTCCATGACACCCTCCTCGGGACTAGCGGAGCCCGTAGAATCCCATGGCGCCGCCCGCCAGGATCTGGCGCTTCGTCTCGGCCGACAGCTCTGGCCGGTCGGCGATCAGCTTCGGCGCGCCGGGGAAAAAGCCGTCGGGGTGCGGATAGTCAGTGGCCCAGAGAATCTTGTGCGGGCCGATGTAGTCTGCCAGCACGGAGAGGCTGCCCTCGACGGGCTCGAACGAGATCCAGCAGTTGCGCTGGAAGAGCTCGCTCGGGCGCATGGTCAGCTGTGAGTCGTTGAAGCCCTGGTCGTCGAAGTGGCGGTCCATCCGGTCGAGCCACGGCGCGATCCACCCGCCGCCCGACTCGAGGAAGCCGATGCGCACCTTCGGGTAGCGATCGCACACGCCTTCCCAGATCACGCTCATCGCGGCCAGCATCATCTCCATCGTGTGGGAGATGATGTGGCGGGCGCCTCGGTTCGTGAAGCGATCCACACCGACCTGGGGCATGCCGCCGCTGGCGCCCTCGTGCAGGCCGATGGCGAAGTCGAGCTCCTCGACCTCCTTCCAGAAGGGCGCGTAGTCCGGGTGGTGCAGCATTCGGCCGTTGTACGGGTTGGGGCGGAGGAAGCCGCCGCGCATGCCGAGCTCTTTACGGGCGAAGCGCATCTCCTCGATCGCGAGCTGGATCGACTGCATCGGCAACATGGCCACCCCGAAGAGGCGATCGGGGTAGGGCTTGCAGTAGTCCGCGAGCCAGCGGTTGTAGGCTCGGCACATGGCCGCGGCGAGCCCGGGGTCCTGGACCGCGCCGCTGAAGAGCCCGAGGCTGGGATAGAGAAACGCGGCGTCGATCCCATCCAGGTCCATGTCCGGAATTCTGGCGTGGGGGTCGAAGCCGCCTTTCCGGCCGTCGACGTACTTCATGGTGGCGTCGTCGACCACGCCCTGGCGGGCGCCGATGGCCCCGATGAGGCCGAGGCCCTTCGGGCTGCCCAGGATCTTGTCCTCGACGCGCAGCCGTTCCCTACCGTCGGTGTCGACGATCATCCGCGGCGCGCGGTCCCGGTAGGCCGGGTCGATGTACTTGTCCCAGATGTCCACCGGCTCGAGGATGTGTCCGTCCGCGTCGATGACGTTGTAGGTGCGCGCCATGGAGAGCCTCCTTTTATCTGCCGGCTAGACTACACGACCCTGGACCCGACCGCGATAGTCTCCGATCGCACCGCCGCGGCTTGACAACCCCGTCGAGCGCGGATTACAAACCGGCTCGCTCCAGTCTTTACCGCCGGGGAGGATTCCATGGCCGAGGACATCGACGTCGCTCGCCGAAACTTCTTGCGCGTGGCGGCCGGCGCGACCGCGGAGGGGCTGATCGTCGGGACGATCGTCTTCTTCGTGTTGCGCGAGCTGCTCGCGGACTACGGCGCCTGGTACATGATCCTGATCGGCTCGCTCGCCGTCCTGACGATGATGCGGTACCCGCAGGGTGTCTGGGGTCTGATCGCCGAGCGGTGGGACCTGCACTTTTTCCCCGTCCAACGACGCGTCCGGCTCACCGAGCCGGGCGCAGCCGCGAGGCGATGACGAACGCGGTCAGCGGGACCACCACGAAGCTGCCGTAGAGCCATGTCCCCGCGAGCGCCGTCACCGGCCGCGAGGCGCCGCCCGCGAGCCCGGCCGCGTTGGCGATGACGCCGGACAGCGCGGAGCCGAGCGCCACGGCGAAGAGCTGGGTGGTGGGGATCATCGACGCCGTCACCGCGCCCTCGTCCGCTCGCCCCGACGACAGGACGTGGGTCGCGACGTGCGTCCAGCACGCGCCGATTCCGCCACCGACCAGCAGGAGCGACGCCGCGATCGCGAGGATGGGACCCGGGCCGATCGTGAGGAAGAGGCCTACGAATCCCGCCGCCGAGAGCAGCGGTCCGAGCACGATCGTCCGGTGGACGCGGGCGGCCGTCACGCGAGTGCTCAGCAGCGTCGCTGCGGTCCACGAGAGGGACTGGGTGGAGTAGAGATAGCCCGCGGCCGCCGGTGAAGCCCCGTGCAGCACCTGCACGAAGAGCGGGACGTAGATGCCGCCGGGCGTCGTGCACATGCCCAGGAGGAAGACCATCCAGAAGCCCTTGCCGATCCGGTGCCGGAGCGAGAGCATGCCCGACGGGAAGAGCCGCGACGGCGCCGCGGCGTCGAGCCGGAGTACGACGACGATGGAGACGACCGCGGTGCCGAAGAGCGCGATGCGCGCGGCCGTCGCGCCGGTGTTCGCGATCGAGCCGATGCAGAGGACGCTCGCGCAGATGAGCGAGAGCCGTCCGAGCGGCACCCCGGTCGCGCGAGTGTCGCGGACCTCGGCCGTGCGTAAGAGCCGCCACGTCAGCGCGGCGGCGACCACGGCGATCGGCGCCATCGCCCAGAACGCCATCCGCCAGAGACCGAGGCCGGCCAGCACGCCCCCCAGCGCGGGACCGCCCAGCGCCGCGACGCCCCAGGCCGTGGAGATCGTGGCGAGCACGTGCGGCCACAGCGGTTCGGGGAAGACCTCGAGGACCATGGTATGGGCGCCGGCGATCAGCATTCCACCGCCGAGCCCCTGGAGCCCCCGCCCGGCGACGAGGACCGGCATGCTCGGTGCAGCACCGCAGACGCCCGCGGCCACGACGAACGCGACGGCGGCGAGGAGGAACGCGCGGCGCATCCCCGCCTTGCGGATCGCGACGGAGCTCCCCGCGCTCCCGAGGATCGAGCCCACGCCGTAGGCCGTGGAGGCCCACGCGTAGATCGAGAGGCCGCCGATCTCGGCGATGGCCGACGGCAGCACCGTGGCCGTGATGAACAGGCTGAACGCGGGCGCCAGGATGCCGAGAACGACGACGACGGCGGAGAGCGCGTACGGTGGCCGGCGCAACTCCGCCCAGGAGCTGGCTTGCACGGCCCGAGACATACCGCCGCTGGCGGTGACCTGTCAACGACGGGACGGCGGTGGCGCTACCGGAAGAGGCTCTTGATCCACTCGGTGAATTCGCGCGCCACCGGACTCTCGACGAGGCCTTCGCACCGTGCGGGCTCGCTTCCCTCACGGAACGCCTCGCGGATCGCGTCCCCGTCTCCGCACGCGGGACGGCCGGTGCTCCAGTCCACCGGGGTCATGACGATACCCGGCGGCGGCGTGAACGGCGAGGGGGGCGATCGGCGCAGGGCTTTCTGCATCACGTCGGCCCAGATCGGCAACGCGATGTCCGCCCCGGTGAGCCCGATCGGACGCGCGTCGTCGGCGCCCACCCACACTCCGACGACCAGGTCGGGCGTGTAGCCGATGAACCACGCGTCCCGAAGCCCGTCCGTCGTCCCGGTCTTTCCGGCGGTGACTTCCTGCAACCCCCAGCGCGCGCTGGCGCCACCGGTCCCGCGGCGCATGACGCCGCGCATGAGATGCGTGACGATGAAGGCGGACTCGGCCGAGACGACGCGAGCTGGTATCGGCAGCGACTTCAACGCGACCGCGCCGGCGTCGTCGAGCGTGGTGGGCCACACCCTGACACCGCCATTGGCGATCGTGGCGAACGCGGTCGTCATCTCGAGGAGAGTCACTTCCGAGGTACCGAGCGAGAGTGACGGCACCGCGGCCAGCGGGCTGTCGATGCCCACGGCACGTGCGACTCTCACCACGCGGGCCAGGCCGACGCCCTGAGCGACGAGTGCGGCCGGGACGTTCAGCGAATCTTCGAGGGCACGGCGTATCGTCACCGGCCCGTGGAAACGACCGTCGATGTTGTGCGGCGTCCACCCTCCGTCGACCGCGGGAATGACGACCGGCTCGTCGGCGACGACGGTCGACGGCGTGATCTCCCGAGCGCGCACCTCGAATGCGGCGAGGTACACGAGGGGCTTGAACAGCGATCCAGGCTGTCGCCGGGCCTTCGTCGCCCGGTTGAATTCGCTCTGGGCGAAGCGCCGTCCACCCACGAGGGCGCGAATCCGTCCCGACGCCGGCTCCATGACCACGACCGCGGCCTGGAGCGCCGTCGGCGCCTGGCGACCCGATCGCCCGGTCTGCGCCAGACGCTCGCGCACGGCCGCCTCTGCGGCCTCCTGAAGGCGGCGGTCGAGGCTCGTGACGACGCGCGCGCCTTCCGTCTTGTCCACGGCGCGGCGGGCGACCCCCTCGCGCGCGAGTTCGATGAACCAGGGCGCGCTCGACACCATCGCCTGCGCCGATCGCACGGGTCGCGCCATGGCGGCTCGCGCGTCGACCTCGCTCGCGGCGCCCTCTTTCACCATCGCCTCGAGCACCCGATCGCGGCGGCTGCGGATGAGATCGGGCGGCCCCCCGAAGACCCGGTTGGGCGCCCGGATCGCCGCGGCGAGCAGCGCGGCCTCGTCGAGTCGGAGCGTCTCGAGGCGCTTGCCCAGGAGGTGACGCGCTCCCGCCGCCACGCCGAGCACAGCCGCATTCCGCTCCTGGCCCAGATACACGGTATTGAGATACGCCTCCAGGATTTCCCGCTTGGAGTAGCGCAGCTCGAGCACGAGGGCGATCCCGATCTCGCGCGCCTTCCGCCACCAGGTTCGCTCGCGACTCAAGAATAGCCCGCGCGCCAGCTGTTGGGTGATGGTGCTGGCGCCCCGGACGACGGAGGCCTCACGGGCGTTGGTCAATGCGGCCCGGGTGACCGCGAGAATGTCCACCCCGTGGTGACGCATGAAGCGCCGATCTTCGGCCGCGATCACGGCAGCGACCACCGAGGCCGGCATCCGGTCGAGCGGCACCCAGATCTGGAACCGCCCGTCGGCCTGGAAGGAGGCGAGCTCTTGACGGTCGGCGTCCAGGTAGGCGATCGGTGGCGTCGCTTGCCTGGGCAGGGCGAGAGCCCACCAGCCCCAGGCCAGCGCCGCAAGGCCCAGAGTGGCGACGATCAGCACCAGCTTCGCGAAGGCGCCCGGTGTCCTCACGGGAACAGACTTCACGATCTGCGTCGCTCGAGAGCGGTGCGGAGAAGGCTCGTGACCACAACCTGGGCCACCGTGAGCGCTAGAGCGACGATTGTGCTCGCTCCGAGCCTCGGCAGGCTCGGCCCCAGGCGGCGGGCCTTGCCGGTCAAGTCGGCGGCGCGCGCGACCAACAGGCTCCGGCGCCGGGTCCGGACCCGGGACGTCGCCACCGGTGTAGCCACAGCCGCGGCCAGAACCAGCGCGCCGATCACGATGCGGCCACCATGGCGGCGGAGGTGACGCTTCCAGTTCGTCGCGTCATGCCGTCGGCGGTCCAGCTCCACCACGAGCGTATCGAGCCGACGCCGCACCTCGGTGATCTCGTCGCCGAGCTCGCGCACTCGGCTGCCCGCTCCGTTGCCCTCCACTACGCGAGTCGTTCCATCGCCCATTGCACATCCTCCTTGACCGTCCGCCGGGTCACGGTCAGCAGTGAGCTCACTCTCCGCCTCCACCCGATGAGTCCGACGACGACGCTCGTCCCGAGCAGGAGCACGGCGAGACCGACGGCGGCGAGCCAGCCGGGCATCCAGTAGGCGAGCCCGAACACCGCCGCGATCAGGAGCGCGTTCACCCCGAGCACCGCGGCCACGGCCGCGGCGCCCAGCAGCTTCACCGTATCGAGCTCGGCGTCGAGATCGGCTCTGATCTCGGCGCGAGCGAGCTCGACCTCCTTGGCTACCAGCAGAGAGCCCGTCTGCAGGACACGGCTCAGCAGCTGGCGCGTCGAGAGTGACCGTGTTTCAGGATCGACGTACGAGTGGGTCGTCGCTGAAGCCATGAGACTCTCCTTGGGACGCGTCAGCTCGAGGATTTGCCGTTGGCCGGCCAGGGCGCGGCCGAGCTGGAGCACCTGCCGGTAGATCACGTGCCAATCGTCGAAAGGAAGCGGGTGCCGAGCCACCTCGAGCGCGATTTCGCGCGAAGCTGAAGCCGGTGTCCTCGGCCATCTGCGCGTTGCGGACCAGATCGCTGGCCGAGTGCTCCTCGCTCGCGAGCTTGTAACCGAGTGACAACGTCATGAGGCCTCCTTGGATAGCCTCGCCTCGGACGGTGGGGCCGCGGCCCCGCGACGTCCTGCAGCTCGCACGACGACCGTGGGCTCCAGGTCGACCCAGTCCGTCGGCGTGGTCACTCCGGTCTCGCCGGGGCTCTGCCGGGTCAGGCGCAGCACTGCGACGCGGGCTTCGGTCAGCGTGGCCACGACGTCATCGGCGCCTGCCGCGGTGAGCTCGGCTCGAACGTCACCGGAGCGAAGGCCCCAGCATCCGACCAGGATGGGCGTCTCGGGGCACGCGCTCCGGAGACGCTTGACGAGATGGCGTGTGCGGCCGCTCCCTTCCACCGAGCTGAGGCAGATCAGACCCGGGAGCGCCGCCTGAACGATCGCCATCAACTCGGAAACGAGACCGCCGACCGGGGCGATCTGAAGCGCGTACCCCGCCGGCGCGAGCAGCCGATCCAGCATCTGCAGCGCGACGCGGTCGGCCTCGTCCTGCGCCGGGCAGCCCGCAACCGTTATGGGTGCTGCCCCGGCCCCCGGCGACGTCGCCGCCGGTGCGAGATCGGCCCGCTCGAGCACCACGCGTGTCGACTCGATGACGCGGGCGTACTCGACCGGCGTGAGCTGGCCCGTCTCGCGGTCGTGACGGGCCCGGGCGACGGCGGGCACGAGGATCGAGTCAAAGGCGGTCTCGATGGAGCCGGTCTTCGCCGCCTCACCGACCAGCTCGGCCGCCTCCTGCTCGTCGTCGGCGAGGACGCGCTGATAGTAGGTGATGTGAGCGTCGACCCCGGGCTCGTCGGACCCCAGGATTTCGATGAACTCGAGGCCGCTCACCGTGCGCGAGAACACGACGATGCAGACGGTGAGCGGCGTCGCGAGGGCGAGCCCGATCGGGCCCCAGAGCCAGGTCCAGAAGGCCGCCGCGATCAGCAAGGCGATCGACGAGACTCCGGCGCTGCGTCCAAAGAACAGGGGTTCGAGCACGAAAGCGATGACGCCTTCGGTGACGGCAAAGAGACCCGCGATGAGCAGCGGCTTCACCCAGCCGTCGAAAACCGCGAGGCTCATGACGATGGGAACCAGCGCGGCCGCCCACGCGCCCACGTACGGAATGAAGCGGAGCAGCGCTGCGAAGAATCCCCACACGAGGGCGAAGGGCACATCGAGGAGGAAGAGGCCGAGCATGATCGTGGCGCCGAAGGCCGCGTTGAGGCCCGTCTGCGTGAGGAGGTATCGGCTGATCCGCTCTCCCGCCTCGTCGAGCGCGCGGGTGGTCTCGGCGAGCCGCTCGTGGCCGAAGAGGCGAACGACGCGGGCGCGCAGCTCGCGCTGCTGCACGAGCATGAAGATGACGAGCACAAGGACCAGGACGGCGCTGCCGAGCGGCTCGATGATCAGAGGGAGCTGCCAGAGAGGGTTCGGCCATGCGATGGTCACGGGGATGGGCTTCGGGGCGGCGGGACTCGAGCGCTCGAACTCGGCCAGCACGTCCTTGGCCGTGTCCTCGACCTTTTTGAACGCCCCGCCCTTGCCGACGCGCTGCACGTCCGAGATCTTCCGCATGATGGTTGCGCGGTAGCTCGGAAGGTCGTTTGCGAGCGTGGTGACCTGGTTGAACAGCCCCCAGCTGAGCCCAAGGGCGAGCAGGACCGTCAGGGTGACGACGCTGACGACCGCCGGGACCTGGCGCAGGCCGGCCCGGCGAACGAGCCCGACGACGGGGCTCAGAAGGAACGCGATGAGCAGGGCCAGCGCGATCGGGATGAAGACGGCGCGCGCCCAGTAGAGACACCCGATCGCGAGGACGAGGGCGGCCAGGATGATGAGCCGCGACGAACCGTGCGCGTCGACGGCCCTTGAGGCGGTCACTCTCGCCGACGCGAGACGAGCTCGATGGAGCGGGCCCGGGCCACAGACCCCCAGGTCGGGCGCAGGGCATGGGCTCCATCGGGCATCATCACCGTTCTCCCGGGCTCCTCACGAGCGCCTACCGGGTCGCCTGGACCGTGAGGTTGTTCACGACGCTACTGACGTGCTTGACGTTCTGGGCGATCTCTACTGCGCGAGAACGCATCTCTTCGCTGTCGACCGTCCCGGTGAGGTACACGGTCCGGTGATTCGTCTCGACCCCGATACGGGTCAACGTGGAAATCTTCTCGGCGGCGAGCTTGGCCTTGACCTCCGAGGTGATCGTCATGTCGTCGATGTTTTCGCCGGCGGTTTTGCCGGTCGTCGACGTGCAGGCCGCCAGCGCGACCACCATGAGCGTGACGAGGGTGAGTGCTGCCGTGAAGTGCCGCATTCTCCGATCCTCCTGTCCACAGAGGCGGCAATCCGTGTGCCACGAGCGGCCGGCGGTACGAATCGTCGCGAAGAGAGCGGAAACGCTGAGGCCCGGCCTCTCGACCGGGTGGTCGACGAGCGCCGGGCCTCGATCGGAAGGTCGAACTCTACTTGGTAACTTCTTCCGGTTTGCGACGCCCGGTGCCTCCCGCATCGGCGCTCGGTCCTTGGCCAGCCGCGGCCAATCGTGCGCGAAGCTTCTCGAAGTCACCGGTGAGCGCCCGGAGCTCCTCGTCGGTCAGCTCCTCGAGACGCACCATCCCCGTCCGGGCTCCCCTGACGCCGCGAATCAGCTCATCGAGCTTCAGCTGGATCGCGCGGGCGTCCCGGCTCTGCGTGTTCTGGATGATGAAGACCATGAGGAACGTGACGATCGTGGTCGCCGTGTTGATCACGAGCTGCCACGTGTCGGAGTAGTGGTAGCGCGCGCCCAGCGCCGCCCACACGAGGATCCCCACCAGGGCCAACAGGAACACCTCGGCGGAGCCGAGGATGTCCGAGCAACGCCTCGCGAACCTACGGAAGAACTCGTGCACTACCGGCCCTTCGGATGACCCTTCGCCTTATGCTCCTTCATGACCGTTCGTGCCGCGACTTCCTTGGCGCGTCGGCCGTACCGTCCGGACGTCTGCGCGGATGCCTTGATGTGCTCGTACTGACGCTGCTCCTTCGAGCCGACACCCCGCAGGTGCTTGGCCCTCGGCATGTGAAACCTCCTTCAGGACGTCGAACGGCCGCCGGGCGTCGAGCTCAGGGTGCGCCCACGGAGCGCTTCCTGGCCCGCCTGCAGCACCGAGGTGACCTGCTCCTTCGTCCGGTCCAGCACGTCCTCTGCTCTCTTTTCGACCACCTGGAGCGTGTCGACCGCGCCGGCTCGAACACCCTTGGTCCTGCTCTCCGCGAATTCACGCAGCTGCTCGCCGTAAAACCAGACGGCGAGCCCTCCGGCCACCGCACCCAGAATGAATCGCACCATCGCCGTCCTCCTTCTTGGTTGTGATCGGTCACGACGCTGCGACCTCGCACGAGCAAGAGAAGTGCCACGACTGCCGCTGGAGTCGTGTGCGTCGTTTCTCTGGGAAATCGAAGGACAGACGCCCCGGGCCGATATGGCCGGCGCCTGTTCTTACTCGGTAATCCTTACCGACCAGTCACTTCTTGACGCGTTCGGCGCGCCCGAACTCGAGATCGAAGCCGGGCAGGATGGCCTTGAAGAAGGCGTTCTGGACCAGACGAATCACGACGTCCACGAGGCTGACGTTCGGGTTGTCGATCCGCCCTTCCACCGGGGCCTTCGTCGCGACCTCTTCGCGGGCGCGATTCTCGAGGAGCTTCGCGACGCCGCTGACGACGCGCTCGTACACCTTGCGGACGATCGGCTTGTGCTTCTCCTGCTGCGTATCGTAGACCTGCATGTCCTTGAACAGCGGTTTCACGTATCCCGTGATCGCTCCGTTCCTGGCGGAGAGCTCAGAGTAGAAGTAGAAGCGGCCGGCGGCCGCGTCGAATCGACCGTAGGCGCGGAGGAGATCGTTCATGGTCGGAACGCTTACGTCTTCGATCCGCACGGCGACGTCGAAAGCGGGACCCGATTTCTCCGCCTTGAAGCTGGCGTCGGCGACGGCGACGCCCGTCCCCATGAATTTCCCTTTGAGCTTGGCCCCCGCTGGACCCTCGACCGCGTGATTGCTGAGATTCGTCAGCGTGCCATCGAGGTCTGTCACGAACACGCGGTACGGCGGCTTCGTTGCCTTGCTCGCGAAGCCGACGGTGCTCTTGGCGATGCGGAGCTCGCCGATGCGGTACAGGACGCCCGGCTTGTTGCTGGCCTCCTTGGCAGCGGCCTTGGCCTGCTCGACCCGCTCCTGCTCGACGACGGCCGTCCGAGGCGTGTGCAGGTACTCCACGCGAACACCTTCGATCGCGGCGCTTTTCAGCTCGACCGTCTTCACCTCCTGCCCGTATTCGACCTCGCCGCTGGCGGTGAGCATGCCGTTGTCCACGGCCAGGTTGTAGCGATTCGTGATGGGCTTGAAGTAATCGAGCTCGATGTTCTCGAGGTCGACACGGCCGCGGAATGTGGGCGTGGGCTCCGCCAGGAAGTCGGCCTCGCCGTCGGCGGAGAGTCGACCAGATTCGAACACGGCGGCCGAGACCCGCACGTCGGAGGGGTAGGTCCGCTTCTCCGAGCGGACGTTGCGGATGTTCGTGGCGACGAGGTCGAGGTCGCGCAGGCGCAGCGGCTTGAAGGGCCCCTGGTCGACGTACGTCACGTCACCGTCGCGAATCTCGAAGTGATTGATCTTGAGCGGGTAGACAGCCTCCACGCGTCTTGCCAGCCGCGCTCCTTGATCGGGGTAGGGTCGGAGATCTCCTTGCTCGCTTGCGGCAGGTTGACGTAGACCGTCGGCTTCTCGATCTCGACGTCGGCGACGAGTTGCCCCGAGAGTAGCGCTCGCCAGTGGACGCTGGCGCTCAGGCGCTCGATTCGAAGAACGGCTGGATCGGGGTGGGCGTCCTGAGTGACCGTCAGGCTCTTCAGATCGAGGGAGAAACCCAGCGGGTGAAAATCGAGCGTCTCGATGTGCGCGCTGTACCCCTTGAGCGCCCGGTTCATCTTCGCCTCGGTGTACCGCCTCAGCGGCTCGTCGAGGAGAAACGCGATGGTATAGACGATGATCAGGACGATCGCGATCGGCACGCTGATGGCCACCCAGTGGCGTCGGACTCCTCGGAGCGCCGCGCGCCCTAGTGCTGAGGCCGTCGTGCGCGTATACACCTCTGCCCTCCTTCGGCGACGTACGAACTCTGCGCTCACCGACCGAGCAAGAGGCATGCCCACGCGCCTCCGTGGAAAAAACGCGAAGACGAGTCAATCCTTCCCGGTAAGAGTTACGCGCCGTGGCGGACCCGCTCGACGAACCGCGCCGGGAGGGTCGCGGAAGCCCGCGTCGCCGTGCATATTCTCCCTGGCTGGGACCGAGGACGATGTCGGCACGACCCTTGCCAGAGTAAAGACGGTGCAACAGAAGCGTGGAAAACAAGCGCCCGGCACGTCGCGACTCCGGGCGCATAGCATAAGAGAGCTGGAGGTCGCAGGCGGCCGGCGGCGCCTCGATCTCCAGCTCGACCTCCCGTCCGCGCATCGTCGCCCTCAGGCCGACTCACCAGGAAGGAGACGCGAGATGCAAGGTCTCAGGATCGTCGCCATCTTGCTGATCGTGATCGGGATCCTCGCGCTCGCCTATCAGGGGATCACCTATACGAAATCCGAGAAGGTGCTCGAGGTAGGTCCCATCACGGCGACCAAGGAAACGAAGAAGACGATTCCTCTCCCGCCGATCCTGGGCGGCGCCGCGCTGGTCTGCGGCGTGGTCTTGCTGATCGCCGCGCGCCGATAGACACGTCGGGGGGCCCTTCGGGCAAGGACCCCGTCAAGCGATGCGGCGCTCGGAGCCCGACCGCGGGGCCGAACGGGGCGGCTTCACCCCCATGCTGTGGACAAAGACCAGCTCGCCGCCCAGCCAGCCGGCGAGGGCGAGAGCCACGAGCCCCGCGAGTGACACTCCGGCGGGAAGAAAGCCGACGGTTCCGCTCCATCGGAGCCAGAAGCTCGCCGCGAAGATTCCGACCGCGGTCAGGTTGGCTATCATGTGAAAGAAGCCGACCTTTCGCGCACGCGTGTCGGTGATCGACAGGTAGTCGATGAATCCGGGCACCGCGGCGAGGAGCGCGCCCACGATCCCGCCGCCGATTGCGTAGAATGCGACGTCCTTCCAGACCGCTCGGCCCCACCCGAAGTAGGCGATCAGGTCCGCGGCCACTGAAAACACCCAGAGACCGATGGGAACTCCCACGAGCATCGGATGGATGGGATGCCGCGCGACGCTGGCTGGTGTCGACATTGTTCTCGTCCTCCCACGGCGTCAGGCGCGCCGCGTCGAAGCTTCCAGTGCAAGGAACCTGCCGACCAAAATGACTCGGTCGATGCTCGTCAACCGGTCGGAAAGGTGATCCAGCGGTTCCGAGGTCGCGAGAGATCGAGTCGCGTTGGGTAGGTCCTACCGGGTAAGACGGTCGAGCCCGCGTCAGCCGAGTCGGACGCGCACTCGATGGGTCGTCCCATCGTCGATCAAGGGCAAGCCCGCTTGCCCGATCGTGGCCTCCGTGCCGTCGATTTCCAGACGCGCGACCCCGCGGGTGACGCCGTGAGGGTTCTCGACGTGAAGCTCGTAGCGCGAGGAATGACAACGAAACGTGATCGAGAAGCCGCTCGATCCCCGCGCGATACATCCAACCCGCCGAGCCCGGTCAAGTCCGACGACTGCTGGATAATTTGAGGACGCTCCGATCCAGAACTCCCACTAAATCCGAGGCGCTAACGTATGCCCGCAAACACATAAAGCTTGCGGCCCCGTAAGCCGCCGACGTCGGCCCGGTCATGATCGTGCCAGCGAGATCCGTAGCCCGGAACTCGCGGCTATCGTACATGCCGAAGACCTCGAATCCCGCCCAGAGTCGCGGCTCACGGTACAGAAGATTTCGGAATGTACGGGTCATCATCACTCTTGCCTCGGGCGCGCGCGCTACTCTACGGTCGGGATCGGTCGCTCAGCCGGAGACGGTATGCCGCGCCTCTGCTCCATGCTGCTCGCCGGTCGCTTGGCGCACCGCATGGAAGAACGCTGCGACTTTGGCTTCATCGAGACGTCCCTCTGTGCGGACTGTCTGGATCGCTTCGGCGACGTTCTCGGGGCTCAGGCCGCCTGCGAGAGATAGATCGGAACGTTCACGGCCTCCCGAATGCGCCGACTGATCTGCCAGTCATGATGTCGGCCGGTGCCCCCAGTTCCTTCACCGGCGCCCCCCGGTTCCCCGAATCGACGAGGATTCCGTCCACAAGCGGAGCAACTTGAACGGCCGCAGCGATTGCATTAGAGGCGTCCATGGGCATTACCTCGCGGCGGAAAGCGATAAAGCGAGTCCTTCATAGCACAAGGTCGTTTAGTCGGTGTCTCGTCAACTTCAATACGACACGTGGCGCCCCACCAAGCCATTCTGCCCATTCGCGATAGGTGACACGAGCCGTTCTGCTCGCGCCAGCGCCGCTGACCCCGCAGGCTCCAACGCCCTGTCGCCCGTGGCTACCCACCTCAGAGACACGCCCGCCGGCGTCGATCCAGTTCGATGCGCCTGAGAATCTTCCGAAAGAGGCGCCCCGTCAAGTGGCTCTCAGCCAGCTGGAGAACGAAGTATCGGGCATATCGGATGAGACGCCCGCCGGTCATACAAGCAGCCGTTGCTGCAGGCTGCCCCGGGAGCGGTGGCGCCGCGCACCCGCTACAAGCCCAGCAGTGTCTCCAGGTTCTGCCAGAGGATCCTGTTCTTCTCCTCTTGAGTCAGGCTCCGAAGGCCTTGCACCCAGGCGACGGGCGAAGGGTGCCATGCGACGAACGGCCAGTCGCTGCCGAGGACGACGCGGTCGGCGCCCACGTGGTCGAGCAGGAAGCGAAGCCCCGCCTCGCTGTTGGTCACGCAGTCGTAGTGAAGACGGCGCAGGTAGGCGCTGGGCAACTTCTGAATATGCTGCCGAGCCTCGGAGCGGACCTGCCAGCCGTGGTCGAGGCGGCCCATTCCGAAGCAGGCCGGACCGCCGCCGTGCGCGATGCACACCTTGAGGTCGGGGCAGGCTTCGAGGATCCCGCCGAAGATGAGGGTGGCGACCATCAGCGCGTCCTCCACGATGACGCCGACGCTGTTGGCCACGCCGAAGCGGTCCGGGCTCTTGAACAGCAGATTGTGCTGAGGCTGCGGGTGAAAGAACAGCACGGCACCCATGCCCTCGGCGGCCTTGAAGAGAGGTCGGAACTGCGGCTCGTCCCAGGTGGCACCGTTCACCACCGTGTCGAGCTCGGCCCCCTTGAGGCCGAGGACGTTCACCGCGCGCTCCAGCTCGTCGATCGCCGTCCCGACGTCCCGCAGGGGCAGCGTGGCCAGGCCCGCGAATCGCCTGGGCCAGTGGCGCGTCATGGCGGCGATCTCGTCGTTGACGTCGCGGGCGAGCTGCAGCCCCTGCGCGGGCTCCAGGTGATAGCCGAAGAGCGGCGTGTGAATGGAGACCACGTGCACGTCGACGCCTTGCAGGTCCATGTCTCGAAGCCGCTCTTCCGGGGTGAAGCGTAGCTTGGGCGTCGGGATACGACTCGGCCGTCCATTCGTCACGGTGGTGCCGAGGCCTTCGCCCGGCTCGTAGCGCGTCCCGTACCAGTCGCGCCCGGCGTCGACGGCTCGCCACATGCACTGCGGCATCAGATGGGCGTGGATGTCGATGCTACGCACGACGCGGCCTCCCTTTTTGCCTTGACACCTTCGCGACCTCGCTGCTAGACGTGGGCCACCGCTGCCCGGCCGCCATTGATCATAACCGCGCCTCGGCCGGCGGGGGGCCTGCAGCGCGCACTACGTACCAGAGGAGGCGTTCATGAGGACGCTGGCAAAGAGGCTCGCCGTCCTGATCGCGCTGCTCACCGTCGCCGTCGTGCCCGCGCTCGAGCCACCGGCCGCGGCGGGGAAGCTCGCCCTCTGGCGGCTCAAGACCTACATCCCGCCGGCGGACAAGATCCTCGACGCCAACGCCCAGGACTGCGCGAAGAAGGCCGGCATCGAGCTCGCCATCCAGACCTACACCTTCGACGACATGTGGACGAAGTTCACGGCAGCCATCGAATCCAAGACGCTGCCGGACATCGCGGAGCTCGACGCAGTCGGGCCGGCGCGCCTCGCGAACCTGGGACGGCTCGCCGACGTCTCGGACGTGGTGGCGGCCGCCACGAAGGAGCTCGGGCCGATCCTGCCCAACGCCGACGGCGCAGTGAAGTTCGGCGGCAAGTACTTCGCGGTGCCTCACTACGCGATCCCCCTCGTCCTCTTCTACCGGTCGGACATCCTCGCCAAGGTGGGCGCGGAGCCGCCGGATACGTGGGAGGACATCCAGCGCGTCTCCGAGAAGGTCAAGAAGGCCGGCGTGCAGGATTTTCCGAACGGCTTTCCGTGGAACCGGACGGGCGACGGTTACGACCCCGCCATGAGCCTCCTCTGGAGCTACGGCGCGGCGTGGGTCGACAAGAGCGGCAGGTTCACGGGCATCCCGAAGGCGCAGGGTCTCGAGGCGCTCCGGGTCGTGACGCGCGCCTACCTCGCCGACAAGACCTCGGCCTTCGACTATCTGTCGTGGTCGGGCGCGACCAACAACGAGGCCTTCATGGCCGGCAAGATCACGCTCACGCCGAACGGGCCGAGCATCCTCTTTCAGGAGGAGTCGACCCAGCACCCGCTCCTGAAGGACACGGCCATCAAGCTCATGCCGAAGGGCCCGGCCGGGCGCAACCTGGCGCTCACGTTCGTGATGAACTGGGCGGTGCCGACCGACGGCAAGTCGCAGAAGGAGGCCAAGGCGCTCATCGGGTGCGTGATGACCCGTGAGAACTTCGTGAAGTATATGACGGGATCGTTCCGCCAGATGGTACCGCTCTTCGCCAAGGCGCTCGAAGACCCCTACTGGAACACGCCGACCGGGAAGATCGTCGTCGACACGGTGAAGCAGGGCCATCCGGTCGGCTGGCCGGGCCCGACGACCCCGGCGGCGGCCGAGGTGGTCTCCGGCAACGTGCTCACGGACATGATCACGCGCGTGATCGTCGACAAGGTGACGCCGGAGGCGGCCATCGAGGAGGCCAACAAGCGGATCAAGGAGATCTACGATCGGCTCCCGGTGAAGTGAATGTGCTGACCGATCGCCACCGGGAGCAACTGCTGGGCTACGCCCTCATCGCCCCGGTGGCGATCTTCCTCAGCGGCCTCGTCGCCTATCCGTTCCTGTCCGCGATCTATCTGAGCCTCACCGAGAAGACCGTGGGCTATCCCGCGCACTTCGTGGGGCTCAGAAACTACGGCGCGCTCCTCGAGAGCGGGCGCTTTCGCATCGTGGCGTGGAACAGCGCCGCCTTCACCGTCGGCTCGATCGTGGTGAAGCTCGTCGTGGGCATGGCCATGGCGCTGGCCCTGCACAGCGTCGTGCGCGGCAACCAGTTCATCCGGGGCATCCTGCTGCTGCCGTGGGTGATCCCCACCGTGGTCATCGCGCTCACGTGGAAGTGGCTCATGGACCTGTTCCGCGGGCTCATCAACGTGGCGTTGATCGACGTCGGCGCCGTGACGAGCGGGGTGCACTGGCTCGGCGACCCCACCCTGGCCATGGTGTCGGTCATCATCGCCAACGTCTGGCGAGGCTTCCCGTTCTTCGGCGTCTCTTTCCTGGCCGCCATGCAGACGGTGCCCCAGGACCTGTACGATGCCGCCGCCGTCGACGGCGCCGGGAGCTGGGAGAAGTTCTGGCGCATCACGCTGCCCAGCATCAAGGGCGTGGTCGCGGTGGTGACCCTGCTCAGCACCATCGTCACGCTGAACGACTTCAACATCGTCTACATCATGACGCGCGGCGGCCCCGGCGCGGCCACCCACATCTTCGCCACCTACAGCTACGAGTTGGGGATCATGTCGCAGCGCTGGGGACTGGCCATGGCCGCGTCAATGGCCTCGCTGCCGCTGGTGGCCCTGCTCATCGTGGCGGTCGTGCGCTATCTGCACCGGGAAGAGGAATGACGATGCGGGGCGCCACGCTCGCGCGCTGGATCGTGCTCGCGGTCATCCTCGCCGTCGTCTTCGTGCCCATGTACTGGATCGTGGTGACCTCGTTCAAGACGGGGCGCCAGATCCTCCTCTCGGAGAGCGTCTACGTGCCGCGGCCGTTCACCCTCGACAACTACGTCTACCTCTTCGAGGAGAGCCGCTTCGCCCTGTGGATCCGCAACAGCGCGATCACCGCCACCGCGAGCACGCTGCTGTCGCTCTTCATCGGCACCGCCGGCGCCTACTCGCTCACACGGCTCTCGTTTCCGGGGCGCCGCACCTTCGGCGGGATCGTGCTCATCACGTACCTGGTGCCGCCCGGCCTCATGTTCATCCCGCTCTACCGGACCTTCATCGGGCTCGGCTACACGAATTCGCTCGGCACGCTGATCCTCGCGTACCCGACCTTCCTGGTCCCGTTCGTGACGTGGCTGCTCATGGGGTTCTTCCGTTCGATCCCGCGCGAGCTGGAGGAGGCGGCGCTGGTCGACGGCGCCACGCGCGTGCAGGCGATGGTGCGGGTGGTCCTGCCGCTGGCGGCGCCGGGGCTGCTGGCGGCTGGCCTCTTCTGCTTCACACTGTCCTGGAACGAGTTCCTCTACGCGCTCATCTTCATCGCCGACGACAGCTTGAAGACGTTGCCCGTCGGTCTGTCGGAGTTCGTGGTCTCCGATTTCGCGTTCTGGGGCCAGCTGATGGCGGCGGCCGCGCTGGCCTCGTTGCCGGTGATCGTGGTCTACATTTATCTGCACAAGTACATGGTGCAGGGGCTCACGGCGGGCGCGGTGAAGGGGTGAGCGGAGAGCACGGCGGATGAAGGCCGGATAGCGGGGGAACGATGAGCGAGACGACGACGGCGTACCAGGACTGGGACGCGCGCTGGCAGAGCGACGAGGGGCGCGCCGCATGGCTGACCCCCGATCCGAACGTGGACGTCTGGGCCCGGCGGATCCGAGCGCGAGGCGGGACGACGGCGCTCGACCTCGGCTGCGGCGTCGGCCGTCATACCGTGCTCCTGGCGCAGCTCGAGTATCGGACTGCCGGGCTCGACGCCAGCGAGACGGGGCTCGATCACACCCGCCGCGCGCTGGCGGGCCTCGGCCTCGGCGCCGATCTCCGCCGCGGCCACATGACCGCATTGCCGTTCGCGGACGGTGTGTTCGACTATGTGCTCGCGCAGAACGTGATCTACCACGGCGACGGGCTCGCGGTGCGAAGCGTGCTCGCCGAGATCCGGCGCGTCCTCCACCCGCACGGAATCTTTCAGGGGACCATGCTGTCGAAGCGCAATGCCCGCTACGGCAAGGGCGACGAGATCGCGCCCGATACGTTCGTCGATCGCGACGCTGGCGGTGACAAAGCGCACCCACACTTCTATTGCAGTGCCCTGGAGCTCGTCACCCTGTTCGACGGCTTCGAGGTCCTGGCACTCGAGGACCGCGAGCAGAAGGGGCCCGGCACGTGGCACTGGCACGTCGTGGCCGAGCTCGGGGCGAACGCCGAGGTGATGCGGAGGCATCCATGACGACGACGCGTCCGCCGCGCGGCCTTCGGAGCGCCGGCGCGATCGCGTAGATCCCCCCGCTCGACGACACAATCGTCGCCGCGGCGCGCTTCCACCGGCCGGTAGTGTCTGAGTTCGGCCGACACACAACCGCCCGCCCCATCGTTTTGGCTCGCCCGCACCTTAAAATGGTTATTGAACCAATGCATTTCTGGAAAGCGAGCCCGCCGGTGAGCGGCGGACGTCGGCAAACGAAGCTCGAGGTACTCGCTGTGAGCCTTGCAGTTCTGTTGGCCTCCGGCCCTGCCTGCTCAGCCTTCGGAGCGGCCGTGCTGTTCTCGACCCTGGCCAAAGGACTCCAGAGCGGCGTCCGTGAGCCGATTCAGCTCGTCATTCGCACCCGTGCCGAGTGGGCCGCCTTCTGGGCGAGGCATGCGCGGGGCTCGGCGGCGCCTCCGCCCGTGGATTTCTCGCGGGACATGGTCGTGGCGCTCTTCATGGGGGAACGGGGGACGGGCGGCTACGAGATCGAGATCACGAGGGTCGAGCGGGTCGAGTCGGGCCTGGTCGTTCAGTATCGGCGCACGAGCCCCGATCCAGGCGCCATGCTCAGCCAGGCGCTCAGCCAACCCTTTCACCTGGTCAAGCTTCCCCGCAATGACGGGCCTGTCATCTTCGTCGCCGAGGGTTCGCCGCGATGATTGCCCGGCCGCCGCGGCACGCGGTCTCGCTCGCCTGGCTCGTCCTTTTGCTCTCGATCGCTCTCCTGGGTTCCACCGCCTCCGCTCAACCGTCACCTCGCTATGCGCCGGACACCCTGCTGGTCAGATTCCGGGACTGGACGCTGCCCCAGGAGAGAGCGCACGCTCACGCCTTTGCAGGTGGGGCCGTCCACAAGAGCTTCACCGTCGTCGAAGGACTTCAAGTCGTGAGAATCCCGCGTGGGATGCGGGTCAAGGACGCCATCGAGCTCTATCGGCGCCACCCCGCCGTGCTCTACGCGGAGCCGAACTGGATCGTCCACAGGCAGGCGATGCCCAACGATCCGTTGCTGGGTCAGCTCTGGGGGCTCAACAACGCCGGCCAGAGCGGCGGGGTGCCGGGCGCAGACATCGGTGCCCTCGAGGCGTGGAATCTGACGACCGGAAGCAGCGACGTCGCCGTGACGGTGATCGACTCGGGGATCGACGCGAACCACCAGGACCTGTCCGCGAACATGTTTCACAATGCCCTCGACTGCAACGGCAACGGGATCGATGACGACGGCAACGGCCAGATCGACGACTGCTTTGGCATCGACACCGTCAACCACGACTCGAATCCCGTGGACGACAACAATCACGGTACCCATGTGGCCGGCACGATCGGAGCGGCCGGGAACAACGACGTCGGGGTCGTCGGCGTCAACTGGACGGTGCGGCTGATGGCCTGCAAGTTCCTGACGGCCAGCGGGAGCGGCAGCACGGCCAACGCGATCGCGTGCCTGGAATACGTCAAGCTGATGAGGGATCGTGGCGTCAACATCGTGGCCACCAACAACAGCTGGGGCGGCGGCGGGTTCTCGCGGGCGCTCTTCGACGCCATCGAGGCTCATCTACAACGCGGGATCCTCTTCATCGCCGCCGCGGGGAACAGCGGATCCCTCGACAACGACACGACGCCCTTCTATCCCGCCGGCTACGATTTGCCGAACATCATCTCGGTCGCGGCCACGACGCGCACCGATGGGCTGGCATCCTTCTCGCACTTTGGCCGGCGAACCGTCGATCTCGGCGCCCCCGGCGAGGAGATTCTCAGCACGACCCCCGGCAACACCTACAGCGTGTTCAGCGGGACGTCGATGGCGACACCCCACGTCACCGGCGTGGCGGCGTTGCTACGGGCACAGGACCCGTCACGTGACTGGAAGGCCATCAAGAATCTGATCCTGGCCGGCGGCGACACCCTGTCGGCGCTCGAGAACACCGTGACGCAGAAGCGACTCAACGCCCACGGCGCCCTGAGCTGTTCCAGCTCCACGGTCCTCTCGAGACTTCGCCCGATCGGTCCCAGCATCACCGGCGTCGTCGGTACGCCCATCGATCTCGCCGCCTTGCACATCAACTGCGCCAGCCCGAATGGCAACGTCGTCGTCGGCGTGGACCCGGGAGGCCAAACCGTCGCGCTCGTCGACGACGGTCTCGGAGCCGATCGCGCGGCCGGCGATGGCGTCTATTCCGGACGGTGGACGCCCTCGTCGGGCGGGACCTATACCCTGACATTCCCCGGCGGCGATACCGTCACGGTGCAGGTCCTCGCGAGCGGGAATTACAGTCCGACCCCGACGGCCTTCAACTACCGGACCATCGCCGGCACCAGCCTGAACCTGGACAACGATGCCTCGGCGGCGATCGTGTCACCGTTCCCGATCCTGTTCGGCAACGGGAGCTTCAGCACGATCTTCGTCGCCAGCAACGGGACCGTGAATTTCACCGCGCCATTCACTACCCCCCTCCAGGCGCCCATGCCCACCTCACAAATCACCACCCTGATCGCGCCGTGGTGGGACGACCTGGTCCCGGTCGCCTCGACGAGCCAGAACGTCTTCTGGGCCGTGACGGGCGTCTCGCCGAACAGAGAGCTGATCGTCGAGTGGCGGGATGTGCGGCATTCTGACTGCCAGTCCAGTGGCGCCGCCACGATCAAGTTCCAGGTCGTGTTCTTCGAGACACGCAGCAGCTTCCTGTTCAACTATGCGGATACCGCCTTCGGCGGGGCGTGCGCCGCTGACGATCGAGGCGGCTCCGCGACCGTCGGTGTTCAGCTAGGCACGCAGCTCGGCGCCCAGTACAGCTTCAACACCCAGAGCCTGAGTGACGGCCTCTCACTCCTGTGGGCCCTGGCGCCGCCCGCAACGATCAGTGTCAGTCCGAGCTCTCGGAGCTTCGGCAGCGTCCCGCTGGGAAGCTCGGAGGACCGAAGCTTCACGGTGCAGAACGTCGGCGGCGGCGTCCTTTCCGGGAGTGCGACCGTCGGGATCCCGTTCTCCATCGTCTCGGGAGGTGCCTATTCGCTCGCGATGGGCCAGAGCCAGCTGGTGACGGTGCGCTTCACGCCGAGCGCGATCGGAACGTCGAGCAGCGCGGTGGCCTTCAGCGGAGCCGCGGGAACCACCCGAGCGGTGAGCGGGTCCGGCATCTCGGTGTCGCCGCTCGCGCCCGGTGGCCTGGCGGCGACGCCCGCCTCGTCGAGCCAGATCAATCTGGCCTGGCAGGACACCAACGGCAACGAGACCCAATCCCGGATCGAACGGAAGACCGGGGCAGGAGGGACGTTCGCACAGATCGCCACGCTCGGCGCGAACGTCGCCGTGTACACGGACACCGGACTGAGCCCGAGCACCACGTACGTCTATCGGATCAGAGCGTGCAATACGGTGGGTTGCTCCGGCTATTCCGGCGAGGCGACGGCGACCACCTTTCCGGCCGCCGTCGCCCTCAGCGTGGCCGTCAGGGGATCGGCCGCGGGCACCGTCACGAGCAGCCCGAGCGGCCTCAGCTGCGCGTCGAGCTGCGCGGCCAACTTCACGTCCGGAACGCTGGTGACGCTGACGGCCGCGCCAGGGGCCAGGGCGCGCTTCAAGAGCTGGAGCGGAGCCTGCACCGGAACGGCGACGACCTGCACCGTGACCCTGAACGACGCCCGGTCGGTGACGGCGACGTTCGCGATGATCTTCACCGACGCGACCGCCTCGGATCTGTTACCGAATGGGGCTCCGATCAAAGCGGCGCACTTCACCGAGCTTCTCGATGCGATCAACTCGGCCCAGCCCGGGACGAATCTGAGCTGGCCGGCTCCGGCACCGGCCGTGGGCGGGACCGTGCGGGCCGTCCACGTGCAGACGCTTCGAGGCGCCCTGAGCCTCACGACCGTGACTGCCGACAGCGTGATCGCCGCGCAGCACATCAACGAGATCCGCCTGAAGATCCGCTCGCTCGAGTAGCTCCGGCCTTCTGATAGACTACGCCCGCTCGTAGCCGGGGCGAGGGAGGCCGCGCGATGAAATTCGGACTGCACTCCGTCAATCTCCACACCTGCGGGTACCCCGACGCGGCCGCGCGCCTCGGCCGGGCGGCCGAGGCCGCCGGCTTCGAGTCGCTCTGGGTGGCGGACCACGTGGTGCTGCCCGATCCGCCCGTGCCCGGGCGTCCGATGGCGCCGGACATGCGGCTGCTCGATCCGATCGTCGCGCTCACGTTCCTGGCCGCGCATACCCAGCGCATCCGGCTCGCCACCGGCGTGATCATCCTGCCGCAGCGCCAGGCCCTGGTGCTCGCCAAGCAGCTGGCGTCGCTCGACGTGCTCTCGAACGGCCGGTTGATCTTCGGGCTCGGTGTCGGCTGGTGCGAGCCGGAAATGCGATCGGTCGGCGCGCCCTTCGCCGAGCGTGGCCGTGTCGCCGACGATTTCCTGGCCGCGATGCGCGCCGTGTGGACGCAGCCGAAGCCGTCGTATCGCGGTCGCTATGTGTCGTTCGAGGGGATTCAGGCGATGCCCCGCCCGGTGCAGACGCCGACGCCCCCGATCGTCGTGGGCGGACGGACCCCGCCGGCGTTCCGCCGCGCGGTGACCCAGGGCCACGGCTGGTACGGGTTCGGACTGGACGTCAACGACACGCAGAAGTTCGTCAATGAGCTGCGCGAAGCCGGGAAGAAGCATTCGCGGCCGGCAGAGCTCGGGAGGCTCGAGATCAGCGTGACGCCGCCGGGCTACGACCTGCCGGACAAATCGACGCTCGATGCCTACACGGCGGCCGGTGTCGACCGGCTCATCCTGAGGCCGCGCCCCGAGATGGACGCCGCGGCGCTCGAGCGCTTCGCCGCCGAGACCGGCCGCACTCTCGGCCTCACGCGGTCCTGAGCCGATGAAGATCGCGCGCGTCGAGGCGCTGCACTGCGACGCCGGCTGGCGGCCGTGGACGTTCGTGCGCATCGAGACCGACGACGGCCTGGTCGGCTGGGGCGAGTGCAGCGACAACCGGAGCCCGCACGGCCTCGCCGGCTCGGTCCGCGATCTCGCCGATCTCCTGGTCGGGCAGGACCCTCGGCCCGTCGAGCGCCTCTACTGGGACATGCTGCGCCGGATGCGCCAGAACAGCAGCGGCGTCTCGCACAAGGCGATGGCCGGCATCGAGCTGGCGCTGTGGGACATCAAGGCCAAGGCGCTCGGCGTGCCGGTGTACGAGCTCTTCGGCGGCCCGCTGCGCGACCGGGTGCGCCTCTACTGGTCGCACTGCGGGACGACCCGAGCGCGCATGGGGACCTTCCTCGGGACACCGCCGCTCCGGACCTACGACGACATCGCGGCACTCGGCCGCGAGGTGGTCGCGCGGGGATTCACCGCGCTCAAGACCAACATGGTCATCCCCGGCGAGCCCGCGACCGTATATTTTCCGGGGTTCGCCAGCGGCATCAACACGACCGACGGCGCGCCGACGGTAGAGATTCTCGACGCCATCGATCGGCTGATCGGCACCCTGCGCGGCGCGGTCGGTCCGAACGTCGGCCTCTGTCTCGACCTCAACTACAACTTCCGCACCGAGGGCGTGCTGCGGATCGCCAAGCTTCTCGAGCGCTACGACATGCAGTGGGTCGAGTACGACAACTGGGACCCGGACGCGCTCCTGCAGATCAAGCAGTCGACCTCTACCCGCCTGGCCTCGTGCGAGAGCCTGGTGACCTTGCGCCAGTACCGGCCGTTCCTCGAGCGCCACGCGGTGGACGTGGCGATCATCGACGTGCCGTGGAACGGCTTCTCGCAGGCCGTGCAGATCGGACGGCTGGCAGAGGCGTGCGAGATCAACATCGCGCCGCACAACTACTACAGTCACCTGGCCGACCTCCACTCGCTCCATCTCTGCGCCGTGCTCCCCAACGTTCGCATCATGGAGATCGACATCGACGACGTGCCGTGGAAGGGGCCGCTCGTCACGAAGCTGCCCCAGATTCGCGACGGGCACATCTGGTTGACCGATGCGCCGGGCTGGGGTGCCGACATCGACGAGCGCGTGTTGCGCGAGCATCCCTGGCCGCGGCCGGGCGACGGCGGCCCTCAGCTCTTCTACGGCATGGACCCGGGGCAGATGACCGCACGCCCGGGATGACGGTTCGTCTCTCTCCCACGTGTCCCGGGCGACGGGCACCCTGCCCATCATTCTGGGCAGGGCACGAGGTGACGCCCAGGGCGATGTTCATGAAGTCCCCACGCAGTCGTCATCGTTGTCGATTCTTGCCCTGGCATCTGGGCTGCACCCTGCTCGAGCATGCTCCGCGTCGTGCAAGCGCACGTCGACATTTCCCGGCTGGCCAGATTCCTGGGTCTGGGTCTCATGCTGTTCTTGCCTTCCGCAGCGCACGCTCCGAATCTGAGCGCCGGCCTTCCCTGGGCTCTGGCACCGGTAGAGGTCTGGGCACGGGGGTTTCTCCAGCCGAGGGGTGTGGTCGTGGACTCGCAGGGCGTTGTCTATGTGAGCGACCGCGCGACCGGCACCATCACGAGCATCGCCTCGGATCGGTCCACCGCTGTCGTGGCCCGCGGCCTCGAGCGACCCATCGGGCTGGCTTTTGATCTCGAGGGCCGGCTCCTCGTCGCTGAGGAGCGGGCCGGACGGGTGGTGCGGCTGGAAACCGACGGCACGCGCACCCCGCTAGTGTCCGGGGTCAAGCAGCCGCGCTGGCTGGACGTAGGCGAAGACGGGACGCTGTTCATCGCTGCCCGGCGGCTGACGCGCGGCACTGACCCTGAGCCGGACGACGAATCAGCCGAACCCGAAGTGATTCTGTCGCGTGATCCGACCGGAGCGCTCACGCTCTTCGCGGACGGGTTCCGAGGTCTTCGAGCGGTGGTGGCTGGTGATAGAGTGCTCTACGCGGCCGCGGCCGGTCGCCGGGGCGAGGTGCGGGACGACGGCGTGGTCTATCGGATTCCAATTCTGCCGGACGGCCACGCCGGCGTTCCGACTCCGCTCGGTCCCTTGGACAGCTTCAAGAATCCGGTGGCGCTGGCGCAGGATCGGCTGGGGGCACTGTTCCTGACGACCAGAGAGCTCAACCTGCACGAGGACCGGACCAGGCGCGCGATCGCGAAGCTCCACCAGGACGGACACGTGAGCTCGTTCGCTGACGGACTGGATCAGCCGCAGGGCCTGGCGTTCGACGCGGCGGGCAACCTGTACATTGCCGATGGAGTCTCCCCCGGGCGCGTTCTCCGCTTCCGCGCGCCGCCGGCGCCCGAGTTGAGTCCGCTCCCAGCCGTCACGAATGAGCCCTCGATCCAGGTGCGCGGAATCACGCAACCCCAGGCGCGAGTGGATAGCCGCATCGATGGTAGAGACACCCTGTTCACGACCCAAGGTGACCCCGGTGGACAGTTCGCGCTGACGATCCCGCTGGCGCCGAACACTGAGAATACGCTGGAGGTCTTCGCCACTGCGCGAGGGGGCGAAGGGCTGACGGGGCCGCCGGCAGAAGTCACGGTCAGGCATGACGACGTGCCCCCGGAGACCGCCATCACCGGCGGACCGGGCAGCCCGACCAGCGAATCTACCGCCAGGTTCACCTTCACCGGCACCGACGACGTCACGCCGCCCGACACCCTGCGGTTCGCCTGGAGGCTGGACAGCCAACCCTTCAGTGCGTTCTCCTCCGAGGCGTCCGCCGCATTCACCGATCTCGCGGACGGGGCGCACACCTTCGAGGTCGTGGCGCAAGATCAGGCCGGGAATGTCGATCCCACTCCGGCGACGCGGATGTTCACGGCGAGCCGTTTCCAGGTCACGCTTGTCGAGCCGGCCCCTGGGGCCACCGTCCTGGCCGGGCTGCGCCTCGTCCGCGGCGCGGTCGCAGCGGGCGGCCGCGAGATCGGAGTGACCGTCAACGGTGTGGCCGCCGCGGTCCACGGAAACACCTTCGCCGCGTTCGTCCCGGTGAGCGCGGCGACCACGAACCTTCAGATCGTCACAACCACCGCCGCCGGGACCACCGCCAGCCAGGAGGTGCCCGTCACCGTCGCGTCCGCCCCGGACTCCCCGTTCGTGTTTCTCGCCAGTCCCTGGAGCGGGGTGGCCCCGCTGACGGTGAGCTTCACGCTCCTCGGCGTCTCGGCGCCCGCCACCGTCGAGGCCGATTTCGACGGCAATGGCCGTGTTGACTACACGGGCCAGCGCCTGGAGGGACAGGTGTTCACGTACGCCCAACCCGGACTTTACTTTCCTCTTGTGGCCGTGACGGACGCCCAGGGGCAACGGACGACCGTTCCCGCCGTCATCCAGGTATTCGATCGCGCCGTCCTCGACACTCTCCTCAAAGCCAAGTGGGCGTCCATGAAGGACGCGTTGCGGCGGGGAGACATTCCGCAGGCCCTGACGCACGTCGCGGTGCGGTCGCGCACTCGATACCAGCAGGCCTTCACCACGTTGATCCCGGACCTTCCGACCGTCGATTCAATCCTCTCCGATCTGACGTTCATCCGTGTTCGAGGCCTGGAAACGATCTTCGAGATGAATCGAACAGACGCCGCCATTCTCAAATCCTTTGAAGTACGGTTTCAGGTCGACTCCGACGGTCTCTGGCGTCTTCGATCGTTCTGACCGCATGAACATCGGGCTCATCGTTTTGGCCTTGATGGTCGCGTCCGTGTTCCGTCTTGCACTCGTGGACCCCGCTGAAGCGGCCGGTCCGTGGCAGGCCCAGGTGGTGAGCGCCGAGACGAAGCAGCCGCTCGAGGGCGTCGTGGTCCTGGCCTGGTGGACGAGGCACGTCCGGAGCCTCGGCGGACCGAGCGAGGAGTACCGCGACTCCCAGGAAGTCCTCACCGACAAGGACGGTCACTTCACCATCGCTCCGCGATGGTTCTTCAGTCTCAATCCGTTAGTGTTCTTCCGCGGGCCCTTCTTCGTCTTGTTCAGACCCGGCTATGGAGACTTCCGGTGGCCGGGCTATGAGGGATCAGAAGGATGGCTCAAGGAAAAACAAAAAGCACTCCAGACGGCCGCCCAATTGCTGCAGCTCGATGGCATTGTCCTTGAAATGTCTCACCTGCAGAGCATTGACCAAAGGCGCGAGTATCTGGGGAAGCTACGAAGTGACTATTCGGTTGTTCCTCTCGAACAGAGATCGCTTCTGCAACGTGCAATCGTCGAGGAGCGAAGAGCGCTCGGATACCGCAGTCAGATCTATCAGCGATGAGGTGCGTGATGGCTCCGTCAGAGAGGCGTATCGCGACTCCAGGCCTGGCTAGTTTGATGAGTCTCGGCTTGCTGTTAGGCATCGCCGAGCCTGTTGGTTCCTATGAACCCGAGACCCACAGGGAGATCAGCGCTACTGCGATCAATCGGTCGAGCCTGGACGACGTCCTGAAGACTCAGTACGGCGTTGACGAAGGAATTCTATTCGCGATCAACGGGGAAAACGTGCGCACCTGGGTGGAGATCGGAGCGGTCCGAGAGGACGTTCCACCATTCCGGTCGCTCAATCACTTCCACAATCCGCTCAAGCCCTGGGCGCAGGCGGGCGGGCTTCTCGGGCAATCGTCTGTCTACTGGCAACAGACTCTTAATCAGGGTATCGGCGGAACGTGGTCTTGGCCGATGGCGCGCCAACGGCTTTTCGACTTCTTGACTCTGCCGAGTCCGGTCGCGCGAGAGCAAGCGCTCGCTGATACTGCCCGGGCCCTCGGGCACGTGATGCATTTGGTGCAGGACGCTGCCTCACCTGCACATACCCGCGAGGATCCGCATCCGATTCACGACGGCTATGAAGCCCGTATTGAGGAGTTACGGGCGAGCCTCGACGCCGCTCTCCGATCTCGCTTCGAGGGTCTCCTGGCCGCCCCGTCGATCTTGCCGGCAACCTCGGTCTTCACTCCAACGGGAGATCCTCAGGCGCCGGTTCCAGTGGCCAGGTCGATCGACAGCGACACCTACCGGGGAACCGTGCAGTCGTATGCAATCGGAGCCCAAGTCGGCCTGGCTGAATACACCAATGGCGGCTATGTAAGTGATGACACGATTTTCCTGGACTTCGCGCTTCCTCGACGCGAGAGCCTGGGCGCGGGATTCTTCGATCCCCCGGCCGGCACTTCCGGCGCGAGGCAATATTTCCCGAAGGTCAGGGAGGGCGATGCCATTCCGCACTTTGTGGCGGAGGGCGCGCTGCTCGAGCGTCTCCGGTTCCGGGGGCAACCGCTCGGCGGTTTCATCCTCGACGACAAGGTCTACGAGGACTACGCTGTCCAGCTGCTGCCACGTGCCGTGGGCTACTCGGCCGCCCTGCTGAACTACTTCCTCCGGAGCAATTTCGATTTCACGATCGAGCCGAACGGAAACGATCCTGCCAGGCGCGACTTGACGATACGCATTCCTCCTTCGCTCTCCGCTGAGACCATGGACGGGACGTTCACCCTGTACGCCGACGACCGGGACGGTATACGGAGCCCGGTCCCTGGGGCATCCATCACAGCAGCCTTACCCAGAGGAGCGTCTGCGCAGACCGTTTTCACTCCTGCCTCTGGCGTCCGGGCGTACGTCCTCGTCTTCCACGGTACCCTCGGCAATGAGCCGGCGGCGGTGGCCGGCAAAGTTTCGCCCGTGGGGCCCTTCGTGTTCGCGATCCAGGGAACAGCCGAGTTTTCGGGCGAAGAGGAGCGGGCCAGCGTCATAGAGGTCGACACCCCCTCCACCTTCAGAGCCGTGGAGAGGCGGTCCAAGGACGCGCGGAAGCAGCGGGCGAAGGGCACGTTCTTCTCTCCCGTGACGAGCGACCCCGGTCAGCACCTGAAGCGGGTGTCGCTGGAGTTCGATCCGCGGATGGTGGGCACGGGGCCTGTGCAGTTCCTGCTGGATGACGTGGACGTGGGCGTCGAGTGGAATCAGGCAACCTCTACCGTTCAGGACCCGAACAGGTGGGAGATTCGTGTCGACCTGCCGGCCTTCTATGGTGGTGGCGGAGGAATCCTCGTACCGAACGTTCCCCGGTTCGTGGTGATCGAAACGATGGGCGGAGTCAAGATCAAGACTCCTCTTGTCTGGTGGCGAAGCGTCAGCTCACTCGCCGAAGCCAGGGCGGCGCAAGAGACCGTCACGGCGTGTCCGCTGGAACTGCGATGCGAAGAAGTGGTCAGCAACGGCACCGTCTTGCAAGCGCTCGTGTTCTTCGGTGACGGCAATGGAGAGGGGCGCGATAGAACACCGACGGGCCAACGTCATCCCCTGACGGCCGTCCATACTTCCGTTGGCTTCACCCCGACCGGGGTGGTCGCTGGTTACGGCGTGGGAACCGTCGACCAGAGCGGGAATCTCAACTGCTTCACCGGATGCACACCGGCTGCTTCGTGCTCGACCAGCACCGTCAACATCTTCGCGGCATCGGCCAGTCAGGGGCCCGTGTGGACCAAGGATGAGTTTTTCATCGGCCTCGGTGACTTGAGCGGCGGGCGGAAGCCCGCGAACACCTGCGTGCGGCCGAATCCGGCACGGCCCGCAGCCCCGGACCTCCCTGAGTTACGCTTCCGACGTGACTACCTGCCACCGGATCAGAGTCGGTTTCAGGAGTTCGCCGTGACGCCCCCGGAGTACGAGATCACACTCAAGTGAACGCACCGAATAGGAGGTCGAGATCGATGGCGGGCGGTGGAAGCCTCTTCGCCTTCCTCTTCGGCCTGGCGCTCGTCGGCGCCGCCGGGTGCGTCTATCCCGGGGCGGACGTGCCTTATGTGCAGACCCCGGACGAGGTCGTGGTCGAGATGTTGCAGCTGGCCCGCGTGGACCGGAACGACGTCGTCTACGACCTGGGCTCGGGCGACGGACGGCTCGTGATCGCGGCGGCGCGCGACTTCGGCGCGCGCGGCGTGGGTATCGAGATCGATCCGCGACTGGTCGCCCAGAGCGCCGAGTCGGCGCGGCGCGCGGGTGTCAGCGAACGCGTGAGATTTCGCGAAGGGGACCTCTTCCAGACCGAGCTCGCCGACGCCACCGTGGTGATGCTCTACCTGTCGCGCGAGCTGAACTTGCGACTACGGCCGAAGCTCCTGCGAGAGCTTCGGCCCGGCGCGCGCATCGTCTCGCACGTGTTCGACATGGGCGACTGGGTGCCGAACCGGACGATCCGCGTCGAGGCCCGAGAGCGTTCCGCGCAAGTCTTTCTCTGGATCGTTCCGCCGAAGTCCTGAGCAGCGGCGAATCCGAATCCTCCGCGACTGAGCGAGCTGATTTTTTGTGCCGCGGAGAGGAACTCGCTTGCCGGGGTCACGCCTCAGGCGTAGACGCGCTCGATCCGGCTGCCGACGCGACAGACGATCTCCCAGGGAATCGACCCGATGGTGTCCGCCATCTCGCGGGCATCGATCCGGTCGCCGCCCTGACGCCCGATGAGCACGACCTCGTCGCCGGGCGAGACGTCGAGACCGGTCACGTCCACCATGAGCATGTCCATGCAGACCGATCCCACGATCGGCGCGCGGCGGCCTCGGATCAGGACGGCGCCGCGGCCCGCCAGCCTGAGGTCGAGCCCGTCGGCGTAGCCCGCCGGCACGATCGCGATCGTCGTCGGTCGCCCGGCGGTGAAGCGAGCGCCGTAACCCGTGACCTCGCCGGCGCGCAGGCCCTTGACGGCGGTCACGCGGCTGGCGAGCGTCATCACCGGCGTCAGCGCGATCGCGGAGACGAGGGGCGGCGGCACGATACCGTAGAGCAAGAGGCCCGGACGCACGCGATCGAACCACACGCGCGGGTCGCGCACGAGCGCGGCGCTGTTGGCCGCGTGGCGGTAGCGCGGGTGCGCGCCGAGCGCCCGCACGTCGGCGAGCACCTGCTCGAAGCGCCGGCGCTGCTCGTCGAAGAGCGTCGAGCCGGGATCGTCGGCCGTCGCGAAGTGCGTGAAGACGGCGTCGAGGTCGAGGTTCTCGCTCCGGAGCAGCTCGGGCAGCGTGCGCCGCAGGTTGTCGAAGCGGAACCCGAGCCGGTTCATGCCCGTGTCGATCTTCAAGTGGTAGCGGAGGCGCTGCTTGCGTCGCGCCGCGGCCGCCTGCACGGCGCGCGCGGCGCCCGGCGACGAGATCGTCGGCGTCAGGCGGCAGTCGAACAGGCCGTCGAGGTCGCTGACGCTGAGCGCGCCGAAGATGAGGATGTCGGCGCGCACGCCCGCCGCCCTCAGCGCCGCCCCTTCCTCTATATCGGCGCACGCCAGGAGGTCGGCGCCGGCGTCCTCGAGCGCCCGCCCGACCTGCGCCGCACCGTGGCCATACGCGTTGGCCTTCACGACGGCGATGACCCGCGGAGTCCCCGCCGGCCGCTCCCGCGCCAGGTGGTCGACGATCGCCCGGTAGTTCGCCTTGAGCGCTCCGAGATCGACGCGCGCTACCGTCGGCCGAACTCTCTCAGCCATTCGAGTCTCGGTGGCGGCCGGGGGCGGGAGCGGCAAGGGGGCCGGGGGGTGCCCCATCGGCTCCGTCACCCACTCGCCCGAATCGCAGCTCTTCGAGCTGCGGACGGGACGAGGGGGTCCCACTACGCCGATAGGGCACCCCCCGGCCCCCTTGCCGCTCCCGCCCCCGCCCGTTAACGCGCCAGCTCATATTCAAAATCGCCGCCCGCTGCGTCTCCCGCTCGCCCGAATCGATCTCGTTTCTCGATGTCATCTCTAGGGCGAAGTCAGAACAATAGATAAACCGGCGACGGAAGGCGGGCGTGGGCGGCAGGGCCGCCGGGGGGTGCTCCACTGGCGGAGTGGGACCCCCTCGTCCCGCGCGCAGCTCGAAGAGCTGCGATTCGGGCGAGTGGGTGACGGAGCCGTGGAGCACCCCCCGGCGGCCCTGCCGCCCACGCCCGCCGAGCGCCCGGCATCGACGATCAAATCGATCCGTCGGCTTCGAGCGCGTTGATGTCGTCATCGCTGTAGCCGAGCTCTTTCAAGACTTCGCGGCGGTGCTGACCGAGGAGGGGAGCGGCGGAGATGGTCGTCGGCGACGCCGAGAGCTTGACCGGATTGCCCACGGTGACGTAGCGCCCGCGCACGGGATGCTCGATCTCGACGATCATGTCGCGGGCCCGCAGGTGGGGATCGCTCAGTACCTCGCCGGTGTCGAGGCACGCCCCGCAGGGCACGCCCGCGCCGGCCAGCACCTTCATGACGTCATGCTTCGAGCGCTTGGACGTCCACGCTTCCACCAGCGCGTTGACGTCGTCCTTGTGCTGCCAGCGCGCCTCGGCCGTCTCGTAACGGGGATCACCGACCAGATCGTCGCGGCCGATGGCGTGAAGCAGCGGATGCCACATCTGCTGCGGCACGAAGATGAAAACATAGTCGTTGGCGCCGCCGGGATGGCAACGATACGTTGTCCCCGGCACCCCGGCGCCGAGCTGGTTGCCGGTCCGCTCACCGGGCTTGCCGAGGCGCTGGTGATCGCGCAGGCTGACCCGGATCAGATTGACCACCGCGTCCTGCATCGACACCTCGACCTGCTGGCCTTCGCCGGTGAGGTGGCGCTGCATGAGCGCGGCGAGGATCCCGATCACACAGTGCATCCCGGTGCCCGAGTCGCCGATGGACGGCCAGACGTAGGTCGGCGGGCTGTCGGGGAAGCCCGTGACGCTCATGGCCCCGCCCATCGCCTGCGCGATCGGCTCGTAGCTCTTGTAGTCGCTGTAGGGCCCGTACGAGCCAAAGCCCTTGATGCTCGCGTAGACCAGGCGCGGGTTGAGCTGGTGGACGATCGCATAGCCGAAGCCGAGACGCTCGAGGACACCCGGGCCGAAGTTCTCCAGGAGCACGTCGGCGGTCTTCAGCAGGGTGCCGAACACGTCCTTGGCGCGCGCGTTCTTGAGATTGAGCGTGAGGCTGCGCTTGTTGCCGTTGAACGACAGATAGAACAGGCTGTCCGCGTCGGGACGATCCTTGAGCATGGTCCGGGCTGGGTCGCCCCGGGCCGGCTCTTCGACCTTGATCACATCGGCGCCGAGCCAGGCCAGCATCTGACCGCAGGAGGGGCCCGCCTGATTGTTCGTGATGTCGACGACGCGGATTCCGGACAGCGCCCCGCTCATTGGCTGGTCCTTTGTGTGGTCAGAGCCCGAAGACTTTCTTGAGAAATGTCTTCACATCCTCGGGGGCCCGCCGGCGCGCCTCGCTGTCGCCCCCCACCATGGCGCCCCGGGTCAGACAGCTGCGCCCGTACGTGGCCGCCGAGCGCGTGATGTCCTCGCCGGTCGCGCGAACCGTGATGACGAACCGGTCGAGGTCCATCTTCATTTCGCAGTTCCGGCCGGTGACGACGTTCTTGGCGTGAACGGCAGGGCGAAGCGAGTCGAAGTCGTGATACGCATTCGCGTACACGATCACGTCCGCGTCGGCGCCTTTGGATTTGAACCACTGGGCGTAGTCGCGGCAGGGCGCGGCCGGCGTGTAGTCGTCACGGCCGCCGAGCAGGATCAGCAGCGGCGCGCCGGTGATCTGCTCCGACACTTGCCAGTCGCTGCAGTAGGGATACAGCGGCACGTGCGCCGCGAACCGCGTCTGATCCTCGATGACGGCGCGGCGGTACGGCTCCAGAGCCGTATAGAGGGCCACCTGTCCGCCCTTGGAGAATCCGATGACTCCGATGCGTTGCCGGTCCAGGCGCGGGTGTGTCGCCAGGAGCCGCAGAGCCGCCAGCGCGTCGGCCACGTTGGCGGCGGTCGCGAGCTGCGACTGATCAGTCGCCGTGTCCTTGATGTTCCGGGGCGTGAAGCTGTCCACGACGAAGGCGGCCACCCCGATGTCGCTCAGGTGGTCCGCCCACCAGAATTCGCGGTCGTGCGACACGCCGGCGCTGCCGTGCGCGATGACCATTGCCGGAACCGGACCGGTCGCGCCCTTGGGCAGGCGCAGCGTGCCGAAGATGACGGTCTGCTGGGTCGCCTGACGCCTCGCCAGCTGAAAATATGAGGTCGGCGTCACGCTCTCGAAATAGATCTTGCCCGTGCGCCCATCGGCGAGGTCTCGGACCCGAGGGTCCTCTGCCGTCGCCGTTCCGGCGACGAGGAGGACCAGCAGGGCCAGCGGCGCGGCGACCGACCTCACGCCGTGTCGGGCGGCGCCGCGACCACGTCCTCGTACCGGTGCCGTTTGGTGATCAGCCCTGAATGCTGGAAGACGTCGAGCGCGACCTCGAAGGCCGGGCGCGTGATCTCGACGTGCGGTGTCCAGCAGCCGAGCTTCTGGTAGTAAGCGATGGTCGAGGCGAGGACGGCCCGATCGATCTCCGGGAAGAAGGCCGATTCGGCCTCGGCGACTTTGGCGGCCGGCGTGGCGATGAGCCAGGCGCGGGCCTTCCGGTACGCGTGCATGAAGCGGCGGGCCATGTCCGTGCGCAGCCACTCCCGCGTCGCGGCGAGGCTCGAGAAAGCGCACGGGCCGATCGCCTCGCCGACCGAAGTCACGATGTGACCGACGCGGTCGTGTTCGAGCTGCTGCGGGGCCGGCCCCTGCTGGTGGATGTAGTCGCCCTCGCCCTTGCGGAAGGCCTGGTCCATCTGCCCGCTCGGAAGGTCGACGGCGCCGATGGCCGCATAGTCCAGGCCCCGCCGATGGCAGGCGTACTTGAACATGGCGAGCGGCTGGCCGCCGTGGTCGACGAGCACTTTCTTGCCCTTGAGCTTGTCCCAGTGGAACGCCCGATCGGGCGCGCGGGCGGTGAGGAAGAAGCCGTCCTTCTCGTTGATCTGGGCGAAGTGGACGGCCGGCGGCGCCTGGCCCTTCTCGAGCGGGCCGAAGGCCTGCGAGGGCGCCGACTGGCAGACGTGCACGGTCCCGTTCTGGAGCCCCTCGATGGCCGACTTGCCCGGCGGCGCGATCGAGTGCTTCGGCTGGAGCCCTTCGTCCTTCAGGAATCCGCCGGCGATCGTCGCGATCAGCGGCGAGTAAAACGCCGAGAAGCGGGTGAACTGGATGTTGATCTCGTCGCTCACGGAACCCTCCCTCGTGCTGTCCGCCGAACCACAATCGCGCTCCCCCGCGCCGGAGTCAAGCGTGGACGACACCCGCTTGACCCCTGCTTCACGCGGCCCGTAGAATGCAGCCACCCGAGCGTGAAGGCTGAAGAGCTGCCCCTGATCGGCGTCACCGTCCTCGATCTGACTCGTGTCCTCGCCGGACCGTACTGCACGCGTCTGCTGAGCGACCTCGGAGCCCGCGTCATCAAGATCGAGCGCCAGGGCGAGGGCGACGAGATGCGACGCAACTACCTGCAGCTCGAAACCGGCCGAGGCGACCAGAGCAGCTACTTCACGCGGGTGAACGTCGGCAAGGAGAGCGTCGGCGTGGACATGTCGCGACCCGAGGGCCAGGCGATCATCCACGACCTGGCGAAGGTTGCCGACGTCGTCGTGGAGAACTTCATGCCGGGCGTCGTCGCCCGGCTCCACTGCGATTTCGAGACGCTTCGTGCCGCGAAGCCCGACATCATCTATTGCTCCATCTCGGGCTTCGGTCAGACCGGCCCCTGGCGCTCGCGACCGGCCTTCGCCCACATCATCAATGCCGTCTCGGGCCTCATGCACCTCGAGCAGGGCGACGAGCCGGCGCCCCGCGCGTCCAATCTGCAGGCCGCCGACGTCCTGGCCGGGACGCACGCCGCAGTGGCGATCCTGGGCGCGATCATCCGAAAAGGGCGCACCGGCAAGGGCGCCCATCTCGACGTCTCCATGCTCGAAGCGCTCGTCGCCGCGGACAGCGTGACCTACGCGGCCGTGCTCAACGGCGGCGAGGAGTACGGCAATCCGCGGCCTGGCATGATCGTGGCCCCGATCGGCGATCGCTACCTGGCCATGCAATTCACCGGCTCGGGAGAGCTCTGGCCCCGTCTCCTCTCAGTGATGGGCCGACCCGAGCTCGGTCGCGACCCGCGCTTCGACACCAGCGAGAAGCGGCGTTCGAACTGGCGCGAGCTCCGGCCCATCGTCGAGGCGTGGCTCGCGACGTTCGCGACCGTCGAGGACGCGCGCTCGGTCCTGGCCGGGGCGCGTATCCCGTGCGCGCCGGTCTTGAAACCGGCCGAGGTGATCGCGGAGCCTCACATGGCGGAGCGCGGATTCTTCCCGACCGTGCCACACCCCGCGCGCGGCGCCGTGCGGGTGACCGCCAGCCCGTACCACGTCGACGGCGAGCCGGTTCATCCCAGGGGCCCTGCAGCGTATCGCGTCGGTGAACACACGCGCGCCGTGCTCGGTGACCTCCTCGGCTACGCGCCCGCGCGCATCGCGGAGCTGCGTCGGTCCGGCGTGATCGACGCCCCCGAAGCCGAATAAGGATCGCCTCGCGATGAGACGTCGCCACGCGCTCGCGGTGATCACGCTCTGGGTGTCGGCCGGCGTGGTGGGTGGCTGCGCCGGCGCGACGTCCGGCCTGTCCATCACGACGACCACCCCGAACGGAAGCTCGGAGCAGATTCCGGCCACGCTGTCGAAGCCGGACGGCCCCGGACCGTTTCCCGCCGTCGTGATCATGCACGACTGCAGCGGGCTCGGGCCCCGCTCGAGCGGCGCTCCGGACCGCTGGGCGAAAGAGCTCTTGGCGCGGCGCTACGTCGTGGTGCTTCCGGACAGCTTCACCACCCGCGGCCATCCTGACGGCGTGTGCACCGACGCGTCGCCGAGCCGGAACGACGTCAGCCCCGTTCGGCGTGTTCGCGACGCGTACGCGGCGCTGTCCTATCTCCGGACGTTGCCCTACGTCGACGGATCACACGTCGGCCTCATGGGCGGCTCGCACGGTGGGTCGACGACCTTGGCCACGATGATCGCGCCGGCCAGCGACCGGGACCCGCTCGCGCGAGACAAGCGCGCGGGCTTCGCCGCCGCGGTGGCGCTCTACCCGGGTTGCGTGACGCGTCCGGGGCGTGTGGACCTGTCCGGCGTCTACGAGCCCCTCGCGCCGCTGCTGATCTTGATCGGCGACAAAGATGACTGGACGCCGGCGGAGCCCTGCCGGAAGCTGACCGAGGCCGCTCAGCAGGCGGGATACCCGGTGACGATCAAGGTCTACCCCGGAGCGTACCACTCGTTCGACAGCTACAACCCTGTGCGCTACGTCGCGACGCGCGTCAACGCGAATTCCCCCAGCGGCCGCGGTGCCACGACCGGGGGAGATCCGGCGGCCTGGGCCGACAGCATTCGCGAGGTCGGCGCGTTCTTCGACCGGTATCTCAAGTAGGCGCAAGTAGGCGCGACTCTACGACTGAGGAGAGACACATGGCAGCGACGGTGCGTGCCGCAATCCGTGAGCTGATCGAGCAGACGATGGTGACGATGGATGCGCTCCTGGAGGCGTCGGACCGCGAGCTCGCGATGCGATCGTCGCACGGGTGTGCGCAGGGGAAGGACGTCTGGGCGCTCATCACCAACGATATCGATCACGAAAAGATCCACACGGGGCAGGTCCTGGAAGGACGCTACGAGTCGCGGATCACGGCCTCACCGATGGAGCGACTGGTCGCCGAATGGCTCGTCGAGCGGGCGCGGTTCGTCAGCTCGCTCGTGGGGCTGACGGACGAGCAGTTCAACCGCGAGACCGCGCCGGGACAGTGGACCTATCGGGCGGTCGCCAAGCACGTGCTCGCGGTGGAGCAGGACTCGCTCAAGACGATGGCGGCGGACCAGGCGGCGAGAGTCGCGAGGTAGTCTGGGGCATCATCGCGCCGCTCCCATGCGCCGTAGCACCGGCGACGGCGTCGCCCCGATCGGCTCGTCGCTCACCGTGACCGCCCGCCGGAGCGTCGCTGCCGCCGTCTCCGCGTCGGCCGTCGAACGAGCGTGGACGAGAGCGATCGGCCGATCTCGACCGACCGCCTCGCCCGGCCCACGCACCTCGGCGAGCCCCACCGCCGGATCGATCGCGT
The DNA here is from genome assembly GCA_003220535.1 of Candidatus Rokuibacteriota bacterium. Lineage (GTDB taxonomy): Bacteria > Methylomirabilota > Methylomirabilia > Rokubacteriales > CSP1-6 > AR31. The sequence continues at coordinate 122,971 of QHSU01000059.1, forward strand.
CCTGGACCCGCTGGCGGCCACCACCGAGCTGCACCACCAGGAGCCCGACCGCCCGCGCGTCCATGCGGGTGATGACGCCGGCGACTTCGGGCGCGACGGCCAGCTCGACCGGCGCCCCAGCAAGGTAGCGATCCGGACACTCGACGAGATTCCGGGGGCCGCCGAGCGCCGCGACCATCCGCCCGAACCGCTCGGCGGCGGCGCCGGACGCGAGAGCTTTCTCCACCAGCGCGGCGGCGGTGGCGGTGTCGCCCGCCAGTCCGCCGAGGACCAGTAGCTCACACGCCAGCGCGAGCGTCACCGTGTAGAGCCTCGTGTCGTGACGCCGCCCGGTGAGGACATCGATCGCCTCGCGGACCTCGAGCGCGTTTCCGACATGATGTCCGAGGGCCCAGCTCATGTCGGTCAGCACCGCGACGGTAGGAAGCCCGGCATCCGCGGCGACCGACAGCAAGCTCTCGGTGAGCTCGGTCGCCGACTCCAGCGACGGGGCGAAGGCGCCCGAGCCGACCTTGACGTCCATCACCAGGGCGTCGAGCCCGGCCGCCAGCTTTTTCGAGAGGATCGACGCCGTGATCAGCGGGATCGACTCGACGGTCGCCGTGACGTCGCGGATCGCGTAGAGCCGCCGGTCGGCGGGGGCCAGATCCGCAGTCTGACCGACGATGGCGCAGCCGGCGGCGCGCACGGCCGCGCGGAAGCGGTCGAGCCCGGGAACCGTGTCGTACCCGGGAATGCTGCCGAGCTTGTCCAGCGTGCCGCCCGTGTGCCCGAGACCGCGGCCCGAGATCATGGGCACGAAGCCACCGCACGCCGCCACCACCGGGGCGAGGATCAGACTGACCTTGTCTCCGACGCCTCCGGTCGAGTGCTTGTCGAGAATCGGGCCGTCGAGATCGGACCAGTCGAGGACGACGCCCGAGTGCCGCATGGCGCGAGTGAGCGCCGCACACTCCTCGCGCGACATGCCGCGGAAGTAGACGGCCATCGCGAAGGCGGCGACCTGCCCATCGCTGACCGAGCCGTCGACGATCCCCACGACCAGGTCCGCGATCTGCGCCTCGGTCAGGGGCGCGCCGTCTCGCTTGCGGCGGATCAGCTCCGCCGTCGTGGCGCGAGCCGTCACACGCCCTCGAACACGGCCGCCCATTCCTCCAGCATCTCGGGATACCCGTGGCGCACGGTGAGGCCGACGTGGTCGAAGCCGGCCCGTCCGAGCTCCCGGATCTGCTCGCGCAGCTCGGCCCGCGGCCCGGTGAAGGTCGTCGCGCGAATGAGCTCGGCGGTGCAGATCGCCTGCTCCTCGGGCCGCAGGAACATCAGATGCCCGCGGTGGTTACTCAGATATCGGGCGTCCGACGGCTCGTACTCGAGGTAGATCCGGCGATACTGCTCGATCAGCGGTGCGAGAGCGGGCGGGATGGGGCGGCCGAGATCGCCGAACTCTTCGCGCTCGACCAGGCTGTGCAACGCGATCGTGGCCGTCGGCCCGGCGTGAGCTTTCGCCCGTGGGCTGTCGCTCGGCTCGTTGTCCCCGAGGACGCAGCCGGCGATGGCGGCTGTCGCGGGGAGCCCGGCCGGATCGCGGCCCGCGTCCCGCCACGCGACCTGCATGTCGGCGATCGCGGCCCGGGCGTGGCCGACGTTGGCGGTGGCGTGAATCCACCCGGCGCCGAGCTTCGCCGTGAGCCGTCGGGCGCGCGGCCCCAACGCGGAGACGTGCACGGGAATCGGGTCCTTGATGTTGACCGCCCCGACCTCGGGGTTGAGGAAGCGGATCTTGCGCCGCTTGCCCTCGAACGTCCATTCGAGCGTCTGCCCCGCGAGCAGGCCGCGCACGACGCGCACGTATTCCTCCATGTCCGCGAGCTTCACCGGCCGGAGCCCCATCGTCCGACGGGCCGTGAAGCCGGTCGAGATCCCGAAGTCGATCCGGCCCGGCGCCAGCGCGTTCAGGGTGGCCAGCCCGCTCGCCGCGACCGGCGCGATGCGATTCGACGGAATCAGCACGCCGGTGGCGAGACGAATCTTCGACGTCTGCATGGCGGCGGCGGCCATCGAGGCGAAGAGCTCCGAGTTGAGGAGCTGCGTGTCATAGAACCAGGCGCGGCGGAAGCCCAGCTCTTCGGCCCGCTTCACGACCTTCCAGGAATCCGCGGCGGGTGCCAGAAAAATGTCGAAGTCCATCACGGCTCTCCAGGGGTGATCGGCGTGATCGTCACGTCGGGCGTTTCAGCGTGTTGGGTCCGAAGGCCATCGGGAGGAGCTCGCCCAGGGTCGCCGTGACGCGAACGCCCTCCGGCCCGCAGAGATGAAGGCGAGTGTCTGGGCTCGCGAACTCGGCGAGCTGCTGGCGGCACCGGCCGCAGGGCGGACAGGGCTCGGCGCCCTCGGTCACGATCACGGCCTCGACGATCCGCCGGTCACCCGCGGCGACCATAGCCCCGATGGCGCTGGCCTCGGCGCACTGGGTGACCGGGTAGGACACGTTCTCCACGTTGCAGCCGGCGTACAGCCGGCCGCTCGCGGCCCGGACGCATGCGCCGACCCGAAAGCGCGAGTAGGGCGCGTGCGCGTTCGCGAGCGCCTGGCGCGCCAGATCGAGCATGGGCTCGAGAAGCTCGCGGCGGTCAGCGTCCACGGTGGGTCGCGCGTGGGCTCATCGTTCTTTCAGGTACGGTACGCCGATCGCTCGCGGAGCGACCGCGCGTCCGACGAAGCCGGCCAGCAGGAGCACCGTCAGGACATACGGAATGGCCTGGATGAGCTGGACCGGCACCACGCCGACGAGCGGCAGCGGCGTCCCCTGCAGGCGTGCTTGCGCAGCGTCGGCGAACGCGAAGAGCAGACAGGCGCCGAGCGTCGGCAGGGGGCGCCACTGGCCGAAGATCAAGGCGGCCAGCGCGAGGTAGCCCTTGCCGGCCGACATGTCACGGATGAACGACGCGTGGTGGGCGATCGAGAGATACGCGCCGGAGAGCCCGCACAGCGCCCCGCTCACGATGAGCGCCTGATAGCGCGTGGCGGACACCGAGATGCCCGCCGTGTCGACGGCGCCGGGGCTCTCCCCGACGGCGCGCAGTCGCAGGCCGAAGCGCGTCCGATACACGATCCAGGCCACGACCGGCACGGCCGCCGCAGCGACGTAGACGAGAAGGTTGTGGCCGCTCAGGACCTCGCGATAGATCAGGCCGAGCCCCGGTATCGCCCCGAGCGCGGCGGCACCCGGAAGCTCGATGGGCGCGAAGCGCGCGCCGGGACCGAGGAGCGGCGTCTGGCCACCCTCCTGAAACCATGCATAGCCCAGCACGACGGTGAGTCCCGAGACCGTGATGTTGAGCGCCATGCCCGACACGACCTGGTTGCCGTGGTGCGTGATGCAGGCGAACCCGTGCACGAGCCCCACGAGCACGGACGCGGCGATCCCGGCGGCGAGGCCGGCCCAGGCGGAGCCGGTGACCGCCGCGGTCGCGGCAGCCGAGAACGCGGAAGCCAGCATCTTGCCCTCGAGCCCGATGTCGACGATGCCCGATCGCTCGGCGAAGAGCCCGCCGAGCGCCGCCAGCACCAGGGGCGCGGCCCCGCGCGCGGTCGCGGCGGCGAGCAGCGCCAGGAGCAGGAGCGATTCGCTCATCGATGCTGGGGGGGAGCGATCGCCGCTCCTCCCCCAGACCCCCCCACCGGCTCCGCGGCGATGGCTGAGCCCGGGTCACTGCGCCGGCGGAACAGCGCGTCGAGGGGCACGCGCAGCGCGTGCTCGAGGGCGCCGCAGACGAGAATGATCAGCCCCTGGATGACGACGACCATGTCGCGCGTGAGCTTCGGCATGTCGAACGACAGCTCGGAGCCGCCCTGATAGAGGGCGCCGAACAGGACCGCGGCCACCACGATCCCGACGGGATGGTTGCGGCCCATGAGCGCCACCGCGATCCCGACGTAGCCCGCGCCGCCCGGGAAGTTCAGGAGCAGGCGATGCTGCACTCCCATGACTTCGTTGAGGCTCATCAGTCCGGCGAGCGCGCCGGAGATCGACATGGCCACGATCACCGTGCGCGCGGGTCGAATGCCACCATAGACGGCGGCCGTTTCGTTGTGGCCGAGGGCGCGCAGCTCGTAGCCCCAGCGCGTGTGCCAGAGATAGAGCCAGACGAGGCCGCCGGCAGCCAGCGCCAGGAGCAACGACAGGTTGAGCGGCGAGCGGCCGATGTCCCAGCCCGCGGCCCGGGCCAGGTCGTGGAGCTGGGGCATCCACGTGCTCGGGGCGAACTCCCGCGTCTCCGGCGATTGCTGACCCGGCTTGATCAGGACGTTGACGAGGAGATGCGTCATCACCGCCGAGGCGATGAAGTTGAACATGATCGTCGTGATCACGACGTGGCTGCCGCGTTTGGCCTGGAGCCACGCGGGCACGAACGCCCAGGCGGCGCCGCCGGCCGCCGCCATGACGACAGCGCCTGCGATGACCAGCGCGGTCGGCCAGCCGCCCGCGCCGAGACAGAGCAGCGCCACGCCGAGGCCACCGATATACGCCTGGCCCTCCGCTCCGATGTTGAAGAGCCCACAGTGGAAGGCGACGGCGACGGCCAGACCGGTGAAGACGAAGTTGGTCGCGTAGTAGAGCGTGTAGCCGATCGCCTCGGCGTTGCCGAACGCGCCGCTCGCCAGAAGGCGAAGCGCTCGCGTGGGACTCTCGCCGATCAGGAGGACCACGACCGCGGACAGGAGCAGCGCCAGCGTGAGATTGATCGCCGGCAGCAGTGCTGGGGCCACCCAGCCCCGCCGCACACGCCTCGAGTTGGACGCGTTCATTCGGGGATTATCGCGCGGCCTCCAGACGATGTCGACGCGCGGAGCGTGGGCCAGGCCGGGGGGCGCGGCGGACACCCGACCGGCTGCGTTACCCACTCGCCCGAATCGCAGCTCTTCGAGCTGCGGGCGGGACGAGGGGGCCCACTGCGCCGGTTGTGTGTCCCCCCGCGCCGCCCGGCCTGCCGCGGCTCCCGGCGGTCACTCTTCGAAGGCGTGGATCCGGCGGAGCTCGGGGAAGAGAAGCATCCAGAGCGCGGCGACGGCGATCGTTCCTATCCCGCCGAGCAGCACCGCCGGCACGGTCCCGATGAGGGCGGCGGCCAGGCCGGACTCGAACGTGCCGAGCTGGTTCGAGGTCCCGGTGAACAGCGAGTGCACCGCGCTCACGCGCCCGCGCATGGTGTCGGGTGTTCGGATCTGCACGAGCGTGGCGCGGATGACCACGCTCACGACGTCCGACGCGCCCAGGACACAGAGCGCGGCGAGCGACAGCGCGAAGTTGGTCGAGACGCCGAACACGACGGTGGCCACGCCGAAGGCCATGACGGCACGAAACAACGTCGGCCCGATTCGGCGCCGGAGCGGATGCTGCGCGAGGAACATCGACGTCGCCAGCGCGCCGACCGCCGGCGCCGAGCGCAAGAGCCCGAGCCCACCTGGGCCCGTGCCCAGAATGTCGCGAGCGTAGATGGGCAGGAGGGCCGCGGCGCCCCCGAGCAGCACGGCGAACAGGTCGAGCGACATCGTGCCGAGCAGCACGCGGCGGCTGCGGATGAAGACGACCCCGGAGAACACGCTCTCGAGGGTCAGCGGCTCGGACGCCCGCGCCACGCGCCGAGCCCGGATGACGGCGGCGCACAGACCGGCGAGGACGAACAGCGCGCCGGCGGTGATGTAGGCCGCGGCCGGGCCGAGCGCATAGAGGAAGCCGCCGAGGGCCGGACCGACGATCTGCGCCGTCTGATTCGCCGAGATCAGCCACGCCATGGCCCGCGCGATGAGCGGTCGGGCCACGACGTCGGACACCAGTGCCGTCGTGGCCGGGCTCTCGAACGCCCGCGCCGCGCCGACCAGCGACACGATCGCGAAGATGCTCGTGTTGCTCAACCAGCTCCCGAGGGTGCCCACCACGAGCAAGGCCGCGGCGCCCGCCTCGACGATCTGGCAGGTCGCCGCCACGAGACGGCGATCGTAGCGGTCGGCAACCTGCCCGACGATCAAGGTCAACAGGACCATCGGCACGAACTGCGCGAGGCCGACCAGCCCGAGGTCCAGCGCGCTGCCCGTCAGCTCGTAGAGTTGCCAGCCCACCGCGACGCCCAGCATCTGGAACGCCACGTTGGCGAGGACCCGCGAGCACCACAGGAAGGCGAACGCGGGGTGACCGAGCACCGGCGGATCGTAGCAGAATGCGCCTGGCTGCGCGGCGCAGTGCGCGCCGCAGGCCGTCGCGGGGCTGGGGCCCCGCCGGGCCGAGGCGCGGCTATGAGTGAAGTCGCTGCGTGATACTGTCTGACCCGCGGTGGTGCGCCGCAGGCCGTGGCAGGGCCGTAGTGCGCGCCGCAGGCCGCCCGGGGACTGGGGCCCCCACGCCCGAGGCGAGCCATCCGAAGAGCCCTGCCGGCCGAGGCGATAAAGAGAGGAGAGGGCACGATGAGGCAAGGCTTTCGAGTGATCGATTCGGACACTCACGTGAATCCGTCCCTGGACGTGCTCCTGCGCTACGCCGACAACGAGCTCAAGCAGCGTATCGACGACCTCCAGCCGTACCGGCGCACCGTGAAGACGGTCCCCGGCCGGGGCGACGCCGAGGACGTGGGCTCGTCCACGATCCTGTCGGTCAGACCCGTGCGGCTGCAGCGGGTGGCCGGCGAAAAATCGGCGCCCGCGACGCAGGGGGACGGCGATCGCGGCTTCCTCTCCGGACGCACGCAGATGGTCACGCGGCAGCCCATTACCGCGCGCGTCGCCGAAGACAATGGCCGAGGGCGCCTGCGCGACATGGACCTCGAGGGCCGGGACATCGACTTCATCATCCCCGGGCCGTGGGCGTACGGCGCACCGGCGCTGGCCCCGCACCTGGCCCAGGGTCTTTATCGCGCGTACCACCGCTACATGGCCGACTACTGCGCGGCGGATCCGCGCCGTCTGAAGAGCATGGTCCTGGCGCTCGCCACCGACCCACGCTGGAGCGCCCGGATGATCAAGGAGCACGCGCGCGAGGACTGGGTGGCGGCGGTGTGGCCGCTCTTACCCGAGGGGATGCCGATCGACGATCCCGACCTCGAGCCCATCTGGGCGGCCGCCGACGAGGCCGATCTGCCGATCATGTACCACGCGTTTACGATCGAAACGCCGTACTTCCCGGGCTATCGGGACATCTGGGACAACCCCGCGATGGGCCGCTGCGCCGGCCAGACCTGGGGCGGCCAGCGCTTCCTCTCCTTCATGCTCATGGGCGGGATGCTGGACCGCTATCCTCGGCTGCGGGTCGGCGCGCTCGAAAGCGGCCACGGCTGGCTCCCGCACTGGCTCGTGCGCTTGAGCCGCCAGATCGACTACGTGCGGGGCTCGGTGTCACCGGGCCTCAAGCACACCCCGCTCGAGTACGCGCAGATGGGTCGCGTCTTCGTGAGCATCGATTTTTCTGAAGGGGTAGCGCTGACGAAGGCCGCGATCGATCTCCTGGGCGATCACGTACTCATGTTCGCGTCGGACTATCCGCACCCGGAGACCATCTTTCCGGACCACGCCGACACGGTCATCGGGTGGCGCCAGGTGCTGGGCGAGGAAGCGACCCGGAAGCTGATGTGGCAGAACGCGGCCCGCTTCCTGCGCCTGGCATCCACGCCGTGGAGCGTCTGAGTGTCCGCCGGTTACTCCGCGTACGAGCGAACGTCGGCGAGCCGCTCGTCGTCGGTCACGGCGAAGGTGTAGTAGCGCGTCTCGCGGTCCGTCACCAGCTCGTAGTGGTCCAGGCGCACGATCGGGACGCCGAACCGGAACAGCGCCCGCCCGCGAACATCGTCGCTCGCGATGTAGGTAAACGACCGACGCGCGGTCAATCGTCGTTCGGTCGTTTGGCGAGCCTCGGCGTCGGCCGACCGGAGCACGACCGCCAACGGGGCCGTCACCCGATCGGGAATCTCGTCACGGGCGAAGGCGGCCAGGGCATCGAGGTAACGCCGGCCGCGCTCGGGCGCCGCGTCCGGCCGTCGCGCAGCGGTGCTCGCGAACAGGCCGGGCACCCAGTGCCCGGCCAAGAGCTCGCCCAGCCACGAATCGACGTCGGGGTTGACGTCAGCGAAGAGATTGCCGAGATTGGTGAGCGCGATGACGGTCAGTCCGTCGTCCGGTAGCTTCACATAGTCCACGCCCGTGATGCCGGAGTGCGCGATCACGCGATGGCCGCGTCGATCGCCGAGCTGCCAGCCGAAGCCGTAGGGCCAGTGACTGCCATCGTTCAGGATCACCGGCGTCCACATCTGTTGCAGAGCCGTCCGCGGGAGGACACGTCCGGCGTCGAGCGCCGCGTCGAACTTCGCCAGATCGGCGGCGGAGGAGAAGAGACCTGTGTGCGACGCGAGCTCGAGCTGCGCATCCCGGCGAATGCGCGCCAGCGCTCCGTTGCGCAATGTGTACCCGTTTGCGCGCCGCGGGAGGACTTGCCAGGGGTCGGGCACGGTCGTCGACGTCATCCCGAGGGGTCGAAAGAACCGACGAGCGAGGAACTCGCCGTACCGCTCTCCGGTAACGCGCTCGATGATCATTCCGAGCAGGAAGTAGTTCGTGTCGCGATAGACGTGGCGCTCTCCGGGAGCGTAGCGAACCGCGTCGCGCGTCGCCGCCTCGAACAGCTGCCGTGTGGTGTAGTCCGCGAGGAACGGCTGTCGGGGTGTCAAGAGCGAGGAAAAGCTCAGCGGCGGCGCGATGCCCGAGGTGTGCGTCAAGAGCTGGCGCACGGTCATCGCGGACCAGCCGGGCGGGGTGCCGTCGATGTACCTGGCGATCGGATGATCGAGTGACAGCTTGCCGTCGGTCGCGAGCGCCATGATGGCCATCGCAGTGAATGGCTTCGTGACGGATGCCAGGTCGAACACCGTATCCGGCGTCGCCGGAACAGCGAGCTCCACCGACGAAACCCCGTACGCGCGCAGGAGTACGGGTTGTCCAGCGCGGAGCACCGCCAAGGCGAGCCCCGGGACGCGACGCCGGGCCAGCTCGGCCCTGATGTAGTCGTCGAGCCCGTCCGCGGCGACCGTCGTGGGGAGCGCCGCACACAAGAGCACGAGCACGGCGACGCTTCTCATGACGCCGGGCTCGGGCCGGTCAGGCGCTCGGCGCCGACGACGTCCAGGGGATCATGCGCTTTCGCAGCTCGTTCTCCTCGAGCTCGAGCCCGAGCCCCGGCGCGTCGGAGAGGACGAACTTCCCTTGGACCGGACGCACCGGCGTCCTGAACACCACGTCCTGGACCTGGTGCGGGCCGTTGTACTCGGCCGGGTAGTGCGCGTGGGTGAGCGACGCCACGAAGTGGAGGTTGGCGGTGTGACCGATCGAGGGCTGCGTCTGATGCGGGACCAGATCGACGCCGTACGCGCGGGCGAGCGCCGCCATGTCGGCGAGGCCGGTGAAGCCGCCGGTCTTCACGATGTCGGGCTGGACGATGTCCACGCCCGCCTCGATGAGACGCTTGATGCCCTGGAGCGTGTACTCCTGCTCGCCGGCGGAGACGGCGATGTCGAGGGCCGCCGCGACCTTGGCGAAGCTCTCCACGTGGTAGTGCTGCACCGGCTCCTCGAACCACACGTAGCCGAGCTCCTCCAGCGCGCGGCCGACGCGGATCGCGCCCTGGACCGAATAGCCGTTGTTGGAATCGAAGGCGAGGGGGAAGCCGGCGCCCACCAGCGTGCGCACGGCCCGCGCCTTGGCGATGTCGCCGGCGAGGTCGGCGTCGCGCCCGGTCTTGTCAGCGTCGAAGCGGATCTTCACCTGGACCGGTCCCAGCTCGAGCCACTTCTCGACCACGCGGCACACCTCGTCCACGCTTCGTTGGCCGTTGCCGCCGATCGAAGCGTAGAAGGGGAGCTTACGGCGCCAGGCGCCCCCGAGGAGCTTCCACACGGGCTGGCCGAGCACCTTGCCTCTGAGGTCCCACAGCGCGATGTCGATAGCGGCCAGCGCTCCCGCGTAGGCGCCTTCCGGCCCCACCTTGATGTGCTGATGGAAAAGCCGGTCCTGGATCACGCGCGGCTCCAGCGGGTCGGCTCCGACCAGCATCGGCGTGAAGGCGCTGGCGATGATCTCGAGCGAGGCGTTGCCGTGCACCATCGGGCTCGCCTCGCCGAGGCCCGAGACGCCGGTATCGGTCCAGACCCGCACCCAGGCGCTGCGGCTCCGGCCGGCGCCCCAGTCCACGTGAAACGGCTCGACGCGCGCGATTTTCACTTCGCCCTCCTTGGCGCTCCGGAACGACAGCATAGCCCGCGCGGGCCTCGCGTGTCGCTCGTCAGTGAAAAAGTCGCCGCGCGCTGTTACAGTTCGATCTCGTGATCGACCTCAAGACCGCGAAGACGCTCGGGCTGACCCTGTGCGTCGCCGTCGCGTCGCTCGTCGCCGGCTGCGCCTCGGGTGGTGAGGATGTCCGCATACGGAGCTCACCTCCGCTCCACCGAGGACCTGGCGGCACCTACGTGCCCGGCGACACGAGCTACCACGGCAGCGGGGGACCCTAGGGGAAGGCCGTCTCCCTCCGCCCTCATTTCGGCTGAGCGCCGTCCCGCCAGTTTCCACGTGGTCACGTGCGCGAGAATGTCCTTCACCGACCAGTCGCCCGTGGCGCCGGTCTCCAGCAGCCGCGAGTCGGGCTCGCCGGCGTAGGAGTCCTTGAAGGCCGACCAGGCCTCGTCGAGCCGCTTCAGGAGCCGCTGTCGACCCGTCACGGTCAGCCGGCCTTGCGGAACGTCAGATTGATCCGGTGATGGCCGGTGAGCGGGTGGTGTCCATCGGCGAGCGGCTCGATCCCGTGGAAGGCGAGCCGCGCAGGGCCACCCCACACGACGACGTCGCCGCTCTCCAGCCGGACGCGACGGGGTCTGTCGGCCCGGCGCGCGCCGCCGAAAAGAAACACCGCCGGCAGCCCGAGCGAGACCGAGACGATCGGCGCGCCGAAGTCGCGCTCGTTCCGGTCCTGGTGCATCGAGAGGCGCGCGCCGGGCTCGTAGCGGTTGATCAGGCACGCATCGGGCTCGAAGCCCGCGAATCCACCCGCGGCGGCGGCGCGCGTGGCGAGGCGGTGAAAGACGTCTGGCAACGACGGCCAGGGCCGGCGCGTCAGCGGATCGATCTGCTCGTAGCGATAGCCGGCGCGATCCGTCACCCAGCCGAGGCGGCCGCAATTGGTCGTCGCCAACGACATCGCGTGGCCGCCCGGGGTAACCATGTGGCGGAACGGTGCCGCCGCCGCGAGGCGGTGGATCGCCTTCACGAGCTCCTCCGCCGCGGGCTCGGCGAATCGCCTGAGGACCATCGCGCCGTCGGCGAGTGTCTCCACGGCAGCGCCCGCGTGCGGAAGGCCACTCAGCAAATCGCCGCTGGCCGCGTCACCGCGCCGGATCATATTGAGCGTAGCGAATTCATCGTCCGTCGTGAAAGATGATGCCGAGCGTATGGCGGTGGCCCGAACGAAGCCGGCTCACCCCATGGCGCATGGCGACCCGATAGCTCCCGCGCGTGCCGTGCACGGGCCGATGACGCACCGGGAAGATGACGCAGTCGCCCTGGTCGAGCGGCACGACCTCGGCCCGGGATTGAGCGCGCGGCCGCTGCTCCGTCAGCACGAACTCGCCACCCGTGAAATCCCGTCCCGGGGCCGACAGGAGGACGGTGACCTGCAGCGGGAACACGTGCTCCCCGTACACGTCCTGATGCAAGCAGTTGTAGTCGCCCTCGGCGTACTGCAAGAGGAGCGGCGTCGGCTTGGTCTGCCCGGCACGATGACAGCGGTCGAGAAAGTCCGCGTGGTCGTTCGAGTAGCGCACGTCGATCTCCATCGCCTCGTTCCAGCGGTTCGCGATGCCGGCCAGGGGTGGGTATAGGGCCGCCCGGAGCTCGGCGACGATCCGCGGAAGCGGATAGGCGAAGTACTTGTACTCGCCGCGTCCAAAGCCGTGGCGGGCCATCACGATCCGCGCACGGAACGCCGCGTCGGCTCCATAGCCCGCGGCCAGCGCGGTACTCTCCTCCGGACCGAGGAGAGCGTTCACGACGGCGCAGCCGTGAGCGTCGAGCGCGGCGGCGATGCCGCGCCAGTCGATCGCCGCGATGCGCTCGGCCATGGTGGTCCCAGGCGGGCCTGTCCGGTCGCGCGCTGCCACGTGAGCCATGATCCCACTCCTCTTCGATGTTGTCGTCCAGCCCTGCTGGTACGTCCCGACCCATCGTTGACATATAGCTGCCCCTCGATTTATGGCTGCGCCCCGGCCGGCGGGGCCCCAGCCCCGCGACGGCCTGCAGCGCGCACCGCCGCGACCATGGTCCCCCGGGGCACTCTGGCGCTTGCTCCCGAATCGACGATGCTCAGGCCGGCTCGTGATGGTTATACGCACCAGGGGGCGAAGAGGGTGGAAGAAGCCTGTGACATGTCGTTGACGAGTCTCGACGGGACATACATAGTGCTGGCCTGAAGACGGAGAGCGTGCCTCTCCATACAGGAGACGAACAATGGCCAAGCGACGCGTCGTGATCACGGGGGCGGCCGGTTACGTCGGTCAGCGGATGTTCAAGGAGCTCGCCGAGCGGTGGGATGTGGTCCCGATCGACGTCACCGCCACGACCCGAAGCGGCGAGAAGGTGCCGGGTCTGGTGGTCGCCGATCTGACCCGCCCGGATCGGAACGCGTATCGCCAGCACTTCCGCGGCGCCGACGCGGTGATCCACCTGGGCTACGTGCGCGCGCCCGGGATGGACGCCACGACGTGGCAGGAGAACAACGATGCGAAGTTCTGGGCCGAGCACCAGAACGTCGCCCTCGCGTACAACGTGTATCGCGTCGCCCTCGAGGAGGGTGTGCGTCGCGTGGTCGTTGCCAGCTCCAACCACGCCTCGGACTACTACGAGCGCCTGGTCTGGGACGGGCGGGTCGACATGGTCACGCCCGAGATGCCGCCGCGGTCGGACAACTGGTACGGCTGGGCCAAGGCCTCCTACGAGCTGCTGGGCTTCGTGTTCGCCACCGGGAAGGTCGACGGCCGGAAGCTCGAGGTCGTGCAGTGGCGCATCGGCGGGCCCCGCGACGACGACATCGAGCACGTGCCGCCGGGGGACATCAAGATCATGCATCGGGCGCTCGGCGCCTATCTCTCGCGGCGCGATCAGGTCCAGCAGGCCATCCGCATGGTGGAGACCCCCGACATCACCGACGAGCACGGCGTGCCGTTCCTGATCGTCTACGGCATCAGCGGCAACACGCATCGCTTCTGGAGCCTGGCCAGCGCCAAGACGAAGATCGGCTACGAACCTCAGGACGATAGCCAGGTCAACTTCGCCGACACGATCGCCGCCATCGCGCGGCGAGCGCCGAAGGCATGAGGAAAACCGCGAAGGCGTTGGGGCTCACGTGATCGGCCGCCGCTCGTTCGTCGGCTCCCTGCTTCTCGGCGCGATTACCGCGCCGCGCGGGGTGGCGGCGCAGGCGCGGAAGGTCTCACAGATCGGGGTTCTGTCTCCGTTCTCCTCGGCCGCGGGCGCCGCTCCGTCGTTCCACGTCTTCCGCGACCGACTCCGCGAGCTGGGCTACATCGAAGGCGAGAACGTCGCCTTCGAATACCGGTGGGCGGAGGGCAACTACGAGCGACTGCCGGCGCTCGCTGCGGAGCTCGCGCGGAGCAAGGTGGACGTGGTGCTCTCCGCCTGGAGCACGCCCGCCGCCCTGGCCGCGAAGCGCGCGACGACGACCATTCCCATCGTCTTCATCGGCGTCGGCGACGAAGTGGGTGTCGATCTCGTCCCGAACCTCGCACGACCCGGCGGGAACATCACGGGATCGACGTTTCTCTCGGAGGAAACCGTCGGAAAGCAGCTGCAGCTCCTCAAGGAGGTCGTTCCCCGGGCGTCGCGAGTGGCGACGGTGTCGAATCCGGCCAATCCCGTCTACGGTCCCATGCTGCAAGGTATCGAGGCGATGGGCCGCGCGATCGATGTGCAGGTCGTGCGGCTCGGGGTCCAGGGTCCAGCCGACGTCGAGGCCACCTTCGACTCCGCCCGGCGGGAACGGGTCGAGGGTCTCGTGGTGCTCCGGGATCTCGTGCTGATCACGTACCGAGAGCGCCTCGTGGCCCTCGCCGCGAAGCACCGGATGCCGGTGATGTACGGGATGAGGGAATTGGTCGATGCGGGCGGCCTCATGTCGTTCGAGCCCAGCCTTCCCGAGCTCCACCGGCGCGCCGCCGACCTGGTGGCCAAGATTCTCAAGGGCGCCAAGCCGGCCGCCCTGCCCGTCGAGCAGTCCAGCCGGTTCGAGCTGGTCATCAATCTCAAGACCGCCAGGGCGCTCGGCCTGACGATCCCGCCGCCGGTGTTGCTACGGGCGGATCACGTGATCGAGTGACTCGGGCTTCTGCTACTCTGAGGCTGTCGGATCGGGGTGAACGAGCGGGAGGATGACGACATGAAGCTCACATCGGCACAGCTCGAGCAGTTCGACCGCGACGGGTATCTGTTCTTCCAGAGTCTGTTCTCTCCCGCGGAGATCAAGGTCCTCACGGACGAGGTGCCGAAGCTCTACGCGCAGCGCCGGCCCGAGAACGTGCGCGAAAAGGGGAGCGACGCCGTGCGGACGAACTTCGCCGCCCACATGTACAGCGCCCCCTTTGCGCGGCTCGCGCGGCACCCGCGGATGATCGACCCGGTCGTCCAGATCTTCGGCGAGCCGGTGTACATGCACCAGTTCAAGATCAACGGCAAGATGGCCTTCGACGGTGACGTGTGGCAGTGGCATCAGGACTTCGGCACCTGGTTCAACGACGACCAGATGCCCGAGGCGCGCGCCATGAACGTCGCGATCTTCCTGGACGACGTCAACGAGTTCAACGGCCCGCTGATGTTCATCCCCGGCAGCCACAAGCTGGGCGTGCTCGAGGCCGGGCACGACATCACGACGACCAGCTATCCCCTGTGGACCATCGACCACGAGACGATCACCAGGCTCGTCGCCCGTGGCGGCCTCGTGGCGCCGAAGGGGCCCGTGGGCTCGATGATCGTGTTCCACTCGTGCCTCGTTCACGCGTCGACCTCGAACCTCTCGCCGTGGAACCGGGTGAGCGTCTACCTGAGCCTCTGCGCGGTGTCCAACCACATCCGCCGCTTCAAGCGGCCGGAGTACATCGCCCACCGAGACTTCACGCCGATCGAGTGTCTCCCCGACGACTGCCTGCTCCGTCCCTACGAGGTGGCGCTGCCGTGGAAGGACGGCACGCCCGAGGCGGCGCTCAGGTAGTCCGTCGCGGCTTGATCTTGAGGAGCCTCGCCGCATTGAGGCCCAAGATCTTCGCCCTGTCGGTGTCCTTCAGGAATTTGCACCCGTCGACGAATCCGCGGGGATCGTACCAGCCCATGTCGTAGGGATAGTCGGTCCCGACGACGATGTGATCGGCGCCCCACAGGTTGACGAGGTGCCGGAGCTGCTCGCGGTCGAACACGATCGTGTCGAAGTAGAGCTTGGCGAGCGACTGGCGGGGCTTCCGCTTGAGGACCGTGCGCGGATCGATGCGGGCGCCCCACGCGTGATCCATGCGGGCCGGATAGTGCGACACGTAGCCGCCGCCGTGCGCCGACACGACCTTCAGCCTGGGGAACTTCTCGAGGATTCCGTCGAACACGAGATGCCCGATCGCGACCGTCGAGTCGAGTGGGTTGCCGATGATGTTGATGAAGTAGTGGTCCGCCAGCCGCTCGCCGCCGGTGAACCCGTTGGGGTGTATGAACACCATGACGTCGAGCTCCTGCACCTTTGCCCAGAAGGCGTCGCGATCCCGCGAGATTTCCCGGCCGGCGACGTTCGTGCCGATCTCCACGCCGCGGAAGCCGAGTCGCTTGACGCAGTATTCGAGCTCCTCGGCCGCCGCGTCGGGCGCCTGCAGCGGGACGTCGGCCAACGCGACGAAGCGGCTCGGGTGCTTTCGCACGATCTCCGCCAGGTTCTCGTTGATGGCCCGGGCGGTCTTGCGGCCGATCTCGGGGTCGAGCGAGTACATGAACTGGAACGGCGAGCACGAGATCGCCTGCACGTCCACACCCATCTTGTCCATGTCGCGCAGGCGCTGCTCGACGGACGTGAGACAGACGAAGACGTTCTCCGCCTGCTTCTTGTTCGTCGCGCGCGACAGGTCGTTCGTGAACCGCATCGCCGGCTCGTCCTCACGTCGGAAGACGTCTTTCACCATCTCGTCCGCCAGCGGGTCGTGGACGTGGCAGTGGACGTCGATGCAGAGGTGTCGGCGGCGGCCCTTGGCCTGCCGCGAATCGCCACCGCGCGCTACCGGACCGGGACATGTGAAGAGCACGTGGATCCTCCTTTATCTCGGGGGCGCCAGCTCCAGAAGCCAGAATTTCCCGTCGCCGCGGAGCAGGCGGGTCTGACGCGTGAAGAAGGTCGTCATCAGCTCGAGCTTGGCGAGGTTCTCCTCGCGCGGCCGGCGGTCGTCCACGATCGGGGACCGCGCGTAGTCGAGCAGGAGCTCGTGACGGAGCAGAATGTGCGTGATGCCGGCCCTCCGCACGCGGGCGGCCAGCTCGTCGGTGTCGCGCGCGGCTTGCAGCCACTGGCGAAACGTCCAGTCCTCGAAGATGAAATCGGAGAAGTACGGCCGTTCCAGATGGTAGGTGTCGCGTCGCATGTCGATGAGCCAGACGCGCGCCGTCGGCGGGAGCTGGCGATTGATGACCTCGTAGTACCGGTAGTAGTCGAGCCGGCGCTCCAGGTACCCGTTCCGCGGCTCGCCGCCGAGGACGACGCGCAGCGGGTCCACGAACGCGAACCACGAGAGGACGACCGGCACTCCCGCCGCGGCGACACAGAGGACGACCCACCAGAAGGCACGGCCCGATCCAGGGCCCAGTGCGCCGGCCGCGGCGCGGCCCGTCACCGCGAGCGCGACGGCCAGCGCCGGCGTGGCCGGCATAAGGTAGCGAAGCTGCTGACTCGAGAAGAGCCAGAACACGTAGAGCACCGACGATACCAGCAGCGCGAGGCCGAGCTCTCCTTCCAGGCGCCGAGTGGCGAGGGCCCAGAGGACGAGCGCGACGGCGAACAGAAATGCGACCCCGAGCACGCCGTCGTAGTAGACCGGCTCCTCCGGCTGAGCGGCCAGCGCCAGACGCACGGGCGAGAGCAGGTAGTCGAGCGGTGTCAGCGCGTTCCCATAGAACGCGAACATGCTTTCGTAGAGCCGGGAGCGCTCGAGGTCCCAGCCGGGCGCCTGGCCTCCGAAAAGGCTGAGGAAAAACGGGAACACTGGATTCCCGGTGCGCACCCAGTTGCGCACGTACCACGGGGCCGCGAGCAAAGCGCCGAGCGCGAGCGCGCCGAGGCCGGCGAGGACGAGGCGGGCGGGCTCGTGCCCCGGCGGTAAGGTCGAGCGGGCCGCACGGCTCGCCCGGAGCGCGCGGATCAGCACCGCGAGCGCGAGGGCGAGCCCGAGAGCCGCCGCCGTGAGCTTGATCGCCAGCGCGAAGCCGATCGCCAGCGCGGCGGCGGGGAGCCACCCGGCGTCGAGGGTCGTCCACCACCGGCCCACAGCGCGCACGGCCAGGGCGGTGTACGCGACGAGGGCCAGATCGATGTAGCCGCCGGCCGCGACGTCGTACGCGGTTGGGATCGCGGCGACGCTCAGCGCGGCGAGCGAGGCCCATGGCGGATCGGCGCCGCGCTCGCGCGCCCAGCCGTAGGTGACGAGCGCCAGCAGGGGTGCGAAGGCGAACAGTGTCGCTCCCGCCGCCGCCTCCGCCGTTCGCGGACCGACGAGGCCGCCCAGCAGTAGGGCCCACACGTCGTGCATCTCGGCGCCGAGCGGATAGAAGCTCGCGATGTTGTACGGGGTGTCGACCGTGCCGCCCGCCGCGACGTACGCCTTCGGGAGCGCGAGATGGTATAGCAACGTGTCGTTCGCCGTGGGCGGCGCCAGGGCCGCGACCAGCGCCAGTGTCTGGACCAGGGCGATCAGCACCAAGCAGATTCGCGGGAAGCGGGCCACCGGCTCCGGCGCGCCCGGCGCCGAGCGAAGGCACGCGCGTACCCCGAGTGCGACGCCTCCGAGCATGGCCGCCACGGCGACTGTCGGGCGATACAGATGGGCGACGCCGAGGGCGAACCAGGCGATCGACCAAGTGCCGGCGCCGACGAGCGCGCGACTCGCCAGGTCGAGGGCGCGCGACTCTGCCCCACTCGCGGGGCTCGCGGCACACGCGCGCACCACGAGATCGCCCACGCCGAACCAGGCGAGAACGAGTGACGTGGCGACGACGAGGCCGCCGAGAGATGCGCCCCAGCCGGCGGCGTCGAAGACGGGCCCGCGGGCCAGCGAGGCGATCAGCGCGCCGAGGAGCTCGCGCAGATGTCCGACGTCTCCATCGCGGCGCTGAAAGAAGAACGCCAGCAGCGTCAGGCCGAAGCCGCTCGCGAGGAGGGCGGCGACGGTGCGCGGGGCACGCGCCGTCACGGTCCGCCGTGTCCCGCCTGCGCCCCCGGTACGCCCGCCATCATCAGCCCGAGCGTCCGCTCCGTGGCGGCCGCGCGCGACACGTCTCCGACGATCCGCCCGTCGTGCATCACGAGAATTCGATCCGCCAGGGCGAGGATCTCGTCCAGCTCGACCGAGACCAGCAGGAGCGCTTTGCCGGCGTCGCGCAGCGCCACCAGGCGCCGGTGGATGAACTCGATCGCGCCGATGTCGACTCCACGGGTGGGTTGCCCGACCAGGAGGAGATCGGGATTGCGGTCGAGCTCGCGGGCCAGCACGATCTTCTGCTGATTGCCGCCCGAGAACGCCGAGGTGGGGAGGACTCCGCTCCCCGGGCGGATGTCGTACTCCGCCACCTGACGTTCCCAGCTCGATGCGACCGCCGAGCGGCGCAGCCGGATCGCGCCGTTGTAGGTGGACTCGTCGTGATAGCCGAGGATGGCGCTCTCGCGCGCCACGAACGGGATGATGAGGCCCATGCGATGGCGGTCCTCGGGCACGTGGGACAGGCCGAGGCGCCGCAGGCGTCGCGGGGAGCGCGCTTCCGCGTCGACGAGGCTGTTGGCTTTCAATCGGATCTGCCCCGATTTCACCGGCCGGATCCCCGCGAGCGCTTCGAGCAGCTCCGACTGCCCGTTGCCGGCGACCCCCGCGACGCCCACGATCTCGCCACGTCGCACCGTGAAGCTGACACCCTTGACGCGCTCGACCCCGAGGCCGTCCTCGACCACGAGATCGGTCACCTCGAGCACCGGCTCGCCGGGTCGGGCCGGCGTCTTGTCCACGCGCAGGCTCACCTTGCGGCCGACCATCAGCTCGGCGAGCTGCTCGGGCGTCGTCTCGGCCGTCGGCAGCGTCGCCACGACGTGGCCCTGCCGCATCACGGTGACGACGTCGGTGACCTCGAGGATCTCGCGCAGCTTGTGCGTGATCAGCAGAACGGTCTTGCCCTCGCTGCGGAGCGACGCGAGGATCCGGAAGAGATGGTCGGCCTCCTGGGGCGTCAGGACGGCGGTCGGCTCGTCGAGGATCAGGAGATCCGCGCCCCGATAGAGCGCCTTCAGGATCTCGACGCGCTGCCGCTGGCCGACGCCGAGATCCGCGACACGCGCGTCGGGGTCGACCTCGAGGTGGTATTCGCGCCCAAGACGCTCGAGCTCGGCGCGTGCCCGGTTCATGCCGGCGCCGAGCCGGAAGGCGCCTTCGACTCCCAGCACGATGTTTTCCAGGACCGTGAACGGCTCGACCAGCATGAAGTGCTGATGCACCATCCCGATCCCCGCGGCCAGCGCGTCCTGCGCGCTGCGGACCACCGCGGACCGACCGCCGACGAGGATCTCGCCGCGATCGGGCTGGTAGTAGCCGTAGAGGATGCCCATGAGGGTCGACTTGCCGGCGCCGTTCTCGCCCACGACCCCGTGGATCGTGCCCCGGCGGACGACGAGCGATACGTCGCGGTTGGCGTGGACCTCGCCGAACCACTTGTCGATACCCCGCAGCTCGATCGCCGGGGGGGCGCCGCTATCCGTTACGTTCCGCTCCGATATGTGTCGCTCCGAGCGGCAGCTTTGCCGCCGCAATCGATTTCTGTTCTGGGAGAGGTATCGGAGGGGGCCGTCGAGGCCCCCTCCGAAGTTAAGCCCCCCTCCGAGGCTATTTAGCCATGTAGTCGGTGACCTTGATTTTCCCGGCCACGATGTCGGCGCGCGCCTGCTGGAGCCGCTTTTCCATCTCCGGAGTGATCAGGCTGCGGTTGTATTGATCGAGCGAATAGCCGACGCCGCCCTCGGCGACACCGAGCGAGCGCACGCCGGGCTTCCACGTCCCGTCCTTCGCGGCCTTGAATGTTTCGTAGACGGCGAGATCGACGCGCTTGATCATCGAGGTCAGGATCGAGCCGGGATGGATGTGGTTCTGGTTCGAGTCGACGCCGATGGCGAGCCGACCCTTGTCCTTGGCGGCCTGGAGGACGCCGAGCCCGGTCGCGCCCGCGGCGGCGTAGACGACGTCGGCGCCCCGATCGAACTGGCTCCGGGCCAGCTCGCCACCACGCGTCGGATCGTTCCAGGCCGCCGGTGTCGTTCCCGTCATGTTCTGGAAGACTTCGATCTTCGCGTTGACGTACTTCGCCCCTTCTTCGTAGCCGAGGGCGAATCGCCGGATCAGCGGGATGTCCATGCCGCCGACGAAGCCGACCTTGCCGGTCTTCGAGGCCAGCGCGGCCGCCATGCCCACGAGGAACGACCCCTCGTGCTCCTTGAAGACGATCGACTGGACGTTCGGCAGATCCACGACGGCGTCGACGATGGCGAACTTGAGATTCGGAAATTCCTTGGCGACTTTTTCCATGCCGCTGGCCTGGGAAAAGCCGATTCCCGCGACGATCCGGGCGCCCCGACGCGCCATGTTGCGTAGCGCCTGCTCGCGCTGGGCCTCGTTGGTCACCTCGAACTCGCGATACGCGATCCCGGTCTCTTTCTTGAACCGCTCGGCGCCGGCGTAGGCGGCCTCGTTGAACGACTTGTCGAACTTCCCGCCCATGTCGAACACGACGGCGGGCACGAAATCCTGGGCGGCGACGGGACCGACCAGCGTCATCGCGATGAGGACCAGAACGGCAACGGTGAGTGGTGTCGAGCTCCTCATGGGTTCGGCTCCCTTTGGGCGATCAGGTCCCGGCCGCTCACGCTCCGCACTCGTCGGCGATCGGCCCCGATGATAGCGCATCTCGAAGAGGGCTTCGCCCAGATGGGGATGCGCCGGCGGGGGCCGGCCGTCGAACGGGCGGCTTCGACCCGCGCCCTGGCGCACCGGCTAGCGAGGCGTGCGCGATTCGGCTACGCTCAGGGCCCAAAGCATGAAGGGCAGGGCGCGGATTTACATGGCGAGTCCCCTGGGCTTTTCCGAGGCCGGCCGGCACTTCTACAACTCGGTGCTCGTTCCGTTCGTGGCGAGTCTCGGCTACCACGTGCTCGACCCCTGGACGCTGACCGACCCGCGGAAGATCGAGGCCGTTCAGCGCATGCCCTACGGGCCGAAGAGGCGGGAGGCGTGGCGCAAGCTCAATCGACGGATGGGAGCGACCAACCAGGCGGCGATCGACGACGCGCACGGGGTGGTCGCGATCCTCGACGGCACCGACGTGGACAGCGGCACCGCGGCGGAGATCGGCTACGCGTTCGCCCGCGGGAAGCTCATCGTCGGCTACCGCGGCGATTTCCGCCTGAGCGCCGACAACGAGGGCAGCACCGTCAATCTCCAGGTCGAGTTTTTCATTCACGCGAGCGGCGGTGCTATCGTGAGTCGCTACGAGGATCTGGAGCTGCGCCTGCGCCGCTTGCGCGCGCCGCGGCGTCCGAGAGGGGGAACGGCATGACCGCCGCGATCGGCAATCGCCCATGGGGCAGGTGGCTGGCGATCCTGGTCTTGTTCGTGGCGCTGGGATCGACGGCACCGGTCCTGGCCCAGCAGGCTCCGGATCCGCCCGCCAGCGACCTTCTCAACGCCGTCCTCTGGATGCAGCGGTCGGTCGAGTACAAGGCCAGCGCCCTCACGGCCTTCGCGCTGGCCCGGATCCGTCTCGACCAGGCGCTGGCGGACACGACCTGGACCGGCGCGCCGAAGGAGCAGACCGGCGCCTACCAGGCTCTTCCGCCTGCGGTGATCCTCGACATCGATGAGACGATCCTCGACAATTCGGGCTATCAGGCGTGGATGACGCTCAAGGGCACGAGCTTCGACCCGAAGACCTGGAACGCGTACGTCAACACGGTGACGTCGGTGCCCATCCCCGGCGCGCTCGAGTTCGCCAAGTACGCCGACGCGAAGGGCGTGAAGGTGTTCTACATCACCAACCGGACGGCCGAGGAAGAGCCGGCGACACGCAAGAACCTCGAGAAGTTCGGCTTCCCCATGGGCGGCAACGTCGATACGGTGCTCCCGACCCGGAAGCAGCCGGATTGGGGTTCCGCCAAAGGCACGCGCCGCGCCTACGTCGCCAAGACCTACCGCGTTCTCCTGAATATCGGCGACAACTTCGGCGATTTCGTCGACGAGTACCGCGGCACCGAGACCGAGCGCTTGAAGGTCATGGAGCAGCACAAGGATCGCTGGGGGCGCGAGTGGATCATGATCTCGAACCCGAGCTACGGCTCCTTCGAATCGGCGCCCTTCGGCCACGATTTCAAGCGGCCCGAAGGCGAGAGGCGCAAGTTGAAGCGGGGCGTGCTGGACGCCTGGCCGGGCCCATGAGCGGGACCGGGACCCTGAGCGGTGTCCACACCCGCATGACGAACGCGAGCCCCACCGCGTTGCTGCTCAACGTCGGGCACGCCCTCGACCATCTCTTCCTGTTGATCTTCGCCACCGCCGTGTCCGCGATCGCCGCCGAGTGGGGAATGCTCTGGCAAGACTTGATGCCCTACGCGGTGGGCGCCTTCGTGCTGTTCGGCCTTGGCTCGCTCCCCGCCGGCCGCCTCGGTGACCTGTGGGGGCGTCGCGCGATGATGGTGATCTTCTTCCTCGGCATGGGTCTTTCCGGCCTGCTCATCGCCGCGGTGCCCGGCGCGTGGTCGCTGGCCCTCGCGCTCACGCTCATGGGAGCGTTCTCGTCGATCTATCACCCGGTGGGCATCCCCATGCTCGTGCAGAACGTGACGAATCCCGGGTTCACCATCGGCCTCAACGGGCTCGCCGGCAACCTCGGCATCGCCATCGCCGCCGTCCTGACAGGCTTCCTCGTGAAATACGCCGGCTGGCGCACCGCCTTCGCCGTGCCCGGCCTGATCGCGCTCACGTGCGGGGTGGTCTTCGTGCTGGTGGTCCCGCGAGAGGATACGCCGCCCTCCCGGCGCCCCCGGAAGATGGTGGACCTCCCCCGCTCGATGCTGGCGCGCGTGCTGACCGTGATGACGCTGGCCGCCATCACCAGCAGCCTCATCTTCAATTTCACGACGAACGGCAACGGCCAGCTCCTCGCCGAGCGGCTGCACGGGATCGTCGACGATCCCGCTACGCTCGGCGCGCTGCTCGCGGCTGTCTACACGGTCGCTTCGCTCGCTCAGCTCGTGGTCGGCAAGCTGATCGACCGGGTGCCGCTGAAGTGGGTGTACCTGCCGATGGCGGCCGGGCAGGTGCCGCTGTTCCTCGTCGCTTCGCAAGTCACCGGCTGGCCGCACTACGTCGCCATGTTGTTGTTCATGGTCTTCGTCTTCGGGGCAATCCCGTTCATCGACGCCATGATCGTGCAGTACGTCGACGATCGGATGCGGTCGCGCGTGGCCGGAATCCGGTTGGCGGTCGGGTTCGGCGTCAGCTCGCTCGCGGTATACCTGCTGGGCCCGACGGTCAAGGCTGCCGGCTTCACCACGCTCCTGACCGTGCTGGCGGCGCTGGCGACCCTCACCACGCTGTTCGTGTCGTTTCTGCCGAGCCAGGCTCCGAAGGCCTCGACCGTTCCTCTGCCGGCGGCCGAACCGGCGGGCTAGACGGTCGGCGCGGAACCGAGCCGCGTGACCGCAAGACGCTGATGGCGCTGTCCCGATATCAGCGCTTCACGCGAGCCGAATGGGCTCGACTGCGCGCAGATACTCCGCTGACCCTCACCGAAGACGACCTGACCCACCTTCGCGGGCTCAACGAGCGCGTCTCGCTCGACGAGGTCGCCGAGATCTACCTGCCACTCTCGCGGCTGCTCAATCTCCACATCGGCGCGAGCCAGGCGCTGCACGGCTCGACCGCCGCCTTCTTGAACACGAAGATGGCGAAGCCGCCGTTCGTCATCGGGCTGGCTGGTAGCGTCGCCGTCGGGAAGAGCACGACGGCTCGTATCCTGAGAACCCTGCTGGCGCGCTGGCCGAATCACCCGCACGTCGACCTGGTGGCCACCGACGGCTTCCTGCACCCCCGGCGGGTTCTCGAGGAGCGCGGAATCTTGCAGCGCAAGGGGTTCCCCGAAAGCTACGATCTCCGCGCGCTCATCCGGTTCCTGTCGGAGGTCAAGGCGGGTCGGGCCGAGCTCGCCGTCCCCGTCTACTCGCATCTCACGTACGACATCGAGCCCGATCACTTTCAGGCCATTCGCCAGCCCGACGTGCTGATCGTCGAGGGTTTGAACATCCTGCAAGCAGGTGACCGGGCAGCGCGGCCGTCCCGGCACCTCAGCTTCGCCTCGGACTTCTTCGATTTCACGATCTACGTCGATGCCGAGATCAGGGCCATCCGCCAGTGGTACGTCGAGCGCTTCTTCGCGCTGCGGAAGACGGCCTTTCAGGACCCGTTGTCGTATTTCCACCGCTACGCCGATCTCACCGACGAGGAGGCGGAGACGGTAGCGACCCGTATCTGGCGAGAGATCAACGAGCCGAATCTCCTCGAGAACATCCTGCCCACGCGCGACCGCGCCAACCTGATTCTCGAGAAAGGCCTGGATCACACCGTACAGCTCGTGCGCCTCCGCAAGCTCTAGCGACGACGTGGTTCTAAGGCAAGGCAATCGAACACGCACCGAGATTGACCGGGGAGGGGATCCGGCCGGGGGACGGGGGGTCCCGGCTGGGATCCGTGGAGTCAGGCTCGTCCGCGTGTGGCGCGTACCATCTACACGACCCGGATCGCAGCAGTCGGATCCCAGCCGGCACCCCCCGTCCCCCGGCCGGCTCCCCTCCCCGCCGCCTCACTCGCGCGCGTGGCGACGCACGAAGTCTTCGTTGACCGTGATGCCGAGGCCCGGGCGGTCGGGGATCTCGAGCTGTCCGTCGGCCACGGTGAATTTCTCGTGGACCAGGTCGTGCAGGAGCGGGTTGGCGCCGAGCGAGTACTCGAGGATGAACCCGGCGGTCTGGCTCGCGGCGAGGGCGACGCCCGCCGCGAACGCCGGCGCGCCGGACCAGAGGTGCGGCGCCAGGCGCAGGTTGTACGACGCGGCGATCGCGCCGATGCGCACGCCCTCGGTGAGGCCTCCGGCGATCGCCAGGTCGGGCTGGAGCACGTCGGCGGCGCGCAGCTCGGCAAGCTCGCGGAAGTCGTGCCGGGTGAACTCGCTCTCGCCGGTGGCGATCGGCACCGCCGAGGCGCGGCGCACCTCGGCGAGGCCGGTCTTGTCGTCGGCGGTCACCGGCTCTTCGAGCCAGTAGAGGTCGCAGTCTTCGACCATCCGGCAGAACGCCTTGGCTTCCGACACCGTCCAGGTGCCGTGGGCGTCGGCCATCAGCTTCACGCCGGGCCCGAGCGCCCGGCGCGCGGCACGTACGCGCGCCGCCGACTGCCGTGGCTCGCCGTCCATCACGCCGACGCGCATCTTCACGGCGCGGAACCCCGCTTTGTCGACGTAGCCGAGCAGCTGCTTGCCGATGTGGGCCTCGTCGGCCCAGCCGCCGGAGGCGTACGCCGGCATCCGTTCGGCGCGGCGCCCGCCAAGCAGGCGCCAGACGGGCGCGCCGAGCGCCTTGCCCAGGAGATCCCAGAGCGCCAGGTCGACGCCGGCGATCGCCGAGATGGAAAGGCCCCGCCGCCCGAGCTGCGGGAGGACGTGGCCGCGGTCGAGGGCATAGCCCTCGCGCGGCGTGTTGTACATCACGTCCCAGAGGCGGCTCACGTCGCGCGGGTCCTGCCCGACGAGCAGCGGCGCATAGTCGCGGTTGATGATGGTGGCCAGCCCGTACGCCGACGACGCGCTGCCGACGCCGGCCTTCGCCTCGCCCCAGCCGACGAGGCCGCTGTCCGTCTCCACCTTCACGACGACGGAGTCGAACGACGCGATGCGACCGAAGTCGCTGATGTGCTGCCGCTCGTACGGAATCGGGACGTGCACCCACGTCGCCTGAACGCTCGTGATCTTCATTCCGGGGAGCGTAGAGCTTCCTTGCCGGACGCGCAACCGTCGGCGTCGGCCGGTCGTGGGGCAGGGTGGCGGGTGGGGTCGCTCGACCACGCCGCACGCGTTCGCCTACCCTTTGCGGCTGGGCTCCATCCGGGCGCGGCGTGTCCGTCGCCGCGTTGCGGGAACGGGTCTCGTCGACCCCGCCCGCCACCCTGCCCCACGACCGGCCGGTTTCCGTCGAGGACATCTCGGACTGGCGGGCATTGCGTGATTCGGCTACTCTCAATGCTCAATGCAGGTCCCCCAGGAGGGAACAATGGCGACGGATCGCCTCGACTTCGAGCTTCAGAGCCTCAGGCCGCCGACGGAGTTTTCGCGGCGGGGGTTTTTGACGACGAGTCTGATCGCGGGGTTCACGCTGGCGACCGGCCCCGTCAACGCGCAGAGCGTCATCACCACCGACGCCAGCGGCCTCACCGCGGGCGAGGTGAAGGTCCCGGTGCCCGACGGCCAGCTTCCCGCCTACCGGGCGATGCCGGCGACGGGCGGGCCGTTCCCGACCGTGCTGGTCGTGCAGGAGATCTTCGGCGTCCACGAGCACATCAAGGACGTCTGCCGCCGCTTCGCCAAGCTCGGCTACTACGCCGTGGCGCCCGAGCTCTTCGCCCGGGCCGCCGACGTCACGAAGCTCACGTCGATCGACGAAGGCCGCGCCGCGGCCGCCAAGGTCGGCGACAAGCAGGTCATGGCCGACCTGGACTCGGCGACGGCCTTCGCGAAATCCGAGAAGGGCGACACCGCACGACTCGGTATCACCGGCTTCTGCTACGGCGGCCGGGTCGTCTGGCTCTACTCGGCACACAGTCCCCAGCTGAAGGCCGGGGTCGGCTGGTACGGCCGTTTGACTGGCCCGACCAACGATCTGCAGCCGAAGCACCCGCTCGATCTGGTCGACAGCTTGAAGGCGCCCGTGCTGGGCCTTTACGGCGGCGCGGACCAGGGCATCCCGAACACGGACGTCGAGAAGATGCAGGCGGCGCTGAAGGCGGCCAAAAAGCCGTCCGAGATCGTGCTCTATGACGGTGCGCCCCACGGGTTCCACGCCGATTACCGGCCGAGTTATCGCGAGACGCCTGCGAAGGACGGTTGGCAGCGCCTGCGCACGTGGTTCCAGCAGAACGGAGTCGCGTGATGCGTTTCGGGATCTTCGGAAGCGCGCAGGCGAAGCGGGGCGGACCCGACGTCGACAGCGGCGCCGGGTTCCGGGAGTTCGTCGAGAACAACGTCCGGGCCGAGGCGCTCGGCTACGTGAGCTCCTTCGTCGTCGAGCACCACTTCACCGGCTTCGGCCAGATCTCGGCGACCTTGAACTTGCTGACCTGGGTCGGAGCGCGGACGACGACGCTGCGGCTCGGCACCGCCGTGATCACGCTGCCCTGGCACAACCCCGTGCTGCTGGCCGAGCAGATCGCGACCATGGACCTGCTGTCGGGCGGCCGAGTCGACTTCGGCATCGGTCAGGGCTACCGCCACAACGAGTTCGCCGGATTCTGCATTCCCATGGAGGAGGCGGACGAGCGCTTCGACGAATCGCTCGAGGTGCTTCTCAAGGCGTGGACGTCGGATCAACCGTGGTCCCACCGCGGCAAGTACTGGCAGTTCGAGAACGTCGTCGTCGAGCCCCCGACAGCGCAGAAGCCGCATCCGCCGCTCTGGATGGGCGCCGGGCGCCCGCAATCGATCAAGAAGGTCGCCGGGCTCGGCTACAACCTTCTCCTCGACCAGTTCGCGCCCATCGACCAGATCGGCGAGCGGATCGCCCTCTTCAAGGCCGAGGTGGAAGCGCGCGGTCGCCCCTTCGACCCGATGAGCGTCGCGGTCACCCGCTCCATCAACGTCGCGATGACTGCTGCCGAGCGGCAGAAGGCGCTCGAGACCCGCCTGGCGGCGCGCCGACGCGTCCACGACCTGGCCCAGCGTCCGGACGGGCAGAACAAGTCGACCATCCTGACCTACGCGAATACGCTCGAGGCCGCCGAGGCCGGCGCGCTCTACGGCACGCCCGACGAGATCGCCGCCAAGCTCCAGGCGCTGCGTGACGGCGGGGCGGAGTACGTCCTGCTCAACAGCACGGGCGGGATCGAGACACTGCGCCGCTTCGCGAAGGAGATCATGCCCGCGTTCGCCGGCGAGCCCGCGCTCCGGTAGGGGTTCTCGCTCAGGGCTTGAGGACGAGCTTTCCCATCACCTGGCCGCTCTCGAGCAGTGCCTGGGCGCGCCCGGCCTCGGCCAGCGGTACCCGTTCTTGGATCGGCGGGCGGATCGCGCCGTCGCTCAGCATGCGCAGCAGCGCCAGCGTCGCGCCGCGCCGCGACTCGGCGTCGTCGTCGAACGTGTGCATCGAGAACAGCCTGAGCGCGGGGCTCAGGCCGGACTTTCGCATCGTCGGCACCACGTCAGCGTCGGGCCAACCGTCGAGGGAGCCGTAGAGGATCACCAGACCGAGCGGGGCCAGGTGCTGGAAGAGCCGAGCGAAGCGCGGCCCACCCACCGGATCGAGGATGAGGTCGACCCCATCGCCGCCGGTCGCCGCCGCGATCCGCTCGTCCAGCCCCGCCTCGCGGTAGTTGATCGCGACGGTCGCTCCTTGAGCCAGCGCGAACTCCGCTTTGTCCTTCGAGCCGGCGAGGGCGATCACCCGCTTGCCGCTCGCGCGCGCGAGGTGGACGAGCGCCGACCCGATGCCGCCCGCCGCCGCCTGCACCAGGACCGACTCGTAGCGGAATCCGCGAGTGGCGCTGTGGAGCAGGTGATAGGCGACCTGATAGGCGGCGAGCGTGGCGACGGCGTCGAGATCGACACCCGGGGGAACGACATAGACGGCGTGCTCGGCGACGGCGATGTACTCGGCGTAGCAGCCCCCGCGGTGCACGAGCTCGCGCGCCGACACGTAGACGGGCTGGCCGACGCGCCGCGTGCGAACGTCGGCGCCGGCCTCCACGATCACGCCGCTCATCTCGATGCCGGGAATCGCCGGCAAGGGCGGCATCCACCCGTAGGTGCCGCGCCGCACGAGCACCTCGGGCATGTTGACGCCGATGGCGTGGGCTTTCACGAGCACGTCGCTCGGCCCGGCCACCGGCGTCGGCAGGTCGACGTAGGCGAGCACCTCGGGCCCGCCCGTTTTCGTGATCTGAATCGCCTTCATGGTCTGGAGGATTCCGTCGGCGACTTGCGCGCCCAGCGGGCATCGGCGAACGCCTGCCCGACGGCACCGTAGTCGCGTCCCTGGCCACGAGCCGCCTTCGCGGCGTCCGCTGCGGCGGTCTCGAGCGAGCCGATTCCGGCTGTCGCTCGGGCCAGTCGCCGGTAGGGCTCGAGGTCGAAGCCAGCCACCAGCAACCCGCGTTGCCCTGTCCAGGGAAGGGCATTGAACAGCTCGAACAACGTCTGGCGGCTGCCGAAGGAGTCGCACACCATGTCCCACGCCAGCCGCGTGATGCGCGCCCGCTCGCGCGCGGACGCGCGGGGGCCGGCGAACATGCTCTCGAGCGTGGGGCCGATCGTCGGGTTGTCGAACGCCGCCTGGACGGGCATGTTGATCAACCCCTGACTGGCGATGTCGTGCAGGTAGCCGGTCACGCGGCGGTAGTGCTCCACCGAGTAGGCCCGCCCGGCGGTCACGTACTGCGGGCTCGGCATGCAATGACCGGCGGCAGTCACGCTGCTCTGGTCCTCCGAGGCGTGGATGAACGCGCGCAGGGTGATGAGGTATCTGAGAATTTCGCCCACCGCCTCCTGGGACTGCGGCTGCTGCGCGCGGCCCATCATGTCGGGAATCAGCGCGTACAACCCGGCCAGCACCTCGGCCTTGACCGCCAGACGCACCAGGATGCTCCAGTGCGCCCACTCGGTGATGCGCGGGAAAATGGTCGCGCAGAACTTCTCGTCGGCCATGCTGAACACGCGCTCCCACGGAACCAGCACGTCATCGAAGATGATCATGCAATCGTTCTCGTCGCCGTACTGGCTCACCGGATGATCGAAGGCGTTTCCGGTTCCATAGACGGAGCGGGCGACGACCCGCAGCCCGGGTGTGGCGATGGGGATCGAGAAGTACACCACGTGGTCCTCGGTGAGTCCCGCGCGGGGGACGCTCCCGATGAGCACTTCGTCGGCATGAGTGGCGAACGTGGCCACCGTCTTCACGCCGCGGACGATGATCCCGTCCGCGTTGCGGCCGACGATCCTGGGCACGACGGTCTCGTTGATGGGCTGGGACGGACGGGATTGCACGTCGATGAACCCATGGGAGAGCATGAGGTCCTTGTCCCGAGCGTGCCGCCAGTACCGTTCGATGTTCTGCTCGAAGCGCTTGTCCCCGCGGCTGAAGTCGGTCTTGACGTCCAGCATGCCCAGGTGAAACAGCGGCACGTAGTCTTGCGGCCGCCCGAACAGACCGCCGGTGTGGCGCGCGATCGTCTCGGTGAACAGCCGGCGCCAGCCGAGCTGATCGCGGTCGCGCGGCTGGAGCCACGTGCCGCTGACCGGTCGACCTTCCTCGTCTCGCCAGGTCAACGCCTCCTGGTTCGCGCCGACCAGGTCGTACATGCGGGCGAATGTCCGGCCTACGATGGAGAGCCCCGGCTCGGTCGTCACATCGTCGACCCGTTTACCGTCGAGATAGACTTCCCGCCCGTCCCGCAACGCCTGGAGGTACTCGGCTCCGGTACGCAGCGCCATCGACGTTCTTCCCTCGAATCGAGCGCGGCGCTCTACGGACTCGGGCTCGGGTAGATGAGGCTGACGCCGGGGGCCGTCCACTGCTTGGGCCAGACGGTCACCCAGCGGCCTCCCTGGACCTGCTTGACCTTGACGAGGTCCTCACACGTGGAGTTGTTGAGACAGCCGAATCGCTCCCGACCGATGATCGTGTTCACCGTGTTGGTCTTGAGCCACCGTGCGAGCACCTTGTCGTCGAGGCTCTTGGTGGCGGTGACCGCGGCTTCGAGGATCTCCCAGATCGCGTAACCGAGCGCCGACTGATGGTCGACCTGGGTGTAGGTCAACCCCGCCTTGGCCGCCCGCTCGTGATAGAGCTTCACGAACTCGGCCACGATCGGGTTGTCGGTGAACGGAGGATGCTCCTCGAAGACGGACATGGCCATCGCGTACTTCGTGTCCGGCGACTGCGCCATCGGCGCCGGCGCCGGGAAGAGCATGAACTGGCCCTTGGGCGTGTAGTCGAGCTTCTTGAGCGCCTCGGCCAGCAGGACCAGGTCCACCCCGACGCCGCCGACCCACAGGAAGTCGGGATTGGCCTCCTTCACCCGTGCGGCGATTGCGCCGAAGTCGCGGTTGCCGAACTCGTACTCGAGATCGAGCACGATAGTGAACCCGCGCTTCTGCATGACCTCCTTGGCCCCGATCGAGACGAAGTGCACCGAGGGGAACTTGCTCGCCACGACGGCGATCGTCTTCGGTGGCCGCCCGGTGGAGACGAGCGCGTCGAGGACCGAGCCGGGCATGGTCGCCTGCGGCTCCGGGCCCATCGCCTGGGTCGGGAAGTACATGTCGTACGTCTGACGTCGCGGATCGATGAGCATGGTGCTCGCGAGGAAGAGCTTGCCGTATTTCTGGGCCACCGCCATGGCCGCGAGGTTTCCGGCGGTCGCGTGCGCGCCGATGATGAGATCCACCTTGTCCACCGTGATCAGCCGCTCGTAGAGCGTGCGCGTGACCTCGGGCTTGGACTGGTCATCGAGCAGGATGTATTCGACCGGTCGTCCGAGCAGCCCGTTGCGCTTGTTGAGCTGCTCGAGGTAGATCTCGGCGGCGATCTTGTGGACGATCGCGGTCGAGCCGAGCGGCCCCGTCAAGGCGAGCGTTCCGCCGATCCGGATCGGCGGCCCCGCCGGCGCGCCGGACGTCGGCCAGGGGAGCAGGGCGAGGCACAGCGCGCCGCCGGCGCCCAGAATGGCCAGGCATCGAAGAAGACGTTTCATCGCGCGGCCTCCGTGAGTGGAATGACCTCCCGGGCGAAGCGCCGCATGTTGGCATGTACTATCGCCTCGGGCAGCCCGCCCCAGCTCGGCATGATGGTCGTGCAGGTGATCCCGACCTCACGTCGCCAGAGGTCGAGAACCTGAGCGCAGTGCTGAGGAGTCCCGAACAGCGCCTTGTTGCCGCCGTGCAGGCTGTCGTAGTTGAAGTACTGCATCTTCTCCAGCAGGTTCGCGAAATGCGCGTACTGGGCGGGGTCGCGATCGCCGCGCATCTTCCGTTCGGGCAGCTCGTTGACCTGGCCATAGGCGCGGATGCGGTCGGCGATCTGCGCGCGGAGATCGTGCGTGTCGTCGGTGACGTAGACCATGAAGAAGGCCAGGACCTCCGGCTGGTGGCGGTGGCCGGCCGTCCGGAAGGCCTCGAAATAGAGGTGCACCCGCTGCTTGAGCTCGTCCACGCTGGGCGCGATGTACGGCACGATCATGACGGCGAACCCGAGCTTGCCGGCGTTGGCGTAGCTCTCCGGCGTGGCGGTCGCCGCCGCCCAGATCGGCGGGTGCGGCTTCTGGACCGGCTTCGGGACCAGCTCGACGTCTTCGAACTGGAAGAACCGGCCTTTGTGGGTCACCTCATGCTCCGTCCAGACACGACGCAAGACCTCGAGGCTTTCGGTGAAGCGCGGCCGACTCTCGGCCATGGAGATGCCGAGCCCGTCGTATTCGATCTTGAAGAAGCCGCGGCCGATGCCGACATCGACGCGGCCGTGGCTGAGATTGTCGAGGCAGGCGATCTCTTCGGCGACCAGCAACGGGTGCCGGTAGGGCAAGAGTGTGACCGCGGTGCCGAGCCGCAGCTTCCGCGTGCGCGCGGCGATGGCGGACAGCGCCACGAGCGGGTTCGCGTGAGCGCCGCCTAACCAATGGAAGTGGTGCTCGGTGAGCCAGAAGCTCTCGTAGCCCAGCTCCTCGGCGAGCACCGCGCGGGCGACCAGCTTGTCGTAGAACTCCGGGAGCGACCCGTGCGTCTCCTCGTGATAGTCCTCGATGGTGTGAATGCCCCAGCGCATGGCTCCGCTTCCTCGTCTTTCTCGCGAGACTCAGGCCGTGGACCCGGGCTCGGACTCACGCCGTGGATCCGGGTTCAAACTCAGGCCGTGGATCCTGGTTCCAGATGCTCGGCCACAGTGCGGAAGAGCTGCCGTCTCGCACTGGGGCCCGTCGCGGGCGACCAACGCCGGAAACATCGGCGTGTGGGGCACTCCAAAGCCCGCGACGATCTCGCCCATGCTCCGGCCTCTTCGCATAGACCACGCGTGTCGTCAAGGAAAGTTGTGCGAGCCGCAGGGCCGCCCCGGGGCTGGGCCCCCAGGCCCGAGGCGAGCGAACGAAGAAGGAACTTGGAGGACCCATGAGCGACACGAGCGATGCGCGCGCCACGAATGCCTACTGGGGACGCGACGGGCTGGAGCGGCTGATCCTCGACGCGCTCGCCGCCGCGGGCAAGAACATCGGCGCGCTGACGATCGACGACCTGGCGCCGGCCGACCAGTTTCACAGCGGTGGCAAGGGCGCGACCGAACGGCTGGCGCGTCTGGCCGCGCTGCGGCCCGGCATGCGCGTTCTCGACGTGGGCGGCGGGCTGGGCGGTCCCGCGCGCACACTGGCCGTCCAGTTCGGCTGCCACGTGGCCGTCGTCGACCTGACCGAGTCGTACGTGCGGGCGGCCGCGGCGCTCACGGCCCGGCTGGGGTTGTCGGATCGCGTCACGCATCGCATCGGTGATGCGCTGGCGCTCGATGTGGAGGCCGGCCTGTTCGATGTCGTGTGGACCCAGAACAGCGGAATGAACATCGCCGACAAGGAGCGGCTCTACGCCGGCTTCGCCCGCGTGCTGCGTCCGGGTGGCCTGCTGGCGCTCCAGGAGCCGATGGCCGGACCCGTCCAGCCGGTCGTGTTTCCGGTGATGTGGGCGCGCGACGCGGGCGCGAGCTTCCTGCGAGCACCTAGCGCGATGCGCGCGGTGATCGAGACTGCCGGGTTCCACGTCCGCGTCTGGGACGACGTCACCGAAGAGGTACCGAGCGTCGCACCCACCCCCGCGCACAGCGTCCAGCGCATCGTCATGGGCCAGGCGCTCGACGCGATCGTGCAGGCCGGCCAGCGGAACCGCGAGGAGCGACGCATCCTCATGGTGCAGGCGGTTCTGGAGCGGCGCGCGCCGCTCGCGTCGTCAAAACCCGCCGATCTGGCACAATCAACCCCGAGGTGATCGCCACCTCGGCCTCAGCGTGGGCCGGGGCAAGCTCGAGACGGCGATCACGATGAAGCGGGCGCTCGCGTCCGTGCTTTAATCGGCTTACCGGTAGTCGCGGACAGAGGAGACGCAGACCATGACCGAAAAGAAGGCGACCGACCAGGAGATGAGGGCGAAGCTCACGCCGGCGCAGTACGAGGTCACGCAGTGCAGCGCGACCGAGCCACCGTTCCGAAACGAGTTCTGGAACCACCACGAGCCGGGGATCTACGTCGACGTCGTGTCGGGCGAGCCGCTGTTCGCCTCAACCGACAAGTTCGACTCCGGCACCGGCTGGCCGAGCTTCGTGCAGCCGCTCGAGAAGGAGAACGTGACGGAGCTCTCCGACACCTCGCACGGGATGCGCCGCGTCGAGGTGCGTTCGGCGCATGCCGATTCGCACCTCGGCCACGTCTTTCCCGACGGCCCCGGCCCGAACGGTCTCCGCTACTGCATCAACTCGGCCGCGCTCCGGTTCATTCCGGCGGCGAAGCTGGAAGAGGCCGGGTACGGCAAGTACAAGGTGCTGTTCGAGAAGGCGACGCCGAAGCGGTAACCGAAGCTCGCGGCGGTGGGGTCTCGGGCCCCACCGCCGCGTCGCAGTCTACTTCGCCAGAAACGCCTTGGCCTCGCGCAGCTCCGGACGCTCGGTGTCCGCGTTGCCGCAGAGGTTCACGAGGGTCGTATAGAAGCTCCGCGCCCGCGCCTGGTCGCCGGCGAGCTGGGCGGCGCGCGCCGCGCCAAAGAGGCTGCGGAAGCGATTGGGTTCGGTGACCAGCGTGGTCTCGAACTCCTTCAGAGCGTCAGCCGGCCGGTTCACCTCGAGCAGAAGATCTCCGAGCAGCTCGCGCGCCGGTACGATCGGCGCGGGCGTGACGGGGTGCTTCTCCATCGTGGCCTCTAGATCGGCAGCGGAGCGCAGCAACGTGAGAGCCTCAGCCGTGTTGCCTTTCGCGCGGGCGACAAACGCTGCTGCCGCCCGGCGCTGGACCTCGACCTGGTCCGCCCAGTACGTATTCTTCCCCTGGGTCAGTGTGTCTCGCAGCGCCGCCAACCGATCCACGTCCTTCTCGGCGGATGCCACGTTGTTGGTGCGCGAGGCGCCCAGCGAGCGCGTGAACGCGGTGATGGCCTCGGCCCAGGGGTAGCGCGCCCACGGGAACGTCGCTTGTGGCACCGTCATCGTGGCGGCGTCGCTCCAGCTCCGGCGCTCCAGGGCGTAGCGGGCCGGGACGGCCACGAGCGCGTAGGCGGCCGCGAGGCTCTCCGGCTCCGCCTTCCGATACTCCGCGACCTCGTCGACGACGCGTCGGGCCGCGACGTCCCGGGCGCCCTGCAGATACCCGTAGGCCAGGTAGTCCTGAGCGTGGAGCGTCTGGTCCCAGGCGTAGGCGCCGCCTTGCTGGGCCACGTACGCCTTGCCAGCGTCCGCGGAGGCGCGGTTGGAGTCGATCGACTCCTGCCACAGGCCGAGCCGCGTAAAGATGTGCGACGGCATATGGAGCGCGTGCGGCGCGGCGGGCGCGATCTTGGAGTAGCTGCGCGCGGCCACGAGTGACCGGCTCGCCAGTGGCGGGACGTCGTAGCTGTGGATGATATAGTGCGCGACGCCTGGATGATTCGGTTGTTCGACGAAGACCTTCTCGAGAATGGCGGCCGCCTTGAGCTGGTTCGCGTAGGTCTTGTCGGTGGGTGGCGCCGTCGCGTCGAGCGCCAGCGCGTAGAACACCGCCGCTTCCCGGTCCTCGGGGTAGCGCAGTGAGACTTGCTCCATCGCCTTCTCGTAGGTGACGGCGCGCGTACGGTGGTCGAGCTTGTCGGAGTCGCGATAGAACGTGGCGAGCGCGGTGATGTAGTCCTTCTCGCGCGGCGTAGCGGCCAGTGTGCCGGCCTTCTCCACCGCGGTCCGGCCGCGGGTCAGCATCGCCTCGCTCGGCGGTTGCCAGAGCGGATAGTAGACGCTCATCCCGATGCCCCAGTAGCCCATCGCGCAGCTCGGGTCCGACGCCGTCACGGTCGTGAACGTCTTGAGCGCCTCCTCGTACCAGAAGGAGTGAAGCAGAGCGACACCGCGCTCGAACACGGGCTGCGTCGAGGCGGCACACGAGGTGGGGAAGCGTACCTGGCCGAGTCCGCCGGGCACGGTCTCCTCGTGGGCGAGAGCACCGCCTGCCCAGAGGCAGGTCACGAGGGCCACGACCAATAGCGTGATGACTCGCTTCATAGGGTCTCCTTTCGAGGGTCGCACCGTTGGCGCGTAGGCATCATAGGCACCGCAGACCAGACGCAAAGAATTTGCCATGTGGATGTGACGGTCTTTGCAATCACTCGACGCTGCCGCCGAGGCTCGGCCTCGGGCGATATGCCCGGAGCGGGCGAACTTCCCCGGGCGCGCGGGACCGGCCGGCGCGCGACCAGCGCCGCGCCCAGCCCGCGCTCAGCGGTCGGCGCCCAGCCTCGTCGCGCCGCTGTTCGGCTTGAGGTGCGTCAGATTCCCCAGCTCCTGGAGCGCGGTCAACATCTCGACCGGAATCGGCTGCGAGCTCAGCGAGCCGTCCTCGTTGATGCGGGCGTAGACGCGAGTGGCTTTGCCTTCGCTGACTGGAGCCCCGGTCACGGCGTTCTTCGCCTTGCAGTTCCAGTGCAGCGTGCGAGCACCGACCTCCGCGAGGGTGATGGTATTCACGATCCGGTCACCGTAAGCCGCCGGACCGATGAAACGAAAGTGGATCTCGCCCATCACGAACGTCGTGCGGTCGTTCTTGATCATGTGCTCGATCGGATAGCCGATGACGCGGAACAGCTCGTGCTCGGTGTCGTTGAACCAGGCGACGATCCGGGGGTAGTACACGAGGCCGAAGGGGTCCGACTCGCCCCAGTTGACCGTGATCTCCTTCCAGTACATGGCCATGATGCTCTTCCTCCGTTCGCGCGCGGCTCGTCACGCCGGTATACGGGATCGTCGCTCTTGCGTCAAGTCGGCGCCCCGGGCGGAGCACGCACGGCCAGCGGCGGACGGGGCCGGGCGCCGGGGGCCGCGCCCCCGCGGTCGGCTCCGTCACCCGGGCGAAGAGGGGTCGTGAGGTCGGCGAAGGAGGGGAAGCGCTGGGCGACGTTGTCGCACTCGCCGAAGCCGTAGTCGACGTAGAGGAAGGGAGCGCCGCACTCGCGCGCCGCGGCCTGATCGCCGGGCGTGTCACCGACGAAGACGGGGTGGCGAAGCTGGTTGCGCTCGATCAGCGCGCGGAGATTGTCCGCCTTGGACCGGCCGGTGTTGCCCCAGCACTCGAAGTCCCGGAAGCACGCGCCGAGCCCCGACCATCGAAGGAAGACCTCGATGTAACCGGTCTGGCAGTTGCTGACGATGAAGAGCGGATACCGCACGCTGAGCCGCCTCAAGCCGGCCTCGACGTCGGGGAACACCTGCCCGCCCAGCTCGGCGACGACCTTGTTGTCCTCGAGCTGGGTCTCCGCGACGAGCGTCAACACGTGCGCTTCGGGCAGACGAAGACCTCACGAATGCATTGCTCGTGCGGCTTGCCGGTGACGCGTCTGACGTCGTGCTCGGTGATGGGCCGGAACGCGATGCCGTGCCGGCCGAGCACTCGGTTCCACCCGATGGCACACGCCGCCGACGTGTCCCACAAGGTGCCGTCGAGATCGAACACGACCGAGTCGATCACCGGTCAGGGCGCCGGCACGGGTCGGCATCCTCGGAGGCGCTTTCGCTCTTGCTCGCTCAGCGGGTAGTCCTGGATCGGACGACGCGTCGGTGACCCGGCCTCCCGCAGCGCGTCTTCGATGACGCTGCGAGTCCTGACATCGGCGGCCGCCGCCAGCCCCTGCCGCAGGCCCTGCTGTCCTTCTGCGCCCGGGTCGGCCAGGACGTTCGCGGCCGACAACTGGGTCACGTAGTCGCGATCGGCTAGCATCCGCGTGAGCACCGGAATGTCCCGCTCGGTCACGCAGCTCCGGAGCGCGACCAGCGTGTACATGTTCATGCCCCGCGTCATGTGCGCGAAGCCGGTATTCCGGTCGATCACGCGCTTCAACTCGTCGTAGCGCGAGCGCTCCGCCGCCCCCGGGCGAGACGGCGCCGTTGCCACCAGAAATGCGACGCACGCAACGCAGACGCGCCCGGCCGCGGACAGAGCCCCCGGCCAGCGCCGGATGGGTGGCGCCCCGGCGCCAAGCCCCGTCCGGCGCTGGACGGGCGCGCTGTGCGCGGCCGTCAGCGGTCGCCCACTAGTGACCGCCCGAAGCGGCCCTGACCCAGCCGCCGTGAACCGGATGGTGCGAGCAGATGAACTCCAGGAACGCCGGGCGGCCTTTGGCGTTTTCGTCCAGGGCGCGCTTGAGAGCCGGCAGCACTTCCGACGGCGCCGTCACGTCCTCGCTGTAGAAGCCGACGGCCTTCGCCATGTTCGCCATGCAGGCGGAGGAGTGATCCGACACTTTCCACGTGTAGGGATCGTGTCCGCCGCCCCAGAAGCCGGGTCCGTAGCCGGAGTAGCCGCCGTTGTTGATGTGGAGGGTCGTGATGCCGATCTTGTAACGCGCCACCGCCTCGAAATTGCCCATCATGTAGCACACCCCCGCGTCGCCGGTGACGTGGACGCACTGGCGGTCGGGATACGCGAGCTTGGCCCCGACAGCGCCGGCCAGGCTGAAGCCCAGCGTCGAGACGTTGCCCCAGCCCAGGTGTCCCCGTGGAATCTGCGCCTCGTACACGGTGCTGGTCTGGTCGCGCGTGTTGCCGGAGTCGGCGGTGACGAACGAATTCTTGGGGTCGAGCACCTTCATCAGGTCGCCCAGCACCCGGTACGGGTTGATCGGCGTCTCGCTCGACTCCATCCACGGACGGAACTTCGCGAGGAACGCCTCCTTGCCCTTGCGGATCTCCTCGACGAGCTCCGGGTTCTTGCGTGCGCCGCGAGCCGACACCTCGTTGATGAGGGCCTGTAGCGTGAGCTTGGCGTCGCCGATGACGGCGTGGCGAGTCTCGTAGCTCCGGTTGATGTCGAGGACGTCGACCGTGCACTGGATGATCGTCTTCTTGTCAGCGTTGGGAACGGCGTGGCTGAACCGGTTGGGGAAGAGGCTCGAGCCGATCGAGAACAGCAGGTCGCACTTGTTGAGGAAATGGTCGGCCAGCGAGCCACGGACACCCACCGACAGCGGATGGTTTTCCGGGAAGGCGCCCTTCCCCTTGAGCGTCGTCAGCACGGGCACCTGGGCGAGCTCGGCGAACTTCAAGAGCTCGCTCGTGGCGTCGGCGTAGTAGACGCCCTCACCCACGTACAGGAGGGGATCCTTCGCGGCGAGCAGCGCCTTGACGGCGGCCTTCACGTCGTCGGGATCGGGGCCCGAGCGCCAGCCCTTCACGGGCGAGTAGGGGTGCTCGTCCGCCTCGTATTCACCGAGGTCGCGCGGGATGATGAGCAGCACTGGACCGGGCCGGCCGGAGCGAAGCTGCGTGAAGGCGCGACGCACGTAGTCGGGCACCAGCTCGGCGCGGTCGACCTTGCCCACCCACTTGGTCACCGGCTTGAGCGCCTCGGCCATGTCGAAGTGCGTGTGCCGGCTGGCACCCTGGCCGACGCCTTCGGTGATGACCAGGATCGGCGACGAGTCTTCCCAGGCCTGGCCGATGGCGCCGAAGGCCATCTGGATCCCGGCGGCGTTCAGGTTGGCCATGATCGTGCACACGCCGATCTGCTTGCCACAGGTCACCCGTGAGAAGGCATCGGCGACGGCCACCGCGAACCGCTCTTCGCCCATCATGAGGATGGGCACGCCCTCTTCTCCCAACGCATTGTTGACGTGGTTGGTCGGATAACAGCTCACCCAGGGAATGCCTTCGGCCTTGAGGGCTCGCGCGAAGCCGTTCGCCGCTTTGATTTTCATGGACCTCTCCTCGTCGGCATGGTTGCGGTGCCCTGTCGTACCGCGGAGACGCGTACCCTGTCAAGGATCTCCCCGGAGCCGGCCGGCGATGGTACCGTGCAGCCGAACAGGAGGGGCCATGGCGACCGTGAAACTGATCGAGTACGCGGAGGCGAGCGCCGAGGTCCGCGCGGTGTACGACGACATCATGGCCACGCGGAAGGTCGATCGCGTCAACAACTTCTGGAAGGCGCTGGCCAGCCACCCGCCCACGCTCCGGCGTACGTGGGAAACCCTCAAGTCGGTGATGGCGCCGGGCGCGCTGGACGCGCTCACCAAGGAGATGGTCTACCTCGCGGTGAGCGCCACCAACGGCTGCGACTACTGCATCGCCTCCCACACCGCCTCGGCGCGCGGCCGCGGCATGACCGACGCGATGCTGGGCGAGCTGATGGCCGTCGTCGGCATGGCGAACGAGACGAACCGGCTGGCCGACGGTTATCAGATCGAGGTCGACGAGATGTTCCGGTCGCCGGTCTAGGGCGCCTTGCGCGCGTGGTAAGCTTGCGGCACCCGAGTCGATCTTCTTCTCAGTGCGGAGAGAGACAGCCATGAACGCTCGGCGTTCGCTCCCGATCCTGATCCTGATAGTGGCCCTGCTCGTTCCCTGCGTGCCCACGCCCGCCGAGGCGCAGGCGCGCTCGGATGCGGCCGCGTCGCAGATGACGTGGGCGGTCCACGTCTCCCTCGCGCCGATCTGGTTCGATCCGGCCGAGCACACGGGGATCATCACCGTGATGATGGTGCTCACCGCGGTGCACGATGCCATGGTGAAGCCGATGCCGGGCAACCCGCTGGCCCCGTCGCTCGCCGAATCCTGGACGATGTCCAAGGACGGTCTCGTGTACGAGTTCGTCGTGCGCAAGGGCGTCGTGTTCCACAACGGCGACGCGTTGACGGCGGAAGACGTGAAGTTCTCCTTCGAGCGCTACCGGGGCGCGGCCGCCAAGCTGCTCAAGGACAAGGTCGCCGCCGTGGAAGTGGTCGACCCCTACCGCGTTCGATTTCGGCTGAAGGAGCCGTGGCCCGACTTCATGACGTTCTACGGCACGCCGGCCAGCGGCGCGGGCTGGATTGTTCCCAAGAAGTACGTCGAAAAGGTCGGCGACGAGGGCTTCAAGAAAGCTCCCGTCGGCGCGGGCCCGTACAAGCTCACGTCGTTCAACCCGGGGGTGGAGCTCGTCCTAGACGCGCACGACCGGTACTGGCGCAAGACCCCGGCGGTCAAGCGGCTCGTGTGGAAGGTCGTGCCCGAGGACCTCACGAGGCTGGCGATGCTCAAGCGCGGTGAGGTCGACATCGCGTACTCGCTGCGCGGCCCCCTCGGCGAAGAGGTGAAGCGCACACCCGGCCTCAAGCTCGTCGGTCTCGCTGGCAACGCGACCCAGTGGCTCAACTTTGGCGCGCCGCAGTGGGATTCGAAGTCGCCCTGGCACGACCGGCGCGTGCGCCTCGCCGCCGCGATCGCCTTCGACAAGGACGGCATCAATCAGGCGGAGACGCTCGGCTTCTCGCGGCCCACCGGGAGCATCATCCCGTCGGCCTACGAGTACGCGCTGGCGATCCCGGCCTATCCGTACGATCCAGCGCGGGCGAAGAAGCTCCTCGCCGAGGCCGGCTATCCGAACGGCTTCGACGCGGGCGAGTACGCGGCCGACGGCTCGTACGGGAGCGTCGCCGAGGCGATCGGCAATTATCTGGGCGCGGTGGGTATCCGCACGAAGATGCGGCCGATGGAGCGCGTGGCGTTCCTGGGCAACTGGAAGGACAAGAAGATCACCTCGATCATGTACTCGGGCGCGGGCGGGCAAGGCAACGCCGCTACCCGCATCCAGAACTACTTCATCAAGGACGGCCTCTACGCCTTCGGCGGCTATCCCGACATGGACGACCTCTTCGTCCAGCAGGCGCGCGAGCTCGACGCCAAGCGTCGCGAGGCCCTGCTGCATCAGATCCAGCGCCTGGCCCACGAGCGAGTGATGTTTGCGCCGCTGTGGGAGCTGGGCTTCCTGAACGGCGTCGGCTCCCGTGTGGAAGAGTCGGGGCTCGGACTCATCGCGCTCCACCCCTATTCGGCCCCGTACGAGGACCTCAAGCTCAAGAAGTGACCCGAGACCCCGGAGGCATCATGGGCGCGGCGCTCGAAACGAGACCCCTCCATCCGCTCCTGGGAGTCGAGATCGTCGGCG
The DNA here is from genome assembly GCA_003220535.1 of Candidatus Rokuibacteriota bacterium. Taxonomy (GTDB): domain Bacteria; phylum Methylomirabilota; class Methylomirabilia; order Rokubacteriales; family CSP1-6; genus AR31. The sequence continues at coordinate 165,768 of QHSU01000059.1, forward strand.
TGGACGTCAGGCGCGTCGACGCCGACGTCTTCGAGCGCATCGTCGGCGCCTTCGACGAGCATTCGGTGCTCCTCTTCCGAGGGCAGAGGCTCGACGACGAAGCGCAGATCGCCTTCAGCCGCCGCTTCGGGCCGCTCGAGACGACGATCCGCACGGTGGTCTCGCAAACCCGATATCGCCAGGAAATCTCCAACCTTGCGAACGTGGACGCCGACGACCGCCTGATCCCGGCGGGTGACACGCGCAATCTCTTCAACGCGGGCAACCAGATGTGGCACACCGACAGCTCGTTCAAGCGGGTTCCGGCCCTGGCCTCGCTGCTCTCGGGGCGCGAGGTGCCTCCAGAGGGTGGCGAGACCGAGTTCGCCAGCATGCGGGTCGCGTACGAGCGCCTGCCCGACGCCACCAGGCGATTCCTCGAGGACAAGGTGGCCATTCATAGCTTCGAATACTCGCGCGGGCTGGTCGGGGAAGGGCTGCTGTCGCCCGAATATGCCGCTCAGGTCCCACCGGTGCCGCAGGCGCTGGTCCGCGCCAATCCCGCGCACGGCCGGAAGGCGTTCTTCGTCGCCTCGCACGCCTGCGAGATCGTCGGCATGCCGACGGACGAGGCGCGCGCGCTCCTGCGCGATCTTCTCGCGCGGGCGACGGCGCCCGAGCTCGTCTACACGCACCGGTGGCGGCCCGGCGACCTGGCGATGTGGGACAACCGCTGCGTGCTGCACCGCGGCCGCCCCTGGAACGAGAGCCGGTACCGCCGCGTGATGCATCGCACGACAGTGGCCGGAGACGGCCCGACCGCTCCCGACGTCGCCGAGGTCGCCGTCGCCCCGGCCCGCGAGGCCGACGTCGCCTGGTGCCGCACCCAACTCGAGACTGCCTGAGAGGAGGACCCCATGAATCGACGCATCATCGTTGAAATCCTCGTCATCGCCCTCGGCGCGCTCCTGACCTACACCGCTCCGGCCGTTGGCCAGACCGCCCCCAAGGACGCCACGCAGAAGACCGGGGACGCGTCCGAGAGGATCAAGGGCTACACCGTGGAGAAGAAGAACGAAGCCGTCGCCTACGGCAAGAAGCTGGTCAGCGATCTCGACAAGAAGATCAAAGATCTGGAGGCCCAGATCGCGCGCGACACGAGCTCCGCCAAGGCGGATCTGCAGCGGCAGCTCAGCGAGCTGAAGGCCAAGCGGGCTCAGGCGGGGAAAAAGCTCGACGAGCTCGGGAAGGCCTCCGCGGAGTCCTGGGACAGCGTGAAGCACGGGTTCGCCGACGCGTACAAAGATCTGCAGACCGCGTTCGACAAGGCGGCCGCCAGCATTCGGAAGTGAGGGAAGCGATGCCGACCATCAGCAGTCTTCGCGTCGTCCTGGCTCTGGGGCTCGGTCTTGCTTTGATCGGCTGCGAGCAGCAAGGCCCGGCGCAGAAGGCGGGAGAGAAAGTCGACAAGGCCGTGGAGGGAGCGGGCAAGGCGATCGAGAAGGCCGGCGAAAAGACCGGCGAGAAGCTCGACGAGGCCGCGAAAAAGGTCAGAGACGCGACGAAGTAGCCCCTCGTCCGGTCACGCGTCGCTCATGGGCCGCCCCCGGCGGGCGATGAACTCGGGGAAGGCCGCCTCGGCCTTGGCGCCTCGCATCACGTTCGTCGTGTAGTCGCGCTCGTTCGCCCACTGCTCTTCCAGGTCGCATCCCAAATCACGGAGCAGGAGCGCCTTCACGCCCATCACCGACTCGCGGCGGTTCTTCGCGATCATCGTCGCCAGCCACATCGTCTTGTCGAACAGCGCCTGGCACGGGACCAGATGGTTGAGCAGACCGATGCGATGGGCTTCCTCCGCCTCGACGACGCGGCCGGAAAACAGGAGCTCCTTGGCGATGGGCCAGCCGACCTGGTTCGGCAACGTCCAGGTGCTGTTGATGCGGCCGTAGGCAGCGGCCAGGAAGCGGAAGCTCGCGTGCTCGCACCCGACGCGCATGTCCAGCGACGACGCCAGCACCGCGGCGCCGCCGTACGCCAGGCCGTTCATCATCCCGATGGTGGGTTTGGCGCAGGCGCTGATCTCGTAGCTCCCGCGGGCGCGCACGGCGTTGCGCGCGTCGAGCTCCGCCTGCGTGTACTTGCGATCGTCCTCGCGTTGCTCGTGGATGTCACCGCCGGCGGAAAACGCGCGGTTGCCCGCGCCCGTGAGGACGATGCACCCGACCTCGTCATCGGCGCTCATGCCCGCGACCGCCTCGCGGAGCTCGGTGGAGAGCTGGGCGTTCATCGCGTTGAGCTGCTCCGGGCGATTCATGGTGAGAATCGCCACCCCTTGCGTCTTCTCGACGACCACGTACTGGTCCGCCATTCTTTCCTCCTGCCCATGGCCCATGCGCGACGTGGGGTGTAGCATACACCGCTCGGAGGAGCCAGCGTGCTGACCCGTATCGACCACATGATGATCTGTGTCCCGAAGCTGGACGAGGCCATCGACGCCTACACGCGTATCGGATTCAACGTCTATCCCGGTGGGGCGCACGCGGGCCGGGCGACCCACAACGCGATCGCCTTCCTTCAGGACGACTATCTCGAGCTCTTGAGCCTGCGCGATACCGCTGCGCCCGTCCCCGGCAGCTCGGATGCGCGCCTCGCCGAGTTCCTCGCCCGCGGCGGCGGCTTTCGCTACGTGGCCGTGCAGAGCGACGACCTGGCGGCCGACGTGGCAGCGATGCGAGGGCGCGGCGTCGAGGTGAGCGACGTTGCCGAGGGCGCGCGGCGAACGCCGGGCGGCCAGGAGCTACGATGGAAAGCGGCGAGCCTCGGGTCGCGCAACCCGCTGCCGATCTTTTTCATCGAGCATTTGACCCCACTCGAAGTTCGGCGCCGGCAGGTGGCGCGGGCCGGCGATCATCCCAACGGGGTGCTGCGCGCCGATCGGGTGTACATCGCGGTGCCCGACCTCGCCGTGGCGGCCGAGTCCTATGGCCGAGTGCTGGGCATGCCGGTGCCCAAAGTGCAGCGCGGCGCGGTCATCAAGGCGGACATGGCGGTCTTCGACCTGGGGCCGACGGGCTTGACCGTGGCTCAGCCCGCTGAGCCCGGTCCGGCCGCCGAAGCGCTCGGGCGCCGCGGACCCGGCCCCTTCCAGGTGCTTTATCGCACGCGCAGCATGGACGGGGCGGCCCGCTGGATGGTCGGCCACGGCCTGCCGCCGCCGTCGCGCGGCGTCCGCAACACCGGCGAGCAGGTGATGCTGGTCGGCCCGGACCACGCCTGCGGCGCGTACATCGGCTTCGTCGGTCCGGCCTGAGAAAAGTGGCGGCGCTGGTGGGTCAGGGCAAGAGATCGGCGACAGGGATCGAGCTGCCGGGCGCCGCGAGTGGCGCGACGGTCGCGGGAGGGCGCTGCGTCGTCACGTTGCGGTATCGCCAGGCGTAAGGCGCATCCGGCGACGCCTCGGGTTCACGGTAGACCTCGAGAGAGTGGTGGAGAAGATCGATGATCCAGCACTCGGGGACGCGGGCGCGTGCGTAAAGGCTCGTCTTGTGCTCGCGATCGAACCGATACGACGCCTCGGCGACCTCCACGATCAGCGCTGCTCGGGATGGATGCGCGTCGACGTACGCGCCAGGATCGTGGGGCACAACGGCGACGTCCGGTTCGGGCTCCGAATCGTCGTCGAGCGCGATGGGAAGCTGCGAGTCGATCTGCCAATCGTCGCCGAGCGCACGGCGAAGTGCCGCGAGCACGCGGCGGATCGTTCCGGCATGCCGGCTGCCTTGCGGCTCGCGGACGACCAGCACACCGTCCATCAGCTCGAGGCGCTCGCACGGTTGGAAGACACCCAGCTCGACGAGTCGCTCGTACTCGACACGGGTCCAGCGTCGAGTCTGGGGCGAAAGGGCTGACGTCGAGGCCGGGGCCGTCACATTCACGAGCTTACCATCTACCGCTGATGGCATCCCACGCAGGCGTACGGTGATCGGATCATCATCGTCGCGCTGCCCGGGGCGGTGTCTGGCCGGCGGAACGCTTCGACGTTGCGGGAGGCGTTGGCGATCCGGTCTTCGAGCACGCTCTTGTAGGGCCAGCTCGCGAAGTCCGACGTCAACCGCGCGTTGCGATACATCGTCACCGCCTTCTCGGGCTCGCCGGCCTTCACCAGCATGTCGCCGAAGTTCAGGAAGAACCCCTCGACGTTGTGCGGCGCGATCCATGAGTTCCAGCACACGCGCTTGGGCCCCTCTTTGGTCTCCAGGCGCATGTAGCGAGCGTAGTCGGGATTGGCGCGGTCGACCTTCTCGCCCACGCATACGTCGAGGTTCAGCCACTGGGCCTCGAGCCCCTCGCGGAAGCGCGCCGCATCGTAGGGCTGGGCGCCCGCGCCGTATCCGGCGGTGAAGTAGTTGAACTCCGGCCAGGCCGCGACGGCGTCGCGCATGGTGTAGTAGCCCCGCCGCACGAGCTTCTCGTCCCGGTGAATCGTCCCTTCCGTCATCAGGAGGGAGGCGTAGAAGCCGAGGTACCGGGCCTCGCGGGGATTCAGGCGCACCGCTTCCTCGAAGTACTTGCGGGCGAGCACGGCGTCGTCGGTGATCTCGGGACCGGGACGCGGCGCGAGCCGGGCCCGCTCGGCGAGCCGCCAGATGTGCAGCCAGCCGATGTGGGCGGCGGTGACGGGGTCGTTGGGATTCGCCAGGTAGGCGGCCTTGAGCGCCGTCAGCGCCTGGGGGATCCGGTCGTAGGCGCCGGCGTGCAGCGTTTGCCAGAACAGCTCGTCGGCCCGCACCGCATCGGCCGTGCGCTCGGCGCTCGGGCTTTTCTCGGGCGCGGACCAGACGGCCACGGTGCTGCACCCGGCCGCGAGCACCATGGCCGAGAGGACCGCGGCTCCGAGCAGCGCCGCCAGGATGTTCGCGCTCCGGCCCGACCATAGCCGCTTGGCCGCATCGACGAGTTTCTGGACCATGGTACCCTCCTCCCGCCGGGATCCCCAGGCAACCGACCGTGCTAGACTTTAACGTCGTTAATGGCGAGACTAACAACGTTAAGTGAAGCCGTCAATCCCCGAACCTGAGGAGCGACCCGATGCCGCGTCGGACGAGATCGAGCCGTACCGCCGCGGGACTCCGCGATACCCTCCTGAGCGCGGCCGCGGCGCTGATCGCCAAGAAGGGCCCTCAGGGCTTCAGCCTGCGCGAGGTCGCCCGCCGCGCGGGAGTGTCCGAGGCGGCGCCGTACTGGCACTTCGTCGACCGCGAGGCGCTCCTGGCCGCGGTCGCCGAGCAGGGCTTTCTCGAGATGACCAGGGTGATGATGGCGACGTGGTCTCGGGTCGAAGATCCGCGCGAGCGGCTCCGCGCCCTCGGCGTCGACTACGTGCGCTTCGCGCTCGCGCATCCGGCGTACTTGCGGGTCATGTTCGGCTCGGAGGTCCCCGACAAGGCCGCGCATCCGAGCCTGAAGGAGGCCGGCGACCGGACCTTCGCGCTGCTGGTGCAGGCGATCGTGGACTGCCAGAGGACGCGCCAGGTGCGCGCCGGGCCGCCCGAGGAGTTGGCGGTCGCCGCCTGGTCGATCGTCCACGGCCTTGCCGAGCTGATCGTCGACGGGAGGCTCAAGGAGCATGTCCGCTCCACCAGGGAAGCGACGCGGCTCGCCCAACGCGTGACGCATCTCTTCATGGTCGGGTTGGCGCCCGATCGAGCGCGCGCCCGGAAGTCGAACCGCGGACGGGTGTAGCATAGCGGCCGACCCGCAACGAGGAGGCTCACCATGGACTACGGATTGTTCACGATGCCGTCGCATCCGCCCGAGCGTAGCCTGTACGACGGCCACCAGTGGGATCTGCAGCAGCTTCGCTGGGCGGACGAGCTCGGCTTCAGCGAGGCGTGGATCGGCGAGCACCACACGGCGCCCTGGGAGCCCCACCCGTCGCCCGACCTGCTCGTGGCCCAGGCGCTGATGCAGACCAGCCGCATGCGCATCGGTCCCGGCGGGTTTCTCATGCCCTATCACCATCCGGCTGAGCTCGCGCACCGCGTGGCGATGCTCGATCATCTGGCCCAGGGGCGCCTCAACTTCGGCGTGGCGGCGAGCGGACTGCCGAGCGACTGGGCCATGTTCAACGTCGACGGCAACTCGGGCCAGCACCGCGAGATGACGCGCGAGGCGCTCGACATCATCCTGCGCCTCTGGAGCGACGAGCCCGAGTTTGACCACAAGGGCAAGTACTGGCACGTCACCAAGACGGGCACGATGCTCGACACGCTGCGTCCGCACATCAAGCCGCTCCAGAAGCCGTATCCGCCGATCGGCGTGGCGGGGGTGAGCAAGGGCTCCGACACGCTGAAGCTCGCCGGCGAGCGGGGCTTCTGGCCGATGAGCCTGAACCTGAGCCCCGCGTACGTCGGAAGCCACTGGGACGCCGTCAAGCAGGGTGCGGCGCGGAGCGGCCGGACGCCGAAGCGCGCCGAGTGGCGCCTGGTGCGCGAAGTCTTCATCGCCGACACCGACGCCGAGGCGATGCGACTCTCGGCCGGCGGCATGATGGGCCGCATGATGCGGGAGTACTTCCTGCCGCTGCTCGCGTCCTTCCAGTTCACCGAGTTCCTGAAGCACAAGCCGGACGTCCCCGACTCCGACGTGACGCCCGAGTACTGCGCCCGCCACAACTGGCTGGTCGGCTCGCCGGCCACAGTGGTCGACAAGCTCCACGCGATCTACGAAGAAGTCGGCGGCTTCGGCACCTTGCTGCTGTTCTGTTTCGACTACTCGGAGAACCCCGGAGCATGGCGTCACTCGATCGAGCTCCTGGCGAAGGAAGTCATGCCGAAGTTCAAGGCGCTCGTCCCGAAGTGAGCGACTTCGACGCGGCCTTGACCGACTGTGCGATGCTCGACGAAGAGGCGCTGGGGCGCCCGTGGTCCTGGCGTGGCCGGCCGCTGGACGTCCGGGAAGCGCTCTACCTGACCCTGGAGGACGTTCAGGAGGCGCACGCGCGCGCGTCCGCCGGCCAGCTGCCCGAATCGCGTCGCATCCTCGCGCTGGCGCAGCGTGCCTTCGGCGACCTCCGCGGTCTGCTGAGCGGACTGCCCGCGGATCTGCTCGACCGGGCGCCGCGCGAAGGCGAATGGCCGGTCCGGGAGACGCTCCGCCACATGCTGTGGGTCGAGCGACGGTACGCGCTGTCGACACGCCACGCGATCGATCGGGCGGACGGAGAGCCGATACGTCTTTCCGAGGACCGCTTGCCCACGCTGGCGCAGATGGACGTCGGCGGGGAGATCGGCGCGGTCCTCGCCCGGATCGGCGAGGCGCGGGAGGAGACGACCCGCCGGCTTGGCGACGTGGTACCGGCGGCGATGACACGGCCGTCGGTGTGGGCGGGCCACGAGATCGACGTGCGGTTTCGCCTCCACCGGTTCGCCGTCCACATCGTGGAGCACACGATCCAGTGCGAGAAAGCGCTGCGGGCACTGGCGTGGTGTCCGACCGAGGGCCGGCGGATCGCGCGGCGCATCGCCGCGGCGCTCGGCGAGGTCGAGGGGCTCGGCGCCGTTACGGAGGCGCGCGAGGTCGAAGCCCGGTTGGCCGAGCGCCTAGCGTCGGTGAGGGTGTGAGCGCCGCCCGCCGGGGCATGGTGCCGGAGGACCTGACGCGCGTCCAGTTCGTGACCGACCCGCAGCTTTCGCCTGACGGCCGGCGGATCGCCTTCGTCGTCACTTCCCTGTCCGAAGAGCGCGACGAATATCTCGCCAACATCTGGATCGTCGCGCTCGCCGGGGGCGCGGCCCGCGGCTTCACCGCCGGGCCCCGGCGCGACATCGAGCCGCGGTGGTCACCCGACGGCGCGAGACTCGCATTCTTGTCCGAGCGCGCGCCGAAGGACAAGCTGCAGCTCTACGTGATGCCGGCCGACGGCGGCGAGCCGACGAAGCTGACCACCCTCGAGAACGGCGTGACGAGCGTGGCGTGGTCGCCGGACGGCGACCGCCTCGCCTTCGTGTCGCCGGTGGGCGGCCAGCGCGAGCCCGAGAGCGAAGAGGAGAAACGCAAGTCCCGGGCCGCTCGGGTCATCACGTCGGTCAAGTACCGCTTCAACGGCGAGGGCTTCATCTACGATCGGCGCCCGCACGTCTTCGTCGTCCCGGCTGCGGGCGGCGAGCCGGTCCAGCTCACCGATGGCGACTTCATCGACGCGGATCCCGCATGGGCGCCGGACGGCCAATCGATCGTCTTCGCCTCCGCGCGTCACGCGGACCGCGACGACGACGACGCGAGCGACCTCTGGCGCGTTCCCGCCACGGGCGGCACGCCGCTGCGCCTCACGACGACAACGGGACCGGTCGTGTTCCCGGCCTTCTCGCCCGATGGTCGCTCGATCGCCTACCTGGCCCGCCTAGGACGGAACGCCTACGGCCGCAACATTCGGCTCTTCACCGTGCCGTCGGACGGTGGCGAGTCCGCGTGTCTTACGGCCGCGCTCGATCGCTCCTGTGGCGCGCTTCCCGTGCGCCCGCTCTGGTCGTCGGACGGCAAGTCGATCATCGTGGCCGCTGAGGACCGCGGCGACCTCGGTCTCTGGCGCGTGGCGACGCAGGGCGCCGAGCCGCCAGCACGGATCGTCGGCGGCGAGCGGGTGCTGAACGGGTTCTCGACCTCGGCCGACGGCGGCGTCGTCGCCTTCGCGGCGAGCCGTCCGGTGGTGCCCGCCGAGATCTTCGTCTGTCGGGCGGACGGGAGCGAGGAGCGCCAGCTCACGTGGCTGAACCGGAGCTGGGCGGACGAGGTCGCGCTGTCGGCGCCCGAGCGCTTCCGGTTCATGCGTGCGGGGTTCGAGGTCGACGGCTGGGTGATGCGGCCGGCCGGCTTCGTGCCGGGACAGCGCTATCCGGCGCTCGTCAACATCCACGGCGGCCCCCACGCGCAGTACGGCCACGGGTTCTTCGACGAGTTCCAGGTGTACGCGGGCGCGGGCTACGCCGTGATCTATGCGAACCCGCGGGGCAGCCAGGGGTACGGCGAGGCCTTCACGCAGGCGGTCGTCGGTGACTGGGGCGGCGGCGACTACGCCGATGTCATGGCCGCGCTCGACGAGGCGCTGCGACGCCACGCGTTCATCGACCCGGCGCGGCTCGGGGTGCTCGGCGGAAGCTACGGAGGATTCCTCACGAGCTGGACGGTGGGCCACACGACGCGCTTCAAGGCCGCTTGCTCGGAGCGCGCGGTGAACTGCCAGTACACGATGTTCGGCACGAGCGACATCGGGCACATCTTCAACGTGGTGGAGCTCGGCGGGCCGCTGCCGTGGGAGGACATGGCGCGCTACATCGAGCGCTCGCCCCTGACGTACGCCAAGGACATCGTGACGCCGCTGTTGATCCTCCACTCCGAGGACGACCTGCGCTGCCCCATCGAGCAGGCCGAGCAGCTCTTCGTCGCGCTCAAAAAGCTCCGGCGCGACGTGCGCTTCGTGCGCTTCCCCGGCGAGAACCACGAGATGTCGCGCTCCGGCAAGCCGCGCCACCGTCTCGAGCGGTTCCGCTACATCCTCGAATGGTTCGCGGGACATATCGGGTCGGGACGGTGACGATAGCATCTTGCGCCAAGGCCGCGGCGAACGAGCTCGAGCGCACCGTCAAGCAGCTCGGCTTCAAGGGCGCGATGATCAACGGCCACACCAGCGGCGAATTCCTCGACGACAAGAAGTACTGGACGATCTTCGAGGCGGCCCAGGCGCTCGGGGTGCCGATCTACCTCCATCCGCGCGACCCGCACCCCGCCGTGATGAAGACCTATTTCGAGGGCTGCGAGGAGCTGGCCACCGCCGCCTGGGGCTTTTACGATGGACACCGTCTCGCGCTTCTTGCGGATGATCTACGGCGGTGTGCTCGATGCCTTTCCGGACCTCAAGTTCGTCCTCGGCCATCTCGGCGAGGGCCTGCCGTTTTTCCTCCATCGCTTGAACGACCACACGCACTACTCGCTCGTGCGCCGCGGCCGGCGCAAGACGATGATCGAGTACATGACCGAGAACGTCGTCGTCACCTGCAGCAGCTTTTTCTCCGCCCCCCTCGCTGGTCTGCACGGTCATGGCCCTCGGCATCGACAACGTCCTCTTCTCGGTCGACTGGCCCTACGAGTCGAACCGGCTCGGCGCGGAGTTCCTCGCCAGCCTGCCGCTCAGCCAGGCGGACAAGGAAAAGATCGCCCACGGCAACGCCGAGCGCGTGCTAGGGATGTGAACATCTCCAGGAGGTGCGGTGATGGGTAAGCTCGAAGGCAAAGTCGCCCTGGTGACCGGCTCGGGCCGCAATATCGGCCGCGCGACGGTCCTGAAGCTGGCCGCGGAAGGCGCGCACGTGGTCGTCAACTCGCGGACCAACAAGGCCGAGGCCGAGGCGGTCGCGCGGGAAGCGCAGGCCCGAGGCGTCAAGGCGCTCGCCGTCGTCGCCGACGTCGCCAAGAAGGATCAGGTCGACGCGATGGTGGCCAAGGCGATGTCCGAGTTCGGCAGAGTCGACATCCTCATCAACAATGCGGCGATCCGGCCTCACAAGCCCTTCACGGAATTGACGGTGCAGGACTGGGAGGCGGTGAGGGGAGTCGTGCTGGACGGCGCGCTCTATTGCACGCGCGCCGTCATCGACTCGATGGTCAAGAACAAGTACGGACGTATCTTGTTCTTCACCGGCGAAGGCGCCTTCATGGGCGGCTCCGGACGCGCCGCCGTCTCGGCGGCCAAGATGGGCCTCGTCGGGCTGGCGCGCGGTCTGGCCTCCGAGTTCGCCCCGCAGAACATCCGGGTCAACGTCGTCTCGCCCGGGAGCATCGATACCTCGCGCGCCAATCCCGAGTGGTACCAAGGACGGACGCCGACCGCCGCCGGCATTCCGCTGGGACGTCAGGGGATGGTGGACGAGATCGCCGCCACGTGCCTGTTCCTGGTCACCGACGACGGGGGCTTCATCACCGGCCAGACCATTCACGCCAACGGCGGCGTCGCGTACTACTAGTCGGGGCGAGTAACTGTCTCCCCTGTCAAGCAACAACCGTGACGGACGGCTTCCACGCCGTCCATCGCGCTCATCGCGTTGAGTGATCGTCAGAGCTTCCGCATACACGCGGTGAGGGCGACCTTCTTCGGTTTACCCGTCGCGACCAGCCACTCGTCGAGCGCGCGAATGACCGGGTTGTACCGCGCGGCCGTCAGCGTCGCCATGAAGGGTCGCGCGGACGCGGGCCCGCCCGAGGCGTTACAGGCTCGCAACCTCGCGACTTCCCCGAGCCTAACCCGAGGCTTCGCGCACTCAGGGAACCTACCTACGGCCAATGAGGCGTTCCCCTACGGCTGTATCAGGTAAAGCCCCGCCTCATTTCCCGAAAAACTTTGCTCAGTTTGCTGCAACTTTCTTCACAGTCCTAGCGGCGGCCACGGCCCGTGGACCGTCGTAAGCGTTCAATTTCCGGAACGCTATCTTGAATTCCGGAAACGTGGAACGGTGCTTGCACTCAGCCTGAGACGTGCGCATGCAATACCCCATTTGCAAGCGGCAAGTGGGTCCTGCGAATTGGTGCCTCGATTGTTGGCATCAACAGGTAGAAAGGACGGCCCAATGCTGCGAACGTACCGTCTTTCCTTGTTCCTCGGTGCACTTCTTGGCCTACTCGGAGTCGCAATCCTCTTCGTGTTCGCCTATCGCCCGGGCCGGATCATTCCCATGATTCGGTTTCTTGTGGTGCTTGCCCTGTGCCTGGTGTGTCTAGCACCGGCCTCGGCAGACACGTTCTTCAGCGACGTCGGGTCACCGTTCCAACTCTTCACCGGGGAGTACACGCGAATCGATCGGATGTCCGGGAGCTTCGTCCTGAGTAGCAGTTCGATTTTGCGGGCGTGAACTGGGAAGTCCCGGTCCCCGCCGGCGTGTCCGACTGCTTCCCATTCGGATCCTCGATGTGGGAGGCCCGATCAGCTTCTGGAGAGCTTTGACGCTGTCCACGCGGCCCTCTCCACGTCGAAGGCACAAGCTTCGTGGTGTCCCGCGGTATTGATACGTTCGCCCTGTTCCGGACAAGGGTAACAGAGCCAGATCTACGGGATGATGGCGAGGCTCCTGGGTCAGCGAGGCGCCTTCCGGTCACTCGTGGGGGACGGATCTTCGACCGGTCGCCGGGCCAAGCCGGCGCTCGAGCAACGACGCGGAGCGACGTCGCGCTCCGGACGTCAACTAGTGCGCTGACGGCGATTTCCCGGCGCGCCAGGTGATCATGCCCTGGATGTTCAGGGCCAGGAACTCGTCGAAGCGCCGCCAGGCGCCGTACTTCGGGTGCAGGATGCTGCCCACCAGGGTCGCCATCTCGGGTGAGCCGTCGGCGAGTCCGGCCGCCCGCGCGGTCGCGATCGCGTCCGAGAGATCGCGGAAATACGCGCGCTGCTCGACGACGTCCTGCTTCGTGCCGCTCATCTGTGGTGTCGCGTGCCCGGAGACGATGACGTCGAAGTCCAGCTTCTCCTCGATCCACTGGAAGCGCTCGACGATGCGATCGGGATGACCGAGCAGCGTCCGGAACGGGATGTTGCGCGGCTGGACGAGGTCGACGAACATGGCCAGCCGGCCCGCCGGGTAGTGGACGACGATGTAGTCGTCGGTCGGCGAAAGATCGGCCGGGTAGAGGTCGACGCTGCGCCCGCCCAGCTCCAGGGTCATCTTCTTGTCGAACACGATGTCGGGCGCCGGCGTCGTCGGGTCGTTGGCGGCCTTGATGCGGTCGACGGTGTTCTTGTGCCCGACGAAGCGGGCGGTATCGGCGAAGACGGCGCCACCGGTGCTGTGGTCGAAGGCCGAGTGGCTGTAGACGAGGTACTTCACGGGCTGCGCCGTCACCGAGCGGATCGCCTCCTTGATCAGATAGGGCGTGCGCGGATTGACCTGGCCGTTGGCGTCGACGAGGATGACGCCCGCCTCCGTGACGATGAACAGCGCGACGTGATTCACCCAGCGAAAGCCGAAGGCATCGGGGGTGAAGCGGACCAGCTCGGCGAGTGACTCGTTGGGCATGGCTGCTCTCCTCGACCCGTCAATCCTTCATCGTCCGTCAGTCTTTGACGGCTTGATCGGCGAAGCTCGACAACGCCTGCGCGAGGCCAGCCGGGTTCTCCATCTGCAGCGCGTAGTCGCCCTCGACGTCGATGACGACCGCGCTCTTCCAGCAGCCGGCGATCTCCTTCGCCTGCGCGATCGTCAGCTCTGAGCTGTGGCTGCCGCGCAGGATCGCGACCGGGCAGGTGGCCCTGGCGGCGTACTTCCTCAAATCGTCCGCCATGTGGGCGAGGCCGAGCGCCACGCGCACCTTGTCGTACTTGACGGCCACGCCGCCGCCGGCCGGAACGAAGTTGTACTCCAGGCGATGGCGCAGCGACGGCTCCTGGTCGCGGGGACGCGCCGAGCGCAGGTACCCGAGCGCCGCCTCTCGAGACGGGAACTCGGTCGGCGATTCGAGCATGCGGTGCGACGAGACCAGCACCTTGATGACTTCCTCGCGCGTGGGGAAGAAGTTGCTGATGTGTGGCCCGCCGACCAGGCCGAGCCCCTGGATCTCCCCTGGATAGACCGCCGCGAAGACCTGTCCGACCCGGCCGCCGAGGGACTGGCCGGCGACGATCGCCTTGTCGATCCCGACCTGCTGGAAGAACAGGTGCAGGTCCTGGGCGTACTCCTCCGCCGAGTAGTCGCCGTCCGGTCGCCCACTGTCGCCGTGCCCCCGCTGATCGAGGCCGTACACGTGGAACCGCGGGCCGAGGGCATTGGCCGTCCCTTCCCACATGCGACCGTAGCCGGAGGACGGATGCAGCAACACGAGATTCGGCCTGGGCCCGGGCCACTCGTAATAGTGGACTTTCAGCCCGTTCGGCAGGGTGACGTTTTTCTCGAGGAAGTCACGCGGATGTTCGGCCATCGCTATCTCCCTTCCACCAGCATTCTAGGCTTCTCAGAGGGCTTCGCCCAGCACCCAGACGGCCAGCCCGAGCGGGACGAGCAGCACAGGCACTGACACACCGAGCGCCGCCAGAATGAACAGAATACCCGCGGCGATCTTGCTCGCTCGTCCGATGTGCATACGGTTCCTCCTCATAGATCGGGTGAAGGGAACTCGGGCACCGTCTCCGACGCCAGGAGGCTACCATGCCGCACGTTTGAGCAGGAGGACGGGTTTGACGCCGCTCTCGCTCGGTGATACAAACCGACGCGCGCAGTGAACGAGCGAATCGATCTCTAGCCGAGGAGACCATGGCGCACGCGAGCGATCCGGACAAATACGTCGGCCGGCCGATGAAGCGGCGGGAAGACCGAAGGCTCCTGCTCGGCGCCGGCAAGTACGTCGACGACCTCGCGCCGACGGGTTGTCTGTCCGTCGCCCTCCTGCGCTCGCCGCACGGCCACGCGCGCATCACCCGCCTCGACGTCGCTGCCGCGCGCAAGGCGCCGGGCGTGGTGGTCGTCGTCACCGGCGACGAGGTGCGCCACCTGGCGCCGATGCCCGTGAACCCCGCGATCCCGGGGATGAAGATCCCTCCGCATCCGATCATCGCCGACGGCGCGGTGCACGCGACGGGCGAGCCCGTGGCCGCGATCGTCGCGGAGAGCGCGGCGGAGGCGTGGGACGCGGCCGAGCTGATCGAGGTGGAGTACGAGGAGCTCGCCGCGGTGTCCGAGCCCGAGGCGGCGCTCGCCGCGGGCGCGCCGGCGGTCTATTCCGAGATCGAGGGCAATCGCTCGTTTCGGCGGGTGGTGAAGGGCGGCGATTCCGACGCCGCGTTCGCGAGCGCCGCGCACCGGGTGACCTTGCGAGTGGCGCAAGAGCGGATCTCCGCGGTCGCGATGGAGCCGCGCATGGTCGTGGCCAGCTACGACGCCGTGGCGGAGGAGCTGACGCTCTGGGTGTCGTGCCAGTCGCCGTTCCGCATCCGTGGCGAGGTGGCCCGGCTGCTAGGGCTGCACGAATCGCAGGTGCGCGTGATCGCGCCCGACGTGGGCGGCGGGTTCGGCGTCAAGACCGGGCCCTATCGCGAAGAGGTCTTGCTGGCCTGGCTGACGGTACGCCTCGGGCGACCCGTTCGATGGGCGTCGACCCGTCGCGAGGACTTCCAGACGACGAACCACGCGCGCGGCTCGGTGTGCGAGAGCGAGCTGGCGCTGGACGCCGACGGACGCATCCTCGGCCTGCGCGCGCGCATCGTGTCGCCGCTGGGGGCGTCACTCATGTTCGCGGCGCCGGGCTCGCCGTCGAACCACGTGCGGTGCCTGCCCGGCGCCTACGTCGTGCCGAGCTGCGACATCGCGGTGGACGGGGCTCTGACCAACACGGCGCCGGTGTCGGCCTACCGCGGGGCCGGGCGCCCGGAGGCCTGTTTCGTCATCGAGCGGCTCATGGACACCGCGGCGCGGGCGCTGAAGCTCGACCCGGCGGAGCTGCGCCGTCGCAACCTGATCCCGCCGGATCGCTTCCCCTACCGCACCATCACCGGCCAGATCTACGACTCCGGCGACTATCCGCAGGCGCTCGAGCGCGCGCTCGCCGCCGCGGACTATCCGGCGCTCCGTCGCGCTCACGAGGCGCGGCGCGCGCGCGGGGAAGTGGTCGGGGTCGGCCTCGTGAGCTACGTCGAGCCCTGCGCCCTCGGCTGGGAGAGCGGCAGCGTCAAGGTCGAGCGCTCGGGACGGGTGACTGCGATCACGGGCTCGAGCGCCCACGGCCAAGGCCACGAGACGACGTTCGCCCAAGTGGTCGCCGATGCCGTGGGGGTCACGCCGGAGGACGTCACGGTGATCCACGGCGACACGCGACGCGGCCCCGAGGGGTTCGGCACGCACGGCAGCCGCAGCACGGCGCTCGGCGGCGGCGCCCTCGTCGAGGCCTCCGTGGTCGTGCGCGACAAGGGCCGCCGCATCGCCGCGAAGCTGCTCGAGGCCGGAGTGGACGACGTCGTCGGCGTGGGCGGCGGGTTCCACGTGATCGGCGCGCCGCAGAAGAAGATCACCTGGAAAGAGGTCGCGACCGCGGCCTACGCCGGTGGCACCGCGCTGCCGGCCGGCGACACGCCGGGGCTCGAGTCGTCGAGCTATTTCCAGCCCGAGGGCGAGGCCTGGAGCTCCGGCGCAGTCGTGGCCGCCGTCTCGATCGAGCGCGAATCGGGGCGGCTCGTCATCGAGTCGCTCACGTGGGTGGACGACGCGGGGACCATCATCAACCCACTGCTCGCCGAAGGACAGCTCCACGGCGGGCTCGCGCAGGGAATCGGCCAGGCGCTGATGGAGCGAATCGTCTACGACGAGCGCGGCCAGCTCCTGACGGGGACGCTGATGGACTACGCGGTGCCGCGCGCCGATGACGTGCCGGCGGTGACGATCGAGAAGATGCACACGCCGTCACCGCGCAACCCGCTCGGCGCCAAGGGCCTGGGCGAGGCCGGCTGCATCGCCATCCCGCCCGCGGTCGTCAACGCGGTGGTCGACGCCCTCGTGCCGTTCGGCGTGACCCACGTCGACATGCCGCTGACGCCGGAGAAGCTCTGGCAGGCGATGCGGGGGTGACCGGCGCTGTCGCAGCGCCGCGTTCTCAATCGAGGACGGCGACCGCTTCGATCTCGACCAGGAAATGCGGCTCGGCGAGGCCCTGCACGACGACCAGCGTGTTCGCGGGATACGGCGGCGCGGGGAATATCTCGTCGCGCGCGGCGGCGACCAGCGGTCGATAGGCCCAGTGCGTGATGTACGTGGTGGTCTTGACCAGGTGGCGAAGGCCGCCGCCGTAGTGGGCGAGGATCGCCGCGAGGTTGTCGTAGCATCGGCGGGCCTGCGCTCGCGCGTCGCCCACGCCGACCACGGCACCCGACGGGTCCATCGCGAGCTGGCCGGAGATGTAGAGCGTCTTGCCCGCCCGCCCCACGTGCGAGTAGTGCGCCTGCGGCGTGTGCACGCCGGAAGGATTCAGGAACTCGCGGTCCATCCGACGAGATCGTCCAGCTCGCGATAGTCGGGCAGCCGCCGCTCGATCGCCCGGCCGCTCCTGACGACGACCCGGTTCGCCTGCGGCCGCGAGAGGAGCTCGCTCCAGGTCCGGCCCTGGAAGAGCACGAGATCCGCGGGCAACCCCGGCCCGATGCGGCCGCCGCCCGCGAGGCCCATCAGGTCGGCCGGCGTCGTCGTCACCGCGCGCGGCCAGTCGCCGTACGGCCGGTCGAGGTGACAGATGCGCGCGGCCTCGCGGAACACTTCGAGCATGTCGTGGTCGCCGAAGCCGTGGAACGCGTCGCGGCAGTTATCGCTGGCCACGGCGACGCGCACGCCCCGCTCGGCGAACTCGTGGAGCAGCGTCACACCCCGCCAGCGCGGCGTGCGCCCGGGCACGCGATCCTGTAAATACTGGTTGCACATCGGCAGGCTCACGACGCTGATCCCGGCCTCGGCGGTGAGATCGAGTGTCTCGGCGACGACGTCGGGCGGCTGGACGGCCAGGCTGCAGCAGTGCCCGCAGACGACCCGGCCCGCGAAGCGTCGCCGCCGCGCCGCGCGCGCGACGTGAGCCAGCGCTCGCGCGCCGACGTCGCCGCTCTCGTCGCAGTGCAAGTCGACGTCGAGCCCACGCTCGGCGGCGCGGTCGAACAGGCGATCGAGCAGCGCATCGATCTCCGGCGACATGTAGGCGACCGCGCCGAGGATGCCGCCCGCCGCGGCGACGCGGTCCGCCAGATCGTCACCTTCCGGCGTACCGAAGATCTGGAGCGGGACCAGCGAGACGGCCTGAAGCTCGACCCGCCCGGCCCACTCCTTGCGGAGCCCCTCGAACACGGGCCAGCTGATCACGGCCTGCGGCGCCAGAGAGTCGACGTGAGTCCGCACGGCCCTCGTGCCGTGCGCCCAGCTGCACCGGAGCCCGAAATCCATGCGCCGGCGGACGTCGTCGGCCGACCAGTGCACGGTGCGGTCAGCCGCCACGGCGCGGAGGGCGCCGGCGAACGTGCCGTCCGAGTTCGGCGCGCGCTCCCAGGTGTGGCCCTTGTCCAGGTGCGTGTGGACGTCGATCAGGCATGGCCAGACCTGGCCGCGCCGGAGGTCGACGCTGGGTTCCGAGGCGTCCGGCACCGACGCCGGCGGCTCGACGGCGGCGATGCGCGCGTCGCGAATGACGACGTCTACGACCGCCAGCCCGTCGGGGGATAGCGACACGCCTGGGGGGAGATCGGTCAGGAACGCCGCCGGGACCGTGGCGCTCCGCAGCCGGTACGCACTCCGTTCAGGGACCGTGACGAAGTCCACCGCCGCCCCAGGCGAGCTCACGATCGCCCTTCAGCCTTCACGCGCGACGGCGCTCTCGTGCCACTTCCGTAGGATCAGGTGCGACAGCGCCGTCAACGCCAGGAAGATGAGGATCCCCGTGCACGTGATCATCAAGAGCGCGGCGAACATGCGGGGGATCTGCATTGTGTACCCGGACTCGAGAATGCGGTAGGCGAGTCCCGACTGGGTGCCGCCCGTGCCGGCCACGAACTCCGCCACGACCGCGCCGATCAAGGCTAACCCGCCGCTGATGCGGAGCCCGCCCAGGAAGTACGGCATCGCGCTGGGCAGTCGCAGGTACCAGAAGACCTGCCGGCGCGAGGCGCCGTAGAGCTGCATCAGGTTCAATAGATTGTGGTCGGCGCTGTTGAGCCCGAGCGTGGTGTTGGACACGATCGGGAAGAACGCGACGATCCATGCGCAGATCAGGAGCGCGACGGGGATGTTCTTGACCCAGATGATGATGAGCGGCGCGATCGCCACGACCGGCGTCACCTGGAGGATCACGGCGTACGGGAAGAGGCTCAGCTCGATCAGCTTGGACTGGGTGAAAAGGATCGCGATGAGCACCCCGGCGACCGTGGCGACGAGCAGGGCGGCCCCGGTGATCGTCAGCGTGACGAGGAGCGAAGGGTAGAGCGTGCCCCAGTCCCGGACGAGCGTCCCCAGAACGAGGAGCGGCCCGGGCAGGATGTAGTAAGGGATCTGGTTCAGGCGCACGACCAGCTCCCACGCGACCAGGCCGGCGCCGCCGATGACCAGGGGTGGAAGCACGCGGCGCACCGCTCGCCCGATGTCGAGCCCGCGCGGCCGAGCGGGCGCGCTCGCTCGGGCTGTCTCCACGTCGCTCACGGCGGCGCTCACGAGTGCATCGCTTCGGCCAGACGTGCCGAGACCTGCCGGCAGTACTCGTTGTAGAGCAGAGACGTTCGGAACGCCTCGTCGCGAGGCGTCGGCGCCTCGATGGCGACCTCGCTCGCCGTGCGCCCTGGCCGCGCGGTCATCACGGCGATCCGCGTAGACAGGTACACGGACTCGTACACGCTGTGGGTCACGAACACGACGGTCCAGCGCTGGCGGGCCCAGAGCGCCAGGAGGTCGTTGTCGAGCTTGAATCGAGTGATCTCGTCGAGCGACGCGAACGGCTCGTCCAGCAGGAGCAGCCGGGGATGCGTGACCAGGGCTCGGGCGATCGACACGCGCATCTTCATGCCGCCCGAGAGCTCGCGTGGATAGGCGCGCTCGAAGCCGTCGAGGCCCACCATCCCGATCGCCTCCCGGACCCGCGCGGTCGCCTCCTCGGCCGGAACGCCACGCAGCTTCAAGGGGAGGAGGACGTTCTTGAACACGGTCGCCCACGGCATGAGCGTCGGCTCCTGGAACACGAAGCCGATGTCGCCTCGCGGCAGCCCGGCGCGGCCATTCGCGCTTGGCCACTCGATGCGGCCGCCCGAGACTTCGCCCAGCCCCGCCACGAGCCGTAGCACCGTGCTCTTCCCGCACCCGGAGGGGCCGAGCAGGCTCAGGAACTCTCCCTCGCCCACGTCCAGGTCCAGGCGCCGCAGCGCGACGACGCCGTTGCCGTAGATCTTGTCGACGTGCTGCAGCTGGACGACGGCAGGGATGCCGCGACTCACGACTTGCCGGGCTTGAGATTCATCCCGTGCTTCTTGTTGACGAACTGCAGCGTGTACGCGCGCTTGAGGTCGAGGTCGGGCGCGTAGAGGCCGGCCTCCACCATCGTCGCGTGGAAGTCCTTCCAACGCGCGTCGACCATGGCGCCGATCCCGAGCTTCTCGGCGTCCCCGGAGTCGACGATGCCGTACTTCTTCAAGGTCGCGAGGCTGTGCGCGATCTGGTCGTCGGTCATCTCCGGGTTGTCTTTCTTGATGAGCGCGTTGGCGGGGGCCCCGTCGCCGTAGAGATAGCTGTACCAGCCCTCGATGGTGCCGTTCACGAACCGCTGCACGAGGTCGGGCTTCTCGGTGACGAGCTTCCAGGACGTCTCGATCGTGGTCGCATACGACGAGTAGCCGCCGTCGGCGAGCAGGTGGACGACGAGCTTGGCGCCCGCTTTCTCGAGCTTGTACGGCTCGCTCGTCACGAAGCCCTGCTGGATCGCCGACTTGTCGGCGAGGAACGGCGCCATGTTGAACGTGTACGTGCGGATCTGCTCGTCGGCGTAGCCGTACTTGACCCGGAGGAACTGCCAGTAGCCGGCCCGCGCCACCGGCGAAATCATGATCGGCTTGCCCTTCATCGCCGCGAGCGAGTCGTTGCCCTGGCCGGCGTGGGCGATGAGCACCTGCGGATCCTTCTGGAAGACGGTCCCGACGCACACCATGGGGATGTTGTTCTTGACGTAGTTCAGCGCGCTGAAGCAGTTGCTGCCCATGTTGAAGTCGATCGCGCCGGCGGCGAGGAGCTGGGGGTGGTTGATCTGCGGCCCGCCCATCCGGATCGTCGCGTCGATGCCGAGCTTCTTGTAGATGCCGGTGGCCACGGCCTGGTAGTAGCCGCCGTGCTCGGCCTGCGCCTTCCAGTTGGTGCCGAACGTGAGCTTGTCCAGCGTCTGCGCGCGCGCCGGCGCCACGCGCCGGGAGCCGATCGCGCCGGCCAACACGACGGTGGATGTCTTGAGGAACGTTCGACGGATCATCCTAACCTTCCTTCGGCGCAAGATGGATTTCTCGCTTCGGGCTCCGGTAGATCGCCTCGAGGAGCTCGGCCAGGCGCGACGCCTTCGCGTCGCACATGAGCCGGCCCTTCTCGGCGGACGAGCGGTGGGGGTTGCCGATCGCGCCGGTCTTGGAGAGATCGGAGGCGACCCACGCCTCGATCACGTCATGGCCCTTGAACGAGTAGCCGATGTCGGGCGTCGGCTCGAACACGTAGCCCTCGGCCCGGTCCATGTGCACCAGCTCGGGAGCCAGGTGCCGGACTATCGAGGTCTCCGAGTCGCCGGAGTGCATCGCGATGGCCGCCTCGTCGGGCGCCACCAGGCCGGGCACCTGGCCGATGCCGCCCAGAAAGATCTTGAAGACTCTCAGATCGGTCTCCATCCGGAGATCGCGGAAGTAGTCGTCGGTGGTCCCGACGTTCCCGCCGTGGCTCCCGAGCAGCACGAGCTTCGTGAACCCGCTCCGGGCCACGGACGCCGCCAGGTCCTTCAGGACCATGCGCAGCGTCTCACCGCTGAAGGTCAGTGTCCCCGGAAACGTGATGTGCTCGACGCTCTTGCCGAACGTGGTTGGCGGCAGCGCCAGCACCGTCACGTCGTCCGGGAGCCGGGCGAGCGCGGCGCCGAGCACCTCCATGCCGACGAGCGTGTCGGTGATGAGCGGAAGATGCGGGCCGTGCTGCTCGACCGCGCCGACGTTGATCACCGCCGTGGCGTTCCGGTCGTGCTTCGCGATCGCGTCGATCTCCTGCCACGTGTAGTAGGCCCAGTACCGATGCGGCGGGATCGATCCGTGGAGACCCGTCCCGAGCTTCGCCGGCAGCTTCTTCAACATTTTGTCCTCCGTCACACGCCGGCCGCGATCGGCCGGCTCGTCGGGGCGCGTGCCGCAAGCGCCGGCCGCACGTCGGCCCAGAAGCGCCCGAGCTGTTCGAGCGTCTCCGGCCGCCGCATCCCGGGCAGGTGGGGGAAGATCACGAGCGCCTCGAAGCCGAGCTCGGCCTGCATCTCGAGCAGGGTGTCTCGGGCCTGCTCGGGTGTGCCGACGATCCAGGACTTGCCCGCCATGCGCTCCTCGAGCGTGAAGGGCGGGCGGCTCGCGAGGGCCGAGTTGCGGCGAATGATGTTCGGCCAGAGCAGCTTGGTGAGCTCGTCGTGTCCGCGCCGCGCCGTCCGGATCGCCGCCGCCGCCGAGTCGGCGATGTGCAGCTGCACCTGGAGCATCCGGTCTTCGCCCGGCCGGAGCGTGACGCCGTGCAGCTCCTCGACCAGCGCGCCATACTTTCGCCACCACGGGACCATCCGCTCCCACGGATGGTTGGCGAGGACGCCCACGTGCCGCTGGCGAGCGGCATAGGCCAGTGTCTCTTCGCTGCTGATCGGCTGGTAGACGCGGACCGGCGTGTCGATCGGCCGCGGGACCAGCGGGAACTCGGTGACGGGCTCGCCGCGGAAGGTCAGGCCCTCGGGCGGGATCGTGTAGTGCTTGCCGCGGTGGGAGAACCGCTCCTTCGACGTCGCGGCCTTGAAGATCTCCACCTGCTCTTCGAAGACGTCGCGATTGTGGACGTCGTCGGCGTTGTTGCTGTAGCCGACATTGACGCCGAACACGTTCGACTCGCGCTCTTCGGTGCCTCGGCCGAGGCCGCAGAGCAGCCGCCCGCCGGACAGCACGTCGGCGAGGGCGTAGTCCTCGGCGAAGTGGATCGGATGCCAGGTGGTCAGCACGTGGATCAGCGCGCCCAGGCGGATGCGGCGCGTCCGCTGGGCCAGCACCGCGTTCAAGAGCACGACGTTCGGCACGACCTCGAACCCGTGGTTGTGGAAGTGATGCTCGGCCGTCCACATCGAGTCGTAGCCGAGCGTGTCGCAGGCTTCCGCGTAGGCGAAGAGATCGGCGTACGCGCGACGGTAGCTCTCCTGACCGTAGTTTCGCGTGTGTGCCGGCGGCCCGTCGGCCCCGGCGTCGGGCATGTCCACGGTCCCGTAGAAGAACGCGCCGAAGTGCATCTCGACCTCCCGAGCTCGCGCCGAAGCTGGCAAGCCGATGCCTGCCGTACGAGCACGTCGACCTCGCGCTGCCGTCCTCCGGAGATACACCATCCTGGACGATCAATGCAACACGACGCCCCGCCGAATCCCGGCTGAATCCCGGGTCAGGGTGCTCGCGGGCCACCCGATCGGCTCCGTCACCCACTCGCCCGAATCGCAGCTCTTCGAGCTGCGGACGGGACGAGGGGGTCCCACTGCGCCGATCGCGTGGCCCGCGAGCACCCTGACCCGGGATTCAGCCGGGGTGTGCGCCGGCAAATTAGGTTGCGGGACGGGCATTATACTGTCCGCGACCCCGGGAGTCGAAGTCGCCACCCCGAGCTCGAGGAGGCATGCGATGGCGCCTTTGTGGGACAGCGTGAGAGTCGATGGCGAGGAGATGAAGCTCTGCATGAGCGTGCCGGACGGGAAGGGCCCGGTGCCGGCGGTCGTCGTCATTCAGCATCAAGGAGGCGTCGACGAGTTCATCGAGGAGATGACGGAGCGTGTCGCCAGCGCGGGATACGTCGGCGTCGCGCCCGACCTGTACCATCGCGACGGCCCCGACTGCCGCGATGACGGGCCGACGCGACGCGCCCGGCTGCGCGACGTCACCGTCATCCAGGATGTGAACGCGACCGTGGACTTTCTCAAGCGGCACCGTGCGGTCGACGGCAACCGGCTGGGGATCGTGGGGTTCTGCATGGGAGGCCGCGTGGTCTACCTCATGGCGGCCGCGCAGCCGGCGTTCGGGGCCGCCGTCGACTACTACGGGGGCAACATCATGGCTCCGTGGGGAGAAGGTCCGGCGCCCTTCGAGCGGACGGCCGAGATTCATTGCCCGCTGATCGGGTTCTTCGGCGCGGACGACGCCAACCCATCCCCGGCCGATATGCGCAAGCTCGACGCGGAGCTCAACCGGCATGGGAAGGCGCACGAGTTCTACTCGTATCCCGGTGCGAACCACGCGTTCATGAATCGACGCGGGGCCAGGTATCACGCGGAAGCCGACCGCGATTCCTGGCCGAAGGCGCTCGCGTTCTTCGAAAAACATCTGGGTCGGTAGACGCCGGGGATGAGTCGTATTCGAGTCGACGGGCGCAGCTAACCCCAATCCGAAAATAATCGCCATGAGCCGCGGGCACACCCTCGCATCATGAAAATCGTCTATGCTCACCGCGCGCCGGATACCTGGGAACGTCGACTGAAGTTGGTACCGTGAGTCCGCAAATAATCTGACGAGGGAGCTGTCGGCACCCCGCATTGTTGCCATTGAGCAC
>QHSU01000108.1 GCA_003220535.1 Candidatus Rokuibacteriota bacterium
CTGACCCGCATCGGGGGTCGCAACGTCCTCCGCCTCGCGCAGAACCCGGCGACCGAGGCCCTCTATGCCCGCATTCAGCATGCGCTCGCGGCCTGAGTTATTATTTTCGGATTGGGGCTAGCTCGCGCGCGCCGTAGGACTGCACGAAAGTATTCCGCGCTGGATCGAAGCCGTGCTGGCAGACCTCGTCGTGGATTGCGGCGCGGAGGATCTGCCAGCGGTCCGTTGGCGCGTTCCCTCGAACCGTCTGGCTGAGCCTAACCATCCGATCGGCGGCCACCCACGCCATGACCTTGGAATGGGTGAAGTGCCGCCGAGGACCGCGTACCTCCCAGATCCCCTCGTCGGGCTCTTGCCAGACAGACTCGAGGTGCTCCATCAGCTTGGTGATCACGCGCCATCCCTCGGGGTTCGCCTCGAGGCCGGCCCGGTCAGCCGCGTAGGCGGCGTCCAGCATCTCGCCGAAGACGTCGAGCTGGAACTGCGCGTGGGCTGCATTGCCGATCCGCACCGGCACCGAGTCCTCGTAGCCGGGCAGCCAGTCCAGCTCCAGCTCCGTCAGCCGCCGCTCGCCGCCGATCCCGTACATGATCTGGAGTTGGTCGGGCGTCCCGGCGAGCGCACGGATCAGCCATTCGCGCCAGGCGCGGGCCTCGTCGAGATAGCCGCCCATCACGAGGGCGTAGAGCGCGAAGGTCGCATCGCGTACCCAGCAGAAGCGGTAGTCCCAGTTCCGTAACCCGCCCAGCCGTTCCGGCAGCGACGTCGTCGGGGCCGCCACGATGCCTCCGGTCGGCGTGTAGATCAGCGCTTTCACCGTGATCAGGGAGCGGAGGACGGCGTCGCGATCGGGGCCCTGGTACGTGCACCGGGTCGCCCACTGCCTCCACCAGTCTTCCGTTGCCCGGACGGCCTGCTCGGGCTCAACAGGCGCAGGCGGGGGCTGGTGCGAGGGATGCCAGACGAGGGTGAAGGACCGCCGATCGCCAGCGCTGAGGGAGAAGTCGGCGACGGTCGTCAGGCCTTCGCCGCGCAGTGGAATGTCCGTGTAGAGTGCCAGCGCATCGGGACCGGCCACCGCCCGGATCCCGCGCGCGGACCTGCGCACCCACGGGACGACAGATCCATAGTCGTAGCGGATCACCAGCTCCATGTGTACCGGAACCATGCCGCGCCGGCCGAGGACCTGGCGGACGAGCACCGGCGGACCCGTCCGCAGGGGCATGCAGTCCACGACGGTGATCGCGCCCGTGCCCGTCTCGTACTCCGTTTCCAGCACCAGCGTGGCGTCGCGATAGCACCGGCGCAGCACCCGGACCGGATCACGGGGCGCGAGCCGCCAGCGTCCGTGTTCTGGACCGCCGAGGAGAGCCGCAAAGCACGCGGGGGAGTCGAACCGGGGCACGCACAGCCAATCGACGGAGCCGTCGCGCGACACGAGGCCGGCGGTCTCTCCATCACCGATCAGAGCGTAGTCTTCGATGGGGCTGGCCATGGCCTCGCGGGGGCCTTCCCTCGGACCCAGTGCGCCATGTTAGCGTAATTTTGTCCCCGTGGAGGCACTCCAAGAGTTCGTCGAGAACTTTACTTACCTCGGCGTTTTCGCCGTGCTCTTGCTCGGCAGCCTGGGGGTGCCAATCCCGGAGGAAATGCCGATCATCGCGGCCGCCGTGTTGAGCCACGAGGGTATCGTCCGGTGGTGGCTTGCGCTCCCCCTCTGCCTGCTGGGGGTGCTATCCGGCGATGTGGTGCTCTACTGGGTCGGCTGGCACTGGGGCGAGCAGGTTCTCAACTGGCGACTGGTCCGGCTGGTACTGTCGCCCGTGCGCGAGCAGTGGCTGAAGGCAGCGTATCGACGGCATGCACTGAAGACGGTCGTCACGGCGCGGCACGTCATGGGACTCCGCGCCGCCGCGTTTCTGACGGCAGGCATTGCGCGCGTACCGTTCTGGAAGTTCGTCGTGGCGGACGCGGGCGCTGCCTTATTCGGCGTCCCGTTGACGTTTGGGTTGGCCTACTTCTTCACGGATCAGATCAAAGCCATCATGGCCGATGTGCACCGGACAGAACGCTGGCTCGGTCTCGCCGGCCTGCTGGCGCTTGCGGCGATTCTGGTCGTCGGCGTGTGGCGATGGAATCGTCGCGTCGGGAAGGAGCGTCTGGACGAGGAACCAGCCAAGGGACATTCGCCGCCGCCGTGAGCGCTCGGTATCGGAAGGCGCACGACCCCGACAAGAGGGCTGGGAATCCTCGATCAGCGCTAGCGGCGGAGCGCCGCGCTCAGTGCATCACCG
Organism: Candidatus Rokuibacteriota bacterium; assembly: GCA_003220535.1. Lineage (GTDB taxonomy): Bacteria > Methylomirabilota > Methylomirabilia > Rokubacteriales > CSP1-6 > AR31. Next base: position 2,295 of record QHSU01000108.1, read on the forward strand.
TTCCCCCGTCGACGTTCCACGCTTGACCGGTGATGTGGTCGCTCTGCTCGGATGCGAAGAACAGCGCCAGACGCGCGATGTCGTCGGGCCGAGCGATGCGACCGGTGGGAGGAAGAGACAGCACCGGGGCGGTCGGGTCACGCTCGGCGAGCGCGCGCTCGCGCCGTGAGGTCGATTCGCGCCGGCTCGTGTCGACGCTGCCGGGGCAAATGGCGTTGACCGTGATGCCGTGCGCTCCCAGCTCCTGGGCCAAGGCCTGGGTGAGGCCGATCACGCCGAACTTCGACGCCGTGTAGGCGCCACGCCGGGAGGTGCCGCGCTTGCCCGACACCGAGGCCATGTTGATGATCCGCCCGCTGCCCCGCGACAGCATGTGAGGAATCACGGCGCGGCTCATCAAGAACGTGCCCTTGAGGTTGACGTCGATGACGAGGTCCCACGCTTCCTCTGGCACTTCCCAGAGGAGACGACGATCGGCACCGTGCGGGGCGGCGGCGTTGTTGACGAGCACGTCGATGCGACCGAACCGCGCGAGCGCGTCCGAAACGAAGCGCTCCGCATCAGTCGCGCGGCTCACGTCGCCGACTAGCGTGAGGACGCGACGCCCGAGGCCCTGGATTTCCCCGGCCAGGCTCTCGAGGCCCTTCCACCCCAGACGTATTTCCGCGAGCCCCTCCTCGTTCTCGTTCCGCGTCCCGCCGGGCGCCACGTCCGTCGCAACCACATCGGCGCCCGCGCGGGCGAATGCTACAGAAATCGCGCGGCCCATCCCCTGCGCCCGCGCACACCCAGTGACCAGCACGATCTTGCCGTCGAATTCGCTCACGGGAAGAACCTCCTTACTCGAGCCGAGCCTCGTTTGCCCGAACAGGATATATTCGCGGCGCGAGCCGTTCAACGCGCGCGGTCGGATTGCGCCAAGGCCACGATTGGAGAGTCGCCATGGAAGCCCAGGAAGAGCGTTCTGTTCCTGGCCACCTCAGGCCAAGCCGGGGTCCTCTCACCGGCATCCGTGTCATCGAACTGGCCGACGAGCAAGCTGAGTACTGTGGGCTGACCTTGGCGGGTCTGGGTGCCGACGTCGTCAAGGTGGAGCCGCCCGGCGGCAGCCCGACGCGCCGCATCGGGCCCTTCTACCAGGACCGGGAAGATCGCGAGCGCTCCCTGTTCTTCTGGCAGTACAACCGCGGAAAGCGCTCGATCGTGCTCGACCTGCGTCAGCCGGAAGACCGAGATCGGTTCCGCTCGCTGGTCGCGACCGCCGACGTGCTGCTGGAATCGACCCCCCGGGGCGAGCTCGACGGATACGGGCTCGGCGCGAGCACGCTGATGCGGCAGTGTCCCACCCTGATCGTCGCGAGGGTGACCCCGTTCGGGGACCATGGCCCGTGGGCCGACTTCAAGGGCTCGGACCTGGTGCACCTGGCGCTCGGGGGCGTGATGATGAACTGCGGCTACGATCCCGCGCCCGGCGGCACGTACGATCTGCCTCCGATCGCCCCTCAGATGTGGCATGCCTTCCACATCGCCGGTGAGCAGGTCGCCGTGGCCATCATGGCCGCGCTGCTGTTTCGCTGGCGGACGGGGAAGGGACAGCACCTGTCGTGCGCGATCCACGAAGCGGTGGCGAAATCCACCGAGGTCGACCTCATGTCGTGGGTGATGCGCCGCGTCCTCGTGTTGCGCCAGACCTGCCGTCACGCGCGTGAAACGGTCTCGCCGCATCCCTCCATCGTGCACACGAAGGACGGGCGCTGGGTGATGGCCAATCTGGGAACGCGCCCGGGTGAAGCGGCGGCGCTCGTGGGCTTGCTCGAGCGCTACGGCATGGCGGCCGGGCTCGACACGGAGCAGAGCGTCGTAGCTCATGGCAGCCGGTTCGTTCCGGGCACCGCGCCGACTACCGGGAAACGCGACCACGCCATGGAGGCCGTGCAGCGCTTCGTACGGGCGTTCACCTACGACAACGTGCCCTGGCGTGAAGCCCAGGAGGCCGGCATGCTCTGGGCGCCGCTGCGGAAGCCGCACGAGAACGCCATGGATCCGCACTGGCTCGCGCGCCAGAGCTGTATGGACGTCGAACACCCCGAGCTCGGCCGCTCCTTCCGCTACGCCACGAGCAAGTGGCTGGCGACTGGCACGTCGTGGTCGGTCGGCCGGCGCGCTCCGCTCTTGAACGAGGATGCGAAGACCGTGGCCCTCCCGCGCGATCGCGATCTGCCGGTGATCGATGCTTCTGCGCGTGCGCCGGTGAACGAGGGGCTCTCACCTCACGGCAAACCGTTCCCGCTGGACAAGATACGCATCCTGGACTTCACGTGGTTCCTGGCCTCGGCCGGTGGCACGAGGTTCCTGAGCGCCTTTGGCGCCGAGAGCATCAAGGTCGAGCTGAAGAGCCACCCGGACACCCGCATGGCCGCGATGGCGCCGGTCGGAGGTCGTGCCGCCCGCGAGCTGGCCACGGGACCGCTGCCGGGCGTCACCGACCCGGACATGGGCGGGCAATTCAACAACAAGAATCCGGGCAAGCGGGGTATCTCGCTGAACGTCAGGCACCCGAAAGGCCTGGAGATCGCCAGACGTCTGGTGGCGATGTCGGACGTCGTCGCGGAGGGCTTCTCGCCGGGCGTCCTCGACAGCTGGGGACTGGGATACGACGCGCTGCGTTTCATCAAGCCGGACATCATCTACGTCCAGCAGTCGGGCATGGGGGCGAAAGGCACCTACGGACGCTTTCGAACCGTGGGTCCGATCGCGAACTCCTTCGCCGGCTTGTCGGAGATGTCGGGACTTCCCGAGCCGGCGATGCCGGCAGGATGGGGCTACTCCTACCTGGACTGGATGGGGGCCTACAGCTTCGCCCTGGCGATCCTCACCGCGCTCTTCCATCGAGCGCGTACGGGCGAAGGGCAGTGGGTCGACGCCTCGCAGTCCGAGGTGGGGCTCTTCATCAGCGGCACCACCATCTTGGACTGGTCGGCAAACGGGCGCATCTGGTCACGCTACGGCAACCGCTCTCCGCACAAGCCGGCGGCACCCCATAACGTCTATCCCTGCGCCGGGGACGATCGGTGGCTCACCATCGCCTGCTTCACGGACGCTGAATGGCGCGCGCTGACCCAGGTCGCGGGACATCCGGAGTGGGCGACCGACGGCCGCTTCAAGGATCTCGCGGGGCGCCTGGCGCACCAGGATGCCCTCGATGCGCTCGTCGGTGGCTGGACGAAGTCGCGCGATGCCTACGACGCGATGCTCACCCTGCAGCGCGCCGGCGTGCCGGCCGGCGTGTGCCAGACGGCCGGGGACCGTTGCGACCATGACCCGCAACTGGCGGCGCTCTCGTGGCTGACCGAAGTGACGGGCACGAAGATCGGTCGATGGCCGCTAGCCGAGGTGCCCGTCAAGATGAGCGAGAGCCCGGCCTACATCGGCGGACGCATCGACCGCGGCGCCCCCTGTTATGGCGAGGACAACCGCTACGTGTACGGCGAGCTACTCGGGATGTCCTCCCAGGAGATCAAGGCCCTCGCCGAGGAGGGCGTCATCTGAGCGTGTGCTTCGACAGGAACTCTTTGATGCGGACCTTCGCTGCCTCCAGCGGCGCGCCCGTCTTCCACTCCCGGATGAACTCGCAGTTGGGGAGCAGCTTCGCCACCTCCTCGGAGATCGGAAGCGGATGCGCCTCATCGTTACCCGCCAGCACCAGGCACGGCGTCCGGCAACTCGACACGAACGCACGGTCCACGCTGTAGACGAAGCCAGGACCGTACAGGTTCTGGTGGAACGCGTCCAGCACCTGGTTGGTGGCCTCGGGGTGGTCCTTGAGGGTCTCGGCCCACGCGTTGAATCGGGCGGCGCGGCCGGGCGCCATGGCCCCCACGCGCCCGATGGGCTGCGCGAGCACGGCGGACGCGATGCGCTGGGGTTGGGCCTTCAGCAGGCTCATGATGAAGGACCCACCGATGCACTGGCCATACAGGTGGCACCGGTCGATGCGCAGGTGGTCGAGCAGGGCGATGTGGTCGGCGGCGTAGGTGTGCCAGCCGTCCTGCGCGGTGATTGGAGCGCGGGACTGGCCGCCGGCATTGCGCTGATCCATCGCGATCACCCGGTAGTTTGCCGCGAACTCGGTGGTGGGGTTCACGGGAGCGGAGGGGCTGCTCCAGACTTTGATGATCGACTGCAGGCCCGCGGGCGCGAACGTGAGGATGGGAAAGCCCTGACCGAACTCCTCGTAGTAGATGGACGCACCGTGGTGTTCAAACGTTGGCATTCTGGTGTCCTTTCGCCATGTCAATACTCCTCACGGGTGAAGAGCGTCACGCCGCCGCCACCTCGACCGCCATCGGTGTCCTCCTCGCTCGTCCCCGGCTCGCCTCATCGACGAGTCTACAACTCATTCGGTCCCTTTCCGGAAAGTCCCTAGAAAGTACATCGCCGAGGTAGGCCAAGCCGGGAGACGCCCGTCGCACAGCCAACCCATATAGGTTAGATTATTACCAATCTAGTCGACGAAAGGCTTCATGTTCATTGATCTCGGCAAGGAAAGGCCCGGCGGACCGCTGAAAACGGACATCGCGGTCGTGGGATCGGGGCCGGCTGGCCTCACGATCGCCCGCCGGCTGCAGTCCCTGGGGCGGGACGCGCTGCTGCTCGAAAGTGGAACATTCGGCTACACGAAAAGGGCCCAGGCGTTGAATGACGGCGACGATGCGCTGGGTCGGACGAGTTATCTTCGCACCAGCCGCGTACGGGCGTTCGGAGGCACGAGTTTCCACTGGGTGGGGTGGTGCGCGCCCCTGGACCCGGTGGATTTTGCCGAACGCGCCTGGATCAAGCACAGCGGTTGGCCGATTTCGAAGGCGGATTTGACGTCCTATTACGCCGCCGCGTCCGAAATATGCGAGCTGGACAAACTGGGATTCGAGGTCGAGCGATGGGCGAAGCTGCGCAAACAGCAGCCTCTATCCTGGAACGGCGACGAATTCTCGACCGCGTATTTCCAGTTGAGCCCGCCCACCCGTTTCGGCAAGAAATATCGACCGGAGGTCGAGGCGTCCAGGAAGATAACGGCGGTGCTAAACGCCACGGTGACTGCCGTTCGGCTCGAATCGAACGGTGCTTCGTGCAAGGGCCTGTCCGTCGCCGGACCCGACGGGAAGACCATCGAGGTCCAGGCACGCCAGTACATCCTGGCGTGTGGCGGAATCGAGAATGCGCGCCTGCTCCTCAGCTCCAACGACGTCCAGGCGAACGGAATCGGCAACGCGAACGATCTGGTCGGGCGCTTTTTCATGGATCATCCGGAGTTCTTCTCAGGCGCCATGACGCCTGCCGATCCCAAGCTCGACATCGGGTACTACGTCTACGACTCCGTTCCCAAGATCCGGGGATTCGGCAGCATAACTCCGACGCCTGCATTGACGCAGAAGGTGGGCTCGATCAATTTCAACATCGACCTGAAGCCCCACTTCGAGGGGATGGGCAACAGCCTGAACACACTCAAGCACAACTACTGGGACCTGTCGCTAACGCTGAAGCGCAGGGAAATTCTGGATAACTTCGGGCGCAACTTGTCCACGTTCTTTTCGATGGTCGGCAACGGCGCTTCCTACGCGTGGGCGTCACTGCTGAACCGGGAACAGATGCTCCTGTACGCCGACCTCCGCCATCACCTGGAATGCTCGCCGAATGCCGACAGCCGGGTCACCGTGAACCGGCATAAGAAGGACCGCCTCGGGCAACCGGTCGCGCAACTCGACTGGCGGATAAATGCGGCGGATATCGACGGCTGGCTGCGCGCCCAGGAGGCGCTGGCGTTGACGTTCGAAAGAGCGGGGATCGCCAGGATGCGCATCGACTACGAGCCTTCGAAGGGCATGAAGGCCCTCAAGATCGAGTCTTCCTGCCACCACATAGGCACGACACGCATGCATCCCGACCCGAAGCAGGGCGTAGTCGATCAGAATTGTCGCGTTCACGGAATCTCGAATCTCCATGTCGCCGGAAGCTCCGTGTTCCCGACGAGCGGTCATGCGAACCCGACCCTCACTATTGTTGCGCTGGCGTTGCGGCTGGCCGATCACCTGGGTCGTAGGGTTCCTTGACAAAGATGAAGGTGGTTCCCTGCACGATGGGAGCGCTCGCGCCGCCGCGAACGAGACGTCTCTATCAACGGCGGTAGCGGGCGTGCTGGGCGGACTGCAGGGCGTCGATCGATTCGAACGAGCGCTCGAAGATGTGGGGCACTGGCCAGCCCTGGAGGCCGGCATAGGTGTCGATCTGAGAGCGATGGTGGACCTCGTGCTCGAGCATCATCATGAGCATGCGCCAGCCGGAGAGCGACCCGGGAGTGTCGACCATCTCGATCCGGCGGGTGAGCCACGTATCCGGTGTGTCCCGGAGCAGCGCGACGAAGCGCTCGGCGGAGGTCTGCAGCCAGGGCAGCCACGTCCGCTGGTCGTCGCGATCCATCTCGGACTTCGTGGTGATCCAGCCCTCGCCCCGGTAGGCGCTGGCGAAGTAGAGGCGCGTCCCACCGATGTGACCCACGATGTCGCCGATGCTCCAGCCGGCCTCGCCACCGGCCGCGGGCGGCCGCCACGCGGCGGCTTCTGCCGGGAGCGCCGCGACGTCGCGATCGGTCCGTCGCCGCACGGTGTCGAAGAAGCGGAGATAGGACGCGATGTCGGTGATCATGGCGGTCCTCCTCGCGCCGGGTCGGCCTCGCCCGGCTGACGGCCATCATAGCAGCGCCGACGAACAGGCGGCGGCCCTTGCCGTCCGCCTCCGGCGGCCGCTACCCTACAACCCGACCCCGGGCTTGGCGGCAACCGCGACCAGCAATTCACCTCGCCACGCGACGGAGTTTCGCGATGCCGAGATACGAGTCGCCGTATGACCCATCGATCGACAGTCGGACGGCGAGCTTCGCTTCCGCCGGCCGGACGGCCGGCTTCTGCCCGAGGTGCCGCGCCCTCTGGAAGTGCTCGGCGATCCCGTCACGGTCCTCCGAGCCCGGCACGATGCGGAGGGGCTGGTCCTGACCGCGCGGACCGCGACGCCGAGGTGGCTGGGGGAGCGCCTGGACGGGGGCTGGGCGATCGACGTCTTGCACCCGCTGGCACGTGGTAGTGCCGTGTCCCACGAAGGGGCGGGCGGTGCGACGACACGGCACTAGTAAGGTTCCTTGACGAAGATGAACGTGGTCCCCTGCACGATGGGAGCGCTCGCGCCGACGAACGAGACGTTGACGTCCTTGACCTGGCGCTCCCCGGCCCGCCCCGACGCTTGCAGCGCCCCCTCGATGATGTGCCAGAGACCATGGATGCGGCCCGTGCCCAGGCTCCCGCCGAAGGTGTTCAGCGGGAGCTCGCCGTCCAGCTCCATGCGTCCATCCTGGATGAAATCGAGAGCCTCTCCCTCCTTGCAGAACCCGTAGGACTCGAGGCCGTAGATGACCGAGGCGGAGAAGCCGTCGTAGATCTGCGCCACGTCGACGTCTTTCGGGGAGAAGCCCGATCGCTCCCAGGTGAGGCGCGACGAGCTGCGGCCGCCCTCCATGTAGCTGCTCAGGCTCCCGATGCGTCCCGCCACCTCGAACGCCAGCCGTTGACCGTAGCCCGCGATGTACGCGGGGCGCGGCCGCAGATCGCGCGCGCGGTCGGCGGTGGTGAGGACGATGGCGACCGCCCCTTGCACCGGGATATCGCAGTCGTAGAGACAGAACGGGTACGCGACCATCCGCGAATTCAGGTAGTCCTCGCGCGTGAGCGGCACTTTGTAGAAGTAAGCGTGAGGGTTCATGTGCGAGTGCCGGCGCTGGGTCACGGCGAGCGTCGCCATCTTCTCCCGGTTCTGGTGGTGCCGCTCCAGCCAGCGCGTGTACGCGACGGCCATGCCCTGTCCCGGACCACCGAACCCGTACGGAGCGGTGAACTGCGACGCGCCCTGGGCATACGTGCCGGGCAAGTTCTGATAGGTGCCGCGGGGGGTGTGCATCGCTCGCCAGACGACCGCGTACCGGCAGACCCCGGCGAGCAGCGCGTTGACGGCCTGCTGGACGGCGCCGCCGATGTTCACCGTCTCTACCTGGACGTGCCAGGAGAGGTTCGGGAGCTTCAGCATCGCCATCATGCAGTTGACGGACACGATGGTGATGCCGTCCACCACCGCGTGCCCCGTCGCCGGCAGCTCCGGATACGTCGCCAGCCCATCGATGTCCGACATGGCGAGCCCGGAGTCTTCCACGGCGCCCTTTACCGCCTCGAGCGCGTGCGCGGCCAGGGGGATCTCGGCCGAGCGCGTCACGCGTGAGAAGCCCACGCCGCTCACCGCGACCTTGCACCGCTGCTCCCACATGCGGCAGATCTCCTTGCGCCTACTTCGCGTCGTGCGCCAGCCGGAACTGCGGCAGCGTGATGTCGTCGTTCAGCGGTGCGAAGACCACCTCCACGCGACGCCCCACCTTCGCCTCCGTGTACGAAGCTTCGAGCAGATTGCCAGCCAGCAGCGCTCCTGGTGCGTCGTCGAGCTCCACGATGATGCTCGCGTAAGGGATTGCCGCGGCAAATCTGCGGTCACCGGCGTGGTACATGATCGTGTAGGCGTAGATGGCGCCCTTGCCGCTGACGGGTTCGAACGCGAGGTCGATCGCCATGCAGCTCACGCAGGTCGCGTACGGCGGATGCTGGAAGTGTCCGCACGCCTGGCAGCGCTGCAGCGCCAGCACGCCGCGCCTGGCCGCTTCCCAGAATGGTTTCGTCCATTCGTTCGGGATAGGAATTGGCCTGGTCACCTTGCTCCAGTCGCTCAAGAATTCCTCATCTCCGCCTCGGCCTGCTCCAGCCAGAAGCGCATATCCATTTCGCGGTACATCGTGGTCGCGGTGGTCAGGTGCTCGCGCGCCTCCTGGTTCTTGGCGGTCCGCCGGTACAGCGTGCCGAGGCCGAGGTGACAGTGGGCGACGAGCGGGCGCATACCGAGTTCCTTGGCCAGCGTCATCGCGCGCGTCGTGTGAGTGAATGCCGCGTCATCTTGGGCTGACGGGTGAGCAGCTGACGAGCCAGCAGCTGACGGGCAAGCAGCGGCTACCCGGCTGAGCAGGTGAACGGCCCACGCTTCATTGCCCCTCTCCCCGTGCTGACGGGCCACCTCGAGAGCGCGCGTGGCGTTTCGCTCCGCGTGCTCCGGGCTATCCCCGAGATGGGCCTCATCGAGTTGGATGAGGATCATCGCGTGCTCGTAGAGGATACGATTGGCTTCTCCCTCGGTCGCCGCGCGTTGCAGGAAGGCGAGGCCGTTCTTCGCGCTCCCGGTGACCGTGTAGACCGTGCCGAGGGACGCGAGCACGCGCGGGGCATAGATGGGAACCGACCCTTGCCGGTCCCCGTCTCGCCCTGGAGCAAGATCGGCGGCACTCGATGGCCCACCCCGAGGCTCGGAATCAGGCGCTGAACGTCGGCCAGAACCGCGCGGATCGGCTTGCTGCGCCCCAGTAGACTCCACGTCTCGCGGTCGAGGCTCACCGGGTTACCTCGGCCGAGGCTATCACGGAACTGCGACGCGGCCGCCGGCGAGTTTTCGCGATTCGCCGCGACGTCGCCTCGCCGCGTGACCGCCATCGGCATCGGCCTCGGAGTGTACCTGCGCATTCTCCTCAGACGTGGAATAATGTGTGGGATTTGGCGACGCCCGTCTGGCAAGGAGGCCATCCGTACATGGACAAGCACCTCGGACGCCGGGATTTTCTCAAGATGACCGCGCTGGGCGCGTCCGGCGTGCCTGTCGTATCGACGCTGTGGTCGGCTCCCGCTCGCGCGAACAATGCGGGAGGACCCCTGATGAAAGCGGCTTACGATCCGGCGGCGAAGTTCGAGCTCAAGGTGAGCGAGGTCGAATTCCGGCGCGCGGCGAGCGGACGGATCTTGATGGCCCGCATCTATCAGCCGCACGGCGTCGGACCGTTCCCGACGCTGCTCGATCTGCACGGCGGCGCCTGGAACAACAAGGACCGCCTGGCGAACGAGCCGATGGACCGCGCGGTGGCGGCGAGCGGCGTGCTCGTGGTGGCCATCGACCTGACGCTCGCGCCGGACGCCCCGTATCCCGCGTCGGTGCAGGACGCGAACTACGGAGTGCGCTGGCTGAAATCGAAAGCGGCGGAGTGGAATGGAGATGCGGTGAAACTCGGCGTGCTGGGCAGCTCCAGCGGCGGGCACGTCGCCGAGCTGCTCGCTCTACGGCCGCGCGATGCGCGCTACAACGCGATCCCATTGACGGCCGTCCCGAACGTCGATGCGACGGTGGCGTACGTGGCGACGCGGTCCCCGATCAGCGACACCCATGCGCGCTACCAGCAGGCGGAGAAGATGAAGCGCGAGGGGATGATCAAGAACAACAAGACCTACTTCCGGCCGTGGGAGACGATCGTCGAAGGCAATCCGCAGCAGATCCTCGATCGGCGCGAGGCGGCGACGCTGCCGCCGCTGCTGATCATGCAAGGGGCGCTCGACGACAACGTGCTGCCGGCCGTGCAGGAGAAATTCGCCGCGTCGTACCGCGCGGCGGGCGGCGATTGTGAGCTGCACGTCTTCGAAGGGTGCGAGCACGAGTGGGTCGCGAAGCTGGGGCCGCAGACCGACCGCGCCCACGAGATGGTGAAGGCGTTCATCGCGCGTAATGTGACGGCGGCGCGCCGGGCATCGTAGGTCGGCAGGAGCGCGGGGCGACAAAGATCTGGCGTAGGCCACACGCGTCACGCAAAAGGAGCCAGCGATGATCGACGGACTCGACTTGGTGATCGACGGCGACGGGCACGTGATCGAGGTCAACGAAACCTACGAGCGGATCGATCCGAAATACCGGGAAAGGCGCCCCGTCTACACGCAGGCCTCCCGCGGCAACATCGTGAGACTCGTGGACGGCAAGGTGTGGGGGCCCGACACGGAGTGCGGATTCGTGGGCGTCAATGGCAACCTGCCGCCGCCCAAGGGCAAGGCCACCCACTATCGCCGGATGGGGACCTACAATCCGTGGGCCCGCCTCGCGGACATGGACCGCGACCAGATCGACGTGGCCGTCATCTACCCCACCGACGAACTGCCGCTCACGGTGACCCACGACGCCGGCTTCGCCGCGGCGCGCGCGCGCGTGTACAACGACTGGCTGCACGACTACTGCGAGGTGTGCCCCCAGCGGCTCAAGGGCATCGGCATCGTGGCGCTCCAGGACGTGCCGGGCGCCATCGAGGAGATGCATCGGGCGGTGACTCAGCTGAAGATGGTCGGCATCCAGATCGGGTGCACGGTGCGCGAAGACACGCTGCTGAGCGACGCGCGGCTCACGGACTTCTGGGCGGAAGCGGAGCGACTGAACGTGGCGGTCGCCGTCCACGGTCCTGCGTTGCCGTCGTTGTTCCGGAGCTACTTCGACGTCAACCGCCCCGATCACATGCTCGAAGCCTCGCACATGGCGCACACCTTCGCGCAGATGCTCGCGTGTTCCAATATCATCACGAGTGGGGTGCTGGAGCGGTTCAGGAATTTGCGGATCGCGTTCCTGGAAGCGGGCGCGGGGTGGGTGCCCTACTGGATCCACCGCATGGACGAGTACAACGAGGTCGCGCCGGAGCGGTGGGCGCACATCTCCGCGAAGCCGAGCGAGTACGTTCGGAGCGGCCGCGTGTTCTTCAGCTGTGAGCCCGGCGACGAGTTCATCCCCTTGTTCCTCGAGCACGTCGGCGAAGACGCGATGCTGTTCGCCTCGGACTATCTGCACTTCGACGCACTCTTCGTCGGCGAAACGGGGCACGACGGCAATCCGTATCCTGGGACGGTCGCGTCGCTGCTCAGGCGCAAGGACGTGCCGGACTCCGCCAAGCGCAAGATGCTGCTCGACAACAGCCTGAAGTTCTACGGCATGGACAAGGCGAAGCTCGGCCGACGCGGGACGCCGGTGACGCGCCCGGAGCCCGACGAGGTGCGGCGGGCCACGATGCCGGGGACGGTCTCAGCGCGGTAAGCCGGATTCGCGGCTACAGCCTGAGCGTGACGCCGGCGCGTTCCTCCTGGAGCGTCGACGCCTTCGTGCGGTCCTGATCTCCCCAGCCGCGATTCATTGCCTCCAGCAGCTCCATCTGACAGAGGTCGAGCAGGCGCGTCGGCACGCCGTGCTGCGTCGCGAGCTCTGCGGCGAGCCGGAAGTCCTTGTAGGCGAGGGCCAGGGCGAACCGCGCGGCGAAATCGCCGCGGAAGAGCGTGGCGGGCAGCCGCTTCGTGAACGTCATGTTCTGGCCGACGATACAGCCCTCGCGGAACGCCTCGACGAGTCGAGGCAGCGCGACGCCGGCCTTTGCGCCGAGGGTCAGGCACTCCGCGAGCAGCAGATCGATGCTCATCGCGAGAGCGTTGTGGACGAGCTTGGTGATCGATCCCGCGCCGAGCTCGCCCACCCAGACCACGCTCTTCGAAAAGGTGTGGAGCACCGGCTTCACCCGATGCAGGATGGCCTCATCGCCACCGACAAACAGGGTGACCTTCCCCTCGAGGGCGCCCTCGCGTCCGCCGTCGAGGGGCGCGTCGAGCAGGTGCGCGCCGCGCGCCTTCAGCGCGTCGCCGACGGCCCGCACGACGGCCGGGGCGTTCGTGGTGTGGTCGATCACCACCGATCCCGCCGTCACGCCCTCCAGGATCCCGCCGGCGCCGACCGTGACGGCCTGCATCTCCGGGGGACCGGGGACGCAGACGCAGATGACCTCGCACTGCGCGGCCACGTCCCTCGGCGACGGCGCCCACACGGCGCCACGGTCGAGTAGCGTCGCCGCCGCCTCTTGCCTCAGGTCGTGGACCACGAGCGAGAAGGCGCCCTTGCGCACGAAGTCCGCGAGCGGCTCGCCCATGTTCCCCAGGCCGATGAACCCTACGCGCATCGCTTCCTCCCGCTTCGAGAACGGCCCACGAGGCACGACACCCGACCCCTCACGCGGAACCCGGCTTCTCCGGCAGCAATCCCTCCGGACGCCGGATCATCAGTACCACGAGCACCACGCCGACGAGGATCTGCTGCGCCGCGGCCAGCCGTACGCCCGTCAGGAACGGGATCACGTCCTTCGCGAATCGGCTGCCTTCGAGAAGGCCGAGGAGCACGGCGGAGCCGAGGAGGGCACCGCGGTTGTTGCCGCTGCCCCCGAGAATGAGCGCGAGCCAGACGAAGAGGCTTTCCTGAGGCAGGAACATGTTCGGCTCGACGTAGGCGAGATAGTGTGCGAAGAGAATGCCGGCGAGTCCCGCGACGCCGGCGCCGAGGGCGAAGGCCTGGACCTTGAACCTGAACACGGGCTTGCCCGCGACGGCGGCGACGATCTCGTCCTCGCGGATCGCGCGAAGGACGCGGCCGAACGGCGAGCGACGCAGGCGCTCGAGCGCGGCGTAGGCCAGCGCGACCGTGCCCAGCACCAAGGCCAGGTAAAAGAGGTCGTAGTGGGCGGCGAACTGACCGTGGAGCGGGCGCGGGATCGCGGTCACGCCGTTCGCGCCGCGGGTGAGCCAGGCTTCGTTCAAGAGGAACAGCCGCAAGACCTCGGCGAACCCGAGCGTGACGATGGCGAGGTAATCTTCTCGGAGCCGCAGGGCGATCATCGCCAGGCCGGCGCCGGCGGCGGCGGCGAGCCCGATCGCCGCCGGCCACGCGAGGGCGAGCGGCGTGCCCCCGACGGCCAACAGGGCCGATGTGTACGCGCCAACGGCGAAGAACGCGACGACGCCGAGATTCACGAGACCGGCCAGCCCCCACTGGACGTTCAGCCCGAGCGTCAGGAGGGCGCGGACCCCGACGAGCGTCGCGATGGCGGTGAGGTACGCGGTCACTCGCGATCGCTCACGAGCGGGCGCCGGCGAGGCCGGTCGGCCGAACCAGCAACACCGCGAGGATGATCGTGAAGCCGATCGCCGTCTTGTACGTCGGTGGGACCGCGAGCGTGCCGACCTCTTCCATGACGCCGACGATCAAGGCGCCCGCGAGGGCCCCCGGCGCGGACCCGATGCCACCGAGAATGGCCGCGGCGAAGACCGAGATGATGAGCCCGCCGCCCATCAACGGATCGATGCTGGCGTCGAGACCGAGGAAGACGCCGGCACCGCCCGCGAGCGCACCGCCGCCCAGGGTGGCGAGTGCGATCACGCGCTCGGTGGGTACGCCCTTGACTGCCGCGAGCTGCGGATTGTCGGCGGTCGCGCGCATCGCGATGCCGAGCCGTGTCCGGAGAAGAAACGTCTGGGCGAGCGCCATCAAGATCACCGCGACGCCGAGGATGAGCAGCTGGTCGCGGCCGACCCGGAGCCCGGCGACGCTCAGGCCGCGCGTGACGGGCACGTCGTAGCTCCGAAAGTCATTGCCCCAGACGAAGCGGACGACGTTCTCCAGGATGAACGCGACGCCGATCGACGCGATGGCCAGCGAGAACGGACGCCGATCGCGCATCGGTCGGAACGCGATGCGGTCGACCCCGAGCGCGACGGCGCCGGTCACGACGAGCGCGCCGAGCCAGGCCAGCCCGATCGAGGCGCGCACGCCGTGGTTCAGCACCAGCGCGACGTAGGCGCCGACCGTGAGGTACGTGCTGACGGCGAAGTTCGGGAAGCGCAAGAGCCGCCAGAGGAGCGAGAACGCGACCGCGGGCAGCGCGAGGATGCCGCCCGTGACGACGCCGTTGAAGATGTACTGCGCGATGGGCGGCATCCCCCGAAGGAACCGTCAGGGGTTGACGATCATGACGGGCTCGGACTTGCCCTTGCGTACTTGTTGGACACTGAACGGGGCCGAGAGAATGTCGCCGATCTGATCGAAGTCGCACGAGCCCGACGCGCCCTCGTAGTTGATCTTCTTGCCGTCGGCGAGGAGCTTTGCGCCGTCCGCGAAGGAGTACACGACGGTGCCGGGCGGGTTCGAGACCGTTCTCAAATTGTCCTTGATCACGGTTCCCGACGCCTCCCCCTTGGCGGCCGCGAGCGCGAGCGCGACGAGCGTCATCTGATCCCACGCTTGTGGGGCGTACGGGCTCTGGTCCCCGCGCGGCACGGCGGCGGAGAATTCCTTGTAGGCTGCCGAATCGAACAACGGCGCCCGATCCATGTTCCAGATCCCCTCCGCCACGTCCGCGCCCACGCCCTCGATGAACTTCGCGTTGACCGCGAAGCTCGGCGCGAGGATCGCGCCCTTGTAGGCGGCCCGGTAGAGGTCCTTGGCCATGACGACCGAGTCGGGTGTGTAGCCTTCGAGCATGATCAGGTCGGGATTCGTCGCGATCACGCGCGTGACCTCGCTGCGGTACGAGGGCTTCTTGTCCTCGTAGATGAGGCTGTCGGTGATCGTGACGCCCGCGCCCTTCAGGACACCCGAGAAGGCGTCACCGAAGGACTGCGCATACGGCGTCTGGAGCGCCATGTAGGCGACGCGCTTCCACTCCTTCTTCGTGAGCGCGAACTTCGCGTACATGCGGCCCTGGAGCTGCGTGTTCGGCTGCGTGCGCGCGATGTAGCCCTTGTGATCGCCCTGGGTCACGGCGTCCGCGCCCGACACCCCGATGACGAAGACCTTCGCCTCGACGCAGAGGGGCCTGACCGCCAGCGTCACTGCGGAAGCCCACGTGGAGACGATCGCGACCACCTTGTTGACGTCGATCAGCTTGCGCGCTGCGCGCACACCTGCCTCGGCGTTCGTCTGGTCGTCCTCGTGGAAGAGCTGGACGGGTCGGCCGTGGATCCCGCCGGCCTTGTTGATCCGCTCGACGACCGCCACCACCGAGCGCTGCATGTCGGGACCATAGGAGCCGCCGGCGCCGGTGAGTGGACACAGGGTCCCGATGGGGATGGGATCCTTCGATTGCGCCGTGAGGATCGCCGGTGCGCTCAACACGAGTCCGGCTGTTCCCGAAGCCTTCAAGATCTGCCGCCGCGTCATGGTCGTCATGTCTCTCTCCCCGTGATGTCAGCCGCCGAGATAAAGACGTCGGATCTCGGGATCGTCGCGAAGCATCTCGCCCGGTCCTTCGGCGCGGACCCGCCCCATCGCGAGAACATACGCTCGTTGACACAGCACCAGCGACTCGCGCGCGTTCTGCTCCACGAGAAGGATGCCGAGCCCCCGCGAGTTGATCTCGCGGACGCGGTCGAACACGAGGCGCTGGAGCGCCGGCGCGAGCCCCGCCGACGGCTCGTCGAGCAGCAGCAGGCGAGGCTCCACCATGAGCGCCATCGCCATCGCGAGCATCTGTCGCTCGCCGCCCGAGAGCGTTCCGGCCCGGGCCCGCCGGCGCTCGGCGAGGACCGGGAAGAGCTCGACGACGGCGCGAGCCCGTGCGCTCGACGTGCCCGGAGCCGTCCAGGCGCCGATCGTGAGGTTCTCCCACACGCTGAGCGACGGAAAGACGTTCGCCTCCTGCGGCACGTAGCAGAGACCGCTCGCGACGATGCGTCGAGTGCCGGCGCCGGTGATGTCGGCTCCGCGCAGCGCGATTCGACCAGAGCGCGGGGACACGAGGCCGGCCAGCGTCTTCAGCAGCGTCGACTTTCCGGCGCCGTTCGGTCCGATCACGGCGACCAGCTCGCCATCGTCGACGTGAAGCGAGAGACCACGGAGGATGTCGTTGTCGCCATAGCCGGCCGACAGATCGCGCACCTCGAGCAGCGGCGCGGCTTGGCCGGGGCGCTCCGAGCATTGGGGAGTATGGGGGGCCATTTCGGGGCCCATCATGTTCCCAAATAGGCTTCGAGCACCCGCGAATCACGCCGGACCTCCGCAAACGGCCCCTCCATGAGCGTGCGCCCTTGGGCCATCACGATCACCGGATCGCAGAGCTCGGTGACGAGATCCATGTCGTGCTCGATCAGGAGGAACGTGCGCCCGGCCGCGCGGAGCGCACGGATCGTCTCGACCAGCGACCGCATCAGGGTCGGATTCACGCCGGCGCCGGGTTCGTCGAGGAGGATGAGGCGTGGGTCGCTCATCAGCACGCGCGCCAGCTCGAGCAGTTTCTTCTGGCCGCCGGAGAGCGTCTCTGCACGCGCGGATGCGAGGTGCGCGAGCTCCATGGAGTCGAGGATCGCTTGCGCCCGGGCGCGGGCGCGGTGCTCCTCGGCTCTCACGTACCTGGGTGCCGTGAACACGCCCGCGAGCCTCTCGCCCGGCTGATCGTTGGCGTAGACGAGCACGTTCTCCATCACGGTCATCCGGCCGAGTGGGCGCGGAATCTGGAACGTGCGCCCGAGACCGCGCCGAGCGATCGCGTGCGCTGAACGTCCGTCGAGACGATCGGCGCCCAGGCGTATCTCGCCGCCGTCGGCAGGGGTGAGCCCGCTGATCACGTTGAACAGCGTGGTCTTGCCCGCGCCGTTGGGTCCGATGAGGCCCGTGATCGAGCCTTCGGCGATGGCGAGTGTGCAACCGGCGAGCGCTTCGACGCCGCCGAAACGCTTGGTGACACCGGTGACGGTCAGAAGCGGCGCCGTGGCAGATTCCCCCGTGGCTCGGCCGTCAGGATGGCGTTGCCTCGTGAATCGCCGCATATCATACGGCATGCCCCGCACCCACGGCAGGCCCTTGCGGCGGCGGAGGCAGGAGTCATGACCAGGGGCTAAGATTGAGCCGTGGGCCTGCCCTTCAGCCCGCCGCTCCAGCCCATGTTGTCCAGCGCCGCCGAAGTCCTGCCCGCCGGCGCCGGCTGGCTGTTCGAGCCCAAGTGGGACGGCTTTCGTACGCTGGTGTTTCGGGACGGTGACGACATCTTGCTGCAGAGTCGTGACGAGAAGCCGATGAACCGATACTTCCCCGAGCTCCTGGCGCCTCTGGCCGCCGCGCTCCCCGAGCGCTGCGTCGTCGATGGCGAGATCGTCATCGTCGGCGCCGGCGGGCTCGACTTCGAGGCGCTGCTCTTGCGCATCCATCCCGCCGCGTCGCGGGTGAAGCTCCTGGCCGCGCAGTCGCCGGCCTCGTTCGTGACCTGGGACCTGCTCGCGCTGGGCGACGAAGACCTGCGCGAGGCGCCGCTCGCCGTGCGGCGCGAGCGGCTCGAGCAGGTGTTGGCGGGCGCGGCGCCGTCGGTGCACCTCTCACCGGCGACGCGCGACCGCGCCCTCGCCGAGGACTGGTTCCGACGCTTCGAGGGCGCGGGGCTCGACGGTGTCATGGCCAAGCGTATGGATGCGCCGTACCGCGCTGGCGAGCGCACGATGATCAAGGTCAAACACGCGCGCACCGCCGACTGCGTGGTCGCCGGCTTCCGCTGGCACAAGAACGGCGTGGGCACGATGGTTGGCTCGCTCCTGCTGGGCCTCTACGACGACGAGGGCACGCTGCATCACGTCGGCGTCACCGCGGCGTTCACCAATGCTGTGCGCAAGCAGCTCGTCGCCGAGCTGGCGCCGCTGCGGCAGAACGCGCTCGAGGGCCATCCCTGGCGCGACTGGGCGGAGGCGGAGTCGGAAGCGAACGCGGCGGGGCAGCGCCTGCCCGGGGCGAGCAGCCGTTGGAATCGGGGCAAGGACCTGAGCTGGGAGCCGCTCCGGCCCGAGCGCGTCTGCGAGGTCGCGTACGACCATATGCAGGGGACTCGCTTCCGGCATGCCGCGCAGTTCGTGCGCTGGCGCCCCGACAAGCGACCCCGGGACTGCCGTTACGATCAGCTGGAGGTCACGCCTCCCTACGAGCTGGAGCGCGTCTTCGGCGCCCGCGACTCGCGCCGCCCCGACTCCATGTCGCGCCACGGATCGTAGTCGGGATCAGGCGGTTCCTCGGCGCCGCGCTCGCCTTCGGGGACATGGCGCAAATTGATCCGGATCCGCGTCCACGTGGACGAGCGTCCGCGCATCGAGTCGACGAGGACGTCGTCGACCTGGAGGAATGTCGCAGCCCCCGGATGGCGTGCCTTCCAGCGTTCGAGGCCGGCCAGCGCGTCCTCTTTGTGCTTCGCCTTGGCGACCGTGATGAGAGGTTGTGTCGATTGCCGGTGGCCGCTCCCTTTCTTGGTGACGTTCGCGCTCTTCACGCGTGATGGAGCGACACGCGGGGGCTCGTCGCGTTGCTTCTTGTAGTGCGGCGGCCAGGGCGCGTCGCCGAGGCCCGCGGCTTCCTGGGCGGCGGACAGCTCGAGCAGCTTGTCGAGCGATCCCGGGGCGGTGTCGATCGCCGCCGACGCGTCGCCGCGTTGAGCCAGACGCGCAGGGGCGGTGACCAGGGTGAAAGCCGCCGGATCGCAGCCGGCGACCTCGTCCCATTCGAGGGGCATCGACACGCGCGCGTCGGGTGTCGGCCGCACCGACCAGGCCGACGCCACGGTGCGGTCTTTGGCGTTCTGGTTGTAATCGAGGAAGACGCCGTGGCGTTCTTCCTTCCACCATTTGCTCGTCGCCTGCCCGGGCGCGCGCCGCTCCACCTCGCGAGCGAGGGCCAGCGTGGCGCGCCGCACCTGATCGAAGCTCCAGCGCCGCTCGATGCGCACGTAGATGTGCATGCCCCGTGATCCCGAGGTCTTGGGCCAGCCGCGGAGCTTCTGCTCGTCGAGCACGTCATGGACGATCAGGGCCACGCGCCGCACGTCGTCCCAGCTGGTACCCGGGCCCGGGTCGAGGTCGACGCGCAGCTCATCGGGATGCTCGAGATCGTCGGTGCGCACCGGATGCGGGTTCAGGTCGATGCACCCGAGGTTGATGATCCACAGAAGCTGCGCCGCGTCGCGCACGACGATCTCTCTCGCCGTCCGGCCGGATGGAAAGCGCAGCTCCACCGTCTCGATCCACTCGGGATGCTGTTCGGGGGCCCGCTTCTGAAAGAACGGCTCACCCTCCGCGCCGTTCACGTAACGCTTGAGCACGATCGGCCGCGCCGCGATCCCCCGCAGCGCCCCCTCGGCCACCGCCGCGTAGTACTTCACCAGGTCCAGCTTCGTGTGGCCGGCCTGGGGAAAGAACACCTTGCCCGGGTTGGTGATCACCACCTCGCGCCCGGCTGCTTCCAGAACGGTTTGCGACACCTTCCCCATGGGGACAGTGTTGTCAATTCACACCCGGCGCGCAAGGCGCCGACGCGTGTTATCGGGATCCCGTTGGGGCCTATCTGCTGAACCCTCAGGTAGCCTTCCCGAGACAACCCGATCTTGTTCGGCAGCGCGAGCAGATGGGCGAAGCCGCCGGCCATCGCGGCCAGCCACGACGCCTTGGTGAGCCCAGGGCTCGCCGGCCCCGGGCCACCGGCGCGAAGTGGTCGAACGCTGGCTACGGCATGATCGAGAGGAGGTTCTCCACGTGGGAGACTCCGGGCGCCGCCCAGGCCGCCCGTTCGGCCTCCTTGCTCTCCGCCCACGAGCGCACGCTGCCGCGAAGCGTGACCTTACTACCGGAGACCTCGACAGTTATGCGGCGCGCGTCCATCTCCGCGCTACGCTTGAGCGCATCCTCGATCTTCATCTTGATGTCGGCCGGGGTCACGCGAGGCTTGACCGTGATCAGGTTGCTGACCCCCTTCACCCCGACGAGGTATCGCACGGAGCTCTCGGCGGCAGTCTTCTGGTGTTGCCATTCGACCTCGCCCTCGAGGGTGATCCAGCCCTCGCGGACGGTGACCTTGATCTTGTCGTCGGGCACGGAGAGGTTGTTCTTCAGGGCTCTGACGGCGGCCTCCGCGATGTCGCTGTCGGTCCGCTCACTGGAGCCCGGAAGCTTGACCTCGATCTCGTCGACGACGGCCCT
Source organism: Candidatus Rokuibacteriota bacterium (assembly GCA_003220535.1). GTDB lineage: Bacteria > Methylomirabilota > Methylomirabilia > Rokubacteriales > CSP1-6 > AR31. The sequence continues at coordinate 23,033 of QHSU01000108.1, forward strand.
GACGCCGTAGACACGCTTGGCTGCCTTCACGGGCTCGTACTTCTCCCAGTACGAGGGGACGGAGCCGCTCGGCGTGATCACGCCATCCTTCGCCGACGGTCTGGCGCCGGGCGTTGCCGCTCCTCGTGCCACCCGGCGCGATCGACGAGCTGCGCCGGCGGACGATCGACGACTAACAATTCTAAAGGGACGGTGGGGGCGGTAGGTTCCAGTTGTGGAAACAGCTCAGGCTGCGAGAGCGCGAACGACCGTCCTCTCCTGTAGACATTCGGAACACTGTCCAGAAGAAATTTGAAATCCAGCGCCGATCAAGACCACGGCTTCCCGGACCTCTCGGGGGAAGGCCCCCATCTTCAGCGCCAGACACGCGTCACAGAAGCGGATCGTGCGGTACGCCCGGAGCAGGATTGTGAGTTGATCTTGAACGCTCTGCATGGCGCACTCCAGACCGAAAGGGAAATCTGTGCCTTCGTCACCGGGTCTCGACGCACGCCCGCGTCAACCCTAGGGGCCACAGTGGCTGGCGGAGTTCACTGTAACACGAGATCGGCTTGCCCGACTGCGTAGGCGTCCGGCCCGCGGGGAGATCGCACACCTGCTCGCGTTCGCCCAGAGCGCCCGAGCCGGACGCGGATAAGGGCTGTCGGGCCTTGAGCGCGTGCTACGCTCGGAGCGAATGCTGAAGGCTCTGCTCGGTCTCGCCACCCTCCTGACCCTGACTTCCTGCACCGCGGCGGCAAGGGTCACGGTGACGCCACTCAGAGATCAGAGCGCGTCGCAGATCGAAGCCGACCGTGCCCGTTGCGACGAGTGGGCGAAGAAGACAGCGGACGTCGCCGTCGGCTATGCCGCATGCATGATCTCCGCGGGATACGAGGCGCCGCCAGGAGTCCGCTCCACGTCGCAGCGCGTGCGGCTGGCCCGCACGCCGACCACGAGTGACCCGATACGCGTATTGATCGACTTTCTCGAATGCGACAGCCAGGCACAGCGGGAAGCCGAGAGCGGGCTCGGGATGGTGGGAAAGGCGGTCCGAGACAACCTTGGCTGGAGCTGGGGCAGCGTCACCAAGCGCCGGCAGGTCTTTGTCGACTGTCTCAAGCCTCGAGGCTACGACATCGAGAAGAGCTGAACTGCGTTGACTTATCGGGTGGGAACCTCCGGCGCGCTGGACGGCGCCCTCGGTGTCTCACCGCGGCTCGGCATCATCGGTCGCAACGGAACATAGAGGACCGACGGGCGTCCCTTGCCGCCCTGCGGGTAGAGGTCCATCAGGTCGTAGACGGTACGCGGCATGTTGGTAGAAACCGCGAGCCCGATCTGGCGAGCCAGCTCCACGGTGATGGGGAAGTCGTGGGTCCAGCGGCCCTCGGTCAGCGCCGTGGCCAGCGCGGCGGCCTTGTCGCGCGGCAGGTGCTTTGCCAGCACCTCGGCGACGAACACGGCCACCTGGAGCCGCGCCTTTGCCGCGATGTCGACGAGGATCAGCATCTCGTCGCTGATCGCGGCGGGTTTCTTCAGCTCGAGAAGCTTGACGATCGAGCCCGCCGGCAGGTCGCCGATCTGCGGATCGACGGGACCCAGGACCGCGTTGGGGTCCATGACGATCTCGTCCGCAGCTAGCGCGATGAGCGATCCGCCGCTCATGGCGTAGTGGGGTACGAACGCGGTCACCTTGGCTTTGCGCTGGACGAGCGCCTTGGCGATCTGCTCGGCGGCCAGCACGAGCCCTCCGGGCGTGTGGAGGATCACGTCGATGGGCTGGTTCTCAGGGGTGAGGCGGATCGCCCGCAACACGGCCTCGGAGTCCTCGATGCTGATATGGCTACCCACCGGAACGCCGAGTATGCTCACGGTGTCCTGACGGTGAATCAGGGCGATGACCCGGGATTTCCGCTCCAGTTGGAACCGGTCCAGGATCGCTGCTCGCGCCGCAGTGGGCTTTGAGGAGCTGTAGACCTGCTGGAGGACGACCACCGCCAGAACTACCCAAAACAAGAGCTTCGCGATGCTCGTGAGTCGTTGCCACCAGGGGCTCGTGACGTTCTCCGCCATGCCCGGCCCTCCCTGTGCCTTGCCAGAGGGTAACGTAGGCGAACGCTCTCCTCGAGCGTCAACCGATGGCCGTCCAGGGCCGCTCGGTCAGGATGGATGCGACCAGACAAGCGATATGCAGGAACGCCGCAACCCGCGCGCGCTGAAGCCTACTTACCGCCCCCGCACTGACGAGGGATTGAGTAGCCAGTCGATGACAGCGCGGGGATCGTCCGCGTCGTTCGCCGGCCGCTCCGCCGCGGCCGCTGGAGCTTGCGTCGCCTGCGGTTGCTCTCGACGCTCGACCCTCGATGGGGCCGCATCCGGAGCGCCCGACGTCGATGGCACGCTCACTGGCACCACCTCAGGCTCCGGTGAGCCTGCCACCGCCGGAGCCGGCTTGGCCGCGCGCGCCCCGAGCCTCTCGGTGACCAGAGTGCATGATGCCGTCGCAGCCAACAATCCAGCGACAAGGACATTCAGGACGATTCGATCGGTTCTGTTCGAGATCATGGTTCGCACCTCCGTCCGCTTCCGCCTCCCGCTCTGCCCTTCCTGAGCGAGTATTCCGAGTGCTCCACCCATGAAAGGCAGTTTGGGTGCGTATACAGGAACTTCCCCGTCGCTGTCAAACGCCGGAGAGATGCTCTAACAGCGCCATTGTCGGCACTCGGCGCCGGGCTGGTGAGGGAGGGCATTAAGGGAAAACTTGAGTCCTTGCGTCGGACTCTGTTTGTATGAGGGCATGCGGAACCATCGAGCGAGCCCTCAGGATCGTCGGGAGAGCCGTTGCCAGCGCGCGGCCCGAAGCTGAGCCCTTCGGAGGCCAGCCCGTCCGCCCCGCCGCCGAAGCCGGCGGTATCCGCCGTCGAGATGGGGGCACGCCAGCGGGAAATCTCCGTCTCCGAGTTCTTCACGAAGAACCGGCATCTCCTGGGGTTCGACAATCCGCGCAAGGCGCTGCTCACCTGCGTCAAGGAAGCCGTCGACAACGCGCTCGACGCCTGCGAGGAGGCCGGGATCCTCCCTGACGTGGTCGTCGAGGTGCAGGTCGTCGCCAATGGGGAAGCTCCGCTTCCTCCGAGCCAGGCCAGCCGCTTCCGGATCGCGGTCACCGACAACGGCCCCGGCATCATCCGCCAGCAGATTCCACGGATATTCGCGAAGCTGCTCTATGGGTCCAAGTTCCATCGGCTGCGCATGAGCCGAGGGCAGCAGGGCATCGGCATCTCGGCGGCCGGCATGTACGGGCAGCTCACGACCGGCAAGCCCGTCCAGATCATCTCCCGCACCAGTCCGAGGACGCCCGCGCACTACTTCGAAGTGCAGATCGACACCAAGAAGAACGAGCCGCGGATTCTGGAGAAGAAGCAGATCGCCTGGGAGTTCCCCCGCGGAACCCAGGTGACCATGGAGGTCGAGGGCCGTTACCAGAAGGGGCGCGCCTCGGTGGACGAGTACATCGAGGAGACGATCATTGCCAATCCGCACGTCAAGCTGACGTACCGCACCCCGGAAGGAGAAACCAAGGAGCATCGGAGGACCTACCACGAGCTCCCGCCATCGCCACGTGAGATCAAGCCGCACCCCTATGGCATCGAGCTCGGGATGCTGCTCAAGATGCTCCAGGACACCAAGAGCCATTGGCTCTCAGGGTTCCTGGCCAGTGACTTCAGCCGGGTGTCGCCTCGCCTCGCCGAGGATATCTGCAAGGCCGCGGCGGTCTCGCCGCGCGCGCGCCCACGAGACGTCCACGGGCCGGCCGCCGAGACCCTCTACAAGACCATTCAATCGACCAAGATCATGGCCCCGCCGACCAACTGCCTGTCGCCGATCGGCGAGAAGGCGATCCTCTCCGGCCTGTATCAGCAAATCAAAGGGGATTTCTATACGGCGGTGAGCCGGCCCCCGGCCGTCTACCGCGGCAACCCTTTCGTGATCGAGGCGGGCCTGGCCTACGGTCGGGGACCCGAGCAAGAACAGGCGAGCCACGAGAAAGAGGCCATACCACGGGCTGAAGGGGAGCAGCAGCAGGACGACAATGAGCTCGCCCGCGTCATCCGCTACGCGAACCGGGTGCCGCTCCTCTATCAGCAGTCCGCCTGCGCGATCTTCAAGGCGGTGCTCGACACGAGCTGGCGCAACTACGGAGTGTCTCAGTCGAGGGGCGCGCTACCCTCGGGCCCCATGGTGATCTTCGTTCATATGGCCTCGGTCTGGGTTCCGTTCACCAGCGAGTCCAAAGAAGCGATCGCCGACTACGACGAGATCCGCAAAGAGATCACGCTGGCGCTGCGCGAGTGCGGACGCCGGCTGGGCGCCTTCCTCAGGCGACGCGAGCGGGCCGACAGCGAGCACCGCCGGCGTAACATCTTCGAGCTCTACATCGAGGAGGTCGTCGAGTCGTGCAATCGCCTCAAGGGGGGGCGATTGCCCACGGCGAAGTTGAAGGAGCAGCTCCAGAAGATGGCCTTGACACGGACCGGCGGCGAAAAGACAGACGAGCTTCTGGGGAAGAACGGAAGCGGTCCGGAAGGTCTCCCGCATTCGATCATCGTCACGCCGGAGGGCATCGAAGGAGAGGTGCCGGCGCTGATCGGTGAAGCGCCGGGAGAGGCTCTGTCTCCGAACGGACGCCCGAAGCAAGACGGGAAGGCCGGTGAGCCGCCGCGGCGTGCGAGGAAGCCCACGCCACGGGCGCGAGGCAAACGGCAGACGCGCACGAGACGTGCCGTGCGCAGGAAAGTCTAGGACGCACCCATGGCTCAGAAGCCCCGAAAGCCAAGCGCGGTCGAAAAGAAGCTCGTCGGCGTGGCCGACATCGTGATCACCGCGGCGCAGCGGCGCCGGGATCCCACCCTGGCGATCCCGGTCCGCTCCCTTTCGAACGTCAACTTCAACGAGCGCAATGGGCTGATCGAGCTGGGTAAGCGAAAACAAGCCCGGTCGTTCTTCAACGTCGGGATGGCCAAGAAGTTCATGCAGACGGTCCTCGTGGCCGATGCCCTCTGCGAGCTCCAGCGAGCGAACCTCACGACCTCGCTCCGGGAGATCTACTACCGGAGCAAGCACACGATCAAGAACTCGCACGAGAACACCCTCGACACCCAGGACGAGTCCGATCCACTCATCGAGGACCTGGAGGTGACGCTGGCGGCCCTCCGGGAGGAGCTGCACGTGCGGGCCGAGAACGCCGGCTCCGTCGTCGGGCCCCTCGTGCTGGTGGACGACGGCGACCGCGTCGACTGCGCGAGGCTCGGGAAGGGCGGCTATTCCGTGCCCTCCATCGTCGAGCCGGAATATCTACAGATCACGAGATGCACGGCCGATTTCGTCCTCCTGGTCGAGAAGGGCACCCAGTGGAACCGGCTCTCCGAAGACAAGTTCTGGCGGACGCACAATTGCATTCTCCTGACGGGGAACGGGCAGCCACCCCGCGGCGTCCGGCGTCTGGCGCGGCGGCTGCACGAGGAGAAGCACCTCCCGGTCTATGTCCTCGTGGACAACGATCCCTGGGGTTACTACATCTACTCGGTCGTCAAGCAGGGCTCGATCAATCTCGCCTTCGAAAGCCAGCGCATGGCCATTCCGAAGGCCAAGTTCATCGGGCTCTCGAGCGGAGATCCCGAAACTTACGAGCTCCCGCGCAACGTGGGCATCAAGCTCAACGACAAAGACGTCGCCCGCGCCCGAGAGCTCCTCAGCTACACGTGGTTCCAGAAGAAGAGCTGGCAGGCGGAAATCAAGCGGATGCTCTCGAGCGGGCTCAAGTACGAGCTGGACGCCCTCGCCAACAAGG
>QHSU01000123.1 GCA_003220535.1 Candidatus Rokuibacteriota bacterium
TGGGCCAGCAGGTAGTTGTACATGACCAGCTCATCGTCCTCGCCGTGGACCGCTAACACCCCGCCGTGCCGCGCAACCTGTCGCATCAGGTCCTCGAGGCGCCCGGTGTCGATCTTGGCGATCGGGGTCAGGCTCGTTTGTCGCCCTTCGGGAGGTCGGATGTCGGTCGTGAAGATTTTGACACTGGGGAAGCCTGCCTCGACGAGCTCATGGTACCGGGCGATCGCGTCGGGAGGAGTGCGGTTGGAGTAGATACAGTGGGTGGAATAGTCCGTATACGCCTGACCGCGCCAGGGCGCCAGGTAGTCATGGATCCCCTGGGCCAGGTCCCCCGTGTGCGGCACGGGGGCAAAATCGATCACCGTCGTCGTCCCGCCCCAGATGGCCCCCAGGGAGTGCTCCAGCGGCCCGGCGTTGGGAATCCCGGCCACCAGCGTACGGGCGCCGGGCTGGACGTTGGCCACGGCGTGGGCGTGGGTCTCGATGCCGCCGGGCACCACAATCTTCCCGCGAGCGTCGATGACCCGGGTCGCCTCGGCAGGGAGCACGCCCGGAAAGCTTACGAACACGATTTTCTCGCCCACAACTCCCACGTCCCAATCGCCGACCCCGGCCGGGGTGACGACGCGACCGCCTTGAATGAGCATGTCGAGCATGGCTCGCCTCCCTTGTCCGGGTGTGGGGTCTCATGTAGATGACAGTGAGAGCTGCGGTTGATCGTGCGTCGCCGCGGGGGCGTAGTCAATGAGCAGGCCAGGGGCGAGCTGAGGGTGCGCTCTCAGGAGGCTGAGAGGGGCGCATCCTTCTCGAGCGCGAAATGAGCCGTGCACCGTGATAGTTCGCGAAGTAGCGGGTGGAGGTCCGGGCAGCGGGGTTTGAAGCAAATTTTCGTGCGTGTTTTAGTCGCGCCAAGTTTGATTGAGTTTAGCGGCCACGAAGTTACTGAACCTTAGCGGCGAAAACGCGACCATGACCAAACACGGTTCGAATCCCGTTTGGGGCCACCACCGAACTTGCAGAAATTAACGCCGCGAAAAGTTTAGAGAGCGATCCCTCGCCCCTGAGCTCGTAGATGAACCGCGGCTTCCGGCCAGGCCCCCCCGCAACTACATCGAGACCAAGAACCGGTGCTGAGGCGGGACAGGACGCGAGGGCGCCAATGATCAGCGCACAATGAAATCGCGCACTTGAATTTTGCAAGTTCGATCGCGCTCCGTTGGGACCACGGACCTTCGTGCACGGAATCGTGAATCCTTTCGATCAGGCCTTCGCGCCCGGCCGCTTCGGCGCTCGCGAAGTGCCGCGGCGCGGATAGAGACGTCATCGAGCTTGGCACGACTGAGCAGGAGGATGGCCGCCTCCTGGTGGGGTTGGAGCTACTCGATCGCCTGATCCGCCCTGAGCGGCACCGGCGGGATCGTCACGCCGAGCGCTTTCGCTCACTCGCACGGGATGGTCGCGACTAGCCCTTCCTCGGAGACCAGCGATACGCCTTGGCGCAGGCACCGCCCATCAGCATCGCGCGTTCACTGTCGCTCAGGCGATGGGTGTGGCGGAAGGCCTCGACGGCCTGTTCGTAGTTGACGACTGCGAAGGCGCGAGTCCAGTCGGTACCCCACAGGCAGCGTTCGAAACCCCAGGCATCGAACACGCGGGCGAGGGGGCCCCAGATGTCCGGGAAAGGATATGGTTCCCGGGATAGCGTGCAGGCACCGCTGACCTTGATCACCGCGTTCGGGCGCCTGGCGAGGTCCAGCACCTTCGGCAGATCGGCCCAGGGCTCCAGCGGTGCGGGCGGCGTTCGGGGCTGCATGATGCCCAGATGGTCGATGATGAATCGCGTGTCGGGGTGGCGGTCGATCAGCGCCGCTCCCGCGTCCACATTACCCCAGCACAGCATGTTGACCGGAAGGTCGTGCCGAACGGCTTCCCGCAGCAGCCGGTCAAGGCCCGGGTCGTTCGGATCGCGCCCCGCTTCTTTCGTCATCATGGTCCGGATGCCGACGGCGCCGGGCGTCTTCTTCCAGTCGGCGATGACCTCGGCCACCGCCGGATCATCCGGATCGACCGGCTTGACGAGCGCGAACCGGCCGGGATGAGCCCGTTGCACTTCCACTGCATAGCTCGCGTCGTAGCGGTACATGGAAAAGGCAGAGATGAAGATCGCGCCGTCGACGCCGACCGTGTCCATGGCCACCACCATCTCGTCACCGGTGACGTGATCGGGCCAATTCGGGACAGTGTGCCAGGGCCGTTTCGGAGTGTTCGCCTCATAGGAGTGGACTTGGGAATCGATGATCGCCATCGGGAAGTTCCTCCGTGCCAAGCGCGTTCATCACATATGTTGGTCCGGAGGTCAAACACCACGGGCACCCCGAGCGGACGATCGCCTCGGCGTCCACACGCTTCACGATGACGGGCCTCGCCTTCGTCGATCACCCGATGCACATAGCCGTCGAGCCGCTGAGACCGTTCAATCGGACTCGAGGGAAGAACGGCGAACCGGGGTCGCTACTTGATCGCGCTGCCGAGTCGCGCAATGTCGTCGGCGGGGCGCTCGCCGATCGGCGCTATCGCGAGCTCGGTCACGCCGGCCTCGGCGTAGACCTCCGCCTGCGCCAGGCATTGTTCCGGCGTGCCGGCGATCGCATACTCCGCGAGCAGCCGATCGTCGATCGCGTCTTCCGGCGCCTCGCCTTGGGTGAGGCGGCTCATCGCACGCGCAAAGTCCTCCGGCCGGCCGTACTCGCTCATCGCCGCGCGCGTCGCGGCCGATGCGGTCTGCGCGTAGGCGGTGAGCATTGCGGCGACGCTACGCTTCGCGATGCGCCGCGCCTCGGCCCCGTCGTCGCGCACGGCGCCGGGCACGTACTGGACGATCTCGCGCGGCGTGTGGCGGTTCATACGCGTCGCGGCCTCGTGGAGGATCGCAACGGCGCGCCGCGTGAACGCCGTCGGCACGAGGTTGGAGATGATCACGCCGTCGGCGATCTCGCCGCACAGGCGCAGCGCCTGTGCGCCCATCGCCGCGGTCAGGATCGGCACGTTCCCGCGCCGTGGCGTGAAGTCCAGCCGCACGCCGTCGGCAGAAAACGCCTTGCCGGTGTAGGTGACGGTCTCGCCGCGCAGCAGCGCGCGCGTGATCGTCACCGCGTCGCGCACGGCGGCGATTGGCCGATCGACCGGCGCGTGCGTCTTCTTGATGCGCGACGGGATCCCCGCGCCGATACCCAGCACCGCCCGTCCCTCGGACAGCTCGTCGAACGCCGCGATCTCCATCGCCATCAGCGTGGGGTGGCGCTGGTGGGGATTGAGGACGCCGAGGCCTATCCGTACATGCCGGGTCGCCACGGCACACGCCGCCGCCCCAGGCCACGCTCCTCTTCCGAAGGGATTCTCCGCAAACCAGACCGTGGAGAAGCCGGCGTGCTCGGCGGCCACAGCCTGCTCGACGCACTGCTGCGACGTCAGACCGCCATGGCAGCGCAGCGCGAGAGCCGGCCGGGTCGGGCTAGACATCCCCCGGACGGGACGTATCGCGGCCTTCGGAGAAGTGCGCGTGGACCGTCTTCCACTCGCCGTGCTGTTTCACCAGCACCATCGTCGAGCGCGAGATGAACGACTTGTCCACGTGTCCAACGTCCGGCTTGCCCGTCTCCGGCCTCCAGCGCGACGTCGTCTTGCGATGGCACGTCACCACCGCCATGTCGCCCCGCACGATCACCTTCACGTCGAACGGCTCCCACCAGCCGCTCTCCTTGTGCTGGGCGTAGTACTGCCAGAGCCGGCTCCAGTGCTCGAGCCCCACGTAGGTGTGGCCATTCATGTTGAAGAAGACGTTGGTGGGGTCGTCGTTCCAGATCGGCTTCAGGGCCGGCCAGTCGAAGGCGGCGTTGGCGCGGAGGTAGGCGTCGTGGACGGCGAGGATGGCCTTGTGGTCGGCGTCGGAGCCGCCGTCGAACTGGATAGGGCTTGGCACGCTGGAAGGCTAGCATTTATTGAGGTTTGAAGAAATAATGGCGCGATCCGGGGGTGACGCGATGAGAAGCTTCCTCGCGAGTCTCGTCGTTCTGCTGTCGATCGTAAACGTTCCTGCAGCCGTCGCGTCGCCCGAGGGTCAGATGACCTTCGCGCTTCAGGTGTCGCTCGCGCCGGTCTGGTTCGATCCCGCGGAAACCACGTCGACCTCCGTCCCGTTCATCGTGCTCTACGCCGTGCACGACGCGCTGGTGAAGGCGATGCCGGGCCAGCCCATGGCGCCGAGTCTCGCCGAATCGTGGAGCGTCTCGCGTGACGGCCTCGTGTACGAGTTCGTGCTGCGCAAAGGCGTCAAGTTCCACAACGGCGAGCCGGTGACCCTGGAAGATGTGAAGTTCTCGTTCGAGCGCTACCGCGGGACGGCGGCGTCCGCCTTCAAGGCCCGCATCGCCGCGGTCGAAGTGGTCGACGCTCAGCGAGTGCGCTTCCGGCTCAAGCAGCCGTGGCCGGACTTCATGACCTATTACGGCACGCCGGCGACGGGAGCGGGATGGATCGTGCCGAGGAAATATCTGGAGAAGGTGGGCGACGAAGGGTTCAAGCGAGCGCCGATCGGAGCGGGGCCCTACAAGTTCGTCGCGTTCAACCCGGGTGTCGAGCTCGTGCTCGAGGCCAACGAGCAGTATTGGCGCAAGACGCCGAGCGTCAAGACGCTGGTCTTTCGCGCGGTCCCCGACTCGTCCACGCGACTGGCCATGCTGAAGCGTGGCGAGGCGGACATCGCCTTCACGTTCCGCGGAGTTCTGGCCGAGGAGGTGCGGCGCACTCCCGGGCTGACGCTCAAGGCGGTCGCGGCCCCGGTGACGGAATGGCTGTATTTCGCCGAGCAATGG
>QHSU01000124.1 GCA_003220535.1 Candidatus Rokuibacteriota bacterium
CGGGCGCCAACCAGAACCTGCTCGTGCTGAACGACGTGCACGATCCGGTCAGCGGTGGCACGCCGCACCGATCGACGCTCTGCCGCGTTCAGGCACTCTGAGCCGAAATCAAGTCGCTCGCAGCGCCGCCCTGACCCGCGGCGCTGTCATGGGGAGATGTCGGGCGGCTGCGGCGCCGACCGCGTTCGCCACGGCGTTGGCGACTGCGGCGCCGACGCCGGAGGTCCCGGCCTCCCCAGCGCCTTTCACACCGAGGGGATTCGACGGCGCGGCGACTTCCTCGACCATGACCTCGACGGCTGGCGCGCGGCTGGCGGTAGGCATCGCATAGTCCATGAAGGTTCCGGTCAAGAGCTGACCGCTCGGGTCGTACACCAGCTCTTCCATCGTCGCGTGGCCGAGCCCCTGGACGACCGCGCCCACCAGTTGGGCCTCGACGATCGTCGGATTGATCGCGCGCCCCACGTCGCACAGAATGAAGTGTGTCTCGGGCTGCACCTGGCCCGTCGTGACGTCGACCCCCACGACGGAGAGATGCACGCCGAACGAGCCGACGGCGCGCGTCGTCTCGTGTCGCCACTCGGCCTCGAGCGGCGCGGCGGCGAGTGCCGCGATCTGGCGCAGCGAGCAGCGGCGATCGGGGACGCCGCGGACGATCGCCGCGCCGTCTTCGAGCGTGATGTCGGCCGGGCTCGCCTCGAAGTGCGCCGCCGCCAGGGCCACGATCTGCTCTCGAAGGCGGATGGACGCCTGGTGCACGGCGCTGCCGGCCATCACCATCGAGCGACTGGCGGAGCTGCCGACACCGTGTGGCATCCGATTGGTGTCGCCCAGGTGCACCTCGACGTCGGCTAGCGGGATCTGAAGGGCTTCAGCGCAGACTTGCGCGAGCGTGGTGGGGAGCCCCTGGCCCAGCGAAGTGGCGCCGGCCGCCAACACGATTGTCCCCTCGGGAGTCAACGTCACTCTCGCGCTCTCGAAGGGGCCGGTGCCGGAAGTTTCGACTAGCGCCGCCAGCCCGACGCCGAACCTCACGTCGCCGCCGGCGGCGTTCCGCGCGCGACAGGCGGCCAGCCGCGCCTCGTACTGGCCGGTCTTCAGAGCTTGCTCGAACATCGCGCCGAAGTCCTCGCCGCCGAAGTCGGCGTCGCGTCCCGTGACCGAGGCGGCCACCGTGTTGACCGTGTACGGAACCTCGCTCGGCCTCGGGAGGTTGCGACGACGGATCTCGGCCGGGTCCAGGCCGAGACGCGCGGCGAGCAGGTCGAGGACTCGCTCGCGCACGAAGGTGCCCTCGTAGAAGCCGGGCGCACGGACCGTGCCCGTTGGCGTCTTGTTCGTCATGACGCACGAGACGCGGCAGCGAAAGCTCGGCCACCGGTACGGACCGGGCAGATAGGACGTAGTGAGCGCGGCCACCCAGACCCCGTGTGTGCGCAGGTAGCCTCCTAGAACATTCACCAGAGTGGCATCGAGCGCCAGTAGCCGCCCCCGCTCGTCGGCGCCGGCCACGACGGACCATCGCTGCTCTCGTGAATGATTGATCGCAAGGAAGTGCTCGCGCCGATCCTCCACCCACTTAACGGGTCGACACAGGCGCTGGGCCAGGTAGGGCACCAGGAAGTCCTCGGGGTAGAACTCGCCGCGTGCGCCGAACCCGCCGCCGGCGTCAGTCTCCGCGAAGTGGATGCGCCCCTCGTCGAGGCTCAGCAAGGCGGCGAGCGTCCGCCGGTTGAAGTAGGGGACTTTTGTCGTGCCCCATACGGTCAGGAGCTCCGACGCGGCGTCCCACTCGGCCAGGAGTCCGCGAGTCTCAATTGGCGCCGCGGTCTGCCGCCCGAGGGCGAATCGCTCTCGCACGACGCACGTCGCCTCCCGCAGCGAGGCCTCGACGTCCCCGAGCGCGGTCGTCCACGAGTCCGCCACGTTGCCCTCGAGAAAGAGCGTCGGCGCGCCGTGGTCCTCCAGGTTTTCGGCGTCGACGAGGGGCGGCAGGACGTCGTACTGGACCTCGACCAGCTCGCGTGCGTCGACGGCGCTCGCGCGATCGGTCGCGACGACGACCGCCACCGGCTCGCCGACGTACCGCACCCGGTCGCCAGCCAGCGGCGGTTGCAAATAAGCGGCGTGCGCCGGCTTGGCGCCCTGACGGATGGGAATCGGTGGCACGCTGCCGAGATCGGCCCCCGTCACGCAGGCCAATACGCCCTTCTGCGCCAAGGCCCGCCGCGCGTCCACGTGGACCACGCGGGCGTGAGCGTGTGGGCTCCGCACGATCACGGCGTGCACCATGCCTGGTCGGGCGAGGTCGTCCACGTACCGTCCACCGCCGACGAGCAGGCGTGGATCTTCGAGCCGCTTGATCGGAGCGCCGATGAATTTCACGCGAGTGGCCGGATTATAGCCTCGCGGCAAGGTAGACCGTTCGAGAGGACTCGAGGCGAGAATAACGGCGAACCGGCTCGCTACTTGATCGCCCTCCCAAGTCGCGCAATGTCGTCGGCTGGGCGCCGATCGGCGCTATCGCGAGCTCGGTCACACCGGCCTCGGCGTAGACCGGCGCCCTCTCGAGGACGAGGCACGAATACAGGGAGACTGTCCACATATCCACAATTGCCCTCAACATGAGAATCGCCTGGATTGACGCGGTGTCGCGGTCGAGATCTCGAAAAACGACGGTGGGTTGCGCTTCTGTGGGTACCACCGAAAATTCCGACCATTCTACGGGCTCGCGCGATGGAGACGGAGTCCGCTCCCGCCATTGACGCGGATAAATGAGCTCTTGACGGTCTTCGTTGCGCCGGTTCATCGTCCGACCCGATATGGGCAGCAGTTGGTAGTTCGTCGTAGACCTCTTCATGCCTTGCGCGGCCCGCTGCGCTGACTGGTGGTTTCATGAGCACGTTCTTCGGAGCCTTGGAGCAAGCGTCTCAGGAGCGTGCGAGATCCGAAGTAATGGCGCGGTCGGAGACGGCGAATGATTGGGTCCTCGCCTTGGCGGCCGAAAGAGAGAAGGGGCTCGAAGAGCTCGAGCGGCTCCTCGGCTATGTACAGTTTGATCTCGGCTTGTGCGCCGCCGTCGCGGTCATCTTCGCGATCGCGCTTTCATTCGAGCCGACGGGGTTCAAATTTCACAGAGGTTTCCTGAGCCTCGCCGTCGGTTTCAGCTGTCTGGCTGGGGTGGCGGCCGGGGTCATCGCGAGCCGCTGCGCGGATTTCAGGAGCCGGGGCGAGCTGTGCGCGGTAAAGATCGGACCGTTTAGATCGCGTTGGCTGAAGGGTGCCCACTGGTTGTACGTGCAGCATATCTGTTTCGGGATGGCGCTGGCCGCAGCCGTGTTGTCCATACTGATGGGCTCGGGCAAATGGCTACTTATCCCGAGCTGCATGTCCTGACGGCAAACAGCGGGGCAGCCACTGGCCGGTCTCACTCCCGTCCGACGAGCACGGGCGTTCAGCGCGCAATGAAATCACGGACTCTCGCTCCGGACTTCTCCGCTCCCATTTTGTAGGGGTGACAGGTGTTCTTCATCCGGAGCGGGCGGTCGGGTTCAGCAAGTGCTGGGAGGATCCGACTCCCGCTATGAAGCGTTCCACTGTCGCTATGCCCTGACTGGCTCACCGACTCCTTCAACTGCTCGATTGAATTTGCGCATACACTGGCGTGGTCTTGGGGCGCTCGTCCCCGACCAGTGCGATAGGCGCCCAACACCTACTTCTCGAAACCGGTGGTGACCAACATGGCGATGACGCTCGGGTTCATCGGTCTCGGGGTAATGGGCGAGCCCATGTGCCGCAACCTGGCGCGGAAATTGGGGGCGGCGGTCGTGGCGTGCGACCAGCGTGCGGAGCCGCTCGCGGCGCTCGCGCGCGACGGCGTGGCGGCAGCCGGGTCCGCCGGCGAGGTGCTGGCGCGCGCTGACCTCATCTTCATGTGTCTGCCCGGCGAGCCGCAGGTCCGCGCCGTTGCTCTCGGGCCCGACGGCCTTGCGGCGCGCGTGCGCGCGGGGCAGACGGTGGTGGACATGAGCACGGCGCCGGTGGCGGTGGCGCGCGAGCTGGGTCACGCGTTCGCCGCCCGGGGCGCGGACTTCGCCGACGCACCGGTGGCGCGCACCGCCCAGGCGGCGAAGGACGGCACGCTGTCGATCATGGTCGGTGGCGATCCCGCGGTGTTCGAGCGGTTGCGGCCGTACCTCGCGTGCATGGGCACCGAGATCACCCACTGCGGGCCGGTGGGCGCCGGGCAGGCGGTGAAGCTGATGAACAACATGGTCGTCGCGCAGACCGTCGTCGCCCTCGCAGAGGCGCTCGCCGTGGCGCGTGCCTCGGGCGCCGTGGATCCAAAGATCCTGTTCGAGACGCTGACCAAGGGCTCGGCGGACAGCTTCGTGCTGCGCAATCACGGGATGAAGTCCCTGCTGCCCGACACGCATCCCACCCACGGCGCGTTCCCGACGAGCTACATCGTCAAGGACCTCTCGTATGCGCTCGCGCTGGCCGAGTCCGCGGGGGTGACGCTGGAGCAGGCGACGACGACGAAGCGCCTCATGGAGCGCACGATTGAGGCGGGCTACCGGGACAACTACTACACCCGCCGTGATCCGGACGATCGCACCGCGCTGATCGCTGGAGGCTCATGATGAGACCCCTCCTCTCAGTCACCGTCCTCGTTCTGCTGATCTCGGCGGCCGCCGCCGTACCCGCTGCCGCCGCGCCCGACGGCCAGGTGACCTGGGGCGTCCACATCTCGCTTGCTCCGACGTGGTTCGATCCCGCCGAAACCCCCGGGATCGTCACGCCGTTCATGGTGCTCTACGGACTCCACGACGCGATGCTGAAGGCGCTGCCCGGTAACCCGCTGGCGCCGGCGCTCGCCGAGTCGTGGACCGTATCCCCCGATGGGCTCACGTACGAGTTCGTCCTGCGCCGCGGCGTGAAGTTCCACAACGGCGAGCCGGTCACCGCCGAGGACGTCAAGTTCTCGTTCGAGCGCTATCGCGGC
>QHSU01000126.1 GCA_003220535.1 Candidatus Rokuibacteriota bacterium
GATCACGGCCTGTCGTGCCTGGGGCGTTCCAGGAACGGAGGCGAGGACCGCTCCCTTCGGATGGCTCTCCGGAATCCGTGCGAAGTCCCCAGGGAGCCCGCTCGCCACGTACTCCCATGGACCCTGGAGCGACTTGGCTCGGAACCACCGGCCCGAAAGGAGCACGTAGTACTCTTGCTGCGGCGTATAGAGGAAGAGGTCGTCGTCGGTGTTCGTCACTTGGAGGATGTCGGTGGCGGCAATCGGCGCAAGGGCGGGCTGCCCTCTGAGCACGACTAGCTCCGCCGGAACAGTGCTCACGTAAATGGCCGGGATAGCTCCTGTCTGGAGGAGCTGCTTCAGTTCGGGGGCCGGCTTGTCGAGCAGATCAACTTGCCCGCTCTGGACGGCCGCCTGTTGGGCGGTTCCCAGTGAGGCCGGCGGGTTGGCGAGGACGGCCCATGGCCCATCGAGCTTGGGAGCTGCGAGCCACCGATTCATCAGCCAGAAGTAGTAACGCCCTGCCGACCGGTCGAGGAGGAGCAGCACCCGCGTGTTGACCACCCGAAGGAGGCCGGTGCCCGCAACCTCCCGCAATACCGGCTGGCCATCGATCCGCACGAGCAACGCCGGCCCCTGGCTGACGATGATCCGGGGCGGGTCGTTCCTGACCTGGACGATCCGGCCGGGATCCTCTACTCGCTCCACTTCCAGCTCGGCCTGAAGCCGATCGAGCGCGATCGTCAACGGCTGACCTGACAGGCTCTGCCGCAGCGCCGCGAGGTAGGCGGCCCCGCCGTCCGGCGTCGTCGGGAAGTCGGCCTTCGAGACGGTCACGTCCTCGAGTGTGACCATGCGCGCTTCCTTGTCGACCTCGGTCCGGGCGGTGAACCAGATCACGCCGTATCTGGGCTGCGACGAGACTCGGTCCTCTACCGCGACCGCCGCCCGGCCACTGAGACGGCCCTGGTCCCAGCTCTCGTACTGCGGCTGGAAGAGCGAGAACGTGTTGTCCCCGCTCGCGAGCTGCCGCGGCCACGGGTCGACGTCGACGTCGGAGGCGGCCGGCGGCTCGCCCAAGGCCGACATGCCGGACGTGCACCCGGCCAGGCTCGGCAACACCAGCAGCATGAAGAAGAGCGCGAATAGCGCTCTCCGCTTCCATCGATCCCCGCGATTGGCCATTACCTTCTCCTTCGGGCGATTGCCGGTGCCCGGCAGCGCACGACTGGTCGCAAATCTCCACTCTCGTCTGTTTCGAGGAGGTTGGCGGACGAGGCGAAGGGCGGGCGGCGAAGTTTTCGCAGGAATGCGCAACGTCGGCCGCCGGACCTTTTCGCGTTCTTGCGGAAACAGGATGACCCGAGCAACGTGCACCAGAGCGTCGTCCGTCAGAACAGCGAGGAAGACGACAACATGATGATGAAACGAGATGCCTACCCGTCGCCCATTTATGCCGAGCGCCATCTCGCTGACTCGATCGTGTACCTGTGTGCGTTACTGGCGGATCGACCGCGGCTGATCGACCGGTACATCGACTACTTCGGCGAGACGCCACACTGTGCCGGAGACGCCGACACGGGTCCCCACGCGAACAGGCTCCCGCGCGAACGACGCGAGGTTCCTCTCGGACGGCGATCAGGCTAGCCTGACGTTGCCGCCTCGGTCTCGGCGATCAGCTGGACGAGCGCCGCGCGATCGACGACTTCCTGCTGGATCAAGCGCTTGGCCACCGCCTCGAGCGTCGCCCGCTTCGCGCCGAGCGTCGCGCGCACCCGCTCGTGGGCCGCGTTCAGCATCTGCTGGATCTCCGCGTCGATCGCCTCGGCGGTCCGCTCGCTGTACTCCTTTGGCTGGCCGGACGGCACGGGGAGGAACAGGGCCTGCCGGGGCTCCTCGAACGTGGCCAGGCCGAGCGTCTCGCTCATCCCGTACTGGGTGATCATGTGGCGTGCGATGTCAGTCGCCCGCCGGAGATCGTCGGAAGCGCCAGTGGAGACGTCGCCGAAGATCAATTCCTCGGCCACGCGGCCGCCCAGCAAGACATCGAGCCGATCGGCGAGCTCCGCGCGCGTCATCAGATATCGGTCCTCGACGGGCAGCTGCTGCGTGTACCCTAGGGCCGCCACTCCGCGAGGGATGACGGATACCTTCGCCACCCGGTCGGCGTGCGGACGCGACTCCGCCACCAGCGCGTGTCCCGCCTCGTGGTAGGCGACGATCTCCTTCTCCCGGGGACTGATGACCCGCGACTTCCGCTCGAGGCCCGCCACGATCCGGTCGATCGCCTCGTCGAAGTCCGTCATGTCGATCGCGTCCTTGTCCTGGCGGGCGGCGCGGAGCGCGGCTTCGTTCACGAGATTGGCGAGATCGGCGCCGACGAACCCAATCGTCCGCGCGGCGATGGTGGCCAGATCCAGGCCGGGCGCGAGCGTCACCGTGCGCGTGTGCACTTTGAGGATCTTCTCCCGGCCATTCAGGTCAGGCCGATCGATCGCCACCTGCCGGTCGAAGCGGCCTGGCCGCAGCAACGCGGGATCGAGGATCTCCGGCCGGTTGGTGGCGGCAAGGAGAATGACCCCTTTCTGAGTATCGAACCCGTCCATCTCCGCCAGGAGCTGGTTCAACGTCTGCTCCCGTTCGTCGTGCCCCCCCATCACGGGGCTCACGCCCCGCGCCTTGCCGATGGCGTCCAGCTCGTCGATGAAAATGATGCTCGGCGCCTTGTCCTGGGCCTGCGCGAACATGTCGCGGATCCGCGCGGCGCCAACGCCGACGAACATCTCGACGAAGTCCGAGCCGCTGAGGCTGAAGAACGGCACCCTGGCTTCTCCCGCGACCGCCTTCGCGAGTAGTGTCTTCCCGGTGCCGGGAGGCCCAACGAGCAGGACACCTTTCGGGATCCTTCCTCCGAGACGCTGATACCGCTCGGGCTGCTTGAGAAAGTCCACGATCTCCATCAGCTCGCCGCGCGCTTCGTCGATACCCGCCACGTCGTCGAAGGTCACGCCGGTGCTGTGCTGGACGTAGACCTTGGCCCTGCTCTTTCCGATGGCCAGAAGGCCGCTCTGCGCGTTGCCCATCCGCCTCATCACGAATGCCCACAACCCGACGAACACCAGCGCGGGCACGACCCACGAGAGCAAGGCCGTGAGCCAGGTGTTCTCCACGCTCCCGGTGAAGGTCACGTGCGCCGCTTCGAGCTCGGCGACGAGGCCTGGATCGTCGACGCGCGCGGTGCCGAAGCGGTGCACGCCCCCGCCGTAGCGCTTCAGCTCGTCGATTTTCTCTTTCGGAAGCAGTCCCTCCAGCCCGTTGGCGGCAAGCGTGCCGGTGATGACCTGCTTGCCGACCACGAGGTTGCTGACCTTGCCCTTCGCCACCAGCGACTTGAACTCGCTGTACGAGAGGTTCTCCACGTGCGGGGCGAGCACGAGCGCCTGGATCAGAAACAGGATGAGAAGGGCCGCGACGAAATACCAGATGGTGAAGCTCTGTTGCTTGGCTTCCATCGCTAGCGCTGTGCCGTGCCCGGAATCTGGTTGCCCTTGGCATACATGCACTGCTCGAACGCGTTGTCGTATCGACGCTGCGCTTGGTAGCTGGCGGCCTCTCCCCTGCTGGCGCCCACCCCCGTTCCCGCTAGCAGGCCACCAGCCGCGCCGAGCGCCGCCCCGGCGCCGGGGTGGCCCGTGGCGGCGCCGATGGCGGCCCCCAGTCCGGCGCCCAGGAGCGTGCCGAGGCCCGCGCCCTCGGCGGTGCTCACTCCAGCCGCGCGTTCCGGCGTCGTTCCGGTTTGCTGGGACGCCCACTGGCGACAGAGCGTGTCATCGATCTGGAACTGCTCGAACGACTTGCCGATCCCCGGCAACGCCATCACCCCGGGGCCGGTCGGCACCGTCGCGCAGGCACCGAGCAGGAGGCCGCATATCGAGACCATGGCGGCAGTCCGACCCAGGCACGTCCTGTGGATCCCGGTCTTCGTCATCGGTCCGTTCCTCTCACCGTTCCTGCCCGCCCCTTCCCACGTCGTCCTCTGTTGAGAGGGCAAGGAACGGTGACATCGATACGCACGAAGATCGTGCAACCCCGACGTGCGGACTGCCGTCTAAAGATGGGTGCGGTCGGTCTGGCTCGTCATGGAGGCGCTGAACGCGCTGGGCCGGGACGCCGTCGCCGCCTCAGGTCGGACGCTGGCCGGCGCGAGCATCCGCGCACCTCACGCAACCGTCCCAATGGTCGCAAGAGCCGAACGAGGGGGTGGACCATGATCTGGAGGTCGACGATCCGACAGTGGCTCGGGCCGTGGGTCGGGGTGGCGATCGTCATCGCGCTCGCCGGCGGCCTGTTCTGGATGGCGGCGAAGCACGCGGAGAGGGCGGGCGGCGCTTCGCCAGCGCCGGCAGTGGGTGAGGCCATGAGCAAGGCGGCGCGCCAGCGCGTGCTCACTCCCTGAGGCCCCGCCAAGAACGACCGCGACGTAGGAACCATCTCGCCCTCGAGGACCAGTCGGTGGCGGGGTCTGGCGCCCGACCCCGCCCGCAAGAATCTGCAATCTCCCTCTGGGCTCCCCTGCGCGTGTGGGGTCGCTGCAACTTTGACCCGTCGGATCCCCTCCCAAGGACAGATCCAGACCAAAACCGGGGAGGGCGGCTATGGACGAATCGTTCGGGCGACGCGGTGTCCTGTCGTGAGTCTCTGCGCCCACTGCGGCCAGCCCACGTTCGACTCCGGAGGTCTTTGCACCTACCACAACCCCAGCCACGGCGGCGACTGGGCGGAGGGAAATCGGATCATGTGTGACTTCGTCCATCGCGGCATCGTGTCACCGACGTCGCCCGAGCTTGTCGCCCGCTCGATCGAACTTCTTGTCGACAGCCTCGAGGCGCCACCCACGGAATTAGAAGGAGCCAGCGCATGACGCCGTTGGAAGCGATCGCCTCTGAGACCGAGCTCATCGATCTCGAAGACAAGCTCCGCAAGGCGAATCATCAGCTGGTCCAGGCGTTCAATCAAAACGAGAAGCTGCTGAACGCGCTCGGCGAGGCGCGTGAGCAGATCAGCGCGCTCAAGGGCGAGGTCGACAAGCTCTGCGCGCCGCCTTCGACCTACGGCGTCTACCTGTCGGCGAATCAGGACGCCACGGTCAATATCATCTACCAGGGTCGCAAGCTGAAGGCGACGCTCCATCAGTCGATCGACGTCAAGGCGTTGCGGCCGGGCCAGGAACTGCTTCTCAACGAAGCACTCAACGTCGTGAGCGCAGCCGGCTACGAGATTCAGGGTGACGTTGTCGTGCTCAAGGAACGGCTCGACGAGGACCGGGCTCTCGTCGCGCTCGGCGTCGACGCGGAGAAGGTCGGCCTCATTGCCGACCCGCTCCGGTCGGTCGGATTGAAGACGGGCGACCACATCCTGATGGACTCGAAGTCGGGCTATCTGCTCGAGCGACTGCCCAGAAGCGAGGTCGAGGATCTCGCCCTCGAAGAGGTGCCCGAGATCGGCTACGACGACGTCGGCGGTCTCGGCGCCCAGATCGAGGCGATCGCGGACGCCGTCGAGCTGCCGTACCTCTACGCTGACTATTACAAGGAGCACCAGCTCACGCCCCCCAAGGGCGTGCTTCTCTACGGGCCTCCCGGATGCGGCAAGACGATGATCGCCAAAGCGGTCGCCAACAGCCTCGCGGAGAAGATCTCCGAAAAGCGCGGAGAGAAGATCCGCGGGTACTTCCTGAACATCAAGGGCCCGGAGCTCCTCAACAAGTACGTGGGCGAGACGGAGCGGAAGATCCGCGAGATCTTCCGGAAGGCCAAGGAGAAGGCGGCCGACGATGTCCCGGTGGTGGTGTTCTTCGACGAGATGGACGCCCTCTTCAGGACGCGCGGCAGCGGCATCTCCTCCGACGTAGAGACGACGATCGTGCCCCAGCTCCTCACCGAGCTCGATGGCGTGGAAGGGCTGCGCAACGTCATCGTCATCGGCGCCTCCAACCGCCAGGATCTGATCGACCCGGCCATCCTGCGGCCAGGCCGGCTCGACGTGAAGATCAAGATCGGGCGGCCCGATGCGAGCTCGGCGGTGGACATCTTCAACAAGTACATGACCACCGAGCTGCCGATCCACGACTCGGAGATCCGCCAGAGCAGCGGCGAGGTCCAGGTGGCGGTGGACCGGATGATCGCGGCCACCGTGGAGGAAATGTACGGCCTCGACGAAGAGAACCGCTTCCTCGAGGTCACCTACGCCAACGGTGACAAGGAGGTCCTCTACTTCAAGGACTTCTCGTCGGGAGCGATGATCGAGTCGGTGGTGCGGCGGGCCAAGAAGCTGGCGCTCAAGCGCTACATCCAGACCGGGGAAAAGGGCATCAAGGTCGATGACCTCCTCAACGCAGTGCGGGAGGAGTTCAAGGAGAACGAGGACCTGCCCAACACGACCAATCCCGACGATTGGGCGAAGATCGCCGGCAAGAAGGGTGAGCGGATCGCCTACGTCAAGCCGCTCACCGGCGAGCCCAAGCAGAAGCGGCAGGATATCGAGCGGGTCGTCGCCACCGGACAGTACCTCTAGCATCGCCGCCGGCAAGGAGACATCTATGCGTTCGCGGTTGGCGCTGATCGCTGCGGCTCTGATCGGCGCCGCAACATCTCTGGCCGCGAGTCCGCAGGCCGAGGCACCGTTCTTGGCCGAGAATGATGCGGCCATGAAGAAGATGATGGCGGCCATGCACATCGAGCCGTCCGGCGACGTCGACAAGGATTTCGTCGCCATGATGGTGCCGCATCACCAGGGCGCGATCGAGATGGCGCAGGCTGAGCTGCGCTACGGCCGCAATGAACAGCTGCGGCGCATCGCCCAGGAGATCATCGTCGAGCAGCTGCAGCAGATCGCCGCCATGCGGCTGGCGCTCGGTCAGCCGCTCCCCCCGTCACACACACGAGGAGTCCCGAAGTGAAACGCGTCCTCTTCTTCAGCATAGCGCTGACCGCCACAGCCCTTGCGATCGTCCAGTCGACCTGGGCGGGACAGGCCCCGGGCGCGGGCTCCGACCCCGATGTGCCGGTCAGCCATCGCGAGGCAACACGCTCGTGGGCGTCATCCGTCTGGGCGACCCGGCGCCGGGGAATCTGAGTCCGCTCTACCGTGGACAGCTGCTGGTACATGGTATGGGCTTCTCGCCGGATCATCGCACCCTCGCGGTTGTTTCGATCGGGTCGAACTCGGTCACGTTCATCGAGACCGCAACCAACGCGGTAAAGCACGTCACCTACGTCGGCCGGTCTCCGCACGAGGCCTTCTTCACGCCGGACGGCAGCGAGGTCTGGGTCACGGTCCGCGGCGAGAACTACGTCGCCGTCCTCGACGGCAACACCTACGAGGAGAAGACGCGTATCACCGTCCAGGGCGGCCCGGGCATGCAGATCTTCTCGCCGGACGGGAGGTACGGATACGTCTGCTCCTCCTTCAGCCCCGAGACCGTTGTGATCTCCGTGACGGATCACGAGATCGTCGGACGGATACCCCAGGTGAGCCCGTTCTGTCCCAACATCGCCGCGACGCCGGATGGCAAGCAGGTCTGGTTCACGCTGAAAGACGTCGGCAAGACGATGGTCTTCGACGCCCGGCCACCCTTCTCGGTGTTGACGACGATCGACACGGGGCCGATCACCAATCACGTCAATCTCGCCAGCAACGCCCGGGGCACGTTTGCCTATGTGACCGTCGGGGGGCTCAACGAGATTCAGGTGTTCCGCACCGACGACTTTTCCAAGGTCGCAGTCATTCCGGTTGGCAAGCTGCCGCACGGAGTCTGGCCGTCGGGCGACGGAAGCCGGGTCTATGTCGGGCTCGAGAACGACGACAGCCTCGTCGCGATCGATACGCTCACCAACACGGTGGCCGCGACCATCCCGATTGGACAGGCGCCCCAGGCGGTTGTGTATGTGCCCAACGCCGTACCGGACGGCGACGGCCGGCAAGGATTGCAGCCGCTCGGCGTCGCCGGACAGGCGACACACCTCTCTCTGGTGCGGCGGGCGAACCGCCAGGTCGTGGGGGCGAAGCCGCCAACGAGCGTGACGCTGTTCGATCAGGGGCTGATCCAGGTGCTACAGGCCTCGGTGACGGGCCTCGAACCCCAGCATTCCTACGTGCTCGCGCTCTCGCTTCGGCCGGATGGCGGCGGCGTACTGGAGCCGTTGGCGACGTTCACCGCCAACGCGGCGGGATCCGCGATCGTCAACGCGCTAGGCCCGATCCGACAGCTCGTGCGGGGCGAGGGCGATGTGCAACGCCGCTATCTGGTGATCGCCCCCGGCGCCGCGGCCCGGCTCGGCGCGCCCGTGCAGACTCAGGCGGACTGAACGGCCACAACACCGATCAGTACCTGTAACCGTCGCCCGAAGGCTCCAATTCCCGCGGCGAATCGTTCGCTGCGGGCTCCTCGGCCGAGAGCCTCTTCATCGTCTCTTCGCCGTCGCCATCCGCGATCAGCAGCAGGATGTAGATGCGATCACCGACGACTCGCGCGTTCTGCAGCGTCACGATGGTCGGGGTGAATGCGATCGCGTGGCGGAGGACGTCGTCGATCGCCGAGCCGAGCGCGTCTCCGAGCTGCGCCTTGTCTACGGCGCTCGCAATGGGGATCGATGTGGTGATCTCGACCACGTACGCTGACGCGGGATTCGCGAACCCCACGAGAACAAGGCCGATGATCGTGGCGAGCAGGCTCTTCATGCTGTCCCCCTCTTCGCGGCCGGGCGCCGATGATGTCGCGTTGGAATATGCTCCGGGAGGCGCATCGCGGATCCCGTGCCCAGCTGTTCGCGGCGCTGTCGACGCGCAAGGGTCATTCGCGCTCGTGTCGACTCGAACCAGTCGAGAATGACCATCGTGACGACGATGAGAACCGCCGAGAGAACAAGCTGGTGGGCCACAGAGCCTCCTGCACATTAGGAGGGCGCGCGACCTGAAGTCGTTGCATCTCATCGACGAGGCCGACGCGATGCCTGAAACCTGGGGTGAGTTTGGCGCATCAAGAGGAGGTAGAGGTATGGATATGAGAAAGAAGTGATGGCCCATGCACCAGCGAAGAGCGCTATCGTCACGGGCGCCTCGGGCGGGATCGGTCGCGCGTGGCAAGACGGCTCTCACGCGACGGCTTCGGCGTCGTCGTGAACTACGCGGGCAACGCGACCAAAGCCGTGAAGGCCGTCGCCGAAATTGCCGCGGCCGGCGGGCGAGCGATTGCGGTCCAGGCAGATGTGGCCAACGCGACGGACGTCGACCGTCTCTTCAAGGAGGCGATGAACACGTTCGGCACGATCGATGTGGTGGTGAACTGCGCAGGCATCATGCCGCTTCGGCCGATTGCCGGAGGCGACTTGGCGGTCTTCGACAAGGTGATCTCCTCCGACCGAACAAATGGCAACCAGCGCCCGCGGACGACCGTCACAACGACGACTCAGTTCGAAAGAGGAGTCGAAGATGGGCAGGCTCACTTCCGCGGAGCGTCGCCGGATCTTTCTCACGCAGGAACGAACCCGCCAGACCATGCTGGCCAGGATGTCCGTAGCGCCGACGGCGGACATCGACCACGGCGGCCCCAGCCGCCACCGGCTGCGACGGCTGTTGAGGACGGTGCTGATCCTCGCGCTGTTCACCGGTGGACTGGCCTTCTACGAATTCGTCGAGTTCCACCCACCAGCGTCCCTGATGGAAGCGTTCCTGCAGCGTCGGTAGATGGCGAGGCCTTCATCAGCGGCCTGGCGCGAATCGATCGTGCAAGGCTTCATGCGGGTCGAAGACGCGGTCTACGCGGGTCTGGGAACGCTCCTGGCGGCGATCGCCCTCGTCCTGCTCGTCGCAGTGGCCGTCGCCTTCGTGCGGGCGCTTCTCGGCGACACCCTGCCCGACCATGCTGTAGAGCTGCTCGACCGGATCCTCCTGATCCTGATGATCGTCGAGCTCCTCTACACCGTGCAGGTCTCCTTCCGCGAGCACGCGCTCGTGCCGGAACCCTTCCTGATCGTCGGATTGATCGCCACCGTCCGGCGCCTGCTCGTGCTCACCGCCGAGTTCGCGCGATTCCTCGAGAAGGGCAACGGGGCGCTCCAGGGGGCGATGCTCGAGCTGGGACTGCTGACGGTGATGATCGTGGCTCTCGTCGGCTCACTCGTCATTCTGAGAAAGCGCCCGCCTCCCGTTGTCGTCGACCGCACGTGAGCGCTTGGCCGTGCTGCTCTTCCCACTCCTCTAAAAGATTTCCGCAAGAATGCGAAAGGCCGCCGCGAACCTTTCTCACGGATCCTTCATACAGTGTCGCGTTCTTGCGGGGGACGCTAGTCCGAGGTAACCAGCGTCCCGTTCTCGGACGCCATCGCACTGGCCTCCTCGTCGACGCCTTGTCAGAGCCTGTTCATGTGATGGCGTCACGGCGAGAAGGGTTCCCGCTCGGCTATCGCGTTCTTGCGGAAGAATGAGGCACCGCGTACGGGGATGCGCGCGAGTTCGTCACAAGAGTGTGGCCCGGGTGGTGGAGGCGCGGGCGCAGCGCGGCCGGCGCGGCCACGAGCATTAGCCAGCCGACCAGTGGAGGATGACATGGCGAAGATTCGCGCGCGCTCGACGCAGCCGGGCCTGGACCCGCGCTGACGCGGTATGGGTGTCTCGAGCCGCCTGCGCCGGCATCCGTACGCGCTGGGGTCGATCGCCCCTCCTGATCGCGGTGATCGGTGGGGGGACCCTGGCGCTATCGCGGCCATGGCGATCCACCGCCGGCGCGCAGGGAAGCGTCCCGACCTCGCCGCGCATCCCGGTGGTTGCGGCGGCGGCGAGGACTCGCGACGTGGGAGTCTACCTCAACGGGCTCGGGTCGGTCACCCCGCTCAATACGGTCACGGTGAGGAGCCGCGTGGACGGCGAGCTGATCGGCGTCCACTTCCTGGAGGGGCAGATCGTCCGCAGCGGAGACCTGCTGGCCGAGATCGACCCGCGCCCATTCGAGGCGCAGCTGACCCAGTTCGAAGGCCAGCTGGAGCGCGATCAGGCGCTGCTCGACAACGCCCGGCTCGATCTCAAGCGGTTCCAGGTGCTCGTCACGACGGACGCGGTGCCGCGGCAGCAGCTGGACACCCAGGAATCGCTGGTTCACCAGCTCGAGGGCACGGTCAAGAACGACCGGGGCCAGATCGAGGCCACGAAGGTCCAGCTCGTCTACTGTCGCATCACGTCCCCCATCGCGGGTCGCGTCGGGCTCCGTCTGGTGGACCCCGGCAACATCGTGCACGCCACCGATACGGGCGGCCTGGTCATCATCACCCAGCTCCAGCCGATCACCGTGATCTTCACGATCCCGGAGGACAGCATCCCGACCGTGCTC
>QHSU01000095.1 GCA_003220535.1 Candidatus Rokuibacteriota bacterium
GGCGGCTTTCGGAAAGACCAGGACCATCCGCTCGAAGGCGACCTGGTCGTCGTCGACGAGACGTCGATGGTGGACGTGCTGCTCATGCATGCGCTCCTGAAGGCCGTGCCGGACCGGGCGGGCGTGCTGTTGGTCGGCGATGTCGATCAGTTGCCGTCGGTGGGGCCCGGCCAGGTGCTGGCCGATCTCATTGCTTCAGAAGTGGTGCCCGTGGTGCGCCTGACCGCGGTGTTTCGGCAGGCGGCCCAAAGCCGCATTGTCATCATGGCGCACCGCATCAACCAGGGCCAGCTGCCCGACCTGCGCCGGCCCGACGGCCAAAGCGACTTCTACTTTGTCGACGCCGAGGATCCCGAAGCGGCCGTGGCACGGCTGCTGGAGCTCGTGGGCCACCGCATCCCCCGGCGGTTCGGGTTCCATGCGATCCGCGACATCCAGGTGCTCTGCCCGATGAACCGTGGCAGCCTCGGCGCGCGGTCGCTGAATCTCGCCTTGCAGGCCGCGCTCAATCCCCCGGGCGAGCGGCGGATCGAGAAGTTCGGCTGGATCTTTGCGCCGGGCGACAAGGTCATGCAGGTGGAGAACGACTATGACAATGAGGTCTACAACGGCGACAGTGGGTTCGTGGACGATGTCGATCCGGACGCGGGAGCTGTCTCGGTCTCCTTCGATGGCCGGCGGGTCGTCTACGGGCTGGGGGACCTCGACAGCCTCGTCCTCGCGTACGCGACGACGATTCATAAGTCCCAGGGCTCGGAATACCCCGCCGTCGTGATTCCGGTGACCACGCAGCACTACCCCATGCTGCAGCGCAATCTCCTCTACACGGGCATCACCCGCGCCAAGCGGCTGGTCGTGCTCGTCGGCCAGAAGAAGGCCGTGGCCATCGCGGTGCACAACGTCTCTGGACGCCGACGATGGTCGAAGCTGAGGGAGTGGCTCGCCGGCTCCGCTTCGAGCCGCTCCACCGGGGGGCCTACCCTGCAGGTGATTGCCGGACATCGCGCGCCGCTGAGCCCGTAATGGTCGAAAAGCTTTCTGAGTGGGGTGGTTCAAGGGAGGTCCTGCGATGCCGCGGACTCGGATGAAGGACCGGAGGAACGCCCGCGTCGATCGCGCGACCGTCCAACTCGGCGACTATGGACGGCTGGTCCGACCTGACGGGACTACCAAGTGGTGGGTGCGAGCCTCGAACGGCGCCTGGGCGGCACTCGGCCACGAGCGGGTGAGCGAGAACGACGACGGCACGATCACGCTGCTGTATCTGCAATGACCTCGACTGACCGACCGAGACTGGAGTACGTGATGACAGACAAGGACCCTGACGCATCGCAGGCGACCGAGACCGAACCGGTTACCGCGAAGAGGACGCCCAAGGGGCCCAAGCGCCCGCGACGGAAGAAGGGCCGGCGCTTCGCCCGAGTTCGTCGGAGTCCTGAGCAAAAATCCGATACGGCCGGATCGCGCGTCGGCGACCGGGCGGGTAATCCTCGAGCGTCGGCTCGTCCATATCCGTGATGTTCTGGAGGACGCTGAATACGGATGGGCCGAGGGTCAGCGCGGCGAAGAGGTACGAACGATCCTCGCGGTCCCGATGCTCCGCGAGGGCGCCGTCATCGGCGTGATCGTGATCCGCCGAAGCCAGGTCCTGCCTTTCACCGACAAGCAGATCGAGCTGGTGACGACCTTTGCCGATCAGGCGGTGATCGCCATCGAGAACGCACGGCTGCTCGGTGAACTCCGGTCACGGACAGGTGAGCTGACCCGGTCGGTTGACGAGCTGCGATCGCTCGGCGAGGTCGGCCAGGCGATCAGTTCCACGTTGGATCTCCAGACCGTGCTGACTACGATTGTGGCCCGGGCCACGCAGCTGTCGGGCACCGACGCCGGGGTGATCTACGAGTACGACGAGCAGCGGAGGTCTTCCTACCACGTGCCACCGAGCATCTTGAGGCCGCGATCGTCGAGACGATGCTCTCCGCCCCGGTCCGAAAGGGCGAGGGAGTGACCGGACGATTGGCCGAGGTGCCGGAGCCTATCCAGGTGCCGGACATTCTGGAAGCGCCCGCTGAGAGCCGAGTGCGTGGCACGCTCGTGCGCGCCGGATACCGCGCCCTTCTGGCGGTTCCCCTCGTCCGCGAGGAGCACTTGCTCGGCGGCCTCACGGTGCTACGCAAGTCCACGGGTGCCTTTGCACCGGAGATCATCGAGCTCCTGCAAACTTTTGCCACCCAGTCCTCCCTGGCCATCCAGAACGCCCGCCTGTTCCTGGAGATCGAGGACAAGAGCCGGCAGCTCGAAGTCGCCAGTCAGCACAAGTCGGAGTTCCTCGCTAACATGTCCCACGAGCTGCGCACGCCACTCAACGCCATCATCGGCTTCTCTGAGGTGCTCTCGGAGCGCATGTTCGGCGAGTTGAACGAGAAGCAGGAGGAGTACCTGAAGGACATCTACGCCTCGGGCACGCATCTGCTATCCCTGATCAACGACATCCTCGACCTGTCCAAGATCGAGCCAGGGCGGATGGAGCTGGAACTCACGGACTTCGACCTCCCCGCGGCGATTGACAGCGCGGTGATGCTGGTGCGCGAGCGTGCGGGGCGTCGTAGCATCACGTTGCACACGGCCGTGGACGCGCGGCTCGGTCAGGTGCGGGCGGACGAGCGGAAGATCCGACAGGTCGTATTGAACCTGTTGTCGAACGCGATCAAGTTCACGCCTGAGGGGGGCCGGATCGAAGTCCGGGCGGTGCCACGGGATGGCTTCGTCGAGGTATCCGTCAGCGACACCGGCGTCGGCATCGCCCCCGAGGATCAGGAGGCGGTGTTCGAGGAGTTCCGACAGGTGGGCACGGCGGCGAAGAAGGTGGAAGGCACGGGGCTAGGGCTCACCTTGCGTCGGAAGTTCGTCGAGTTGCACGGCGGAAGAATCTGGGTCACGAGCCAGGTGGGCGCGGGTTCGACGTTTACGTTCAGGCTCCCGGTGCGCTGTGGGGAATGAGAACCAACGCTGAGTAGCCCTGCTACGTCACGGGCGGCGAAGGTGACCGAGGTGGGCTAGGTTGGGGTGCTTTCTCTCTCTGAGTAGTAGTGAGACTTGATTGTGTGTGAGAGATAGCCTCTAACCGGGCCACCTCGCCCACCTTCTCAACTCCACCCGTTTATCAGGTCGCAGCCGGTCACCATCTGTATCCAAAAGGAGAGTCCCCGCCCGCTTTAGGTTGCTGCCAATGACGTGGTGGCTGGCCCGCTCCCGGCCCCGAGTGATCGCCGGTCTCTTGGTCGTCGTCACAGGTTCCGAGGCCCACAGATGCCGATCCTGAACCGTGGCCTTTGGCATTGGTTGGAGGAGAGCGTCCGGGCGTTGGCAAAAGCAGACACTGGTGAACCCCCGACTCAAGTGCTGCGGATTGGAGTAATCACCTCGCCCTTAGGAGCCGAAGACACGCCTGCGCTGCGATTCCTGATCTTGCACCTCAATACTCTTCAACAGAGTTTTCAATTCGAGTTGTTTCCCGGAATGCCGTCTAATCCGTTACTCAGGAAGTTGGCGTCTAGGATCCTAGTTGACCGAGACGACGCAAGGGCCCGTATGGCAGCCTTTGTCGAACAGATCAAGGCCGACATCAAGCGGCGAAACGAAGATTTCCAGAAACATTCACCCCAGCTCCCGTTAGAAGCTCCGCCTGAAAAATTCGTGATTCTTTCGATGACGCGATTTCATGACAACTTCTATTCGGCTCGGGTGCCTGACGAGGCTCCTGTTTGTGCAATCATCGCCCTCGGTAATTGGAAGCGCAGCATGGCGCCGCCGACGATTGTGGAATTTTTCCTCGTGCTGCTCCTCAGACAAGCCGTCGCGCTTGCTTCTCCGTCATTGAGCGGATCAGTACACCTCGGCACCAAAGGATGCCTCTTCGACCTCGGCGAAGATCTGAGTGATACCAGATACAAGGTCTTGGGCGGGTTTGTTTGTGACTACTGCGCAAAGGCCCTGAGTAGGGACGGGCATCCCGCTTTGCGTCAGGAGTTAACGACGATTCTTGCAAAGGCGTGGTTTGGCTCACCAGATAAGCCAAGCGTAGTTGCATCGATTGCATCAAACCTTGGCCACAATCTATTCATTACGAAAGGTCTGAAGCCAAACTTCTGGGAGAGTATTCGGTCCACGTTCCGTCAGGAAACGGTGAAACAACTTCTGACAGTTCTCGGCACAGTGCTAGCGTCGGCCCTAATTTTCTATCTTGGTTTCAGGTCGGCACACTGACAACATCGCGAGAGCGGTCGCAGGGCCTGCCCCTATCCCAAATAGGAAGGGGTGACCTTTGAGTGAGCCGCTGAGTGACTTGAGAGAGTTCGTCCACGACCATCGCCCCCACGGCACGATGACCGGTGACGCGACCGTGCCCGCCTGGAACGGCTACCTGGTCACCGTGGCGTGCCCGTGTGGGGTGGTGTTTGGGCGGTGGGTGACGCCCCGGGAATGCAATGGTCGACCTGATTTCGTGGTCCGGTCGAGAAGTCAGCGGAATCTGAGATGAGCGCAGAGTAGGTTCAACAGTCCTACTCGCCTCCTTCGTCGTTGAGGTCCTGCTTTCCCAAACACTCGCGGGGGAGCGGCCGCGTGCTCGGCTGGCCATAGGACTTATAGACGCTCACGGCCCGAAGCACGCCACGCGCGCCGAGAGGGACTCGACGCGTGTGGGTGTGGGTAACCGCGCGGTTACTTGCTACGAGCGCACGATCTCGCGCAAGCGTTCTCCTATACTGCGGGCACCGCCCGTTTCCTATCTCTCGTACCTTGCGCGCCAAGGCCTTCTCACTCGGACGGCTCCAGGCTATGTGCTGACCGAGAGGGGGCAGACCCGCTTGGAGTTCTTCGCAGTGACCGGCTGCGACCACGTCGAGTGCCCCCTGTGCGAGGGGAAGGCGGGATACGTCACATGTCCGCTTTGCGGTTTTCGCCTTTCAAGGAACGACGCGCGCCTACGACCTGAGCGCAATTTCGTGCTGGTACGACGACCCGCGGGTGTCCACTGTCCACGCTGCTTGAGCTTGATCCTCACTGAGGATCGGGCTCGACTGGTCGGCATCACCGCGGAGGCGAGATGAAAGGATGGACCGTTTAACCGATAGGGGTGCTATTCCTCGCCATCTTGGTGGGCCTCGTCCTAAGGACGAAGAGTACCCGCAAGCCCACGATGGGGACCGTGAAGAAATCGATGGAGACTAGGTCCCGGCGGTGTGCGCCGCTTCGAGAGCAGCCGGGAGACCGTACGCTCGGCCACCTCGATTCCCAGCTTCTGCAGTTCACCGTGGATTCGAGGCGCGCCCCAGAGAGGATTGACCTGAGCCATTCGTCCGACGAGAGCCCTGATCTGGCGGCTTACGCGCGGGCGTCCCGCCGCGGGGCGAGCGGAGAGTCTGGCCCAGTACTCGCGGAAGCGGCGGCGCTGCCACCGTAGGACGGTGTTGGGTGACACGATGACGAGAGCTTGCCTCCAGCTGGCCCCACACCCTGGACAACGCGACCCAGAACCGCCGATCGCTGCTGAGCAACTTTGGCCGGTTCAGGTGGCGAAGCAGGTGGAGCAGGAGAGTGACCATTGAGCCGAGATCTTCTTCGTATCAGCGCCGACAGATCAATCACTTGGCGCGACGGACGGAATTTTGGCGAAGGACAGGTCGTCCGCCGGGCCTGAGGCACCGCCCGCCCGAGCATCGTGATCACCTGCCAGTCGGCGCACGAAGTGTGGACGCCCGTGGACGCGAAGCTGGTCTCCCGTGCCGCCTGGCGCAGCGTTGTGCACGGCGAAATTAGCGAAATCATGACGGCGCCGTTCCAACCGAAGGAGGGTCCGCATCTACCAGCTGATCACGCAGATCGCGTCGACCCCGACGACGGTGCTGATCACCGGGGAGAGCGGCACCGGCAAGGAGCTGGTCGCGCGGGCGATCCACGCGCGGAGCGAGCGCCGCGGCCAGGCCTTCGTCGCGGTCAACGTGGCGGCGATTCCGGACACGCTGGTCGAGTCCGAGCTGTTCGGCCACGAGAAGGGCGCCTTCACGGGAGCGCACGCGAAGAAGCTCGGCCGCTTCGAGCTGGCCCACGGCGGCACCGTGTTCCTCGACGAGATCGGCACGCTGCGGCTCGACCTCCAGGCGAAGCTCCTGCGGGTCCTCCAGGAACGGGAGATCGAGCGTCTGGGGGGCGTGCGCCCCGTGGCGGTGGACGTGCGAATCCTCGCCGCGACGAACGTCAATCTCAGGAGCGCCGTCAAGGCGCGCGCGTTCCGCGAGGATCTCTACTACCGGCTCAACGTAGTGCCACTCCACGTCCCGCCGCTCCGCGAGCGCCGCGAGGATATCCCGGCGCTCGTCGAGTACTTCGTGCGCAAGATCGCGCGCGAATGCAATCGCGACGTGCGCGGCGTGTCGGCCGGGGCGCTGGAGGTGCTCACGCGCTACGACTGGCCGGGGAACGTGCGCGAGCTGGAGAACGTCCTGCACCGAGCCGTGGTGCTGGCGCGGAGCCCGGTCATTCACCTGCAAGACGTGCCGCTCGACGTCGCGATGCCCGAGACCGGGTCGCGCCTGGGCGAGGACACCGGTCCGCCGCTCCGCGAAGCCCTGGAGCAGTTCGAGCGTCAGTACATCCTGCGGGTGCTCGAGGGGACGGGCTGGAACGTGAGCCGGACGGCGCGTCGACTCGGTGTGCATCGGAACACCGTCCTCACCAAGCTCTCGGGCTGGGGCATCCAGCGCCCCGGCACCGGCGAAGGGCGGAGCCTCAGCCTCTAGCGCCTCCGCTCCGGCGGAGGACTGCCTCACCTCTGTTCTGGATCCTGCACGGAAGAGCGGTCGACGTCACAACGCCCCGGCAGCAAGGGGTCGAGCCCGAGTCTCTACCTCTGAGCTATTGGGAGCGCCGACTCACCACGAGAAGAGATTCGTGAAGAAGTGCTTCACCCGATCAGAGAAGGACGGGTCGGCGCTTCGCGTGGCCCGATCGCCAGTTGACCGGCTCTCCGGCGTCGTCGGGGCGTCGACGTCCAGCACGCCCGTCGAGGGGCCCGAAGGCCGGCCCTGGCTCGGCGCCGTTGCGATCGTCGTCTGAGAGGTGTCACTGCCGGTCTGGGTCGCCGAGGACAAGAGCGTCTCGGACGCGCTGATCGCCAGGTAGGTGTACCAGAGCCCCTCGTAGATGTGGACCTCGAGCGCGTTGCTGTCCTTCTCGTAGACCTGCCGCGTTCCGTCCCTGGCTGTGGTCGTCCGAGAAATCGGGCGCCAGCCGTTCGCTTCGAGCCGTGCCCGCATCGCGTCGCCGAGACTCTCGGGCTCGAGGCGTCCGCGATAGACGAGCTGAGCCGCCTTGACGCTCGGCGACTCGATCACGACCGAGCGCCCGGGCTGATACGAGAGCCCCGTCGGCAACTGGATGTCTTCGAACTGACGGCGGGGCGCCGTCGTCGTGCAGGCAGCGGTCAGGAGCAGGAGCCCGGCGGTCGCGCAGATTTGTGTTTTCATGCGCGCAGCCTAGCAAGGCTCCCCCACCGGAACCAAGAAATTAGCGCGGCTATAAAGGATGGATCACCCCGGGCCGCCCTGCAGCAGGGCGTACATCACGCGCCAGAGCGCCAGGAAGTCCGCCACGGCCCGAAGGCCGCCGGCCCGGCCGGCCTCCACGTGCTCCACGACGCCGACGAGGACGAGCGTCGTGCGGTCCGGACGCGCGGCGGCCAGCCGCACGCTCTCCGTGAAGGGCACCGCGCGGTCCCCGCGACCGTGAACCAGGACGAGGCGCGCCCGGATGTCGCGCGCCACCCGGAGCGGCGACAGGTCATCGAGGTACCGTTGAAGGCCGGGCGGCGGGGCCGCGAGCAATCGCCGTGCGGCGTCGGGATCGACGGCCTCCAGGAGGGTGCGGGACGTCGGGTCCAGCCGATCGGCGTTGGCGCGAACGAACATTCGCACCAGCTCGGGATCGTGGTCGACCCGACCGCGGAGCCCCGCGTACTCATAGGCGCCCGTCAGCCAGAAGCGCACCACCTCGCTCGCGGACGCGTAGCCGCCGAGGCTCAGCACCACGCTCACACGCTCCCGGACGCGAGGGTCGGCCGCGGCGAGGAGCGCGGGCCCGGCACCGACACTGACGCCGACCACGGCGGTCGGCGTCGCGCGCGCGGCGAGCGCGGCGATCACCGGCTCGACATCCTCCGACCCGAGGCGCCCGCGCGCCAGCCCGGGGATCGTCGGCACCACCACGTCGAACCCCGCCCGCGCCAGGAGCGCCGCCGCGTCCCGGACGCGCGGGTCGTCCTTGCCGTCAGGGGAGAAGCCGTGGACGAGCACCAGCGGAGTGCCGGCCTCCGGCCCCCGACGAGCGTAGAGATCGGCGGTGGCGCCCGGGAGGACAAACGGCCGACGGGTGGGCGGGGCGGTCAGCGTCGATAGCACGGCAGGTCGTCCACGGCCCAGGAACTCGAGGACGAACGCCCCGGCGAGCAGCGCGGACCCTCCGGCTCGCGCGGCCGGCACGACGAGGACGAGAGCGAGGACGAACGCGGTGAGCCGGGCTACTTCCGGTTGATGCACTGCACGAGGCGCCACCCTTTGAACATGTTGACCTCGGTGATCGACTCGGGCACGAGCCCCACCTGCTCGAGAAGGGGCGCCAGCGGGAGGTTCGACTTCCAGCCCAGCCGCGTGCAGATCGGCGCCAGGACGTCTTCGACCCACCCGGTGATCCGCCGCTCGCTCCTGAAGTGGTTCAAGATCACGATGATCCCGTCGGGCTTCACCACGCGACGCATCTCGCGCAGGACGGCGACCGGGTCGGGCACGGCCGAGATCGTGTAGGTCGCGACGGCTTTGTCGAACTCGTTGTCACCGAAGTCCATCGACGTCGCGTCCATGACCTTCAGCGCGACGTTGGGCATCGCCAGGTTGTGGACCCGCTCGACGGCCTTGTCGAGCATCTCCTGCATGAGGTCGATGCCGGTGAGCTGGCACGTCCACGGGTAGAGCGGAAGGTTCAAGCCCGTGCCGATGCCCACCTCGAGCACCGAATCGCTCCGCTGGATGGCGAGCTGCTTGACGGCGGCGGAGCGTCCGGGAGCGAAGATCCAGTCGAAGATGAAGTCGTAGACCGGGGCGTACAGCTCGTACGCGCGCTGGACCTGCCTCTTCTCTAACGCAACGTCCACTCAGCGCCCTCCGGCGATAGTGATTTGGGAGTGAGGCCGGTCACAGTCGAGAGCCGCGCGTATTCTACCCACGGCCGGCCGCCGTTGCCAAGTGACTTTTCGCCTGACATCCCTTCAGAGGAGAAACCTGATGAGCAGCGTCGCCAGCCCGAGAAACGAAAAGAATCCGAACACATCCGTGAACGTCGTGATGATCACGCTCGACGCGATCGCCGGATCGACCCGGGAGGTCTTCAACGCGATCGGGATGAGAGTGCCTACGACGGCGGCAACGAGCATGTTGGCCATGAGGGCGACGGCGAGGATCAGCGAGAGGAGCAGCAGTCCCTTCCAGATGTAGGCGATCACCGCGATCACGAGGCCGTTGGCCGCCCCGGTCGCGAGCCCGAGCCAGAGCTCCTTCCAGAGAACGCGCCGCAGCACGCTCGCCGTCATGTCGCCGAGCGCGATCCCCCGGACGACCACCGTCGCCGTCTGGGTCGTCGCGATGCCGCCCATCGAGGCGACGATCGGCATGAAGACCGCGAGCGTCGCTAGGGCCTGGATGGAAGACTCGAAGAGGCCGATGACCGACGCCGCCAGCACGGCGGTGCCCAGATTGATCAACCGCCAGAGGTTGCGCTTGACGAAGACCGCGCGCGGCGGGTCGAGCACGGTCTCGTCGCCGGCGACGCCGCCGAGGCGCTGGATGTCCTCGGTCGCCTCCTCGCGGATGACGTCGATCACGTCGTCCACGCCGATCGTGCCGAGCAGGCGGCGGTTGACGTCGACGACCGGTATCTGGATCAGGTTGTAGTGCTGGACCAGGCGCGCCACTTCTTCCTGGTCGGTGTCCACTCGCACGCTCTCGACCTCGTCGGTGCGGATCGCGCGGATCGGCGTCGCGGCGTCGGCGGCGAGGAGCCGGTGGAGGAGTACGACACCGACCAGATGGTCGTGGTCGTCGACGACGTAGAGGTAGAACGCGTCTTCGCCGGAGGCCGCCTTGCGGATGTGGTCGATCGCCTGGGCGACCGTCGCCTCCTCGCGCACGGCGACGAAGTCGGGCGACATGAGTCGGCCCGCCGTGCCCTCCGCGTGCTCGAGGAGCTCCTGGACCTCCTCGGACTTCTCCTCCTCCATGAGCTCGAGGATTTCGTCCGCCTGCTCCTTCGGCAGCTCCTCGACGACGTCCGCGACGTGCTCGGGCGGCATCCCATCGAGGACGCGCGAGACCTCGACTTCCGGAAGCGAGCCGACCAGCTCTCGCAAGGTCGGGTCGTCGAGCTCGGCGAGCACTTCGCCCGCGTGCTGCGGGGTGAGGAGGCGGAAGAGGCGGACCTGGTCGTCGCGAGGCAGCTCGCGGATCACGCGCGACACGTCGGCCGGGTGCGCGGCCTCCAGGAGGTCGGCGAGGCGCTCGTCCCGACCTTCGCCGAGAAGCTGCTTGATCGATTCGCTCAGCCGCTCCGTCTCTTCCATCTCACTCCGGAGTATGACGCCGTGCCGACACGGGGCAAGGGAATTTTGCCCCGCGCCGGCGCGGCGAGGGCTGGGTTTCGATCAGGCGCCGAACTTGGTGAGGCGCTGGGCGTTGGCCATCACCAGGGGCATGAGGTGCTGGGCGGGGATCACGCCGAGGCTCCCGGCGGCGCAGGCGCGTTCGGTGAAGGCGGTCACGGCGTCGGCTCCGCAGTAGCGGCTCCAGACGAGGAGGGGCACCGGCTGCCAGCCGTGGGCGGCCAGGATCGACGGGGTCGCGTGATCGCCGGAGACGATCAGCACGTCGGGCTCGAGCGCGCGGATGTCGGGAATCGCGCGGTCGAGGCGCTCGAGCGCCTCGACCTTCGCGTCGAAGTCTCCGTCCTCGCCCGCTTTGTCCGTGTCCTTGTAGTGGACGAAGAAGAAATCGTGCGTGTCCCAGTGCTCGCGGAGCGTCGCGAGCTCGTCCGTGAAGGTGGTGCCGGTCTTGAGGACTTCCATCCCGACCACCTTTGCGAGACCGCGGTACATCGGGTAGGCCGCGATCGCCGCGCTCCGGAGCCCGAAGACCTCGGGGAAGCGCGGGAGCTTCGGCAGCTGGTCGAAGCCGCGCAGCAGCACCATGTTCGCGGGTGTCGCGTCGGCGAGCAGGCGTCGGGCCTCGGCGACGAAGCGGTTGACGAGCGCGGCGGTGGCCTTCGCGCGCGGGTTGAGTGCCTTCACGGGGAGCGGCGGCGTGCCGACCGCCTGCGGGTCGGTCTCGGAGAGCCCCGGCGCGAGCCGCGCTCCACCGCGTGCCTTGGCGCGGAGGACGAGCACGAAGCGGTGCTCTTTGACGGGCTCCACGAACATCTCGACGCCGGGCAGACGGATCCGCCGCAGGCGGTCGGTCAGACGCACGCACAGCTCGGTCGCGATCCGGCCGGCGCGTCGGTCGGTGATCCGGCCCTTGTCGTCGACCGTGCAGAAGTTCCCTCGCGCGGCGATGTCCCCCGCGCGCAGGTCGAACTCGATCCCGAGGCCCTCGAGGACCCCACGTCCGACCTGGTAGTGGATCGGATCGTAGCCGAACAACCCGAGGTGGCCCGGACCGCTGCCCGGTGTGATGCCCGGCGCGACGTGGCGGATGAGGCCGCACGCGGCCTCGGTCGCGAGCTGTGACAGGTTCGGCAGGCGGGCCGTCTCGAGCTCCGAGCGGCCCGTCTCGGGGCGCGGGAGCCCCCCGAGCCCGTCGAGCGAGACCAGGACGATCTTCGTCGTGTTCGAGACGACGAGTGGCGCGATCAGATCGAGCATCGGCCTTCTCTCCTCATGCCTCCTTCACGGGGTTCTCGATCTGTCCCAGGCCGGTGATCTCCAGCCGGCACGTGTCGCCCGGCTGCAGGAAGACCGGCGGCTTGCGCGCGAAGCCGACGCCCGGCGGCGTGCCCGTCGCGATGAGGTCGCCGGGCGAGAGGGTGATCAGGCCCGAGAGGTAGCTCACGAGATAACGGACGTCGAAGATGAACGTCTTGGTGTTGCCGCTCTGCATCTGCTTGCCGTTGACCCAGAGCCGGAGCTCGAGGACGTGCGGGTCGGGGATGTCGTTCCGGTCCGCGATGTAGGGGCCGACCGGCGCGAAGGTCTCCGGGATCTTGCCGGCCATCCACTGGCTCCCGATGAACTGGAAGTCGCGGGCGCTCACGTCGTTGATGATCGTGTAGCCCCAGACGTAGTCCAGCGCTCGGTCGCGCGGGACGAATCGCGCGGTGCGGCCGATGACGACGCCGAGCTCCACCTCCCAGTCCAGCTGCTGCGAGCCGCGGGGTCTCAGGATCGGCTCGCCCGGGTCGAGGATCGCGTTCGACCACTTCGCGAAGATCGGTGGCTCCTTGGGGATCGGCTGATTGGCCTCCTCCGCGTGGTCGCGATAGTTGAGCCCGATGCAGATGAACTTGCCGGGATCGGTGATCGGGGCGTGCAGGCGCGCGGAGGCCGAGGGCACCGTGACCCATTCCTTGATTCCGGCGACCGTCTCGTCGGCCAGGGGCCCGCCCTCGAGGAACGCGCGGGTGCTGCTCGGGACGAGCGCCGCGGCGATCTCTCCGGCGCGGGCCACGCCGCGCCGCGTCAGAGTGGCGGCGACGCTCGCCTGAAGGTCGGCGATGCGGTCGCCCTGGAGGATACCGAGCCGCGGGGTCTGGCCGTTCGTGGAGAAGCGCACGAGCTTCATAGGTGAAGGGCCTCCTGGGAGAGAATGTGCCGCCAATTATAGCGGTTGTCGAGTTTACGCGCCGTGGGCCGTTTGCTATCATCGAAGCTCCAGGAATTGTTTCGGCTCTGGCCCCGTGGGGGGCGGACAATAGTCTCCCTGAGGTCTCGCTCGGGAGGAGGCTCTTCGATGAAGACCGGGATCCGCATTCTCGCCGTCGTCGTGTCCCTCACGGTGCTCGCCACTGGCCCGCTCGCGCCCCTGGCGTCCGCCCAGCAGCCTGCTCCTCCGTCACAACCCGCCCAGCAGCCGCCTGCGCCTCAGCCCGTGGCACCGCCGCAGGACATGCCACAGCCGGAGTCGAGGGCGGGGGAGTCGGCGGCGTACAACGTCGGTGCGGGTATCGCGAACGTCTTCTACGTCCCCGGCAAAGGATTCCTCTGCTTCCTCGGCGGGGTCACCGGGATCTTCATCCTGGCCGTCAGTCTCGGCTCGGCGCCCAAGACCGCCGCCTACTTCGCCAGAGAAGGGTGCGGCGGCAAGTGGATCCTGACCGGCGACGACCTCCGACCCGATGCCGACGTGAGGGCGTTCGAGTGGGAGAAGGACGCTAACCGGTACTAGGTCCTCGGTTTCCCGTCCGCTCGCCATCCTCCTGTTCGCCGCGCTCCTGGCCGCGTTCGCCGCCGGCATCTGGGGCACGGTTCTCCGTCCCGCGGCCTACGAGGTGCGCGGGACGATCGCCGCCCGACCCGCGCCTCATATGATTCTCGTTCGCCACGAGCCCGTGACGGCGCTCGGCATGGGCGCCATGGAGCTGATGGCGGTTTCCGCGTCGCCGGCGCTTCTCGATCCGGTTGCGCCCAAGCCCGGCGACCGGGTCAAGCTCGCGGTGCGACGAGAGGACGATCAGCTCGTCCTCATCCGGATCGAGAAGCTCCCCTGAGTCAGCGCGGGCCGGCGAGTCCGCGCACGTAGCGGATGAGTTCCTCGATCTCGGCGTCGCTGAGCGTCGAGCCGAAGGCCGGCATCCCGGGCCTCCCGATGGGGGCCCCGCCGTGCTTGATGATGTCGAAGAGGTACTGGTCGGAGCGCTGACCGATGGTCGTGCCGTCGGCGAGGTTGCCGGGACGGATCAGGAAGAGCGCGGCGCGCCACGAGCCCCGCCCGTCGACGCCGTGACAGGTCGAGCACAGACCGAGATAGAGGCGCTCGGCACGCGACGCGCCCGGAGACGCCCGCGGAGTGTCGAGAAGCCACGCGAGCCCTCCGGCGAAAACGCCGATCGCTGTGAGGACGATGAGGAGCGCCAGGAGCGGTCGGCGCATGGCGGCGAGCATAGCATCGGGATCCGGTGGTGCCCCGAGCCCACGGTGTCCCGAGCCCACTTGACAACGGGCAGCAGAAAAGCATAAAGAAGCTAATTCTTTACGTGGTTTGCCGACCAACGATAGACGCCAGGACGGCCCAAGGAGGCTATGATGAGTAACCCGCAACCAGTCGGGACCGCGCCCTCAACCCTCAACCGGCGAAAATTCTTGGCGGCCGCTGGCGCCGGTGTGGCGGGCGGTTCGCTGCTGGCGATGCTCGACGCGCGCCAAGCCCCGGCCCAGATCCGGGGCACTACGCTGCGTATCCTCACCTGGAGCCACTTCATCCCAGCGTACGACGTCTGGTTCGACAAGTTCGCCGCCGAATGGGGCACGAAGAACGGCGTCAAGGTGCGCGTGGATCACATTCCGCACCTGGAGATCCCGGCGCGGATGGCCGCCGAGTTCGCAGCGGGCGCGGGTCACGACATCATCCTCAACAACTCGACCATTCTCGCCAGGATCTACTACAAGAGCCTGCTCGACCTGACGGACGTCTACGATCAAATCGGTAAGAAGTACGGCGGCTGGATCCCCGCGGCGAAGTCACCGATCGAAGTGGAGGGCCGGATCTACGGGATCCCGCTCTACTACATCCTCCTGCCGATGCTCTGGCGGAAGGACCTCTTCGACCAGGCGGGCCTGAAGGCACCGGATACGTATGAGCTGGCCCGGGTGGCGGCCCGCACGCTCAAGGCCAAGGGCCACCCATGCGGCATCGCGTTCTCACACTGCAACGACGCGAACCTCAACTGGCGCTCGCTCCTGTTCAGCTTCGGCGGGGCCGAAACCGACCCCTCGGGCGAGCATCCGGCGATCGACTCCAAGGAGATGCGCGAGGCGTTGCGGTACGCCAAGGCGCTCTTCGACGAGGGCATGACGCCGGAGGTCTTCTCGTGGGACGACGCCTCTGACAACCGCTACCTCGCCTCCGGTGTGGCGTCGTGGATCCACGATGCGATCTCGGCCTACCGGACGACCGAAGAGACCAACCCCGACGTGTTCAAGAACACGTTCGTGGCGAATGAGCCCGCAGGGCCGGGCGGCAAGCGCGTGAGCGTCTCGGCGCCGATCGTCTTCCTGGCCTGGAAGTTCTCGAAGAACCAGCAAGCCACCAAGGAGTTCTTCGTCCACCTGATGGACAACGACAAAGAAGGCATGGTCGCCTCGACCGGCTACAACATGCCCTTCCTCAACGACAACGCGAAGAAGCCCATGCCCGTGATCGGCGCGGACCCGAAGATGCAAGTCCTCCAGGACTTCCCGAAGATCGTGGCGTTCTTCGGCCACCCGGGCCCGTACACGACGCAGATCCAGGAAGTGGCGAACCTCTTCGTCCTGCCCGACATCTTCACGCGGGTCGCGCGCGGTACTTCGGTCGACGATGCCGTGAAGTGGGGGGTCGGCGAGTACCAGCGCATCTTCGCGAAGCACAAGCGCGCATGACCCAACCGTTGCTACACGGCGGCCCGGAGCCCACCACGGCCCGGGCCGCCGTGGTTTCTGCCATCCCGCGCGCCTCCGGGTGGCGGCGGTGGCGCGGCCATACCAGCCAGCGGCTGGCGTTCGGCTATCTCCTGCTGGCCCCGGCCGCGCTCTACGTGATTCTGCTCGTCGGCGCCCCCTTCCTCTTCTCGCTCTACCTGGCGGTCAGCGACGCGAACGTGGGCGAGCCCGTCGCCAGGTTCATCGGGCTCGAGAACTTCCGGTCGGCGTTCGAGATGGACAGCTTCTGGGTCGCGCTGCGCAACAGCGTCATGTTCCTGGTGGTGGCCGCGATCTGCAAGAGCCTGCTGGGCACGTCGCTCGCCTTCCTGCTGCTCCAGGAGTTCAAGGGCAAGAAGCTCGTCCGCGCCCTCGTAGTCATTCCCTTCACGCTTCCGGTCCCGATCAGCGTGCTCGCCTGGAAATGGATGTACGACTCCCAGTTCAGCGTCATCAACTGGGTCCTGCTCCGACTCGGACTGATCGGCGTCTACGGGACGGAGTCGTGGCCGGTGTGGCTGGGTAATCCCAAGCTCGCGCTGATCGCCTGCGTCGGCGTGAACGTCTGGCGCACCTTTCCGTTCAGTGCGATCGTGCTCATGGCCGGGTTCACGTCGGTGCCGCTCGAGGTGCTGGACGCGGCGAAGGTGGACGGCTGCAACTTCTTCCAGAGATTTCGTCACGTGGTGGCCCCGATGATCTTCCCGATCCTCATGGTCGGGCTACTGTTCGACACGGTGTTCACCCTCTCGGACCTGAGCGTCGTGTATCTCCTCACCCAGGGCGGTCCGGGCGACGCGACTCAGATCCTGCCGGTGCTCGCCTACCAGATCGGCATCCAGGCCGGCAACCTGGGCCGGGGCTCGGCGATCGCGCTGTTCCTGGTGCCGCTCCTGGCGCCTGCCCTGTTCCTCTTCCTGCGGAATCTTAAGCGGCGGGAATGGTGACACCGTGAACACGACGCAGACGCCACGCCAGAAGCAGATCCGGCGACACTTCCTGATCTATCTCGGCCTCGTCCCGTTCCTCGTGATCGCGGTGTCGCCGATCTTCTGGATGGTGATCACCGCATTCAAGCAGGACGCCGATCTCTACCGGATGCAGAACATCCCGTTCTGGTTCAACCTGCCGCCCACGCTGAAGAACTTCAAGATCCTCTTCTATCAGACCAACTACGGGGCCTGGATCGTCAACACGATGAGCATCGCGACGTGGGTGGCGCTCATCACCCTCGTGACCGCGGTGCCGGCGGGCTACGCCCTGGCGCGGCTGCGGCTGCCGGGCTCCGGGAACACGGGAATCGCGATCTTCATGACGTACCTGGTCCCGCCGATCATCCTCTTCCTGCCGCTGTCGAGGGTGGTCGCCGAGCTGGGGCTTCAGGATTCGTGGTGGGCCCTCGTCGTCGCTTACCCGACCTTCACGATCCCGTTCTGCACCTGGCTCATGATGGGCTTCT
The DNA here is from genome assembly GCA_003220535.1 of Candidatus Rokuibacteriota bacterium. Taxonomy (GTDB): domain Bacteria; phylum Methylomirabilota; class Methylomirabilia; order Rokubacteriales; family CSP1-6; genus AR31. Next base: position 17,172 of record QHSU01000095.1, read on the forward strand.
TCAAGACGTTGCCGACGGAGATCGAAGAGGCGGCCCGCGTCGACGGGTGCGGTCAGCTGGGCGCGTTCCTGCGCGTGGTGCTGCCGGTGAGCCTGCCCGGTGTCCTGACCGCCGTGATTTTCGCCTTCACGCTCTCGATGCAGGACTTCCTCTATGGGCTCGCCTTCGTCGCGCCGGGCGACCAGAAGCCGGTGCCCGTCGGGGTGCCGACCGAGCTGATCCGCGGCGACGTGTACTACTGGGGCTCCCTGATGGGGGCGGCGCTGCTGGTAGGCCTGCCGGTCGCGATCCTCTACAATTTCTTCCTCGACCGGTTCATCCAGGGAATCACGGGCGGGGTTCTGAAGTAGCCCGTTGGATACGCAGGGGTCGGCGCAGCTCCCTTTCGGGGATCACTCGGCTTCGGGCTTCTGCACCGGAGCGGGACGACCGGGATAGCCGATGTGGAGCATCAGATACTTCACGGGCTTGTCGGAGCGGTTCATGTGATTGTGGAACCAGCCGCCGTTGTCCATGAACGACTGACCCGCCGCGTGATACTGGGCTCCCGCAATACCGACGGGACCGGCTTCGTAGTCCGTCGTGAGTACACCCTCGACGATGTAGATGAAGGTCGGCACTCTGAACTGTTGGCGCCCGGTCTGCCCGCCCGGCTCGAGGGTCACGGTCGAGCCCGTGACCAGGAGCGGAGCGTTCACAGTCGCGCTGAAGCCTCCGAGCGAGGTGACGAGGTTCCTGACCGTGACGCCCTTCGGGTCCTTCGAGTCCTGGGCGTCGGCGGGCAGACCGGCAAGCGCGACGAGAAGCGTCACCGCGACGATCGCGAGAGATCCTCTAATGCGCATGAATGCACTCCTCACGAAAAGGTATGAGCATCTTCCTCGTGCGTGCGCAACCTAGCATCCGCTGTTTCACCGTGTCAAGACTGACATGCTACGCTCGGGGGCTGTTGATCGCGACGGGACTCGGCGGCGTTCTCCTCGCCGAGGCGCTAGCCCCGTCGGCGCAGGCCGCGGACGTTCAGCTCGCGCCGGGGTTCAAGATCGAGGTCGTGGCGACGTCGATCCCTCGGCCCGCCCAGCTCGCGCTGACGACGGCGGGACGGCTCGTCGTCCTCAGCCAGGGCTGGCGCGGCGACTCGGCGGCGGAGATCTTCTGGCTCGACCCCCGTGGCGCGGTCCCCATCGACGTCTCCAGGGCGCCGAGAGTCGTGATTCCGTTCGCCGAGGGACCGCGGAAGACCGCCCTCGGGAGTCTGGCCGTCGATCCACGATCGGACGACGTGATCCTCGGAGAGGAGAACGGCAACCGCATCTACCGGTTGACGACCGACAAGCGCCTGGTGCCGGTCGCCGTCGGGCTCAATCACCTGCTGGGCGGCTCGAGCCTGGCGCTCGATCCCTCGGGAAAGCTCGTCGTGCTCGACTACGCGAGCTTCCAGGCCCAGCTCCGCTCCGAGGCGCCGCTGCCACCGTCGCTCGCGGCACTCGCCGCCGAGGATTACCAGGGCCCGCTCGTGTTCCGCATCGATCTCGACGAGGACGTGCCGCTCCCGCGGCGGCTGGAGATCGTCGCGCCGATCTTCCCGAAGCGATCCGCGCGGCGGAATTTCGGCGAGCCGGCCCTCCACAAGTTCGTCGCGGTCGTGCCGATCGGGAAGGACGAGCTCGCCCTCCTCAGCGTCGTCGGCGAGGTCTTCGTCCTGTCGCCGGAGGGCGACCTCCGGCGGCTGACCCGGCTGCCCCCCGGACACTTCCAGCGGACCAGCATGGCGGTCGCGCCCGACCGCAGCGTCTTCGTGTCGGCCGGGTTCCACATCCGCGAGCTGTATCGCGTCTCGCCCGCCGGCGACGTGACGAGCCTTGCGCACGACCTCGCCGATCCGCAAGGGGTCGTCGTGGATCGCGCGGGCGTCCTCTACGTCGCGGAGACGGCCCTCCACCGGATCATTCGCATCGTCCCCGTCGCGCGCTGATCCTCAGGCGCCTTCGACCATCGCCGCGGTGAGCCCGCGCACGTAGCTGCGCGCGAAGACGGCGCAGATCGCCACGACCGGGATGGCCATGAGATTGATGCCCGCCACCGCCAGGAGCTCGTCGAGCGCCACCTCCATCGTACCGAGTCCGGCGGGGATCGTCTGGTTGTGCGCGTCGAGGAGGAACACCGAGGCGATGGTGAAGTCGCTGGCGATCGTGCCGAGGGTGAAGATGCCCGCCGCCACGATGACCGGCCAGCTCATCGGAAGGACGATGCGGAAGAATGCCGTCAGGCGGCTCGCGCCCTCGACGAGCGCCGACTCTTCAACCTCGCGGGGCAGCTGCTGGAAGTAGGCCGAGAGGATCCAGACGCAGAAGGGGAGCGCGAGCGTGGGGTAGACGAGGAGCAGGGCCAAGAGGTTGTCGTCGAGCCGGAGGCTGACGATGACTTGGTAGAGTGGGACGAAGAGGATCGTGTGCGGGACCGCGTACGTCGCGAAGATGGCGCGGCGCCACCACCGGGCTCCCGGCGGCCGCAGCCGCCCGAGTGCGTAGGCCGCGAGGACGCTCACGACAAGGGTCAGCGTCACCGAGCCGGCGAACACGACGATGGTGTTCTCGAGCCAGTCGATCACCGGATAGGGGCGGCGGAGCGCGCTGCCGACGAAGCCGTGGGCGACACCGGTCCGTTCGAACAACCCCTCGAAGTTCTCGAGCGTGGGGTTCACCACGATGAACGGGTTGCCGAAGACGTCCTCCTTGGCGGTCTTGAGCGACTGCACCAGCATGAAGTAGATCGGGAACACGCAATAGACCGTCGCCACCAGGAGCAGGCTCCCGTGACCGAGCTTGTGCCACCACGACCTCGGGCTCACGTCCGCTTCCGCTCCGGGGGATCGAACATCCGGAACACCACGAAGAGGATCGCGAGCAGAAAGGGCGCCAGCATCAGTGAGAGCGCCGAGGCCGGACCGAACTGTCCGGCGTGGATCGCGAGCCAGTAGGCGTGCGTGCCGATGACCGGATAGACGATGCGCCCGGCCGTCAGCATCCAGACGTTGGCCAGATCGGCGAAGGCGGTGGTCAGCGACAAGAACACGGCGAGCGCCAGGAACGGCTTGAGCAGCGGCACCGTCACGAACCAGAAGCGGCGCCACGCGCTCTTCGATTCGAGGATCGCGCAGTCGAAGAGCTCGGGCGGGATCGCGTTGATCCCCGCCAGCAGGAACACGCCGATGAACGAGCTGCCGCGCCAGATGTTGAACAGGGTGACGCTCACGAAGGCCCAGGATCCGCTGCCGAGCGCGCCGTCCACCGCGTACTTCACATGGCCCATGAAGACGCTGTAGGCGGTGGTGATGGGTGGGTTCAGGGTCCAGTACCAGCCGATCACGCTCACGCTCGCCGGGTACGCCCAGGGCAGGAAAACCGCCAGGAACACCAGGGCGCGACCGCGGAACGGGCGCGCGAGGAGCAGGGCGAGGCCGACGCCCACCGCCAGCTTGGCGGCGCTCGTGACGACGGCGTAGGCCAAGGTGACTGTCGCGGCGCGCCAGAAGTCGGCATCGGCGAGGAAGTGGCGGTAGTTCGCGAGCCCGACGAAGGACGTCGAGCCGTCCTTGAGCGGCGAGAGGTCGGTGAGGCTCGTCCAGGCCTCCCACCCGACCGGATACGCGAGCGCGGTCAGGAGGAGGAGGACGGCAGGGGCGAGGAGCAGGTAGGCGAGCCGGATGTCCCGAGCGCGCCCGGCCGGTCTCACGGGCCCCCCTACGTGATCAGATCGCGAGCTCGGTCTTGTTGTCGAAGAAGTGGACGCGCTCCTGGTGGAGCGTCAGCCGCATCTTGTCGTGGAGCTTCGCGCGCACGGTCGGCTCGACGCGCGCCACGATGACGTTCGGGCCGGCTTTGAGGTCGAGCAGGATCTCGGATCCGAGCGGCTCGACGACCTCGATGACGGTGTCGAAGCTGTAGTCGGCGGAGTCGCTGCCGGCCGCGATGCGCAGGTCCTCGGGCCGGATGCCCAGCGTGACGCGCTGGCCCTTGTACGCGCCGAGCCGCCCGGCGATGGCCGGCGGCACCTTCACCCGCAGCCCGGGGGTGTCGGCCCACAGGGCGCCGTTCGCGTCGGCGACGGTGATCTCGACGAAGTTCATCGACGGCGAGCCGATGAAGCCGGCCACGAAGCGGTTCGAGGGTTTCCCGTACAGCTCGAGCGGCTCGCCGACCTGCTGGATCCACCCGTCCTTCATGACCACGACCCGGTCACCGAGCGTCATCGCCTCCACCTGGTCGTGGGTGACGTAGATGGCCGTCGTCTCGAGGCGGTCGTGCAGCCGCTTGAGCTCGACCCGCATCTGCACGCGCAGCTTCGCGTCGAGGTTCGAGAGCGGCTCGTCGAAGAGGAACACCTGAGGATGGCGCACGATGGCGCGGCCCACCGCGACGCGCTGGCGCTGGCCGCCGGAGAGCTGGCGCGGCTTGCGCTTCAGGAGCTCCTGGATGCCGAGGATCTCGGCCGCCTCGCCCACGCGCTTGGCGATCTCGGGCTTGGGGAACTTCCGCATCTTGAGGCCGAAGGCCATGTTGTCGTAGACGGTCATGTGTGGGTACAGGGCGTAGTTCTGGAAGACCATCGCGATGTCGCGGTCCTTCGGCGGCAGATCGTTGACGACCCGGTCGCCGATCGTGATCTCGCCCGCCGTGATCTCCTCGAGCCCGGCGACCATCCGCAAGGTCGTCGACTTCCCACACCCGGACGGGCCGACCAGCACGACGAACTCCTTGTCCCGGATGTGGAGGTTCACGTCCTTGACGGCATGGACCTCGTCGTATTTCTTGTTCAGATCCTTCATCATCACCTGGGCCATAGACGTGTCTCCTCGCTCAGAATGTCGCGATGGTACACCATGTTGCCCACAGCGCGCCTCAGCCTTTCACGGCCCCGGTGAGGCCGGCGACATAGTGCTCGACGAAGAAGGAGTAGATGAGAGCCACCGGGACCGAGCCCAGCAGCGCCCCCGCCATGAGCGGGCCCCAGAAGAAGACGTCGCCCCGGATCAGCTCGGAGACGACGCCGACCGGCACCGTCTTCTGCTGCGGGGAGGAGAGGAAGACGAGCGCGTAGATGAACTCGTTCCAGGACAGCGTGAAGGCGAAAATTCCCGCCGACAGGATGCCGGGCGTGGCGATCGGGAAAATGATCTGGACCATGGCCCGCACCCGCGAGGCCCCGTCGATGCGCGCGCACTCTTCCAGCTCTTTCGGGATCGTCTTGAAGTATCCCATCATCAGCCACGTGCAAAACGGGATGAGGAATGTCGGATAGGTCAGGATCAACGACCATGGCGTGTCGCCGAGCCGGAAGTCGCGGATGATGTCGGCCAGCGGGATGAAGAGGAGCGTAGGCGGCACGAGGTAGGTCACGAAGATGCCCGTGCCGAGGCCCCCCGCCAGCGGGAAGCGGAGCCGGGCCAGCGAGTAGCCGGCCAGGAGACCGCAGAAGAGCGAGATCACCGTGGACACGAGGGCGATGAACATCGTGTTCCAGAGCCAGGTCGCGAACATCGTCTGCTTGAACAGATAGAGCACGTGCTCGACGGTGGGTTGGGTCGTCCAGAACGGCGTGTTGTTGACCGCGCGCCACGGCCGGTAGAGCTCACCGTCGGGCCGGAAGGCGGTCACCAGCATCCAGTAGAACGGGAACAGCGTACCGACGACGAAGAAGGTCAGCGGGACGTAAAAGAAGACCCATTTGCGCCACGGCGCGCCCTCGATCATGCCCGCGCCCGAACCCGCGCGGCCCGCCATCACGCCCCCTCGACGCGCCGGATGTACCAGAGCTGGATGACGACGATGATGAACAGCATCGGGAACATCGCGAGCGACACCGCCGCCCCCTCGCCAAGGAGCCCCGTGTTGATGCCGATCTGGTACGCATACGTCGCGAAGAGGTGAGTCGCATTGGCGGGCCCGCCGCCGGTGAGCACGTAGACGAGCTGGAAGTCGGCGAACGTCTGGATCACCGAGAAGAGGGTCACCACCATCGTGACCGGCAGGAGGAGCGGCCACGTGATCCGCCAGAAGCGCTGCCAGGCCGTCGCGCCGTCCAGCGCCGCCGCCTCGTGCAGCTCCGGGTTGACGGTCTGGAGGCCGGCCAGGAGGGTGATCGCGTAGAACGGCATCCCGCGCCAGATGTTCACGATGATCACCGAGCCCAGGGCCATCGCGGGGTCCGTGAGCCAGCCGATCCGCGTCTGGATGAGGCCGAAGTGGTAGAGGGTCCAGTTCAGGACGCTGAACGTGGGGTCGAACATCCACTTCCAGGCGAAGGTGGAGAGCACCGTCGGCACGATGAAGGGGAGGAGCATCGAGGCCCGGACCAGGCGCTTGCCTCGAAAGTGGCGGTTCAGGAGGACCGCGAGCCACATGCCGAGGGTGAGCTTGCCGACGGTCGCGATGGCCGTGTAGACGAACGTGTTGTAGACCGCCCGCTGGAAGATCGAGTCGTTCCAGATCTTGACGTAGTTGCTCAGGCCCAGGAACCGGCCCGGGTCGCCGACGGTGGCGCTCGTGAGACTCAGCCACACGCCCTTCACGAAGGGATAGGCGATGAACAGCCCCAGCAGGATGACGGTGGGGACGAGGAGGAGGAACCCGAGCACGCGCTCGTCCTCGAGAAGCCGAGCGACGAGACCCATGCTCGTCGCTTCTCGGGGCATGGTGGTGAAGCGGGCAGCCTCCGTGGCTCCGCCCACCCCGCCCGCGATCGGCCGGGAGCGCTTCTCAGGCATCGTGTCGCTCCAGCAAGACGACGCGCTCCAGTTGGCTAGGCGTAGATCTTCTTCAGCTCAGACTCCGCCCACTTCACCGAATCCTCGGGCTTCATGCCCTGGATCGCCTTGGCGTACATGTCGGTGATGATGTACTTCGACTCCGCCTCCGACGCCGCACGCCCTGGTGGCCCGGCATACCCGTAGAGACGGAACGCGCGCGCGGCGGTCCGATACGGCAGCATGACGGGATCGAGCTCCCACATCTTGTGTTTCTCCCAGTCGGTCGTCGAGCCCACGCTGAATCCTTTCTGGGCGACGAACCAGGCCTCGAACTGCTCCTTGCCGTGGAGCCACTTGAGGAAGTCCTTCGCGAGCTTCTGATTCTTCGAGTAGCCCATCACCGCGTGGCTGAACGGCGCATGGAGGTGGAAGACACCCGCTGGCCCGGCCGGGTTCGGCGCGTGCAGGATGTCGGTGTGCATCAAGGCACCCTTGTCGGTCTTGTACTTCTCCTTGTTCCGCAGAGACTCGACGTAGATCGACGCGCCGTTGATGGTCGCCGAGATCGTACCGGACAGGAACGCACGGTTGTTGTTCGAGTCGTCCCACGCGAGGCCGCCCTCGTCGCAGGCGTCCTTCCAGAACCCGACCGCGAACTTCACCGACTCGACCGTCTCCTTGGAGTTGATGGCGACAGTCCGCCCGTCCTTCTCGACCTCCTTACCGCCCCACGCCCACATGAACGAGTACCAGAACACCGGCGCGTCCCCGAAGGTGTGCCCGGCGGTCTGGCCGATCGGGTACCCCTTGGCCTTGAGCTTCTTGCCGACCTCCCGGTACTGCTGCCACGTCTTCGGGAATTCATTGGCGCCGACTTCTTCGAACAGGGACTTTCGATAGGCGATCTGGCCCCCGACGATCGCGTGCGGAACCGCGCGCCAGGTACTGCCGACCTTGCAGAGCTCCGTCATCGCCGGGTAGAAGCCGCCCTGAGCTTTGCCGGTCGCCTCGGCGACGTCGCTCACGTCCACCAAGCTCTTCTCGTAGAGGTGAGGCCAGTTCTTCAGCACGTGAATGATGTCGGGCCCGCTCCCCGACGAGATCGCGGCGGTGATGCGCGCCTGGAGGTCGTTGGCGTTGATCCGCTCGAGAGTGACTTCGGCCCCGAGGGCCTTGGAGGCCTCCGGCATCTGCTTGGCCAGGACTTCATCCGCCGCCGGGACGAAGTCGTTCCAGCGCAGGAGGTGGAGCTTGGTGCCCTGTGCGTGGGCTGGGGCCCGCTGCGCGGCCAGGATTCCCTCGATGCCGGCGGTGGCAGCCGCCGCCACGCCCGATATCTTGATGAACTTCCTTCGATTCATCGCCTGAAGCTCCATGCGTGATCCTCCTTGATCCAGGATTGCGGACACCGGGCGCGGTCTAACCTCCGGGAAAGGCGACGAATTAGTATCACTCCGCGCTACAGGGTGTCAACCACGGCAAATGGCGACCCAGCAAAATGCGCGACTAGCGCACTCCGGCGGCGAGAGGCGCCCGCGCAGCGACGAGGGGCTGCCGGAAGGTGAGCGCCAGGACCATGGCCATGACGCCGATTGCGGCCGAGCTGATGAAGAGCCAGGCGTAGGTTCCGAGGGCGTCGTGGATCCATCCGCCGGCCCATGCGCCGAGGCCCATGCCGATCGTCGAGATCAGGAACACAGCGCCGTACGCGGTCCCCATCACCTTCTCGCCGAAGTACTCGCGCGTGACGAGCGCGTAGAGCGGCATCACGCCGCCGTACGAGAGGCCGAAGATCACCGCGGCGGCGTAGAAGCTCGTCGCGTCCCGGGTGAAGAGGTACGAGAAGACCATCGCCGCCTGGAGGCCGAGCCCCGCGATCAGCGTGGGTTTGGCGCCGTAGCGGTCGGCGATCAGACCGCCGGCGACGCGCCCGGCGATCGACGCGAGCCCCGAGACCCCGAGGACGGTGGCGGCGACCATCGTGGCCACCCCCTGATCGATCGCGTGGGTCACCATGTGGAAGATCGGTCCGGAATGCGCGGCGCAGCAGGCGAAGTGCGTGACCGCGATCGCCCAGAACTCCGGCGCGCGCAGGACCTGGCGGGCGGAGAAGTCGCGCTGGGCCGCGGCCGCGCCGCCGAGCGCCACGGCGCCCATCTCGCCCGGCGCGCTGCGGATCAGGAGCGCGACCGGAATGGTCACCAGCCAGGCCAGGTCACCGAGCACGATCATCGCCACGCGCCAGTCGTAGACCGACGTGAGCCAACGGCTGAGCGGCGAGATCAGGAGCATCCCGGCGCCCCCGCCGGCGGACACGATCGCCACGGCCAGACCACGGTTGGTCGTGAACCACTTCGTTGCCGTCGCGGAGAGGGGCGTCAGGAACGCGCCCGCCGCGAACCCCACGCCCAGGCCGAACGTCACGTGGAGCTGCCAGAGCGCCGTCGCCTGACTGGAGAGCACCAGCCCCAGGCCCAGCAGGAACCCGCCAGCGACCGTCACGGGACGGCTTCCGAAGCGGTCGGACAGCGCGCCCCAGAAGAGGGAGCCCGCGCCCATCGCCATCCAGTTGATGAGCGCGGTCACCGAGATGGCGCTGCGGCTCCAGCGCATCGAGTCCTCGAGCGGCTTGAGGAACACGCCGAGCGAGAAGAGCGATCCTTGCCCGAACGCGACCACCGTGGCTGCGGCGAAGAGAACGACCCAGCCGTAGAAGAGTCCGCGCTGACTCATGGGCGCAAACTACGATAGCATGTAGCGCCATGTGGCAGCTCGCGCGGCCGGCGCTCGCGTTCCTGGCCGCCACCGTCGTCGCGCTGCTGCTCCGTGCGCTGGTCCTCTCGGTGCTCCGCCGGTGGGCGCGAGCGCCGAACGGGTGGTCCTCGCTCGTCCAGGCGATCCGGGTGCCGTCGATTCTCTGGTCGGTCGTCCTCGGACTCTGGATCGCGATCGAGTTCGCCGGCCAGACCGAGCGCCTGTCCCTGCGCCTGTCCGAGCAGCTCGGCAGCGTCCTCGAGGCCGCGGTGATCCTCTCCGTGACCATCACGGTCGCGAACATCCTGAGCACCCTCATCCGGCGGGCGAGCGAGCGGCGGGCGCTCGGCGTCTTGATCACGGGCCTCGGCCAGACCGTCGCCCGCAGCGTGGTCTTCATCGTCGGCTTGCTCATGCTGCTGACTGCCCTTGGCATCCAGATCACGCCGATCCTCACGGCCCTCGGCGTCGGCGGTCTCGCGGTGGCGCTGGCGCTCCAGGACACGCTCTCGAACCTCTTCGCGGGCGCCCACCTTCTCGCCGACAGACCGATCCGGGTCGGCGACTACGTGAAGGTCGCCGACACCGTCGAGGGTTACGTCGTGGACATCGGCTGGCGCTCGACCCGCGTGCGGATGCTCCAGAACGTCGTGGTCACCATCCCCAACAAGCGGGTGGCCGAGTCGATCATCACCAACTACGACATGCCCGACCCGCGCCTGATACTGCTGATCCGCGTCAGCGTCGACTACGGGGCCGATCCCGACCTGGTGGATCGGTTCCTCGTCGAGGAGGCGACGCTCGCGGTCGGCGAGGTGCCGGGTCTTCTCGGAGAGCCGGCGCCCTCGGTCCGGCTCATCCCAGGGTTCGGCGAGTACTCGCTCGATTTCACGCTGTTCTGTCACGTGAAGTCGTTCAAAGACCAGTTCCTCGTCCAGCACGAGCTCCGTAAGCGCATCCTCCGACGTCTGGGCGCCGAGGGGATCCCGATTCCGGTGCAGGTACGGGGAGTCGAGCTGCGGAAGGCAGGAGGTGAGGGCCGGAGCTAGATGAGCGGAGTTCGCCTGGACTACTCGTCTCATGTATAGTATATGATCTGCAATGGACCTCCGGACGAGAGTCACCGTTCTTTCCGAGTCCGCCGATCGCGACGGGGTCCAGAACTCGTTCATGCGCCCGGGAGACCCGGTCGGCATCACCAAAGTGCGCAATCCCGGCCAGGGGACGACGCGGCTCATGCGGGTCATGCAGACGAACGCCTGCTCGCTCTCCTGCGGCTACTGTCCGACCTTCTGTGGCGGGAAAGTGCGGCGCACCTACCTGAGCCCAGAAGAGGTCGCGCGTGTTTTCATGGAGGCACATCGCACCGGCCTGGCCGACGGGCTGTTCCTGACCTCGGGCGTCCCCGGCCCTCCGTCGCGAATGACCGACCGCATGCTCGCGGCGGTCGAGCTCCTCCGACGCCGTGAGGGCTTCCGGGGCTACGTGCACCTCAAGCTCCTGCCCGGCGCCGAGCCTGCCCAGGTCGAGACGGCGGCCCGTCTGGCCAGTCGCGTGTCGGTGAACCTCGAAGCGCCCGGAGACGCCTACGTCCGGGCTCTCGCGCGCGAGAAAGACTTCGCCGGCGACCTCCTGCCGAAGCTGGAGCTCGCGGGTCGCCTCGTGCGAGAGCGCAAACGGCTCGGAGATCCGGCGGCTCTCGCCACCGTCGGCCCGACGACCCAGTTCGTCGTCGGCGCCGCCGGCGAGCAGGACCGCGAGATTCTCGGCCTCGTGGCCCGTCTCGAGCGACAGCGACTCCTTCACCACGCCCACTTCAGCGCCTTCCAGCCGGTGGTCGGCACGCCCCTGGAAGGCCGGCGTCCGACACCGGCGGCCCGTGAGCTGCGGCTCTATCAGGCGGAGCATCTCCTTCGCCAATACGGCTTCGCCTACGAAGAGCTCGTGTTCGGCGCCGACGGCAACCTGTCGCTCCACGAGGACCCGAAGACGGCGTGGGCGCTCGCGCATCCCGAGCGCTTCCCGATCGACGTCTGTCGCGCGCCGTACGAGAGCCTGCTGCGGGTGCCGGGCATCGGCCCTGCGACCGCGGGTGCGCTCGTGACCGAGCGGCGTTGCGCCGTGATCCGCTGGTCGGGCGACCTGCGGGCCGCGGGTGTCGACGTGCTCCGGGCCGGATGGTTCCTCACGCTGCGCGGGCGGCGGCTCGCGAGCACGCGCGAGCCGCGACAGCTACGCCTCTTCCCCTACGGCGAGCATCTGACGCAGGCGCCCTTTCGGACTCCGGTGCCGCCGTGCGCCTATCGATGACGGACGTCATGAGGACGTGACGTCACGAGGTCGGTGACGGGCCTCACGACGCCGGGCGCTGCGTCAGCGCGCTGTTTTCGCCTGCGCCCGCTCCCCATCGGCTATGCTGCAAGCGTCAACTGATACCGTCCGATGCGATCGACGCCTTCGGAACCCAGGGGGTACACGACGTGAGAAACCATCGGTGGATCGTGCTTCCAACGCTCCTGTTCGTCGCGGCCGGCTGTTCCGCGCAACGGCCCGGTGCCGAGACGAGCGCGGCGCAACAGACCGACATGGCGCACGGACAGCACGCAGCGGACGGCCGTCCGATGCTCTACGATTCGCTCGGCCGCTACTCGTACCGGATCACGACGGCTTCGGCCGACGCGCAACGCTGGTTCGATCAAGGCTTGCGGCTGGTCTACGCGTTCAACCACCACGAGGCGCAGAAGGCGTTCCGAGAGGCGGCGCGCCTGGATGCGCAGTGTGCGATGTGCTTCTGGGGTATCGCCATCACGGAGGGCTCGAACTACAACGACCCGACGAACACCGATCGTGAGTCGAAGGCCGGGGGCGCCGCGCGTGAGGCGCAGCGCCTCGCCGCTGGCGCGCGGCCGCCGGAGCGCGCGCTGATCGAGGCGCTGGCGAAACGCCACTCGGCCGATCCCTCGGCCAAGCGCGAGACCCTCGACCGCGCCTACGCCGACGCGATGCGGGACGTCGCACGGCAGTTTCCCGACGACCTGGAGACCGCGACGTTCTTCGCCGACGCCATGATGAACCTCAGGCCGTGGAACCTGTGGGCACCCGATGGCACGCCGCATCCGGGCACCGAGGAGATCGTCCAGACCCTCGAGCGCGTCATCGCTCGGAACCCCAATCACCCCGGCGCGCTCCATCTTTACATCCATGCGGTCGAGGCGAGCCGAGAGCCGGGCCGCGCCGAGGCCGCTGCCGACCGCCTGCGCCCGCTAATGCCCGGAGCCGGCCACCTGGTCCACATGCCCTCCCACATCTACTGGCGCGTCGGCCGGTACGCCGACGCGGTGACCGTCAACACGGCGGCGGTCGAGGCGGACCGCACGTACTTCAAGACGGCGCAGCCGAGCCCGATCTATCGTGGGCTCTACCATCCGCACAACATCGATTTCATCTGGCAGTCGGCCAGCATGCAGGGGCGGAGTGCTGCGACCATCCGTGCGGCGCGCGAGTTCGCCGAGAACGCGCCACCCGAGATGATCAAGGCGATGCCCGACATGGAGACGGCCCCGGTCGCGCCGATCGTGGCGCTCGTCCGCTTCGGGCGCTGGGACGAGGTGCTCGCCTATCCTGCGCCGCCTCGCGAGTGGCCGTACACCTCCGGCGTGTGGCGCTACGCGCGTGGTCTCGCGTTCAACGCCAAGGGGCAGGCCGCCGACGCCACGCGAGAGCTTCGCGAGCTGGAGGGCATCCTCCAGTCCGTGCCGCCGGACCGCACCGTGGCGTTCTTCTTCCGTGCGAAGAACGTCCTCCAGATGGCCGCGAATCTTTTGGCCGGCGAGATCGCGGCGCAGGCCGGCGACGCGGCGACCGCCGAGCGCCTGCTGCGCGCCGCGGTGGCCGAGCAAGACACGCACTGGTTCACCGAGCCGCCGCCGTGGTACTTCCCCGTGCGCCAGGCGCTGGGCGCCGTGCTGCTCCAGGCCGGTCGTGCGAGCGACGCCGAGCAGGTCTACCGGGAGGACCTGAAGAGAAACCCCGGCAACGGCTGGTCGCTGTTCGGGCTCGCGCAGAGTCTGAAGACGCAAGGGAAGACGGCCGAGGCCGCGCAAGTCGACGAGAGCTTTCGCAAGGCGTGGGCGCGGGCCGACGTGAAGCTGACGGCGTCACGCTTCTGATCGAGAGACGGCCCGGAGCGACAACGCTCCGGGCTACGACCCCTTCTTGATGACCTCGGCCAGCTCCTGCGCGCGCCTCGCGTCGAGCGGGCGCAGCCTGTCCAGGATCCGCCGGGCGTCGTCGACCCGGCCCATCTTGACGTAGGCCTCGCCGAGATACTCGAGCGCCTCCGGGAAATCCGGGCGGAGCCGTAGCGCCTCGTCGTAGGCCTGGAGCGACTCCGGATAGCGGCCCTGATTGCGCAGGGCGAATCCCAGCTCGTTCCATGCTTCGGGGAAGGCGGGGTGCAGCGCGATCGCGCCGTGGAACGCCTCGACGGCCGTCTTCCAATCCTTGGCCAGGCGCGCGCGAACACCCCGGTTGTACTCGCTCTCCGCGCCCGGAGTGGACGTGGGTTGGCGGACCTGCCCCGCGGCGGGCGAGCTGGGCTCGGCGAGCCCGACGGACGGTGCCAGCGCCGTGACTGCGACGGTGAAGCCCAGAGCGACGAGTCGCGAAATGATCGTCCCGGATCCTGTCATCAGCATGCTGCTAGCATATACTGCGCCGGCTCGAGACGATCACCTGGATCCGGGGCCGCGCGCGGCCAGCAGAGCCTCGACGGCCCGGAAGTCGGCCTCCGTATCCACGCCGATCGTGGGCGTCGTGGTCTCGACGACGACGATGGCGATCCCGTTCTCGACGAACCTGAGCTGCTCGAGCTTCTCCGTGAGCTCGAGCGGCGACGGCGGCAGTCCGTGGAACGCGTCGAGCGCCGCCTTGCGATAGGCGTAGAAGCCGGGGTGCTTCCAGCGCACGACGCCGGTGCCGTCTCGATCGTAGGGGATCGGATACTTCGAGAAGTAGAGGGCGCGGCCGTCCACCCCGCAGACGACCTTGTTCACGTTCGGGTTCGACAGCTCGTCGGGACCGAGGCGGATCTTGAGCGTGGTCACCTGGGTGTCGGGACGCTCGCGGAAGGGACCGACGAGGAGCCGGATGTGGTCCGGCGTGATCAGCGGCTCGTCCCCCTGGATGTTCACGTAGACGTCGGCGGCGCGCGCCTGCGCGACCTCCCAGATCCGGTCGGTCCCGGACGGGTGCTCGGACGAGGTCATGATCGCCGGGACCCCGAACTTCGCGCACGCTCCCACGACCTCCTGGGAATCCGTCGCGACCAGCAGGTCGGCGAGGTCCGTCGCCTGCCGGGCCGCTTCGTACACTCGGACGATCAAGGGCTTGCCGCCGAGCTCCCGGAGGACCTTGCGCGGCAGGCGCGTGGATTGGAGGCGCGCCGGAATGACGCCCAGGACGCGGAGCCCCGTGTTGTCGCTCACGGGAAGGCGCGCAGGGTTCGGAGCTGGGCGTCGCGCGCGTCGCCGCCGGCGCCCGGCGCGAACGGCACGATCACCGGCTGGGTGAGCCCGGCGCGCGTGAACTCGGCGATGCGGTCGCGACAGAACGCTGCCGGCCCGACGACGCCGAGGCCGTCGAGGAACCGCGGCGATACGTGCCTCACCGCACCGGCGCGGTCACCCGCCCGCCACGCGGCGTTCACCGCGTCGACCTCGTCGGCGAAGCCGGCGGCCTTGAAAAAGCTCGCGTAGGCGTCCACCGTCGTATAGCCCGTAATATCGCGCGCCAGCGCCTCGCGCGCGGCGGTGGCGTCGTCGGTCACGCATGTGCGGATGAACGACGCGATCTCGAAGTCGGCGAGCGTCCGGCCCGCCCTGCGCGCTCCGGCTTCCAGGTGTCCGATCGAGACCGGAACGGTCTCCGGCGGAATCCAGTTCAGCACGACGCCGTCGGCGATCTCTCCTGCCAGCTCCAGCATCTCGGGACCGAGCGCGGCGATCACGACGCGCACGGGCCGGGCGGGCGGCGGCGCCGTCAGGCGAAAGTTCTTCACGCGATAGAACTTGCCCTCGAAGTTCACGCGCTCGCCGGAGGCGACCATGCGGACGATCTGGATCGCTTCGCGGATCTGCTGGAGCGCCGGGGCGAAGGCGAGCCCGTGCCAGTCGCCGACGATGACGCGACTGCTGAGGCCGATGCCGAGCACGACGCGGTCGGGCGCCAGGTGGTTGAGCGTCGCCACGCTCTGGCCCAGCACGACCGGCGTCCGGGTCTGGACCGGCACGACCGCGGAGCCCACGCGGAGCCGCTCGGTGTGGCTCGCGATGATCGTCATGAGGGTGATCGCGTCGTAGCCCGAGGCCTCGCCGGTCCACGCCATGTGGTAGCCGCGCGCCTCCGCCTCGCGGGCGACGGCGACGAACTCGGCCGCGGGCAGCGCCGCGAAGGGCGCCAGGACGATTCCGAGGCGATGGGCGAGCATGGGCATCCTTTCGTCGTCCGCCCGTCGATCGGGCGCCCGCGAGTATACCGCCTCAGTGGTGGCCGTGGTCGTGATGGCTGTCGGGCGTATGCGGATGCTCGTGCTCCAGCGGTCCCGTTCGATGCGGATGACTGTGGGGTTCCGGGCCCTCCCCGCCCTCGTGCGCGTGCTGGTGGTGCGCGTCGTGGACGTGTACGTGCACGTGCGCGGTCGCCGCGTGCCCGTGCGCGTGCGAGTGGCGCTCGTCGACCAGGAGCCAGATCGCCAGCGCCATGAGCGCCGCCGCCGCGAGGAGGCCCGGCGTCGGCGACTCGCCGAGCAGGAGGAGGCCGCCGGCGGCGCCGAAGAACGGCGCCGTCGCGAAGTAGGCACCAGTGCGCGCGGCGCCCAGCTCTCGCATCGCCAGAATGAACAGGACGAGGCTCGTGCCGTAGCTCAGGGCTCCGAGGGCCATCCCGAGGGCGATCGCCCCCGCGGGCGGCCAGGGCTGGCCGCTCGCGAGAGCCAGCAAGGTGTTGACGGTCCCGGCCACGAGTCCCTTGACCTCGACGATGAGCAGCGGGTCGCCTTCGGCGATGAGACGTGTCAGGTTGTTGTCGAGCGCCCAGAGCGCACACGCCAGCGTGACGGCCGCGGCCCCGTCGGCCATCGCCATGCCGCCGGGCGTCCAGCCCAGCGCCACGCCGCCGAGCGCCATGACGAAGGCCGCACCGCCGACCCGCGCGCCCAGATGCTCGCCGAAGACGATGCCGGCCAGGATGGTCGTGAAGACGACCTCGAGATTGAACAGGAGCGCCGTGGACGCCGCGGGGCTCCGCGCGAGGCCCCAGAGGAGCAGCGGCGGCGCGAGGACGCCCCCCGCCACCACCACCGCGGCGAGAATCCATCGCTCGCGCGCCGTCAAGGGCCGGCCGACTGCGGGCCGGCGTCGCCAGGCGAGGCGCACCAGGCCGAGGAACACGCCGGCACCCAGGTAGAGGAGACCGGCGAGGAACAGCGGCGACACGACGTCGAGCAGCAGCTTCGCGAGCGGCGCGCTGAGCCCGAACGCGAGCGCGGCGATCAGCACCTTGACGATCGGCATGACGGCGCGCCGCCATTGTACTCAACGGCGCGTCTCGATAGAGTGGCGCTTGATGGCCTCGCTCACCCAGCGCCCCGCCACGCCCATCCGCGCGCCGCGCGGCACCGCCCTGTCGTGCAAGGGATGGCCGCAGGAGGCGGCGCTCCGGATGCTCATGAACAACCTCGACCCCGACGTCGCGGAGCGGTGGGAAGACCTCATCGTCTACGGCGGGTCGGGGAAGGCGGCCCGGAGCTGGGAAGCGTATCACGCGATCGTGCGGACGCTCCGGCGCCTCGAGGGTGACGAGACGCTGCTCGTCCAGTCGGGGAAGCCGGTCGGCGTGTTCAGGACCCACCCCGACGCGCCTCGGGTGCTCATCGCCAACGCGCTCCTCGTGCCCGAGTGGGGCGACTGGGAGCACTTCAGGCGGTACGAGGCGATGGGACTCACGATGTACGGCCAGATGACGGCGGGCTCCTGGATCTACATCGGCACCCAGGGAATCCTGCAAGGCACGTTCGAGACGTTCGGCGCCTGCGCGCGCAAGCACTTCGGCGGCTCGCTGGCGGGCCGGCTCGTGCTCTCCGCCGGGCTCGGCGGAATGGGCGGCGCTCAGCCGCTCGCCGTCACGATGAACGGCGGTGTGGGGCTCTTCGTCGAGGTCGATCGCGAGCGCATCGAACGGCGGCTCCGCCTCCGGTACGTCGACCGCGTGACGTCGTCGCTCGACGAGGCGCTCCGCTGGGCCGACGATGCGCGCGGGCGCCGCGAGCCGCTCTCGATCGCCGTGCACGGCAACGCCGCCGAGGTGCATCCCGAGCTGGCGCGTCGCGGAGCCCGCTTCGACGTGGTGACGGATCAGACGTCCGCCCACGACGTGG
This sequence comes from Candidatus Rokuibacteriota bacterium, assembly GCA_003220535.1. Taxonomy (GTDB): domain Bacteria; phylum Methylomirabilota; class Methylomirabilia; order Rokubacteriales; family CSP1-6; genus AR31. The sequence continues at coordinate 35,108 of QHSU01000095.1, forward strand.
TCAACGGGTACGTGCCGGCCGGGTTGTCGGTGGCAGACGCGGCCGCGTTGCGGGCACGTGACCCCGAGGCCTATCTGAAGCGCGCGTACGCGTCGATCGCGGCCCAGATGCGGGCGATGCTCGAGTTCCAGCGTGCGGGCGCGATCCTGTTCGACTACGGCAACAACTTCCGCCGCGAGGCCGAGAACGCAGGCGTCTCCGACTTCAGCTATCCGGGCTTCGTGCCCGCGTTCATCCGTCCGCTCTTCTGCGAGGGGCAGGGCCCGTTCCGCTGGGTGGCGCTCTCCGGTGATCCGGAGGACATCTACGCGACCGACCGGGCGCTGATGGACGCTCTCCCGACGAACGAGCCCCTGGTCCGCTGGCTCCGGCTCGCCCGGGAGCGCGTCAGCTTCCAGGGACTGCCGGCGCGCATTTGCTGGCTCGGCTACGGCGACCGCGCGAAAGCCGGGCGGATCTTCAACGACCTCGTCGCCACGGGCGCCGTGAAGGCCCCCATCGTCATCGGCCGCGACCACCTCGACTCCGGGTCGGTCGCCTCGCCGAACCGCGAGACCGAGTCGATGCGCGACGGCTCCGACGCGATCGCCGACTGGCCCGTGCTCAACGCGCTCCTCAACACGGCGGCGGGCGCGACGTGGGTGTCGGTGCACCACGGCGGTGGCGTGGGCATCGGATACTCGATCCATGCCGGCATGGTCGTCGTCGCCGACGGCACGCCGGAAGCGGCGCGGCGCCTCGAGCGCGTGTTGACGACCGACCCGGGCACCGGCGTCATGCGTCATGCCGACGCGGGCTACCCGGAGGCGGTCGCCGCGGCCCGGCGTCACGCGATCGACCTGCCGGGGATCACGGCGTGATCCGCCGTGGCTCTGAGGCGATGACGCGGATCGCGGCGCCGTTCCTCGCGTGGCTCGTGCTGGCCGGCCTGGCCCCGGCCGTCGCGGCGCAGGAGACGCCGCGCTCGGGCGGCGAGCTGGTGTTCGTCGTTCCGGCAGAGCCGCCGTCGTTCGACGCGCACCGCGAGGAGAGCTTCGCGCTGCTGCACCCGGCGGCGCCCCACTACAACACCTTGCTCCGGGTAGATCCGGACGATCCGACCGCGACCGACGAGCTCTACCAGCGGCAGAGCCGCGCGACGGACCGGGAGGAGCGGCGCCGGCACATCAGGGAATTCGAGAAGCGACTTCTCGACGAGGAGGTGCACTACATCTTCACCTTCCAGTGGCATCGGATCGTCCCGCTCAACGCGCGGGTACAGGGCTGGACGATTACCCCGAGCCACTTCCTCAACAACCAGCTCGACACCGTCTGGCTGGCGCCGGAGTGACCGTGAGGCTCGTGCCCGACCTCATGCTGACCGTGGCGGGCTGGACGTCGGGCCGGGGGGTGACCCTCGCCGGCGGACGGATCGCCTCGATCGATCCGATCGACCGGCCGCAGCCCGGTGACGTTCCGCTCGTCGGCAAGGGGCTGCTGCCCGGCACGGTCAACGCGCACTGCCACACCTTCCAGTCGCTCCTGCGCGGTCTCGGCGACGATCTCGACTTCGCGGGCTGGCGCGACCGCGTGCTCTACCCGTTCTCCGAGCGGCTGGACCGCCGCGCGATCGCGCTCGGCGCCGCCTTCGCGTTCGTCGAGATGCTGCGGCACGGCGCCACGACCTGCGTGGATTTCTTCTATCTCCAGGACGAAGGCAACGACAACGCGGAGGCGGTCGTCGAGGCCGCGCGCGCCGTCGGGATCCGCCTCGTCCTGGCGCGGGCCATGTACGACTGGGAAGGCGCGCCCAAGCGCTATCGCGAGCCGGTCGCGGACGCCGCCCGACGGACCCGCGAACTGATCGCCGCACACCGCGACGAGGCGACCACGGTGATCCAGCCGGCGCCCCACAGCCCTCACGGCGCGTCCGCCGCGATGATCCGGGCGGGATGCGAGATCGCCGAGGCGGAGGACACGCGGTTCCACATCCACGTGGCCGAGGGGCGGTACGAGGGCGAGCGAACGCTCCGGGAGCACGGAGCCACGCCGATCCGCTATCTCGAGTGGCTCGGTGTGCTCGGTCCGCGGATGATCGGCGTCCACTGCGTATGGCTCGACGACGAGGAAATCGCGCTGATGGGCGCCCGACGCGCCGCGCTCGCGTACTGCCCGAGCTCAAACATGTTCCTCGGCGACGGCATCACGCGGATTCCCGAGCTCTCGCAGGCGGGTGTCAGGATCGGGCTCGGTACCGACGGGGGCTGCACGAATAATCGCCTCTCGGTCTTCGAGGAGATGCGCATGACCTCGCTCCTGCAGCGGGTCCGGCTCCTCGATGGGGGCGCGCTCGATGCGGCGACGGTCTTCCATCTGGGCACGCGGTCGGGCGCCGAGATCCTCGGGGTCGAAGCCGGCGTGATCGCCCCCGGCCAGCTCGCCGACCTCGTCGCAGTGGACCTCGCCGACGCCTCGCTGCACCCACGGATCGATCTCCTGAAGTCCGTGGTCTACGCGATGTCCGACCGGGCGGTGACGGACGTCTGGGTCCACGGGCGACGCGTCGTCGAGGCCGGTCGCCTGGTGACCGTCGACGAGCGCGAGCTCCTCGCGCGCGTTCGCGAGCTGACGCAGGGATGGTCGATCTAGACGGCGGGCCGCTCACCCTCGAGGCCGTTGAGGCCGTCGCCCGGCGTGGCGAGCCGGTGGCGCTCGCCGCGGCGGCCGAGCGGGCCCTGGCCGACGGCCGCGCCTTCGTCGACCTCCTGGCGGCGGGCGCCGAGCCGATCTACGGCATCACGACGGGTGTCGGCAAGCTCAAGGACGTCGTCATTCCACCCAGCGAGCGCGCCGACCTCCAGCGGAACCTGGTTTTGAGTCATGCCGGGGGCGTGGGTGCGCCCCTCCCCGAGGCGGACGTGCGCGCAATCATGCTCCTGCTCGCGGCCTCCCTGGCCCGCGGCGCTTCGGGGGTGAGACCCGTGGTCGTCGAGACGGTGATCGCGTGCCTGAACCGCCGCGTCCATCCCGTCGTTCCCGAGCAAGGGTCGGTGGGGGCGTCGGGAGATCTGGCGCCACTCGCCCACGTGGCGCTCTGTCTCGTCGGCGAAGGGAACGCGTCGGAGGGGGGCCGCCGGATCCCCGCCGCCGAGGCGCTCGCCCGGGCGGGTGTGAAGCCGCTGGTCCTCGAGACGAAGGAAGGGTTGGCGCTCCTCAACGGCACCCATCTCATGGCCGCGCTCGGCGCCCTCGCGGTCCTCGATGCCCAGCACCTCGCGCGCCTGGCCGACGTCGCCGGCGCCATGTCGCTCGAGGCGTTGATGGGCTCGAACGCGGCGTTCGACGCGCGCATCCACGCGCTCCGGCCCCATCCGGGCCAGCTCGCGGTGGCCACCAACTTGCGGCGTCTCACCGCGGAGAGCGCGATCATCGCCTCGCACCGGGACTGCACACGTGTCCAGGACGCCTACAGCCTCCGCTGCATGCCGCAGGTGCACGGCTCGACGCGCGAGGCGGTCACGTTCGCGCGGTCGGTGCTCGAGCGTGAGCTCGCGTCGGTCTCCGACAATCCGCTCGTGTTTCCAGCGGACGGCGCCGTCCTGAGCGGTGGAAACTTCCACGGCGAGGTGCTGGGGCTGGCGCTCGACACCCTGGCCCTCGGGCTCGGTCAGCTGGCGGGAATCGGCGAGCGCCGGATCGACCGCCTCGTGAATCCGCTGACGAACGAAGCGCTGCCGCCCTTCCTCTCGCCGCACGGCGGCGTGCACTCCGGGTACATGATCGCCCAGTACATCGCCGCGGCGCTGGCAGCCGAGCTCCGGACCCAGGCGGTGCCGGCGAGCGTGGAGTCGATTCCCACCTCTGGGCTCCAGGAGGACTACAACTCGATGGCGGCGGGCTCGGCCCTCAAGGCGCGGCGGGCCGTCGGCCTGGCGCGCCAGGTCGTCGCGATCGAGCTGCTCCTCGCCGCCCAGGCGCTCGATTTCCGGGCACCGCTGGCGCCGGGCCGCGGGAGCGCCGCGGCCAGGCAGGCGGTGCGCAGGCGGATCCCGCCGCTCGATCGGGACCGCTATCTCAAGGCCGATCTCGACGCCGCGCTGGGGCTCTGCGAGGACGGCTCCGTGCTCGACGCGGTCGAAGCCGAGATCGGTCCCCTGGAGTGAGTCGGGGGGTTAACGCTTCAGGGAGACGACGGTTCCATCGCGGGTGGGCGCGGCGTCCGCGGCCTGGGGCTTGGTCATCTTGCAGTGGCCCTCGAAGAGCACCCCTTCCTCCACCACCACGACCGGCGCCTCCACGTCACCGTAGACCCGCGCGGTGCCGCGCAGCTCGACGCGCTCGGTCGCGAACACGTTGCCGACCACCTCGCCGTTGATCAGCACGTTGCCGGCTCGGACGGTGGCGTTGACGACACCCTTTTCGCCGATGATGAGGCTGTCGTTGGAGACGATCTCACCACTGAACTTCCCGTTCAGCATCACGGTCCCGCTGAAGGTGTACTTGCCCTCGATCTCGGACCCTTCGTCGATGAAGGCCGTGAGGTCGCTTCCCTTGGTCGGGCGCTGGCTCTTCCGTCTGAACATAGCCCCTTTCGTCCGCGGTCCGGCTACCTCTGCCCGCTGAGCTGTGCGGGCTCCCGATCGTCGACCAGGTAGACCGGCCGCCCGCCGTTCGACTGCTCGTTCATCTTCGTGACGTTGCCATTGAAGAAGCCGCCCTTCGAGATCACGAGCGAGTCGGTCGTGATGTTGCCGCTGACCCGGCCGGTCTCGGTAATCTCGACGTTGCCGGTGGCGATCATGTTGCCCTCGTAATGACCCATGATGATCGCGTCGACCGTCTGGACGTTGGCGTTGACGACGCCCTTCCCGCCGATCACGAGCTTGCCGCCGACGTTCATCTCGCCGCCGATCTCGCACTCGATCTGGATCGAATCCGCGATGTCGAACTTGCCTTCCATCCGTGCGCGGTCGCCGACGACGGTGAGCAGCGGAGCCGACGGGCCAGTGGGCTTCCCGTTCTCCGACGCCTGCAGAGACCCCTGCTTCCGGGGAGCCTTCTCGGTACCGAACATCGGGAACTCCTTGCGCGGTGAGACCGCTCGAGTGAGCGAGAAAGGGCTAGACGCGCATCTTCAGGCGTAGCACCCCCGGACAGGCGGTGTCAACGATTGTTCACGGGCACTTCCCCTGGTGCTTATGCCCTGTTCAGGGTCTCCCCCTTGTGCCGCTCTGGAGAGGGGAGGGGGACCCTGGGAAGGGTCCGAGACTAGAACGAGCGGATGAGCCGCTCGACCCGCTCGTCGTGAGACTGGAAGGGGTCCTTGCAGAGGATCGTCTCGCGCTCCGGGTCATTGAGCTTCAGGTAGACCCAGTCGACGCGGTAGTCCTTGCCCTTCAGGTTTGCCTGCCGGATGAACTCGCCGCGCAGCCGCGCCCGCGTGGTCTGCGGCGGGACGTGCTTGGCCTGCTCGATGGTGTCGTCGTCGGTGATCCGGTCCACGTGGTCGTTGGCGATGAGGCGGTAGTACACGCCCTTGTCGGGCCGGATGTCGTGGTACTGGAGGTCGAGCAGGGACACCTTCGGGTCCCGCCAGGAGAGGCGGTGGCGGTTCATGAAGTTGTCGATGAGCTGGCGCTTGATGACCCAGTCGAGCTCGCGGCTGAGCTGCATCGGGTCCGACTCGAGCTTCGTGAGGATGTCCGTCCAGCGGGCGAGGACGTCCTTGGTCGTCGGATCGGCGTTGATCGAGCTGACGTACCGCGTCGCGTACTCGAGGTACTCGAGCTGCATCTGGAGCGCCGTGATCGAGCGGCCGTCCTTCAGCTTGATCGCCTCGCGCAGCGTCGGGTCGTGGGAAATATCGCGGATCGCCTGCACCGGCGACTGCAGTGAATAGTCGCGATCGAAGAAGCCGTCCTCGATCATATCGAGGACGAGCGCCGTGGTCCCGATCTTCAAGAACGTCGCGACCTCCGACATGTTCGAATCGCCCACGATGACGTGCAGTCGCCGGTAGCGCTCGGCATCAGCGTGCGGCTCGTCACGGGTGTTGATGATCGAGCGCGACGACGTCGTCGCGCCGGAGATCTCCTGGCAGATATGTTGAGCCCGCTGGGACAGGCAGTAGTGGAAGCCCCGCGGCGTCTGGAGCACCTTGCCGGCGCCCGCGAAGATCTGGCGGGTGACGAAGAAGGGGATCAACGCCTCGGCCAGCCGCTGGAACGACACGTCGCGGCTCACGAGGTAGTTCTCGTGACACCCGTACGAGTTCCCGGCCGAATCGGTGTTGTTCTTGAAGAGCAGGATGTTGCCCGAAATTCCGTCCTCGCGCAGACGCTTCTCGGCCTGGTGCAGGAGGTCCTCGACGATGCGCTCGCCAGCCTTGTCGTGGATCACCAGCTCGGCGACGTCGTCGCACTCGGGGGTCGCGTATTCCGGATGGAACCCGGTGTCGAGGTAGAGCCGCGCGCCGTTTTCCAGGAAAACGTTCGCGTTCCGGGCCCCCGGAATCACCTTCTCGAACAGGTAGCGGGCGACGTTGTCGGGCGACAGGCGGCGCTGACCGTTCAGGGTGCAGGTGAGGCCGTACTCGTTCTCGAGGCCGAAGATGCGGCGCTTCATGAGCCTGTCCTGTCACAGCCTAACACGGCTTACTTCGCTGCGCCCAAGAGTTGCCCGAGCGCCTCCAGGGGGATCCGTCGGAACTTGCGCCGCGCCTTGGTGCGGTCGAGGACGGCGACCTCGAGGTCTCGCTCGGTCAGCGTCTTGTTCTGCGTCACGGTCAGTGCGCGGACGCCGAGCTGCAACGCCTCGTCGAGGGCCATCGCCTCCTTGTAGTGGTCCTTGAGGAAGCGGCGGATCTCGTCGGACTGGCCGCCCATGGCGGCGTAATTCCGCTCGTCCTCGATCGTGCCGTCGTAGAGGATGTGGTAGATCTCGCTCCGGGAGCCGTTGGAGTCGGCGACCTCCGCCACGAGCACCTCGACCTCGAAGGGCTTGATGTCCTGCGTGAAGATGTTGCCGAGGGCCTGGGAGTACGCGTTGGCCAGGGCCTTGGCGGTCACGTCGCCCCGGCTGTAGGAGTAGCCCTTGACGTCGGCATGCCGGATACCCGCGATCCTGAGATTTTCGAACTCGTTGTACTTGCCGACCCCCGCGAACGCGATGCGGTCGTAGATCTCCGAGATCTTGTGCAGGAGCGTGGAGGGGTTCTCGGCGACCAGCAGGATGCCGTCGCCGTACTCGAGGGTGACGAGGGACCGGCCGCGCGAGATGCCCTTGCGGGCATACTCGGCCTTGTCCTTCATCATCTGCTCGGGGCTCACGTAGTAGGGCAGCGGCATGGCGTCAGGCCCCGTTCCCGGTGCGGGCCCGCTCGGCCAGGATTCCCTCGCAGACGCGCCGCACTTCCTCCTCCGGAACCTCTCCGAAGCCGGACCGCGTGATGGTCTTCACGGAGGGAAAAATTCCGCGCACGAGATCGGGACCGCCGGTCCCGACGTCTTCGTCGGCGGCGTCGATGAGCGCCTCGAGCGAGACGCGCAGCGCCTCGTCGCGGGGCATATCGCGCTTCCAGAGCTTTTTCAACGAGTCGCGCGCGTCCTTCGAGCCCGAGCCCTGCGCGTCGAAGTTGGTCTCCTCGTAGCGGCCGCCGGTGATGTCGTACTTGAACAGCCGGCCCAGGCCCGCCTTCTCGTCGAAGCCGGCGAAGATCGGAACCACCACGAGCCCCTGCATCGCGGCGGGCAGGTTCATCCGGATCATCTGGCTCAGGCGGTTCGCCTTGCCTTCGAGCGAGAGATTCTCGCCCTCCACCTTCTCGTAGTGCTCGAGCTCGGTCTGGAACAGCTTCGCCATTTCCATGGCGGGGCCGGCGGCGCCGGCGATGCCGACCCCCGAGAGCTCGTCGGACTTGAAGATCTTCTCGATGCGGCGACTGGCCACCTGGTAGCCCGCGGTCGCCTGCCGATCGCCCGCCATGATCACGCCGTCACGGTACCGTACCGAGAGGACCGTCGTGCCGTGGACGGGCTCCGGAAGCTCGGCGGCCGGGCCCGGCGTCGCGCCCGGGACCAGGTGCGGCGACTCCCGGCGGAGCACTTCGATGAAGCTCGCGTTCGAGTAGTCGTTGAACAGCGACCGCCACCGCTCGCCGTCCATGATCACATTCCGGACGCGGCACGCGAGATGTTGCGCAGCAGGTCCACCGCCGTCGGCGACTCCGTCAGCAGCTGACGGACGTGCGCCTCGGTGCCGCGCAGAGGCTCCAGCATGAAGATCTTCTTGAGCGGCCCTTCCTTGAGGTCGAAGATGACGGAATCCCAGCTCGCGGAGACGATCTCCTCCGCGTAGCGCTGGAGGCACATGCCGCGGAAGTACGCGCGCGTGTCCTTCGGCGGGTCGTAGATGGCCTTCGCGATCTCGTCGTCCGTCACCATCCGCTCGACCGCGTCGGATTCCTCGAGCTTGTAGTAGAGGCCCTTGCCCGGGCGGATGTCGTGGTATTGCAGGTCGATCATCTGGACGCGCGAGTCGTTCCAGGCCAGCTCGTGCTTCGCCATATACTTCCCGATGAGGTCGCACTTGATCACCCAGTCGAGCTCTCGGCCGAGCTGCATCGGGTCTTCGGCCAGGCGGTCGAGGGTCGTTTCCCACCGCGCGAGCACGTCGCGAACCCAGGGCTCGGCCTCCCGGTCGCGGTAGTACTTGTGCGCCATCGCGAGGAACTCACGCTGCACGTCCACGGCGGTGATGGTCCGCCCGTCCTTGAGCCGGATCGGCTCCCGGCAGGTGAGGTCGCGCGACACCACGCGGAAGGCGGCCACCGGGCCGTCCACCGAGAGGTCGCGCTCGATGAAGTCGTCCTCTACCATGCTGAGCACGATCGCCATCGTGCCGACCTTGAGGTAGTTCGAGACCTCGCTCATGTTCGCGTCGCCGACGATGACGTGGAGTCGGCGGTACTTCTCCGGGTCGGCGTGGGGCTCGTCGCGCGTATTGATGATCGGCCGAGAGTGCATCGTCTCGAGGCCCACTTCCGTCTCGAGGAAGTCGGCGCGCTGCGAGATCTGGTAGTCGCACGGGTCGGCGTTGTTCTCCGCGCCCACCTTGCCGGCGCCCGTGAAGATCTGGCGGGTCACGAAGAACGGCATCATGTGTTGCACGATGCGCGCGAACGGCACCCGCCGGTCCATCAGGTAGTTCTCGTGGGTGCCGTACGAGTTGCCTTTGTTGTCGGTGTTGTTCTTGTAGATGAGGATCCGTTGCTCCGGCGGAGAGACCGCTTCGGCTCTTTGCCGCGAAAGGTTGAGGATTCTCTCGCCCGCTCGGTCCCAAATCACCAGGTCTCGAGGATTCGTCGTCTCGGGGCTCGAGTACTCCGGATGGGCGTGGTCGACGTAGAAGCGCGCGCCGTTGGACAGGATCAGGTTGATCAGGCGCGACTCTTCCTTCGAGGTGCCTTCCTTCTCCTCCATGTACTCGAAGCCGCGGGCATCCCGAAGCGGACTCTCGGCCTCGTAGTCCCAGCGCACCCGCGACGACCGGAACGTCTCGTACGAGTTGATCAACAGCAGCGAGGAGAGAATCGGGTTGAAATCCGGCTGGTTCTTGACCGTGATCCCGTACTCGGTCTCGATGCCCATGACTTTCGGGATCGCCATGCAGTTCCTCTGGAAAGATCGCCCCCCAGTTCACGCGTCCGGGGGGGAAATGGGGGGGCGTTCGACGCCCCCCCATTGCTTAACGGTCGGCAGGCGCGCTCGGCGCCTCCCGCGGCGTTACAGATACTGACCCGTGTTGACGACCCTCTCTACGCTCCGAAGCTTCTCTTTCGTCTCGCCCATGAGGGGCTTGACGTACACGATCCGCTCGCCCTTCTTGCCGGCGATCTTGGCCCAGTCGTCGGGGTTGGTGGTGTTGGGCAGGTCTTCGTTCTCCTTGAACTCCTCGCGGACGGCGGTGAGGAGGTCGTCGACCATGATGCCCTTCTGGCCGCCG
>QHSU01000044.1 GCA_003220535.1 Candidatus Rokuibacteriota bacterium
TCGAGCTTGTTCTTGAAGGTTTCCCGTGCCCTCTCGGTCACTTGAATCATGGCTCTCGCTCCTTCCATGTGAGTGCTTGTTGCGTGCTTGATGGAGCAGGGTAGAACGACCCCGGGCGAGCGCATCGTCGACGGCGACGAGCCAGTAAGGATCGGCCGCGGACGCTCTACGAACGCGCGGTTGAAAGCGGCCTAAAGACGCCGCGTCCGAGGAGGCGGAAGCTGGGAAGGTGTGGCGAGGCGTACCTCGACGCGCGACTATGGTGCTCGGCGACGCGGCCGGGCCCGTCAGCCAGCTGACTCCAGAGCATCGCTACCGCCCAGGGACATCCCACGGCGTCAGTCTCCGGCCGAGGCGCACGCGGGTCAAGCGGTACCTGGGTCGAGACCGCGAACCTTCTTATGCTTCTACGCGACGCCGCTCACCGGCTATTCCGGCTATTCATGGAGTTGCCGTTGCGCCAGCCGTTCGAGGACGGGCGGGTTCTTAGCGGGCCTGAGTGCCATCGTGGGCTGGATTGGCTTTCTTCCGCGACAGGCGCTCGATCTCCAATACGATCGCCTCATCTGGGCCATGTCACCGTGGCTGTCACCAACAGCCCGCAACGGCGCGCGCAATCCAACCGTTTGCGTCAGGAAAGTCGGCCAGCCCGAGGTCACAGAGATCCGGAGCTGGAGCGCGCACGAGCGCGTCGCAGTAAAGCGGGCGCCCTAAAGCGGATCGATCTGGAAACATCGGACGTGCAACTGAAGGGGCCTTCCAGGCTTGCGCTGATTTTCGCTGAACGCGCCCGTCAGGCAGGCCGATTTCAGTCCTCGAGTGCGCCGAGAGTCCCGCTCAGTCCCCGAGGCGAGCAACGAGAATGCGAGCAGCGGCGCACGGTTGTACGGAACTACGCAGAAAGACTGAGGGCCGGCGCGCCGCCGGCCCTCGTCTGTTAATCAGGAAGTCGCTGGTTCGAGCCCAGCCCGGGGAGCCAACTTACAACGACTTCTGCAGCGCTCCCCCGACCGTGACAGCCTCATGCGTTGACGGTCGCGCTGAATCTTCGCTGGGGTCAGGCGTTCTGTCGCTGTCCAGTGAAAATGTCCCTCTAACTGTTCAGTGAAAATGTCACCCCCGCTTGGCCGCGTTCAGCCGGCGTTGGCGCGGCGAGAAGGTCATGCGCCAGGGATGGCTCGGGACGGAGCGCGCCGTGTCTCCAGGAAGGGCGCGATTTGCGCTGCGAGGGGGGATACCGACGAGATAGCCACCCCCGGGGCGATCACTTCGCTGAGTGCCTCCTGGGCGCTGGCCGTTGGACGCGGCGGTTGCGACCGCCGGGGCGGGAGGTGTTCGCAGCGAGCGCAGCGTGCGCGTCAGGGCGACGACCGCAGCCTGCAGGTGCCGGCTCCGCGCGCGCTGCGAATGCTGCACGCGCTGGCGGTCGCGGCCAGGATCGCTCCGGGGCGTGAGCACGAAGGTGGGCGCGGGCGCCGGCTGCGAGGCGAGGAGCGTGTCCCGATAGAAGACGACGAGGCGGCCATCGAGGAGCTCGCGAAGTTCCACGCGACAGCCGGCGTAGGAGCGGCCGCGGGGCCCGGGCGGGATCTGGAGCCAACGGGCGCCCAGCCGCACGTTCCGCCAATCATGCCGAGGAGCGCATGGCGCCCAGGGGACATCGGCTTCTTAACGAGCCACGCAGCGAACCGGACGAAGACGGCCCAGCGGGGTATGGTCCCGCTCATCCCCGGCTCACCACGACGCGCTCGTTGCGCGCCCACGTTGGGATCGCAGTGGCGTCGGACTCTCCTGCCGCGTTGGAGGCGAACGTGCGCCGTCTTGCCGCCGGCCGTCGTGTACAGCCGGCCGATCACTTCTCACTCGCCGGTCTCGTCGGCGAGACGGTCGCCGATCTGAAGCTCCATGGGAGGACGCGACGAGTGGAGTTCGTCGCTGCTGGCGTTGGCTCGCGCTTCTTTTCTCGCCGTGAAAGCCCCAGGGCTTTTGAAGGCAATGACCTGATGGCCAACCGACGTTTTTCCGACTAAACATGCATAGCCATCACCCAAACTCCATACGTTTGGTTGTTGGTTAGGGTCGGTGTCCCGCGCACAACGGGCACCGGCCCGCCTTGGTCTTCCCAGGAGTCGAGAGCCCGGTGAGTGTGGCGTGTGTTCGCGGCCGTTGCTACCTGCGAGGAGATCAGTATGAAGCTCTTGCTGACCTGGGTCCGCCCCGTCGCGGCCTGCGGCATCCTTACCTTCTCGCTCGTGTTTCCGGCTGCCCTTCCGGCCTCCGCCGAGCGCCCTTCGGATGCCGGGCAGCTCCTGCTCTGGCTCTTGAGCCTCAACACTGCGCGTGAGCCGGAAGATCGACGTCAACTCGGCGACCGTTGAAGAGCTGGCCGCGGTGCCCGGCTTGGAGCGGCGTCAGGCCCAAAGGATCACCGTCAACCGTCCGTATGCCAAGTTGCAGGACCTCGCGCGTGCCGGCCTGTCGCCCCGCCTCATCGAGCACCTCGCTGCATTGTTAACCGTCGATCCGGCAAAGGCGATGCCGTCCCGACGATGACGTGCTCCGAGCACGGGCAGATCAGCGTCTATACGGGCCGCTTCCAGCGTGACGAGGAGCAGGCGGCCGAGGCGGTCAGTCCCGGTCGGCGGGCTCGCCGACCCTCGGGACACGAACATGAGCGGTCTGGCCGCCTGCCGTCGTGTAGGGCCGGCATCAAGAGCGCGAGCGCTCTGACTACTTCGTGCGCTTCGGCGGCGGCTGTCGCAAGGCCTGCCGGAGCGCGTGGAGGGCGGCTTCGGCCTCTCGCAGCAGCACATCCGAAGTGTCGCGCAGGTGGCGGCTTTCCTTCACTAGGTGTTGCGCCGCCTCACGCGCCGCCTGCGCCCTGCGTCGGACTTGCCCTGGCAGCATCGCGCAGCCGTAGAGATGCTCCCGGATGCTGTCGGTCAGGTCCGTGTGACACCACGGGCACCCGTATGAGCGGACGCCGAGATCAAGTGAGGCGACCTCTCGCAGGTGGAACCTTCCTGCGCAAGGAACGCACTCGGCGACCTGGTGGTCCCGACAGTAGATGAAAAGGAGTGTGCGTTCCTCGGCGCTCAGAACACGAGGGCGACGACAATCGAGATGGCCAAGAAGCCCGAAGTCGAAGACGATGGTGTCGTCCGGCGAGATCGTCCGAGAGCACTCCGGGCACGTCGCGGTCCGCTGTTCCGCCATTGGAGCATCCCCAATGCAAAAGGGGGCGGATGGGCCTGACGCCAGGGGGGCACGACGCCAGCTTGCGTCACCCCGGGTGCTCCAGTGGTCGGCGAGGGGAGCGTACCACGCACTCAGGCGCTCCTCAGGCAATATTTGTGCCCTGTGTCCTTAGTGCGTCCCGCGCTGCGTCCTGATGACAGCGCCGCACGAGAACGTCATCCAGACGCGGTCGCCCTCGACGCCGCGGCGCGGCCTCAGCGGATCTTGGGTCACCGGATCTTTGCTTGAAGCTCGCCCGCGATCTCGTGCATCCGCCGCAGCTTCTCGACGAGTATCGCCACCATCCGTGCATGTTCGTCGTTGTAGCCCACGACTGCTGGCGCCGTCCACTCGTGAAGGTCGCGGAACCACGCGATGTCTGTACGAGTCGCAGCGCCTCTCATGGCAGCGAGAGCTTCGATCTCAAAGGCCGCTAAATCGTCGACGAAGTCCTGCACCTCTGCATCGGACGCAACTTGCCGATTCCTCAAGGCCACGCCTTTCGTGGAGAGACTGTCTAATGCGATCAGGGCCCGCGCGTAGCGCGCCACGAGGTATTCCCTGATCTTCTCGCGGACGATGAGCGCCGTCTCAAGTCCGATCAGCATCAGCGCGCCCGTACCGAGCGCCAACACGAAGACGATGACGCCGGGAAGCCGCGCGATGAGCGCCCAGATCACGACACCGATCGTGGACGTGCTGACGACACCCCAGATCCAGACCCACGTCTGGACATAGCCGAGGTAGTCCATGATTCGGCGTGCCAGGACCGCCACCACGCGAGTCTAGCCGAAGTTACGGGCCACGGTGTACATCGACGGCTGGCTGCGACGAGAGCAGGCGGCCGCGCTGATCAGTCACGATCCGCTGGTCGGTTGATCACGGCTCCGCACGAGCACGCGAGCCAGACGCGGTCGCCCTCGACGCCGCCGCCCAGGTCGCCGCAGCGACGGGGCTCAAAGTAGAAGGCGTCGAAGGCCGCGAGCAGAGTTACCACACTCCGCGAATCTTGTCCCACACCATGCGGGCGCGGCCATGACAGCCGTCACTTCCTCTTCGGCCCGCGCGGGTTGACGGTGTCGGGGAAACATCTCAAAGTTCCTTGGGACACCACGCTTCCTTGTCCCGTCTTCCTTCTTTCCAGGAGCAGCTTGAACTGCTTGTCGTTTTCTTCCTCGGCGGCCCGCTCGCAATCTTCCCTTCTCGAAAAAGCAATCTGTGAAGCTCGCGGGAAGCTCCAGCGATTCGACTCTGTTGGCGGCTCGACCCACAGCACCCACGAACTGCCGCGCGCGTCCGTAGGGGAGGGCTTCAATGGCGCCCACAGGAGAACTGCTGTCAGCAAGAAGATCGCAACGGTGAATACGAGGAGCCACGTCGAGAGACGCTCATTGCTCCTCATCAGCCGTCGAACCATCTCACTCAGGAAGTGGGAATTCGCTCCCGATTCGCAGTGCTCGGCGACAAGTTCGTCGTCGGAGAGATGAGCGAGCGGGTTGACGACAGTCGTCGCGCGATTCCTTTGCAAGAACCGCATTACCGCTTGCCCTCCTCGGTGGCGGTGCGCCTCACGCTGATGCGCTTGAAGGCGTCCCAACTTCGCACCTCTACGCTGGCGGGTTGGTCGATCCTCTTGACGCGCGCGTGGACGGTCTTTCCGCCCGCTGTGCTGTATGGCCGACCAACGACTTCCCACTCGCCGGTCTCGTCTGCGAAGCGGTCCCCGACTTGAAGCTGCATCGGCAGGACCGTGCGCGCGGGGTTCGTAGCCGCTGGCGTTGGCTCTCGCTTCTTCTCGGGACGCTGTCTAGCCATTTAGGTCATCAACGTCGTCGTCGGGCGCGGGCGGCACAGGAAACATTCGGCGGCGCAGCCTTCGGACTTCCAGGCGGAGACCGTTCAACGCAGCGACGCCGTCTCGAAGAGTGAGCGGGAGAGTGACCCATGCCCAGAGGATGCTGATTACCCAGAGGACGATCACAACGGCGACGAACGCGACAAAAAGTCCGATCAGAATCCAGGAAACGGTCTTCTTGGACAGGGCTTCGATGAGCCCGTCGACTAGTGTACCCTCGTGCCACTTATGCGCGATGTCGATCGCGATTGCTACAGCAGCGAACGCCATCAACGCAAAGAGCGCCGCAAAAGACAGGTAGCGAAGACTGTCGCGCAGATTGTTGGCGAGCGTGCGCGTGCGCCACCAGTCGCGGAGAGAATTCACTTCGGCTTCCGTGTGCGTCGTAGAAGCCACAAACCGCCGACGGCGAGGGCTGCGAGGATGGCGCCCGAGAGGACGACGTGCATGTCGATTCCCAGGACCAGGTCGAGATGAACGCGACGAGTATCAGCCCAGCTATGTTGACGGATCACATCACTTGTCAACCGAAATAGCTGTTCCAGAAATGTACCGCGGCGCGGCAGCTCGACGAGGTCGCCTTGAGGGTCGATCATGGAAGGTAGGTCGAACTCCACGTAACCGGAGGTCATCATGCGGGAGCTGCGCTGCAAGGAAGTCGGGATGCCGAACTGCGAGTTCGTGGTCCGAGGCAAGGACGACGACGAGGTCATGCTAAAGGCCGCTGAACACGCGAGGCACGACCACAACATGCAGACCATACCGCTGGATCTTGCGCGCAAGGCGAGAGGCGTGATCCGCGAGTCCAGCGAGCCGAGGCAAAGCAAGCGGGGGTAGCGGCCGCCAGCATGCGCTCTCGGGGCGGGATCACCAATGGTCCCGCCCCTTCTCTTTCTCCAGGTCGACGTAGAATGAATGACGTGACACCTCGACGCGACGTCGCCTGCGCGATCTGCGGGCTCTTCGCCTGTGCCCACCTCGCCGTCCTCGGCGTGACCGAGGCGGCGCACCTGCACGAGCACGAGACCCGGCAGGCGATCGAAACCGCGGCCCTGCCGCCGGAGCCGGATCACAGTCATCAAGACTTCAGCGGTTCGTTTCTCTCCGAGTCGGAGTCCGTTTTCGTCAACGGGACGTCGGGCGAGGTGCGCGCTCTGACCTCGCTGGCCCCGCACGGCGTGCCCATGGCGGCGCGCTAATACTGACGGCGTCCGCGATACGTCGCCCAGATCCGAACACCTGTCGGATAATCAGTCGATCGCTGGTCCCAGAGCGCTTGAGTGATCTTGCGTGATCCGTCTTCCGAGAATCCCTTGCTGTACGTCCGTGCGCGAGACAAGAGTCCGTGTCGGTCTTGAACGCGAGCGCGAGAACGTCGAGCGATGACGGCGGGTCGCGCGGAACGTCGCGGAAATACTGAGGGCCGGCTCTTCACCGGCCCTCGTCTGTTAATCAGGAAGCCGCTGGTTCCACTTTCTGGTTCCACCGGCGCCCTGGCCGCCGCGCTCCGCTTCCTCCCGCTCGGCTTCCTATCCAGCGCATCGACCCACCGCTTCTCATGGCTCGGGATCCAGCGCGCGTAGAACCGCATCGTCGTGGCAGGGCTCGAATGCTGCAACTGCGCCGAGACGTAGGTGATCGGCGCGCTCTCGGCGAGCAACAGGCTGGCGTACGTGTGGCGGAGGTCATGCACGCGGTAGTGCGGGAGCCCCGTGCGCTTCAGGAGTCTGCGGAAGACGCCGGCGGCGCAGTCCTTGTTCATCAGCGTGCCGTCGGCCTTGGGGAACAGCCACTCGGGCTCGCCGGTGCCCTGGCGCAGCGCCTCCGCCCTCAGCCATGTCAGGTGCCGCTTGAGCGTCGCGGTCAGGTCCGGGGTGAGATCCACGGTTAGGGCGGAGTTGACCTGACATTCGTATGCCCCGGGCTGCCGACGGCAGCGACGACACCTTTACGCCTATCGAGTCATCGGGTCACGCTTAACCGATACGGGCCGTTTCCGTTGCTGGGCGTGTGCTGGCCTTCGATTCGCAAGCCAGGGCTCCTACCGTGGCGCGTTCGACCGAGCGCTGGCCGAGACCGCGAACCCTGGTCGGTACCTTCCACTGCCTCGAAGTCCTTGGGATCCACACGTGTTGGACGACCCGGACGCCATACAGCGCGCCTTCCCAGGTCGAGTGACGATCGTCAGGTCATGACTCGAGGGTCGGCACGGTCTCCCTCCGACAGGGGAGGCAAACCCGCCCTTACGACCTCTCCTTGCCCTCGGGCTCGCTATAGTCGGTCTGAGCAACGAGCTAATTCGATTCTGTGACCGATCGGCGAGAGTGCCGATCCGGGCCATCGCCTCGGCCGGCCGCCCGCCCGCTCTGCGACGCCTGGCCTTGCCCGTCTTCAGGGTGAGTACCACGCGGCCGTCGTCCAGCAGGCGCAGCCGGTCCCAGAGCTGCTCCAGGCGCGCGCGGCCGGCCCGCTACTTCATCAGGCCCTTGAGCGCGCCGACCTGCTTCTGGAGATCGCCGAGCTGACCAGCCAGCTGGGCCAGGCGGCTTGGCGCGACCTCGGGCTTGGCAAGCTCGGTGTTCAGCGCGGTAGCCTTGGGCAGCAGTGAATCCACCTTTCCGACATCGGCCGCCCCCAGCTTGCCACTGCTCTTCATCGAGGTCAGGTCGGCCACGAGTTTCTGCCCCTGCTCCAGGAGTTGTGCCTTGTCTGGCAGCATCGAGCCGACGCTTGGCATCTGCGCGAGTGCGATCACCGGCATCATCGCGCATGCGACCAGGACCCACACCATCACCGTTATCCGGCTGCTCCAGTGTTTCATCCTTGGAATCCCTCCAGTCCGGCGCACTGTCCCGCCGGGTACTCGGACGCAAATGAAGACTGGACTCGAAACCGCGTCGCGTCAAGGCGGCACCCAATCTGCGAGGCGTGCCTTCAGCTTGTCCGCGATCCGCGTCATTCTCGGCTGACTCTAGATTCAAGGATAGTGGAAGCTCTTCTATGCAGTTGTCGCATAATGGACTCCTTCAACTCTCCTCTTAGCGTCAGCCCCGTGGGATGTGCCTCAGGTGGGTCTGCAAGCGGCCTGTGCTTTGAAGGGTTGAGCTCTCTGAGCTCACGTTAGTGTCCTTTGAAGCGAGCGAGCGTCTCCTGTGCCTGCTGGAGATGGGCGGATGCCAGGCGCTTTGTTATCCTCTCGGCTTTGGGATTCTTGATCGCTTGGCGGAACTGCCCCAACACCTTCTCAACGTCCTGGGCATTGCTCGCAAATCTAAGGAGCACGTATCCCCAGGTGTCCTGAGCCTCGGCGTCGTCGGCATTGGACCGGACCTGCTCGCTCGCGAACTGACGTGCCTGCTTTTCGTTGACGAACTGGATGGCGCTGAAATACGCGTATTGCAGCTTCAGGTTTGACTCCATCTTATCGAGATGGAGGCGTATTTGCCCGCAACCTTTCGATCGCCGATCTGCGCGCGCTGGCGTGCGCATTCGGCCAGCCCGCGGTCGAGGCCAGATGTACTTGGCCGGCGCCGGGCGGAAGGAGCTGACTTCGAATCCTGGGCTCGGAGGTTCGACTACCCAGCGTCTGTGAGCGAATCGACTACGCGAGGCCGCCGAGCAGCCGCGAGAGAGCCGTCTCGAGCACCCTCATATCGACAGGTTTGCGCACGAGCGCGACGGCGGGTTGTAAGATGCCGTAGTCGTCGGCCCAAACGCTGGCGCCCGTCACGATGACCACCGGGATCTTGGGGTCCAGCCGGCGCAGCGCCTGGAGCACCTCCCAACCCGTCATGCCAGGCATCAGGAGATCGGTCAAGACGACGTCGTAGGGGTTTTTCTCGAAGAGCGCGAGGCCCTCGGGCCCATTCGCTGCCGCGTCGGTCACAAAGCCGAACGAGGTGACGACGTCGTGGAGGGCGTTCCGAACGCCCTTGTCGTCGTCGATCAGGAGGGCGCGCTTCGGATGATTGCGGTTCGCTCCCGTAGCGTCCATACATACTCCTTCTGCGAGTCGATACCGCAAGGCGGATGCCATGTGACGTGTCCTGAGGCTAAGAAGCCATCAACACGTCGCTTTCGTTTTTTGGAAGTCAGAAGCTCGCGCGGCGAGGAATGGTTCGGAAAACGCCAGAAGCGTGACGTTGACCACTGGCAAGTTCCGAGCTCGAGCAACTGCCCACCGTTCCTGACCGTGCGGTTGAGCTTCTGACTGACTACTGGCCCGCTCCAAGTGAATAATCTGGTTCATCGTCCGGACGTCTCGGATTCGCTCGAGCGCTTCGAAGAACCTCCTGGCGCGGGGATTCTGGCCGAGCCGTTCGCGATTGCCCGCCCGGAGGAGGCGGCGCAAGGATTGCTTGCAGTGCAGCCCGGAGCCCAAAACGTAGCCCAATCAGCCCGCAGGGTTCGCGCCACCCGTGATCACTGACCCGAGACGGATCTTTTCTGGAAAGGCGAGCATAGCGAATTTTGCTGTTCCGAACTCGGCGTTCGACGTCGAGATGCGACATAACTTTTTGTGATTCGCCCTGATGAGGACACTCGGGTCGATGTGCCCCTACTGCGAGTCGCCTGGTACGGGAATAGGGCGCCTTGGTTCTGGCCCGCGCTCGGCGCCGCTTGGAATCGCGCCAGCTGAGCCGGTTGCGAAGGAACGCGTTCTCTCCTATAAGGGTTCCCACCGATGAGAGGGCGACCAAATTCTCGAGGCTCCGAGGATGCGGCGAGCCTAGCTTCGTCCGGATCGGCGCGTTATGCCAAACGGCGCTGACCGTCTTCGCAGGATCGCCGAACTCGCTCGCTCGGTCTCCAGCACGCTCGACCTCGAGGTGGAGCAAACGCGCCCGCGGTGGGAGACCGAGGCGCAGAGCCACGGCATCTCGTATCAGGTCCGCATCGACGGGGGACCGCTGCCACCGATATCGGGCGTCGCGGAGGAACTGCACGAGGCGTTCTTGAACCTGCTCGTCAACGCGTTGGAGGCCATGCCGAACGGCGGGCGCTTGCTCTTTTATCTCGAACGCCAGGGCGACCGTGTGACGGTGGCGGCTCAAGACGATGGCCACGGGATGTCAGAGCAGACGCGCGAGCGGATCTTCGCCCCATTTTTTACCACGAAGCGTCCGGAGCGAACCGGTCTCGGGCTATCCGTCGCTTGGGGGATCGTGATCCGCCACGGCGGCACGATCGACGTGGAGAGCGCACTGGGCAGGGGCAGCACCTTCACGGTTCGCCTTCCCGTTTCCAAGGAAGCCCCCTCGGAGCAGCAGCCCGCAGTGGCGTCCGCACCGAAGAGAGGAGCCCGGGTGCTGGTGATCGAAGATGAGCCCGACGTGAGCGACGTGCTCAAGGAGATCCTCGCTGCGGAAGGGTACGTCGTGATCGAGGCCCGTGATGGGGCAGAAGGATTGGCCCGGTGCGAGGCCGAGCCGGTGGACCTCGTGCTCAGTGACCTCACTATGCCTGGGATGTCAGGGTGGGACGTGGCAGCAGCCTGTCGGGATCGCTTCCCGACCGTGCCGGTTGGCCTAATGACGGGCTGGGGAGATCAGGTGGACCCTGAGGAGCTCGCGCAGCACCGGGTCCGGTTTGTGCTGACGAAACCTTTCGTCGCGGACAACGTGCTCCGGGCGGTCGCCAGCGCGCTCTGAGGCGCCCGGTGTCGGCTGGCTCGCCGTCTCATCGCTTCTCGAAGTGGGAAGCGCGTAGATGGTGTTGCGGGTGGGACGTGACTCACACGGGTTTAGCCGCAACAACCCAGCGACCGCGAGCGGCAGTGCCAACAGCCTTACGGGCGCATCCCGTTGGAGATTCAAACCAATTGACTGGCTGAGATTTCGCTCCGGCGCAAAGTGCGCATACCGCATGGTCATCGCGAGGGAGGCGGCCCCAGACCGTCACCGCAGTCTTGCCGCAGGAGCCACCGAACGAAGGACGCTCGAGGCGCGGTGTCGCGCTTAGAATCGTGACCGAAGGCAAGACGCGCTTGGAGAGAAGGATCGTGCGAACGATTCGGTTGCGGCTGCTGCTCGCTGCCGCGATGCTGCTCGTGGCGGCCTGTACCTCCGTCTCATCGCCGTCCGGGGTCGCATCGTGCCCGCCGGCGTCTGATTGTCCGAGCTGTCCTGCGTGTCCGGCGCCGAGACCGTCGAGCCTGGAAGCACGCTACGAGGCGGTCGCATGGACCGATATTCCAGGCTGGCGTGACGTAACGCTCGCACACAGTCTGCGCGCGTTTCTCGTCGGGTGCGCAAAACTGGGATCGGCGGGCGCCTGGCAGCTCATCTGCGAGCGCGCAGGGAACGTATCGACCGAAGACGAAGGCGGAGTCCGCGGCTTCTTCGAGTTCGAGTTCACGCCCTATCGCGTGGTGTCTCCCGAGCAGTCCGACCAGGGCCTCGTCACAGGCTACTACGAGCCCGTTGTGCAGGGTCGACTCAGGAAGAGTGGAGATTTTGTCTACCCGGTCTACGGCGTACCCGACGATCTCATCGTGGTCGATTTGGCCACCTTGTTCCCCGAGCTAAAGACCTTCCGACTGCGTGGGCGCCTCGAGGGCAGACGCCTCGTGCCGTACTACTCGCGTAGCGAGATCGAGGACCGCGGCGCTCGGGCCGGCAACGCTGGCTCCGACGTGGTTGCACCCGTTCTGGCGTGGGTCGCCGATCCGGTCGAGCTCTTCTTCTTGCAAGTCCAGGGTTCGGGCCAAGTCGAGCTCGAATCCGGCGAGCGCATGCGGCTTGGCTACGCCGACCAGAACGGCCATCCCTACCGCTCGCTGGGCCGCTACTTGATCGACAAGGGTGAGCTCACGCTCGAGCAAGCCTCGATGCAAAGCATCAAGGCCTGGACTCGGGCTAATCCGGACAAGGTGCAGGAGGCGCTCAACGCCAACCCGAGCTACGTGTTCTTCCGCCAGTTGCCGGCCGGGGACGCCGGGCCGCTGGGATCGTTGGGTGTGCCCCTGACGGCAGGTTATAGCATCGCAGTCGATCCGCGCTACATCCCGCTGGGGGCGCCGGTGTTTTTGGCCACGAGCTACCCGCTTTCCGACCAGCCGCTCGATCGGCTCATGATGGCCCAGGACACCGGCGGGGCTATCCGGGGAGCTGTACGCGCCGACTTCTACTGGGGAACCGGCGAAACAGCCGGCGAGTTGGCCGGGCGCATGCGGCAGATCGGTCGCATGTGGCTGTTGTGGCCGCGCGGCGAGCGTCCACCGAGAGGCTCTGCGGGTACGCCCTGATCCCCTCGGTCACACGCTGTCGAGGCCGCTCGACCATCGCCGGCAGATGTGATGCGCGATCGCGATGGGCGATGGCAGCGACACTTGCGCCGGGTCGTCGGAGCCGGCGGCGGCGCGCGCCACCATCTCCCGGATCTCATCGCGGCGGAACCAGCGCGCCTCGGCGAGCTCCTCGGCGTCGACTGTGATCTCCTCGGTCAGAGCCTCGGCGAGAAACCCGATCATGAGGCTCGACGGAAACGGCCACGGCTGCGCCGCCAGGTAGCGCACGCGCCCGCAGCGGATGCCCGCCTCCTCGTGCACCTCGCGGCGCACGGCCTCCTCAAGGGTTTCACCCGGCTCGACGAAGCCGGCGAGGCATGAGAATCGGGCGCCCGCGCGCCGCTGGTTGCGGCCGAGCAGGGCCCGATCGCCGTGGATGGCGAGCATGATCACGACGGGATCGGTGCGCGGGAAGTGCGACGCCCGGCAAGCCGGGCAGCGCCGCACCCAACCAGCCGACGCCACATTGGTCGGCGATCCGCACTGGGCGCAGAAGCGATGGCGGGCGTGCCAGTCGAGCAGTGAGCGGGCCTCGGCGAGGATGGCCGCCTCGCCCGTGGCGATGGCCGGGGCGAGGGCGCGCACGTCGATCAACTCGGTGTCGACGTCGGGGGCGACCTTCGCCCCGGTCGCATCGATCGCGAAATGCGCGCGCCTGTCGCCGAGTCCGAGAAAAATGAGCGGCGCGCCCGTGTCGATCTGATCGCGCCACTGTGCCACCGGCTGCCAGTCGAGCGCCGGCGCCGGCGTAGTGAACGGCTTCAGGTCGCGCAGGGCCAGGATGCGCGTCTCCGCGTCGCCGAGCAGCGCGGCGATCCACTCGCGGTCATTCCGGCGCTCGCTGGCCCGATCCAGCGGGTTGCCGCCGAAGCAGTAGATGTCCTCCATGTAGGCGGCAGGTCAGCTCATTCTCACCGACCGCCCCGTCGCGGCGGACCGCTCGATCGCGTCGATCAGCTGGTGGCGCTGGACGGCGAGGTTGAAGTCGACGTCGAAGGACCCACCGCCGCGCAGGGCGTCCGCTGCGCGCGCGTACGCCTGGGCGACGTTGTAGGGCTGGCCGCCCGGTGTGCCTTCCGGAGCGAACTTGTACTTGGCCGGCACCGGCATGGAAACCATGGGCTCCTTACCCTTGCCCCCGTGCATCTGGTTCGGTCCGAGGCTGAGCGCGCCGTTCGCCCGGATCACCAGGGCGCCTTCGCGCCCGTAGATCTCCATTCGGTTGCCGCTGGGATTCGAGGGGACGGCGGCCACGTTGACCGACACCTCGGCGCCGCTCACCATGCGGCCCACGACGTTGATGCTGTCCGGCGCATCGACCGGGACCGGCTTTCCCTCGAGCGTGCGCCACTCCTGGATTCGGGTCGACACACGGGCCGAGAGCTCGGCGAACTCGCCGAGCACGGCGCACAGGGCGTCGATCGCGTGGCCGCCAGCGATGGTCAGCGTGTTGGCGCCGTTGGCGCGCACGCCCTGCCAGATGCGGCCGGGGCCTCGCTGCAGCTGGGCCTGGGCAACGGTGTTCAGGTGCGCCGTGAGCACGTCGCCGATGTAGCCTGCCTGAACGAGGTCACGCGCGTACAGAATCGCCGGGTCGCTACGCGCCTGCAGGCCGACGATGGTCTTCAGGGAGCGCTGGCGGGCCAGCCCGGCCATTTCCTCCGCCTCGGCCAGATTCGCACCGAGCGGCCACTCGCAGAACACGGGCTTGCCGGCCTGCAGGCCGGCCATGACCAGATCGCGATGACCGGGCACCCGCACGCAGACGACGATCAGGTCGACCTCGGGATGCGTCGCCATGTCGCTGAACCGGCTGAATGCTCGCTCGGCACCGAACGCCGCAGCCGAGGCCTTGGCCGTGTCCTCGTGCGAGGTGCAGATCGCCTTCAGCTCGTAGTGAGGCAGGGCCTTCAGGGCAGGGACGTGGGCATTCGCCCCCCAGCCGCTGCCCCCCTGGGTCACAGTCGCTCCCACGATTCCTACTCGAATCTTGTCCGGCATCTGAACCTCCCGGTCCTGACCGTTTCAGTTGACCTTCCGACCCTGTCTTGTGGTGGTGGCCGGAGCGGAACGTCTGTGGAGTCGACGCGGCCGCAACGGACGATGGCTGACGCCGTCACCACCCAGCTCAGGCTCGCCACGAGCTTCGCGTGCAGCGTCTCCTGCTCGGCGAGCTGCTCGCGCTCTGGAGGCCGCATTGTAGCATCCGGCTCGCGGCGGTCGTCGCCCGCGGCCGGGCGGGTTCAGAGGTCCGCGGCGCGCGAAAAAAGCTTGGTCCTCACACCTCTACGATCGTGGCCGGCCGCTCGACGTCGGCCGGCGCCTCGGCCATCCGGGGCCGCCGGCCGAGGAGCAGGACGAACGGGATGACGGCGGCGAAGATCCAGGCGAGGCGCCAGAAGTTGTCGATGAACGACAGGGACAGCGCCTCGCGCTGCACCATCTCGTACAGGCTCGCCCACGCCTGCGCCTCCGCGCTGACCGTGTCCGCCCCGCGCGCGGCGAAGGTGTCGGCCAGGGTCTGGTAGTGGTTCCACACGTCGGGGTCATACAGGCTCACGTGGGTCACCAGCTGCGCCTGATGGACCTGGGTGCCGCGCTGGAGCAGCGTGGCCATCGTGGCGATGCCGATGCTGCCCCCGGCGGTCCGGATGAAGTTGAAGAGCCCGGAGGCGTGACCCATCTCGCGCATCGGGACGGCGCTGAGGGCCACCGTCGACAGAGGCACGAAGGTGAGCCCGATGCCGAGCCCCTGGATGAAGCGCGGCAGCATGATGTCCCAGTAGCTCGCCTCCAGCGTGAGGGTCGCCATCAGGTACATGGCGTAGGCGTTCACCGCGCAGCCCGTCACGATGATCCAGCGGGGGTCGACGCGGTTCAAGAGGGCGGCGGCGATCGGCATCGTGATCAGGGTGGCCAGGCCCCCCGGGGCCAGCACCAGCCCCGCCAGCATCGCCGTGTACCCCATGAGGATCTGCGTGAACAGCGGGGAGAGCACCATGATCCCGTAGAAGGCGATGCTGATGACGAACATCGCTGCCGTGGCCACCGCGAACGTGGGGTGGCGAAGCACGCGCAGGTCGACCACCGGCTCCGCCACCCGCAGCTCGCGCACGAC
>QHSU01000045.1 GCA_003220535.1 Candidatus Rokuibacteriota bacterium
CAAGCGCACCTACGCCTACGTCGTGCGCAGCATGCGGACGCTGCGCTTCTTGCTGATCACCCGGGCCGGCCGCCTGACCCGCATCGGGGGTCGCAACGTCCTCCGCCTCGCGCAGAACCCGGCGACCGAGGCCCTCTATGCCCGCATTCAGCATGCGCTCGCGGCCTGAGTTATTATTTTCGGATTGGGGCTAACAGGCCGGTCTCCCGCACGAGCCGCGCCATGACCGCCGCCGTGTCAGGTTGGGTCTGAAACTTGTATGACTCTAGACGCGTCAGTACGGCCGGCGCCATCCAGCTCATGAACAATGCGTATTTGGACCACTCGACGGCCTGAATCTGCGGCACTGCTTCGGCGCGGATGCCAGCCCTGACCAGAGTGGTCACAAGAGTCTGGACACGTGCGGAAATGCCCGCTGGAAGTTCCCCAAGAACCAGATACTCATTGACTGTGAAGCGCACCGGGCCGGCAGGTGTCACTCCACCGCTCAGAAAGGCCGCTGCTCCCAGGGTCTTGTCCCGCCCGAACGTGTGCGCCAACTGTTCGTCCTTCAGCACGCCATTCTGGATCGACAGGACGCTGCCAACCCTGAGATGCCTGACGCTTTCCAGGGCAGGTTCGGTGTCATAGGTCTTCACTGCGACCACGAGGACGTCAGCCTCGGGTACCGTCTGCGGCTTGGTGGTCACGGCCACCGGCACTGTGAAGTCCGCCAGCCCGGTGAGGGTAATTCCATGTTGCTCCAAGTACGCCGCGCGTTGTCCACGCGCGATGATCGTCACCTCTTCGCCTGCTCGCGCCAGATGCCCGCCGATGATCGAACCCAGCGACCCTGCCCCTAGGATGAGGATCTTCATTGCGCCGAACGAATAGTCTCTTGAACAGTGTAGCGAGACGGACCAAGGGGCTCGCCGTTAGGTGGCACGGCCGAAGGACCATCGCTGAGTCGTGAAAGATCTTGTCTGGACCACGGTTGGCGGTCACGGAGAACTGACCGAAGCCTCGCTACGCAGGTCGTGGATATGGACCGAACCGCCCTTGATTGAACCGTCACGCGTGCAGCTCGATCACGTCGCCGTCGGCGACCGGATGGGTCCGGCCGACGTGCTGTCCGTCGAATCCGCCCTTGCCCCACACGCGCGCGTACCTGAGCGACCGCGCGAGATCCTTGTGCACGAGCCCCGCGACATCCGCGACGGTCTGGCCACGGCGCATGGTGTACGGCCGATGCAGGTCGGGCGGACGGCCCGGCGCCTTGGTGTAGACGCGCGCGATGCCGAGATGAGCGAAGAGCCACGGGCCGATCTGCCCGAGGCCCTGCCCGGTGGTCGCGGAGACGGCGAGGGCGGGATAGCGAAGCCCGGCGACCTCGAGGAACGCCCGTAGCTCGGCGTCCGGGTCGGCGAGGCGCTCCGCCTTGTTGGCGAGCAGCAGCGTGGAAAGACGCAGCGCGAACGGATCGCCGTCGCCCTCCCCGCCGGCTCGGGCTGTCTCGCCGGCCGGCTCCCAGCGGTCGGTGAGCGTCACGCGGCGCTCGCGCAGGAGGGCGTGTACCGCCGCGACCTGCTCGATGCACCGTGGCTCGCCGAGATCCACGACCAGCAGCGCCGCGTCTGCCGTCTCGAGCGCGGTCGCGAGCCACGAGACCGGTTGCTCGGGCGCGACGGCCGGAAGGTCCACGAGCTGAAAGTAGATGTCCTCGTAGCGCATCATCCCGGGCTCGGGATACCGGGTCGTGAAGGGATATGCCGCGGCGTGCGCGCCCGAGCCAGTCAGCCGCGCGTGGAGGGACGACTTACCCACGTTCGACGGCCCGATCAGTGCGAGCTGCGTCGCGCCCTCGGGCCGGATGGACAGCGGCGGCCCGCCCCGAGCCCCGCCTCGCGCGGGTCGCTCGAGCTCCTCGGACATCTCCTTGATACGCCGCTTGATATCGCCTTGGAGGTGGTCGGTCCCCTTGTGCTTGGGGATCGTCCGCAGCATCTCGCGCAACCGCTCCAGGCGTTCCCGTGGGTCGCGCGCCTTGCGGAACGCTTCCTCGGCGGCCCTGTACTCGGGCGTGAGGTTGGCAGGCATCGGTCACGCGCCCCCGGCGAGAGCGATGGTGATCGGCTCCGCCTGCTCTAGGTGGAGCGTCTCGGCGGTGAGCCGGATGCCGCCGGGCGCCGCGAGTTGCTCCATGCCGGCGGCGTTCTCGTGCTGGCACCGAGCGCACTTCATCCCGGGCCTCCAGGAAGCCGGGTCGGTTTACTGCAGGGACGAGTGCATCGAGACTAGCTGCCGAACCTATTGCGGTCAACCGGGTCGACCAGTCGATGCTGGTGCTCTATGAAATGTAATTGCTCCGTGAAAATGTCATCCCCTCATGGAGACTTTCACGATGAGCAGGAAGGAAATCCACGCGCTGGGCTCGTCAAGGCAGCCCTGGCCGGCAAGATCACGAACCAGGAGGGCGCCCGGGCGTTGCGTCTCACCGTGCGACAGTTCAAGCGCCTCAAGGCCCGCTTCCGACGTGGGGGCCTGCGCGGCCTGGTGCATCGCCGCCGCGGCCAGCCCTCGCCGGTGAATTCCACTAAAACCAAGAACTTGAACATTACCAACGTCAGCACGAGCCAATCCCTCGTGGTGAGCGTCCCGAGCCCCAGTCCGCCGTTCAGCCTCGTCAGCGGCGGCGGGACCTTTACGATCGGCCCGTGTACGATCGCTCCGTGCCCCAATCATAAGGTGACCTTCCGCTTCGCGCCGACGAGCAGCGGACAGGCAATACAGACGCTGATCATCTCCAGCACGGATCCGGCAAGACCGACGAAGAGCATCGCACTTGATGGAACTGGAACGAGCAAGTAGCGCATAAGAAACACAGGCCCTACGGGGATTCGTGTGGGTCATTTTCGACGAATTGGGTCAGCGGGGGAGCGAGAATGACCGCGAGCCCGATCAGCCGCATGGGCACCTCGCTGGGGAGGATGGCTGGCGGGAGTGTAGCAGACCGGAACTATGGGCGGTGCGCTGACTTCAGCGTCCGGCTGGTGACCGCTCCACAAGTGCAGGTCATCCAGAACCATTCCTCTTCTGCGCCACCGTACATCTCCCCGCATCGATGGGTGTTGTGGACGCGGACTGCATATAGGCCGAGAGCGTAGGCGGTCGCAGCCGAGGTGGTCAGGTAGCGGTTCTTTACCGCGCGCGGTCTGTCGACTGCCCGCTCGCGGCCATGCACTTTTCGAAGTCGAATTTCTCCTGGGTCGTGCCCTTGACGGTGACCCTGGTCCCAGGAGGCTTAGGGATGAAGGATCGCCGCCCAGCGCTCGACAGCTTGCTCGACGCGTGCCGGCGTCGCCAGGTCGATGTCGTGGCGATCACCAAGCTCGATCGCCTCGCGCGCAGCGTCCACCACCTCGTCGCCCTCGGCCGCGAGTTGGAGACGCTCGGAGTGGATCTCGTGGTGCTCGACCAGACGATCGACACGACCACCCCAAGCGGTCGCTTGCTCTTCCATGTGCTGGCGGCCATCGCTGAATTCGAGCGCGACCTGATCCGCGACCGCGGCATCGCAGGACTGAGACGGGCAAAGGCGCAGGGCCGGCGCCTGGGCCGGCCCCGGCTGCACCAAGTTGACGCCGCCGAAGCACGCCGGCTGATGGCTCAGGGACTGTCGCTGCGAGCTGCAGGGCGGGCTCTCGGAGTTCACCCGATGGTCGTACGGCGTGCGCTCGCCGGGTGACCTCATCTGTCACAAAACCCCCGCTCCGGCTCCAGCTTAAATCCTAACCAAACGCGGGTCATCGAGCTCCAGAAGTACGGATGGCACGGCATTGGCAATGGCGCATCGGCAAGATGCAGGTCCTCTGTGCCTGGTGCCGCCGCGAATCCAAGCCCGGCTACCTGGGTGAGCGCGAACCGTTGGAAAACCCGGGGCCAACGCACGGCGTCTGCGCGCACCACAAGAAGCAACTCCTCGAATCTCTTCCCTCGCGATCGTTTCCCGATGCCGAGTTGCTCATCGTCGTGTGCCGAGACGACGCCACGCTCTACGAGCGCCTCCAGCGGTCGTTCGTGGGCGTGACTAGCGTGAAAGTGATTATGGACCGTCGGCTGGATGACCGCCGATCGGCGCAGCGCCCCGTACCCGAAGAGCGCCGGTACGTGAGAACGCGGCGGATTCGCCTAGGCATGATGTCTCCCGTCGGCGGTTACACGGTTGTCCGATTCACGCCGAGAGTGCCCACCCGAGCTCCTGTGCGTAGAAGCACAACACTTCGGAATTCATGACGCTCGCAGCGAGAACCTCAAATTTTTGAGGACGCGGCTCTAAAATTCAAGGGGAATCTCCCTGAGACGGACCAAGAACCAGGTTTCATATCGGGAATCCCTGCTAAGGGACCTCAAATGAAGGCTCCGATGCATTGTGATTTTCCTGGGAGAACCGCCGGGCTCAGCGAGCGGTCAACTGGCCTATTTGCCGAAGCGTCGAACCGGCGAGTTGGCACGACTCTGGCACGAATCCGCTCGGTCCGGGGTCAAGCGAAGGGGCGCTGCGCGGCGGCGTGGTTCCAGAGCCACCTATCCCGCTCTCTGACCCCGGTCGGGGCAATTCGGGCGCGACCCGCCGACGAACCTGATGTAGTGTTGCGGCGGATCTACGGAACTCCCGGGGGTGATGCCGTGGCGTTGAGCGACGCCGAACGAGACCGCATCGAGCGCGAAGTTAAGGCAGCGTGGATGAAATCTGACGCGCTTCCCCCATCGGCGGAGTCTGCACACGGGTGGCTACAGGAGGCAAATGCCTGGGTCGCCGAGCATAAGTGGGTGGCGCTCGGCGTCATCGCTGCGGCTTCGTTTTTTCATCTTCGCCTCGCTCGCGAGCGCGGGTATGTGGCTCGTCTTCGTTGCGCCCGTACTCGTACTTGCCACGGTCGTCTCGGTCACCAGAGAAGCGCGCGATCGCATGCGCGCGTTCGGCTGGTCTCTGGTCGGCATCGGGCCGGCGATATCCGTGGTCTCGTGGTGGCTCGCTCTGCTCGAGACCGCAAGCCGGAGACGTGCGTGGCACGAGCAGGCACTGCAGAGCATGAGCCTCAGTGAACTTCGCCTCCACTTGGACCTGCTGAATCGAGGATTAGTACCGGCGTGGACCACGGTCACGTAAACGAGTGTGCCATGCACGCCGAGAAGAACGTCGCGCGCCAGCCCGCATCTGTCACAAAACATCAGCGCTTCCTTCGAGCTAAACCCTTACCAAACGCGCGGCAGCCGAGCTGGAGGCGGGCGTCCGAAAACAAATCTTTACGGACGCCGGACACTGCACCACCAGCCCTCCGACCGCTGCGACGACCGGTCTCCCTCGACAAGGTCGAGCGCATCCTGATCTAAAGGACGACGATCGCACGCGAGGAGCGCAGTGATGACAACGTTCGCCGCCAGACCGTGGCATCCCAAATCCATGATGAATCAGGTTCAGACTGCGCAAGAAGGACCTGAGAGACGACGGGCGTGGACGCCGCACGCCGTAAAAGGAACGACTTCGAGTGATTTTGGTGAACCGTCCGGGACTCCCCCGGGAGTAGCCCGCTACGGGAGCGCACCCTGATAGTCGCCAAGACGGCGCTACATTTGCGGTGAGGTACTCGCTCGACCTATCCTGTGGGGCGAGTTAGGGTGACAGGCGCTGTGACACGAGCGGTTCAGGAAGAGTGCTCGCTCACACGATCGAAGCGGACTCCGGTCGACCGGCCAAGGCTTCCGTGCAGCGGAGGAACGTATGCAGCGCGACGCTGTGTCCTTTCTGTCAGTCGCGGTGCTTGCTGTGGTTGCGGCGGCATCTGACTTATCGGCGCAGACCATCACCCAACTGATCGTAACGCACAAGACGGCAAATGTCGCTCGGGCGGGCACCGACAGCCCGTTCACGTTACTGGTGCGCCCGACTACGGGTAGCCTTTGTAGTCGCGAGTTCCCCACGTATGACTACGACGAGAGGGAGACAGGCGGAACGGATACGTACGTATTCGATGTTTTCGGCTGTCGGCTGCAACGAGAACAAGTGGACAGCGCAAATGTCTTCGTGCGCACCAGAGGGCGCAACGCCTGGTTGCCGCAGCATTTCAAACTCATCGCGAAGATGGTTGACGGCACACAGCGCAGCGTGGTCGACCGCTCTTGGCCGAGCACGAACTGGTTCGGTGCCGACCCGAGCGACGCCGGCCAGTTGCCATCAGGGGCGGTGGTAAAAAACGAGTGGCCACTGAATGCGCCCGCTGCGATTGGCCCGTCCACGGTTACCTTCACTCTGAGGCAGTGGACGTCTGGCACGTCGACATGGCCGCAGTGCACGGCCACCATCACATTCTCTGGATCACTGCAAAACTCAGCGCCGAATGCATTCAGTGGTCAGCCATCCTTCAGCAAGCAAGTAAGCTGGTCGAATACGCCGGCGACCCACTCTAGCGGGGACCAGTATTACTGTGACGCAGCGAAGACGGTGTTCGATCTAAAGGCAGGATCGTGGCTGTTACGCTACCAGATTCAGAATGGCTTTGGAGGATCGTGCGGTAATAGTCTCCCCTTGTCCGACGCCACGTCGGGCCGAATCAACTTCACCAGCGGCAAGACGGGCTGTAATACCAGCTTTGAATTCCCGTAGTCGTCCCGGACCCACGTCCTCTTGTTCGCGTCCTCGAGTTAGAGAACGCCGTTGTAGACGGGGTGCCGTTCTCGACCGGCGTGCCGTGTCCAATTACTCAAGCGCTCATCGGTTGCTCCGGGGAATCGCCATTCGATCGAGATGGTGCGACCTTCCTCGTAGCCGAGTTCGCGAAGCCCTTGCCTCAGTGCGTCCAGAGGTCCAAGTGGAGGCGTCACCGGGGAGAGCACGCCGACTGGCTACACTTTCACGCTTTGCTGCGCCTCGCTGACGAGCGGCGCAACGACGATGCTCCCACCCATGATGGCGGTGAACGCTAGACGGTCCATCACCGGCTGACTAATTCTTGCGCCGTCATCAGCGTGGCTTGGGAGGCGCCGGTCGACGGGGCTGATGCGGGGCCCAGGGGTGCCAGAGGCGAGCGTGGGTCATTCCTGCCTGAATTGCCTGAAGTGCTCTACCATGTGCCCGAGCAACGCGGATTCCTCGTCAGGCTGGAATCGGGGCCTTCCAGAGATTGCAGAGATAGGGGAGCCTCACAACCGTACGGGGGCGGCCCACGGAAGTCTGGATCAACCTCCGAGACAGCGCTCCGAGTTGCGCGGGCTGACTCTAGGCAGCGCGGCGCGTGTTCTACGGCCGGGCCATAGGATTGACGGCTGAAACCGCGGGGTCCTATGGTGTTGCCTCTAGCGCGGCGAGCCGCCACTTGGGCGATGTGGCGGCCAATGCGTGCAGTGCCCAATCGTCGACCCGAAGCGAAGGGAAGGGCCTCTCATGAAATGCCTGAGAGCTAGCATCTTGTCAGCGACTGTTGGTCTTCTGGCGTTGTCCTGCGGAAGTGCCGCGGGCCAAGCCGTGTCGGCGGCGCCGCCCACGGTCAATCGACGTGGTATTCGTCCACGGCGCATTTTCAGATCACCGCGCGTGGGAAGGCCAGCGGGAGGCGGTCGCTCAGCGCCACCGGTACATTGCCCTCACCCAGCGCTACTTCGGCACCGCCCCGTGGCCGGATCGCGGCGAGAAGTTCTCGCTCGCCACGCATGCGGACGACCTCGCCGTGTTCATCCGCGAGCTCAAGGCCGGCCCCGTCCGCGTAGTGGGATGGTCGTATGGTGGGGCGATCGCCCTGGCGCTCGCCGTGCAGCACCCCGAACTGCTTAAGAGCCTATTCCTGCACGAGCCGGCCGGGACTGCGAGCTTCGTCACCGACCCCGCCGACGCCAAGGCCGCAGGCGAGGACCGCTCGGAGATGGTCGGCGCGTCGGGCGCGAGCAAGGCGGGTGATACGGCCGGAGCGGTCCGGCTCTTCTTCGACGGGGTGAACGGCCAGCCCGGCACCTTCGAGACGCTTTCCCCGGCGACGCGGTCGATGTTCCTCGACAACGCGCGCACGATTCCACTCCAGTTCGGCGCGCCGCCGCCCCCTGCGCTGAGCTGCGCCCAGCTGGGTCAGATCAAGGTGCCCGTGACCGTGGCGAAGGGGGAGCTGACGCGCGCCACCTTCCGAATCCTGGCGGACACGGCCAGCCGCTGCATGCAGGGGTCGCGCCTTGTGATCGTGTCCCAGGGACGGCACGCCGCCCCGGCGCTCACCCCGGCGGCGTTCAACGACGCTCTGCTCGACTTCCTGAAAGACAACTGATTGGCGTGACGGAATTCACTCCTGCTGAGTTGCCCTAATATGCGATAGCGCGCCTCACCTCATTCAGGAAAGCCCGCTCGTCTTGAGAGGGGACATACGCCAGCGTTGGTGCTCGCGGTTGAATGAGTTCCCGGCATGATCGCGAGAACAGAGAATGCGTTCTTGCGCGGCCGACAGGCACGCGCTCAGGTAAAACTCCATCCTCTCGATCTCACCCTGACCGGGCTTCCGAGAAATCTCGCGGAGATGGCCGAGAAAGAATCTGGCCTGTCGCAGCTTCTTATCAGCACGCGCCACAGCTTCGGAAGTAGTGACCTGACTCATGCCAGGGTGTCGGCTTTCGTCAGCGCCCCCCACGCCGCCCGCTGCGTCGCGTGCCACGGCGTGCGCTCCCAAGCGGTGCCCATCGCGCTCGTCGGCGAGTGTCTATCCCAGTCGTGTAGAACGTCGCTCGCCAGCCGCGCTCGTCGTAGCGCGTGAGCTGGAGATCGAAGCCCTGGTGCGCCATGCCACGCTCGACATCGCCTGATGCCCCGCCACGAGTCCAGCCAAAACCGCCGGGCACCGAGCACGGGCAGATCGCCGTCCAGGCGGGCTGCTTCTAAAGTGACGAGAAGCAGGTGTCCGAGCCGATCGGTCACTCCCGGAGCGCCCCAGGTCCGGCGCACGCAACCTCAATGAAATCCTCAGGACTTACCACCGCAGTAACAAGACCCATCAGGAACGAGTCCTGGATCGGCATTAGCGTGTACAGAGGTTTTCGCCTGGCGTAGGCATAGCCTATCTCCATCACCACGCTGTTCCCGACGTGGCCGTCTTTGTTGTAGATGAGGATCAGATCAGCCCGGTCCATCCTCTCAAGATGGGCGAGGATGGCGGCCTTTGCTTCTTCCACCGTCATCGTCTTGGGGTCGCGACGCTGTTCGATCGTAGGCCATTCGCAAGAAGCCCCGCTCGCCAACAGAGCGTCGCGGAGGGCGAGCATCTCGTCGTGGTGCCTGAAGCTCCCGCACATGCACACTGTCTTCATGCTGGGCTCACGAAAGCGCGAGCCGCCTCCAGCGTAACGAGGAGGAGGCGTCCGAGGCGGTCAGTCACGGTCGGAGTGCTTGGAACAAGCACGCGCTATTCGATCACTTGGTCCGCCCGCAGCAACAGCGTCTGGGGGATCGTGAGTCCGAGCGCCTTCGCAGTCTTGAGGTTGATCACGAACTCGTACTTGGTCGGCAGTTGCACCGGAAGTTCACCCGGGTTTGCCCCGCGCAGGATGCGGTCGACGTAAGACGCAGCCCCCCGCACCAATTCCAGCTGATCGATTCCATATGAGAGCAAGCCGCCACTATTGGCATAGAAACGGAAGGAATAGATCGCCGGCAGATTCAGCCGGGCAGCCGATGCGGTGATCAGAGCGCGTCTGGTCGCAGTGAGCGGGCTCGGCGTTACGATGAGGCCGCTATTGGGTTCCCGCGCGACCGCCGTGAGGACGCGCTCGATGTCGGCGGCGTTGCGCACGCCGGCTGCTGTCACTGTCATCCCGAACGAGGCGGAAGCGGCCTTGACCACATGCAGGAACGCGACATTTGCGGTTATTTCCGGAACGTGGACGACCGCTGCTCGACGCACCCGAGGTGCGATCTGCTTGAGCAGCTCCAACCATTTCCCGCCGAGCGCGGGTTCAAAATTGTGGAATCCAGTAACGTTTCCACCCGGATGCGCCAGGCTTGCGACAAAGCTGCTTCCGACCGAATCGGACACCCATGTGAAGACGATCGGGATGATGTGGGTCGCCTGCATCAAAGCCGACACAGCCGGATTGGTGGAGACCAAGATCACGTCCGGCGCGAGCGCGACCAATTCTCCGGCGGCGATGCGGATGCGTTCGGTGTTTTCGCCCGCAAACCGGTAGTCAATGCGGAGGTTACGGCCGTCGGTCCAGCCAAGCTCCTGGAGCCGCTGCTTGAAGGCCGCGAGGTAGACCTGCCAAACCTGATCGTTCTCGGCGAACCCCATGAGCACGCCGACGCGCCGCACCCGATCGCTCTGCTGCGCCTCGCCAGCGAGCGGCGCAAGAACGAGGCTGAGAGCGAGAACTAACGCGAGCCCGATCAGCCGCATAGGCACCTCGGTGGAATGGCTGGCGGGAGTCTAGCAGACGACGGCTGATCGCAGGAGCCGGCCGCAACTGCTCGAGGCGGTTACACCGAACGCGGGCTCAAGCGCCCAGTGGTGATGTCAAGCCTGCGTCGGCTATAAGCCGGCCTGATCGGCTATACTGCCGCCGCCCGATCCTCGACGCGAGGTCCGTGAGATGCGCGCCATCGCACTGCTGGCTTCTGCAGTCCCGTTTCGAACCCTCGTCGGTGTACCGCTCCTGCTACTTCCTCTCGCGGCCGCCTGCACGCTCGACGGACGGCGCGATGGATCTGCCGCCAGCGGGTACGACGTGACCATCCGCCGCGATGCATACGGCGTCCCTCACATCGTCGCTGCTGACTTCGGAAGCCTCGGCTACGGCGAGGGCTACGCCTTTGCCCAGGATCACGCGTGCACGCTGGCCGATCAGGTGCTCCGGGCGCGGGGCGAGCGGGCCCGCTATCTTGGTCGGGGCGAACGGGATGTCCACCTCGCCAGCGATGTCGTGGCGCACGCGGTCAGCACCGAGGACGCAGGCCGACTCAGCTTCGAGGCGGCGCCGCCCGAGGTGCGGGCGATGGTCGTCGGCTATGCAGACGGCTACAACCGCTATCTCGCCGAGACGCCTGTAGACCGCATTCCCGGCTGGTGTGGAGGGCAGCCCTGGGTGCGGCCGATCAGTGCGCTCGATCTGGCCCGGCGCGGGAAGTTTCCTGCCGCGTTTGTGATGGAGATTGCCACTGCGGCGCCGCCCGGGGCGGAGCCACTCGCCGCCGCGTTCTCGTTCAATCCCGAGGGTGAGGGCCTCACGACCGCGAGCAATGCCTGGGCGATCGGCGCGGAACGCTCGGAGCGCGGTCGCGGCATGCTCTTTGCATACCCACACTGGTTCTGGACGGGCGGACAGCGCTTCTGGGAGAAGCACCTCACCGTACCCGGTGACCTCGACGTCTACGGCGTCAGCACGCTCGGGAGTCCCGGCGTCGCAATCGGGTTCAACCGCCACGTGGCCTGGACGCACACCGTCTCCGCAAGTCGCCGCATCACCTTCTACTCGCTGAAGCTCGCTCCCGGCGATCCCACGGCGTACCTCTACGACGGCGCGCCCCGTCCAATGCACAAGCGCGTGGTCACCGTGGATGTTCGGCAGCCCGATGGATCGCTCACCCCGGTGACGCGCACGCTGTACGGCACTCATTACGGTCCGGTCATCAACCTGCCTGGTTTGCCATGGACGGCCGAGCGGGCCGTCGCCTACCGAGACGTCAACGCCGCAAACTTCCGGGGTGGGGCTCTGTACCTGGCCATGCAGCGAGCGCGCAGCCTCGAGGCCTTCTAGCAAGCGCATGCCGAGCACGGTGGTCCGTCCTTCCTCAACACCATCGCTGCCAGCGCCGATGGCCGGGCCTGGTACGCCGACGCCAGCCCCGTCCCTGATCTGGCGCCGGACGTGCTCGCCGACTGGCTACGACGCCGAGAAACCGACGCCACCACTCAGGCGGCAGATCGTAGGGGAGCGATCCTCCTCGACGGCAGCGATTCGCGCTCGGAGTGGTCCAGTGAGTCCGGTCCGCGGGGGCCCGGCCTCGTGCCGTACGCCCGTTCACCGCGCCTCGAGCGCCGCGACTACGTGTTCAACGCCAACGACAGCGCCTGGGTGCCGCACGCCACGGCGCGCCTGAGCGGCTACTCAGCGGCGTTCGGGCCGGAGCGCACGCCGCGCAGCCTGCGCACACGCATGAACGCTCGTCTTCTCGCCGATATGAGCCCGACAGGGCCGGCCGGCGCCGACGGAAAGTTCGCCCTCGACGAGCTGGCGACGGTGGCGTTCGACAATCGCGGGCTGGCCAGCGAGCTGCTCCGTGCGCCGTTGGTCGAGCGCTGCGGTCGCCGATCCCAGGTGACTGTAGAGGCCGTCACCGTCAATCTCGGCCCGGCCTGCCGCGCCCTGGCGGAGTGGAATGGGCGACTCGACCTGGACAGCCGGGGTGCCGTGCTCTGGCGCGAGTTCATCACTCGCTTCGAGGCGGGCGACCAGTTCCGGGCTGGGCCGCTTTTCGCCGAGGACTTCGATCCAGATCGCCCGATCGACACCCCACGCGGGCTGGCTCCGCCTCGAGACGGGCGTGACCAGGTTCTCGAGGCGCTGGCCCAGGCCGTGCGCGTGCTAGAGCGCGCCGGCCTGTCCGTCGACGTCGCGCTGGGCCAGGTCCAGCGAGCCGATCGCAGCGGACGCAAGGTGCCGGTCCACGGCGGTCACGGCTTCTGGGAAGGCGTCCCGAACTTCGTTCACTTCCGTCCGCACACAACGACGCTCGAGCCACAGCCGCCCGCGGGACGGCCCGTGCCCGGCAGTCGTCTGCTCACCAGCGAGGGCTATCCGATCACGGGCGGGACGAGCTTCGTCATGGTGCTCGAATTCACCGACCGAGGTCCGCGGGCCAGGGCGCTGCTCGTGTCGGGCCAGACCGGCGATCCGACCTCGCCAAGGTTCTGGGAGCAGACCGAGCTCTATGCCTCCAAGCGCTGGCGGGACGTCCGCTTCACCGACGAGGAGATCCGCGCCGATCCCGCCGTCACCGTCACCCGACTGCGCGGTCCGCGCACACCGTAGCCCATCAACCCCATCGGTCTGCGTCGCGTCAATTTAGCGCCTTGGCCCTCAAACAAGATGTTCTCGTGTTCTGGCTCCGGCGGAGTCGGATCGCCGCGTTGGCGGCGAAGCACAGACTTGCAGACATATACATCGCCAGAGACTGGGTGGAAGCAGGAGGCTTGATGTGAGCCTCAACGATTTGCATAGGGGCGCGGCCCGCTACGTGGACAAAATCCTCAGGGGTGCAAAGCCGAGCGATCTCCCCGTCGAACAGCCAACGAAGTTCGAGTTGGTGATCAACCTCAAGACCGCCAAGGCGTTGGGGTTGACGATTCCGCAGTCGATCCTGTTGCGGGCGGATCACGTGATCGAATAGCGCATGCTCGACCAACGCGGCCAGCTCCTGCGACCCGCCATCGTCTGCTAGACTCCCGCCAACCATCCTCCACCGAGGTGCCCATGCGGCGGGTCGGGCTCGCGGTCATTCTCACGCTCCGCCTCGCTCTGGCGCCGCTCGCTGGCGAGGCCCAGCAGTCGCTCAAGGTCGCTCGAATAGGCTGGCTGGGGGACGACCCGGCCACCACCCACTTCCGCGAGGCCTTCCGTCAAGGGCTCCGTGACCTCGGTTGTGTCGAAGGTCGCAACCTCGTGATCGAATACCGATTCGTCGAGGGGAAGATCGAGCGGTTCCCCGCCGTCGCGGCCGAACTGATCGCGCTCAACGTCGATGTCATCGTGGCCCCAAACCCACCCGCTGCCCTGGCCGCGAAGCAAGCGACCACGTCTATCCCCATTGTCTTCGCCGCCAATGCCGATCCGGTTGAGAGCGGGTTGGTGACTAGCCTTGCGCGTCCGGGCGGCAATGTCACGGGGTCGGCCACGCTCTCCCCGGAGCTCGTCGGCAAGCGTCTGGAACATCTCAAGGAGGCCATTCCGGGCGTCAACCGGGTCGCAGTCCTCTGGCAGCCAGGTGCCACGGACGAACGCACAGAAAGGGACATGCTGAAGCGAGCGGAAGTCGCGGCACGGGTACTGGGGATGCGGCTTCAATTCGTCGAGGCGCGAGGACCAAACGACTTCGACAATGCCTTCTCTGAGATGACAAGGGCCCGCTCGGGCGCTGTCACGGTGGTGGGAAGCGTCATGTTCTTCAATGAGCGGCGACGCCTCGTAGCCCTGGCGGCGAAGAACCGGCTGCCGGCCGTGTATCCGGTGCGGGAGTTTGTCGAGGCCGGGGGTCTCATGACCTACGCGGCGAACCTTACGGAGCAGTTCCGGCGCGCCGCCACTTACGTGGACAAGATTTTGAAAGGAGCCAAGCCCGTTGACCTTCCCGTCGAGCAGCCGACGAAGTTCGAGCTGGTGATCAACATGAAGACCGCCAAGGCGCTCGGACTCACGATCCCGCAAACGCTCCTGCTGCGCGCGGACCAATTGATCGAGTAGCCGCGTGCTCGACCAACGCGGCCCGCTCCTCCGCGCAACGCTCGGGTTCGCCGGGCTTTGCTCTCGTACGACTGCTCCACGCCCGGCGGCGAGCTGGGAGGGTGACTCCTCGACGCGCCTACGGGTGCACCTGCGCCCAGCCATATTTCCAGAGGTCCGTCATAACGTCGTGGTGGCGCCGCTCGCCGTGGCGGCGCTCAAGGCGTCGCCCGCTGATGGATTCGGCGACGATCCCCTTTCCGGCGGTCGAGGATCACGTCGTGCTCGCTCTCGCTGACAAGTTTCATGTAGTTATAGGTGCCGGGTTTCGTACGTGACACGATGAACAGCGAACCCGCCATAGTTGTCTCCCTCGGGTTCCTCAGATCAGAGCAAGCGCCGGAATATCAGCGGCGAATGTCGAGTCTCTTGGCGGGGCGATAGCGCGCAGCCTCTCAGCATCCCAGACGTAGAAGCACTTGACGTGAAATTGAATGGACTTCTCGTCGGTGTGCGTCGAGGCAATGCCCTCAATCACTAACTGCTCCTTCGTGATGCGCGTGTCGCAAGCGTCGCAGATCTCCCCGTCGGCTGGACCACCCCAGAATCTCGGCATGCTGTTATATGGCAGACGGCTGTCATTTAGGACTCCGGCCGGCGCTCCACCGCGGCGGCGTCCAGGGTCTTCTTCTGCAGCCGCTCGCGCAGCGCGTTGTAGGACTCCAAGCGGATCACGCGGTCGAACTGCGTCCGGTAGCTCGCGACGAAGCTTATCCAGCCGACCACCACGTCGTAGATCCTCCAGCGTCCGTCGTGCACGTGCAGGCGGTAGTCGAGCGGGATCTCCGTGCCTCGCCGGGTCACCACCTTCGAGCGCACGGTGGCGAAGTCCCCCTCGATCGACTCACCGACGAAGCTGATCTGCTCGCCGCCGCACGCCTCGATCTGCGCCATGTAGGAGCGCTCCAGGAGGTCCCGGAAGAGCGTCACGAACTCCGCCTGCTCCTCCGGCGGCAGCGCCTGCCAATGCTGCGAGAGCGCGCGCCGCGAGATCTCGT
>QHSU01000096.1 GCA_003220535.1 Candidatus Rokuibacteriota bacterium
AATGCCGCCCGTGAAACCCGTCCGAGAGCCGGATGACCGAAATGGTCACGTCCGGTTCGATGAGCGGGGGCGCGAGCCGGAGCGATGGACTTCTCGGCGAGAGCGGTCACGAAAGACGCCGCTCGCAGCAGGCGCCGCCGGTCCTGCACGCCACCGCGCGTGTCCTCGACTCTACCATTGGGTTCGTGAGTCTACTGTAGCCGGATCGGCTCGTTAGTCAGGACGCACCGGCAGCGTGAACGTGAAAGTCGAGCCGGCGCCAACTTCGCTTTTCACCCAGATCTTGCCGCCATGGAGCTCGATGAACTTCCGGGTGAGGGTCAGCCCCAGCCCCGTCCCCTCGGCCTTCTTCTCCGCCGTCCCCACCTGGCGGAACTCCTCGAACACCGCCTCCTGGTCCTCTGGGGCAATTCCTCCTCCGGTATCGGTCACTGAGATCTCGGCCATGCCGTCGACCTGCGCAAGGCCCCGGTTTTCGGTTGGGCGCGATGGCTGAGCAGGCCGGTTTAGCCGTAGCGTCCCGTGAGGACTGAACCAGGATTTCCGATGTGGACCAAGTTCACCTTACTCTCGCGCTGCGAGCGGATCGCTGCGACGCCCGAGATCCACTCCGAGCGTCTCCAACTCGCGGCCAAGTTGCATGCGCCCTGAACTGGTCGTCAGCTTTGCTGGAACCGAGCGTCTCACCTCCGTGTTAAATGGCAGCGGGTAGCCTTGGCACAGGAGGGCGTCCCATGGCCCATTCTTCCCTCAGCGCTTTGCATACTGGCCCGGCGGCCGGCTGGGTCTCGAGCAGCGCGGGCAGTCCGACATCCAGCCCTTCTTCCGTCGTAGGCCAGCAGGGCCAGTGTCGACGGGCGGTGGAATCTGGCGTCCGAGCACTGGAGTGGGTGAGAGGACTCAGGGGACGGTGACGGCGGCTTTCCGATTCCATTGAAACTTCACCCGGGCGGGCGCGCGTCGCTCAATCTGGGTTTGCACGGGCTCGCTGACCAGTACGAAGCTAATGAATGCCCTGTTGGACAGGAGGCATCCGACGATGAGGCACTTGCACGGCGCTCTGCTGGCCGTTCTGATTGGGCTGGGCCTCTTGGTGTTGACCACCGATACAGCCGGGGCCACCGCCTTTTCTCAGACGAATCTCGTTTCGGACATCGCCGGGTTGGCCACGATCACCGACGCCAACCTGAAGAACCCCTGGGGTGTTTCCGAGAGCTCCACGAGCCCTTTCTGGGTCTCGGATCAAGGGACAAATCTCGCCACGCTCTACAGGGTGACGGGAGGAGTTGTCAGTAAGGTTTCTCTCGAGGTCGCCATCCCCACTACGGCCAGCGGACCCCAAGGGCCAACCGGCCAGGTCAACAACAGCACCTCGTCCTTTCTCGTGAACGGCAGTCCCGCCAGCTTCATCTTTGCCGATCTGAACGGGACCATCTCCGCCTGGAACAACAGCGCGGGCACGACGGCCCAGATCGAAGCGACGACGCCGGGGGCCGTCTATACCGGCCTGGCCATCGGGTCGTCGGGGCCTTTTCTGTACGCTGCCAACGGCGCACAAAGTCGGATCGATGTCTTCAACGGCTCCTTCGGCGCGACCTCACTCGCGGGGAACTTCCTCGACCCCATCCTTCCGACCGGCCTGGTCCCGTTCAACGTGCAGACCATCGGCGGCAACATCTACGTGACCTATGCGCCCGCCGGGCGGGCGGCCCAGATCTCGGCCCCCGAAGGCGCAGGTGCAGTCGCGGTGTTCGATGCGAACGGAAACTTCGTGAAACAGCTCATCAGCGGTAGCAAGCTC
This sequence comes from Candidatus Rokuibacteriota bacterium, assembly GCA_003220535.1. Lineage (GTDB taxonomy): Bacteria > Methylomirabilota > Methylomirabilia > Rokubacteriales > CSP1-6 > AR31. The sequence goes on from QHSU01000096.1 coordinate 1,802, forward strand.
GCCTCTCCGTGGGGGATCACCCTGGCCCCGGCCGGCTTCGGCCCCTTCGGCGGCGACCTGCTCGTTGGCAACTTCAGCTTTGTCGCCAGCGAGATCAACGTCTTCGATCCGGTCACCGGAGCGTTACTGGGCACGATCCCGATCGATGTCGGCGGCAACAGTCCAGGCGGCCTTTGGGCCCTCACCTTCGGTAACGGCGTCGCTGGTGGCGATCCCCACGTCCTCTACTTCACCGACGGGCTCAACGGCGAGGCGGACGGGCTGTTCGCCTCCCTCTCACCCGTTCCGGAACCGAGCACGTTGATGCTCGTTGGTATCAGCTTAGCGGGACTCGGTTGGCTCACCTGGAGACGCGGCCGTTGCACCTAACTGGCCGTCGAACGGCCATCAGTCCCGACAAAAACAATGAGGACCGGCAGGGGACAGCGCGGTCCCCCTCCCACACGGTATCCGCCTCGATCCGCGACCTTCGTTGGCGCCGCGCCTCTAATGCGGGGGGGACCGCGGGATTCCATTCGTCTTTCTTGAGGACCGCGAGGTTTCCCGCCTCCCCCGATGGGGATCTCAGCGCCCTCGATGGCCACTTCCGGGAAGTGGATGCACAATCGGCAAAGCGACATCTTCAGGCCGGGTTATTGTGGATCGACGTGGGTCTTGAAAACCAAGCCCGCAGTGCAGCTCACTCTCTCACGGAGGAACGCGCGATGAAACGACTCCTGGGCATCCTCGGTCTGTGCGCACTCGCCCTCCCCGTCGCGTCGTCGCAGGCCTACAACGGGGGGCCGCTCCGCAACGTCACCGATCTGGCGCCCACGTGCGCGGGCTGTCACTCCTCCTTCAACAAGGAGCAGCTGCGCGGCGAGCCGGAAGCCTTCGCGGCGGGCCAGGTGAAGGAAACCAAGCACTACAAGGCCATCGAGGACGGGGCGGGCCCGTACGCCCAGATGTCGCCGGCCGACCGGCAGAAGCTCCTGGCCGACGTGAAGCTGATGGACGAGTTGGCGGGGATCACGCTCTCGGCTCCCACGAGCCTCAAGCCCGGACAGGAGGCGCAGGTCACGGTCAACGTGAAGGGCGGGCAGGGCGTCGTCGGCGTGTTCCTGGTCGATACTGACCTGCGCTTTCAAGCTCGCCCGCTCCAGGGCGACGGCTGGGTGATCGTGGGCGCGCCGAAGGTCTGGGGCAGCGACGGCAAGGAGCAGACGAAGTGGGTCGACAGCCGCGCTCCTAGTCTCCAAAAGAATCTGAACAGCGCGATCATCTTCGACCAGAAGTCCGAGATCGCGTTGAAGAAGGTGGCCGAGGGCAAGGTGGTCTGGACGGTGAAAGCGCCCCATGAGCCGGGCACCTATTCGATGACGGCGGCCTTCCATTTCGGCGCTGAGAAATGGTCGCCCGTCGGCACGGTGACCACTCCGACCGGGCAGGTGATGGCGCGCGGGGGCCCAGGCGGCCCGTCGGCGCGCATCCTCTTCGCCAAGCCGGTCAGCGTGACTGTTCGGTAGGCCAGCGCCACACCCGGCTCGACGGCGAAAACCGAGGCTCTCGTGACGCGCAGCCCCATCGCTGCTCGGCTGGCGGTCGGCGCGGCCGGCGCCGCGGGAGCCCTGCTGTTGGGAACGCTCTTTCTCATCGCGCTCGCCGCGAAGGAGCGTGACAACCGGTTCTGTGTCTCTTGCCATCTCCACGACGAGAAGTTCCTCCGGCTGACGGCATCCGAAGCCACCGACCTCGCCGGGTTCCATCACCTGAAGAAGGCGGAGGCGGGATGCATCGCGTGTCACGGCGGAGCCGATCCAGTCATGCGCGCCAAAGTCTGGACGGTCGCCGGCGTCGACACGCTGAGGTTCCTAGCCGGGACGTACCGGGAGCCGACGCAGATGCGGCTTCCGCTGCGCGATGCCGAATGCCGACAGTGCCACACACCGATCCTGGGCCGGCCGACGTCGTCCAATCCCGCGGCGACAGCAGCGAAGCCGGTTGATGCGACCGATGAGTCGGTGGCCGCGGAAGCAGAGACGGAGGGGCGCGGCGGCACCTCGTATCATGCGATCCGCGAGCACGACACGGTACGAGTCGCGTGCATCCGGTGCCACAGCACGCACACGACGGACGCGAACGCCGCGGACAAGTTCCTCTCCCGGCCAAAGATCGCGACGATATGTCGCGACTGCCACAAGCAGATGTGACGGTCGCGCGTCGACACTGAGGGTTAGGTCAGGACACCGAGGACGACGGTGAGCGCGATGAGCCCGCCGCCGAGCCAACGCGATCGCCCCGCGACGGCGAACGTCACCGCGCCGACGGCGAGGTGAAACGCGGTGAGCGCCAGATAGAAATCGGTGAGCGCGAGCCCGAGCCCGTTTAGCGCGATGAACCCGAAGCCGAGTGCGAACGAGACACCGAGAATCGGCCGGCGCATTCGACGTCCGAGAGCGACGAGGCACACAGCGTCGGCGAGGAGGAGCCACCGCGAGGCCGCTGGCCCGGGAATAACCAACGCGAGGCGCTCGAACCACCCGCGCTGGGGCGTCAACGACGCTGCCGCAACGACCGTAGTCAGGAGTGGACGCATCGCCGCCGATCCTAGCAGCAACGACGATGGCTCCATCTCGGAAATTCCGGCTCGTTCACCGTAGTGGCGACGGGCGCCGATCGAGGCAATCGAGGACTTCGTGTTCAAGGAAACTATGTTCTCAGAGACGAGCCACCTCAAGCGGCCCACGCTCGCCCCCTGGAGCGCGACGATCGTCTTTGCCGTATTCGCTCACGTACCATCGCTTGGCCGTAGTGTCCGAATACTTGGCCGACCTCGAAGCCGGAGCTCGGGCCCGTAGGAGGCACGGTAGGATCGGTCGATAACGGCCGATCTCTTTCCCTTGCGGCTATTGTTCGTGACCCTTGCGGGATGGGTCAACCGCCACCAGCAACACGTGATCGAGTACCTGATGGAGGAGAACCGCGTCCTCAGGGAGCAGCTAAGAGGGCGGCGTGTCCAGCTGACCGACGACTAACGCCGCCGCCTCGCGGCGAAGGGGCAGCAACTCGGTCGCCCGGTTCTACGTCAGGTGGCGACCATTGTGACGCCCGACACGATCCTGCGTTGGTACCGGCGGTTGATTGCACGAAAGTGGACGTTCGCGCGGAGGCGGCCGGGACGTCCCGGGCTCATGAGGGAGATCGCATCGCTCATTGTGCGGATGGCTACGGAGAATCCAGCCTGGGGACCGTCTGATTCTCGTCGGGGAACGGCGCCTACTGCACGTGCTCAAGGAGTTCGTGACGCACTACCATGAAGAGCGAAACCATCAAGGCCTCAACAACGATTTGATTGCGCCGGGGCCCCGTGCGCTCTGGGGCACCCATGTTCGTCGTCCCGTTGGGCGGACTGTTGCAGTACTACCACCGCGCAGCCTGAGGATGGGATGAGTTTTCGGACACTACGGGGGTGGTGGGCCGTCGGCGCCGACGCTCAAGGACAACCGCGAGCTGGCCATCGCGGCGACCGACCTTACACAGCCGCAACGCTTCAAGAACGGCGACCGCCCTGAGGACGTGTACCGAACCCTGATGACCTACCTGGCGGAGCTAGGCCCAAGCTAAGTTCTATCGAACCAACACTAGAGAAGTCAGCAGCTACTCTGCTGCTCTTGACCGGCTGCGCCACTCTTGCAACCCGCGACACGTGGTCAGGAGCGGATGCTCAACTTCAACAGAACCACCGCGCGTGCCTCCAGAAGTCCAACGGCGATGCAATTAAGACCGACGATGGTGTCGAACTTCCCACGACGGGCGGTGGCGGACTCGTCGGTCGCGCGATTCGGCGGGCCATGTATAAGAACTGCATGGAAGCGTCTGGGTATACGAAGATTCGGTCAGAGGAATTCTCGCCGGTCAAGGGGGTACCTGCGGGGCCCCCGATCAGACCTGCACCCTTGATCCCCCTGCGACCAATCCACGGGGTATCGAAGTGCTTATTGAGCTACTGTTACGATAATCGACGCACCCCACCGACAGAGGTTCGTAGCGTGGAGACGGCGTACGCGGACTGTGGCTATCGAGACACGACTGGCGCACCGCTGCCGTGCGCCCTGGAGGACGGGCCGATGATGTGGCTCGCGGGGACCATGCTCCTCGCGGCCCTCAGCGCGGGGTGCGCCACTGTGCAGCCGTCCCCGCCAACAGGGACGTTCTGGGGTTACACGTCAACCGACTCGACTGGACGAGCCGAGTTGCTGGCGACGCCGGATAAGCCGAGTTGTGAGAAGGCCCGCGCCACGCACGTGATGGTCGCGAAGATGGTTGCGGTGCCGTTCGTGTGCCGCCGGCTCGTCATAAGCTCCGGGGCCGACTTCTGGGTGGTCCCAGCGATCTACCTGCCTGCGGCGAGCTGGCTAGGGGCCAACAGTCGCGAGGAGTGTGCGGAGATCGACAAGCGGCAGTCCCGAGACTCGGCGGTCTCGACGCGGCAGTGCCAGCCGGTGGGCGTGCGGCTAATGCCATGATGAACCAGAACCAAGGCGGGCCGGTGCCCCGTTGTGAGCGGGACGCCGACCCTGACCAACAAGAGGGATCATGCCGATCTCCCCGTGAAGCCGTCGCTGGTTGAACCGGTCCACGACAAGACGCCGCCGATGTTTCAAGGAACTTTTCAACTGCATGTTCTAGTCGCGTCGGGCTTTCAGGGCACTGCTGATCCGCAACTACGGAAGACATTTGGCGAAAACGTGATCGTGACTGAAACACGGGTTCGAATCCCGTTGGGGCCACCATTTCGATTTGGGATCTCGTGCTTGAGCCAGGCCGAGATCCACCTCGCAGAAGGCCCGGGTGACGTCCCGGCAAATACTAGCCTCAAAAAGGGGCCAACGTCCTACTGGAAGGCGCGCGTGAGGCTGCGCCTTGAAATCTATAATGCGTTGAGAGTTACGGACGCGACCGCACCGCTCGGCGCAATGATACATTCTGCGCCGCGCTTCGCCTAAAGCCCCAGATGAGCAACACACCGAGCAAGAATAGGCTGAGGCTTGCCGGCTCCGGGACGGCTCGCGGTTCGGCGTAGATGAAATCGTCCATGACCACGAGGTCGGCAGTAGGAAGTGACTCGTTCGGTCCAAGCGCGGAATTCCCGCTGGTGATGCGAACGCGGCCCACTTGTTCGCCTGCATTGAACAAGCCGCCGAGGAAGGACAGCGTCTCGTTGCCCGTGATGCTGGGAGCAAAGAGAGTTGCAAGCGACGCGTTTGCGAGATCGAAAAACTGAATACTGGTTGCATTCGCCAGATCGACGTCTGAGAAGACCGCGCCGAACCCTGTGGTGAAGGCCGGCGTCGCCGTGCCGGGCACGAAGAAATTCACATCGATAACGTTGCTGCCGAGCGCGGCGAATAGCCGCTGCGGACTGAAGGTCTTGAACAAACCCGGATACGACGCATTAATGTTACCGAACTCCACTGGTGTCGCCGTGGCGGCATTGGCGCTGACCTGGAAGCCCGTACCAGGCGTCGAAAAAACGACGCCGCGCGGCGAGTTCACGTTGAAAAAATTCGCCGGCAGATTATTAGACGCGGACAGTGCGTCCGGCACGCCATCCCAATTGATCTCGCGGCGGCCGGTTCCCAAGCTACCCACAACATTGGGATTCAGTGCCCCCGAGGCGGTCCGAAAACTGTCAACCGTTGCCTGAATATCGGTCGCATTTGCGCCGCTGGCGGAGAAAGTGACAAGGGCGGCGTGCGAATGAGTTACTGATGCACCAAGCAGAACTGCGAGTGCGACGAAGCGCAGCATTCTTACCTCCATTGTGGGTTCATGCGGGTAGGCGGTGAATCGTATACTTCGCTTGTCGCGTATGCAATATGCATGTCATCTACGCTCAGAACCTCGTCAGCCCTCGGGCCGCCGAGCGTGGGCAAAGACCCACTTGGCTGTGGGGCTGGGCCTCAAGGCCATCGAGCACGGCTACCGGGCGCTCTTCACGAACCGCCGCGGCGCTCATCACCACCTTGAACCACGGCCGGCCCCGAATTCGAGGCCACTGTTTGCCGACAGACAGAGCCAAGCGGGCCAACGCAACCATCCTGAGACTACGCCGCGGCGGCGGGGCTACCTTGCCGCCATCCCATGTGCAGACGGCGAGTCACCTCATCAGCGCGCAATGAAATCGCGTACTTGAATTCTCCAAGTTCGATCGAATCCCGGGCACTGCCTCGCGGTCGAGCCCCTTGCCGAGGCCGAGCAGATAGAGGACGCGTACAGCGTTCGGCCCCATATTGATACCGCCGCCGACCTCGGTGAGCTCGGGCGCCTGCTCATAGACCTCGACGTCGAAGCCGGCTTGGCGCAGCGCCACCGCGGCGGTGAGGCCGCCGAGGCCGGCGCCGACCACGGCGATTCTGAGCGGCGTGATACCCGGCATTACCCTAGTCGCGCCAGTGCTCGGGAAGAATGCTCTGCGGGTCGTTGATCCCGCACTGCGCGGCCATCCACTGCTCGGCGTAGAGGCCGTCCCGGTAGAGCGAGAGCTCGGATTCGTGGACCGTCACCCGGCCCGGAAGCGCGTCGACAAGTGGCTTCAGCGCCTGCTCATCGAACGGAGTGCCCGGCGCACCGGCCATCAGGAGCGTCGGTGCCGCCATGCGGGGAGCGAAGGCGCGGAGGTCGTAGTAGGCCAGAGTGCGGCGCACGGCCTCGGCGCGCGCCGGGAACATCCGGAGGTAGTCGTTGATCTCCTCAAGGGGATATGCTTGTGTCCTCACGGCGATCTCGGCCGTCTTGTAGAAGAGCGCAGGAGCGGACACCACATGCGTCGCGCCGGCCGTCAGCGACGCGGTGATGAGCGCCAGGTCGTTGCCCATCACGACCACTCGCGCCGGATCGATCTCGCGCCGAGTGAGGAGAAACTCCAGGCCTCTGACACTGTCCGCGACGATGCCTCGGAAGATGTACGACGCGGCATCGTCGATCCTCTCGGTGAGCGACCCCGGAAACATCGCGGCGTAGGGGGTGTCGGCATTTCGCTGACCGCGTCCAGCGAGGGAGAAGGTGATGTACCGGCTGCGCTGCAAGTTCGCGGTCCCCTGCGGGATGATCTCCAGGACACTCTGGTACTTGGGCGAGTAGTAGATCGCGGGAAACGGTCCGGTGCCCGTCGGGACGCTGAGATACCCGAACAGGCGGTAAGGGCCGATGCTGGTGAGGCGGACGCCGTACAACGTGGCGAACGCGGTGCTCCGCAGCGGGATAGCCTCGAACTCGGGACACGCGGGATAGCGCGCCAGGCTGGTGAGCGTCTCCTGCCAGTACTCGCGAAAATTCTGCGGCACCTGATCCATCGGTCGCTCACCTCTCACTGAGGAGATGCTGGGCGAAGAATCGGTCGACGATGGCGCCATGGCGAGAGCGCCCGCCATCGTGGCCATGGCCGTCGTAGGGATAGAGCTGCTTGTTCCGGGCACCGATCCGGTTGAACAGCGCGTAGCCGGTCTCCGGGGGGCACACGTTGTCCTGCAGCCCGATGTTCACGACGATCGGGCAGGCGATCCGTTCGGCAAAGTTGATCCCGTCGAAGTACGCGAGAGTGTCTTCCACCTCGGTACGACGTTCGGGATGGAGGCGTAGATAGTCGTTGATCTCTTCATAGGGATAGGTGTGCGTTAGCTCGATGGCATCCATGAAGCCACAGAGGTAGGGCACCCCGGCGGCCGCCGCGCGCACCTCCGGCCGCATCGCGGCCGTCGTGATGGTCAGGCCACCGCCTTGGCTACTGCCCACGACCCCGATGCGCGTCCCGTCGACCTCCGGGCGCGAGAGCAGAAAGTCCATACCGCGCCAGGCGTCCACATAGAAGCCTCGGTAAGCGTATGTGTGCCGATCCACGATGTTGTACGTCAGTAGATTCGGGTACCCGGGGTTGAACTGGCGATTGCTCCGAAGCTTGCCCCGCGGCGCGACGGAGAGGGCGATGTATCCCTTCCGCGCCCACTCCTTGGGAATCGGCGGGTCCATCTGATAGCCCGGCAAGAACATGATCGCCGGTGAGCGCTCCGCCCTCCGGGCCGGACGGCAATACCAAGAGGCGACGCGCACGTGGTCGAGGCTGGTGTAGAAGACTTCGAAGACCTCGATGTCGTCCGATGTCCTGAGTGGGTCGGGGACGACCTCGGCTTCTAGGGGAACAGCCGCCGCCTGCCGGAGCACGTCATCCCAGAACACGTCGAAGTCACTTGGCTTGCGCACCCTAGACTGGTAGTCCGCCCGCACGGCTTTCGGCACGACTGCTCCTTTGCCCAGGACGATCGTACACTCGCTGGTCATCTGCCGTCTTACGACATCTCTCTGGATCTCTCAACGTTCGACGAGCATAGCCCCGAGCAACTACCCCGTCCGCTCGATTTGGATGCCGAGGCGATCTGCGGGCCAGGGTGGCGGCATTTTCGCTGATCTGCGCGGTGATTGCGGTCCCTGTGCGAGCTCCGTCACCGAGCGATGAAGTCACGCACTTGAATTTGGCGAAGGACAGGGTGGGTCCTCTACTGGATCGTGAAGGACAGCTCGCAAGAATGAACGTCACTCCAAGGCGAGCGTGGTGAGCGTAGCGCGGCCAGCCTTGCCGCCTTTGTCCGGCTTGATCCTGAGCTGCAAGTGGCTGACCGCGTCGGCCTTGATTGACCACTCTTCATGCTCGAGCGTTGTCCCCGGCGGGCTGAAGTTGTACTCCTGACGCATGAGTTCGCGATAGGTCTGCCCCCCGTCCTGCGAGATGGATACCGCCATTTCTTGCGTGCGGCTGATCTCCGGCTCCTCGACCTCGACCAGGATCTTACGAATAGTCTGCGGGGTATCAAACGCCAGAATCAGCGCCTGTTCACCCGACTGTGCGGCAATCCAGCGACTTGCCCCCGGTCCTCGCTGACCGTCGAACGCATAGTCGATCGGATGGCGCGGATCTTCAGAGCTAACGAGCACCGTCGCGACAGCGGCGATATCCTTCTCGGCGGCGCCACGACCAGACCTGGTCTGATGTGTTGTCAGAATTTTTTTGCGCAACATCTGATCCTCCATGTTCTCAAAACCGGTCGACGTCTCCGCACGACCTTCCAAGGACTACCCGCGAGTCCGCGGGATCACCGATGCGACGAATACACTCATGCTATCGCCTTTTACCGCAATCAAAAGAAGAGACCGGGCCCTGTCCTTCGCCAAAACTCCGCCCGGCGGGCAAGTGGTTGATCTGTCAACTCCGATCCGAGAAAATCCCAGCTCGATGATCACCCTCCTGCTCCGCTTGCTTCAACGCCGAGGTCCGCGCCCCCACGCCCTAAAGACCATTCCGCCGCGGCTTCGTCGCCCGCCCAGCGGAGGCGCGCCCGACCGCCCGCAGCGCGACCAGGGTGACAGTGGCGCGTCACGCCGCCGGTGGCGTCGCCGAGTCGCGCTGGCAGGTCAAGGCGGTCACTTGCGAGTGCTATCCTGCGTCGCCTCGTCGGCCCTCGCAAAGGAGCCCAGCCGTCGATCATCTCTGAGCGCCCTCGGGAGTTTCCCTCGGCGCTCGTGGTGTCTGAGACCATTCGTAGTGCGCGGAGGCACGGGCTCGACTAGTCGCTCAGGGAGTCCGGCGCGCCTCTCATCCTGGCGACCCATGACGTTCACCCAAAAACTTGTTCGCCCAATGGTAGCCGCGTAGGATCGCCTTAGAGAGGAACGAGTGGGTCCGAAAAGAGGAGGAGCCATATGGCCAGGAATCTGAGCAGGAGGACCAGGGCGGAAGGGCGTGGGAAAAAATCGCTAAGCCCAATGAGGAGCGAATCGGCGACCCAGAGCGCGGCGCCTCCTAGGGTGAATCACGATCAAATCGCCACGCGCGCCTACGAGATCTTTCTCTCCCGAGGGGCGGCAAACGGAAGAGACTTCGATGACTGGCTACAGGCGGAGCGAGAGGTAGCTGCTTGGTAACTCGACTGAGGATGCACGGCTGATCGCGACGCCGGATTTCGGACTACAAGGGTTCACGTCGCATCTGAACCTTACCCCGGGCAGCTTCTTCGACGTCTTCGTCACGCTGGATCTGTCGAGCCCGCTCGGCTCACTGGATGATCGTCGCCTAGTGGACTCGCTGGGACACAACGCCAGCGGCTTCAGCGGGCTGTTGCCGGAGATAAGGCTGGAGCCGCATGGCCAGATTGTGCAGGGCGGCCAAGTCCCCGAACCGCAAACCTGGGAACTCGTCGCGGCGGGTTTGGCGGTATGCTGCCTCATGAAACTGCGACGCTGGCGAGTGGGGAAATACGCCGCGGTGAGGCGATCGTGACGACGGGGACACGCACCCACCGCGGCCGGGGCCGCGTCGGCCGAAACAAGGGGGGACGCATCGTCGGCGATGGCCTATTCTTCACGCGGATCGTGGATCACCCGCGCGTGCGATCGCTGACGATGGGTCGATGACTGGGCGGGGCGACATCTGGGCGACGCTCGCTGGTGCCGCCGCGATCATCTTGTTCGTCGTTAACGTGGTGCTGGTGGAGCGGAACCGATCGCTTCAGGGCGAGATCAATCTGCGCCAGCAGTTCATCCAACAGAGCGTGCAGCTCGAAGCGCTCAATCGCGACCTTATCTCGGCGATCGCAAACCTATCGGTCCGGAACAAGGACGAGCAACTCAAGACGATCCTCACCCAACAGGGCATCACCTTCAACGTGGCCCCGAGCCTGCCGGGACCAACCGCCCCGTCTGCGACGCGCCCGGCGTCAGCGGGTGATCGGCGCTGAGACACCTCGGCTTGTGACCGTCGATCAGCCCGACGACGCTTTCAAGCCGCCTGAACGCTGGCGGCTGGCAATTGGACTGTTAGCGATCGCGGTAGTCGCCGCTCTCGGCTTTCAGACGTTCCAGCTGGTGCGGGAGCGAAATGCGCTTCAGGGTGTCTGGGCGAACCAGGAACCGACGATACAGCAGGCGACAAAGGTGAGGACGCAACTGGATGCCATCAGCACTCGAGTGTTGGAACTGGCTCAGCAGGGAAATCCCGGCGCCACCACCATTGTCGAGGAGCTTGCCAAGCGGGGCATCACGATCAACCCATCTGCATCAACGAAACCAACGCGGTGACGCGGAGTCGCCGTCCCTTGAACGGAGCGTTCCAACCGACGTTCGGTGGCTCCGCCGTGGGCAACGCCTATCGGGCTCGGGACCCGCGGTACCGGGCGCGCGAAGGGACGAGCTTGCGACTTCATTCGAGTCGAAGACAGCCCTCACGAACTCGGGGCAATTACCTCCTGCGGACCTGCAAATTACTCTGACTGTCTCAGGTCGCAGATCGATTACGTGGCAGGGCTAAATGCTCGATAACCTTAGTATCTTGAAGGGTGCGTCGAAAACCTTTTCAATTTCGCGCTTCGACACAGAGAGCGATCGCCCAAATATCTGCTACGTAAGAGTTTCGCAGTTTGGCACGGAGCCTGCGTCAGATAGGTGAGACCTGCCCGCCGGATGGGGAGAGGACGAATGAAGCGCGAATGGACGTTCGCCGCTGCACTGAGGAGTCAGTTGTTGCCCGCTGTCTTGGTGCCGGCTCTGCTGCTCTGCGGCGGAGGAAGCGCCTCGGCTGCGGTGATCACGTCGGTCTGGGTTGACGGCGACAGCAATTGGAACAACGCAGCGAACTGGAACACGGCCCAGGTTCCAAACAACAACGCCACCGATCAATTCATCGCCGCTATTGGCAACGGCTCGACCGTCACCCTCGATATCTCGCCGATCGTCAACGCGCTCTTCATCGACTTTCTAGCGCCCCCGGCCAGCCGTCTCTTCATCGGCAATGGCCAAGCCTTGACCATCGCCGCCGGCGGTCTTCTGTTCAACGCCAACGTGATCGGTGTGAACGCCCCCGGCACAGGAGTATTGGTACTCGGCAACGGCACCAACATAAATGCGGGCACCTTGCTGGCGAGCGGCGGCGGCACGTTCGAGGTGAATGGGGCTGGCCAGACCCTCAACAACAGCTTCGGCGCCATCACGGCGCTGAACGGTTCGAGCGTCCACCTCTTCAATGGGATAACGGTCAGTGGCGGGACGCTCGCCACCGCCGGCAGCGGTGTCGTTGAGGTGAGCCCGGGCTTTGTCGCCAATTTGAGCGGCGTGACCAACACCGGCACGTTCTCGGTCCCTGCCACCGCAACGCTCCAGATTACCGGGACCAGCACCAACGCCGGAACCATGGGCAATTTCGCGCCGGGATTAGGCGTCATTTTCGTCTTTCCCGGACAGACGCTCAACAACACCGGCACCCTCCAGGCGAGCGGTGGCGGCACGCTCGAGGTGAATGGGGCAGGCCAGACCATCAACAACAGCTCCGGCGCCATCACGGCGCTGAACGGTTCGCGTGTTGTCCTCTCTGGTTTTGGGACGACGGTCAGCGGCGGGACGCTCGCCACCGCCGGCACCGGCGTCGTTGGGATGAGTGGCTTTCTCGTCAATTTGAGCGGCGTGACCAACACCGGCACGTTCTCGGTCCCTGACAAAGCAGCCCTCGATATCATCGGGACCAGCACCAACACCGGAACCATGGGCAATTTCGCGCCGGGAGTGGGCGTCATCGTCATCCCGAGCGGAATAACGCTCAACAACACTGGCACCCTGCTGGCGAGCGGTGGCGGCACGCTCGAACTGAATGGGGGCGGAGGGACTCACGGGACTATCAACAACAGCTCCGGCGCCATCACGGCGCTGAACGGTTCGAGCGTCCACCTCTTCAATGGGATAACGGTCAGTGGCGGGACGCTCGCCACCGCCGGCACCGGTGTCGTTGAGGTGAGCCCGGGCTTTGTCGCCAATGTGAACGGCGTGACCAACACCGGCACGTTCGCGATCCCTGCCACCGCAACGCTCCAGATTACCGGGACCAGCACCAACGCCGGAACCATGGGCAATTTCGCGCCGGGAGTGGGCGTCATTGCGATCTCTCCCGGACAGACGCTCAACAACACCGGCACCCTCCAGGCGAGCGGCGCCAGCACGCTCGAAGTGAATATGGGGGGCAGCGGTACCATCAACAACACCGGCACCCTCCAGGCGATCGGCGCCAGCACGCTCGAAGTGTTCAACGGCGGGACGGTTAGGAACAGCGGCACATTCTTTGTGGACGCTGGCAGCAGGTTGGTCCTGTCCGGCGTGCCCAGCATCACGAACTCTGGGACGGTCAGCATCGCGTCGGGCGGCACTTTGGACACGCAGGGGTCCAATTATGTGCAGACCGCCGGAGTGACGAACGTCAACGGGGTGCTCTCCGCCGCGCCGGCCTTGGTGGACATCCGCGGCGGCACATTATCCGGAGCGGGGTTCGTCATCGCCGATGTGAAGAACGGGGGCATTGTCGCGCCCGGCAACTCACCCGGGATTCTGTTCGTGGCTGGAAGCTACACGCAGACCTCCGCCGGCGTCCTTGACATTGAAATCGCCGGGCTCCCCGCCGGGGGCGGGTACGACCAGCTTCGCGTCTTTGGCGATGCATTTCTGGCCGGAATGTTGGACGTCGAACTCATCAACGGCTTCGCTCCGACCGCGGACGCATTCTTCGACATCCTGGTCACGGGCTTCTTTTCTCCGGGGTCGGTCTCGGGCACGTTCGACACGGTCGACCTGCCTACCCTCTCGACCGGCACTTGGGCTGTGTCCTATCTCAGCGACCGCGTCAGGGTTACCTTCGCTCTTGCGAGCCCAGTCCCGGAGCCCTCGTCGCTGGTGCTGTTGGGCGTCGGGCTGCTCGGGATGGCCTTTCGCCGCGGAAAAAAGGCCTGACCGCCGCTCGGGTCGCTATTCTAAGCTGCCGGTCCGACGGCACGTTCGAATTCCACGAGGGTGGTGGTCGGAGCGGCCGGCTTGTGGCTGGTGGCGTTCATGACCTGACTCCCGGCGCCCGCATAAGCCTCAACACGCCCTACCAGGGCGTGTTGCTCACAAACGGGCAGGTTTTCTACCGACGCCTCGACAAGCTGGGCTCGCCCGTTCCGGTCTTGACCGAGGTCTACTATGTCCAAAGCCAGGTCAACCAGGACACGAAGCAGATGAGCAATACGTTGATCCGGCGCGGCAAGGGCAAGGAGTGGCATGGGCCGGACCGGATGATCCTCAACGGGCCCACATCGTCCTGGTCGAGCCCGTGCGCACGGACTCGGTTGTCGCCAAGCTCATAGAAGAACTGAGGAAACAGCCCCAGTAACAACCTTTCAGCCACCCGCTCACGGACGGGCGCGGTACGGTCACCGACCAACACGGGCGGCGTCCAGTAGAACGGGCGCGCGCGATGTCCTTCTGACCGGCCACGGTGAGTTCGCCGGCCGGAGTGCCTCCACACGGCGTAGGGTCGCGACCCTGATGGCGAAAAAGTGGGCGCGACCAGACACGGGATTCAGACCGTAACCTCGAACTGGAACGCTAGAGCCCTGTTTGCCGGCAAGTGGTTGCGGGCCCATGAAACCACCGAAGGGAGGCGACACCGAGGCGCCGAGAATGTCGGTACGATTCCTAGTTTCCCAGAAAATTCCCGCGGTGATTCCCACCTTTATTCCCGGCCCTCTCGACCCTGGCCTCAGTCGCTTACTGTTTCTTGCGTGTCCGAATGTGTTTGGACTTACCGGGCAACGACGGCGTGCACGAGCGTTAGCAATCGGACGCCGACTGAATGAGCTGTGCGATCGCAAGTCCCCCTGAATCGAACCGGCGACGGGCCGAGTTTTAGAGAACTTCAAGCTGCGTGTTTTAGTCGTGTGGGTCTGTCGCGGGCCTACTCCTCTGCAACTGCTGAAGCGTGTTGGCGAAAACGCGATCGCGACTAAAACACGGGTTCGGAATCCCGTTGGGGCCACCACTCGAAACACCTCCGAAACTCCCGTCACTTCCGCGCGTTCACGCGCATTTCCCGCGTCGCTCGCTCACCGCGTTGAAATGGGCAGAAGCGGACCAAAAGTGCCTGAAACGGAGATCCCCTGGCACCGGAATGGCACCCGGGTCCGTTTGTGGATACGTCTGCACTGCGCCCGCAGCCGCGCCGACGATCGCGTCCCGATGACCGCAGTCGGCTGGCACGCCACGAGCCTTGAAGTGGATGGTGGCCGCGATGAAGCGGACTCCACGTGATGCGGCGAGGCGTCTCGCGAACCTCGCGGGGGACGGCCAGCGGGGCCGCGCCCCGCGGCTACTCGGACAGCGCTCGTGCGATGCCGTGCTAGTGCGCGTCGTAGCGGTCGGCTAGACTCCACGGCAGCCATCCTCCACCGAGGTGCCCATGCGGCGGATCGGGCTCGCGGTCATCCTGATTTTCAGCGTTGTTGCGCTGTCCGCGGCCAACGCTCAGCCGCAGTCCGGAAAAGTCTACCGGATCGGATTGTTGGGCGCGCATTCCCATTCCGTTCACGCGAAAGGGGTGGAAGCACTGCGGGCGGGTCTGGGTGATCTGGGCTACGTGGAGAGCAAGAACATCGTCATCGAGTCCAGATGGGCCGAGGGGAAATATGATCGGCTCCCCGACTTGGTGGCCGAACTGGTTGCGCTCAAGGTCGATGTGATCGTGACAACCGGAGGTACACCGCCCGCCCTCGCCGCCAAACAAGCAACGACGACGATCCCCATTGTCACGACGGGCGTCGGCGACGCTGTTGGCACGGGCATCGTCGCCAGCCTCGCGCGGCCGGGCGGCAACATCACTGGATTGACCGATTCTGTCCCGGAACTCGCGGCGAAACGGCTGGAGTTGCTCAAACTGGCCGCGCCCCGCGCTGGGCGCGTCGCCGTCCTCGTCAATCCGGTCAATCGTACACAGACGGGGCTCGGACTCCTGGAGAGTACAGCCAGATCATTGAAGCTCGAGCTTCAAAGAGTGGAGATACGAAGACCAGACGAACTCGAGCGAGCGTTTTCAAACATGGGCCAGAGTCGCGTTGACGCGGTTCTGGTCTCCCAAGATGCGCTATTCAACGCCAACGTGAGGTTGATTGCGGATCTTGCGGCAAAGAAGCGCCTGCCTTCGTCCGGGACCAAGGATTTCGCGGAAGCGGGCGGCGTAATCGGCTACGGCTGGGATGTCTCCGACAATAATCGCCGCGCAGCGCTTTTCGTGGTCAAGATCCTTAGAGGTACGAAGCCTGCCGATCTGCCTGTGGAGCAACCCACCAAGTTCGAGTTGGTCATCAATCTCAAGACCGCGAAGGCGCTCGGCCTGACAATCCCGCAGACGTTGCTGCTGCGAGCGGACCAAGTCATCCAGTAATGAACCGGCGCACGTTCCTCTGCGGGCTGACGCTGGGGACACTTGCCACGCCGCTCGCCGCCGAGGGGCAGCGAGCAACGCGATTGCCGCACGTCGGCATTCTTGATCCGAGCACCGAGGCCGCAGATAACGACTCCCCAATGGGACGTCCCGCGGGCGGAAACAAACGCGATCGAGCGACCTCTATGAGCCGGCCATCTGAGTTTCGGCACGGGCTTCGGGTCGGCGAGCGATAGATCCTTAAGAGGAGCATGCGCGTTGCCTCGCTGAGAACAATGGCCCGCGAACTCACAACTCCCGAGACTGGAGGATGGGATGAACAGAGACAAAAAGCGCACGATCACGAAGACTAAGACGGCGGGCCGGCCCAGGACAACCAACGCCAGTTCGGCGAAGTTCGCCCAGGGCGAGCACGTCCGTATTGTGCCGTTGCACTATCCGAAGCCTTCTGTCTCAATCGATGAGTTAGGACGTTTGCGAGGCGAGACTGCTGACACCGACCTGTTCGACGGCCAGCCTCATGTTGCGCCCGCAAGCGCGCACCTAATGTATAACCACGGACCGCTTCTGACTGCTGTTCAAGTATTCACGGTCTTCTGGGGCACGAAGTGGAGCGCGTCCGGCGGCAGCGTGATGATCCAGAACCTCAACAAGTTCTTTCAGGCCCTTGTTGTCAGCCCTCTCGTGAATCAGCTCCAAGAATACAGCGTGCGCGGCCAGAACATCGAGCCCGGCTCGTTCATCGGGACCAAGGTGGTTACCGCTAACGCGCCCGTGGGCAGCGTCGCTGACTCGGCCATCCGCAAGCAGCTCAAGGCATGGATCGCCGCGAAGACGGTGCCGAAGAACACGAATAACACCTTGTACTTCGTATACCTGGATCCAGGAATCGTCTCGGTTATGGGCGGGAGCAAGTCCTGCCAAAACTACTGCGGTTACCACGACGCGATCGGCAGCATCTACTATGCGGTGATGCCGTACCCCACGTGCGCCGGTTGTCTGGGCGGGATGGCCGCGCTCGACGCCCTTACGGGCACTAGCTCCCACGAATTTTGCGAGGCGATTACCGACCCGGTACCGGGGAAGGGATGGTACGACAATGTCAATGGGGAGATCGGCGACATCTGCGCCTGGAACTTTAAGAAGGTGGCCGGATACAACGTGCAGATCGAATGGTCGAACGCCCAGAACAGATGCGTGTGATAGACGGCTACCGCGCGAGGTTGCGTCTTCTAGCTCGCGGCTTCCCCTCCCAACGGTGGCGGACCCCACCAAGGTCGGGTAGACGGCGCCCGCCCGCGGCAGCGATCAGCCTGGCCTGCCGACCACGCCACGACGGGCGGTGGCCTCAAAGCGGGAGGCCAGCGGCGCCGCGCGTAGTGTCGTGGATTGCGGGCTCTCCGATTTGAACCAACGACTCCGATGCGTGCCCTTGTTTTGAAGGACCGTTTTTCGTGCGTGTTTTAGTCGCGTCGAATTTTCCTGAGTCGAGCGAGACGGAGTCAGTTGAAAAGCTTGGCGAAAACGCAACCAAGACCAAACACGGGTTCGAGTCCCGAGAAGATGATTTACGGTCTCGGAAGCTATCGTAGATCGATCCAGTGAGTTTCCGGTGCCGTGTAGCATTCAGCATTCTAGCCCCCCGCAACCGCTGCCACAGATTCGGAAGCGTCAACTTCCGGATCTCTGGCAGATCTCGTCTATATCAGGCTCCGGCAACTCAAGAGAACAGCCATGCTTGGTCAAAGCGTGGGTTGACATCCAGAGGCGGCTCAGGCGTTCGTCGTCTCGGGCTCGCGCGCTGCCCGCGCAACCGGCAAGCGAATGGCGAAGGTGGCGCCATGCCCGGGCGTGCTCATCACCGAAATCCGGCCGCCTTGGCGCTCGACCAGAGCACGGCAGATCGCGAGCCCCAGTCCGACGCCCGGCGCGCCCGCCGCCCTGGGGCCGCTGCCACGATGGAAGCGCTCGAAGATGAGCGGAATCTCCTCCGGCATGACGCCGGGCCCGGTGTCGGAGACCTCCACGACGGCGTCCGGGCCGTCGACATCGACGTTGATGGAGACCCGGCCGCCGGCGCCACAGAACTTCACGGCGTTGTGCAGGACGTTGCTGACCGCGACGCTGACGACGGTGGGCGGCGCCGTCACGGACACCGTCGAGCTGGGCTCGAGCACCATTGTGACGTGCGACCGCCGAGCCTCGTCCTCGAGCCGCTGCATCGCCTTCTCGACGATCGGGGCGAGCGGTGCCGGCTCGGTCGTCGCCTCCCGACCTTCGCCGCTGTCCAGGCGGGCCAGGCTCAGCAGCTCCTCGGTCAGCCACGACAGCCGCTCGACCTCCTCCAGACACGAGCGTAGCGACTCCTCGTACTCGGCGATGTCCCGGCGTCGCCGCAGCGTCACCTCCAGTTCGGCGCGCAGGCGCGAGAGCGGGGACATCAATTCGTGCGACGCATCGGCCGTGAAGTGCCGCTGGACCTCAAAGCTCTTCTGGATACGCTCGAGCATATCGTTGAGGGTGTCCACCAAGCGCCCGATCTCATCCTTCATCCCTGGATGGGGCAAGCGCTCGGCGAGGCTCGATTCGCCGATGCGTCGGGCCTGGGTCACGATGTGATCGATGGGCACCAGCGCCCGTCGCGCGAGCAGCGCCCCGGTCGCGGCCACCGCGGCCAAGATCGCGAGCGCGATGCCGAGGAACAGCCAGCTGGCGGCACGCATGATGGCCCGGGCGTCGTCCAGCGAGCCCGCGACCTGCACCGCATAACGGCCGGCACCGACCCGCAACGGCACGGAGATCATACGGATCGGTTCTTCCCCGAAGTCCTCGAGGGTTTCGTACAGGGGTTCTCCCCCGCGGACGGTCTCGCGGGCCCGGGCCGACAGCGGCAGCTTCGCCGTCCCGAGCGTGGCGCTGCGCGCTAGCGCTTCCCCGTCGACCGTGACGATCTGGACGAACTTGTCCAGACGCTCGAAGGAGGGCCGGGCGGTTCCGGGGGGCGCTTCGTGGATACGCAACGGCTCGTCCGGCGCCCGCAGGATGGCCGCGATCTCCCGGTTGGCCAGGGCCAACAAGGCGGAATCGACTTGCTGGCGGACGAGGCGGGCCAGGGCCCAGTTGGAGACGAACGCGGCGATGGCCAGGATGAGCGCGACGCACACGAGATGCCACAGCGACAGACGGGTCTTGAAGTCGAGATGCATCAGGGTGCCGGGCCCAACCGGTAGCCTCGCCCCCAGACCGTATGGATCAGTGGCTCCAGGGGCGGACGATCAATCTTCTTTCGCAGGTGGCTCACATGGACGTCCACGAGGTTGTTGACGTCGTCGTCGTCCCGCCACAGGCGCTCCCCGAGGCTCGCGCGAGTGAGGACTTCTCCCGGCTGGCGCATGAGCACTTCGAGAATTGCATACTCCTTCGGAGTGAGATTTATGGGCGTGCCGGCGCGGGTCACGACGTGACTGACCGGGTCGAGCGATAGATCGCCGATCGTGAGAACGATCGGTCGCGTGATGGCTGAACGCCGGAGCAGCGCGTGCAGCCGAGCCAGTAGCTCGGCGAAGGCGAAGGGTTTGGTGAGGTAGTCGTCGGCCCCCACGTTGAGCCCCGTCACCCGGTCATCGAGGCCTTGTCGAGCCGTCAGCATGAGGATGGGCGTCGAGACTCCACGAGCCCGTAGATCGTGGCAGAACGCGATGCCGTCTCTGCCAGGCAAGAGCCAGTCCAGGACGATGGCGGCATAATCTGTCGTCGCCGACATCTCGTCGCCTTCTTCGGCTGAATACGCGATGTCGACCAGGAAGCCGGCCTCGTGCAGCCCCTTGCTGACGAGCCGGGCCGCCTTACGGTCGTCCTCGACGAGCAGGACTCTCATGGTGTCCCGACTCTATCTCAGATGGCTGTCGCGGCAAGGCCATTTCGCGAAGTCCTGAAGAAAAATTCAGGAATTCTTCAGAGGTCCTTCAGAACTCGCTCCATATACTTTGGCATACCTGACGTTTCGCGATCGAACTCACGTCGTCTCTCGGGAGGTTCGTCATTCATCGTCTGAGGGTGGTGATCGTGTTGATCTGCGCGTCGACGATGGCCAGCGGCTGCGGTCAATCCGAGAACGCGCGCCCGAGCGCAGAAGAGCGGGACGCGTCGGTCGTCTCGGCGTCGACACAATCGCAGGGGATGCCCCTCGTCGTCGTGCCGACCGATTCGCCGAGATTCAAGCAGCTTCGTATCGAGCCCGTGCGTGAGCAAACCTTCCCGACGGATGAAGTGGTGGCCCCTGCGAAGGTCATGATCAATCCGAATAGGATCTCGCGGGTGCTACCGCCGGTTCAGGGCCGCGTCCTGGTCGTGTCGGTGAAGCTCGGAGACACCGTCGCGGAGGGGCAGCCGCTTGTGACCCTGAACAGTCCCGATGCCGACGCCGCGATCTCCGCCTATCTGCAGGCCGATGCGACGCTGCGTCAGGCGAAGGTGACCCTGGCCAAGACCGAGACCGATCTGCAGCGAGCACGCAATCTGCTCCAGTACCAGGCGATCTCGGAGAAGGACGTCCTGGCCGCGCAGAACGACTTCGCGGCCGCCCGGGCCGCGCTCGAGAACGCTGAGGCGGCGCGCGCCCAGGCGCTGCGCAAGCTGACGTTGCTTGGCCTGACGCCGACGGACCTTCAGCAGGCGGTCGTCGTCCGCGCCCCGATTGCCGGCGTCGTGACGGACATCAGCGTGACGCCGGGTGACTACCGGGCCGCCGTCTCGTCCGCCGCGGACGTCACGACCCCACTCATGTCGATCGCTGACCTGAGCACGGTATGGGTCTCGTCGGACGTCCCAGAGCCGTTCATGCGGTTGATTCACATCGGGGAAGCCGTCGAGATCACCTTCGTCGCCTATCCGGGGGAGAAGTTCACTGGCCGCGTCGCCCGTGTTGGGAGCACCCTCGATCCGCAGACGCGCACACTCAAGGTCCAAGTGGACCTCCTCAACCCGGCGCGGCGGTTCGTCCCCGAGATGTTCGGCACCATGCGCCATGCCGGACCGGCGCGGCGGTTCCCGGCGGTCTCGGCCGCCGCGATCGTCCAGGAGTACGGGCGCTCGCAGGTATTCGTGGAGCGCGGGCCTGGCCAATTCGAGCGCCGAGTGGTTACGACCGGCGTCCGAACGGGGGATGTCGTGGCGATCACGAGCGGTCTGGACATGAAGAGCCGCGTCATCGTCGATGGCGCAATCTTGTTGAGAGGCCAGTAGGCCGATGCTTCCGCGGGTGCTCGAGTTCTCGCTCCACCATCGCGTCGTCATCATCTTCGCCGTCCTCGCGATGGCGGTCGCCGGGATCTGGTCCTTCACCCAGCTCAAGCTCGAGGCGTATCCGGACATCTCCGACCCGGGCGTCGTGGTCATCACGGTCTACCCGGGGTTCGCCGCCGAAGAGGTCGAGAAGCAGGTGACGGTTCCGATCGAGCGCGCGCTGAACAACACGCCCAATGTCATCGGCCGGCGGTCGCGAACCATCTTCGGCCTCTCAATTGTCGAGCTCACGTTCACCGACACCACCAACGATTACTTCGCCCGGCAGGTCGTGCTCGAGAAGCTGCGCGACGCTGATCTTCCCGAGGGCGTCACGCCGACGCTCGGCCCCCTGATCGGCGGGATCAGCGAGTTCTATCGCTACGTCCTCGCAGGTCCCGGCTACGACGCGATGCAGCTGCGCGAGATCCAGGACTGGGTCGTGGCGCCGCGGCTGCTCCAGGTCCCGGGGGTGACCGATGTCACCCCCTTCGGCGGCCTCGTTCGCCAGTACGAGATCCAGATGAATCCCCGCGCGCTCGATAAGCACAACCTCGGCGTCCGGCAGATCGCGGACGCCGTGAAGAACAACAATCGGAACGCCGGCGGCGCGCTGCTCCGGATGGGGCAACAATCGCTCGCCATCCGGGGGTCAGGGCTCATCCAGAACAGCGAGGACATCGGCAACATCGTCCTGGATTCACAGAAGAACGTGCCGGTCTTCGTGCGCGACGTCGGCAGGCTCGTGGTGGGCAGCCTGCCTCAGACCGGTATCTTCGCCGTCAACCGCGATTCGCTCGGCTCGGGGGGCGTGGAGGCGATTGTCCTCATGCGTCGCGGGGAAAATCCCAGCGAGATCCTCCACCAGATCCACGAGGCAGTCGCGGATATCAACACCAGCCGCTTGCCGCGCGGGGTCGAGATCGTGCCGATCCATGACAAGACGGAGCTCGTGGAGAACACGCTTCATACCGTCTCACGCGTGATGCTCGAAGGCCTCGTTATCGTCGTGACCGTGCTCCTGGTGTTTCTCGTCAGTCTGCGCGCCGCTCTCCTGACGGCCCTCACGATCCCGCTGTCCTTACTGTTCGCACTCCTCTGCATGCATCTGGCGGGCGTGTCCATGAGCCTGCTCAGCATCGGCGCGCTCGACTTCGGCATCCTCGTGGATGCCACCATCGTCATGGTCGAGCGCATCATCCGAACCCTGGCGCACGAATCGGCTCGACTGGATGCCGTCCGGCTGACCGCTCGGGTCCGGGAGGCGGCGCTCGTCGTCCAGCGCCCCATCCTGTTTTCTCTCCTGATCATCATCGTCGCGTATATTCCACTGCTGACCCTCGAGCGCGTCGAGCGGCGCTTGTTCACGCCGATGGCCCTGACGGTGTGCTTCGCCTTGCTCGGCTCGCTCCTGCTCTGCCTCGCCCTCATTCCTGTGCTGGCCACGTTCGTGTTCCGCGGTCGGCGCCAGATCAGGGAGAATCGGCTGCTCGACCTGATCGCCGGACGCTATGAAGCGATCATCCGCACCAGCGTCCGCCACGCATGGCTCACCGTTCTCGTCGCGACGTGCGTCGTGTGTGGCTCGATCTACCTCGGCACGCGTGTGGGAACAGAGTTCCTGCCGCCGCTCGACGAGGGTCTCATCTGGATCCGAGCCAGCCTGCCGCCGGGCATCTCCCTCGAAAAGTCGGCGGAGGTCGCACGCACCATCAGGTTGGCCATTCTGCAGTCGCCCGAGGTCAAGCTCGTGATGTCGCAGACCGGGCGAAACGATTCGGGGACGGATCCGTTCGGACCGAATCGCAACGAACTGCTGGTTGACCTGTATCCGTACGGGACGTGGAAGTCAGGGAAGACGAAGGCTGAGCTCGTGGACGAGCTGCGGCGACGGCTCGAGGACACGATCCCGGAGGTGGTTCTGAACTTCACGCAACCGATCATCGACACGGCGACCGAGATCGCCACCGGGTCGTCGGCGGACCTCGCCGTCATCGTCAGTGGTCCCGACCTCAGCGAGCTTCGCAAGCTCGCCGCACGAACCCTGAGCGTCCTGCGCGGCGTGCGTGGGGCCGTCGACACATCGATCGAACAGGAGCGCGATCAGGCCCAGGTACAGCTCGCCATCAACCGCTTCCAGGTCGCCCGCTACGGTATCAACGTGAGCGACGTCCAGGACGTGATCAACCTCGCGATCGGCGGTAGCCCGATCACCAGCGTCTTCGAGGGCGATCGACACTTCGACGTCGTGGCCCGCTTCGTCCCCGAGGCGCGCGCCGATCCCGGGACCATCGGAAACCTACTAATACCCGTCCGGGACGGTGCGCGGGTGCCGTTGTCGCAACTGGCGGACATTCGCGTGGTGGACGGTCCCACGATCGTCGCGCGGCGTGAGAACGAGCGGCAGATCACCGTGCGAACGAACATCCGCGGGCGCGATCAGGGCGGGTTCGTCGCCGAAGCCCAGGCGCGACTCGCGAGCGAGGTCTCACTGCCTCCCGGGTATCGGTTCGCGTGGGGAGGGCAGTTCGAGAACTTCGAGCGCGCCCGCCAGCGGCTCGCGATCATCATCCCGGTCACGATCGGGATCATCTTCGTGTTCCTCTTCATCACGTTCGGCTCCAGTCTCGACGCGCTGCTCGTCCTCCTGAACGTGCCGTTCTCGCTGTCGGGAGGGCTGATCCTGCTCTACCTCAGAGGTATCAACCTGAGCGTGTCTGCCGGCGTCGGGTTCATCTCGCTGTTCGGGGTAGCGGTGATGAGCGGCCTGCTCTACGTTTCGGAAATCAACGTGCGACGGCGAACACCGGACGTGTCGCTGCGAGATGCCGTGGTTCAGGGTGCGAGGGCACAGTTTCGCCCGCTGCTGGTCCTCATCGTCGTCGCGGCCCTCGGGATGGTGCCGGCCGCGCTCGCCCGTGGGATCGGGTCCGACATTCAGCGGCCACTCGCGACCGTCGTGATCGGAGGTCTCACGTCCACGCTGTTCCTCACGCTCTTCGCGCTTCCGGCGGTGTACTGGTTGACGGAGGCGTTCCGGCCGGCGGCGCGTCGCCTTTCGGACGATCGCAGATGATGAGACTGCTCGTGCCCTCGCCACGGCTGTTGACGAGCGCGACGGCCGCGCTGACCGTCGTGGGTCTGGCGTCCGGCTGCGCGGTGGGCCCGAACTTCCGCCGTCCCGCCGCGCCGGCGGTCGAGCGCTATACCCGGCCATCGCTGGCCGCGACGACCGCGTCAGCGGACGTCCCCGGGGGAGAAGCCCAACGTCTCGTCCATGGGCAGGACATTCCGCACGACTGGTGGACGCTGTTCCGGTCCCCCGGGTTGGACGCGCTGGTCAAGCGAGCCCTCAGCGCGAATCCGACCCTCATCACGGCGCAGCAGGCGTTGAGCCAGGCGATGGAGCTCGTCGCCGCGCAGCGGGGCGCCTTCTATCCGAGCGTCCAGGGCAGCTTCTCGTCGAGCTACCAACGGACATCGGCGACGTCGGCGCCGCCGTTGAACACCCCCGAGCTGAGATACAGCCTCTATACCGCCCAGGTAACCGTTGGCTTCACGCCGGACGTCTTCGGCGGCAACCGGCGGCAGGTGGAGTCACTCCTCGGACAGGCCGAGGCTCAGCGCTTCCAGCTGGAAGCGGCGTACCTGACGCTGATGTCGAACGTGGTGGCGGCGGCCGTCCAAGAGGCGTCGCTGCGGGCACAGATATCGGCGACGCGGGAGATCATCGCGATCAGCAGCGGGTCGCTCGCGCTGGTGCGGCGCCAGTTCGAATTCGGGGCGGTCGCGGGGATCGAAGTGGCGGCGCAGGAAGCCGCGCTCGCGCAGGTGGAGCAGACGTTGCCACCGTTGCAGAAGCAGCTCGAGCAAAACGGGAATCTATTGGCGGCTCTGACGGGCCAGCTTCCCAGTGATGATCCGGACGAGCGATTCGAGCTCACGTCGTTCCAGCTGCCCACCGAGCTGCCCGTAAGCGTGCCGTCCAGGCTCGTCCAGCAGCGCCCCGACGTGCGCGCCGCGGAGGCTCAATTGCACGCCGCCAGCGCTCAAATCGGCGTCGCCGTCGCGAGCCGGCTGCCGCAGTTCACGATCACTGGCGCGTATGGCGGAACGTCGACCACGTTGATGCAGATGTTCGCCAACAGCAATCCGTTCTGGAGCATCGCCGGCACCGTTGCGCAGACGATCTTTGACGGGGGGACCTTGCTGCACCGGCAGCGCGCCGCCGAAGCGGCGTTCGAGCAAACGGCCGCGCAATACCGAGGTGCCGTTCTCACTGGCTTCCAGAACGTGGCGGATGCGCTGTACGCCCTTCAGGCCGATGCGGAAGGTCTGAGGGCGGCCCTCGCCGCCGAACGGGCGGCCAAGAGAACCCTCGATATCACGCTGAAGCAGCAGGAGCTCGGAGCCGTCAGCTACCTGGCGCTGCTCAGTGCTCGGCAGGTCTATCAGCAGGCGCTGATCAGTCGTGTCCAGGCGCAGGGCAACCGATTGGCCGACACCGCGGCGCTCTTCCAGGCGCTCGGCGGCGGGTGGTGGAACCGCCCGGTCGCGACGCCAAGAGCCAGCAAAGCGGCAGAGCGATGAGGAGGTCACGCTTGCGATACCTAGCATTGATCGCAGCGGCGTGTTTGCTGAGCGGTTGCGCGGCAGATGTGGTCATGGTGAACCCACGAACCGGCGAGACGGCGAGGTGCACGGCGAGTTTGCGAGGACTGAACCCTTGGTCGCAGCAGGAAGCCTGTATTGGCGACTACATCGCGGGCGGCTGGATCAGATCCGGACAAGATTGAACCGGCCAGAGGAACCACTTCCGTACCCCGTTCGCGTGTGTCGTCGGATGCGAGAAGCACTACCGCCTTCGCGATCTCGTCGGGTGTCCCGAGCCTGCCGAGCGGAACGCTGTTGGAAATCATCTTCAAGCGTTGCTGACCTGTTTCTGCGGAAGCCAGGAGGTCGCTCAGCCCGGGTGTGTCGATGGAGCCCGGGCTCACCACGTTCACGCGAATCCGGCGATCCTTCAGAGGCGATCGCGGTCACCAAGGTTCGACACGTCGCCTTGCACGCCGGTCACATGTCTTCCGATCTCCTGTACCGCCGAAGCCGCCTCCGGATCGCGGCGCCCCGTGATGAAGACGTACGCGCCCTCGTTCACGAACTGCTTCGCCGTCGCAAAGCCGATGCCGCTATTGCCACCGGTAATGAGTGCAATCTTGCCCTCGAGCTTACCCATGCATATCTCCTTAAGCTCGGCGGCGTGCTCGGTCAGCCGATGCGGATGCACCAATCCGGTATCTGGGCGCTGGTACGGCATTGCCGAACCGCTTCGAGAGAGCCCGGCGCGTGGCCTCGAAACGCGTCCATTCGTCGCCATCGTGGAGACCGGGGATCGTCACCAGCTCGCCCTGGTCGAGCCCGACCAGCGCCGCATCGACCATGTCTTCCGGGGACATGACGATTGATGCGGGCAAGTCCTTGAGGGGCAAGCCGGCCTTGTCCCAGATCTCGGTCGCGGTCGCGCCCGGCAGCACGGCCTGGATTCGGACGCCCTTTGCCGCGAGTTCGTGCTGCAGCGAATAGCTTAGCGCAAGAACGTAGGCTTTGCTCGCGCCGTAGACACCGTTGAGCGTCTCGGGCGAGATGCCCACCACCGAGGCGACGTTGATGATCTTTCCCGCGCCACGCGACACGAATGCAGGCGCTGCGGCATAGGTCAGGCGCGTGAGCGCGGTGATGTTGAGGGCGATGATGTCGTCCATCTTCTCGACGCTGGCATTCAGCAGGGGCGCGACCGAGGCGACGCCGGCATTGTTGACGAGCATGGTGATGGTCTGGTCATCCCGCAGGATGCTTTCCACCTTGGCGAGACCCGGCTTGTCGCTGAGGTCCGCCGCCAGCGCAGTGACCGAGCGCCCGGTCTCGCTCATCAGGCGCGCGGCGAGCGCCTTGAGCCGCGCCTCGTTGCGGGCCACCAGGATGAGGTCGTAGCTACGCTTCGCGAGGCGGTCGGCATAGACGGCGCCGATGCCCGTGGAGGCGCCGGTGATGAGGGCAGTGCCCTGCGAGGGGGAATTGCTCATGCTCGTCTCCTTCGTGATGGGGATGTCGACCAAACTGTCCCGCTGCTGCTTGGGACGTCGGTCGAGGCCAGTCGGATTCACGTGGCGCACAAATTAATATGTAGCAGCATATAATACCGGCATGCGTGCGCCTCCCCGCCGAGTATCTGCGCCTGGACCTTCGTGCCCACGAGCTGCTGCACGACGTTCCCTTGTACGACGTCTCGGTCGTGGATCTTCCGGGCGGCGGTGTCGGACGGAGCGTGGCCGACATTCGCGCGCTCGACTCGGCCGCTGCGCCGAGCCGCCTCGCGAACGCTATTTACGGCCTGCGACATCTCCTCGGGCGAACGTTCGGCTGGGACCTCGCGCAGATGCGGCCCGAAGACTCGCTGCTGTCACGGCTGTCAGAGCGCGACCGCCGGGACTCCGAAATTACCCCCGGCACTCCCGTTGGATCGTTCCTTTTGCTGTACCAGTTTCCCGGCGAGGCGTTGAGCGAGACCCGCAATGCCACGGTACACGGGTTCGTCTGCACGGCTCTGGCGCGAACCGCGAGCGGGTACCGTCTGTACTGGGGCGTATACGTGATCCCCGTTTCCTGGCTCACGCGACCGTATCTGCTCGCGATCGAGCCGTTTCGACGCATCCTGTACCCGGCTATGCTTCGCCGGATTCGGCGCGCGTGGCTCGCCGCTTACGGCGCGACGACCTAGGGGGCGTTCGCAGAACCGACGGCGTGTGGCGTCTAGCCACGGTAGTGCCAATTTCGCCCGGGGGATGCCAAACAGCCCACCGGCGAACGATGTCATCGCCGCCGAATCAGCGTCTTACGCGTACGGCCGGAGGCTTGCTAAGCGGTAGGCCGCTCGTTCGCCAAGCCCGGGTACAAGGAGGGGAGAATGTTTGAGCTGATTCAGCGAATTCCAGAGCCCTGGCGTCAGCTGACGGACGTGCTGATCGCGCCGCTGGCGTGGATTCCGCGCATGCAGCACACGCTGTGGGACTTCTTCTTCGCCCCGGGCCCGCTGTGGCTCGTCGCCGCGAAGTTCCTCTTCCTGCTCTTCCCGGCTCTACTCGCTGTCGCCGCCGTCTGGTGCACGCAGCTCTCCATCTACACGTTGCCGTTCCGCTCGGGGCGTGCGCAATTCATCCCGACGATGATGCTGACGTGGTGGGATGCCGTGCGCGCCGTCTGGCTGTACTGGGTGGGGATGTTCCGGTTCGTCGGGGTGGCGCTGGGATGGGCGGTGACGTTCAGCACCTTCGTGGCGAAGCTCGTGCTGGAGGTGATCCGCCAGGTCGTGCTCATGCCCTTCACGATGACGGGCCGGATGACGGAGACCTACTTCAGGCCCGGTGTACCCTGGGTCGCGTTCGTGATGCTCATCTTCTGGTGCGTGCTCGAAGCCGCCATCTTCAGCTACACGCTCATGCCGACCGTGACCGAGCTCCTCGCCGACCTCGTCGGTGGCGAGTCGACGGCGCGTTTCACGGGCCCCATCCTGTACTTCTTCCTGCTGCTGCTCGTCATGGGTAGCTTCGCGTGCGTGCAGACCTTGATGGACGCCGTGAAGAAGCGGGAGTGGAAGTACATCGTCCAGATGGTCGTGGTGGAGCTGTTCGTGATGTTCTTCGAGGTCATATTCCTGTACCGGGAGCTCATCGACGCGCTGACGCCGTGGATTTCGCAGCAGACGGGTATGAAGCTGGGCCTCACGGTCACGCTCTTGCTGTCGTCGTTCGGATGGATCGGTATCCGCGGCATGACGTGGTTCCTGTTCGGCCAGTTCGGAACACCGCCGATGCTCGCCTTCATCTCGCGGCGGCCGATGGTGGACGAAGGCTCCCCGCGCCCCGCCAACGGCAAGCCGGCACCGGCCTGGTGGCGCCAGCCGGTGACGGAGCTCAAGCAGGAGATCGAATGGCTCCACGCCAAGAGCGAGGAGCTCCTCGACTACCTTGTGCTTCCGGTCTTGCAGATCGCGGCGGCCGCGCTCAACTTCGGCATGGTCCTGTTCGCCTCCCGTCAGGTCTTCTCGCTACCCTTCAAGGAGGCCAAGGAGATCACGCAGACCTGGCATATTTTACAGTCGTTGCACTTGCAAGCGCCGCCGCGGAAGCCGGCGACGCTATGAGGCGCCCGGGCATCTCGCTCACCGCTCGCGTCGTCGCAGCCGCTCTCCTCAGTGTCGCCGTCGTGGTCTCGGCGGCGGAGACGGAGGATAGCAAGGCGCCGCGGTCGACGCTCTTCGTCGGCGTCGACACCAGCGGATCGTTCCGAACCGCCTATGACGATGCCCTCACGTTTGTCGCCCACTACCTCTACGGCCATATGCACGAGCTCGGCGGCCTCCCGAAACCGCGCGATCTCTTCGTGACGGCCATCGGAGGGAAGGACAACAACGAGCCGAAGTCCTTCCACCCGATCCACGACTTCAACAACAAGGACGTCAAGCAGATCGAAACGGACCTCCGGAAGTGGTTCCCGCCCACCGACACGCTCACCGATTTCAACGTCTTCTTCCAGCAGATCGCGCGCACCGTGAAGGAGCGGAATCTCGTCCTGGCGCCGATCACCGTGATCGTGGTCAGCGACGGCGTCCCCGACGTGCGCGACGGGACGATCAAGTCGGGCTCGCCCGCCTCCTACCAGCAGATCGATCTCAGTCCCCTCGATTACCTCTCGAAGAACGTCACCGTCCGCCTGGTCTACGCGAGCCCGAAGGTCGGCGACAACTGGCGAAAGCTGGTGAAGCGAGACCGCGTACGCTTCTGGGCCGTGGAGCACGACGTCATGAAGGGCTGGCGCGCCCAGATGAGGCCAGATACCGACCTCGCCAACCAGGACCGCTTCTGGAAGTGGGTGAGGGACAACGTGGATTACCGCGTGCGGCGCGGCGTCTGATCCCGTCGCCTTCCATCCAGGAGCTCTGATCGCGACCAGAGGTATAGGCGCTGGCATAGCGGCCACTCGCTGAACTGATCGGCGTCGCTCACCGTGCCGTGACCGAGCCGTTTCCCGAGGCACCTGCGGTTTCAACACGTCGGAATTGCGATTGTCCAGCCAACCGAGGTCCGCGTTAGGCTATTGTCAATTCTTGCAGAAAGCTGCGGCAAGACTCGCTGCCGCCGATGTCAGTTCCGTCGTCTGGTGTCCTGCGGGCCGCGCGCCGGGTTCGCGGAGCTAGAGGAGTGCATCTCATGAAGGGCGCCGACCTGCTCGTAGCCGCACTGGAGAACGAGGGTGTGCAGCACATCTTCGGCGTACCCGGGGAAGAAAACCTCGACGTCGTCGATGCATTGCGTCGCTCCAGGATCACGCTCGTGGTGACCCGCCACGAACAGGCGGCAGCCTTTATGGCAGCAACCCACGGACGGCTGACTGGCAGGGCCGGAGTCTGCCTCTCGACGCTTGGTCCCGGCGCGCTCAATCTGACCACGGGCGCCGCCTTCGCTCTGCTCGGCGCGATGCCCATGGTCATGATCACGGGCCAGAAGGGCATTCTGAGTCGGAAGCAGGCGCGCTTCCAGGTTGTGGACATGGTCTCGACCATGACGCCGCTGTCCAAGATGGCGCACCAGATCGTCAGCGCGGCGACGATCCCCTCGATCGTGCGGGAGGCGTTCCGGGTTGCGCAACAGGAGAGGCCAGGTCCGGTCCATCTCGAACTGCCGGAGGACATCGCCGGAGTGGCGGCACCCGAGATTCCGCTGGTGACGCCGCACCCGATCGATATGCCCGTTGCCCATCTCGCGGCATTGGAACGAGCGGCCGAGCTGATCCTCAAGGCCGAGCGACCGCTCGTGATGCTGGGCGCGGCAGCGAACCGCCCGCGCCTGGCCGATGCCCTATCGGATTTCGTGCAGCGCCTGCAAATCCCGTTCTTCAATACGCAAATGGGTAAGGGCGCGGTCGCGGGCGGATCCGGACTCTACATGGGCACCGCCGCGCTTTCCGAGCGAGACTATGTTCATCGCGCGGTCGACCGGGCCGATCTGATCATCGCCATCGGCCACGACACGGTGGAGAAGCCGCCCTTCTTCATGGGTCCGAACGGACCGAAGGTCCTCCATGTGGGCTATCTTCCCGCGACGGTCGAGGAGGTGTTCTTCCCGAATGCGGAGCTCGTGGGCGACGTCGGCCCCAGCCTCACGCTGCTAGCCGACCGTCTCGAGGGCAAGCTGCCGAAGGCGGGCGCGCTCTTGGGACTGCGCGAGGAGATCCTCGCGCGGGTCGCCGTGCGGGCGACGGAAGCTCGCTATCCGCTGACCCCTCAGCGCATCGTGCACGACGTGCGGCAGGTGATGCCGGAGGACGGCATCGTCTGCCTGGACAACGGCATGTACAAGATCTGGTTCGCGCGAAACTACAGGACTCATGTCGCGAACACTCTGCTGCTCGACAACGCACTCGCGACGATGGGGGCTGGGCTGCCCTCCGCCATGATGGCCGCGATGCTCCACCCGACCCGGCGCGTACTGGCGGTATGCGGCGACGGCGGGTTCATGATGAATTCTCAGGAATTAGAGACGGCGGCGCGACTCGGGCTCAATCTCGTAGTGCTGGTCCTGCAGGACAATGCGTTCGGGATGATCCGCTGGAAGCAGGCGGCGGACGGGTTTGCCGATTTCGGCATGACCTTCGGGAATCCGGATTTCGTCGCCTATGCCATGGCGTACCACATAAAGGGCAGTCGGGTGGAGAGCGCCGACGGCCTGGCGCCGACGCTCGAGGCGGCATTTTCCGGAGGCGGCGTTCATCTCGTCTGTGTGCCCGTGGATTACTCTGAGAACATGCGGGTCCTGATCGATGAGTTGCGCAACCAGGCATAGCACCTTCGGCCTTGGAACTGGTTGGAGCCGCTCAGCCACTGCGGCCGGCGGCG
This sequence comes from Candidatus Rokuibacteriota bacterium, assembly GCA_003220535.1. Taxonomy (GTDB): domain Bacteria; phylum Methylomirabilota; class Methylomirabilia; order Rokubacteriales; family CSP1-6; genus AR31. The sequence continues at coordinate 34,297 of QHSU01000096.1, forward strand.
TTCAAGATGAGGTCGGCCTGAAGCAGTTCAGCCACTAACGAAGCGCATCGAGGAGTGCTTTCGCGGCTAGCAGATCAGCGGTCTTGAACCATTCTGTGAACCGCCGGTAGACGGGGGCCAACACCTTGCGCGCCTGGGTGGTCCGGCCCTGCCGATGGTAGCCCGCCAGCCGCGCTCGCGCATGACTAGGAGGAGGCGGTCGAGTCATGCGGCCCTCTCTTCCTCTACGGCGTCGAACGAGACGGACGCAGCCCACGGTTCCCCGTTGCGGATGTGGATTCGCGCACTCAGCACGCCTGTATGGGCCTCGTGATCGTGCAGTCGCTGTCGTAGCGAATCCACAAGTTCGAGGAACCCTGCGACGTCAAAAACCGGGTTCTGTTCGCGCTCCATGACTCCGATCATCGCTCAAATCCAGCAAACCCGAGGGCCGCCCGCAGGGGGCGCTCCTCCTTTGCGGAGACTGCTTCCTTGGATAAAGCAAGGCGGCTGCCAAGGAATGCAGTGCGCGAAAACCGCATACGCGAGGTACCGGCTTGCCTTGAGGTCGCGAGATTACCGGCGAGAGTTACACGCCATGGAAGAAACGGAGAGTACTGCCACACCGATCCCGAATCCGGCAAGTCTGCCCAACGGACCCCATCAACGGCGGACGTTTACTGATTCGGGGCCGCTCCGATATAGTCCATGCGTGACGCTACCGCGGGACTTGGAAGTCGTCCAGCCAGCCCGCAACACCTGAGCGATTCGAGCGACTCAGTTCAGCGTTACAGCGTGCAGCAGGTCCAGCTCGGCATCCAGGGGCGCCACCGCTCGAAGACGACGCCGCGGGAACACGCGACTGTGACGATGTAGCCGTTCCAGGCCGGAGCCGTTGCGTCCCCGGTCAGGGGGCCATGCGCGGTGGTCCGCGACGAACTCCTCGAGGTCGAGCAAGACCGCCACGCCCGATTGCCCGAAGCGTTGTGGACTTTCCGGAAATTCCCGGCGCATCCGGGCCTCGTGGATTGCTTCGCAGGACATTCCCTGGAACTATTGGCCAGATGCGACAGCGGACTACCACCCGGCCGGCGGGGACCCAGATGCTGTCGATGAGCGTCCTGGTGGTGTCGCACCAGCATATGCTCCGTCTCACAATCAGTCGTCGCCGTATGAGGCCCACGGGACGACTGCGAACGGATTGTGTCGTATCCCGCGCGCACCGAACGTGTAAGCGGTGCTGGGCTCTTTCTCGCCATCTCGTCCGCGAGTGTCAGCAATTCAGGATGCGCGCCTTGAAGCTGGTGGTCGCTGCCGAGCGGTCGCGGTCGTAGGGAGACCTACTCGCTGCGGTTCGAGCGGAGCAGCCTCGACTGCGATTCTCCGAGCGACGGCCGCATGGACGCTCGGAACGCGGCGAGTGCCGCAGCAGCCGTCTCTCGCATTGGCCCATCCGGGGCGCCTTGCAGTGTTCGGTCTCGCTTCACGAGCTTTCGCACCGTGTGACGCCTTGCCTTCACCCCATGCCGCGTTGCTTCCGGTCGCACCGTGTGTCGAACACGAAAGTCGTACGGCGACATGTCGAAGCGCTGCCGGAACGCTTTGTCAAGGTGCGGTAGGTCATAGAACCCAGACTCAACCGCAATGTCCGTCAGCGAGCGCCCGGAGGTGAGCACGAGTTCAAGCGCCCGCTTGAGTTTCAGATTGCGTAAGTAGTCCCGCAGGGGCACACCGGCCACCGCACGGAAAGTCCGGGAGAAGTACGAGCGACTCATCGCCGCCATCGCGGCCAATTCGCTCAGAGCATGGCTCTGACCGGCGTGATCGTCGAGCATCGTTAAGATCCGCTTGATCTTGGCCACGCTGCGGGCACTCGGGGCTCCCGGCTGGGCCATGGCAACATCGTACTATCCATCCGCCTCGGGGTCCGTGCTAGCTTCCTCGTGCCTGCACCCCGGCCTTGCGGTGACGCATCCGACGTCGAGACCTCGGTGCATCTGGCGGATCGGCTAACGGTACTCGAAGGGAGCACCGATGGACCAAGAAGCCCTTCGCTTTCTCATCCGGCTCAAGATCCAGAACGGCCGCCTTCCACATGACCGCATCGCAAGAGTCTGGAGCAGTCCCAGCGACGGGGAAACGTGCGATGCCTGCGACACGATCCTGTCAAAGGAGCAGTTGCTGATGGAGGGGACCACGCGGGCGTCCGGCCGGAGGCCCTGTCAGTTCCACATAGCCTGTTTTCAAATCTGGGATGACGAGAGGCGTGCGCAGAGACGAGCGCAGAAATCGTAGCCTCCCTCGCGTGCCTCTTGGACCGCTTCATCCGTGCTCTGGACGACCTTGTGAGACTCCCAACGCATCCCACGCCAACCCTTTGGACCAGCCGGGCGTTGCGCTCCTCGCGGGGTTCGATGAGTCGTCCGCGGTATACGATTCTCGTCATCGACGACGACCAGCAGTTTCTCGGGATGGCGGTCGAGCTGCTGGTGATCGACGCATCGCGTTCTTTCTGCTTCTGGCGCCGAGGACGGGTTGCGGCGGGCGCGTGTGGCCCGCCAGCCCTTCTCGTCGTATCGCGTGAGCTGGAGGTCATAGCCCTGACGGGCCATGCCGACAGCAATCCGTCCGATACCGGACCAGGAGTCGAGCCAGGAGCGCAGCGCGTGGAGCGCACGGTCGTAGGACGGGAGAGGGAGCCCAGCGAAAGCCGAGCGCTGCTCTCAGGAGTTGCCCCCGTTGGTCGAGGGTGCTTCCGGAATCGCCAAAAAGATCAATTTAAAAAGAAACGGCACTCTGCTACTCATGGAGTTGCCCCCTTTTGCGATTCCAGAAATTTGGAAGTCTGGACGAACGCTCGGCCAAAGCCGTGAGGTGACCCGTGGGGACAATGGATCTCACCAAGGCGCGAATCCTCGTCGTCGACGATGAGCCTGCGAACGTTCGGCTCCTCGAGCGCACGCTGGCCGAGGCCGGCTATCGGCAGGTTCGCAGCACCACGGATTCCCGGCAGGTGCTCGCCCTGTACGGTGAGTATCAGCCTGATCTGCTCCTGCTCGACCTGATGATGCCGTATCTGGATGGGATCGCCGTCATGCGAGAGCTTCAGATCCCCGAGGATGTCTATCTCCCGATCCTGGTCCTCACGGCCGATACGACCACCGAGGCGAAGAAGCGCGCGTTGGAGGCCGGCGCCAAGGACTTCCTGACCAAGCCGTTTGACCGGATCGAGGTGCTCCTGCGGATCAAGAATCTCCTCCACACGCGACACCTCTACCTCGACCTCCGGCGCCACAATCGCTCGCTCGAGAAGATCGTCGACGAGCGCACGCAGCGGCTCTTGCAGAGCGAGAAGGTTGCGACCATGGGCTCGCTGCTGGCGGGCGTGGCCCACGAGTTGAACAATCCTCTCGCGATCGTCATGGGCCAGGCGCACCTTCTGCGCCGCAGGGTCAAGGACCCGTCGCTGATCGAGCGGGCTGACAAGATCAACACCGGCGCCGAGCGGTGCTCGCGTGTCGTGCGAAACTTCCTGTCGCTGGCGCGTCAGCGGGCGCCCGAACGGGCAGAGGTGCGACTCAACCAGGTCGTCCAGGAGGCGATCGAGCTGCTCGCCTACGAGTTGCGCACCAGCCAAGTCGAAATCGCGCTGGACTTGGCCGACGATCTGCCGGTGATGTGGGCCGACGCTCACCAGCTCCATCAGGTGATCGTCAACCTCGTGGCCAACGCGCATCACGCCATGCGCCGCATGGACGCGGCCCGCCGGATCGCTATCGAGACCCGGTCCGTGCGCGAGCCCGCCCGCGTCCAGCTCGATGTCACGGACACCGGCCCCGGCATTCCCGCCGAGATCTGCACGAGGATCTTCGAGCCCTTCTTCACGACCAAGGCCCCGGGCGAAGGGACAGGGCTCGGGTTGTCACTGTGCCGGAGCATTGTGGAGGACCACGGGGGCACCCTTACGGTCGATAGCGAGATCGGCCAAGGCACGATCTTCAGCGTCGAGTTGCCGGTGCTGGCTCCCCCGGCGTCCGTTTGTGACGTCGTGGAGCCCGAGTCCTTGCCGCCAATCGGCAGCAAGGCGATCCTGGTCGTCGACGACGCTGATGTCGCGGCCACGCTGGCCGAAGCCCTGCAAGGCGACGGGCATCAGGTCGAGGTCGCAGCGCACGGCGCCATGGCCCTCGAAATGCTGGAGCGGCGCGCCTACGACCTGGTCCTGAGCGACACGAAGATGCCCGTCCTCGACGGCGAGCGTTTCTACTCCGAGCTCGAACGGCGCTTTCCGGGACTTACCCGTCGGATCGTTTTCCTTACGGGCGACGTGCTGAGCCGAGAGAAGCAAGAGTTTCTCGAACGGAGCGGCGCGCCGCATCTCCTGAAACCGTTCGACCTGCGCAAGGTGCAGCAGCTCGTCCATCGAATGCTGGCGGATCCTGCAGCCGGGCGAGGCCTCAGCCTTCCTCAAGGCTGAGCCCGATTGTCCTCATTTGCCCGCCCCCTGGACCACCTAAGGGTCCCGTTCTCAGCGAGAATCACGCTTGGGAACCAAAGGCCCTTGCAAGGGGCAAGAAGTAGGCCAAGTACGATAAGTGATTGTTCCGAAACGAGTCATTTGATGCTGTCACTCGATCGCAAGCCGTGATTTGTAAAATCTCGCGATAGGGCAAGGGTCACGGCGTGTTGGGCAAGGCCGGGCAAGGGTAAGGGCTCGGGCGGCGCGGTCGAGGCCCGAGGGTACTCTCAGATCGAAGCCGGACCCAGGCGTCGGCCCAGTTGCGCATCTGGAAGTCGCTGGGCGCTTTCGGCAGCTCAAGACAGATCAGTCTCTGTGAGATCATCTGGACGCTTGGTTTCCGACCTAAGCGCCATAGCCACGACTCGCCCGAGGTAGGCGAGGTCGAACGGTTTGTCGACGTAGGCGAGCGCACCCATCAGCAGGGCTTCGCGAGCAAGCCGGAGGTCCCTATTTGCGGTCACCATGATCACTCGAATGGTCGGGTCGACCGAGCGGATTTGCTTCAGCACCTCAACGCCGTTTGTATGGGGCAGTCCGATGTCGAGTAAGACCAGATCGGGCCGGGACGTCGTGATCGACTTGAGCCCATCGTCGCTTGTGAGCGCGCCGGCGATCTCGTAACCCTGCTCGGAGAGACCGATGTCCAGGAGCTCAGCCAGTGTAGGGTCATCGTCGATAAGGAGGATGCGGGCGACTGGAGCCATGGTCATCGACTCGAACAGCACGATCTGCTGGTGCCGATCGAACGGGTGTCCATTCAGCTGCCGGCAATCTAGTGAAGTCGGTCGCGTCTCACCGACCAGAAGAATGGTGACAGGCCGTCCTGGTGGCTGTCAAGAAATCCAGAGCGCCGCTCGCGTCACGAAGCACCGCCTTTGCGCCGCTGGCGGGACCCGTCGCGACCGCTCGGAAGAAGCTCCCTCCGACGAGCTCGCAGCGGCCGACCACGCCTCCGCGCTGAGGATCTGCCGAGCGCCTTCGATGACGTGAGGCTGGTCGAAAAGGATGCCGCGTAGTCGAGGGTACCGCTCGAGGATCGTGGCGAGCAGCCGGCCGCGTCCGCCCCCGACATCGACCACCAGGCTCATCCGGGAGAAGTCATACGTCGCGGCGACGAGGCGCGCGTGGGCGGGCGAGTTGCCGGTCATGGCGGCGTTGAACACGGTCGCCACCTCAGGGTGTCCGGCGAGGTAGTCAAAGAGGCCCGCGCCGTGGGCGTGGTGGAACGTCGTCTCCCCGGTCCGCACGGTGTGCAGCAGGTGGCCCCACGGTCGCCAGTGCGATTCGTCGAGCAACAGGAGAACGGCTGGCCGCAGGGAGCCCGGGACGCCCGTACGCAATCCGGCCCCCACTGGGGTCAGGGCGAAGCGGCGCGGCCCGACCTTATCGAGCACTCCGGCCCCGCGAGGGCCAGCAGGACTCTGCGGAGGCTTGGCGGATGAGACCCGGTAGCGTGTGCCAGCTCGTCAATCTCCCGGGGTCCGTCGGCCAGGAGGTCGGGAATGCCGAGCCGCGTCGCGACGTAGACCGCTTGCGAGATCCGATAGCCCCGAACGAGGGCCAGAAGCTGCTCTGGGGACTCGACACTCGGAACACGGCTCGGGTCGACAGGTCCGTCCACGAGAGAGTCTAGCCCGCCACTGCCCGGACGAGGCACTCCACCTCGGACTCGTCGTTGTAGTAGTGCACGCTGGCGCGGACGACCGCGTCGGATCCGCGCGCGGGCAGATCGAGCCGCGACAAGCGGGCCTCGTGGGCGTTGATGTTCATGGTGCGCAGCCGGTCGCGCGTCTTGCCCGGCGCTTCGCCGTCCTTGAGAAAGGCGACGATCCCGCACTGCTCCACTCCTCGATCGTGCACGCTCACGCCGGGTCGCTTCGCGAGCTCCCGCCGCAGCAGCGCACCGAGCGCTTTGACCCGTGCTTCGATCGCGTCGATCCCCACCCGCACCGCGTAACGGGCGGCGACGCCCAGGCCGATCTGGCCGGCCACGAATCGCTCCCAGTTTTCGAACCGACGAGCGTCGTCACGGACGACGTAGGTGTCAGCGATCCAGGAGGCGGCCTCGAGATCGATGAAAGGCGGCTCGAGGCTCCCGATAGTGTCGCGCCGCACGTAGAGGAAGCCCGTACCGCGGGGCCCGCGCAGATACTTGCGGCCCGCGGCTGAGAGCATGTGGCAGCCGATCTGCCGCACATCGACCGCGAGCTGGCCGACCGACTGGCAGGCATCGAGCAGATAGAGGATGCCGTGGCGCGCGGCGATGCGGCCGACCTCCGCCGCCGGATTGATGAGCCCGCCTCTCCCGGGCACGTGCGTGATCGCGACCAGCTTTGTGCGCGGACCGATCGCGCGCTCGAGCGCGGCGAGGTCGACCTGCCCGGACGCGTCGCTGTCGACCACGTCGATCTCGATCCCCACACGCGCCTTCATCTGCAGGAACGCGAGGTAGTTCGAGAGGTACTCGGCCCGCGCGGTGATGACGCGGTCGCCCGCCCTGAACGGAACCGCGTAGAACGCCATGTCCCAGGCGCGCGTGGCGCTTTCCACGAACGCGATCTCGTCCCGGCGCGCGCCGATCAGCGTGGCGACGGCGTCGTAGACATCCGCGCCGCCGATGGCGGCCTCGCGCGCCAGGTGGCTCGTCACCGCGTCGAGGACCGGACGCGGCGGCAAGGCAGCGCCCGCGTTGTTGAAGTGGAGAACGTTGGCCACACCGGGCGTGTCCGATCTGAGCGACGGTACGTCGGGCGTCATGACGGCCTCCTAGTAAGCTCGTGGTGCATGGTCACGGGACTCGCCGATCAGGATCGCGACGCGGCGGGGCGGCTCCGGATCCGTTCGGCGAGACCCGACTGATCCACGGCCGCGAGGCCCGGCTGCACCATCAGCCCCGTCGCCGCCGTCGGATCCACGGCCTGCGGGCAGGGAAGCCGCTCGACGCGCTGATCGCACGTGCGGCGGGCGTCGGCGTCTGATTCAAGCGTAGAGTTTTGACGGTTCAAGGGAGCGAAGATGGACTGCATACTATGGCTTCTCTATGACTCGGGCGTAGGCACGGAGATAAAAGACCGCGTCGGCGACTCGGGCCACGATCGTCGCATCGTCGTCCTCGACCAGGAGAGCGCGCGCGGCACCACCGAGGGCGGCCAAGACGCCGGTGGCGAGCTCCAGATCCTCGGCGCGGCCGGTGAGGCGATGAGCGCGAATGAGAGCGTCAGCCATGATCCCGTTCGCGCCCAGCGCGAGAGAAGAATCCTTGTCCTCGACGAACGCGCCGCGCGCGGTGTCGAAGAGTTCGGCCTTGGCATACGTGAGCACCCGCTGCGCGGCCTGGCGGTAGGCTTCGATGTGCGAGGCGCGATACCCTTCCAGAAACGCTAACGCGGCCCAGGCATTGGGCTCAAGCTGTCCAGGCAGTTGTCCCCGCCGCGTCTTGACGTCATAGAGTTGGAAGGCGCCTTTCTCGGTGATGAGATTTTGGCCCATGAAGTCCAGCGTGCTCAGCGCGACGTCAACGAGGTCTTTCCGTCCGGTGGACTGGCCCAGCGCGAGGAACGTCAGGACGGCTTCGGCGTTCCACGCCGTGACTTTATCTCGGTTGACGGGAGGCTTCCGGGCCGCCCGGCGCTCCGTAGGCGCGAGGCGATAGTAGTCGGGATCTGCGGTCTGGCTGCCGTAGAACCCACCAGCCCGGGCATCATAAAGCGTGCGCTGCAGATAGGCGATTGTCGCTTCGGTCGCTCGCTTGTACCGCGGATTCTGGGTCGTGCGGTGCGCTTGATTGAACACCAGCGCGAGCGAGGCATTCACGGACAACATCTTCTCGTAGTGCGGCTGGCGCCATTCCCGCCCTTCGGCGTAGCGGAAGAACCCACCCTCCACGGGGTCGTAGATTCCCCTCAGGATCCCCTCGAGGCTCTTCTCGACGGCCACGAGGTAGCGGCGATCTCGGGTGGCGTCATACTGGCCAAGCAGGTAGCCCAGAAGCTGGGCGTGCGGATATTTGTCGCCGCTCCCGAAGCCGCCGTGAACCGTGTCCAGATGGTCGGTCAGAAAATTGAGCGTCTCGTCCCGGAGCCGTCGGTACGTCTCCAGCGTCACCGGGACTGGGCTCGGGATCACGATCGCCTCCGTTCCCGACCTTCGGGGTGGCGCGGCCGCGATATTTGTCCGCACATCGCTCGCGACTCGCTTCAGGACGTCCAGGAAGTCGTCCTTCTTGAGCGCTCCTGCAAATGACTGTCGAACTTGCCCCGCGGGATCGAAGAGGACGATCATCGGCAACCCCCGGGCATACTTGCGCGTGAGATCCATGCGCCGGTCGTGGTCGACGAAGATGCTGAGGTAGTTCCGGTTCAGGTAGGTCGAGACTTCCTCGCTCTCGAGCGTTTGCTGGGCGAAGTACTTGCACCAGTAACACCACACTGCGCTGATCAGGAGAAAGACGGGTTTCCCTTCTCGCCGCGCGGTCTGGAACGCCTCGGGCGAGTAGTCGAGATAACGCACCCGCGACGTGTGATGGGAGTAGGCCCACATGGTCGGGGCAGGCAAGAGTACAAGGACGCCGACGGCGAGGGCTTGGAGCCGTTGCCGACCTAGAGCGCGGAAGAACCGCCTTGACAATCTTCGGACCTCGACCCAGAGTTTCTCCACGCGCCGGTTCCTCGGGAGAGAATATGCGCCCAGAGCAGGTCCTCCGACAACTGGCTGATCAGCTCAGGACGCATTCACGTGCCGACGACCCGCGGGACGACGAGGAGCGCGGAAGAGAAAGTGAGCCTCAGAAGACTCGGGAAGATTCTCGCCCTCCTTCTCGGGATCCTTGCCGCGCCGCTCGCCGTCCAAGCGCAGGGGCCCCGGAATGCCCCGAAGATCGGCTACCTGGTCTTGTCACCTCTGGCCGACCCGCCCTCCGCGGAACGCCGGGCCTTCTTGGAAGCTCTCCGCGATCTCGGCTATGTGGTCGGCCGGAACATCATCATTGAATACCGATCGGCGGCCTGGAATCGAGAGCTCCTTCCCGATCTTGCCGCCGAGCTGGTCGAGCTCAGAGTTGACGTCATGGTCGCCGTACCGGGAGCGACCGATGCCGCACGGGAGGCAACCAAGACGATCCCCATCGTCGTTCCGGCCGCGAACGATCCGGTCGAGAGCGGGCTCGTCGCGAGCCTTGCGCGGCCGGGAGGGAATATCACAGGCACCGCGGTGTCCACGACAGACTTAGCGGGGAAGCGGGTTCAGCTGGTCAAGGAAGCGTTTCCCAAGCTCTCGCGCGTTGCAGTACTCTGGAGCCCGGGCTATGAAGCCGCGCCACTCCAATGGAAAGAGACGCAGGCCGCGGCCCGCGTGCTCGGCGTGACGCTTCAATCTCTGGAGGTGAAGGATCCCAGAGAGTTCCCCGGGGCCTTCTCCGCAATGACGAGAAAGCGTCCAGACGCTCTCCTCACGTTCATTAGCCCACTCACGACCGCGTATCGACCCATTATCGTGGAGTTCGCGACAAAGAACCGATTGCCGACGATATTCGCCGGGCGAGAGGCAGTGGAAGGTGGTGGCCTCATGTCCTATGCACCTAACGTGCCTGACATGTTCCGCCGCGCCGCCATCTACGTGGACAAGATTCTCAAGGGCGCCAAGCCCGGCGATCTCCCCGTCGAGCAACCGACGAAATTCGAGTTGGTGATTAACCTCAAGACGGCCAAGGCGCTCGGGCTCACGATCCCGCCTTCCATTCTGGCTCGTGCTGACGAAATCATTCAGTAGTCCGCTGCGGACAAACGACCGGAAGGAGGAAGCCACCCCACGCCAAGTTTCTCACCGGACCCCTGATTGGCGCGGACTTCCGCGGATGTCGACGACTAGGATTTGTGCCGGCGGACCGTCGCCTTCGCGCTATCCAGCGGAAACGGCAACCGTGATGGCTGGCCTGGCGGACGTGGATGCGTAGCGCCCGCCGGCTCTAGGCCCCGTCACTGAGAAGCTCGGTACTCGTGGACGTCTGGCTCATTGCTCACCGCCGAGATCCTTTGGCGTGATGGTCTTCAGAAACTCGGGCAAACGCCCCAGGGCTGGCGCATCGATCCGTGCCGCCTGCGGCGGCTGCGTGGGTTCCGCCTGAACGGGCAGAGCAGAGATCGTCGCGGGTCCTTGCGGTGCGGGGATGACTGTCACTGTCTGCTCCGGGGCGGTCGGGTCGATCTGGCTCTGGGCATCTTCCCAGGAGGACCACGGGGCGAGCAACCGGATGTCCACCCGCCGGGCCTTGGCAAGGGCCTCCGGGCTTGCCTTCTCGCCAGCACCCAGCGCCACCTTGCCCATGGGGATCGCTCCCAGCTGACGCAGCTCGATGCCGTGACGTTGCACGAGATAGCGCATCACGGCCTCCACGCGTTCGCGGGCGAGCTCGCGATTGTATCGGTCGCTCCCGCGCGAATCGGCAAAGCCTTGCAGCTCAAGAATCGCGTTGGGGTCCGCCCTGAGAGCCTTGGCCACGTACTCGAGCTCGTCGACGTCCTGGCTTCGGATTTCAGTCTGACCAGAGTCGAAGTAGACGAATCTCGCGTCCAGTAGCCTGTGCCTGTTGCGACTCGCGAGGCGTTGCGAAAGCCGGGCTTCGGCATCACGCGCGCTGCTCGCGCGGGCGCCCACCTCACCCACCCGCAAGTCGAGGCCGTTGAGCCGCTGGTCGGCAACGTCGATCGCCTGGCGGCTTTCCCCGGCGCGATCCGCCGTTTCACGCAGCTTCGTCTCCTGGAGGGCGGCGCGCTCGGTGAGATTGGTCTCCGTCGCGGTCATCTGCTGGGTGAGCTTGCTCTCCGTCGCACTGACCTGCTTCTGTACGAAGCTCTTCGTCGCGCAGGCGGAGCCGAGCACGGCGACACTGCCGCAGAGGATCAAGGAAGCCAGTCGTCGCGTCATGAACCGCCCTCCTTCGTCAAGGGTCGCCGATGTGAACCGTCATCAACGTGCATCCGGAGTGCCGTTGGGTCCCTTCATTGTGCCGGGCTGTGCTGCGATCACCTTCTGGGAGACGAGCACTTCGTCCGTGCGCTTGGTCCACCCCTTCAGTCGGCGTTGGGCCTCGGTCAGCTCCCGGCGGAGGGCATCGATCTCACAGGCCGGGCAGCGCGTGCTTGTCTCGGGGCGGTGATAGCAACCTGCGGCGTCCATAGCGATTCTAAGGACGCGGCCAGAGTATTTTCTATGAGGTTTTCACCCGAATCGGGTCAGGGAAGATCCCCTCAGTCACCGAGCGCGAATGCTCGTCGGACGCCGCGCGGGGTCCACCGCAGGACGCCAGGGAACTACCGCCCGTGGGGAAGGGGTGGTACCAGCCAGAAAAGTAGTGCTTGCGGGCATCTAGGCGGCCCGCCGGCGGACACCTCGCAGGGGAATCGTTAGCCTAAAGCGTCCGGGTCCCGTTGGGAAGGCGCTGTCACCCTCACTGGTGCTCAGACTTGTTGTGAAATGACTCTCTAGAACGTCCGCACGATCAGCGCGACGCCGGTGAGGAACAGCGCTGCGCCGATCATGCGGGCCATCTTCGCCGGGGTCAGGCTCCCATGCGCTCGATTACCGACCCAGACCCCGGCCCATGCCACGGGAAGCAAGAGCATCACCGCGATCCAGAGTGCGCGGGAGAGGAGGAGTCCGGCGAGAGCGAACGCCACGACGCGTAATCCGACGTTCAGGATGACCATCTGGGAGATCGTGGCGCGTTGGACCGCCGGGTCCGGGATTCGGCCGGTAATGTACACGACGTATGGCGGACCGCCCATGCCGAAGAGGGCTCCGACGATGCCACCGAGAACGCCGGCGGGCGCTGCCCAGCGCCGACTCAGTCGTCGCGCAGTGCGGCGCCCAAGCATCACGTGGAGCGCGTACACGCACACGAAAAGCCCCAGCGCCAGCACTGTCGCGTTGCGCGGGAGCCTGACGAGAAGCGTCACACCCAGCGTGAGCCCCACGAGCGTGAACGGTATGAGCGTCAAGAGTTCCCGCGTATCCGCCTGCCTTCGCGTATGAAACCCGAGAGCCAGCCCCGAGCTGAGGTCGAGGAGCGCGGCCAAGGAGAGCACGAAGGTCAGCGGGAGAACATGGGCGAGGACGGGGATCGTAATCGGCGACGCGCCGAAGCCAGTGGCACCGAATATCGTGTACCCGACGAAGATCACGAGCGCCACTACGATCAGTGTTTCGGGCGGGATCGCCATCACGTCCTACTCGGTCAGGATCTTGATCGCTTTCTCCTCGAAGAACGACACCGCACGCTCGAGTTGAGGCGGCCTGATGTTCGCGTAGATCTGGGTGATGTCGATGCGCGAATGTCCCAGGAGCGCGCGGACCTGCTCGAGATACTTCATCCGGGCGAAGTTGGGCCGCAGGGCACGGCTTATTCAGCGGAGTCCTTTGTTCGGGTTGATCAGGTACTTCCCACCTGTGGCTTGTTTGCTATAGACGGCGATCTCCTCGATCCCTAGCGCCTCAGCGAGAGAGACTTCCTTCGTATAGGTGCTCGCGAACGTGGTCTTGATATCGGCCGCGACCCTCTCTCTCAGCTTCTGGGCGGCTTCGAATCCAATCTTCTGCAGGAAGGCGGTGAGTAGCCAGCCGCCAATACCCCAAGCCATGCCGAAGGTGCGATTGAACTCGGTCGGCCCACGGTCCAGTCCGCCGTAGATGTATACCTGCTTGTGCGTCGTGGACCCATAACGGCTGTATTCCTTCGCCTTCTTGTTCGCTGCAGTCTCCATGGCGGTGAGTATTTGTCCCGCCAGTCTTCCACCTCCGATCGCGTCGAAGGCCACCGTGGCACCGGAGGCGGAGAGTGCCTCGGTCAGGTCGTCCATGAAGGTTGGCGAGTCCGAGTTGCACACGTAGGTGGCACCGATCTTCTTCAGGACATCCACGTGCTCGCGCTTGCGCACGATGTTCACCAGGCCGACGCGGTCCTTGATGCAGATCTTGTTGAGCATCTGCCCGAGATTGGAGGCAGCCGCCGTGTGCACGAGCGCCTTGTGACCCTCCGAGCGCATGGTTTCGACCATACCGAGCGCGGTGAGCGGATTGACGAAGCAGGAGGCGCCCTCGGCCGGGGTGGTACCCGGCGGTAACACCAGGCATTGCACGGCCTTGATGCAGCGGTACTGCGCGTACATGGCGCCGCCGAGGATTGCGACGGTCTTCCCCATCAGCGCTTGCGCTGCGGGAGACACCCCCGCCTGGACGACCACCCCGGCCCCTTCGTTGCCGACGGGCAACGACTGCTCCAAACGCCCTGCTAGCGCCTTCATCACCGCCGGTGAGATGGTCGCCGTCACCACGGGGTTGTCAGCCGTGCCGGATGCCTTGGCCGTGCTCATGTCGGCTCCACCGAAAAGGAGTCCTTGGTCGGAGGGGTTGATGGGAGAGGCGTCGATGCGTACGACGACCTCCTCGGGTTTTGGCTCAGGGGTGGGGACGCTGGCGAGCGATAGTTCGAGGATATCCTCCTTCTTCACCGTTGAACGGAGCTGAAGTCCCGTGCGCGCGCTGGTGTTTGCCATACGTCGTCTCCGTTTTCGTATCACGGGTCAGGACGGCTTCAGGACCAGGACCGCAAGAGGGGGCAACGTGAGCGCGAGCGAGTGAAGTCTCCGAAGAAACCCACGGGGTGCAGCCGCTCCATCGGGGTCGGTGGTGCGTCGGCGGGCAGGACTCGAACGGCGGCCGCGCCGGGCACGATCGCGCGCACGGCCACGGTCGCGCCGTCCGGGGTCTGCACGCGGTGCGGACCGAGCACGGCGAAGGGGTCACCGTGCTCCCTTCCACGACCGCGCGGACTGCTTGCCGGTCCAGCGCCAGGTGGTCGACGGCCTTCACCCTGCCGCGACTCGTCCGAGCGGCCCGAGCGCCTTTTCGACCCTCGGTTTGACCTCGCCGATCATCAGTTCCATCGAGCGCATCGCCGCCGTGTGCGGCGTGTTGCCGACCTTGAACGAAAAGCACACATGCACGGGCTTCGTCGCGCGGATCTCGGCGACGAGCTTTTCGGCAACCGTCTCGACATCGCCGATCAACAGATCGTTGTAGATGGTTTCGAGCGGCGGTTCGTCGGGGAACGGCACATCGACCAATACGGTCCCTTGCATGACCTCCTGCCGGCGCCTGAGGCTCGACGCGAGCCGCGACTGATAGCGCGCGTTCTCGGCAAAGCGCATCCCGGCCTCGCGGCTGTCGGTGATGTGCGCGAAGCGGTTGAGGGTGATATGCGCCCGCGACAATGGCGCATTCTCGGCGGCAAACGCGGCGGCGATGTCGGCATACTGCTCGGCCAGCAATTTGACGCCGCCGACCCGGCCCGACGTCAGCACCCGATAGCCGTGCCGCGCGGCGGCGCGGAACATCCCCTGGGTATGGCCGGCGACGTAGATCGGCAGCGGGTTTTGCACCGGGCGGGCCGGGATATGAGTGTCCGGCATCTGGTAGTGCTTGCCGTCGTAGCTGAAGAAGTCTCGGCTGAAGGCCAGGTCGAGGATGTCGCAGAACTCGTCGGTCATCTCGAGATTCCGGGCGATGTCGACGCCGAACCGCTCGAATTCGTAGGGCTGATAACCGGCGCCGATCCCGAGCGTCAGTCGGCCATTCGACAAGGCGTCGGCCGTGGCGATTTCGGCGGCGAGCCGAGCCGGGTTGTATAAGGGCAACACCACGACTGCCGTGCCGAGCCGGATCCTTTTGGTGATCGAGGCGCAATGCGCCACCATCATCAACGGGGACGCGCAGAGGCAATAATTCGAGAAATGGTGCTCGGCGAACCAGGCGATCGTGTAGCCGAGCGCGTCGGCCAGCTTTGTTTGCTCGGCGACTTCGCCAAACACCTGCGCCGTCGGCTTGTTCGCTTCGCGCGCCCCCATCAGATTGAAGATCCCGAAATCCATCGCCTCATCCTCCAGTTCAGCTCACCCTAGCGAGCGAGGCAACTTTAGCACCCTCCGGCGGCGGCCACCCCGTCCGCGGCCCAGGCCTCACGCGCCCACAAGATTGCTGCGCAGGATCCGACTACGCGGTAGGATTCAGGCGCCAGGTGCTCTCTATAGAACGAGAGGAGAGAGATCATGCACAGGCCCGTACGGTTTGCCGATGACATCGAGCCGCTGGTGCAGTTCATCGAGGAGACCGACCCCAGCCGGATCCTCGAAGCCACCCTGAGCAAGCTGCGCGAAGGCCTGTCGGTCAAGAAGCTCCTGACCGCGTCGGCGCTCGCGGTCACTCGTTCCTCGGACTTGCCGCCCGGCCACCATGGCGGGCCGCTGCACCCGCTCGTCGGGCTTCATGCCCTGCACAACACCGTGGAACGGGTGTCGGGTGAACAGCGGTTCCTGCCGATCCTTCAGCACGTCGCGCTGTCGAACAAGCACATCAATCACCCCGGCATGGGCCCGTACATCCTGGCGGACGCCGAGCCCGTGGATTCGGGCGGCGTCGAAGGCACGAAGAAGGCGTTTTTCGCCGCCGTAGATCGCGGCCTGTACAACGCCGCGGATCACGCCTTCCTCTACCTCTGGGACAACATCCCACATGCCGCGGCGCTGGACCTGCTGCTGACCGTGGCGATCCCGAAGAACATGCTCGACGATCACTACTTCATCTTCCCTATGTTCACGTGGCGTGCCCTCGACTGGCTGGGACGCGAGTACACGCCGTTCCTGATGCGCCCCGCCGTCCGGTACGTCAGCCGGTTCCCCACGCCGCCTCCGCTGCGCGACATCGAGCCGCTACTCGAGGAGTACGAGCTCCTGAAGCGCCCGCTGGGGTTCCACACGAGCCCGGATGAAACACCGGCGATCGGCCTCCTGGGCGAGGCGATCACCGAGTGCGATACCTATGCGGAGATCCCGAGGATACTCGCGAAGGCCCTCGCGGACGGTCTGTCGCTCCAAGGCACAGGCGAAGCGTTGTCGATCGGGGCCGCCGGCCTGTTCATGCGATCGCTCACGGGGAATCCGATGGACGTGCACCTGCACACGGGCGCGAACCTGCGCCGGTATCTCTTGAAGCTGGACGGTGTGAGCCTGCGCAACAAGCTGCTGGCGCTGCTGACGTGGCACACAGGCCCCGAGGTGCGCTCGACGCAGAACCGCATGGAGCCACCGCCCCAGCCGAATCCGGAGGCCGTCGCCGCGCTGCCCCATCGCACCCAGGCCGCGTTGCTGGACGCGCTCGAGGAGAGCATCTACACGCAGCCGCCGACCGACTGGTCGAAGGTCACCAACCTCGGGCAGATGCGCGCGGTGCCCGAGGTGAAGAACACCGTGAACCTGGCGCAGCAGTATGCCGACCTCGGGTACGACCCGGATGCGCTCATCAGCCGTCTGGCCACGATTGTCGTGCACGACAACTTCACCGAGATGCACGCCTTCAAACACCATCAAGCCACCTTCGAGGAGTTCCACGCCACGCGCCTTCCGTGGCGCTGGCGCCATCTCGTGAGCGCAGCCCAGGCGTCGGCCATCTCCTACGGCAAGAACATGGAAGTCTACGAGGAAGCGATCGAGCTCCTCCACGCGTAGAGGAGAATGGCCATGCCCTTCTACGAACGAGGCCCCGTCCGTATCCACTACGCAGAGGTCGGCTCCGGCTTCCCCTTGCTGCTCATCCCGGGCGGCGGGCTCAATTCAGCGCTCTCATCCTGGCAGACAGCCTCGCCCTTCAACCCGATGGAACGGTACAAGGACGACTTCCGCTGCATCTGCGCTGACCTGCGCAACGCCAACCCCGGCAAGTCCAGCGGCCCGCTGGAGATCGACCGCCCCTGGGACGCCTACGCCGACGACCAGCTCGGGCTGATGGACCACCTCGGCATCCGTGAGTTCATGGTCATGGGCTTCTGCATCGGCGGGCCGATGATTCACAACCTTATTTGGCGGGCACCGGAGCGCGTCGTCGCGGCCGCGATGATGCAACCCAGCGGCTTCAGGCCTGAGATCCCGGACCTTTTCTACCAGAACAACATCAAGGGCTGGGGGCCGCCGCTTTGCGAGAAGCGCCCCGACGTCACGATGGACATGGTCCATGACTTCCTCACCAGCATGTACACCAACCGCGCCGACTTCGTTTTCACCGTGTCGCGCGATTTCGTGCGCTCCATCCAGACGCCGCTGTTGGTCGCGCCTGACGACGTGCCCGCGCACCCGTACAAGGTCGCGATGGAGGTGGCCAGCCTCGCCCCGAACGCCGAGGTGACCATCTATCCCTGGAAAGATTCGCAGGAGCATATCGACGAGGTCGTGGAGCACGCGCGGCGCTTCCTCAAGGCACACGAACCCGTCACAGCCGGGCGTCAAGGACGAATCTAGCCTGGATGAGCGCAGACGGAACAAAGGCCCTCTGTTGAAGTAACGCCGCGGAATGCAATCAGCGCGCAATAAAATCACGTACTCGAATTCTGCAGGCTCGATCGGGTCCCGTTGGGGCCACCAAATTGTTTTCGTTGATGTTTGATGGCTGCGTGTTCGAGTCGCGTCGCCGACCGGACTCAGACACGAAGCCGCATCTCTCGTTCTCTCCTCGTTAACTGCTCAGGACGGCGCTGAGCTTCGCGCAGCCGCTCAGGAGGTGACGTGATGGCCAAGGCAGGCTTCCGCGTGCTCGACAGCGATCTCCACATCATCGAGCCGCCGGACCTCTGGGCCCGTTACATCGACGCGCCGTTCAAGCATCGGGCGCCCCGGGGTCTGGCCGATTGGG
Source organism: Candidatus Rokuibacteriota bacterium (assembly GCA_003220535.1). Lineage (GTDB taxonomy): Bacteria > Methylomirabilota > Methylomirabilia > Rokubacteriales > CSP1-6 > AR31. The sequence continues at coordinate 52,529 of QHSU01000096.1, forward strand.
TGCTCGATCTCCGGATCGAAATCGATGGAAAGCTGATGCCGGCGGATGTTGCCTATTCGGGCACGGCTCGCGGCCGGTCCGCGCAGCGCGACCGCGAGCGCTTCCGTCCCTTCCACGATCGCGGGTGGGACGCCCGCGCCCAGCTCGACGCGATGGATGAGGAAGGCATCGACGTCGGCGTGATCTATCCAACGCGAGGGCTCTTCGCTCAAGGGATCGATGGGATGGAGCCGAAGTTCGCCGCCGCCATCGCGCGGGCCTATAACAACTGGCTCTACGACTTCTGCGCCGCCGATCCCGCTCGGCTGATCGGCGCCGGCATGATCTCGCCGTTCGACGTCGACGATGCCGTGGCGGAGACCCGCCGCTGCGTGAAGGAGCTCGGATTCAGGGGGATCTTTCTCCGCCCCAATCCCGTGAACGCGCGCAACTGGCACGAGCCCTACTACGGACCCCTCTGGAGCGAGCTCGAGGCGCTCGACGTGCCCCTCGGGTTCCATGAGGGATTGGGCGCGCACCTGCCGCAGGTCGGTGACCGGTTCGGCCGAAACGTCATGCTACGGCACACCGTTTGTCATCCGGCCGAACAGATGCTGGCGGCGGTCAGCTTCTGTGGAGGTGGAGTCCTCCACCGGCACCCGCGCCTGCGCGTGGCGTTCCTCGAAGGCAATGCGAGCTGGGCGCCGTTCCTCCTTTGGCGGATGGACGAGCACTACGAGTGGCTCGGCGACGTCTACGCGCGCGAGCTGACGATGGAGCCGAGCGGGTACTTCAAGCGCCAATGCTTCGTCTCGGTCGAGTGCGATGAAGATCCGGTCACGGGCGTCGTCGAGCTGATGGGCGCGCTCAACATCGTGTTCTCCACCGACTTCCCACATCCGGATTGCAAGTATCCTGGCGCCGTCGCGCGCTTTCTCCAGCTCCCGCTGTCCGACGATGTGAAGCGCGCGATCCTCTGGGACAACACGGCGCGCTTTTACGGACTCGCCTGAAAGGGCGCGCGCACCGTCGTCACACGACGGCCACTCCCAGAGCCGTGAGCTCCCGCTGGATCCCGGACAACGCGCCGTCGCGGTGGGGACCGGCGACCGTGCCGTGAGGAGGTTGGATGTTCCGGTAGTCAGACAGAACCTACTCCCCGCCACCGTCGCCCGCGAGCGGGGCTCTCCACCCGCCCGCCGATGCGTTAGGATCTCATCCCGAGGGGCCAATTTGGTCGGCCAGCAGCAGCTCGCATGAACGATATCTTCTACCTCGTGTCGAGCTTCTGGCTCGGCGCGCTCCACGCGGCGACACCGGGCCACGGCAAGACAATCGCCGCGGCCTACATCGTCGGGGCGCGCGGTCGCCCGATCGATGCGTTCGTGCTGGGAATCTTCGTGACGCTGTCGCACACGAGCGGCATCGTCCTCGTGGCGGCCCTGGCGACGTTTGGCTCCCCGTCATTTCTCCCGCAACGCATCGAGGCCTACATCTCGGTGCTGACCGGGCTACTGGTGATCGGCATCGGCCTGTGGCTGCTCCGAGTCCAGGCCAGACCCCGGTTGATGCAGACGGCGCCCGAGCACTCCCACGAGCGCCATGTGCACGACAACGCGGACCCGGCTCCGCACGAGCACGGGCCGGGCAGCGGCTATCATCGGCATGGCTGGGGACCCGCGCACACCCACGACGTCGCCTTCGACGCGGCGCAGAGGCCGAGGCTCGCCATCCTTCTCGGGCTCGGCATCGCCGGAGGGCTGCTCCCCGATCCCGGCGCGCTGGCGATCCTCCTGGCCGCGCTCGCCAGCGGCAAGATGATGCTCGGCCTCTTCACGGTGCTGATCTTCAGTCTGGGATTCGCCTGCGTACTGGTGGCGGTCGGGATCGCGGCGGCGCTGGTCGGCGACCTGGTGCTCACGTGGCTTGACAGCCGATGGATCGCCTGGCTGCAGATCGCAGCCGCGGCATTGATCGTCCTGGTGGGGCTCGTCCTCACCGTGAACGCGCTGCGAACGCTCGCTATCCTCGCGTGATCGGCGCCACCGCGGTCCTCTACCGGATCTGAGCCCGACTGGCGTCGAGCCGCCCCACCCAGCCGCTGAGGTCGGTGTACCAGACGTTGTTCGCGGCGTCGACGGTGATGCCGAAGGGGCGCGCGTCGGAGCGAGGCAAGACGAACTCGGTGATGGTGCCGCCGTACACGCGCCCGAGCTTGTGGCCGCGCAGCTCCGTGAACCACGCCGCGCCATCGGGCGCGACGGCCAGGGCCGTGAGCCCCGCGCTCGGCGTGGGCACGGTGAACTCCTCGAACCGTCCGCCTGCGAAGCGCCCGATCTTGTTGGCGGCGATCTCCAGGAACCAGACCGCGCCGCCAGCGTCCACCGCGACGTCACCCAGACCACTGACTCGCGTGGGCACGTCGAACGCCGTCTTGTCGCCACTAGGCGAGATCCGCAAGAGCTTGTTGGCGTTCTGCAGCGTGGCCCACACCGTCCCTTCGCGCGCCACTGTGACGCCGAACGGCGCGGCGTCCATCGGAGTCGCCGGGGTGATCGATCCCAGGACATGACGCGTGAGTCGGCCGTCCTTGAGGTGCGTCACGCTCACCAGGCTCGACTCGGCGAACCACACGTCGCCATCAGGAGCGATCGCGAGCCGGCCCAGCCTCGCCACCGGCGCCGAGAGTGGGAAGGAGGCGATGGTGCCGTCGAGTGACGCGCGGGAGATCCGCTGCTTCGGCGCTTCCGTGTACCAGGCGCGGCCGCCGGCGTCGATGGCCAGACCGAGCGGCTCGACGCTGTCCACGCCTTTCGGAAGCTTCTGGATATGTCCATTGCGCAACAGCCCGAGGCTGTCCGAGGCGTCGAGCGTGAACCAGACCGTCCCGTCGTGCGAGACGGCGATGCCGACGGGGATGTCCGCGGGCGATAGCCGGAACTCCTGAAATCCCCACGAGCTGTACGTCCCAGGGCGCCAGACGAGCACGCCGACCGCGAGAACGACCACGATGGCGATCGTCAGCACGAGCCACAGAGGCCACCGCCAGCCCGGCGACGGCTTGGGCACCCCCACGCTCACCGCGGCGCAGCCCGAGGAACGCGATAGTGGGAGCGCGCCACACGCCTCACCGTGAGTCCGGCGGCGATGAACAGCAGCGCGAGGAAGGCCAGGCCACCGGCGACGTCCACGAGGTCCAGTCGCCCGAGCGGGCTGCCGCCCTCGCCCGCGCGGCGCAGCAGCTCTTCGTGTGAGGTGAGCGCGAAGCCGGCATAGACCGTCGCGGGATTCAGCGGATCACGAACGAGCAGTCCCGCCCCGACGTGCGCCGGGAGGTTGTCGCTCGAGAGCTCCCAGCGCTGACCACCATCGGCACTTCGGTGCACGCCACGGTCGGTGGCCATGAGTATCACGTCGTCCACGACCGCGACCGCACGTGCTACGACCGGCTTGTCCGGCACCGACGCGCCGATGGGTCGCCAGCGCTGCCCCTGATCGTCAGTGCGGAACACCTGACCGGTCGCGACCGACCAGAGACGGTTCGCGTCGGACGGATCGACCGCGACGACCTCGATACCGCTCGCGGGAAGTCCATCGCTACGGAGCTGCCAGCTCCGGCCCGCGTCGATGCTTACCCAGAAACGCCCGCCGGCGAGGACGTACACGTGTTCCGGATGGCTGGGCGGCACTACGACACTGGCGGCGTACTCAGCCCGGATCCCGTCACCGACGTTGATCCACGACGCGCCCCAATCGTCGCTGCGATGGAGACCGCCCCAGCCCGCCAGATAGACACGTCCGGCGACTGATCCCGACACCAGGGCTCGAGCGGGTATCGACCCGGCGGGGAGCCGCAGCGGCGACCACCGATCACCGTCGCCGCGGAAAAGCGCCGAGGCTCCTGCGACGAGCGCCCTCTGGCCGTCGACGTCGAACGTCACCGCGAAGCCTGGGCCGACCAGCACGTCACGTGCCTCGATCACCCAGTCGCGACCCCCGTTGCGCGAGCGCGACACGCCCGTGTCCGTCGCCAGCAGGAGGTGATGTGGATCCACCGGACTGACGGCGACCGCGAGCGCCGCGCTCACGAAGCTCGCGGGATTGACGTGCAGCCAGGTGGCGCCGGCGTCGCGTGTGCGGAACAGCCCGCCCCACGCGCTGGCGTCGTGCGCCGGCGCGTCGGCCCGAGACAGAGCAACGACCAGCAGGAGCACGCCGGCGCCGACTCGGTGAGGCGTGACGTGGGAAGGCATGAGAGGAGCGAGGCCTGGAGCCCGTCGTCCTGACGGGCTCCAGATCCTCTTCAGCAACCTACGCTACGGTGAGACGGTATGAGGCGGGGCGTTCAAGTTGACACACAACGTCCTGTCCGGGCTGGCCGGCACGTGCGTGGTCTTGCCCGGCGCGAGGATCAGCTCGGCCGCGCGCGAGCAATTGCCGTTCGGGATGTTCCACCAGTTGGCGGTGAGGGGGTACGCGGCGGTGTAGGCGATTGGCTCGTGAGCCGAGACGCAGTTGTTGAAGCTGTTCAACCGCGACGTGAGGACGTAGCACTTCTCGTAGGCGAGGAACTGCTGGATCGTGTCCGTCTGCTGGATGTTCGCCACGAGCCAGTCCCTGATGCCCGTCCACGACGAATAGGTATCGCTTCCGAACACCAGTTGGCCGCGCGCGGTGTTGACCTGCAGGAGCTGCGACCCGTAAGTGTGGCCACGGAACGCCGGGTGGATCACCAGCCCAGGCGTGATCTCGTGGCGCCCGTCGACGATCTTCGCCTTGCCGTGGAGGACCTTGCCCAGGATCTCCTGGATCGTCTGAGGCGGGTAGCCGCAGACAGGTGTTCGCGCGCACGCCTGGGCCGGGGGCCCGACTTGCGCGCCGGTCATCGGATCGACGGTGTTGACGGCGCGGATGTGCCCGGCGTTGAAGTCAACCGGGTAGTTGAGGAAGAAGTCGATCTGCTTCAACTCCTCCTTCTGAATATAGGCCACCGCGTCCGGGAATTCGCTCAGCTGCCCGGCGTGGTCCCAGTGGGCGTGGCCCAGAACGATCTGTGTGACCTTGTCGGGGTCGAGACCGATGGCATGCATCTGGTCCCGGATGCCCTTCCAACAGCACGAGGTGTTCCAGTCGAAGATGTACGCCAGCTGCTTCCAGCCGGTGTCGTACAGCGTGATCTTGCCGTCCGGGCCCTCGATGATCCCGACGTTCACCGGCAAGTTCACGGTGGTGTTGAGCCCGGCCTTGTCCGGCTGGAAGCCGCCAAAGGGCACAAACATGAACCGGCTGCTTTCCACGATCCACGCCGAGTAGAGCGGCGCCTTCTCCGCGCGCTCCACGTCGCGCAGGAGCTGGTCCGTGCTCTCGAACCCGCTCCGCAGGGTTTGCGGCGGCAGCTTGCCCTGGCCGTTCTCCTGGTCGCGGTCTTCCTTGTCGTCCTGGCGCGCCTGGAGGACATCGGCGCCGCCGAGGCCACCGACTACTCCGACGAGTCCCACGATCATCGTGACGCGTAACAGTTTCCGAATCATCGATCCGACCTCCCACGAACGCTCGCTCGACTGATGCAATCTTGCGTTTTACATCTCGCCAAGCTGTTGCGGCATTACTCCTTTCTCAGTTCGGCGGGAACTCGTTTGGCCAGAACTTGCCCCCGACCTCTCTGATTTTGTCGCTGCCCTCCTGGCTCTTTGGATAGGCGGCGAGCAGGTGCTCATCACGGCCGTCCTTGAACATCTTGATCGCCTCCGCTGCGGACTCCTGGAAGAGGCGGACGGCGGCCAGATATTGCTCGTGATCGCTGCGAAGCGATGTCGGTGGCGAGAGCGCGCGGATGCGGGTCTCCGCGCCGCGATAGGCGACGAGGGCCTGTTCGATCCTCGTCTTGAGCTCGGCACGGCTCAGGTCATCGGTCTTGTAGAGAATCTGACCGAGGCTCATCCGCATCAGGCTGCGCTCGACGTCGCCATGGATCGGCCACATCGCGCGCATATAAGCCTCTTCGGCGGGGTCGAGCGCGGGCCGGGATGGTTGCGGCGAGGGGCGAGGGCTGGCGACGGTTGACGGGCCGGTCACGGCGCGACTCATAGCGAACGTCACAACGCCGACGAGACCGAGCGAGACCACACCCAAGATTGCCAGCCTCGGAGTCATCCAGCGCTGCAGGCCAACTCCAGCTGTGGACATCGTCGTCTCCCGCTCAGAAACCTACAGTGAGCCCGGGGAGAAGATCGGCGACTGTCAACCGCGTTGTCAATATGTAACTCTTACAGTGAGCGCCGCCAGACTTCGGCTTGACCTCGCGCAGCGGGACGGTCTACGCTTCAGGCGCTGTGCGACGGGTCGTCATTCTCCTCGCCGGTTTGTTGCCCGCCCTGATGCCCTCCCCTGCGACGCCACAAGGACCACTCCCGATCCTCCGAGGCATCGTCCTGATGGCGAACGGGGAGGGGCGCGCGTACTTCGAGGATCCGCAGACCAGGGCTCTCGGGGGGTACGCAGTGCGGGAGACGGTCGGGGATAGCCGGATCGAGCAGATTCAGGAGGACCGAGTCGTGCTGCGGCGTGGAAGCGAGCTAGTTCAGATGCTGTTCGGGACCCAGTCGCCCCCCGACAACCCTTCAGTGCAGGTGACGATGCCGAGCCCCGCGGCTGTGCGCCCGCCTACGGCCCAGGCGGCTCCTGGAGGCCGCCCCATCATCGGTAGTGGTCAACCGTGGCTCGACACGCTTGGCATTCCGCCCGAGGCCTTCTCGCGAGCCATCGAGCAAGCCCTCCCGGCTCAGCAGTCGACCAACCTCCACGAGTAGCGGCCAGACCGGCATCGGGCCCCGACCGCGACCGGTCCTCGGCCTCAGCGAGCGCCGCCCTTCGCCTTCAGCCGCACCTCCTCGTACGGCGCCGACCAGGGATACGGGTCGATCAGCAGCAGCGCCGGCTCGGCGACGCGAGGGCCGATGCCGCTGGGCCAGATGAATTCGTAGAGGGGGCCGAAGCGGACGCGGTCGTAGAGGAGCTGCTGGACCTTGTGGAGCATGGCCTCGCGCTTGCGGCGATCGGTCTCGCGCGCCTGTTGCTTGAAGAGCGCCTCGACGTCGGGATCGAAGCCGCGCGTGTACGTGCCGTCGCTCTGCACCGCCTCGGCGAGCCGGGTGGCCGCATTGCCGAAGTTGGCCAGCGTACACATGCAGATGCCGCTGAGCTTCTTGCCGGCCCAGGCCGTCTGGAAGGCGGCGCGCTCCATCGTGCGCATCTTCATGCGGATGCCCACCGCCCCGAGGTAGTTGACGATCGTCTCGCCCGCCGACCAGTAGGGCGGGAATGGATAGAAGTCGCCTCCGTCGAAGCCGCTCGGATACCCGGCCTCGGCGAGGAGCTGTTTGGCTTTCGCCGGCTCGTAGGCGTAGGGCGGCAGCGCGAGGGTGAACTCGAACGAGCGCGGGGCCATGCTCCCGGTCGCACGCGAGGCGCCGAGGGTCTCGGCCTCGATGAGCCCGCGGCGATCGATGGCGTGGTTTGCGGCCAGCCGCACGCGACGGTCGGACCACGGCGACTTCGGGTCCCACTGGTCGAAGAAATCCAGGTAGTGCACACCGATCGCCCCCGAGAAACCAAGCCGAAAGTTCGGATCTCGCTTGAGCTCCAGGGCGGAAGGGGCGTCGAGCATGTATGCGATGTCGACCTCGCCGTTCTTCAGCATGGCCGCCCGCGTGGTGGGGTCGGGGACCGTCTTCATGACCAGCCGCTTGACGGAGGGCATCTTGCGCCAGTAGCCCTCGAACGCTTCCAGGACGAGCTCGACGCCGGGCGTGTGGCTCACGAACTTGTAGGGCCCGAGCCCGACCGGATGCTTCTTGAAGCCCTCGTCGCCGACCCTCTCCACGTACTTCCGCGGCACGATCCAGCCGGCGCCGGTCAACACCGTGCCGTAGTACGCCATGAAATCGGGAAAGGGTTCGTGCAGGTGGAAGCGCACCCGCGCGGGCCCGACGACCTCGACCTCGCGCACCCGGTCCTTGAGGTCCTTGCCGGCCTTGGAGCGCTGGAAGCTGAACTTCACGTCGTCCGCGGTGAAGGCATCGCCGTTGTGGAATCGGAGCCCCTCCCGCAGCTTGAAGTCGTAGACGCGCTGATCTCCGCTCACCGTCCACGATTCGGCCAGGCTCGGGGTCATGAGGTTCCCGGGCATCGGTTTCACCAGCGCGTCGTGCATGGCGTAGAGGACCCAGAACGGCGTGAGGACACCCGCACGCACTTCGCCGGGATCGAACCAGGCCGGGGCCAGCGTCACGTAGAGCGCCCAGCGCATCTCGCCGTCCGGTTTTTCCGACGGCGTCGGCGCCGGCCGTGATTGGGCCGCCGCCTGCCCGGCGAGAGCGGCCAGCATCAAGGCGGTGATCATGAGCCGTGTCATAGCTGTCTCCCTCACTTCGGCTTGAGCTTTACATCCTCGTACGGCGCCGACCAGGGGTAGTCCGTGATGAGTCCGAGCCCCGACTCCGCCACGCGGGCACCGTACCCGGTCAGGGCGGAGAGCTGCCACACCGGCAGGAACATGACCTTGTCGTGAATCAGCTGCTGGATGCGGTGCACGATCGCCTCACGCTTCTTCGAATCGAGCTCGCTCGCTTGCTCGCGAAAGAGCCCATCGATGTCCGGATAGGCTCCGTACGCGTAGGGCCCGCTCGAGGCGGCGAAGGCGTCGATTCGGGTCGCCGCGTTGCCGGAGATGCCGCTGATGGTGAAGACGAGGTTCTTCAGCTTCTTCTCGCGAAAGGCGCTCAGCATCGCCGCGCGCTCCATCGGACGAAGCTTCGTCCGTATCCCGGCCGCTTGCATGTAGTTGAGGACCGCTTCGGCGGTGGCGCAGACCGATGTGTCGCACCACAAGTCCCCGCCGTCGAAGCCCTTAGGATAGCCGGCTTCCGCCAAGAGCTGCCTGGCTCGCGCCGGATCGAAGGGGTGGACCGGGGGCTGCCAGTAGAAGTCGAAGCTCGTGGGGATGATGCTCCCGGTGATCTTGGAGAACCCCAGGCTCTCCGCCTGGTTGATCGCCTGACGGTCGACCGAGAGCGTGGCGGCGAGGCGCACACGCCGGTCGTGCCACGGCGAGCTCGTCTCCCACTGGTCGGCGAAGAGCACCCAGTGCGTGCTCGTGAACGGGGTGGGTTTCAGCGTGAGTCCCGCGGTGCGCCGGACCTCGCCGCCGAGCTCTCCGGACAGAGCGTAGGAGACGTCCGCGTCACCCCGCTTGAGCATCACCAGGCGCGTGGCGGGGTCCGGAACCGATTTGAAGACCAGACGCTTGACGCTGGGGGTCTTGCGCCAGTACCCATCGACGGCCTCGAGCACCAGCTCGATGCCCGGCGTGGAGGACACGAATCGATAGGGCCCGGCGCCGACGGGCGCCTTCTTGAAGCCGTCCTCGCCGACCCGCTCGACGTACGCCTTGGGGACGACCCAGCTCGCCCCCGTCGCCGGCGTCGCGTAGAAGGTCATGAAATCCGGCCACGGTTGCTTGAGACGGAACCGGATGCGCCCGGGATCGGGCGTTTCGATCGCCGCCACCTTCTCCTTGAGAATCTTCGCGGAGACGCCGCGATACCGCTCGAAGGAGAACTTCGCGTCTTCGGCCGTGACGGGGTCGCCGTTGTGGAACCGCACCCCCTTGCGCAGCACGAACTCGTAGGTCAGCCCGTCGGGCGAAACGCTCCACGACTCCGCGAGGCTGGGCGCCATGAACTTGCCGGGCATCGGCTTCACCAGAGCGTCGTGAAGCGCGTAGAGGATCATGAACGGCGAGACGACGCCCGGCGTTTCGGCGGGCTCGAAGAGGGTCGGCGCCAGAGAGAAATGCAGGGCCCAGATCATCTGCCCTTCGGGAGCCGCGTGCGCCGGGCCGGGGGCGACCGGCAGCAGCGTGAGCACGAGAACCAAGAGGCGTCGCATAGGCACTCCTTTCGGGGTCGAGCCGTGGCGGGCGGTAGTGTATCTTTCCTTCGCGCGCTGGTCGTGCGATATCGACGTCTGGGGATGCGGTTGCGACAGAGCCAACTCGCAGGGGGGGAACGACGATGAGTGAGAACAGCCAAGACCTCGATTGTCTCGCCGGCATCCGGGTGGTCGATTTCACCCAATTCGAGGCGGGGACGTCCTGCACCGAGGCGCTCGCCTGGCTCGGCGCCGACGTGGTCAAGATCGAGAACCCAAAGACTGGCGATCCCGGCCGCCGGCTGCGGCCCGGGAAGCCCGATGACGATCCGTGGTATTTCCATATGTTCAACGCCAACAAGCGATCGTTGGCGATCAACCTCAAGTCGCCGCGCGGGCTCGAGATCGTCAAGGAGTTGCTGAAGAAGGCCGATATCACGGTCGAGAACATGGCCCCGGGGACCATCGATCGCCTCGGGCTCGGCTACGACGAGGTGAAGAAGATCAACCCCGGCATCATCTTTTGCCAGGTCCAGGGGTTCGGCACCGGGAGCAAGTATGAGACTGGCCTCGCCTTCGACATGATCGCGCAGGCCGCCGGCGGGACCATCAGCGTCACCGGCGAGCCCGACCGGCCCCCGGTCAAGCCGGGCCCGAGCTTCGGCGATACCGGCACCGGCATGCTGATGGCGGTGACCATTCTCGGCGCGCTCCTCGAGCGGCAGCGGACCGGCAAGGGGCGTCGGCTGCAAGTGGCGATGCAGGACGCGATGATCCACTACATGCGCACCTGCTTCGCCACCCAGGCACGCACTGGTAAGGCGGCCCCGCGCCGCGGTGGGAAGACCGTCATGGGCACCAATGCGCCCTCCGGCCTCTATCAGTGCAAGCCCTTCGGCTCCAACGACTGGGTCTACATCACCACGAGCCGCGGCAATCCCGAGCATTGGGCACGGCTGATGAAGTTGGTCGGCCGCGAGGAGCTGATCGACGATCCGCGCTTTGCCACCGGCGCCGCCCGGGTCGAGCACGAGGCCGAGGTGGACGCGATCATCACTGAGTGGACGCGCAAGCACACCAAGGAAGAAGCGATGACGCTGGTCAGCGGTGTCGGGGTGCCGGCCGGCGCGGTCTTCGACACGATGGAGCTGCAGAACGACCCGAGCTTCGAGAAGCGCGGCATCATGCAGGTGATGGAACACCCGAACGGACCGTTCAAGATGCCGACCTGGCCAGTGCGGGTCGACGGCAAGACGGCGCGGCTCAAGCCCTCGCCGGGCCTGGGCCAGCATGGCGCCGAAGTGCTGAACACCTGGCTCGGCATCGGCGCCGACGAAGTCGCGGCCTTGAAGAGCGAGGGGGCGCTATAGAGCGCACTTCCTGAGCGGGGTCATGGCTTCTTCCACACGATCATCTCGCTGCCGCTGATCGTGAGCGTGGTGCCGACCTTGTCGCACCGGCGCATGATCTGCTCGACGGCCTCCTTGTCCCGGCCCGGGTCGCAGACGTAGGTTTCGTTGCGTTCGTTGTGGCGCACCATCGAGAACGCGACCTCCACCAGCGCCGAGTCGTCGAAGGTGAGGCGGGCCAGCATGCCGACCCAGTCGCCGTGCGCCCGGCCGCCGTGCCCGGTGTGGAACGAGAAGCTGCCGAGGCCGTAGAAAATGGGGTGGCCCCGATACATCTCGACCGCGCACGCGTAGTGCGGTCCGTGCCCCATGACCCCGTCGGCGCCGGCGTCGATCGCCGCGTGAGCGATCTCGACCTGGTAGTCGAGGACATCCTCGAACAGTCCCCAGTGATGGGAGGCGACCACGATGTCAGCCTCGGTGCGCAGCGCGCGCAGATCGCCCGTGAACTCGGCCAGCGACGTGGCGTCCGCCCAGGTGAGGATCGTGGGGGGAAGGCCCGGACGGTTCGCGGGCGGGAGGCCGGCGTGGCGCGTCTGGACCATCGGCTCGTATGCGGTGCGTCCCGTGAGGACGGCGACACCAGGGGAGTTGTCGGTGGCCTCATGGCCGGTAGCCCAGTAGACGGAGGTCCGTTGCACAAAGCCGAAACGCAAACCCTCGTGGGTGACGATGGCGGGGGCGCGCGCGGCCTTACGATTCACGCCCGCTCCGGTGCATGCAATGCCGATGCTTTCGAGTCGTCTGAGCGACGCCCGAATCGCCTCCTCGCCATAGTTCACGTTGTTGGCGTTGCCGACCGCGCGATACCCAGCGATGACGAGCGCTTGGGCGGAAGCGAGCGGGGCATAAAAGCCCTCGCGTTCCCCCGAGTGCCCGGTGGCAGTCTCGTAGAAGCAGCATTCCAAGTTGCCGAACAGCACGTCAGCCTGCCGTAGCGTGTCCTTGACGCGGGCGAACGGCACCTGGGAATCGGTGACGTTCATGAGGTTCACGTCGCCGGTCAGCATCAACACCCGTTTCATGGCTCACCCCCTTCATGCTCGACCCTGCGCGCTCAGCCGCGAGAATACCTTGAAGCAACGGCTCGCGCCGATGGTGGCATGACCGCGTCGCGATCGTCATGATAAGGTCGGGGGAAAATCAGCAGGCAAAAGTGGAGTGAAGGAGCAAGCGATGGGTATCAAGGGCATCGACCACTGGGTCATCGTCGCGGGCGATCCACAGCGCACGCTGGACTTCTACCAGGGGCTCGGCTTCACGATCGCCTGGGAGAAACGGCCAGGCCGTCCGGACATGGCGACGATCCGAATCAACGACGCGCAGAAGATCAACGTCCACGGACCGGACGCGCCGGCGCGCCCGGGTTACCTGGGAGCGCGGCAGCCGACCGCGGGGGGCGCCGACTTCTGTCTCGAATGGGACGGGACCGTTGACGAGATTCTCGCTCTGCTGAAGCGTAACGGCGTGGTGCCAGAGGCTGGGCCCGGCCCACGCACGTGTGCGCGCGGTGTGTCGACCAGCGTGTACTTCCGCGATCCCGACGACAATCTCGTCGAGTTCACCGTCTACGAGGGGCGATCCTAGTCGATCGACTCCGCCGGGAGCTCCGGAATTTCCACCAAACGCGTCCACCTGAGCGTCGCCGAGGCCCGCGCGCTGTCGGAGCGTGCCATGCGTGGGATCGGGTACGAGCCCGAGGAGGCTCGTATTCTCGCCGACCACGTGATCGACGCGGCTCTGTGCGGCTACGAGTACTCCGGCCTGCCGAAGCTGCTCAACGTCGCCGACCACCCCCGCTTCACGGCGCCGCGCAGCCCGATGCGCACGCTCAGGGAGACGAGCGTGTCGGTGCTGTTCGACGGTGGCAACCAGAGCGGCATGCTAGGGATGTACCACGCGACGCGCGCCGTCATCGAGCGGGCGCAAGCCAACGGCTTCGCCCTCGTCGGTGTCAACAACATCTGGATGAGCGGTCGCAGCGCCTACTACGTCGAAATGGTGGCGCGGGCCGGCCTGATCGGCATCCACACGGTGGCCGCGCCCCCCATGGTCGCGCCGCTGGGCGGCGCCAAGGCTGCCCTCGGCACCAATCCGGTCGCCTTCGGCTTCCCCATGGAAGGCGACCCGCTGGTAATCGACCTTGGAACCTCCGCGTTCATGGGCACCGATCTCCAGTTCCGGCGGCGTCTCGGCATCCCGCTGCCGGAGGGCGCGGCGATCGACGAGCATGGCCGCCCCACGACGGACGCGGAGGCCGCGCGGCGCGGCGCGCTCCTGCCCTTCGGCGGGCACAAGGGCTACGCGCTGGCGCTCGCGATGCACGCGCTCGGCGTGCTCTGTCGCGGGGGGGTCGACGAGGAGAGCACCGGGTACCTCCTGATCGCGTTGAAGCCCGATCTGTTCGTTCCCCTCGAAGACTATCGTCACGCGCTGGCCGCGGAGATCGCCCTGATCAAAGCGACACCGCGACAGGAAGGGGTCGACGAGATCCGCATCCCTGGCGAACGCGCCTATCGCGAGCGCGCGCGTCTGACGCGCGACGGCTTCGACATCGACCGGCGCATCCACGACGCGCTGATCGCGCTCGCGGAAGGCCAACGCGGCGCCTGAGAGGCTGTCGCCGATGCGGGGATCGAGCGATGTTGTCGGCGTCCTGCGCCTGAGCTACTATCCGCCTCGTAGATCCGGCTGGTGGGTCAGCGTTGCCTGAGTGACAAACGCCGAGAGGAGCGACACCATGGCCTACGACCTGCTGATCAAGAACGGACGTATCATCGACGGCTCGGGCCGGCCCGCCTTCCACGGCGACGTCGGGGTGGCGCATGGAAAGATCGTCGAGCTCGGGCGCCTCGCCGGATCCGCGCGGCGGGTCATCGAGGCTGATGGGCGGGTCGTCTCGCCGGGATTCGTGGACAACCACTGTCACTACGACGCCCAGGTCCTCTGGGATCCGCTCTGCACCTTCTCGTGTCACCACGGCGCCACCAGCGTCATCATCGGGAACTGCTCGCTGGCGCTCGCTCCCGTGAAGGCCGCCGAGCGCGAGAAGCTGGCGGGGATGCTCTCCTACGTCGAAGCCATTCCCATGGACGTGCTGGACGCGGGCGTGCCCTGGACGTGGGAGACGTTCCCCGAGTACATGAGCGCCGTCGGCCAGCGGCTCGGCGTGAACGTCGGCACGCTGATCGGCCACTCCGCCGTCAGACTCTACGCCATGGGGAAGGACTGCTCGGAGCGTCCGGCCACGGACGGAGAGCTCGAGACGATGCGGCGCGTGGTGCGCGAGGCGCTCGAAGCGGGAGCCCTCGGGCTTTCGATCACCCGTAACATGAACCACTTCGACATCGCCGGGACGCGGATTCCCGCGGCCTGCGCGCCGGAGGCGGAGCTCTTCGCGCTGACCGACGTGCTCCGCGAGGTGGGCACGGGCGTGATCCAGTGCGGCGGCGGGACCAACCCCGAATTGAAAGACCATCTCTTGAGTCGGATCTCCCAGGCCTGCGGCCGCCCGGTCATGTACAACACGCTGGTCGAGCAGGCGCGTCACCCGGGCCGCTGGCGGCAGCACCTGGCGCACGTCGAGGAGACGGCGCGGCAGGGGATTCGCGCGGTGCCGCTCTGCAATCCCGGGAGCGTCGTGCAGCGGTTCACGATGAAGAACTGCCAGGTGTTCCGGAGCATGCCGACCTGGCTGCCGATCCTCCAGGGTTCCGATGCCGAGAAGATGCGCGCCTATCGCGATCCCGAGGTGCGCGCGAAGCTCCGGGCCGAGGTCGACGGCCCTCAGGGCCCGGACCCGAGCTTCTCCAGGCGCTGGGACCTGATGATCGTGGAGGAGCCTCAGCTTCCGAAGAACCGCGGCCTCGAGGGCCAGAACATGGCGGAAATCGCCAAGGCCCGGGGACAGCATCCGGTCGATGCGTTCCTCGACCTGGTGGTCGAGGAGGAGCTGAACACGGTGTTCACCCTCGGGGAGAACAACACCGACACCGAGGCGGTGGCGCAGATCCTTGGTAGCCCCTACGCCGTCGTCGGCCTGTCCGACGGAGGCGCGCACGTGCAGTTCCACTCGAACGTGTCGAACCCTACCCGGCTGCTCGGCCACTGGGTGAGGAAGAAGGGCATCATGCCCCTCGAGCTGGCCGTCCGCCGGCTGACCTTCGACTCGGCGACCGCGTTCGGCATCTACGATCGCGGGCTCCTGCAGCCCGGAATGGCGGCGGACCTCGTGGTCTTCGATCCCGACAGCGTGCAGCCGATCACGGAAGACGTGGTGCACGACTTCCCGAACAACGGCTGGCGGATGCGGGAGCTGGCCGAGGGGATCCACTACACCGTGGTCAACGGCGAGGTCCTTCTCGAGAAGGGAACACATACGGGGAACTACCCCGGCCGCGTGCTGCACAACGCGCGGTACCACGCCACGCACAACGGTCGGGGTTAGCCGCCGCCGACCGCGTCTCGCGGAGGACCTACGCCGCGGCTCTGACGGCCGCCGAGCCACTCGGCGGCCGTCGGCAATTCACCTCGCCACCTGACGGAGTTCTTTATCGCCTGATCCTCTTGACCACCATGTCACGGGAGGCTAGTGTTGCCGCACCGACAGAAACCTGCGCGGTCCCCGCGCTGACCCGACGCCCGTCGCTCCCAACCACTCGGAGGGAGAGTCCCGATGACGCGCCGTGATCTGCTGAGAGCCGGCCTCGTCGGCGGCGCAACGTTGCTCGCCGAGCCCGGGCTGGCGCCCCGCTCCTCCCGGGCTCAGCAGCCCAAACGGGGCGGGATCCTGCGCGTGCGCGGCTACGATCCGCCGCACTTCGACCCGCTCCTGGCCGTGGCGTTCAAGACCAGCTGCACGGTCAGCTTCGTCTACAACAAGCTCGTGCGCTACAAGGTGGGCGCCGACGTGCGCCCGGGCACGTTCACAGTGGAGCCCGACCTGGCCGAACGCTGGGAAGAGCTGGACGGCACGACGTACATCTTTCATCTCCGCCGCGGGGTGCGCTGGCACAACAAGCCACCCGTCAACGGCCGCGAACTCACCGCCGACGACGTGAAGTTCACGTTCGAGCGCTTCCTGTCGGAGCGGGGGAGCCCGCACCGATACATGCTCGATCCGGTGGACCGGCTCGAAGTCGTGGACCGGTATACCGTCCGGTTTCGCCTCAAGGAGCCGTTCGTCTGGTTCCTCCACATGCTCGCCAGCCCGTGGGCGAGCTGGATCGTCGCCCGCGAGGTCGTCGAGAAATACGGGGACCTCAAGAAGCCCGAAGCGGCGGTCGGCACGGGACCCTTCACGCTCGAGCGCTACGACCCGAACGTGAGGACGGTGTTCAGGCGGAACCCCGACTACTTCCGCCCCGGCGAGCCATGGGTGGATGGGGTCGACTGGCTCGTGATGGAGGACGACGCCGCCGGGCTCGCCGCCTACCGAACTGGCAAGCTCGACGCCGGTCCCTCCCACTGGTGGGCCGTCCGTCAGGTGGACGTGGCCGCTCTCAGGAAGAGCCATCCCCAGCTGGTGTATCAGGACTTCCTCTCCAACGTTCCCAACGCCGTCTACATGCGGTCCGACAAGCCCCCGTTCAGCGACGTGCGCGTCCGGCGCGCGATCTCCCACGCGATCGACCGACAAACGATCATCGAAGCCGTCTACCTCCGGGGGGAACCGACGCCCATGATCGCGCGCGGCCTGTCCGAGTGGTCGGCTCGCATCGACCAGCTCGGTCCCGGGGCCCAGTACTATCGGTACGACCCGCGCGAGGCGCGGCGGCTCCTCACCGAGGCCGGGTTCCCGCAGGGGGTGAAAACCCAGCTGAACGTCACGAGCGGCTATGGGGTCGACGCCGTCGACGCGTATCAGCTGGTTCAGCGCCAGCTCAAGGAGAGCGGGATCGACGCGGAGCTGCAGGTCCAGGAGTACGGCGCCTACGTGTCGACGACGAACGTCGGGAAGTTCGAGGGGCTGGCGATGGGCCCGGCCGGCATCGCCTGGGAGCCGCACACCGTGCTCTACGGAAAGTTCATGCCTGGCGAGCCCCGCAACAACAGCCACGTCAACGACTCCAGGCTCACCGCGATGGTGAAGGAGCAGATGCGCACGAAAGATCTGGAAATGCGCCGGAAGGTCGTCCTCGACATCCAGCGGCATGCCGCCGAGCAGCAGTACTACGTCTATCTGTATAGCGTCGGGATCACGGCCTCCTGGCAACCCTACGTGAAGAACTACGCGCCGAACACCGTCTTCGACTACGGCAACCGGGCCGCCGCTGTCTGGCTCGACCGATAGAGCCACCGCCACGTCGCGAGGGAGAAGCGCCAATGACCACGCTCGGGGTGACGCGCCGCGACCTTCTCAGAGCCGGCCTCGTAGCCGGAGCTTCTCTGTCCGCCGAGCCCGTGCTGGCTCCGCGCGCGCTCCGAGCTCAGCAACCCAAGCGTGGAGGGATCCTCCGCGTGCGCGGCTACGATCCGCCGCACTTCGATCCGCACCAGACGCTCAACTTCAAGACCAACAACACCCTGAGCTTCGTCTACAACAAGCTCGTCCGTCACAGGGTCGGCGCCGGGGTGGTGCCGGGCACCTTCACGGTCGAGCCCGATCTGGCCGAACGCTGGGACGAGCCGGACGACACGACCGTGGTCTTTCATCTCCGCCGAGGCGTACGCTGGCACAACAGGCCGCCCGTGAACGGCCGCGAGCTCACGGCCGAGGACGTCAAGTTCTCGTACGACCGCTTCCTCACCGAAAAGGGCAATCCGCTCCGCTTCATGCTCGATCCCGTGGATCGGGTGGATGTGGTGGATCGGTACACGGTGCGGTTTCGATTGAAGGAGCCGTTCGTCTGGCTCCTCAACATGCTCGCGAACCCGACCGGCACCTGGATCGTGGCCCGGGAGGTCGTGGAGAAGTACGGGGATCTGAAACGCGCTGAGACGGCGATCGGCACCGGCCCATTCCTCCTCGAACGCTACGAGCCCAACGTGAAGACCGTCTTCCGACGGCACCCCGACTATTTCCGCTCGGGCCAGCCCTCGGTGGACGGGGTGGACTGGCTGGTGATGGAGGACGAAGCTGCCCAGCTCGCCGCCTACCGTACGGGGCAGATCGATTGCGCGCCCTGGCACCAGTGGGTCGTGCGTCAGCAGGATCTCGCCGAGCTCAAGAAGAGCCATCCGCAGCTCATGTATCGAGACTTCGTGTCCAACGTGACGACCGGCATTTACATGAGGACCGACAAGCCGCCGTTCAACGACGTCCGCGTGCGCCGCGCGATCTCCCACGCCGTCGATCGGCAGGCGATCGTCGACGCCGTGTTCCTCCGGGGCGAACCGACGCCCGCCATCGGCCGTGGTCTGACCGAATGGTCCCCGCGGATCGATCAGCTGGGCTCGGGAGCTCAGTACTACCGCCACGATCCCAAGGAGGCCCGCCGGCTCCTCGCCCAGGCTGGCTTCCCGCAGGGTTTGAAGACGCAGCTCACCGTCACCGGCGGCTACGGAAACGACCTGCTGGACGCCTTCCAGCTCGCCCAGCGCCAGCTCAAGGAGGGCGGCATCGAGGCGGAGCTGAAGGTGCAGGAGTACGGGGCCTACATGGCGACGACCTTCGCCGGCAAGTACGAGGGCCTGGCGCTGGGGCCGTTCAGCATCTCCTGGGAGCCGCACACCGCGCTCTACGGCATGTACGCTCCGGAGCAGGCCCGCAACTCGAGCCACGTCGCCGACGCCAAGATCTTGGCGATGATCAAGGATCAGATGCGCACCAAGGATCTCGAAGCGCGCCGCAAGCTCATCTTCGACATCCAGCGGTACGCCGCTGAGCAGCAATACTACGTGTATCTCTATTCGCCGACGTTCACGGCGTCCTGGCGACCGTACGTGAAGAACTACGCGCCGAATCCGAGCTTCGACTACGGCAACCGCGTCGCCGCGCTCTGGCTCGACCGGTAGCTCGGGGAGTCGTCTCGGGTCCCCGTCGAGCACGCCATGCGCAAGTACGTTCTGAGGCGGCTGCTGGTCGCGATCCCGTCGCTCCTGATCGCGTCCTTCATCGTGTTCTCGCTGCCGCGGCTGCTACCCGGCGACATCGTCCAGCTCATGCTCGAGGAGCGGGCGTACGGCAAAGACCTTGACGATCTGCGGGCGAAGCTCGGGCTGAACCGGCCGATCTACGTTCAGTACTTCGAGTGGCTCGGCAGCGTCGTCCGGGGCCACCTCGGCGAATCGCTGTGGACCAAGCGGCCCGTCGTCGAGGAGCTGACCCGGCGGCTGCCGGTGAGCCTCAAGCTGGGCGCCCTCGCGCTCCTCTTCTCGGTCTCGATCTCCCTCCCGATCGGCATCCTGGCCGCCGTGCGGCAGGACACGCTGGCCGACTACCTTTCCCGCAGCGTGGCCATCCTCGCCCTGTCGATCCCCGGCTTCTGGCTCGCGACGCTCGTCGTGGTCTTGCCGGCGATCTGGTGGAACTGGAGCCCGCCCATCCAGTTCACCGAGTTCAGCGCCGATCCCTGGGCGCACGTCGCCCAGTTCATCCTGCCGGCGTTCATCCTGGGCGTCGCTTCCTCGGCGGCCATCATGCGTCTCACCCGTGCCACGCTCCTGGAAGTCCTCCGCCAGGACTACGTGCGCACGGCCTGGGCGAAGGGATCGCGCGAACGGTCGGTCGTGCTCAAGCACGGTCTGAAGAACGCGCTGATCCCGGTGGTCACCGTCCTCGGGATCCAGATCGCGCAGATCCTGGGCGGCACTGTCATCTTCGAGACCATTTTCGGGTTGCCGGGCATGGGGCGCTTTCTCTTCGATGCGATCAACCAGCGGGACTATCCCGTCATCCAGGGCATCAATCTGCTCATCGTCAGCATGATCGTCCTGATGAACCTCCTCGTCGACGCCTGCTATGCGTTCCTCGACCCGCGGATCCGGTACTGACGTCATGGCCAACCAAGTCGAGACCCTGACCACCGCGGCGCGCCGGGCCGAGCGAAGGCGCCCCGACGCCTCCGGCTCGGCGCGGGTCCGAGCCTTGTGGCGCTTCTGCCGGCGCAAGCCGCTGGGCGCCCTGGGCGGCCTCATCGTGCTCGCGCTGATCGTCATGGCCGCGCTGGCGCCGTGGATCGCGCACTATGCGTACGACGAGACCCTCCGGGGCGCCCGCTTGAAAGCTCCGGGCGCGCAGTTCTGGATGGGGACGGACAACCTCGGGCGCGACATGTGGAGCCGGGTGGTCTACGGCGCGCGCGTCTCCGTCACCGTTGGCTTCGGCGCCGTCCTGCTCGCCAACGCGCTCGGGGCCCTCATCGGCGTCAGCAGCGGCTACTTCGGCGGAAAGTACGATATCTGCGTCCAGCGGGTGGTCGACGCCTGGCAGTCCTTTCCCTTCCTGGTCGTGATCCTCTCCATCATGGCCGTGCTCGGCCCGGGCCTCCTGAACATCGTCCTGGCACTCGGCGTGGTCGGCGCCGCCAACGCGTCCCGGGTCATCCGGGGAACGACCATCAGCGTCGTGGAGAACGTGTACGTCGAATCGGCCCGGGCCATCGGCTGCGGGCACCTGCGCATCATGGTGCGCCACATCCTGCCCAACGTGGCCGGGACGATCATCGTCCTGGCGACCATCGGGCTCGGAGCGTTCATCCTCGCCGAGTCCGCGCTCTCGTTCCTCGGCTTCGGCGTGCCGCCGCCGTATCCGTCCTGGGGGGCGATGCTCTCGGGCGCCGGCCGCTCGTTCTTTTACCAGGCCCCGTGGATGGCGATCTATCCCGGACTCGCCATCTCGCTGGCCGTCTTCGGCTTCAACATGCTGGGCGATGCGCTGCGCGACATGCTCGACCCCCGGCTTCGAGGCGTCGGGGGCCGGATGCGCTAGGTGGCGCCACCTCGCCTCACCGCTCCAGCCACAGCGCGGCGACGCGGCTGCCGTAGTCGAACGTCGGGTTCGGAGCGTGGTTCTTCACGGAGGGCTGCCAGGAGCCGGTGTACAGGGGGGTCGCCAGGCACACGTAGTGCTGCTGCTCGGCCATGTAGCGCTGGATCTCGAAGACGAGCTTCTTGCGCGCGTCCACGTCCTTCAGCCGACGCTGCTCCTTGATCATCGCGGTCAGCTTGGGGTCGTTGACGTGGCCCCGGTTGCGCGGTTGATCGGGAATGTAGGGCCCGTAGAGCGCGTCGTCGGGGTCCCATGCGACGGCGAAGGGACCCATCGTCATGCCGTCGAACTTGCCCTGGATCGTCGTCGCCTGATAGGCGCCGTACTCCTGCATTTTCAGCTCGGCCATGATCCCGACGTCTTTGAGCTGGCCGAGCACCAGCTGCACGGCGTCGACGAGATCGGTGCCGTAGCCTTGGGTCGCGGTCAGCTGCGTCTTGAAGCCGTTGGGGTAGCCGGCCTCCGCCAGGAGTCGCCGGGCCTCGCGCGGATCGTACCGATAGTACTTGGCCCCCTCGCCGAGCTGGTCGACCGGAAGCGCCCAGTCCTTGAGCCCGCGGGAAACGGGCCCGCTCGGCTCGCCCCGCATCCACACGGTGTCGATCAGCATCCGGCGATCGATGGCGCGGGAAATGGCGCGACGCACGCGCACGTCCGCGAACGGGGGCTGATCGGTCCGTAGCGAGATGGCGTAGACCATGTTGCCCAGGAAATCCTGGTAGACCAGCCGCGGGTGGGTCTTCTTGAGCGTGTCGAGATCCGACTGGCGCACGGACCACCAGGTCGAGGGCCCCGCGTCGATCTGTCCGGTGCGGTACGACGCGAGTCCCGTCGAGTCGTCCTCGATGACCATCCACTCCACGCCGTCCACCGAGGGCTGGCCGGGGCGGAAGTACTGCGGGTTCTTCTTGAAGACCACCTTCACGTTCCGGTCGTAGCGCTCCAGCGTGAAGGGGCCGGTGCCGACGGCGGTCTCTGGCTTTTTAAGGTCGCCGTACCTCTCCACCACTTCGGGCGCCGCGATCCACATGCAGAGCGCGTTGGCCAGCTTGTGGGGCAGCCAGACGTACGGCTCGCCGAGGACGAACTTCACGGTGTAGCGATCGACCGCCTCGACCCGGTCGACCGAGTCGAGCAGATACCGCTCAGGGTTCCCCTTGACCGTGAGGAAACGGGTGTAGGTGAACTTCACGTCCTCGGCCGTGAGCTCGCGGCCGTTGACAGGAGGCTTGTTGTGCCAGCGCACGCCTTTGCGCAGATGGAAGATGTAGGTCGTGTCGTCTGGCTGCTCCCACCGCTCGGCCAGATCGGGCTCCACGGAGAAGCTGCCCGGCGCCACACCCGCTCCCACCTTGTGACGGAGCAGCTTACTGTAGACGAAGCTCAGGGTGGTCATCGTCATGAAGTTGCGCGTCAGGTGCGGGTCGAAGTGGGGTGGATCCCAGCCGCGCACGCGCAGGATCCCGCCCGGCTTGGGGCTCGCGACGGGCCCGGCGGCCAGCATCGCGCCGGCGGCGACGCCGGTCGTGAGCAGATCACGCCGGCTCAGACCGAGACCGTCCTTTCGCGAGCGGTGTCGCGCGCTCATGCTGAGCTCCTGCCCGAGCGCTTCAGTGCCGGCCCGCGCCGCCCGGCGTCGGTGCCGGCGCCGGGAAGTACTCGGCGACCGGAATTTCGATCACAACAGGCTCGTTCGAGGCCAGCGCTTCCTTCATGGCGTCCCCGATCTCCTCGGGGCGCTGCACGTATATCCCGCGCGCGCCGTACACCTCGGCCAGCTTGTCGAAGCGCGGGTTGACGAGGTCGACCCCGATGTAGCGCCCGCCGAAGTGGCGCTGCTGCTGGGCCTTCTCGGCGCCGTGGCAGCTGTTGTTCAGCACGATGCTGACGAGCGGGATGCGCCAGCGCACCGCCGTGTTGATCTCTTGCGAAGTGTAGAGGAAGCCGCCGTCGCCCTGCAGACTCACGGCCGGGCGGTCGGGCCGTCCGAGCTTGGTCCCGAGACCGACGCAGTAGCCCATGCCGAGCCCGCCGTGCCCGGCGTAGTTGAACAGCGTGCGCGGGATCTCGAAGTGCAACCGGTCGTAGGCCAGTCCCGGCGCGACGCCGGCGTCGATCGTCACCATGCAGTCGCGGGGCAGGACACGGGAGAGCTCCGGGTACACCCGCTGCGGCATCATCGGCGTTCCGGTCAGGGACAGCTCGGCCTGGAGCCTCGCCTGACGCCGCGCCGCCAGGGCCGCCACCTCGCTCCGCCACGCTTCCTTGGGACGGCCCCGCGGATGGGCGTCGCGCACGGCGCGGAGTAGTTGCTCGGCCACGGCCCTGGCATCTCCCACGATCCCGACCGCCACCGGGTAGTTGCGGCCGATCTCCTGGGCGTCGATGTCCACCTGGACGATCTGCGTGTCGCGGTTGATCACGCGGTAGTCCCAGAATGTCGTCGGCTGATTGAGGCGCGTCCCCAGCGCGAGGATGACGTCGGCACGGTGCAGGGCTTCCGCCGCCTCGGCGGACCCACGGCCTCCCGGCGGCCCGACGTACAGATGATGGCTGTTGGGGACCGCGTCGGTGTGGCCGTAGGAAGGCACGAGCGCCATGTCCAGAAGCTCGGCCAGCGCGACCGCCTCCTTGCTCGCCTCGGCGTCGATGATGCCTCCGCCCGCCAGCAGGAGCGGCCGCTGCGCCCGCGCCAGCAGCGCCGCCGCGCGCTGGATGGCCTGCGGGTCCCCCGCGATGCGGGTCTCCACCGCGCGGTACGCCCCCGGACGGAGCGGCTCCCCCGCGATGGTCTGGTCGTCCAGGAGATCTCGCGGGATATCCAGGAAGACCGGCCCGCGCTTGTCGGCGAGCGCGGCGCGGAAGGCGTAGTGCAGCATCTCGGGGATACGCTCGGTCTTGTTCACCTCGAGCGCGAGCTTGGTGATTGGCTTGAACAGCCCCACCAGGTCGAACGCCTGGCTGCCGTCGCGATAGATGAAATCGCGCGCGACGTCGCCGGCGATCACGATCACGGGCGCCCGTCCCTTGTAGGCGAGGGAGATACCCGTGACGAGATTGATGGTTCCGGGCCCGGAGGTGGTGATGCAGGCGGTGGGCTTGCCGGAGGCGCGGGCATAGCCGTATGCCATGAAGGCCGCGCCCTCTTCGTGCCGGGTGTCGACGAAGCGGATGTCGCTCCGCCCGTGCATCTCGGTGACGATGCTGTTGGTGGTCGAGCCCACCACGCCGAAGGTGTACTCGACTCCTTCCGCGCGCAACGCTTCCAGGACGGCCAGGCCCGCTTTCATCGGTCATGTCCTCCGCACCATGGCGGGAAGAAGATGCTTGATCGTTGGCGCGCCGATCTGCTGCATGATGGCGCGCGTCTCGATGCGCAACAACTCGAGCGCGCGCTCGACGCCTGGCTGCCCGAAGGCGCCGAGGCCCCAGATGTAAGGCCGGCCCACGCACACCGCCGTCGCTCCCATGCACAGCGCCTTGACGATGTCGGTGCCGCGGCGGAAGCCCGAGTCGACCAGGATCGGGATGCGGCCCTTCACCGCCTCGACGATTTCCGGCAGCGCATCGATGGTGGAGCGCCCGCTGTCTTCGCTGCGCGCGCCGTGGTTGGAGACGATGATCCCGTCCATCCCGGCGTCGGCGGCGAGCACGGCGTCCTCGTGGGCGAGGATGCCCTTGAGCACGATCTTCATTTTGGTCGTACCGCGCAGCCGCTTCATGAAATCCCAGGTCATCGCGGAAGACTGGGTGTGCGTCAGCCCGGTCACGTCAACGCCCTCGTACATGGGCCGGCGCTTCAGGGCGGCTTGCAGGCTGGAGCGGTCATGGCAGGCCGAACATTGGCGGGTATCGGTGCGCAGCAGCCGGACCAGGGTTTCCTGATTGCGGCCGCTGCTGCGATCGATGGTCACCGCGACCACCGGGCATCCCGCCTTCTCCGCGCGCGTCACGAAGGCCTGGGCGACCTCCCATTTGTTGGTGGCATAGAGCTGGTACCAGACCGGGGCGCCACGCGCGGCGATGACATCCTCGACGCCTGTCGTCGTGCCCGTCGAGAGGATCTGCAGGTGGTGTCCGACCTTCGCCGCTCTCGCGGTGGCGATTTCGCCGTCCGCGTGGAAGGCCTTCTGGCCGCCGACCGGAGCGAGGACGATCGGCGTGTCGTATCGTACGCCGAGGATGTCGACGCTCATGTCGACCTTGCTGACGTCGACCAGCCGGCGGGGGCGCAGCACGAATTTCAGGAAGTCCTCGCGATTCCGACGCAGCGTCACCTCGTCGTCGATGCCGGAGGCCATGTAGCCGAAATGCGCGGGAGGAACCTTCGCGCGCATGACCGGCTCGAAATCGAACACGTTGATCGCCTCGTTCGGCGACTTGATGAGAGCTTCCGCGCGCTGCGGCGCCCACATGATGGGGTCGGAAAGCCTCGTTCCGGGCGTGGGACCTTCGCTCGCGAAGGCGTCGAGACCTCCATAGGCCAACAGAGGGCTACCGGCCAGGAATTGCAGAAATTTTCGGCGACTGCTACTCGAATCGAGGACGGATGACATGGCGGGAAGTCTAGCTGAACGTCACGACACGCACCAGCACCGCCTCCGCCGGGTGACGGTGGGGGCATGACTGCGTCATGATCGTCATGATAGGGTCGGGGCGAAACTCGGCAGACGACACTGGAGCGAAGGGAGCGAGCGATGGGCATCAAGGGCATCGACCACTGGGTCATCGTCGCAGGCGATCTCCAGCGCACGTTGGGCTTCTACCAGGGGCTCGGCTGGGTGCGGAAGAAAGGGATCATGCCGCTCGAGCTAGCCGTTCGCAGGTTGACCTTCGACTCGGCCACCGCCTTCGGGATCTACGATCGCGGGCTCCTGCAGCCTGGGATGGCGGCCGACCTCGTCGTCTTCGATCCCGACACCGTGCAGCCGGTCACGGGAGACGTGGTGCACGACTTCCCGAACAACGGCTGGCGGATGCGGGAGCTGGCCGAGGGGATCCACTACACCGTGGTCAACGGCGAGGTCCTCCTCGAGAAGGGAACGCACACGGGGAGCTACCCCGGCCGCGTGTTGCACAACGCCCGGTGTCACGTGACTCACAACGGTCGGGGTTAGTTGCCGACCGCGTCTCGCGAAGCGGCCCTGACGGCCGCCGAGCCACCCTCGGCGGCCGTCGACGGGTTTACCTCGCGAATCCGGAATGGTGCCGGTGGCCCAGGACGCGGCCCAGGCCTCCCGGTTGGTAACGCTCACCACCGCTCGACCGCCACGACCGCGGCGTCGTCCACGAGCGTGCCGCGCAGCGAAAATCGGATGGGGTCGCCGATCCGGATCCACTCACGAAGCGTCGGCGACGCCGCGCGGAAGCTCGTGGTCCTCGCGGGCAGCAGCCCGCGGATCTCCTCGTGCGTGATCACCAGCAGCTGCGGGTAGATCGCGCGGACGACCCCGCGTCCCTCCCACTGCTGCTCTCCGGCGCGCGCGCCGGGGCCGCACGCCGCCCGCTCGCGCTCGAGCCGCTCCACCTGCGCGCGGGCGGCGTCGAACTCCCTGTCGAGTGCTTCCGCGCGCCGGCCCCAGCCGGCGTAGCCGAGACCGAGGCCGACGGCGAACGTGAGGTTCAGCACCAGGGCCACCTGCCACACCGGCATCACGAGACTCCTTCCGATCACAGTCGCGCCTCGGCCGGCGGGGCCCCAGCCCCGCGACGGCCTGCGGCGCGCACCTCAGTGCACGTGGTCGTCGGGGAAAGGCGGCGGGCTCTTCTCATCGTTCAGTTTCTCCACCTGGGCCTGGACCACGCTGGCCTGCGGCATCTCGCCGCCTCTCCAGATCGCGCGGATGTAGCCCTGGCGGTCGATCAGGATCTCCGCGTGGGGTCCCGGCGCGAACATCCCGTACGTCGCGATGATGTCGCCATTGCCGTCGGTGACCACCGGGAACAGCACGGCCGGTGACGAGCCGAGCTCGCGGATCGCCTCGGCTGGGGCGTGAATCGGCACGGCGATGATCTCGACGCCGATGACGGAGAGCACGTCATAGCTGCGCGCCAGCTCCGCCATGCGCGCGCGGGACTCGGGCAGCGTGTAGAGCACCAGCAGAACCATTCGCCGTCCCCGGTGGTCGCGCAGGGCACCCGGCGCCAGCGGACCCACCGCGACCGTGAAGTCGGGCGCGGCGAGCCAGGCGCGGTCGGGCTCCACCCGGGATCCGAGCGCCTGCGCGCCCTTGGCGGCGCCGAGAGCCCGGATGAAATTGATCACGTCCCAGCGTCGGGCTTCGCCGAGACGGCTGCCGAAGTCCGGCATGCCGCGCTCGGGAATGCCGTGGCTAATCAGCCAGAAGATCTCGCCCGCGTGACGGCGTGACGTGGGCGGCGAGCGAAGATCGGCGAGCGACCCGGCGGCGCCCGTGGCGCCGTGGCAGCCGGCGCAGTGCTCGCGGTAGATCGTCATTCCCGAGGCGATGGACGCGGCGTGGTACGTCAGGAGCGGACGCTTGTACGTCGTCGGGTAGGCGTCGACCACGAGCGGGAGAACGCCGACGCCCGCGCCGATGGCGACGAGCGCGAGGCCGCCCGCGAGCACTGGCACGCGCCGGCGCCGCACGAGACACGACGCGATCAGCGCGACCAGGCCCGCCACCGCCAGCTGGCTGCCCAGCAGCGCGCGCCACCGCATCGTCGGCACGTCGTCAAGGACGTCGGGGGAGAGTCGAAACGGCAGCGGCCAGACGGGCTCGGCGTGGCGGGCCGGCGTTGTCAGCGTCATCGCTGCGGCCAGCCCGAGTAGGACGAGCGCGAGCACAGCTTCCAGTCCGACGAACGCGGTCAGATGCCGCATGGTCGAGCGCCCGATGGGGACGCTCGGCGCGGACAGCGCCGGAAGAATCCGCGTGCGGTTGACGGCGGCGAGGACGAGGATCGGGACGAGCACGACGAGCTTGGCGAGGAGCAAGCGGCCGTGCGTCGTCCCGGCCAGGGCGGCGACACTCTCGACCTGAGCGATCGCGTTCAGCGCGCCCGAAGCCACCAGGAGGAGCATCACGATCAGCGCGGCACGGGAGAAGCGACGCGCCGCGAGGACGGCGTAGGGGCGCGCGTCGGCGCCGTCCTCGCGACTCGCCGCTCGTAGCAACAGCGCGAGCGCCACGAGGCCGCCGACCCAGAGGCCCGTTCCCACGACGTGCGTGACGTCCACGGCCACCGCCAACGTCGTGCCTGGGGTGATCGCGGCGGCGTGACTGGAGGCGCTCATAAGGGCCAGCGCCAGCGTGGCAAGTGTCAGCGCCTCGCCGCGCGCGGCGAGCCAGTCGCGCCGCTCCGCGATGCTCGCACGCATCGCCAGAAACACGCCGAGCACGATCAGGAGCCCGTGCCGCGCCAGCCAGACGAGTCCAGGCCACGTATCGAGAACGGCGTGCCACACGGCGCGAGGCTCGAGAGCGGCCTGAGGACGGTTCTCGAAGACAGCCGTCCGCAGCAACAGCCAGACGACGCCCGAACCGAGCGCCACGAGCACGAGCAGCCGCGAGCCGCGCACGAGCGTCTGATCCCACCGGCGCGGCGTCGCGGCCCGGGGCTGACCCGCGAGCAGGAGCATAGAGAACGTGCCCACCAGCAGCACGCAGGAGGCGAGGTGCACCCAGAGCGCGGCGAGGAGCAGCGCCCTCATTCGATCCGGAACGTGAACGCGCCTTCGGTGACGTCGCCGTCGATCGAGAGCACGCGCCACTGCACCTTGTAAGCTCCCGGCCGCAGCGGCGGAAGCGTCGCGCGCAGCAGCGCCGGGTTCGTGCGGTCGACGCGGCTGTCCCGGCGGTCGACCTGCACGCCCTGATCGTTCATGACGCGGAATGCGCTGTACGCCGGCTCGAGGCGCTCGGTGAAGTACAGCTTGACCTCGTCGGGCGCACGCTTCAGCTTGCTCTCGACGCGGGGCTCCGCTCGCTGGAGAACAGCGTGGCCTGCGGCGACGGTCGTGGTCAGCGCGCAGGCGGCGAGCGCGAGACCGAGTCGCCTCGCGCTCGCTCGCCCCATGGGCGCCACGGAGCCGGCGTTTCGCTTAGCTGGGTCCGGCCTTGGCCTTGTAGTAGGCGACGATGTCGCTGGTGTTCAGCCAGAACAGGTCGTAGGTCGAGCCGGTGCCGCCGGAGGTGGACACCGGCCCGGGCCCACGGTCATAGCCGGCCGACCAGATCATCTTGTCTCCGCCGGCCGTGAACATCGGGCACGCGCCATCGATGGCCGGATTGTTGAACGGAGCCGGGACGATCGGCCCCTTCCACTCTCGGCTTGCCGGGTCGTAGTGAACGAACTGCATCGTGTGGAACTTTCCGAAGTCATGCACGGAGACGACGCCGAGCACCAGCCCGTCCCTGGAGACGGCGTTGAGGCGGCACTTCAACCCGATCGAGTCGAGCAGCTTGCTTTCATATCTCCTGGCGGGTTGCCAGACGCCCTTTTCCATCCTGGTGGTGAAAAGGTCCGCCGTCGGAGTGGCGCCAGCCTCTCTGGGTCTGACAGAGACGAACACGGACGTATCGTCCGCGCCCGGCAGGCCGAGCGGCATGAAGCAGTGCTCGGTGGCGGGGGTGTTGATGGTGAGACTCTGGGCTTTCGCCCACTCGCCATTGGGCTGCTTGTGGGTGACCCAGATGTCCGCGTTCCCCGAACGCCGGCTCATGAAGTAGAGCGTCTTGCCGTCCGGCGTGATCCGCGGCTCCTGGTCGATGGAGTCGCTGTTAACCGTGTCGGGCAGCCGTTCGGGCGGTGTCCAGTCCGCGCCCGTCCCGGGCCACTCGCCGCTCTGGCGGATGCGGTGCGTGACGAAGATGTCCGTCGTCGTGCCGAGGACCCGCTTGTCGCCGCTGCCCGCGAAGCGGGCGAAATAGATGGCGTTCCCGTCCGGCGTGATCGTCGGCTCGTAGCTGCCGAACTCGTCGTTCGGCGGGAACGGCATCTTCTTCGGGATCAACTCTTTCTCGGCGGCTCCCACTCGCTGCGACAGCGCCAGCGATGGCACCATCGTCGCTCCGACGACCGTCCCCGAGGCCCGAAGGAATTGTCTACGCGACAGCCTGTTCATGGTGTTCTCCTTCCGCTGGCTCCTTCGTTCAGTGCCCCGTCATGACCGGGCCCTGTTATACACCCGCCGCCGACCGTCCACGAGACCCATTTCTGCTCTTGCTCACGAGGTGCTTCTCCTGCATGTCGAGAACTCGGCGGCCGCTTGACTTCCCCGTCGGCGGCGGCCGCACGACGCACGTGGACGCTGCGTTCAACACGCTGGCCACGCACGATCTTGTGCTGGCGATCCCGCGCGGCTCCATCAAGGACATGGACGACGCGGCCGCCTGGCTCGCGCGCAATCCAGCGGCGCCGCCGCGGGCCGACACGAGCGCGGGCCGGCCGATCTACTGAACAGGCGTTTGTCGCTGTGAGGCCGGGGTCATCACGGTCGGGCGCTCGTCGCGCATGAAGCCCAGAACGAAGATCCCAACAATGTACGTCACGCTCAATACCGTCAGCGCGGTCGCGAATCCCGCGTTGTCCATGAGGAATCCCGTGATCAGCACCCAGAAAGGCTGGGAGAGGAAGCCCAGCAGAAAGTACAAGCTGAACGCCGCGTCGCGGTCTTCGTTCGACGCCGCATCGGCGACGATGGCCTGCGTCTGGGTCCCGCGCGAGGAGGTGAAGGCGCTGTAGAGCAAGAGGCTGATGAACAGCATCACTTCACCCGGCCCAAGATGGGCGACCCACAGGGTACCCACGCAGGAGAGCGCCAGGGAAGCCTGCAGCATGCGAACGCGGCTGAACTTATCGGAGAGCCAGCCGAAGAATATCGGACCCACGATACTTCCGATACTGATCGCCGTGATGAGGATCCCGATGGTCAGGCTGGAATAGCCGAAATCGTTCGCGAGGTGGGGCGCGAAATAGATCTGGTTCACCCCGCCGTCACGGCCGGCACCGCCGACCATGAACACGAGAGCGATGAGCACCATGTTGCGGTTCTTCAGCACTCTCCGGTAACTTCCGAAGCCCTGGACGAGTCCAGCCCATCCAGAACCCGCTCGATTCGGCATCCCGTAGTCACGGAAGAAGAGATAGATCAGGCCCATGACAACGCTGGCGACCGTAACGACGAAAAAGATTTGTCGCCAGCCCAGGACCAGCAGCAGCGCGGTCGCGAGAGGCGTCGCCACGAGTGTCCCCACGTTGGAGACGCTGGTGTTCAGCGCCATCACCGCGCCGCGG
>QHSU01000046.1:0-451 GCA_003220535.1 Candidatus Rokuibacteriota bacterium
AGGCGCGGGAATCCCGCTCCACGTGGCGGTCACTGTTCCTCCCGCCGCGACGCTCGTTGGGCTCACGCCCAGGGTAGCGCCGCCGGACCCGGTGACGGTGAACGTCCCGCTGGTGGCCAGCCGGGTGTAGGCGTTGTTAGCGTAGAGCCGCAGCTCGTAGCTACCCGGCGCCAGTCCGCTTGGTATCGTGAACGGGCACGAGCCGGCGGCCTTCGCGGCCCCCGCTGTCTGGGAGCAACTGACGTAGATCCACGCGAGATAAGCCTGGTCGCTTGTCCCCGAGACATAGAGCCCGATCCAGTCCGTCGATGTAGGCGCGGGAATCCCGCTCCACGTGGCGGTCACTGTTCCTCCCGCCGCGACGCTCGTTGGGCTCACGCCCAGGGTAGCGCCGCCGGACCCGGTGACGGTGAACGTCCCGCTGGTGGCCAGCCGGGTGTAGGCGTTGTTA
>QHSU01000046.1:557-20023 GCA_003220535.1 Candidatus Rokuibacteriota bacterium
CAACTGACGTAGATCCACCCGAGATAGGCCTGGTCGCTTGTCCCCGAGACATAGAGCCCGATCCAGTCCGTCGATGTAGGCGCGGGAATCCCGCTCCATGTGGCGGTCACTGTCCCTCCCGCCGCGACGCTGGCAGGGGTGACGGTGAGGACCGGCGTCGGCGTCAGCGCCGAGAGCGCATCAGCGACGCGGATCCTCGGTTTCGTGACGCTTCCACTTGGCCGAGTGTCGGTGATCGGCAGGCCCGTGCTCTGCAGAGCAGAGAGGATCTGGTCCACGGTGGCGGTTGGTGCTGCTTGCTTGAGGATCGCCCACGTACCGGCGACGTGGGGCGTGGCCATCGACGTGCCACTGGCGACCGCGAAACCACCGCCCACGGTCGATGAGGTTATCGATTGACCGGGAGCGAACAACGACATGAAGTACGCCGCGTTCGAGAACGACGCGACGGCGTCCGACTTGGTGGTCGCGCCCACGCTGATCGCAGACGAGACGCATGCGGGTGAGCTGAGAGCGTTCGTCGCTCCGCTGTTGCCGGCCGCGACCGTGGTGGCGATGCCGACGGACCGCAGATTGTCGATGATCGACTTTTCGGGCTCCGTGTCGCAGGGAGCGGTGAACAGACCTCCGCCGAGGCTGAGATTCGCTGACGCGAAGCTTCGAGTCCCACGGAGGCTGTAGACCTGCTCCAGGCCCGAGATGATGTCCGTTGTGTAGGCGAGAATACATGGGGCGCTGCCCCCGCAATCCGAGGCATTAGTGAATTTGGAAAAGACCTGGACCGACATGAGCTGCGCGCTCTTCGCCACGCCCGAGAACGAGACACCCGCACCCGCGCCGTTGCCGGCCGCGGTGCCGGCGACATGGGTACCGTGCCAGCAGCTGCTCAGCGGGCAATTCACGCCCGAGCCAGTCCCGATCTGCTGGTTCTGGCTGTTGGGACACAAGGTCACGCTATGACCGGTCACTGTGCTCGAGAAACAGGCTTCTTCCACGACCTTGCCGGCTAGGAAGGGATGACTCGACTGCACGCCGGTGTCGATGATGGCGACGACCATCCCGCTGCCGTCGAAGCCGCGAGCCCAGGCCTGATCGCCGCCGATGAGCGGCACACTCTGTGGAAGGGTCGGCGCCTTGACGGCGTCCGGAATCACGCGCTTGACCCAGAAGCTGGACGCCTCGAGCTCCGCAATGGCGTCGGGGCCCACCTCCAAAGCCAGGAGTGCGACGGTGCGGTACTGACGTAGTAATCGATGGCTCGTGCCCGCGAGGCGGGCGAGGACTTGGCGTTGGACGACTGCGATGTCACTCCGTTGTGTGCCGGCCGCGGCCGCGGAGAACAGGCCCTCGGGGACGTGTGGTCCGCCGGGAAGCCGGAGTTCGACGATGACGCGTCCGCTTCCCTCTTGCAGCGCCTGGTTTCGGACCTCGAGTGGGACCAGAGGGCCAGGTGAGTCCGACGCGCGGGGCGAGGCCCTCGGGAGGGCGAGAAGGAGAAGCAGGATGGCGGAGAAGCCCAGATAGACGGCCGAGCGACCAGGCCTCCTCACTGCGTCTTCGACCGGCGGTCAGGCTTCACGCTGACGACCAGATCGGGCATGGCCTCGAGGGCGGCGAGGGCAGTGGCGTCAATCTCGAGTGCGAGCAGCGGCACCGACGTATAGCGTCGCGCCACGGATATGTGGGAGTGAGGGAGGCGCGACAGGAGCGCGTCTTGTGCGCGGGCGATGGCCTCAGGGCGCTGATTCGGGTCTCCCGAGTCGTGGAGGCGCAACTCGACGATCACTCGGGCTGACGAGGCACCAACGAGCTGTCTGACCTCGGGAGCGATCATGGGAGCTATTTCCGAGATGGCGGTGGTCGATACCGTCAAGCAAACAGTCTGGCCGACCAGCAGTGCGCTGAGGACGCACCGCGGAATACGAATCACGCCGCCCCCCCGGGCACGAACACCGATCGCCCGCGAGGATTGTATGCTGCGTCGGGCACTCCTGGATCGCTACTGGTCGAGGACCCCCTTGATCGCGTCGAACACCGGGTTCTGTCCGGGGCGCGGCGTGGCGGTGGCCGGGACGGCAGGACCCTTGCCAAGATACTTCCGCACGCAGTCGTACTGTTCCCAGCCCCGAAGGGGGTAGTTGAAGTCGACGACCTTCCACTTCGCATGGCCGGTCTTCTGGAGCGAGTCGAGCCCCTTCGACATGACCTGCGCAAAGCGGCCCACGTTGTCGCAGTCCCGTCGGCGGAAATCGAACGACACCAGCACCGCCTTGACCGCCGCCGTGTTGACCACGGTCGTCTGCCACGGATAGACGCCGACCGGAATCTCGGCCTGCGGATAGAACTCCAGGATGCTCTTGTTGGTGATCGGGATCAGCGAGAGCTGGTCCTTGTCCGTGACGTCTTCCTTGAGGAGCTTCACCGGGAACCCGGCGACGTAGAACATCGCATCGATGCGCCCCGCCTTGAGCTCGGCGAGCGCCTCACTCGTGTCGATCGGCACCATCTCGGCGGGCGCCACTTCTGAGAGCTTGAACAGGAGGCGCGTGGTCAGATAGGTGCCGCTGCCCTCGCGGCCGATGGCGACACGCCGGCCGCTCAGATCGTCGAAGTCGGCGATGCCCTTCTTGCCGAGCAGATGGATTTCCTCGTTGTAGAGCGGGAAGATCATCTTCGTCTTCTTCGCGATCCGCTGCAGCACCGGGTCCGACTGCACGCGCGAGACGAAGGCCAGCACGTCGGACTGCACGATCCCCATCGGGACGCCGGGTCGCTGGTAGACGGCGTAGACGTTCTCGATCGACCCTTTCGAGGGGTACACGTTCAGGGTGATGCCCGCCGGCTTGACGAGCTTCTGCAGATCGAGGCCGAACTGGTAGTACGTGCCCTTCTCGCCGCCGGTGATCAACCCCATTGTTTCCTCGACGGCCGAGCCCACGTTCGCGCCGACGAGAAGCACCAGGAGAGCCAGGGAACAGAGAGCGACGACCTTCTTCATCACGCCTCCTCCTTCATGTGGCGACACTGAACCGGCCGCATGGCGCCGGACCCTCGAATGCTCCGATGATTACACGGCTGCCGGCCAAATGGTAATTACTCGGCCGCCGGCCACATAGTGGGTGATGATCGGGGGATCGGGGCTTGCTTCGGTATCCCGTTGTCCGGGGCGCCGGGCGCTAGGGGTAGGGCTCCGTGGTCGTCGGGCAACGGGGGGTGGGGCGCCGCGGGGTCGCCTCCACTCGGCACGCTCCTCCACCGCTCAGCGAAAATCGCGGGCATTGACCTCGTACTTGGCGATCAGACCGTGGAACGTCGGCCGGCTGACGCCGAGCAGCTTCGCCGCCTGGCTGATGTTGCCACGGGTCTTGACGAGCGCGTCCACGAGGGCCTCGCGCTCAGCCCGGTCCCGCGCCTGCCGGAGCGACGCCAGATCGACGCCTTCCGGGATGTCGATGCCGAGGTCACGGGCCTCGATGAGCTTCGCTCGGGTCATGATCACCGCTCGCTCCACCGTGTTCTCGAGCTCCCGGATGTTGCCCGGCCAGGGGTAGCGGGCGATCGCCTCCAGCGCGGCGCCTCCGAACCGGAGCTTTCGACGGTGCACCTTGCAGCTCCGCTGCAGCAGGGCGTTGGCGATGAGCACGACGTCCTCGCCCCGCTCCCGGAGGGGCGGGAGCTTCAGGTTCACGACCGAGAGGCGATAGAAGAGGTCCTCCCGGAAGCGCCCGGCCTGCAGCTCGACCTTCAAGTCTTTGTTGGTG
Source organism: Candidatus Rokuibacteriota bacterium (assembly GCA_003220535.1). Classification (GTDB taxonomy): domain Bacteria; phylum Methylomirabilota; class Methylomirabilia; order Rokubacteriales; family CSP1-6; genus AR31. The sequence goes on from QHSU01000046.1 coordinate 4,319, forward strand.
GCGGCGATGATCCGCGCATCCACGCGGAGCAGCTCGCGGCCTCCGACGCGCTCGATCTCCCGCTCCTGGAGGAATCGCAGGAGCTTCACCTGCAAGGGCACGCTCATCTCGCCGATCTCGTCGAGGAAGAGCGCGCCGCCGTCCGCGAGCTCGAGCTTGCCCTTGCGCTGGATGTGGGCGCCCGTGTAAGCGCCCTTTTCGTGGCCGAAGAGCTCGGACTCCAGCAACGTCTCCGGAATCGCGCCGCAGTTGATCGCCACGAACGGGCGGTTGCGCCGGGGGCTGGCGGCGTGGATGGCCCGTGCGAGGAGCTCCTTTCCGGTGCCGCTCTCGCCCTGGATCAGCACCGTCACGTCGGTCTTGGCGACCCGCGTCACCACGCCGAAGATCTCGCGCATCGCGGGGGTGTTGCCGAGGATGTCCTCGAAGCGGGTCGTGGCCTCGCTGGCGCGCTGGTGGCGATCGGCATCGGCCTCCAGCGACCGGAGGTACGCGGCCCGCTGGAGCACGACCTTCAGGTCACCGAGCTGGATCGGCTTCTGGTGATAGTCGAACGCGCCGAGCTGGACCGCGCGAATGGCGTTCTCGCGGTCGCCGTTGCCGGTGAGGACGATCACCTTGGTGTCGGGCGCGGTCTTCATGATCTGGTCCAGCGCCTGCAGGCCCTCCTCGGCGCCGTCGGGGTGCGGCGGCAGCCCGAGGTCCAGGCTGACGACGGCCGGCTGCTCGCCTTTGACGGCGGTGACGGCGTCGCTCCGGTCCTCGGCGAACAGGATCGTGAAGTCGTCGCGCAGCGCGTATTTGAGCTGGGTGCGGATGGCCTCGTCGTCCTCGACGATCAGCAGCTTCGGCTTGTTCATGTGCGGTCTCCGATCGGGAGTCTCACCGAGAAGGTGGTGCCGGTCCCTTCCGTGCTCTCGACGTCGATGGTGCCGCCGTGAGCCTCGACGAGGCCCTTGGCGTGATAGAGGCCGATCCCCCAGCCGCCCTTCTTGGTCGAGCGGAACGGCGCGAACAACGACGTGCGCACGAACTCCTCCGACATGCCACAGCCGGTGTCGGTGACCGAGAGGACCGCCCGCCCGTGCTCCTCGAAGGTCTTCACGGTGACGGTGCCGTGGCCGTCGATCGACTGCACGGCGTTGGTGACGAGGTTCTGGATGACCTTCGAGAGCGCCTCGGCGTCGGCCAAGATCGGCCGCGGCGCCAGCTCCTTGACCAGGCTGATCCGGCCGCTCTTGACGACGGGCGACGCCACCTCCAGCGCGAGGGTCGCCAGGTCGACCGGCTCGAGCCGCAGCCGGGCCGGCTCGGGGGCCGCGCTGAGCCGGCCGAGCAGCGCCTTCATGCGGTCCACGGTCCGCGCGACCGTCGTCAGGGCGTCGCGCTGGAACTCGGGGTCGTCGAAGTGCTTCAGCGCGTTCTCGCTGAGCATCGAGAGCGCCGAGATCGAGTTCTTGAGATCGTGGATCACGAACGACGTGAGCCGGTGGAACGCTTCGAACTCGCGCGACTGGGCCAAGCCTTCCGACAGGCGCGCGGTGTCGATGACGCCGGCGGCCTGCTCGCCGATGGTCTCCATGAACTCGAGGTCCTCGAGGGTGTAGGGCACGCCGGTCTGCTCGGGCCCGATCAGGAGGAAGCCGGTCAACTCGTCGTGCCAACGCAGGGGGACGATCACGGACGCCTCGGGAAACGCCTGCGCCACTGGCGGCTCGAACCACGCGGCCGCCGCACCGTTCTCGAGGACGAGCGGGGTCCGCCGCGCCGCGAGCGTCACGATCAAGGGATGGCCCTCCGCGAGCGTGGGGGTCGGGCGCCGCGTGCCCACCGCCGTCGCCGCGCGGAAGCCGCCCTCGCGGGCGCCGTCCAGATAGAGGACGCCCGCGGTCGCGCCGACCGTCTCGACGACGGTGCCCAGGAGCTGCGGTGCCAGCTCCCCGAGCGTCACGAGCGAGCCCAGGCGCTTGGTGGAATTCACCCATTCCACCCGGTAGTCGTACTTGCTCCGGTAGAAGTTCCGGGTGACGAAGCGCTTGACGCGCCACCGTACCGCTTCGGAGAGGAGCACGGCGGCCAGGCCGAGCGCGGACACGAACACGACCACCGACCCGAAGAAGAGCTCCTCGCCGATGCCGAGGCGATTCAGGAGCCAGCCGAGCACGCCGACGGCGAAGAGGTACACGCCGAGCGCGCCGACCACGACCGAGCGGTACAGCACGTGTCGCGAGACGGCCAGCTCGACGCCGAGCCGGTCCCGCGCCATCGAGGCCGCGATCGCGACGTTGCCGATCAGCAGAATGGCGACGTCTGTGATCAGGTAGCTGGCCATCTCGACGTTGAACAGCGCGACCTGGCTCAAGAAGTAGAAGCGGCCGAGGAGCACGCCGGAGAGACCGAGCACGAGGTACTTGATGCGCGAGCGCGCGTCGCGCCGGGAGGCCCGCAACGCGGCCTCGAGCCCGGCCAGGAGCGCCACCGAGGCCACCAGCTCGACGATCACCGCCATGCGGCCGACGACGTCCACCCTCGCGGCATAGAACGCGCCGGCGACGTCGGCCACCTGGAAAGCCGGCAGGTACGCCACGGCGGCGGCGCTGGCCATCACCACCAGAGCGGCGACGCCGAGCCCCGCTCGGAGCCGGCGCGAGAGATGCCCTCCGCCCCGGCGCGCGAGCCCCGCGACGAAGACGCCCCATGGAATGAGGAGAAGGAGGCCGGCGATCTTGGTCGTCCGGAGCCAGAACAAGCGCTCGTCGGGCGCGTCCGTCTGCGTCACGAGCACGAGGGCCGCCGCCGACTCGACGGCGAATCCGGCCATCCCGAGCGCGAAGCTCCAGCGCAGGGGGCCGCGCGGGCGTCGCGCCACCGCGACCAGGCCGAGCCCGAGGCTCGTCGCCGCCGCCAGGATGAAGAGCATCGGCGCCGCCGTCACGCCACGCCCTCCTCGAGGGGCCGGGCCTTCGACATGCCGCCCCGCGCGAGCAGCCACGCGAGCCCGATCAGCGGGATCAGCGTGATGCCCCAGACCCCCTTGCCGATCCAGTTGTGGATCGTGCCGCTCGCGGCCGCGGGGCCCACGTAGTGGACGCCGATCGCGATCGCCGCCACGCGCATCGCGTTCGCGACGATGGCGATCGGCACCGCCGAGGCGACCAGCGCGATCTTGCGCGGCACGCTGCGCTGGGTGACCTGCGCGAACGCGGCCGTCAGCACCAGCAGCGCCATGAGGAACCGGAGACCGTTGCACGCCTCGGCGACCTGGAGCGTCATCGCCGGCAGCTCGATGACGACGCCCCGCTGGTACACGGGGAGGTCGAGCAGCCGGAGCATGCCGACGGCGAACGCGGCCGCGAACAGCTGGACCTTGAGGGTGACCGCGGCGACGACGGCCTGGGGCAGGGGCGCCATCAGGAGCAGAAACCCAACGGGGAACGCGGCCGCGCGCAGGCACGGCCACCCGAAGCTCCACGCGACGAGACCGGCGACCACGACGGCGATCGACAGCCCCTTCACGAGCAGGCTGTCGCTCCACGTGCCGAGCGCCAGGAGCGCCAGCCCCGCACCGATGACGGCGAGCCCACCCCGGTGTCCGGGTCCGGCCGCCGCGCGCAAGCGGTCGCGCTCGATCCAGGCGATGAGCACGCTGAAGAGGGGCACGAACATCCCGTGACCGGCGTAGGTGTCCTGCTGCCAGGCCTGGACCAGATCGCCGACGGCGGGGGCGTAGAGCACGGCCAGCGCGACGAGCGCACCGAGCTCCCACCAGTGCCGGGCAGACGGCGCGCGCGTCACCGCGCCGTCGTCCCATCCGTGCGAGGGTCGCCCCATAGTCTATCGCCTCACAGCGGTCGCGGCCATGCCATCGATCATTCGCCGTCGCACGACGTCGATCATGCGCTCTGCAGCGTCCTCCATCGGGCCGTCGTTGGTCACGACCAGGTCGGCGTGGGCGCGTGTCGGCTCCACGTACCGCTCGTGCATCGGGCGCACCGTGCCGAGATACTGCTGCAGCACCTGGTCTACGCTGCGGCCGCGCTCCGAGATGTCCCGTCGGATCCGACGGATGAGCCGGAGGTCCGACGGCGCGTCCACGAATATTTTGACGTCGAGAAGCGACCGCAGCGACTCCCACCACAGGGTGAACAGGCCCTCGACGATCACGAGCCGAGCCGGAGCGACGACCTCGACTCCGATCCGCGTGTGGGTCGCGAACGAGTACACGGGCTTCTGCACCGGTTCACCGTGCGTCAACTGCGTGAGGTGCGCGACGAGCAGCACCGCGTCGATGGCCACCGGGTCGTCGTAGTTGATCCGGTTGCGCTCGGCCGGGGGGAGCCCGCTCCGATCATGATAGTACGCGTCGAGATCGATGACGGTCCCGCCCATGCGGTCCACGAGGGCGCGGACGATGGTGGTTTTGCCGGCGCCGGTGCCGCCCCCGATGCCGATCAGCGATCCCATCGCCTGTTCACCGCTCCCGCGCTTCGCGGTCCGCGGCGACCTCTTCCCGGTCCTTGAACGCGTTGACGACAGCGCCGGTCGTGTGCCGCACACCGCCCTCTATTCTCGCAGCTGAGCGGGAGGTCCCGTGAGCATAACCCGTGAAATTGCTTCGAGATCGTGGGCGACGTACATCTTCCTGAGCCAGGAGCTCTCGAAAAAAACCCGATCTTCCGTGAGTCCTCGCCAGCGGTCGATCTTGGTGTGTTTGCAGAGCAGGTTGAATTCGTCGATCGCGAGTAACTCACCCGCAAACCGGTGACTCTGGAACAGATCCACGTCATCGAAGTAGAGGGGGACTCGCCGAAGAGTCCGTTTCCCCGGGTGAGTGAATAGCCTCAAGGCATCCCGTGTCGAGCTGTAGAGATCGACGTCAAAGACGACGAAACCGATCGGGGCCCGCTGAAGCTCTTCGACGAACTTCGGGACTGTCTCGGCCATTGGCCCAATGAGCAGAGTCGTTCGATCGCTGAGACGAGAGCGCAGCAAATGCTCGTTCATCTGATAGTCGCCCGGCTTCCAAACATCGGGATGATCACGGTGATCGCCACACAGTTCCGGCATCCCCTTCCCCATATCGAAGCCATAGAGATGAATTCGCACTCGCGTTTCGCGTTCGACCATCGGCGCGTAGGCCTCGAGAATCAGAAGACCCTTGCCCGCGGCGACACCGAACTCGATGACGGAAATCTCGTGAATCGACTCGCGAACAGCCTCCTTGGCACCTTCGAGCATCCCCAACAGGCAATGCGGACGTTCGACGGCATCCCAATCAGCTTTCGTTTGAACAGAGGTGTTCAGAAGCCTGACCGCTTGTCTGACAAAGAGACGGAAGGGCGGTTCCTTCGCCAGGCGAAGCATCTTGAAGAGGAGGTCGCCGATCGCGCGGCGCATGAAGCCCTCATCGCTCCGTGAGCTTCCGTTCCAGATCCGCCGCCAGCTTCGCGCGATCTTTGGACCCGAAATACCAGTCGATCGTCCGGTGGAGCCCATCGACGAACTTCACCTTCGGCCGCCAATCGAGAAGTCTCGCGGCCAGCGCGTTGTCAGCCACGCGATTCATGGGGCCGACGGGCTTGTCCAGCAGTAATCGGATCTCCGCTTTGTGGCCGGTGTAGGTGAGCACCTCGCGTGCGGCGTCGATGACCCGCGTCCGCTCCATGGTGCCCAGATTGACCGCGGTGCCGTCGTCGATCCGATCGGCAGCGAGGATCGTGCCCGCGACGATGTCGCTCACGTGGGTCCAGTTGCGGATCTGCTCTCCGTTGCCCCAGACATCGAACGGATCCTGTTTGAGGAACGCACGTGCGATCATCGCGATCACCGCGTGGTTCTCGTGACCTCGGGTACCGTACACGGTGAAGTAACGACAGGAGGCCGCTCCGAGTCCACGATCCTGGCAGTAGGCGCGGAGGGTCATCTCTCCCATCAGCTTGGCCCAGCCATACATATTGTCCGCATCAAAGGGCGGTCCGACCGAATCTTCCGTAAGGTAGACGGTCTGGCTAGGGTCCGTCTGCAGCCCATTCGGGTAAACGCAGCCCGAGGAGGCGAAGACCACCTTGTCGACGCGGGCGTGCGCGGCCGCGTCGAACACGAGCTGATCCAGCATCATGTTCAACGCGCACGCCGACTGGTGCAGCTCGACGTACCCACGCCCGCCGTGGTCGGCCGCCAGATGGAAGACGACGCTCATCCCGTCGACGGCCTTCTTCGCGAGACCGCTCTCCTTGAGGTCGCCGCGGATGAACTCCACCCGTCCCGCGTCCACGTGCTCCTTGATGTTCTCGAGCTGGCCACTGCTGAGGTCGTCCACGATGCGCACGCTGGCGCCGCGCTCGACGAGGCCGTCGACCAGATGCGAGCCGATGAACGACGCCCCGCCCGTCACCAGTACCGGTCTGCCATTCCAATTCATCCCCTGGATCTCCTTCTTCAGGCCCGATGTCCCGCCTCGATGGCCGGGCGAAGCTTTGTGTGGGCTGGGAGGGTCCCGCGGCGTCGTTCCTCGATGACCCTCTGATACAGCTCCTCGTACACGCGCGCGCGCGACTCCCAGCTGTAGTCCTTCTCGACCAGTTCGCGTCCGGCCCGAGCGAGCTTCTCGGCCAGCGATTCGTTGCGCAGCAGGTCGATCACGTGTGCGGCGAACTCCTGAGGATCCTGAGCGACTCGATAGTGCTTTCCGGACACGCCGCTGAGCCCGACGATCGATCCCGGGTAGCCGACGATGGGCATGCGCATGGCCATCGCCTCGAGCATCTTGCTCTTGAGACCCGTGCCGTGACGGATGGCGCAGACGTAGACCTGACCCGAGCACACCGCCGGCCTCAGGTCGGGCAGGTTCGCCGAAATCCTGATTCCCGGGCGCGACGCGAGGGCCGTGATCTTGGGATCGGGATTGGCGCCGACGAGGTGAAACACCGCGTCGGGAACGCCCTGCCGGACCAGAGGCAGGATATCGTTGGCGAATTCCAGCGCCGCCTCGATGTTGGGCGCGTACCCCAGATGGCTGTGGAAGACGAGCGTGTTCGGCAGCTTCTTCGTCTGGACCGGATGGAAGTACTCCGTGTCGGTGCCATACGGAATGAGGTCGACCATGCAGTTCGGCACCGTTCGCCGGACCTCCCGCACGTCGGGCTCCGCGACGACCGTACAGCGCTCGAAGCGCGGATAGACGAGACGCTCGAAGCGTGGCTCGTGGATCTTGAGCAGCGTGTAGTACAGCCGTTCCCTGAGGCTCTGCGCGCACTTCAGCATCTCGTCGCACCTGAGCGTCCACGAATCATGCAGGGAGAGCACCTTCGCGATCGGCAGGTCCGGCACGATTCCGCCCGCGTAACCGCCCTCGACGTGGATGACGTCCCAGCCGCCGAACCCCCGCCGTAGGGTGTCGTACATCCCACGGCGCTGTTGGAGCGGACGACCCCACAGGTGCGCGGACACCGCGCTGAGCGGCTCCAGCAGCTTGGCGGTTCGCGGCACCGAGAGCGTCGTGATCGACGCGCAGTACTTTCGAGCCCAGTCGAGATGCTGGGAGTCGTCCTCGATCAGCATGGACACCAGGTGAATCTGATGTCTCCGCGAGAGACAGCGGATGAGGTTGCCACCGTAGAGGCGAAATCCGCCACGGGAAGGCAGATAGGGCAGAGCCTGGGAGACGAATCCGATATTCATGGCGCGTTTCCCGGGCGGGCGATCGTGGAGATGGCCTGTTCGACGAGAGCATTCCAGCTGTGCCCTTCGGCGACCGTCAATCTTCGGGCGCGCTGCGGTGCGTCGGCTGGCTCGGCGAGAGCGACGGCGGTCTGTCGCACGAAGTCTTCGTGGGACACCGCCGGATAGCAGATATCGCGGTAGCGCTGGGCGACCGGCACCCCGGCCGTGGTCACGACCGGTTTACCGAAGGCGAGGTACTGATAGAACTTCAGCGGGTCGCATTCCTGATTGAACGGGTTGGCCAGGAAGGGGACGAGGCAGACGTCGAACGAGTTCATATAGGCTGGGAGCTCCGGGCTCGCTTTGAATCCGAGCAGGCGCACATTGCGCTGACTGCGCAGTCTGGTCAGAGCTTCGGCCTGCGGCCCTCGCGGCGCCGTCTCGTTGTCGAGGACCCGGCCAACCAGGATCACATGATCAAGAGAGAACCGCTGGGCGAGGGTTTCGACGAGCTCGAGGTCGACGTGGCAGTTGATGCTGCCGACAAAACCTATCGTCCGCCCCTCGGGCAGATCGTTCGGACGCGGCGTCGTTGTGGCCCGGCGACGATCGAACAACTCGAGATCGACTCCGTTCGGCAGAAGATATGTGCGCGGGTTGAGGGCGCGGTGCTTGTCGACGAGAGTCTCGCTCACTCCAAAGACGACGTCGGCGCGGCGGATGATCCGCGCTTCCTCGTCGCGCGGCGAATAGTCGAGGCAGTGGTACACGGTGATCGCGTAATCCACGGCGTCGATCCACGATTCACTCCAATACGGAAATGAGTGCCAGAGAAGAGGCCGGCGGAAACCGGCGCGGGCGAGGTACCTGCGCAGAGCCGCGGTGTTGCGACGCGTGTCGAACCAACGCACGGCGTCCAGTCGGCCCACTGGCAGTGTGCGGCGCCGGAACACGAGAAGGTTCGGGCGTGCGCGCCGTGCTCGGCGACCGAAGAGACTGGTCATCAGGCGGAGCAAGCGGAACTGTTCGCTGCGCGCGTCCCAGGCGGCCGGAGGCTCGACGAGAATCGTCGGCACGCGCTGCGCGAGCTGGATGGCGATGTTGTGGGTCGTCTGCCACATGTCGTCGCGGAAGTTCCAGAAGAAGGGTGAAATGATCACGGCGCAGTCGAAGGGGAGGCCGAGGCGGCCCTTGGGAGTTCGTGATGCCGTCTGGAGATCGCTCGTCGTTCCCATGGCGTCCGCGTCTGGCCTCACAGCCATGGCCGTTGCTCGACGGCTTTGTGAGCCGGCGCCGCCGCGTTCACGGCTCCATTGCGACCGAACTCGGGCCGGGAAACCGTGGCGGCCGGCCAGAGCCGCTCGAGCTCCTCGGCCAGGACGCGGAGGTGGGCGCGGCCGAACTCACGATCTGGCTCGAGGTAGTTCCCCTCCGCCCATTCATTCCACGACTTGATGAAGACGAGGCGAGCGGCCGGGGGAGCCGCGACGGCTCGTTCCAGAGCCTGTCTGACGTGACTTCGAAAGCGCTCGGGTGTCGAGTCTCGCAGCACCATGCCGTCGACTCCCCAGCGAGGAGTGTTGTCCCAGTTGGGAATCACGCACTGATAGCTCAGCGCTCCTGACCGCGACTCGGCGAGGAGCGTTCGGAGAATCTTTGAGTAGCTGTAGATCGTCGGGCGATTTCTGAGACGGCGATGCAGCGATCGCAGCGTCCGCCAGGGCCGCTGCCAGGCCAGGTCGTCGAGGCGGCGAGGAAGCGCGATGGTAACCACTGCATCGAAGCCGTCGTCTGTGGGCGTCCAGGAGGGTAGCGCTTCTCCCACGAGATGGAGACCCCGGAGTCCTGCTCGATGCGCGAGCTCCCGCCAGTGGTCGGTGACTCGCTTCGAGTCGGGCAGCAACGACGGTTTGTAGAAATAGAGCAACGGCTTTCCATCCACCGTGAGATAGCGGTCGTCAGAGAATGCCTTGAGCAGTGTCGAGAAGTGAGCCGTGTGATCCTGAAGGCCAGGATAGGTCTGTTCGATCAACAGACGATACGGGTTACCATACCAGTCCTGGTTGGCCCAGCCCAGGCAAAAGGGGAACCGCGGCTCGCCCGATCTGAGTACCTCATCGAATGGGCGTTCCAGGATCCTCCTGCCAGCGAACCAATAGTGCCAATAACAGAACGCCGAGATGCCGTGGTCCCGGGCGAGCTCGGCCTGCGCGGCGCGCGTTTCTGGCAGACGGAGATCGTAGAAGCCCAACTCGCCCGGGAGATGCGGCTGATGGTGGCCGCGGAAGAGTGGTCGAGCCTGCGCTACGTGGCTCCACTCGGTGAATCCAGCCCCCCACCATTCGTCGTTTTCAGGTATTGGATGAAATTGCGGAAGGTAGAACGCGATCAACCGTGGTCGGTCGGGACCGAGCCCGATCATCGCCGGTACGGCGCTCATTTCCGGCCCATTGAGGCCGCCAGCTGCGACTTCAGCGCGGAGAAGACCTCCTCGTGCGCTCTTCTCACGAAGCTGAGAAAGTCACCGTGGTTCCTGGCCTCGCTCCCCGTGGGGTACCCCCAGGCGTCTTTGCCGACGGCCGTGACGGCTTCCTTACCGTCATAGGCGTTATCCTTGTTGGTGACGAGACCGAAGTTGTTGCTCTCGCCGCCGGTGATCTTGTCGGTCCAGGCCCACCAGTCGAGACCGACGAACGGATAGGTCCCGTCTGACGTGCGGAAGGTGACGATGCGCCGGACGAAGGACGCGTAGGCCTGGCCACGCGCTTCCTGCGTCGGGAAGTTGACCGACTCCCAGCCGCTCAGCTTGGTACTCGCGAGCGGAGAATCCGAGTGTGACATGAACGTCGTCCAGATGAAGAGAGGCCTCTTCGCCAGGCCGTAGGCCCGCTCATACATAGTATCGGAGTCCCACGGGCCCTCGACCTGGAGGACGTCGCAGTGACGCCCGGCCGCCTCAAGCACCTTCGGGTGAGCGCGCGTGCTCAGCGCGGCAGGGCTGAACACGAGATGGTTAGGGTCGCCGGCGCGGATGGCTGCGGCTACGACGGAGAAATATCGATCGGCGAGCTTTCCGACCCACTCGTCGAGATCGGCCTTCACTCGTGGTGCGCTGTCCTTGAGCGAGTAGAAGTCCTTCCCCATCCAGGGGTTGCGACCGCTCTCGTCGAGCACGCCAGCGCCCCTCGGCCAGCCGCCATCCGAATCCCAGGTCGTGTACTTTGCCGTCCACGCAGCGTTGAGCGCTTCGACGGTCTGGTACTTCTCCCGGAGGAAGTCGCGGAAGGCGTACTTCGTGTACAACTTGGTGTCGGCGTACGAGACCCCCTTGGTGGCGCCGCGCCAGACTTCCGGGTTGCGCGTCTGGCTTGGCGCGCTCGCGGCGACCATCCACCCGAGGTGCATATGCCAGCCGCCCAGCTCGCGGATCGCTCCGAAGCCGAACAGATAGTCGCGATCGTCCATGGACGTGCCGATCAGCCAACCAGCCTTGGTCAGGACCTCCAATCGAGGAAACGCTTCCTCGTCGCGAGCGAAGTGCCTTGCCGCGCGCTCGAAGGCCGGATCGAAGACGTCGGGGAAGCCACCCACGCGCCACACCCCCGGCGTCACGGCCGGATCGGTGCCGAACAGCACATCCTTCACGCCGAACGATTGCCTCGAGTAGAGCGTGGGGTTAATGAGCCGGATGAACGGAAGCTTCTCCGGGTTGGTCTCTCGCCTTCCGTATGCGCCGATCGGAAACACGTATTGCGATGAGTACTCACCGAACGCGTTGAACCCCCACGCCTTCAGCCGCTTCGCGGCCTGGCCGACGTACGGCCACCACGGGATGTAGCTCGGGTCGTTGTACTTCTTCTTGAGGTTCTCGATGTACGAGGCGCCACCGTCCGTGATGTCGACACCGTAGACGGCCCGTAACCAGAAGACATGACCCTCTGGCGTGACAAAGACCCAGCGATTGCCTAGTTTCTCGACACGAAAGAACCCACTCGCCTTGCCCGCGATGGGGAGACTCTTGTAGCCGCCATGTTCATCCAAGGCGGGTAGTGCGTCGACGCTCTGGGCCGCCACGTGCGAAGGCATGGCGAAATCGCCCAGCAGACACCCGACTGAGGTCAGCACGAGCAACGGAATCCGGTGAGACCCTTGGACGAACGAACGCCGTGGCGCTTCAGGAGACTTCCCAGGGGCGCTGGCTCGGCTGCGTTCTGCGAGCGGCGGCAGCACCGTGGAAAGAAAGATCATGAACCAGAACAGCCGGTGAGCCTCCGCTGAGACGAAGAACGCGGCCGCGAGGAACGCTGCGAGGCCGACCTCGAGCGCCTCCGCGGTTCGAGCGATGAGCGGAGGGTCGCCGCTGGCGCTCGCCCGGCGGACACGTTCGAGGCTGACGAACGTCGCGATGATCGCAGCCAAGAACAACAGGATGCCTGGCAGCCCCATCTCGGCCATAACCTCGACGTACGAGTTGTGCGCGACGTGGTACTCGTCGAGCTCGACGACGTGCTGGAGGAAGTCCTTGAAATTCCCGGGCCCAACCCCGGTGAGCGGGTGCAGCTGGAAGATCTCCAGTCCCGCCGCCGCCAGCGCCATGCGGTGATCGGCCGAATACGTGTCATGGATGTCGGGGCTGAAGATGCGCGAGAGTGGGGACGATGGCGCGATCACCATCAGGGGGAGCGTTGCCACAAGGACGATCGCGAGGGTCCGCAAGCGGTGTTTCGCGTGCACTGCCATCACGATGGCTCCCACCGCCATGCCGACGAAGCCACCGCGAGACGCGGCGAATGTCAGCCCCAAAACCGTCACCACGATCGAGCCGATGCAAAACCAGCGCTCCCAGCGTGGCTGCTCCGTGCGGAGCAGGTAGATGGCGAGGGGAACGCAGAGGAGTGCCGAGATGCTGTAGTAGTTCGGGTCTCCGGTGACCCATCCGGGACGGTAGCCGGCCGCCATGTCTCCGTACTTCTGCCACTCGCGGAGCACGTGGAGGGAGGCGTACGCGACCGAGCCGACCGCCATGAGCAGGACCCAGCGAAGGCGGTGGAGAGAGTCGACGACGGTCAGGGTCAAGAACAGAAAAACGAGGAATGACGCGAAGCTCATGAGCGGGCTTATCTCGAACGGAAGCAGCGGGTCGCCGTATGCCAGGAACAGCCCGATTACCAGTAGCGCGAAGGCGACGAAGAAACGCGCCTGCCACGTCGCAAAGATCGGCGGCGGCGTCTCGCGGGACGGAAGATAGAAAACGGCGTAGACCAGACATGCGATGCCCAGGTACTTGATGACCGTCAGATCGCCGACGATGTCAGTCCAGAGGGGGTGGCGGATCATCGGCATGACGGTGACGAGCAAGTAGAAGAGGATCATCGAAGAGCGTCCGCCAAGGCCTCGCGGAGCGAGGCTTGGAACACGCCGAGGCTGTACTGCTTCACGATCCGCAGACGCGCGGCGCGGCCGAGCTCGGCGCGCCGCGCCTCGTCGCCGAGGAGCGCCGCCACGGAGCGCGCGAAGGCCCGCGGCTCGTCGGCGAGGACGATCTCTTCGCCGGGCACGAGCTCCAAGCCTTCGGCGCCGAGCGAGGTGGAGACGATGGGCTTGGCCATCGCGCCCGCCTCGAGGATCTTCAGCCGCGTGCCGCTGCCGATACGCAGGGGCACCACGCAGACGGTGGCCTTCGCGATCTCGTCGCGCATGTCGCGCACGGTCCCGGTGAACTCGACGCCGGGAACGTCGGCGAGGTGCAGCCGGAACGTCTCGGACGGGCTCCGCCCGGCGACGCGGAAACGGACACCGTGTACGAGGCGCCGCAGCTCGGGCAGCACCTCGGCGACGAAGAACTCGACGGCGTCACGGTTCGGGTGCCAGTCCATCCCGCCCTGGAACAGGACAGTCGCGGGCTCGGCGCCGCTCCGAGGCGCGTAGTGGTCGGTGTCCACGGCGTTGGGCACGACCGACACCGATGCCGTCGGCCAGAGCCGCAAGAGGAGGGTCCGGTCGACCTCGGAGCACGCCAGCACCGCGCGGGCCCGGCGGATCGTCTTGCGTTCCCAGCGTTCTACTTTTCGGGCTTCGAGCGTGCCGTACAGGCGCCGTAGCGTGTTCGCCTCGAGCGCCAGGAAGCGGCGAACGATGAGGTGGGCAACGTCGTCTTTGTTCAGCACGACCGGGACCGATAAATTCGCGGGCAGATTCTGCATGTTGTAGATCCCGTCGCAGATTATCAGATCGAACGATTCTCGGGCGAGCCGCCCCTCGAGGCTCCGAGTCAGCTCTGTCGAACGAAGCTTCCAGACCCCGAACGGCCGGGGCGAAGCGAGGGCGAGGCCGCGGCGCAGCGGCTCGAGGGCGGGCCGCGCCGCCGCGACTGGCGTCGAGACGAGGTCGACGGCCGTGCAGAGCTCGTGGAGCGGCCGGAGGTCGGCGAGCATCTCGTCGCGCTCGGCGAACGAGACGAGCGTGACACGATGGCCGTCGTCGGCCAGGGCGCGCACCATCGCCCAGGTCCTGAGACGGTGACCGTTCATCGGCGGGAACGGCAGCGCCAGGCCCGCGAAGAGGACGCGCAGCGACCTAGCCACCTTCGACCACTCCGACGCGCCGGAGCGCCTGCACAAGGGCGCGGACCGGGTAGAAGACCGTGTCCCGCTCCAGGAGGTACTTCACGAACCAATGGTAGCGGCTCATGTAGTTCATGGCCGCGATCGCCTTGTCGAGAATCGCGGGCTCGAACCGTGTCGCGAGCCGATCGAAGTCGCCGTCGATCTCGATCGCTGGCTCCTCCATCCGTCCCAAGCCCTGCTGGGCGGTCAGCACGACATGGCGGGCACGCTCGGGCCTGAGGCCGATCAAGCGCATCGCGGTCGCGTCGAGGGCGACCGCGTCCTCGCTCGCGAGGACGACGTCCATCCGGCGCGGCTTGCCGTTCGCAGGACCCCGTCCTTCCATGGCGATGATACCGTCCATGATCGCGAGCTTCGGCGCGAGCACCCGGTGGAGCGTCGCCAGCAGCGGATCGAGGTGCTTGTGGAGCAGGATCCGGTCGTGTTGGGGCAGACACCCCCACTGATTCTTGATCGCCCCCGTGAAGTAGGTGAGGGCGTGGGTCTTGAGCACCGGAAGCGTGATGACGACGTCGGCCTCGAGCAGGATCCGCGGCAGCTCGATGTCGCCCGCCGGCTCGCACGCGACGGTTACCCTGGGGCTTTCCGTGAAGTTCACGAGAGGGATGTCCAGGCGGCGCGCCATCTCGACGTAGCCCGAGGCCGCGAATGCCTCCTGCGCTTTCTGGCGCAGGCCGTCCGACTCGCCGAGGACGATTCGCCGTGTTCGGGACAGCAACACTTCACAGACCGCCGCCGTCAGCGCGGGATCGGTGTTCGACGAGGCCGTTTTGTCGGGGACCGCGGTGCAGAGGTTGGGTTTGACGACCACAGACGCATCGCGGGGAACGATGCGCTCCCAATCGCAGCGCTCCATGCACTCTGCGACGACGTCCCGGATGGTCCGTCCGAGGGTGCACCGCAGCACGACCCGGCTCCTGGCGATCGCGGTCATGACTCTCCGTATCGCTAGCGGCGCGCCAGCACGATCAGGTTGCGGTTGAGAATATCGTCGCCGACGGGCGCGCGGGCGAAGACCGGACCGCCCGCGCGCATCGTCACCGACAGCGCAAGCCACGCGGTGTGCAGCGCGTACTTGAAGGGTTCGAGCCGGCTGCCGTGCTGGAACGCCCAGCTCTCGTCGTAGATCAGAGGACGAGGGAGACCGTTCCGGCTGCGGTAGCGGCGGTAGGCGCGGATCGGCCGCTCGTGCAGGTACTCGTACAGGAACCCCGCGTGCCGGCGCAGCTTCAGCGAGCTAATGCTCCATTGCGTGAAGCCGGCGGTTGCCATCAGCCGTCCGAGCCCCGCGCGAGTTCGGAAGTGCGTCATGCCCGGAGAGAGCGACGGCGGGTAGTTCGGGAATTGAAGCAGGAGCCGCCCACCGGGCCGGAGGACGCTCGCCAGGTTCATGAGGCACGCTCCGGGGTCCGGAAGC
>QHSU01000070.1 GCA_003220535.1 Candidatus Rokuibacteriota bacterium
CGGGGTGCGCGACGATCCGCCGCTCGGAAGCGCACTCAACCGAGCAGCTGCTGGCGGCGGCCGGATTCGTGATGCGGCCCGCGGACACGGCCGAACGGCAGCAGCGCCTCGCTGCGAGGCCACCCTACCGGCTCGAGAGTCACACCAAGGACGGCAAGGTCGTCTACACCTATGCCGATCCCGACGGGTGCAAGTGCCTCTACGTGGGCGGGCCCAAGGAGTACTCCGAGTATCAGCACCTGCGGCTCCAGCGTCAGATCGCCGCGGATGAGGCCTGGGCGGGCCACGTGGCCGACATGGACTGGGACCTGTGGGGCCCGGCATGGTGGTGACCAAAAGGAGAATGGAGATGTTCGCTGTGATCGTTTCGCTCGCCGGCTGTTCGTCGGTGGGGACAACGATGCCCGTGACACTCGGCCACGAGCTTCAACCGCTCAACGTGGGGTGGCAGCGCTACTTCGACATCAACTGGCAACAGGGAGAGCGGCACGGTGCGCCGATCCTGAGCGGCCGGGTCGAGAACAAGTACGGCGCGGCCGCCGCGCACGTCCAGCTGCACGTCGACGGCCTCGACGCCAAGGGCAAGGTCATCACCCGGAAGGTGACCTGGCTGGGCGACGACATTCCAGCGTCCAACAGCACGTACTTCGAGGTCCCGGTGGAGGCTGCGCCGAACTACCGCGTGAGCGTCTTCGCCTACGACTGGCTCGAGGTGGACGGGCCGCGACGCTGACCACGAGAGGGGACCCATATGACCAGACTCAACATTAATGATAAAGCAGTAACTTGGATTCACGTCCGCAACGAGGAGGCGGGAGCCTTCGCCGCGGCGGCGGAGGCGTACCTGACCGGCCGGCTCGCCGTCTGCGCGGGCAACTGTGGGCCTGGGAACACGCACCGGATCCAGGGACTGTACGACGCCCACCGGAGTGGTCTGCCGGTGCTCGCGACCGCGTCGCACGTCCCGACTAAAGCAGCGATGGGCTTTGCCACTTCTTTCGGGCTGACGAGGACTACCGGCGCCGCGTCTGAAGGTCCTTGCCGATGAGCGCCGGGCGAGCGGAACACGTCGACATCCTCGTCCTGGGCAGTGGAGAGGGCGGCAAGTACCTGGCCTGGCACATGGCGCGATCCGGACACCGCACCGCCGTCGTGGAACGACGATGGATCGGCGGCTCCTGCCCGAATATCAACTGTCTACCCAGCAAGAACGAGATCTGGAGCGCAAAGGTCGCCGCGCTGGTGAAGCATGCGGCGGAGTTCGGGACCCAAGCGGGCTCCGCTGCGATCGACATGGCACGCGTGCGACAGCGCAAGCGGGACATGGTCGACGGCCTGATCGCCATGCATCTGGAGCGGTACAAGGCCAGCGGCGCCGAGCTGATCATGGGGACGGGGCGCTTCGTGGCGCCGAAAACGCTCGAAGTGCGGTTGAATGAGGGTGGCATGCGCGTGCTGGCCGGAGATCGGGTGTTCCTCGACGTGGGGACTCACGCGACGATCCCGGACATCCCCGATCTCGCCGCGGCCGGTCCTCTCACGCACATCGAGGCGCTCGAGCTCGATCGCGTCCCGCCCCATCTCATCGTGCTGGGTGGCGGGTATGTCGGGCTCGAGCTCGCCCAGGCGTACCGGCGCTTCGGGAGCCGCGTCACGCTCGTGGAGCGAGCCGCTCAGCTCGCCGGCCGCGAGGATGCCGACGTCTGCGACGCGATCGCGCGAATGTTCCGTGACGAAGGTATCGACGTCCTCGTTGCCGCTGAGACACTGCGTGTCAAGGGGCGCTCGGGTGAAGGCGTCCGAATCGACGTGCGCATGCCCGACGGTGAACGAACGATCGACGGGAGCCACATCCTGGTCGCGACGGGTCGCACGCCCAACACTGCCGGGATCGGACTGGACGTCGCCGGCGTCGAGCTCGACGCGCGCGGCTACGTCGCCGTCAACGATCGGCTCGAGACGAGCGCCCCCGATGTCTGGGCGATCGGCGAATGCGCCGGCAGCCCGCAGTTCACCCATGCGTCGTTCGACGATTTCCGCGTCATCCGAGACAATCTTGCCGGCGGACATCGCACCACCCGCGACAGGCTCGTCCCGTTCTGCGTGTTTACCGATCCGCCGCTCGCGCGAGTCGGCCTCGGTGAAGAGGACGCGCAACGCCGCGGCGTCGACGTCCGTGTCGCGAAGTTGCCGATGAGCGCGGTGCTCCGGACGCGGACGATCGCCGAATCGCGCGGCTTCATGAAGGCGCTCGTCGGCGCGCACCACGACGGGATCGTCGGCTTCACGATGCTCGGGCCCGAGGCCGGTGAAGTCATGGCGGCGGTGCAGACGGCGATGTTGGACGATGTGCCGTATACGGTCTTGCGCGACGCGATCCTCACGCATCCGACGATGGCCGAAGGTCTCAACGCGCTGTTTGCCAATATACAGACGTCAGAGCCATGAGCAAGCCCTACTCTCGCCGTGACTTTCTTGGCGCCGCGCTGGCTGCTGGCGTGCTGCCCATCTTGCCCGGTTCGGTCCGCGCGGCATCCCCTGTTCCGAATCGGCTCGTCGCTAGAACACGCGTGCTCGAGGTGAATGGCCGGCCAGCCAAGGTCTTCGGGCTTATAGGTCCGGATGGACGTCCCGGCATTCGCCTCGCCCCCGGCGAGCGGTTTCGCGTGGAGCTCGTCAATCAAGCTGGCACACGCACCATCGTCCATTGGCATGGGCAGCTTCCGCCCTGGACGCAGGACGGCTTCCCATGGCCGCAGACCCCACCGATCGGCAACGGCGCGGTTCAAGCCTATGACTATGCTCCGATTCCCGGCACGTACTGGATGCATTCGCATCACGACATGCAGGAGCAGAGCCTGATGACCGCGCCGCTCATCGTCCATGATGTCGCTGAGCTTCGCGAAGACCGGCAGGAAGTTGTTCTCATGCTGCACGACTTCACCTTCCGAACGCCGGACGAGGTCCTCGCCGGCCTCACCGGCACGAGCGTAGCCGCAGCGCGAGCCCAGGCGCAAACGGCCGAGGAGGCCCCAGGTCGCAAAGGCGGCAGCAATGCGCCGGAACCACGCATGGGCGGCATGGCTGCCGACGGCATCGTCATGCCGGGAATGGCCATGTCGGGACCGGGCGGCACGCGAATGAATCTGAATGATGTTCAATACGACGCCTTCCTTGCCAACGAGCGAACGCTCGCCGATCCGGAGATCGTGCGCGTCGAGCGTGGCGGCCGGGTCCGCCTCCGCATCATCAACGGCGCGTCCTCGAGTCAGTTTTGGGTCGATCTCGGCGAACTCGTCGGCCGCGTGGTCGCGACGGACGGCCACCCCGTACATCCAGTTGCGGGCAGTCGCTTCCCGATCGCGATGGCCCAGCGCCTCGACATCCTGATCGATCTGCCAAGGGCCGGCGCGTTTCCGATTCTTGCCCGACTGGAAGGCCCTGGTCGGCAGACCGGAATCGTCCTCGCCACGGCAGGTGCGCGAATTCCGCGGATAGCTGATAGCGCGCAAGCCGCGCCGCCGCTCGACAATTCGCTGGAGGCCCGGCTTACGGCCGTGGAACCGCTGCCGCCACGCCGCGCGGACATTGCCCGGACGATCGCTCTCGGCGGCGGAATGAAGCCTTATGCCTGGTCTATGAACGGCGAGTACTGGCCGCAGGTCACACCGCTCATGCTAGGTAAGGGACAACGCGTCGAGATCGATCTGGTCAACCGCTCGATGATGGCGCATCCGATCCATCTGCACGGCCATGCGTTCCAGGTGATCGCCATCGACGGCCGGCCGATCCAAGGAGCCGTCCGGGACACTGTTCTCGTCACGCCGATGGGCCGTGTCCGCTTCGCTTTCGACGCCGACAATCCGGGACGATGGGCGTTCCACTGCCACAACCTCTACCACATGGTGACCGGCATGATGACGGAGTTCAGGTATGAGGGGATTTCCACCTGACGATCTGTTTCCTCGTCGTCATGCCGCATCCTCCGGCCGAACCCATGTGTTGGCGTCTCTGGGTGCCGCGCGTAACGGGGACGGGATGCGAAAGTCGACACGATAGTGTGCAGTCGATTTCGATGTTGTTAAGATCCCTGTCCCGATCGAAAAAGTCATTGGACGCTGCTACCGTGATCGCTTTGGGGCACTGCGCGCGTCGCTCAACTCTGCCGAGAAAACAGGGCCGCAAGTTCCTGCCGCTCGACCTTGCCCATATCGTTCTTGGGTAATGCCGAAGTGATCAGGATCACCTTGGGCACTTTGAAATCGGCCACGTGAGTTCGGCAGAATGCCTGCAGTCGCTCGGCGTCAGAGTCGCCCTTGAGCACCACGGCTGCCCAGACTTCTTCACCATACTTGGCGTCCGGTACGCCGAAGGCTGCCGCCTCAGCCACCGCGGGATGCGCCAGTAACACGTCGTCTATCTCCGATTGTGCGATTTTTTCTCCACCTCGATTGATCAATTCCTTGATGCGCCCGGTCAGAGCAAGGTAGCCGTCGTCATCGAGGACACCGGCGTCCTCGGTACGAAGCCAGCCATTTATGAAAGCGGCGGCCGTCGCCTCCGGGTCGTTGCGGTAACCGCGCATGACGTCGGGCCCCCGCACGACTACTTCTCCGGCGCGATTCGGCGGCAGGGGCCTGCCCGTCTCATCGATGATGGCGATCTCGACCCCGGTGGCGAACCCGACCGTGCTCGGTTTGCGTGGACGCGGCGGCAGGGGATTGGAGGCGACCTGGTGGGCTGCCTCTATTGGTAGGTTGTCTTAGGCAAGAGGAACCCATACGAGGGCCAGTGCCAGCAGAATCAGGAAGGGAGGCAGCAGGACCCACGCCCCGAGCTGCGAGGTCGCCAGTCCTGACAGCACCGCACCGGTTAGAAAACCAGCACATACACCCGCCAGAAGACGAGCCCGGCGGAGATGTGTATCCCACGGTCCCTGCGCATCCTGCAGGGGCGCCCGCTTGACTGCCAGGGCGAAGTGGCTCCCCATCCTGTGTAGGTCGCCCGTCACAAAGGTGAGACTCACCGCTTCAGCGCCGACCCGGGACTGCGCGGTGTTCATCATGCCCATCGCCAGACTGAGCGTCGCAATGCCAACCGTGGCGTCCAACGAGCCAAGCTGCGTAATACCGATGATCACCGCCAGCGAGGCCGCCACCGTTCCGAGCAGGAACCGGCGCGAATGACGGAGCCCGGAATGAGTGAGCCAAGTCCCAGCAAAGGCCCCGGCCACGAAGAACACGATTGCCAGCGCGGAAGGTAGGGCCGCCACGAAATTCCCCTGCCCGATGACAGAGCCGGTCCGCGTCGTGTTCCCGCTCATGAAGGACACGAAGGTGCCACCAAGGGCAACAACCGCGTAGGCGTCCACGTAGCCGGCGATCAGTGCAAGGCAGATGGCCAGCGTTCGCTCAGCCCGTGCATCCGGTGACAACAACTTGATCAAGGTTCGACTTTCGCCTTTGCAACGTCCATCGCGCTTTCTTCGTAGTAGGCATCGACGACACCAGTGATGGCGTCGGTGGTCTTCGCAGTCGTCTTGCCAGTCATGGTGTCCATTGAGTGTGCTCCCGATTGTCACGGCGGGCGTCGGCCCGTTGCTGTTCGATGCGCTCGGTCACATCGCGCGCTACGGCGACCGCGCCGCGCGCCGTGTCCCGGGCTTGTCCCTTGACGAGGGCGAAGGTCATTTCGACGTAAAGTTTGCGTCCGGTCCGGTGCGTCGCGCGGGTCACGGTCGGGCGGCCCTGCAGCTTCATGACACCATTTGTCATGGCTGCTTCGAAGCCGCGCCAATGGGTCGCCCGCAGGTGCTCGGGGATGATCAGATCGAGATTCTGACCGAGCGCCTCCGCGGTGCTATAACCGAACAGGGCGGCGGCTGCATGGTTCCACCGCCTGATCGTTCCCGTGTCGTCTGCATAGATGACGGCATCGGCGATTTGTTCAACGATCGATTCCGCGAGCGTGGCCTCCTCCATCAGTTCTTCTGCGCGACGCTGCTTTGCGGGTTGAGATTGCCGATGTGGCCGCTCTCCGTGCCCGCTGTCGGATCGATCGCGCAATTGAGCAGGGCCGGTTTCCCTGAGGCCAACGCATCGGTGAGAGCCTTCGCAAGCCCGTGCGGATCGACGGCACAGTACCCGACGCCGCCAAAGGCTTCGATCAGCATTTCGTAGCGCGCTTGCTTCATCAGGACGGTCGGGCCGGGGTCGGCGCCACCGCTGCGGTTGACATCGTCGCCGCGATAGATTCCGCCGTTGTTGAAGACGACGGTGACGATCGGCAGGTGATAGCGGCAAATGGTTTCGATCTCCATTCCGTTGAAGCCGAAGGCGCTGTCACCTTCGATGGCCACGACCGGCTTGCCGCTGGCGACCGCCGCGCCGATTGCGTAGCCCATGCCGATGCCCATCACCCCCCAGGTCCCGCTATCAAGGCGTTTGCGCGGCATGCGCATGTCGATAACGTTGCGGGCGATGTCGAGCGTGTTCGCCCCCTCGTTGACGAGATAGACCTCCGGCTGGTCGGCGAGCACGCCTTTGATGGCGCCAAGAGCACTGTAGAAATCCATCGGGTCGGGGTTGGCGGCGAGGTGAGTCGCCATGCGCTCTATGTTGTGCTGCTTGCGCTGGGCGAGCTCATCGCGCCATGCGGAACGAGGCCGGATCTGGCCGGGCGTGAGCATCGCCCGCAGGGCCGAGACGGAAGAGGCGATATCCCCTACGACCGGCGCAGCGATGGCACGATTGCTATCCATCTCCGTCGGCGCGATATCCAGCTGCACGAATTGCGCCGTCGGCGACCACTGCGGGCTCTTACCGTGGCCCAGCAGCCAGTTCAGCCGCGCGCCGATCAACATCACCACGTCGGCCTGCGCCAGTGCGTAGGATCGGGCCGCCGCAGTCGATTGCGGGTGGTCGTCGGGCAGCAGGCCCTTGGCCATGGACATGGGCAGGAAAGGGATCCCGGTCTCCTCGACGAATGCGCGAATGTCAGCGTCTGCCTGCGCATAAGCCGCCCCCTTGCCGAGGATGATGAGCGGCCGCTCAGCTTTGGCCAACACCTCCAGGGCGCGCCTGACTGATTCTGGAGCAGGAAGTTGCCGCGGTGTCGGGTCGACCACGCGCACCAGCGATCGCGCTCCGGTCTCGGCGTCGAGGGTGGCGCCCAGAACGCTCGCCGGGAGATCGAGGTACACGCCGCCAGGACGTCCAGAGACGGCGGCGCGGATGGCGCGCGCCAGACCGATGCCGATGTCCTCGGGCCGATTGACCCGGTATGCTGCCCTTGCGTAGGGCTTGGCCGCGTTCATCTGGTCCAGTTCCTCATAGTCGCCCTGCTGAAGGTCGACGATCGCCCGGTCGCTCGATCCGCTGATCTGGATCATGGGGAACCCGTTCGTGGTGGCGTTGGCCAGCGCCACCATGGCGTTGAGAAAGCCGGGAGCAGAAACGGTGAGGCAGATACCCGGTTTCTGCGTCAGGTAGCCGGCGATCGCCGCCGCGTTGCCGGCTGATTGCTCGTGCTGAAAGCCGATGTAGCGAATGCCTTTGGCCTGAGCCAACCGCGCCAGGTCGGTCACCGGAATGCCGGCCACACCGTAGATGGTGTCGAGGCCATTGAGCTTCAGGGCATCGACCACCAGGTGAAACCCGTTCGTCATGGAAGGGGAGTTCGTCTCGTTTGCCATGGGAAGCGCCTCTCCTATGAAGAATGCGGGGTGTCGCGTCCGACGACCTTTTCACTGCGCAATTTCGCGATCTGTTCTGGGCTGTAACCCAGCTCCGTCAGCACTTCGGCGGTGTGCTCGCCCAGCAGCGGGGCTCCGGTAATCGTGGGCGTGAAGCCGGAGAACTTGATCGGGCTGCCGACAGTAAGGTAGCTGCCGCGCTTCTCCTGCTGCACCTCGACCACGGTGCCGCTGGCGCGCAGGGCCGGATCGTTGGCGATTTCCTTCATGGAGAGCACCGGCCCACATGGCACCTCAAACTTGCGGAGAATATCAACGGCCTCGAACTTGGTCTTGTCGGCCAGCCACTTCTCGATCTCTGCAAAGATGTCGAAGATGTGCGGCTGGCGCGCGCGGGCGGTCGCGTATGCAGGATCTTCCGCCCATTCCGGCTTACCGATCGCCGCGCAGGTTCGCTCCCAGTTCTGCTCCTGGATCGTGAAGTAGATATAGGCGTTCGGGTCGGTTTCCCAGCCCTTGCACTTGAGCAGCCAGCCCGGCTGCCCGCCGCCGCCGGCGTTGCCGCCGCGCGGGACCGCATCGGTGAACTTCCCGTTCGGATACTGCGGGTATTCCTCCAGATAGCCAAGATGGTCCAGGCGTTCCTGGTCCCGCAGCTTGACGCGGCACAAATTCAGCACCGCATCTTGCATCGACACCGCCACTTTCTGGCCTTTGCCGGTCTTCTCACGGCCGATCAATGCGGTCAGGATGCCGATCGCGAGATGCATGCCGGTGTTGCTGTCGCCGAGCGCCGCTCCGCTGATCGTCGGAGGACCGTCCCAAAAGCCGGTCGTCGACGCAGCGCCGCCCGCGCACTGCGCCACGTTTTCATAAACCTTGAGGTCCGCATAGGGCGAGTCGTCGCTGAATCCCTTGATCGACCCGAAGATGATCTGCGGGTTGAGCTCCTGAATACGCTCCCAGCTGAACCCCATCCTGTCCATCGCGCCCGGCGCGAAGTTCTCGACCAGCACGTCGGCCTCGCGGATCAGCTTTTCCAGGATCGCCTTGCCTTCCGGCGTCTTGGTGTTCAGCTCCAGCGACCTCTTGTTGCTGTTGAGCATCGTGAAATACAGCGCGTCCAAATTGGGGACGTCGCGCAGCTGATTGCGCGTGACATCTCCAACGCCTGGCCGCTCGACTTTCAATACAGCGGCGCCGAACCACGCCAGCAACTGCGTACACGCTGGTCCAGCCTGCACGCCGGTGAAGTCGATAACCTTGATTCCTTCGAGAGGCAGCCCCATGATTAAATCCTCCCCACATGGGTCAGGTCGATGACGAGTAGTCCAGAGAAGGGTCCAGCAACTCGCTGGGGCTCGGACGAAGGCTCTGGATGGTGGGCGGCGCTTCGGGTCGACGGAACTTCCATGACACACTCCTCGGGTTGGTTGGGAAGCCGCTCGAACGTGTCTCGGCGTTGCTCTCCGCGGGGTCCCGACCCCGCAGTGTCGGTTTCACTGTTGCGACGAACCGCTCGGAGACGGTGTCGCCGCCGCCATCGTTTTCAGCAGGATTGCGACAGGCGGCTCGTGACCGAGAGGCCTCCGAAGGCACGATCGACATGACGCCGGCCATTCGCCGCCACGGCGGCACAGCTCATGCTGTGACGGCGATCCAGTCGGTGATCGCCGTGACTCGCGCGGTGCAGTTCCCCCAGCTGGACGGGCAGGGGAGCTACACGAACCAGCGATTCTCCGCGCCGCAGACGGTTCGGGTCACCTGCGGATGCTCGAGCTCCACCTCAGTCGCGACACGTCGACAAGGATCTTGACGACGATGAGTAGCGGACGTCGACGCGAGTTGAGCGCTCGCCGGGAGCGACGGCCGTGCCGCGGCTCTCGGCGTCGGCTAAGGTGCGTTCGGCTGCTTCTCCTGTGGTGTGAGCGTCTCAGTCTGGGCGGGCTCCTCGCTACCCGCGATTTCAACGGCCAGGTTCGGAAACGCCAAGGAGAGTGTGGCGGCCAGAAGCGCGACCGTCACGAAGAGCAGAGCGTCGCGAGTCTTCACCTTTTAACCTGTCACATGAGGGGCGGAATTGAGGAAGCCCCACCAGATTCCGGCCCTGAGCGGCGACGGGCCGCCCAGGAGCCGGCCTGGCGTGGGATGCAGATCAGTCGCCCGCGGTCGGGCTGACGCCCACCTGCGAATCGGCTGCGACAGGCGCGATGCTGTTGATCTCGTTTTGCGCCCCGTCATTAGTGAAGTCGACCTGCACCCGCATGCCTTCCTTGATGTTTTTGAGCATCCGGGCGTCGGTCGTGCGTAGCTCGGTGCCATCCTCGAGCTGGATCAGATTGAGGGCGCGATCGATGAAGCGGACCGTGCCCACTTCCCGGGCGCCGTACCCAGCGTCCGGACCGCCAGCGACGGCGTGTCCGAAGGACATCGCCACGCCGAGCGCCATTGTTGCGAGCAGCACTGGATAACGCATATCTTTCTCCTCTTTCGTCCGAGTTCCTCGGAAGTTGGTCGTTGTGTCGTGCGTCGGGTCCGTCCCTTCTCTCTCATTTCTTGGGAGGGCCGCCACGCGTGGGCCGGTGCTACGCGTTCTTGCTGAATTGCTTCGGCGCTCTCACGCAATCGTGCCCGTCCGTTGAGGTCTTCGTCGGCCGGTGGGGACGCCGACGTGCTGCGCCGCTCGAGCATGGCGGCCATCGGATCATCTGGAAGCAGGCGATGAACGAAGTCAGCCATTGGCCAGGAGCTGGAGGATGATCGCCAGACCGAATACGAAGAACAGCGCGCGATCGGCGTGAGTAACTTCTCACCCGAACAGATGGAGATGTTCCGGGCCGTCGCGCCGCTGCATACCGTGCAGCCGCCCTACAACCTCTTCGAGCGAGAGATCGAGAAGGACGTCCTTCCGTATGCCGAGCATCACGGCCTCACCGTCCTGGCATACGGCGCGCTCTGCCGGGGCTTGCTATCCGGCCGCATGCGATCAGATACGCGGTTCACCGGCGATGATCTTCGCCAGACGGATCCGAAGCTCCAGCCGCGACGGTACCGGCAATATCTCGATGCGGTCGCCGCGCTCGACCGCGAGGATCCAGCGCCGCCTCGAGATGCTGGGCGGTGACCGTGTGGTAGTAGTCGTGGTGGATCTCATCCTCGCGGGTCCACGTCACTTTGACCGGAGCGCTGATGGCCCGCGAGAGCAGCGCGGCCTCCACGACATAATCGGGCTTCGACTTGCGGCCGAAGCCGCCGCCGAGGAGTGTCACGTTCACCTTCACCCGGTCGACCGAACCTCGAAAGGGAGGTCGGCCATGACGCTCGCGGATACGACCGTGATGGCGGTGACGACACGCGCGCTGGCGTTCGGGCTCGGGCTCGTCCTGCTGACGACGACGGCGTGGGGACAGACGGGACAGTCCGGCGAACAGGAGGCCCAGCGCTGGTTTCGAGTCAGCTGGGCGCCGCCGACGGACGGTGTGGTCTCCAGGATCAAGGGGAGCGTCTTCAATGACTCGCCGTACCGGGTGACCGACGTGCGTCTGCGAGTCGAGGGCCTGGATCCCGACCGTCACCTCGTTGGCCGAACGCTGGCGTGGGCGTTCGGCGACATCGCACCGGGCGGCGAGACATCCTTTGTCGCCGAGCCCATGCCGGGCGCGGTCAGCTATCGGATCACGGTCGTTTCCTACGACCTCGCCTCGCTGGGCCAGGTGCGCTAGACGACGCGGACGCGTCCGCCCGATGGCGCCTCAGGGTTCGAGCGGCTCGATCGATGTCGCCACGACGCGGTTTCCTTCGGTAGGAATGGTTCCGGTCACGACGACACTGTCGTTGCGCTCTAGACGCTGATACTCATCTTGCGATACGTGCGTGAGATCGACGTTGATGCTCTGGCTGTCCTCGGTGCCGACAATCAGCGTCTCTCCCGCGATCCACAGCACGCGCCCCTGAAAGCGGACTGTCGTATCGTCGGCAGCGCCGGCAGTGCCGGACAGCACGCTCAGGAGCGCGAGCGCCATCAGCGCTGCCACTCCCCGTGAACCGCGAATGTCACATCGGCGCATCACCAATCCCCCTCGTACTGTTTGTGATGCGGCCGGCTTCGAAGAGGTTGCAGGCGATCGGCGCCGTTGCGGATTCTTGCGAGAAAATCCCCGCGGCTGCTCGGCGCCCTCCCTCTGATCATCTCAAGGTCAGAACAGTCAGGAGCAGACCGATGCGGGGAGGAACGATCCTATGAATCATCGCACGCTCGCCGCCGGTGGTTCCGGTGTCGCCCTGGTCGTCCTCATGGCCGGCTGTGCCGGGCCAGGTGTTCTGGCTCGATCCAGCGATCTCGGCGGGACGTGGCAGGCACCCTCGGACAGGTCACAGCGGATCAATACGAGGACGAGGCCAGGGGCAACCGCGTCACGCTGCGGAACACGGAGGGACCCTGGCCGTGGGTGACGGCAGCCAGGAATCGCCCTGAGAGTCTTAGTAACCCGGCCACCTCGAGCTCGTCTCAACAGCGTATCGACGCTCCGGACGTGGGGGTGGGCGCCGCCCGCGCATGAACGATCCCATCTTCCACGTTGACCATCTTTCGCTCGAGTATCGACGACATCGCAGACAGTTCGCGGTGTCGATCCTCAAGGATGTTTCCTTCATCCTGGAGCGCGGTGGCGCGCTCACGCTGGTGGGCCCGTCGGGATCGGGCAAGTCGACGCTGCTGCGCTGTCTCAACCGTCTCGTCGAGCCCACGTTGGGGACGGTGTGGTTCGAGGGCCGCGACATCCGATCATTCGACCCCCGCGACCTGCGGCGCCGCGTCGCGCTGGTCATGCAGACACCGGTGCTGTTCGAGGGCACGGTGGGCGACAATCTCCGCGTCCGACCGGCTGACGCTCCCGGCGACTTTTCCGCGGCCCGGCTGGAGGCGGCGCTCGCGGAGGTCGGGATGGAGCCGGACTTCCTCCAGCGGGATTCGACGACGCTCTCCGGTGGCGAGAAGCAGCGCGTGACGATCGCCCGCGCGCTGCTGCGCGACCCGCAGGCGCTGCTGCTCGACGAGCCCACCTCGGCTCTGGATCCGCCCAACGCGCTGCTGGTGGTGGAAACGATCTCCCGGCTGCGGGTGGCGCGCGGACTGAGCATCGTCGCGGTGACACACCAGCCCGAGCTCGTCCGACGGCTGGGCGGCCGCTTGCTGTATCTCGTGAAGGGGCGCGTCGAGGCCATCGAGTCGATCGACGAGCCCGGCGCCGCGGACACGCGCCTTCAGGCGTTCCTGGCCGGCGGGTCGCTCCCCGAGGGCGCGCGTCGCACGTGAGCGCCACGGCAAGCGTGATCGATCTGTCCATCTGGCAGCTCGGGCTGGCGCTCGTGCTCGTGGGCGCAGTCGTCGCCGTGTCGGTTCGCCAGTCGCTCGGCCTCGAGCGCGACCTCGTGATCGGCTCCGTTCGCACCATCGTCCAGCTCTACGTGGTGGGCCTCGTCCTCGCCGCCGTTTTCGCCGCTGCCCGCTGGTACTGGGTGCTGCTGATCCTTGCGACGATGACGGGCGTGGCCACTCAGGCGGCGGTCTCGCGCCTGGGGAAGCCCTTGCCCGGCGGAAACTGGATCGCTGGGTTGGCCCTGACGGCCTCTACGGCGGCGACCCTCGCGTACGTGATCGGTGTCGTCGTCGGGGTCCGTCCCTGGTACGAGCCTCAGTACATCATCCCGATCGCGGGGATGATCCTCGGCAACTCGATGACCAGCGCCGCGCTCGCCGGCGATCGGCTCCAGGGCGACCTCCGGGCTCGCGCGGACGAGGTCGAGGCCAGGCTGGCCCTCGGCTTCTCGGGCCGCGAGGCCGTGCAGCCGATGATGCGCGCCTCGCTGCGGGCGGCGATGATCCCAACGGTGAACGGTATGATGACCGTTGGTCTGGTGCAGCTGCCGGGCATGATGACCGGCCAGATCCTAGCAGGCTCGTCACCGCTCGTCGCGGTCCGTTATCAGATGGTCGTCGTCTTCATGCTCGCGGCGGCCACCGGGCTGGGCTCATGGCTCTTCGTGCGTCTGGCGAGCGGCCGCTACCTCACTGCCGCCCACCAGCTTCGCCGCCATCTGCTCTAGTCGGCTCTCACGTACCTCGGCGCAGCCCCCGCGCCAGATACCAGACGATCGACACGTTGAGCAGCGACACCGCGACTCGGACCCCGGTCGGACGCCGCGCGATCTCGTAGAGCTCGAGCGGTATGAGGGAGCCCGTGACGATGACGGTGAAGTATTCCGCCCAGCGCTTGCGAAGCAGCAGCCCGATGCCTTCCGACAGGAATAGCGCGGAGTAGAAGCAGCCCAAGACCGAGCGCCAGGAGCAGGACACCCTTCGCCAGCTTGAATGTGCCGATGACAACGAGCGTCGCGCGACGCGAGACGGCCACAATCCTTTCCTGGTGCGCCGACCTCGAGGGACGCCACCCTTGTGAGGTTCACCTCTTGGGGACGTCCGGCGCGGTGGACGGCGACCTGGGCGCCTCGCTACGGTTTGGCAGCACAGGGCGCAAGGGAACGTACAGCACCGAAGGCCGCCCCTGACCACCCTGCGGGTAGAGGTCCATCAGGTCGTAGACAGTGCGCGGCATGTTGATGGTAACAGGGAGTCCGAGCTGGCGTGCCAGCTCCACGGTGATCGGGAAGTCGTGGGTCCAGCGTCCTTGCGTCAGCACCGTGGCCAGCGCTGCGGCCTTGTCCCTCGGCAAGTGCTTCGCCAGCACCTCGGCGACGAATACGCCCACCTGTATCTGCGCCTTGGCCGCGACGTCCACGAGGATGAGCATCTCGTCGCTGATGACGGCGGGTTTCTTCAGCTCGGGGAGCTTGACGATCGAGCCGGCCGGCCAGTCGCCGATTTGCGGATCGACGGGACCCAGGACGGCGTTCGGGTCCATGACGATCTCGTCCGCGGCCAGGGCGATGAGCGATCCACCGCTCATGGCGTAGTGGGGCACGAAGGCCGTCACCTTGGCTTTGCGCTGGACCAGCGCCTTGGCGATCTGCTCGGCGGCCAGCACCAGCCCTCCTGGAGTATGAAGGATCACGTCGATGGGCTGGTCCTCAGGGGTGAGGCGGATGGCCCGCAGGACGGCCTCGGAGTCTTCGATGCTGATAGAGCTGCCCACCGGCACGCCGAAGAGCGTCACGGTGTCCTGACGGTGAATCATGGCGATGACACGGGACTTCCGTTCCTGCTGGAACCGGTCGAGCATCGCTGTTCGCGCTGCGACGGGCTTAGAGGAGCCGTAGACCTGCTGGACGACGATCAGGGTCAGAGTCACCCAGAAGACGAGCTTCGCGATGCTCGTGAGCCGAGGCCACCAGGGACTGGTCGCGCTCTCCGCCATGTTCGCGATCAACCACGTGGCTGGGCGACGAGGTGCGCGCGCCGGTTCGCGGCCCAGCACTCCTCGGTGTGCTCAGCGCAGACCGGGCGCTCCTTGCCGTAGCTCACCAGGCCGATGCGACTGGCCGAGATGCCAAGTGCGACGAGGTAGTTCCTGGCCGCCTGCGCCCGCCGATCGCCGAGCGCGAGATTGTATTCGGCAGTGCCGCGCTCGTCGCACTGGCCTTCGATGAGGATAAGCACGTCGTTCGTCTTGAGCCAGGCCGCATCGGCCTCCAACGTCTGCGCATCGCCGGGTCGAACGTCGTACCGGTCAACGTCGAAGTAGATCGCCTTTACGTTACGGTTTTCCTCGAACGCCGCGGGATCGGGCCGTTGGACGACGACGATCTCGTCGCGCCGTTCTCCGATGACTTCCGCAGTGGGGCTAGGCCCGACCGCGGGATGTCTTGTTCCTTTCGCCCGTGGTGGTCGCGACATGGTTGCTGTTCGTTGGGAGTGCCGAACGAAGGCGCGCGACCCGTGAGCACATTCGTTTGCGCAAGAACGAGACAGGTGTCCTTCGCCAAAACCTCATCCCGCTCGGTTGACAACACCCGACGCTCTCGCGACAGGCGGGGGAATCCTAGGGGGGGTGCAGATAATGGGCAGGGGAGCGAGCCGCTTGGGGACATCCGGACCCACTACAGGAAGAGGAGGAGCTCGAGATAGGGCGGCGGAGCAGCCGGACGGAAGGACGTGCCCGGGTCTGCGAACCGATTAGGCTGGATCAGGCTGCCAGCACGTCGACGTCTCTCTCACCAGCCCGCCAGCGTGTCGTCAACATCTCTCTTCAGTTACACTGCTGCCCATGGACCTGGACCAGTAGGAGACCTCGATGACGATCGCCTCCGATCTGTTGCAACGCCATTTCCAGACATTCGTCCAGGACAACGCGCTATGGCAGACGTTGATCGCCGATGATCTCGTCTGGGAACTCCCCTACGCGCCTGCCATCGGCCATCCGGCGCGTCTATCGGGGCGGGAGGAGGTGGTGCGTCACGTAACGTGGTTCCTAGGGGCCGTGGAGAACTTCCGCTTCTTCGATGCCAGAGTGCATCCGTTCGCTGATCCGGAAGGAGCGGTCGCCGAAGTCAAGGCGGAGGCGCTGATCAAGCCCACGGGGCGCACCTATCGCCAGGAGTACGTGCTTTTCCTGCGTGCGGTCGGCGGTAAGATCGCCTTCCTCCGCGAGTACTTCGACCCTGCGCGCGCCGCCAAGGCATTGGACGCGCCGATCCTTGATCTCGAAACCTGAACAATTGACCGGGACCTCGAGGGCAGGAGGCCACATATGAGCCGATCGGAAATCGCCGCCGTCAATCGCCAGTTCGAAGACGCCGCCCGCAAGGCAGACCTGGACCGCCTCGCCTCGCTGTACACGCCGGATGCCATGGCTTTTCCGCCTGATGGCCCCATCGTCAAAGGCCGCGACAACATCAAGCAGATGTGGGGTTCAGTGGCTCAGCAGATGGGGTTGAAGGACATCAGGCTCAGCACGCTCGATTTCGAGCAGGCCGGCGATACCGGCTATGAAGTGGGTGAGGCCACTCTCACCCTCAGCGGTGGCACGGCCGTCGTGAAGTTCGTGGTCGTCTGGAAGAAGGTAGACGGCCAGTGGCGGCTACATCGGGACATCTGGAACGCCAAGAACGGCTAGATGTCGCCCTCAACCGAGCTCGACGGCCCTAAGACCGTTGGACGTAGTTCGTGCCACGAGCGCTCCTCGCACGACGGCTGAGGACCGGCAACACGGCGAGCGCGTCGTCTCTGGTCATCCCAGTGGCCTGCAGCAGGTCGACGGAAGCGGAGCGCAGCTGGGCGAGCACGACCCTGGCCGAAAACCCGCCGGCGCCGATCAGCTCGGCGCCCGGCCGACCGGGCCACACTCTGGATGCGGCTCCTCGCCGCCGCCGGTTCCTTCCCATTGACGAGCTCCGTGGATAGCAGTTCGACGGCGTCAGCCAGATCGTCCAGCGCTTGGTACAGGGCGGCCGGCATCGCCTCACCATCCCGCAATGCGGCGACAGCACGTCGGATCAACACCCGGGTGTTGCGTAGTGCGTAGTCGACGGGCGTCACCATGGTCACATAGCGCTCCAGCTGGGGACGACGGCGCCAGCGAATCGGCGCGATCGTCGCGATTTCGCCGCCGGTCTGCAGTGCTGTCCTGAAATTGTCGACCATATGCTGCGT
Organism: Candidatus Rokuibacteriota bacterium; assembly: GCA_003220535.1. Taxonomy (GTDB): domain Bacteria; phylum Methylomirabilota; class Methylomirabilia; order Rokubacteriales; family CSP1-6; genus AR31. The sequence goes on from QHSU01000070.1 coordinate 17,301, forward strand.
ATCGCGAGCCCGGCTGAGAACTTCCGCTGCCCGATCCGCGTCTCCCTCCCTGATCGCCCTGGCCACGCCATGCAGCGCGCTGGCGAGCTCGCCCAGGAGACGACCGGCGTTCCGATGCGCGTCAGTCAGGGGATCGGCTGGGAGCAGAGCAGCTACGGCGAGCCCGAGCGCACCCCCGATCAGCGCATCGACCATCCGGCTCACGCCGCTGGTTTGGCCAGGAAAGTAGAGGGTCGCCACCAGCACGGCCGAGACCGCTGATTGGATCGTGATCACTGGTCCGCCGTCGAGCAGAATGGCAGCCGACATTGCCAGCGCCACGACCAGCGCGATCTGCCAGGCACCGCTGCCGATGGCGGAGATCAACACGTCGCCGATACCGATCCCGATGCAGACCCCGGCAACCAGCTCGATCCCCCGGCGCAGCCGTTGGCCGAGTGTGACACCGAGGCAGATCACGGCCGCGATCGGCGCGAAGAACGGCAACCGGTGGTCCACGACGTTCACCGCGACCAACCAGGAGAGCCCAGCGGCCAGCGCCGCCTGAGCAATGGGCAACGCTGTGGCTCGCCAGCGCCTCAGCCGGGGCTTGAGCTCCTCACATACACGATGCATGGCCGCTGCTTTCATCGTTGTCCGCGCGCGGAATCCCGGTCGATCGCCGGCCCGCACGGCGGCTTCAGCCAGCGAGTCGCGTCGATCACCGCTGGCGAACAGGGCGCCCGGGCCGCCAGGGCCTTGCGCGGTTTCGGGGCTTGATCGCCTATGCCTTTGTCACCTCTTACGACGACGGAGGTGTCCCAGCGGGATGCAGCGACGCGCGGCTGGCGCAACCTCGGGACGGGGATGGTCATCCTAAGGTCGTGAGAGGCGAACTCCGTGATGAGCCCGAAGCGCTTGGCGGCGCTGTGATCGAAGATCCGCGCTGCGGGGTTTGTAGCGAGCCGATGGAGCCTATCCCTCCGGTGGGCTGGATCTGCTGCGTCTGCCTGAGCGAGCAGGAGGAGACCGTTGCGTCTTACCACTGAGGCGGGTTCGACGGGTCCGGTTGCAGTTGCGTGTTCTTGCGGAAATTCCAGCCGTCGACTTTTCCGGTGGTGCCTCCCGCCCTCCAAGAGGGTAGGAATCGAGGAGCACATGACCAGTGACGGAACGCTCAGGGTGGTAGCGACGAGAGTCTCCCTCGCGCTCGGACTGGTCCTCGCCCTGCTGACTCCTGCAGCGTGGGGACAGGACCGCGATCAGCCGGCGAACGGTTGGTTTCGCGTGAGCTGGGCGCCGGAGATGAATGGTGCGACTCCGACTCCTAGGATCGAGGCGCACGTCAATAACGCCTCGCCTTACCGAGTGACGAATGTGCGGCTGCAGGTCGAGGGTCTCAGTGTCGACAGCCATCCGGTGGGCCGGCGGTTCGCGTGGGCAGTCGGTGACATCGGGCCGGGCGGCGAGACGTCCGTCGTCATGGAGATTATGCCGGGAGCCGTCACCTATCGGATCACTGTCGTCTCGTTCGACCTCGTATCGATCGGCCAGGCTCCCTAGCCTGCGGGGGGAAGCGAAGCTCCAACGTCTCACCGGTCCCACCGGTGGTGACGATCCGATTCTGCAGGTGGAGGACAGCCCCGCGTAGGTTTCAGCAGAGTCCCGTCTCGCGCGTTCGTGCGGGAATGTACACTCACCATCGTCGGAGCTCGAGGCGCTCGCCCCGAAAGAGGTCGTGGATACGCGGACAGGGAGGTAGACGTACGATGACGACCCGAACAGTGGCGGGCCTTGCGGATTCTTGCTGAAATCGCTCGCGCCACCCGCGATCTCGCCAGCCGCCAGCATCTAGAGGAACGAGCGTTGACTCGACAGGGGGGCTGCGCGTGATGCGTCGACATCGGAAGGCGGCTGCGCTGGCGTTGGGGCTGGTGATCGTGGGGATGGTGGCGGGTGCGCGCGCCATGCAGGGCCCCGGGGCAGGGACGGCCAATCCGGCGGTATCGAGCTACCTCTCGGTGAACGAGGAAGACTTCCGGACAGTGTTCGCGCGGATGCGTGGCGCCAAAGCGGAGGTCGGGAAGCGACAGCGGGACCTGCTCGCCTCCCGTTACGACCTGAGCGATCGTCCGGTCGCGGGCGCCACCATGAGCCGTGGCAAGGCGATTCAGGGCGGCATCCGCGTGAAGCTGCCGGCCGGGGCGACGTGGGACGCACTCGCGAGGATGACGCCGGACGAGATCCGTGAGAAGGGCGTCTTCCCGGCGGGGTTCCTGCCGCTGCCTCATCCGAATCATCCTGAGGGCGGGATGGTGTTCCCCACGTTCCACATCAACGAAGTGAAGAAGCAGACGGGCCGTGATCTCACACGCTTCGACCTCGACTTCGATCTGCCCGACGCGTTCCTGCCGGAATCCCCGGCGCCGATCTTCCTCACGACGCGTCCCGATCTCGGCGACGTCTCCCGCGGCCGTCTCGTCACCACCGACAACTACTACGAGCTCTTCAACGGGATCCTCAACCCCAAGCAGCTCGAAGGTCTACGGCTGCTCCTGACCCCGTTCCCCCAACAGCAGTTCAATCTCACCGCCGACCGGCGCAGCGAGCATCCGAGCCTCGGCGTCTCCTGCTTCGACTGCCATCAGAACGGCAGCACCAACGGTGCGACGCATCTGGTAGGGGACATCCGTCCGCAGCAATTTCGCCACCGGATCGAGACGCCGACCCTGCGCGGTGTGAACGTCCAGCGGCTCTTCGGCTCGCAGCGGGCGCTCAAGACCGTCGAGGACTTCACCGAATTCGAGCAGCGCGCCGCCTACTTCGACGGCGACCCCGTGATCGCCACCAAGAAGGGCGTGAACGCGCTCGAGCGGGGCAGCCAGATCCACGACATGGCGGAATTCCAGGAGATCCTCGACTTCCCGCCGGCCCCCAAGCTCGATGTCTTCGGAAAGCTCGACCCGAAGCGCGCGACGCCCGAGGAGCTGCGCGGGCAGGTTCTCTTCTTCGGCAAGGGCCAGTGCGCGACGTGTCACGTGCCGCCCTACTACACGGACAATCTCATGCACAACCTCCGCGCGGAGCGGTTCTATCGGCCCCAGATGATCAACGGCATGATGGCCTCCGCCGACGGACCCATCAAGACCTTCCCGCTCCGCGGCATCAAGGACACACCGCCCTATCTGCACGATGGCCGCCTGTTGACCCTTGATGACACGGTGGAATTCTTCAACCTGACCCTCGGCACGCAGCTCACGCCGGACGAGAAGCGGGATCTCGTGGCGTTTCTGCGCGCCCTGTAACGACGGAGTGGTGAGGACACCCTGACATGGACATCGACGCGCTTGCAAGGAACTGGTGGGCTCTGGCCCGTCGCGGCCTTGTCGCGATCGGCTTCGGCATCCTGACGCTACTCCTGCCTGGCGTCACGCTCGCGGTCCTGATCCTGCTCTTCGGCGGCTACGCGCCGGTCGGCGCGGGGATGCTTCTCGCCGGGCTCACGGGAATGCTGGCCGGCGCGTGCTCGATGGCGCTGGGCGAGTGGGTGTCGGTGACGAGATCGCGGAAGCTGGAAGAGCGCGAGATCCGAATCGAATCGCGTGAGCTGGGCGAGGATCTCGAGGGCGAGGAGCTGAAGCTGATCGACCATCCGGATCCTCGGCACGCAGCTCGCGCGGACGAAAAATGGGATCTCGAGTCGTTTCTGCGAGCGCTGTAACAACGGAGTGGCAAGGAGACCCCGACATGAACATCGACTCGCTTGCAAAGAACTGGTGGGCTCTGGCCCTTCGCGGTGTCGCCGCGATCATCTTCGGCGTCCTGGCGTTCGTCTTGCCGGGCGTGACGCTCGCCGCCCTGATCCTGCTCTTCGGCGGTTACGCGCTCGTCGAGGGCGTCCTCAACCTCATCGCCGCCGTCCGAGGCCGCGGTGACGACCAGCCGTGGTGGGCACTGCTTCTCGAGGGACTCGTCAGCATCGCCGCCGGCATCGCCGCATTCGTAGTGCCGGGCCTGACGGCACTCGCGATGCTCTACATGATCGCCGCGTGGGCGATCGTGACCGGAGTCTTGGAGATCGTTGCCGCCGTCCGACTCCGCCGTCGGATCACGGGTGAGGCTTGGCTGGCGCTGAACGGCGTCCTGTCGATCGCCTTCGGCGTGCTGACGATGCTCGTACCAGGAGCCGGCGCGCTGTCGCTCGTGTGGTTGATCGGAGCGTACGGGATCATCTTCGGCGCACTCCTGCTCGGTCTGTCGTTCCGGCTCCGCCGCTGGCGCGCTGAGGCGGCGGTAGAAATCGCTCGCGCTGCGTGACTCGTGGCAAAGATCATTTAGAAAGGGAGAAGGATCATGACCAGGAAACACGAAGGCGCAACCCTGATCGAGCGCGCTCGGCCGGTGGCCGTTCACGAGGCTAAGGAGCTCCAGCATTACGGAACGGTGGCCAGGTTACCCATCGCGCTCGACACCGCGGTCTGCGCCGCCAGCGTAGAGAATCTCAACCAGCTCCTGGCCGACACCATGACCCTGCGCGACCTGTACAAGAAACACCACTGGCAGGTCAGCGGGCCGACGTTCTATCAGCTCCACCTCCTCTTCGACAAGCACTTCAACGAGCAGAGCGAGCTGGTGGATGCGATCGCCGAGCGGATCCAGTCGCTCGGCGGCGTGAGCATCGCCATGTCCCACGACGTGGCCGAGATGACGTTGATTCCGCGCCCGCCCCGTGGTCGCGACGAGGTGCCGGTGCAGATTTCGCGGCTGCTGCATGCTCACGAGGTCGTCTTGAAGGAAGCTCGAGCGATGGCGCGGCAGGCGGCGGAGGCGGGCGATGACGGCACCAACGACCTGCTGGTCAGCGAGGTGATCAGGACGAACGAGCGTCAGGTCTGGTTCGTCGGCGAGCATCTCGTGGACACGCCGCTGACAGCGCACGAGCGGTAGTCGACCGACGTAGTCAGGTCAGGAGAGGGAGGGCGCATGGGCAGCAAGGGATCTCGTGCCTAATCGATGCCATCGGTGGACGGGATGCTGATTGTGGGTGATAGGACAGACGTCCCTATGGAGCCGAAGGCAGCTTTCTCGGGTTCCCCGCATCCTGATCAAGAAAGACAGGTCATGGCGGCATGGGATCGGTTCCTGCGAGGAACCGAGATGCCGCCCAATGCCGTGCGCAGCGTGATCGAGAGCTCATGGTCACGCTGTCTTTCAGCCCGCGTCGACCCGGGGCGCTCGCGAGCTCAAGCGCCGGCTCCGGAAGAGGACCTCAGGAGACTGCAGCACCGGCATCGCGAGTTGATCGATGCCAGCGTGCCGGTCATGCAACAGGCCCGCGACTTCCTGTCGGAGTCGGGGACCATGATGATCCTTACCGATGCGACCGGGGTGATCCTCGAAACGGAGGGCGACCAGTCCGCCCTGGACGCAGCCCAGGACGTCCGCCTTGTGAGCGGGGCGAACTGGAACGAGCTCGCCTGCGGCACGAATGCCATCGGCACCGCCTTATCCGCCCGGCAGCCAGTGCAGGTCCACGCGGCGGAACACTTCTGCGCTGGAATCAAGCCGTGGACCTGCTCCGCGACTGTTGTGCAAGATCCCGCTTCCGGCGAGGTTCTGGGCGCGTTGGACGTATCCGGGCTGAGCGGCACGTTCCACCGCCAGTGGCTGGCCCTGGCCGTGGTGGCGGCAGGCCGCATCCAGGCGAACTTGGCTGCGCGGGAGATCGGACTCCAGCACCACCTGCTGGAAGCGGGCCTGCGACGTCTCTCGAAGACCGCGCCCGGCGGCTTGATCTTCTTCGACCGTAAGGGCCGTCTCGTCAAGATCGACGCGGCCGGCGATCGTTCCCTGGCGGCCATGGGCATCAAGCTCGACTCGAGAGAAGACAGGAGAGTCGACGCCTTCGACGCAGACTCCGCGACGCGAGCGGGCAGGGCGACGCTGCCGGAATGGATGCGCCCCGAGTGGGTGGAACCGGTGATCCGCGGTGGAGAACGGGTGGGGACGATCGTCGTGCTCGCAGACCCGTTCCAACGGAGAACCGGCCCGCGCGTCGTTCATTCGCGAGTCGTGACGCTGGAGACTGGTGACGAGGCGAATGGGGGCCTTGGCCAGATCATCGGTGGCAGCGCGGCCTTGCGACTGGCCGTCGAGAAGGCGAGGCAGCTGGCAAACCTGGATGTCGCCGTGCTGTTGCAGGGTGAGACCGGGGTCGGCAAGGAGATGTTTGCCCGGGCGATCCACGAGGGCGGGCACCACAAGAGCGGCCGCTTCGTGGCGCTGAACTGCGGCGGCCTGCCGCGCGACATTCTCGCGAGCGAGCTGTTTGGCTATGTCGAGGGCGCGTTCACGGGGGCTCGGCGCTCCGGCATGATTGGCAAGATCGAGGCGGCCGCCGGGGGAACCCTGTTCCTCGACGAGATCGGGGAAATGCCGCTCGATCTCCAACCCTACTTCCTTCGCGTGCTCGACGGGGGGGAAGTATATCCCCTCGGAGACAGCAAGCCGCGAAAAGTCCGGTTCAGGCTGGTGGCCGCCACCAACAAGGACCTCCGTGCAGAAGTGACCGCGGGCCGTTTCCGCGAGGACCTGTTTTACCGTGTGTCGGTGACGGCGCTGCGCGTCCCCTCGCTGCGCGAGCGCAAGGAGGACCTCTCGACGCTCGTCGAACATTTCAGCGGTGAGGTGTCACAGCGCCACGGTGCCCCGATGAAACGGTTCGAGCCGGAGGTCCTCGACGCTTTTGAACGATACGCGTGGCCGGGAAACGTCAGGGAGCTGCGCAACGTGGTGGAAGGCATGATGACGCTGGCCACGGGCGACGCCGTGACACTCGCAGACCTTCCACCCGAGATCGCTTCCTCGATCGCCCAACCGAACCCGCAGCGCCCCGACCCGACCCATTCGGCGCCGGTCGCCGATCTGGAAGCGGTCGAGCGCGATGCAATCAGCACGGCGATCGCGAGCTGCCACGGTAACCTCACCCTGGCCGCCAGGGAACTGCGCATCTCGAAGAGCACGCTCTACTTGAAAGTCCGGAAGCACGGGCTGGACAAGACCCTCCTCGAGGCCAGGCTGCACGGCCGATAGGTCAAGCTGGGAAGTCTCTCCAGCGCTCCTGCCGGTCGACCGCATCGTCTCTCAACCCACTCGGCGTCCGAATTTCGGCCGGGCGTGCGAGTATCGCACGCGCGACCGACGTGCCCATCGACAGCCCCGAAGTGCCTTCTTGCACGGAAAAACACACACCTGGACACCGCCTCCGGTGACCTCGGCTGCGGCACGATCGTTGCTCCTCCCCATGGCAGGCCTAGCGAGTGAGAAGTTCGCGAGGTCTCGATGGGAGGGCGTGGAGATGAGCGTTACAGCGGTTCTCGATCCAAGACGTAGCCTCGTAGGTCCGGGACAGCATGCGACGGCTTCGGGCATCCGGCCCAAGGGGAGCGCTCAGGCGGCTGCCCCCACGAGGGTCGATCGCGACCGTCAGCTCGTGGAGGCGCTGCGGCGCGGTGAGCCGGCCGCAACGGAGCATCTCGTCGCCACGTACGGCGACCGCGCGTACCGCCTGGCGAGCGGCATCGCGGGAAGCGCGCAGGACGCCGAGGAAGTGGTACAGGACGCGTTCTGGACCGTGGTGAGAAAGATCGACACGTTCAGGGGTGAGTCGGCCTTCGGCTCCTGGTTCTACCGAATCGTCGCCAATGCTGCCTACCAGAAGCTCCGCCGCCGGCCAGACCGACGTGGCGAAATCTCGCTCGACGAGGTGCTACCGCTGTTCCACGAGAACGGCCAGCACGCCGCGCCGATCGCCGACTGGTCTCGGAGCGTCGATGACCCATCTCACCAGACCGAGCTGCGAGTGGCGCTGACCGCGGCGCTCGCCGAGTTGCCGCCGCACTACCGCGCCGCTTTCATCCTTCACGACGTTGAAGGTCTGTCGAATGTCGAAGTGGCCGAGTCCCTGGGCCTCGGCGTCTCCAACGTGAAGTCTCGCGTGCACCGCGCCCGGTTGTTTCTCCGGAAGCGGCTGGCATCCATGTCGATTTTGGGATGCGACGACCGCCACTCGGGGAGCGTCACAAACGGGCCGGCCCAGTCACGCACGACGCGCGAGGAGTGATTCGGCGAAGCAAATGCAGGCAAACGTGGAACCGACGCAGGGTAAATGCGAGGCGAGCGTGGAACGGCGTGCGATGACGGTCGTTGGCGATCAGGCCGCCGGGGGCCTACCCGAGTGCAGGCTCCGACGTGTGGCGCAGTACGTCCAGGACAATCTGCACCGGGAGCTCCGGCTCGCGGAGCTCAGCGGCCTCGTGCACATGAGCCCATATCATTTCGCGCGGCTGTTCAAGCAAAGCACCGGAGTGTCGCCCCACCGATTCCTGGTTCGGCGGCGCATCGAGCAGGCGAGGGCGTTACTGGCGGCCGAGACCCTGTCGATCGCCGAGATCGCACGGTCAGTAGGGTTTCGGACGCCGAGTCACTTCACGACGACATTTCGGCGCGTGACCGGCATCACGCCGAGTGTATATCGCAGCGGGAGAGAGGCTGAGGCGACGACGAAGGCGATCCGTGTGCGCCGGGGCGCAGCCGGCGAGCGCTAGGTCACGCGAGAGATACACCACTAGGTTCGCCACCTCCTCGGTCGTGGCCGCGCGCCCGATGAGAAGCTCGACCGACCTGAATCTTGCGACGACCTTCAAGAATCGAAAGGAACGGAACCTCCTCGCCGCCCGCCGCGCCCGGGCCCTCGGCTACGGCGAGGACGAAGCCGATGATTCCGCGAAGACGGAGGGGAGGCGTTATGGACGATCACGAGGTCCTCGGCCGGATCAACGAGCTTGCACGCGAGGAGCACGAGCTGTTCGAGCGTGAATCTCATGGGAGGGTGACCGACGCCGACCGTGAGCGGCTCCGGCGGCTCGAGGTGACGCTGGACCAGTGCTGGGACTTGCTTCGCCAGAGACGGGCGCGGCGGGCGGCGGGGCTCAATCCGGACGAAGCACGCGTCAGAGACGAGAAGACCGTCGAGGGATACACGGCCTGATCGTGGCGCACCAGCTGAATCGAGCGCTCTGCGGCGCGCATCTAAAGTGCCGAATGTCGGCCTCTGTCGTATTCGTGCTCGTCTAATCGTCGGGTGAACCCTCGAAGCCCACCCCGGCATCTTCTCAGTGCTGAGGCCAGAATGATGATCGACGCTCTCCTTGCAAGTGCCGAGGTCGACGAGCCGTCGGGGGCCGTCGGGGCGCTCGAGGCTGATCGAGCCCGCGGCATCGACGATGGCGGGCTCCTGGACTCCTACTCGCGAGCGGTCGTCGCGGTCGTGGAGCACGTCGGCCCCGCGGTTGTGAGCATCGCCGCCGGAAGCCGCCGCCCGGGTGGGGCTGCGGGCGTCGTCGGCGCGGGTTCGGGTGTGATCTTCACGCCGGACGGATATGTCTTGACCAACAGCCACGTGGTGCACGAAGCGAAGGATCTCGGCGTCACCCTGACCGATGGGTCCACCCTTGGGGCGACGCCCATCGGCAGCGACCCGGCGACCGACCTCGCCGTGATTCGGACCGACGGTACGGGACTTCCGATCGCTCAATTTGGAGAGTCCGCTTCGCTGCGAGCTGGACAGCTCGTCGTCGCCATCGGCAATCCGTTCGGGTTTCAGTCGACCGTATCGGCGGGTGTGATCAGCGCCCTTGGTCGATCCCTGCGAAGTGGCACGGGACAGCTGATCGAGAACATCATTCAAACCGACGTCGCGCTGAACCCGGGCAACTCCGGCGGCCCCCTGGTTGACACGCGGACACGGGTGATCGGAATCAACACGGCCATCATTCGCATGGCCCAAGGCATCAGCTTCGCCATTCCGATTGACACCGCCAAGTGGGTGGTAGGTCAGCTGCTCGCTCGGGGCCGTGTCCGCCGTGCCTACCTTGGAATCGTCGGGCAAACGCGGCCGATCGACCGCGTCGTCGCGCGGCGCCATGCGCTGTCGGTCTCGCAGGCCGTGGAGATCATCTCCGTCGAACCCCACGGTCCAGCCGCGATCGCCGGACTGCGTGAGGGAGACCTCGTTGTCGCTCTCAATGAGCGCGCCGTACGAACGGTCGACGACATGCATCGAATGCTGGTTGGCTGGTCCTTTGCGGACGCGCTCAAGGTTGGGGTGATCCGCGGGGATGGACGTTTCGACGTTTCCATGGTCCCCGTGGAGGTTCCGTAAAAGGAGGCCTCGCTCGTCTAGCGGGAACTCCCGCAGCCGGGGCCGGGGCAAGTGAGGATTCGCGTGCAGGCTTGCGGAGTCTGTCACAGCGATGTACTCACCAAGGAGGGCGGCTGGCCGGGCCATGTTTACCCGTGCGTGCCGGGGCACGAAGTAGCTGGTGTTCAGTTGATTTTCGGCAGGCGGAGCATTCAGGGCTGGGCGTCGGGAATCCCGACCGATTCGGAGGATACGCTGCGGTTTGCAGAGCTGACGGGCGTGCGACCGATGATCGAGAAGTATCCTGGCGAAAGCGGGAGAGGCGGACGCGCGGATGATGAGCGGGAAGGCGGAGTTTTAGGATGTGAGTGTTGACAAGATGGGCTCGCTGATCGTAGTCGCCGGCGCCCTCTGGGTGGCGGTCATCATGTGGGACGCGTTCGAGGCGCTCGTGCTGCCCCGGCGCGTGACGAGGCGGCTACGCCCGACGCGGATGTTCTATCGCCTCACGTGGCGGCTGTGGTCGGCGGTGGCGCGGCGCATACGCCCGGGCGGCCGCCGCGAAACCTACCTGAGCTTCTTCGGACCATTGTCGCTGCTGGTGCTGCTGGCCGCGTGGGCGGCGAGCCTCGTCGTCGGATTCGCCCTGCTCCAGACCGGTCTCGGCGCCAGCCTCAACGTCCCCGGCGGCGGTTCCTTCACCGACCAGCTCTACCTGAGCGGCGAGACGTTCTTCACGCTCGGCCTCGGCGACGTCACCCCGGCCTCGCGGGCGGGGCGCGTACTGGTGGTGATCGAGGCCGGCATCGGGTTCGCGTTCCTCGCTCTTGTCATCGGCTACCTGCCCGTGCTGTACCAGTCGTTCTCGCGGCGCGAGGTGAACATCACGCTGCTCGACGCGCGCGCTGGTTCACCGCCGAGCGCCGCGGAACTGCTGCGCGGCAGCTGGAGCGACCACGAGGAGCTGACCGCGTTGCTCCGTGAGTGGGAGCGCTGGAGCGCGGAGGTGCTGGAGTCGCATCTTTCATATCCGGTGCTGTCGTACTACCGCTCGCAGCACGACAACCAGTCGTGGTTGACCGCGCTCACCACGATCCTGGACGCCAGCGCGCTCGTGATGGTCGGCATCCAGGATGCCTGCGCGCGCCAGGCGAGTCTGACGTTCGCGATGGCGCGGCACACCGTCGTGGACCTGGCGCAGGTGCTCGGCCGCCCGCCCATCGATTCGTCGCCTGACCGGCTTCCGGCGTCCGAGCTCACCCGGCTCCGCGCCGGGCTCGCGGCCGCGGGCGTGGTCGTCGACGCGGGCGCCGGTGCCGACGACAAGCTCGCCGAGATGCGCCGGATGTACGAGCCCTTCGTCACGGCGCTTTCCGAGTACCTGCTGATGCCTCTGCCCGCCTGGCGCGTCGGCGCCGCCACACACGAGAACTGGCGCGCCAGCCCCTGGGGCCAGACGCGCAGCCTGCCGTCCGACGACCCGCACGCGGACCACTGATGAATCGACAACGCCTCGGCCGCACCGAGATCAAACTGGAGACAAGACATGGACGCAAGACGCTCACCACTGCAAGCCACCATCGTCGAGCCCGAACAGGCGGTGCCGATCAAGCCCTTCGGCCTCGACATGAAAGTACTCCTCACCACCGAGGCCACCGGCGGCGCCATCTCGGTCATCATGGGATGGCACAAACCCGGTGAAGGCCCACCCGACCACGTCCATTTCAACCAGGAAGAAATGTTCTTCATCGTCGAGGGCATCTATGAGCTGACCGTCGGTGACCAGACCTCGACGGTCGGCTCCGGCACCATCGTCTTCATCCCGCGCAACGTGGTGCACCGCTTCAAGAACGTCGGCGACACGACGGCGCGCATGCTCGACTGGAGTCTGCCGGGTGGACAGGACCACTACTTCAAAGCGATCTCCGAACTCGGCGCCAGCGGCGGCTTCACCGGCGAGAAGGTGATGGAGATAAGCAAGAAGTTCGACACGAACTTCCCTGTCGCGCACTGAGCTGGGTCGATCGTCGACGGGGAGGAGCTGGATGACCACTACCCGGACATCACACGCAACCGGACCCTGAGCCTGGAGGGCGCCATGCCTATCGCATTGCCGGAGTCGGTAAAGAAAGTGCTAGAGGACAAGGCGTACGGTCACGTCGTCACGTTCAACCCGAACGGGCGACCGCAAGTGACGATGGTCTGGATGGACGTTGAGCTCGCGCTCCATTGCCTGCGGAGCAGGCACCGGTGCGAACGCGCTAGCGCTTGAATTCTCCTTGCCTCCAGTGACGTCGTATGTGAGAGGAAAAGACCCCTCCGGCGCATCCGCACGTGCGGTGCAGCACTCATAAGGATCGGGTCAAGGCGAGGAGTCGTATATGTTTCGTTACTTCCAGCCGCGCGTCTACATCGTCGCCGCCACCATCCTCTTCGCCACGATCGTTGCCGGCGGTGTTGGTGCTGTGCATTGGGCCTACGGCATCGAGCGGATGAAGCTCGAATCCTGCCAGAGGCTCCTGATGGCACTCGAGCTCGAACGTCCGCTGCAATTCCGCGGCCTTGTGTCGAAAAACGGCGATCCGTGCAGACGGCTCGACGAGGTCGCCGACGTGCTCAACCTGCCCAGGGAGTTCCGGGTCCGTGATGATCGGCTCGCGACAAAACGATGACACCTTCACTGCAACCGTGCCGTGGCGCTGCTAGTCGACTGGCAGCCGCTAGCCCGTTAGCATCGCGAAGTCGGCGGGGTCACTTCGATGACGACTCTGGCGTTGCCGAGATGCGTTGTGGCAAGCCGACTTGTGGGGCCCCTGGGCGTTCCTTCACTGTCGGCACCGCGATTGCCAGTTTATGATCGGGATACGCGACGCTGTCTCGTCGCGGTGCACGGATAACTCGGCCGGAGGAGGTCGCGCCTTGAGTGGAAGGAATTGTGGGAGCCGGCCATGAGCGACGCGCTTCCGATCGCCTACCTGGCGAGGCACGGTGAGACCGCCTGGACCGTCTCTCGTCAGCACACGGGAGTGACCGACCTGCCGCTGACCGCGCCGGGCGAAGCCGAGGCCGTCCGGCTCGGAGAGCGGCTCGAGGGATTGACGTTCGCCGCGGTGCTCACGAGCCCCTTGCAGCGGGCGGTGCGAACGTGCGAGCTGGCTGGCTTCGGCTCCGCGGCGGGAGTCGAGCCTGACCTACTCGAATGGAACTACGGCGCGTATGAGGGTCGGACCAGCGCCGACATCCGCGCCGCGCGCCCGGACTGGCAGCTGTTCCGCGACGGCTGCCCGGGAGGGGAGTCGCCGGACCAGGTCGGAGCGCGGGCCGACCGGGTGATACGCCGGGTGCGCGCAATCGGGGGGGACGTGCTGCTCTTTTCGAGCGGGCATTTTCTCCGAGTGTTCGGGATGCGCTGGCTTGGACTCGAACCGGGGGCGGGGAGGTACTTGCTGCTCGGCACGGCCAGTCTCAGTGCGGTGGGGTACGAGCATGATCGATCCGAGCCAGTGATCCGCCTCTGGGACGAGATGCCTCACGAGCGGCGCATCAGCCCGACGCAGGTGCGGGGACACCAGGAGAAAGCACAGCGATGAGCGTAAAAAAGGCGGCAGCTCCTCGAGCAGAAACAGCATCGGACGCCATGGCTGCGCTGCGCCGGCGATACGGATGCGGTCCGGTGGAGCTCACGGGTAGCGCTGATGCGCTCTATGAGCGGCACCTGCTCTTCGACAACGTCGCTGATCCCGCGGTCGCCAGCCCGCGGGAGCGCTACGAAGCGCTCGCGCGCTCCGTCCGGGATGTCCTCTCGCAGCGATGGGTCCGCACCGAGCAGACCTATGAGCGCGAGAACCCCAAGCGTGTCTACTACCTCTCGATGGAATTTCTGATCGGCCGCTCGCTGACCAACAACATCACGAATCTGCTGCTCAGCCCCCTTGTGAACGAAACCGTCAAGCGGACGTCCCTCGATTGGCTCGGCCTGCTCGAAGAGGAACCCGACGCCGGGCTGGGAAATGGAGGGCTCGGGCGTCTGGCTGCGTGCTTTCTCGACTCGATGGCCACGATGCAGCTGCCGGCGATCGGGTACGGGCTCCGGTACGAGTACGGAATGTTCCGGCAATCCATCGAGGACGGTTGGCAACACGAGCAGCCCGACAACTGGCTGCGTCGCCCCGACCCGTGGGAGGTCGCTCGCCCGAACGAGAAGGTCGAGATCAAGCTGAACTGCTCGGTCGAGGTCCGGGGGGGCGCGCTGCGCCCGATCGTCGGCCGGCCGTCGACGCTGATCGGCATCCCGTTCGATCGGCCCGTGGTGAGTTATGGCGGCAAGACGATCAACACACTCCGGCTCTGGGCGGCGGCCGCGCCCGACTACTTCGATTTCCAGGCGTTCAGTCATGGCGAGTTCGTCAGCGCGGTGGCGGAGACGCTCGAGGCCGAGTCTCTCACGCGGGTTCTCTATCCCGACGACTCTACGACCCAGGGGCAGGGGCTGCGGTTCGTGCAGGAGTACTTTCTCGTCGCCTGCTCGCTGGCCGATCTGATCCGACGATTCCGGCGCACCAATGCTGACTGGCGCGCGCTTCCCGAAAAGGTCGCCGTCCAGCTCAATGATACTCACCCGGCAATCGCCGTCCCCGAGCTGATGCGGATCTTGCTCGACGAGGCTCACCTCGGATGGGATCAGGCCTGGGACCTCACCCAGCGGACGCTGGCGTACACGAACCACACGCTGCTGCCCGAGGCGCTCGAAAAATGGCCGCTCGCGTGGTTTGAGATGCTGCTGCCTCGCCACCTGGAGATCATCTTCGAGATCAACCGCCGACTGCTCGATGCCGTGCGGCGCCGCTTCCCCGGCGACGAGGGCCGCGTGGTACGCACGAGCCTGATCGAAGAGGACCCGGTCAAGCACGTCCGCATGGCCAATCTCGCCATCGTGGGCTCGCACAGCACGAACGGAGTGGCGGCGATTCACTCCGCGCTGCTGCGCTCGACCACGGTGAGGGACCTGGCCGAGATGTTCCCCGAGCGCTTCAGCAACAAGACCAACGGGGTCACGCCGCGGCGCTGGATGTTGCTGGCGAACCCGGCGCTCGCTCGCATCATCACCGAGGCCATCGGCGACGGCTGGATGACGGACCTCGGCCAGCTGGGGAAACTCAAGCGTCTCGCCGACGACAGGGGATTCCGGGACGCGGTTCGCGCGGCCAAGCGAGCGGCCAAGTCCACCTTCGCGGAGTGGCTCCGATCGAGCTCGGGGCAGACACTGGACCCGGACACCATCTTCGACAGCCAGGTCAAGCGCATCCACGAATACAAGCGGCAGCTCCTCAATGCGTTGCGCATCGTCGTGCTCTACATCCGCCTGCGGGCGAACCCGACGCTCGAGATGACGCCGCGAACGTTCCTGGTCGCGGGCAAGGCGGCGCCGGCCTACCACCTGGCCAAGCTCATCATCAAGCTCCTGAACAACATCGCCGCGATCATCGACGCCGATCCGGCGGCGCGCGGGCGGCTCAAGGTCTTGTTCCTGCCCGAGTACTCCGTGTCGCTGGCGGAACGGCTGATTCCCGCCGCCGACGTCTCCAACCAGATCTCGACCGCCGGCTACGAGGCGAGCGGTACCAGCAACATGAAGTTCATGATGAACGGCGCACTGACGATCGGCACGCGCGACGGCGCGACGATCGAGATGGCGCAAGAAGGTGGGGAGGAGAACTTCTTCCTCTTCGGCCTGACCGCGGAACAGGTCGCCGCCAGTCGCGCTTGGTACAGCCCGCGCTGGCACTACGACAACCAGCCAGAGGTCCGCGCGGCGCTGGACCTGATCTTCTCCGACCACTTCAGCCGCAATGAGCCGGGCGTTTTTGCGCCGCTGCGCGACACGCTGCTGACGCGCGACTACTACATGCACCTCGCAGACCTCGCATCCTACCTCGAGGCCGATCGCAGCCTGTGCGCTCTCTACGCCGACCGGGAAGCATGGGCGCGCAAGGCCATCCTCAACGTGGCCAGCTCCGGGAAGTTCTCGAGCGACCGCACCATTGCCGAGTACGCGGCCGACATCTGGCACGTCAAGCCGTGCCCGGTGTCATAGCGGAGAAGACTGTGGCTCACGGAACGAGCGAACGCGTGAGGATCTCGCCCCTGGCCGGCAAGCCCGCCCCCAAGGCGATGCTGGTGGACGTGGCGCGGCTCGAGCAGGCCTACTACGAGCGCGCGCCCGATGCGGGTGACCCGAACCAGCTCGTCAGCTTCGGCACCAGCGGGCACCGCGGCTCACCGTTCCGCGGCTCGTTCACCGAGTCCCACATCGCGGCGATCACGCAGGCGATCTGCGACCACCGGCGCGCTCAGAGGATCGACGGCCCGCTCTACATGGGGAAAGACACGCACGCCCTGTCCGAGCCGGCCCAGCGCACCGCGCTCGAAGTGCTGGCGGCGAACGGCGTCGAAACCATCATCCAGCGCGACGCCGGCGTCACGCCGACGCCCGTCATCTCGTGGGCGATTCTCACGTACAACCGCGGCCGCAAGGCGCACCTCGCCGATGGGATCGTGGTCACGCCCTCGCACAACCCGCCGGAGGACGGTGGCTTCAAGTACAACCCGCCCAACGGCGGACCGGCCGACCTCGACGTGACCGAGTGGGTGCAGAACCGGGCCAACGAGCTGCTGCGGGCCGGCAACGCAGGCGTCAAGCGGGTGCCGTTCGCGACCGCTATCAAGGCGGCGAGCACGCATCAGGAGGACTTCGTCCTGCCGTACGTCCAGGACCTGAGAAACGTCGTGGACATGGACGCCATCCGGAGCGCCGGCCTCGAGCTGGGCGTGGACCCACTCGGCGGCGCAGCGAGGCCGTACTGGGAGCCGATCAACTCCGTCTACAAGCTCGACATCACCGTCGTCAATCCGGTGATCGACCCGACGTTCTCGTTCATGACGGTTGATCACGACGGCAAGATCCGCATGGACCCCTCGAGCCCGTACGCGATGGCGCGGCTCGTCGAGCTGAAAGACCGGTTCCGCGTCGCCTTCGCCAACGATCCCGACTCGGACCGGCACGGCATCGTGACGCGATCCGCGGGGCTGATGAACCCCAACCACTACCTGGCGGTGGCCATCCGCTACCTGCTCACCCATCGCCCCGACTGGCCGGCGCACGCCGCAGTCGGCAAGACGCTAGTCAGCAGCAGCCTCATCGATCGCGTCGTCGAAAAGCTCGGCCGCCGGCTCTACGAGGTGCCCGTGGGCTTCAAGTGGTTCGTGCCGGGCCTGTTCGACGGATCGTGCTGCTTCGGCGGCGAGGAGAGCGCCGGGGCCAGCTTCCTGCGCCATGACGGCACCGTGTGGACGACCGACAAGGACGGCCCGATCATGGACCTGCTGGCGGCCGAAATCACCGCCCGCACCGGCAAGGATCCCGGCGAGTACTACCGGGAGCTGACGGCGGAGTTCGGCGCGTCCTATTACACGCGTATCGATGCGCCCGCCACGCCTGAGCAAAAGGCGCGACTGCAGACGCTCTCACCCGAAGCGGTCAAGGAAGAGACACTCGCCGGCGAGCCGATCACCGCCAAGCTGACCAGAGCCCCGGGCAACGACGCGGCGATCGACGGCCTGAAGATCGTGACGGCGAGCGGGTGGTTCGCGGCTCGGCCGTCGGGCACGGAGAGCATCTACAAGATCTACGCGGAGAGCTTCAGGGGCGCGGCGCACCTGGACGCGCTCGTGAGCGAGGCACAGGAGCTCGTCAACGCCGCGGTCGGCGACCGCGCATGAGCCTGCCTCCGTTCCCGGCAGAATCTCGGGCCTCCGGCCTCCTCACAAGGAAGAGGCGCTGGATGACGTCGAGCAACGCTATCCGGCACAACACTACGTCCTCGTGGACGACAAACCGCGGATCCTGGCCGCGGTCAAGGAAGCCTGGGGCGAGCGCGTGACGACGATCTTTCCGCGTCAGGGTCAGTACGCTCACGATGCGAAGGCCTATCGTCCGGCGGACCTGACAGTCGAACGCATCGGCGACCTCTTGACGCATGACTTGCCGGCGCTCCTGTCATCGGAGGTGACACGATGAAAGCCACCGAAACGCTCCACGACCGGGGCCAGAGTCTCTGGCTCGACAACATCACACGCGATTTGCTAGAGACCGGCACGCTCGAGCGCTACATCGACGAGCTCTCCGTGACGGGGCTCACGTCCAACCCGACGATTTTTGACCATGCCATCAAGAACAGCTCGGCCTACGACGCCGCGATCCGGAAGAAGGTCAGGGAAGGCAAGTCGGGCGAGGCATTGTTCTTCGAGCTGGCGCTGGAGGACCTGACCCGGGCCGCCGATCTGTTTCGACCGATTTGGGACAGAACGCGCGGCGTGGACGGCTGGGTGTCGTTGGAAGTGTCGCCGCTGCTGGCCCACGACTCCGCCAGCACGCTCGCCGCGGCCAAAGCCCTGCACGCCCGCGCGGGGCGACCCAACCTCCTCATCAAGATCCCCGGCACCAAGGAAGGCCTGCCCGCCATCGAGGAGGCGATCTTTGCCGGCATACCGATCAATGTGACGCTGCTCTTCTCGCACGAGCAATACCTGGCCGCGGCTGGCGCGTTCATGCGTGGCATCGAGCGTCGCATGGCCGCGTGGCTCGAGCCGGAGGTCGGCTCGGTCGCCTCGGTGTTCATCAGCCGGTGGGACGCGGCGGTCAAGGACAGCGTGCCCGAGGCGCTGCGCAATCAGCTCGGCATCGCGATCGCGAAGCGGACGTACAAGGCGTACCGCACCCTGCTCGGCTCCCCGCGCTGGCAGCGCGTCTTCAACGCCGGCGCCCGCCCGCAACGCCTGCTGTGGGCCAGCACGGGCACCAAGGATCCCGGCGCGTCCGACATCCTTTATATACGGGCGCTCGCCGCGCCGTTCACGGTGAACACGATGCCCGAGGGCACCTTGAAGGCCCTCGCCGATCACGGAGCGCTCGGTGGGATCCTGACCCCCGATGGTGGCGACTGCGAGGACGTGCTGGCCCGGTTCGCCGGAGCCGGCATCGATGTGGACGCCCTCGCCAGCCAGCTCCAGGACGACGGCGCGAAGTCGTTCGTCAGCTCCTGGCACGAGCTCATGGACGTGATCGCCTCCAAGAGCGCCGCCCTGGACAAGGCGAGCTGAGAAAGGAAGACCGATGACGGGAATGTTGCCACTGACTGCGCGCCCGGCATGGAAGGCCCTCGAGGCCCACCACGAGAAGATCCGAGACCTCCACCTCCGCGAGCTCTTCGCCGACGATGCGACACGCGGCGAGCGCCTGACCGCCGAGGCCGTCGGCATCTATCTCGACTACTCGAAGAATCGCGTCACGGACGAGACCGCCGCATTGCTCTGCCGACTGGCCGAGGAGTCCGGCCTGCGCGAGCGCATCGACGCCATGTTCCGGGGGGACAAGATCAACCAGACGGAGAACCGGGCCGTCCTGCATGTCGCGCTGCGGGCCCCGCGCGGCACGTCGATCGTCGTGGACGGCAAGGACGTAATGCCCGACGTCCACGCCGTACTCGGCGCGATGGCTGACTTCGCGAACCGAGTGCGGAGCGGCGGGTGGACGGGGCACACCGGCAAGCGCATTCGCAACGTGGTCAACATCGGCATCGGCGGCTCCGACCTCGGCCCCGTGATGGCCTACGAGGCCCTCAAGCACTACAGCGACCGCGCGCTGACCTTTCGCTTCGTGTCGAACGTCGACGGGACCGATCTCGTGGAGGCGACCGGCGACCTGGACCCCGCGGAAACGCTCTTCATCGTCTCGTCGAAGACCTTCACGACGCTGGAGACGATGACCAACGCCGAGAGCGCGCGCCGATGGTTGCGCGGAGGGCTCGGGGGCGACGTCAAGGCGGTGGCCAAGCATTTCGTCGCTGTCTCGACGAACGCTCGGAAGGTGTCGGAGTTCGGGATCGACACTGCGAACATGTTCGGGTTCTGGGACTGGGTGGGCGGGCGCTATTCCATGGACTCGGCAATCGGTCTGTCGACGATGCTCGCCGTCGGTCCCGAGAACTTCCGCGCGCTGCTGGACGGCTTTCACCAGATGGACGAGCACTTCCGCACCGCACCGTTCGAGCGCAACCTGCCGGTGCTCCTCGGCTTGTTGACGGTGTGGTACACCGATTTCTTCGACGCCCAGACGGTGGCCGTCCTGCCCTACGAGCAATACCTGAAGCGCTTCCCCGCGTACCTGCAACAGCTCACGATGGAGAGCAACGGCAAGCACGTCACCCTGGAGGGGGTCGAGGTCAGCTACCCGACCGGGCCCATCTACTGGGGGGAGCCGGGAACCAACGGGCAGCATTCCTTCTACCAGCTGATCCACCAGGGGACCCGCCTCATCCCTTGTGACTTCATCGCGTTCGGCCAGGCCTTGAACCGGCTGGCTCGACACCACGACATGCTGCTGGCGAACGTGTTTGCGCAGACGGAGGCCTTGGCCTTCGGCAAGACGCGCGAGCAAGTCAAGGCCGAGGGCACGCCGGACGGCCTGGTTGCCCATCGGGTGTTCCAGGGCAATCGTCCTTCGAACACGATCCTCGCCGAGCGGCTCACGCCGGAAACGCTCGGAAAGCTCGTCGCGCTCTACGAGCATAGCGTGTTCACCCAGGGCGTCGTCTGGAACGTCGACTCGTTCGATCAGTGGGGAGTCGAGCTGGGCAAGATGCTGGCCCAGCGCATCATCCCGGAGCTCGAGAGCGAGACGGAGCCCGCGCTCGGCCATGACAGCTCGACGAACAACCTCATCCGGCGCTATCGGATGAGCAGGAATACGAGGTGACGGAGATGGGCACCGTCAAAGAACAACAACTGCAGCAGATGACGACACATCCCGGGTTTATTGCGGCGCTGGATCAAAGCGGTGGCAGCACGCCCAACGCGCTGCGTGCCTACGGAATCAAGGACAATGCGTGGTCCAACGAGGAGGAGATGTTCGCGATCGTGCATCAGATGCGTACGCGCATCATGACCAGCCGACGCTTCACCGGGGAGCGGATTCTTGCCGCCATCCTGTTCGAGGACACCACGGACAGGGACGTCGAGGGGCAGCCGACCGCGGACTATCTGTGGAATGTGAAGCGGATCGTGCCATTTCTGAAAGTGGACAAGGGCCTGGCAGCGGAGAAATCCGGTGTCCAGTTGATGAAGCCGATGCCCGAGCTTGCTGCGCTGCTCGACAAGGCCAAAGCGAAGCGCATATTTGGAACCAAGATGCGCTCGCTCGTCAAACAGGCCAACGGAGCAGGCATCGAGGACATCGTGACCCAGCAGTTCGAAGCAGCTCGCCAGATCGTCGCGGCGGACCTTGTGCCGATCGTCGAGCCGGAAGTGGATATTCACTGCCCGGAAAAAGCGAAGGCCGAAGAGTTGCTCAAAACGGCCATCCTCGAGGAGCTCAACGGACTGCCAGTGGGTCAGCTGGTCATGCTCAAGCTCACCTTACCGGAGAAGGACGACCTCTACGCCGAATTCGTCAAACATCCCAGGGTCGTGAGGGTGGTTGCGCTGTCGGGCGGCTATTCACGGGAAGAAGGCAACAAACGCTTGCGGAGGAATCACGGCGTCGTGGCGAGCTTTTCGCGGGCGCTGGTCGAGGGGCTGTCGGCCCAGCAATCCGATGCTGAGTATAACGCCCTGCTGGATGCATCCATTCAGAGCATCTTTGAGGCGTCCAACACCTGAGCGGGCAGGATCAGGACGCTGGGCAAGCGCGCCGCGGTAGCCATCAACCCGGCGACGCCATCGGCAGTGCTGGAGGAAATCATCCAGGACCTGGACCAGGTGCTGGTCATGACCGTCAACCCGGGTTTCGGTCATCAACAATTCCTCCGGACGACCCTGCCGAAGATCGAACGGGCGCGGGAGTTGATCGAGCGGCACAGGCCCGGGTGCGACGTGGAAGTGGACGGAGGGATCGACGCGACGACGGCGCCGCTGGTCGTTCGGGCCGGCGCCACCGTGCTGGTGGCGGGCTCGGCGATCTTCGGCGACCGAGACGGGGTGGCCACCGCGATGGAACGACTGCGAATGGCCCTCGACCGCATGAAGGACGAACCCGAACCGGCCGAGCGATCGGCCCCGCAAAGGAGCTAGCTGTGCAACTCGGAATGATCGGACTCGGCCGCATGGGCGCCAACATGGCCCTGCGCCTTCTCGCGGGCAATCATCAGTGCGTGGTCTTCGACACGTCGCCGAAGGCGGTCGAGGAGTTGACTCGGGCCAAGGCCGTCGGAGCTTCGTCGATCGCGGACCTCGTGAAAAAGCTGGAGACGCCGCGAGCCGTCTGGCTGATGGTTCCGGCGGCAGTCGTGGACACGAGCATCAACGACGTTCTGCCGCATCTCACGCCCGGCGACATCCTCATCGACGGCGGTAATTCCTACTACGTCGACGACATCCGGCGCGCGCGGGAGCTCGCCGCGAAGGGCATCCACTACGTGGACGTCGGAACCAGCGGCGGCGTCTGGGGACGCGAGCGCGGGTATTGCCTGATGATCGGCGGCGAGGCGGCGGTGGTCAAGCATCTCGATCCGATCTTCGCGAAGCTGGCTCCCGGCGCCGGCGACATCCCCCGAACTCCCGGGCGAGAGGCCGTCGGCGGCACCGCCGAGCGTGGGTACCTCCACTGCGGGCCGAACGGGGCGGGCCACTTCGTCAAGATGGTCCACAACGGCATCGAGTACGGGATCATGGCGGCCTACGGCGAGGGGCTGGGCATCCTGCGCTCCGCCAATATCGGCAAGCGGGGCCACGCGGTCGACGCCGAGACGACGCCGCTGCGCGATCCCGAGCACTACCAGTACGACTTCAATCTGCCCGACATCGCCGAGGTGTGGCGACGCGGGAGCGTCGTCGCCTCCTGGTTACTCGACTTGTCGGCTTCCGCGCTCATCAAGGATCCGGCGCTCAAAGGCTTCCAGGGTCGCGTGTCCGATTCCGGCGAGGGGCGGTGGACGATCAGGGCGGCCATCGACGAGGCGGTGCCGGCCCACGTCCTCTCCTCCGCCCTGTACGAGCGCTTCAGCTCGCGCGGCGAGGCGGACTTCGCCGACAAGCTGCTCTCGGCCATGCGTTATGAGTTCGGCGGTCACCTCGAAAAGCCGTCGTAGTAGCCGGAGCACACGATGAGCGACGTCCATTCCGACGCCTTCGTATTCTTCGGCGCGACCGGCGATCTCGCGTACAAGAAGATCTTTCCGGCGCTGCAGGCGATGGTGAAGCGCGGCCACCTCGACGTGCCGGTCATCGGCGTGGCGAAGGCCGGCTGGAACCTCGAGCAGCTCGAGGCCCGTGCCAAGGACAGCCTCGACAAGCACGGAGGCCTCGATCCCGCCGCGTTCAGCAAGCTGCGCGGCCTGCTGCGCTACGTCGATGGCGACTACCAGGACCCAGCGACGTTCCAGGCCATCCGCCGGGAGCTCGGCCCCGCCCGGCGGCCGGCGCACTACCTGGCCATCCCGCCCGTGATGTTCGAATTGGTCGTGGAGCAGCTCGGCAAGGCGGACTGTACCAACGGCGCCCGCGTCATCGTCGAGAAGCCGTTCGGCCACGACCTCGCCTCCGCGCGGGAGCTCAACCGAGTCCTGCTCGGCGCCTTCGACGAGACGTCGATCTTCCGGATCGACCACTACCTCGGGAAGCGGCCGGTGCACCACCTGCTTTTCTTCCGCTTCGCCAACGCCTTCCTGGAGCCCTTCTGGAACCGCAATCACGTCGACAGCGTGCAGATCACCATGGCCGAAGATTTCGGTATTCAGGGCCGAGGCGCGTTCTACGACGGGACGGGCACCGTCCGCGACGTGGTTCAGAATCATCTCTTCCAGGTCCTGAGTAACCTGGCCATGGAGCCTCCGGTCAGAACCGACAGCAAATCGATCCGGGACGAGAAGGTGAAGGTCCTCAAAGCGATCTCCTCGTTCTCCGCCGATGACATCGTCCGTGGGCAGTTTCGTGGTTATCGGTCGGAGAAGGACGTGGCACCGGACTCGACGGTAGAGACGTTCGTCGCTTTGCGACTGCAGATCGATTCCTGGCGCTGGCAGGGCGTGCCCTTTTACATCCGGGCCGGCAAGTGCCTGGCCGTGACGTGCACGGAGGTCGTCGTTCGACTTCGCCAGCCGCCCACGATGTATCACGGCTTCGACCTCGAGCCGAACTACTGCCGCTTTCGGATCAGCCCCGACATCACGATCGCGATCGGCGCGAACGTCATTGCGCCCGGGCAGGAAACGCAAAGCCAAACCGCGGAGATGCTGGGGACTCGGCTCCCGCGCGCCGACGAGATGGACGCGTACGAGCGAGTGCTGGGAGACGCCATGCACGGGGACGCCACGCTGTTCGCCCGGGAGGACTACGTCGAAGAGGCGTGGCGAATCGTCGATCCAGTGCTGAAGGACGGCACGCCCGTCTACGAGTATGAGCGAGGCACCTGGGGACCGAAAGAAGTCGACTCGAGAGTCTCGCCCCCCGGAGGCTGGCAGAACCCGACGGTGAAGGTGCCATGAGGATCGAGGCTCTGGCCGATGCCGATGCGGTCGCGCGAGCGGGCGCGGCATTCACCGCCGCGGAGGCGCGCGCGGCCGTCGCCGCACGCGGCCGCTTCGTCATGGCCGTCAGCGGGGGGCACACCCCGTGGACGATGGTGCGTGCACTGGCCGATCAACGCATGCCCTGGGCCGATGTGCATGTCGTCCAGGTGGACGAGCGCGTGGCGCCCGCGGGAGATCCCGACCGAAACCTCACTCACCTGCGCGAGAGCTTGCTCGCGCATTGTCCGCTGCGCCTCGACCAGGTTCACGCCATGCCAGTGGAATCGGCAGATCTGGAATCGGCGAGCGGCCAATACGCCGTGACGCTCGAGCGGGTTGCCGGCGCTCCGGCTGTGCTCGATCTCGCCCATCTGGGTCTGGGGCCCGACGGCCATACCGCATCGCTGGTGCCCGGGGATCCTGTGCTCGACGTGACCGACGCGGACGTCGCGCTCACGGGGCTCTATCAAGGTCGGCGCCGGATGACCTTGACCTATCCCTTGCTCAATCGGTCCCGGCGTATCGTCTGGCTGGTCACGGGACGCGAGAAGGCGGAGATGCTGGCGCGTCTGTGTGGCACCGATCGATCGATTCCAGCCGGGCGAATCCACCAACACCAGGCCTTCGTGCTCGCCGACCACGAGGCGGCCGCACGGTTGGGACGTGAGCCATCACGACGCTGATGCCACATCGAGGAGAAGACACCATGCACGTGGGAATCGCCACCGATCACGGGGGCTTTGGCTTGAAAGAGGATCTGACCGGGCGCCTCCGCGCTGCCGGGCACGACGTCGTCGACTTCGGTGCGGACGAGCTGAACCCGGACGACGACTATCCGGACTTCGTCATCCCGCTCGCCCAGGCTGTGGCGGCGGGCACGGTCGAGCGCGGGGTGGCCGTCTGCGGCAGCGGTGTGGGCGCCTCGATCTGCGCCAACAAGGTTCCGGGTGTCCGTGCCGGGCTGATCAATGACCACTTTTCCGCGGGGCAGGGGGTCGAGGACGATCACATGAACATCATCTGCATCGGTGGCCGCACCGTGGGACCAGGCGTGGCCTGGGATCTCGTGCAGACGTTCCTGGCCGCCGAGTTCAGCCACGCCCCCCGACACCTGCGCCGCCTGAGCAAGGTGGCGTTGCTGGAGCTCCAACCGACGAGGACAAACCGATGAGTGTCACGAATGTCGCTGCACCCATGACAGACACCGAGCTCGACCAGTTGTCCGTCGACACCATCCGCACGCTCTCGATCGATGCGGTCCAGCAAGCCAAGTCGGGGCACCCCGGCACACCGATGGCGCTCGCACCACTCGTCTACACGATCTGGAACCGCGTGATGCGCTTCGATCCGGAGGACCCGATCTGGCCCAACCGTGATCGGTTCGTGCTCTCCAACGGTCACGCCTCGATGCTGCTCTGGTCCGTGCTGCATCTGACGGGCACGCGGGCAGTGAACGCCGACTACGAACGGTTGGGGCAGCCCTCGGTGTCCCTGGAGGACATCCGCCGCTTTCGCCAGATCGGCAGCAAGGCGCCCGGGCACCCCGAATATCACTGGGTATCGGGTGTCGAGACGACGACGGGCCCGCTCGGGCAGGGCGTCGCCACGAGCGTGGGGATGGCCATCGCTCAGAAGTGGCTCGCCGACCGGTACAACCGACCGGACTTCGCGATCTTCGACTACGACATCTACGTCGTGTGCGGCGACGGCTGTTTGATGGAGGGCGTGGCGGCCGAAGCGGCTTCGCTGGCCGGTCACCTCGGTTTGGACAACCTCTGCTGGATCTACGACAACAACCACATCACGATCGAGGGGCAGACGAGCCTCGCCTTCACAGAGGATGTCGCCACCCGGTTCCTCGCGTACGGGTGGAACGTCCTGCGAGTGGGTGACGCCAACGACATCGATCGCATCCAGCAGGCTCTCGGCGTCTTTCGAAAGACGACGACTCGCCCCACCCTGATCATCCTCGATAGCCACATCGGCTACGGCTCCCCGCACAAGCAGGACACCTCCGCGGCCCACGGCGAGCCGCTCGGTGACGAAGAGGTTCGCCTCACCAAGCGCAGCTACGGGTGGCCGGAGGAGGCGCAGTTCCTGGTCCCCGACGGCGTCCGCGAGCACTTCGCCGCCGGCGTCGGCGCGCGCGGCGCCGCAGCTCGGAGCAGGTGGACGGCGCTCTTCGCGTCGTACCGGGCCAGGTACCCCGAGCTTGCGAGCGAGATCGACCAGATGCAGCGGCGAGACCTGCCGACAGGGTGGGATCGCAACCTCCCCGTCTTCCCGGCGGACACCAAGGGCATCGCGGGCCGAGACGCCTCGGGCAAAGTGCTGAACGTGCTCGCGCAGAACATCCCGTGGTTCCTCGGGGGTTCGGCGGATCTCGGGCCGTCGAACAAGACCACCCTGACGTACGAGGGCGCGGGAAGCTTTCAGGCCGGGAACCCTGGTGGCAAGAACCTGCATTTCGGCGTCCGCGAGCACGCGATGGCGGCGACCGTCAACGGCCTCTCGCTCTCGAAGCTGCGGGCGTTCGGCGCGACGTTCTTCATCTTCAGCGACTACGCGCGGCCGGCCATCCGGCTGTCGGCACTGATGGAGCTGCCGACCATCTTCGTGTTCACGCACGACGCCATGGGTGACGGCGAGGATGGCCCGACCCACCAGCCGGTGGAGCACCTGGCATCGCTACGCGCCATTCCCGGGCTCGTCACGCTGCGGCCCGGCGACGCCAACGAGGTCGTGGAGGCGTACCGCTACGTGCTGCAGCTCCGCCACCAGCCGGCCGTGCTCGCGCTTTCACGGCAGCCGTTGCCGACGCTGGATCGACGCATCTACGCTCCTGCGACAGGGGTCGCGCGTGGAGCCTACGTGCTCGCGGACCCCCCGGGGCAGAATCCCGAGGTGATCCTGATCGCCTCGGGTAGCGAGCTGAGTCTTGCCGTGGAGGCCCACGGCAAGCTGCTCGCCGAGGGCATCCGCTCGCGCGTCGTCTCGATGCCGTCGTGGGAGATCTTCGAGCATCAGACGCAGGAGTATCGCGACAGCGTGCTGCCACCCGGCGTGAAGGCGCGCGTCGCGGTCGAGCAGGCCTCCACGTTCGGATGGGAGCGCTACGTTGGCACGTCCGGCTTCGTGATCGGGATGAAGACGTTCGGAGCCTCCGCGCCGCTGAAGGAGCTCCAGAGGAAGTTTGGCTTCGAGCCGGACCGCGTGGTGGCGGCGGCGAGAGCGCAGTTGGGCAGGGCGTAAGCCGAGCGAACGCGTGGACGACGACGATGTGGCCAGCACGGGGCGGAGCGCGCCTCTGGGAGCCACCGTCCTTCCGGGCGGCGTCAATTTCAGTGTCTTCTCCCGTGGGGCGTCCGGCGTGGAATTGCTGCTCTTTGACCGTGAGGACGATGCGCGCCCCACCCGCGTGATTCCGATCGACCCCGCGGCGAACCGTACGTACCACTACTGGCACGTCTTCGTATCGGGCGTGCGGCCGGGCCAGACGTACGGTTATCGCGTGTACGGAGGCTGGGACCCCGCGAACGGGATGCGTTTTGACCCCACCAAGGTGCTCCTCGATCCCTATGGTCGAGCCGTCGTCGTTCCCAAGAGCTACAGCCGCGATGCTGCGCGCCTGAAAACCGACAATGCCGCAACGGCGATGAAGAGCGTCGTGGCCGACGTCTCCGCGTACGACTGGGAGGGTGACGCCCCCCTGCAACGGCCATCGTCGCAGACCATCATTTACGAGATGCACGTGAGAGGGTTCACGCGCCATCCCAGCTCGGGGGTTTCGGAAGAGAGACGCGGGACGTATGCCGGTGTGATCGAGAAGATTCCATATCTTCAGCAACTCGGCATCACCGCCGTCGAGCTGCTGCCGGTGTTCCAGTTCGACGCCCAGGATGCCCCGCCCGGGCGGATCAACTACTGGGGATATGCGCCGATCTCGTTCTTTGCGCCGCACCAGGGCTACAGCTCCCGTCCGGAGCCGCTCGCTCCGGTCGACGAGTTTCGCGACATGGTGAAGGCGCTGCACCGGGCGGGCATCGAGGTCATTCTCGACGTTGTCTTCAATCACACGGCCGAAGGCGACCATCGCGGGCCGACGTTGAGCTTCCGCGGACTGGACAACCCGACGTACTACATCCTCGAAGAGGATCGCTCGCGCTACGCCAATTACAGCGGCACCGGGAACACGCTCAACGCGAATCAGCCCATCGTTCGCCGGATGATCCTGGATAGTCTCCGCTATTGGGTTGGAGCGATACACGTGGACGGCTTCCGGTTCGATCTCGCGTCGATCCTCGAGCGCGACGAGTCAGGCCATGTGATGCCGAACCCGCCGGTGCTCCTGGATATCGAGTCGGACCCGACGCTCGCAGGCGCGAAGCTCATCGCCGAGGCCTGGGATGCGGCGGGCCTGTACCAGGTGGGGAGCTTCATCGGAGACAGCTGGAGGGAGTGGAACGGGCGGTTCCGCGACGACGTTCGCAGTTTTTTCCGTGGCGAAGAAGGCTCGGTCGAGCGCTTTGCCGACCGCCTGATCGGCAGCCCGGCGCTGTACGGCCACAAGCAGCGCGAGCCCGAGGGGAGCGTCAACTTCGTGACGTGTCATGACGGCTTCACCCTCAACGATCTCGTCTCCTACGACGGCAAACACAACGAGGCGAACGGCGAGGGTAGCCGCGACGGCGTAGACGACAACCGAAGCTGGAACTGTGGAGTGGAAGGCCCGACGGAGGATGCCTCGGTCGAGAAGCTGCGAACGCGACAGGTGAAGAACTTCTTCACCGTGACGATGCTATCCGTGGGGATGCCCATGATGCTCATGGGCGACGAGGTGCGGCGCACGCAGGGCGGCAACAACAACGCCTATTGTCAGGATAACGAGATCAGCTGGTTCGACTGGGCGCAGCTCGCGAAGCGAGCCGACGTGCACCGGTTCGTGACCTTGCTCAATGCTTGCCGGGTCTTGCGAGACGTGGAGCACGAGCGGCAGCGGGTGACCCTGAACGAGCTGATCCGGCAGGCCGACGTCACCTGGCACGGCGTGAGACTCCACGAGCCTGACTGGCGCCACAGTTCGCACAGCGTGGCGTTCACGGCAAGGTGCACGAAGCAACGAGTGTTCTTTCACGTGATCCTCAACGCGTACTGGGAGCCGCTCGAGTTCGAGCGCCCGGCGTTCGCCAATGGCGGTCGACATCCATGGCGCCGATGGATCGACACCTTCCTGGATTCTCCGCACGATATCGTCGACTGGGAGCGAGCTCCCACGGTTCCGGGCCATGGCTATCGCGCGGAGCCGCGCTCCGTGGTCGTGCTGTTCGCAGGCCTCGAACCTGAGCGCCAATCGCCCTGACCCATCCGGGAAGGAGGGGCCGTGGCCGCACCACTCGTTCACCGGTCTGCGAGCGCATGGTCGCCGAGCGTCGCCTGCGTGCGCGGCCTGATGGTTGTCGCGCTTGCCGGCGCATCGGTCGTGTCGTGGGGGTCAGCGCCTCATCCGACGTCCGCTCAGCCGGCCCCACAAGCGGAGCAGCCGGCTCAGCCCACGGCCATCCCGGTCCCCGAGATCGCGCAACGGGCCGAGGACGTGGCCACGCTGTTGCGACAGAGCGCCGAGCGGCTTGCAACGGATCCGGAGGTCCAGGACGTCGACAACCTCAGGCGGGCGGTGGCAGCGACACCAGCGCGGCGGCGAGGAGCAGTACCGCGACGAGCGCGGCGAGCTCTCCCTGCCACCAGCGCTCGGGCGCGCCGACGCCCTTCCGTCGGGCGGCCATCGCGAGGGCGAGTACCACGATCAGCGTTGCGAGCTTCGCCACGAGGACGCGCCCGTAGAGGGTCCTGGCGAGATCGCCCGTTCCCGTGAGGTGCTGGAATGACAGCAGCGTGCCGCTTCCCATCGCGACGAGCAGCGCAATGGTCGCGACCCGCCCCGCCCGCCCCGCGATGGCCGCGCGCAACGTGGTGACCCCCGCGGCCCGCCAGGCCACGAGTAGCGCGATCACCACGCCCACCCACGTCGCCATCGCGGCTACGTGGAGGGCGTTCGTGACGAGGCCAGCGGCGAGGGGGCGAACGCTCACGGCGTGCACGGCTTGCCCATCGATCACCGCGAGGGCAATCCCGAGCGCGAGGGCGAGCTTCAGCGTCATGCTCGAGCCGGTCTCGAGCGCGGTCAGCATCGCCCACAGCGCGAGCGCGAAGCCGAGCCGCTGACCGGTCACCAACCCCACGCGCGACTCCAGCACATCCGCCAGCACGTCGGCATCGCCCGCAATGCCCAGGCGCAACGCGTGGCCGAGCACGACGAGCGGCTCCGCGAGCACGAGCGCCAGCACCCCCGATCGGGTGAGCCGCCACAGCGCGCGGTCGAACGCGGCGAAGCGCGGGACGCCGAGCGGGCGAAGCACGAGCCAGCGAAACGCGAGACTGCCGAAGCCGAGGGCGTAGCCGAGAAAGTGCAGCGCGCGGCCCACGACCGCCAGCGCGAATCCCGAGCGCGAGACCGTTCGCGTGTCGTCCGGGAGCGCCGCGAGGGTTGCCGTTGGCCGACCCACGCTGAAGGCGAACCGCCCCCGCTCGGGCTGGGCGTCCCCGGACACGACACGCCAGCTCACCACGTACGTCCCCTGCTCGGCTGCGCCCACATCGACGCTGACGCTCGCACCGCTCGCGCGCGCGGGCCCGCGCTCCACGTGCCGTCCACTGGGCGCCACCACGCGGATGCCGCGCCCGATCGGCTGCACTCGCTCGTTGAACGTGAGCCGAATCACGGACGGCGGTGTCGCGATGACGACGCCGGTGACGCAGCGCGAGTCGTTGGGCGGCGCGGGCACACCTCCGCAGAGATCGGGTGGATCGGACTCGACGAGGTAGGCGTGAGCGAGTGCGCCGCGCGGGACGGCGAGCGCCGCGAGCAGCGCCGCCGCGAGCGCCAGCGAGCAGCGGACCCGGAGGCTCAGGCTCCGGCTACCTCCACCGCTCGCGGCCGCACCGGACGCGGCTCCTGGCCGATGCGAAGCACCAAGCCCGCCGCAATCAGACAAACGAGGCCGGCGCTCATAAAGGTCACCTGATAGTCGCCGAGCCAGGTGCGCAACAAGCCGCCACCATAGGCGGCCGTCGCTGCGCCGAGTTGGTGAGCGGCAGCGATCCAGCCGAACATGATCCCCACGTTCTCGCGGCCGAAGGTATCGGCCGCCAGGCGCGCGGTCGGCGGTACCGTGGCAACCCAGTCGAGGCCGTAGAAGATCACGAAGGCGGCGAGGCCGAGGTAGGCCGAGCCGAACGCGTAGGGCAGGAACAGCAACGAGAGGCCGCGGAGGCCGTAGTACCAGCAGAGCAAGTAGCGGTTGTCCCAGCGGTCCGAGAGCCAGCCCGAGACGGTGGTGCCGAGGATGTCCAGCACACCGATGGAGGCGAGCAGGCTCGCCGCGGTGACCTCGGAGATGCCGTGCTCCATCGTGGCGGGGATCAGGTGCGTGCCGATGAGGCCGTTGGTGCTGAGGCCACAGATGAAGAAGCTCCCCGCCAGCAGCCAGAAGTCGCGCGAGCGGAGTCCGAGCGCGAGGCCGACCAGCGGAGCGGCGGTCGCGGCGCGCGGCGGCCGCGGCGTGATCGGCGCGTCGGGCTCGCCGAAGGGGCGAAGGCCGACGTCACGAGGGTCGTCACGCATGAGCAAGGCCACGAGCGGCAGAACCACGAGCGCGACGCCGGCCACGAGCAGCACGGCGCTTCGCCATCCGAGGTGAACCACCATCGACGCAAGCAGGGGCAAGAACAGGAGCTGACCCGTGGCGGAACTGGCCGTGAGCAGACCGAGCACGAGACCGCGGCGCTCCGTGAACCAGCGATTGGCGACCATGGCCCCGAGGACGGAGGCCATGGTGCCGGTGCCGAGTCCGACCACCACGCCCCACAGCAGCGCGAGCTGCCACGACGCGGTCATCAGGGTCGTGAGGGCGACACCGGCGGCGACGAGCGCGAGCGACGTCACCATGACGCGCCGGATGCCGAGTCGGTCCATCAGTCCAGCCATGAACGGCCCGGACAGGCCGTAGAGGAACAGGTTGATAGAGACCGCGAACGACACGGTCGCGCGCGTCCACCCGAACTCGCGCTCGAGCGGGATCATCAGCACACCCGGCGCGGACCGAATGCCAGCGGCGGCCAGCAGGGTCACGAACGTCACCGCCACGATGATCCAGCCGTAATGCACGCGCCCGCGCATCCATCTGTCGATGGACATTAGGCCCCTCACCCGGCCACCAGACTCCTTCCTCTTCTTGCGCGCCTCGGCTGGACACGGTTCCGGCCCCGGCTCTTCTTGACCGCGACGCGAAGCAAGTGGGCCAGCCGCCGTTGCGTGTCAGCCCATGCCTTCGTACCCCACTCGCGGAGCACCCTGTCTTGGGCGCGGGCCCAGAGGGGACGCGCGGCCTCCAGGGCCCTTCTCCCTTGAGATGAAAGTTTCATCGACTTGATGCGCGCGTCGGGGTGCGCGACACGCTCGATCAGACGATCCCGCTCCAGGAGGTTGAGACTCCGCGTCAGCGTCGTCTGGTCGATGGCCAGCATGTGCTCGAGTTGCCTCGGGTCCGCCTCACGTAGCGGGCGATGGTCGCAAGAATGCTGAACTGAGTCACCCGCATACCGCTCGGCCGCAGGCCGTCGTCGTACAGCTGGGTGACGGCCCGGCTCACCATACGGAGCGTGCTGCAGACACAGGGGACTGACGTTCGCCGTCCGGTCCCTTCGTCGGCCTCGTACCTCCCCCGTTCATGGCGTCATGGTACTCGCCATGCCATGGGCCCACAACCATCTTATATGTAGCTGCATACTACTGTATGCAGCTACATTCTGATCGTGAATCCATCTGGGCTCGACCGGCGTCGTGCCAAGAGGCGGGCGGAGAGACAGTCAGCCGAAGGCGCAAATCTGCCTGCCGGGTGTTCGAGTCACCCTGGGGGGCACCATTCTTGGACGCGGCGGGACAGCCGACCAGTTAGGTCCCGGTGCCCCTCGCGCGTAGGCGTGAGAGACCGACAAGCGTTCGGACCCCTGAAGTTTCACTACTTGACCCGTTCGTATTCCGCTCTGCCAGTCCGGTAGTTGGGGTCCTCAGGCATCACCGTGAGAATGGTCTTGCCTTGGTCTTCGGACAGTTTCGCCGTCCCTGTTGTTCGCGACGATCGATATCGCAGCTTGCCGTCTTGAAGGTAGAATTTACCCTCGGCCGTCGAGCCACGCGTGGTGGAAGCTTTGTAGCTTCCGTCCGCCTGGACGTTCATCGTTGCGCGCTCCTGTCCCGCCTCCGCCGTGACCCAGCCCCGCCAACTTCCCGCGAGTTCCTTGACGTCAACGATCTGCTTTTCTCCGGCGACTCCAACAAGCGGTGACACTGCGATCACCGCAGCAAACAGTAGAGCAAGATGCATCCTCATCGCTGATCTCCTTCTCTCGTGAAGGTCGCAGCCCCGCCGGGCCATCCCCCCGGCCACCCGTCATCGGCGCTCGACGTCGCCAGTAAGCTCACCGACATGCCGGGCGGGTTCACGCCGCCGAAGGGGTTCGCGTGAAGCGCGGCCCGTCAGGTCCTCCCTGAATGTCAACCGCCAGCGGCACGAGGGCCGGACCCGAGGGCGAGCGTGACGAGATGGTTCAGCTCACGCACATCGAACGGCTTGTGCAGGTAGCCAGCGGCTCCTTCGATCAACGCCTCGGCCTCCTTCTCGGTGTTCCAGACGGCGGTCATCATGAAGACTGGCGCCTTCACGCCAAGGTGGCGGACGCGCTTCAGCAGGTCGAGGCCCTGTATCCAGGGCCAGGGGTCGCCCATGCGTGGCACGACCATGTCCAGCAGGATGAGATCGAACTGCTCCCGTCGCAGTATGTCGTAAGCGTCGACAACGGAATACGCCGGGGTGATCTCGTACGCGTGCCCGTGCTGGAAGCGGGCAAAGATGTCTCGCAGCAACGCGATCAAGACCGGCTCGTCGTCGACGATCAGGACGCGCTTCGTCATGAGGCAGGGAAAGACTTCGCCTGAACTGCTTCGTGGTGCTCGAGTAGATGCCGCGCTGCATCGCTGGGGCCCGGCGGACGAAGCTGGCGTGATAAAGGTGACCAGTAAGGCACAGGCGATTTTACTGCGACGGATCACGGTTTCACCCGCAAGAAGTGGCTCCCACGCCACCCGCTGGACCGCTGCCTGCC
This sequence comes from Candidatus Rokuibacteriota bacterium, assembly GCA_003220535.1. Classification (GTDB taxonomy): domain Bacteria; phylum Methylomirabilota; class Methylomirabilia; order Rokubacteriales; family CSP1-6; genus AR31. Next base: position 52,263 of record QHSU01000070.1, read on the forward strand.
GGTCGCGCTCCTCGGCGAGTGCTCCATTCCGGTGGTGTAGCGAGTCCACCGCGACTTTGACCTCAGCCTCGGAGCGCGCCTCGCTCGGCGCACGGCCAAAGGCACCCGGCACGGGCCGGCATCTTTGCTACCGGCGCGAGGTCGGGTTCCGAAGCTCGATAATGTCCTGGGCGCGGACGGTGGCCCACTGCCGGACCTCCGGCTGGGCCGGAACGACGTAGAACCGCTTCTCGCGGATGCCGCGGAGGACCTGCTCGGCGACTTCCGACGGCGCGTAGCCGCGGGCCAGCCGGTCCGCGAGACCCTGGCCGAACGCCTGCGCCATGGGCCCGGGTTTGCCCTCCTCGGCCAACTCGGGCGGCCGGTTACGTGACGACCGCATGATGCGCGTGTCGATGAGGCCGGGGCAGACCACGGAGACGCCGATGGGTGCACCGGTCGCCTCGAACTCTTTGTACATCGACTCCGACAGCGCCACCACGCCGTGCTTGGTGACGTCGTAGACGGACATGAACGGTGCGGTGGTGAGGCCGGCCATGGACGCCGTGTTCACGATGTGGCCCTCGTCGCCGCCGGCCAGCATACGCGGCACGAAGGCACGCACGCCATGGATGACGCCCCAGAGGTTCACGCCCATCACCCACTGCCAGTCTGCCAGCGAGTGCTCGTGGACGGCGCCGATCACCGCGACCCCGGCGTTGTTGCAGACCAGGTGGGCGGCGCCGAAGGCAGCGTAGGTCTCACGGGCGAGCCGCTCGACGTCCTCGGCGCGGGACACGTCGACGCGCACCGCCAGCACCGTCGACGCCTTGGCCTGCACGGCGGCGGCGGCCGTGTCGAGCGCGGCCGTCTCGATGTCGGCCATGACGACTTTCATTCCCTCGGCGGCGAACCTTTCTGCGAGCGCGAGCCCGATCCCGCTCGCCGCGCCCGTCACGACCGCCACCCGGTCTCTGAACCGCTCCACGGGGCGGTATCTTACCAGCCGGGCACGGCCTCGGTCCGATCGCCGAAAACCGACGCGCGGTCGACCGCCGCCACGGTGGGTGATAGGCTGGAAGCGTGAGCCAATCGCACGGAAGGAGGCGCGTCATGACTCGGAAAGCTCGCTGGTTGTGGATCCCTCCCGCATGCCTCGTGGTCGTGGCTCTGTCGTGCGGCGCGGCCGGTGCCGCTGACAAAACGAAGGTGGACCGGGCGACCAGGCAGGTCGAGCAGGGCGCCAAGCAGATCGGGCGGGGCCATGTCGGCCCAGGCTTCAAGGAAATGTTCACGGGCATCGGCCACACGATCGTCGAAGGCGCCAAGTTCAGCGGCAACACGATAGGGGAGTTCTTCGGGAAGACTTTCCGCAGTTAAAGCCCCAATCGTCGTCCCGATCGGGCGACGTCCATCCCAGCGGCGCCCAGGCTGCACGAGCCGGCGATCGCCGGCTTCGGCAGAGCTGCGCCGCTCGATTTGACATCCTCGGCCGCGTGCGCCAGTCTCACAGCCGACGACTCACTCCACGCGCTCGGTCCCCGCTCGCACGCGGGCGAACCGAACGATCGTACGAAGGAGGAGGAGAATGGCTGAACGACTCGCACTCGCCGTCATTCCGGGGGTCGGCTGGAGCGCCAGCGAGGTGCAGACGATCGCGCGCGAGGCCGAGGAAGCGGGGTTCGACGCGATCTTCGCCGCCGAGGTCAACAACGACGTCATGGCGACCGCCCAGCTCATGGGGGCGGCGACCCGGCGGATCACCGTGGGAACGTGGATCGCGAACATCTACTTGCGGCATTCCTACGCATGCGCGCAGGGCGCGGCCCTCGTCGCCGACGCCACGGGCGGACGCTTCGTTCTGGGGCTCGGCGTCAGTCATCCGCCGGTCAACAAGGCGCTCGGGATCGACATGCAGGATCCGCCGGCGGCGTTGCGGCGCTACGTCACGGCGGTACGAAGCTGGCTCCGGGGCGAGGGCCCACCCACCCATCTCCCGCAGCGCCCGGCGTCGAAGCCGGTCCCGATTTACGTCGCTGCCGTCACGTCGCGGACCGTCGAGCTCGCCGGCGAGCTGGCCGACGGGATCATGCCGTTTCTGTGGTCGGCAGCGCGCGTCGCAAAGAGCAAGGCCTGGATCGACCGTGGCCGCGCCAAAGCCTCGGGCCTCGGCAAGGCGGACGTCACCATGGGCCTGCCGACCTTCATCGGCGACGACTTGAAGGCGATGCGCGACGTCGCACGGCAAAATCTAGGACTCTACACGACCTTCCCCTTTTTCCAGCGGCTCTTCCGCGCGAGCGGCTTCGCGGCGGAAGCGGCTGAGATGGAAAAGGGAGCCGGCGGCGGCGCGTTGAGCGACCGTCTGCTGGACGCGGTATGCCTGTCCGGGCCGCTCACACGTTGCCGGGAACAGCTCGCCGCGTTTCGCAGCGCCGGGGCCGATCTCCCGATTCTTGTGCCGCCCATCGGCGTCGAGGGGGCGCGCGGCGTCATCAAAGCCTTCCGCCGCTAGCCTCGAGCAGGCGTCGGCCGGATGACGGCCGATCGGGCGAATCGGCCGTGGAGCAGGTCTACGCAGCGCGAGGGCGCAGTATAATCGGGCGACCGCCGCGACAGCTCGGACGGTGCAGAGGAGACGCCCATGCACGTCGGCCTGGTGATGGAATGCGACTATCGCGAGGGGAGAACTCAGGAAGAGGCGTTTGCCGAGGCGATGTCCATCGCCGAGATCGCGGAGACGCAGGGTCTCGATGGCGTCTGGCTGGCCGAGCGCCACTTCGCCATCCACAGGAGACCGACTGATCCCATGGGTGCGGGCATCCCGTCGATCGCCTCCGTGCCGCTCGTGCTGGCCGCAGCCCTCGCCGCCCGCGCGACACGCCTCCGGATCGGCACCGGCGTCAGCGTCCTCCCGCTCTGTCACCCCATCCGGACCGCCGAGGAGGCCGCGACCGTCGATCAGATCAGCCAGGGGCGTCTCGACTTCGGCGTCGGGCGCAGCGGGTTTCCTCGCGCCTACTCGGGCTACGGTGTTCGGTACGACGAGAGTCGCGAGCGCTTCCAGGAATCGCTCGACGTCATTCTCAAGGCCTGGACGCAGGAGGGCTTCTCGCACACGGGGAAATACTTCACGTTCGACAATCTGACCGTGGTACCGCGGCCCTATCAGAAGCCGCACCCGCCGATCTGGGTGGCGGCCACGACCCACGACACGTTTCCGATGGTCGGCCGCATGGGGTACTCGCTCGTCACCGGACTGCGGGGCTTCGACGTCCCCGAGGCCGCCGGGCACCTCAAGGCATACCGCACCGCGCTACGGGAGGCCGGCCACCCGGGCGACGGCAACGTCTACCTCCGCATCCCCGTCTACGTCGCCGCCACCGCGGCCCAGGCGCGCACGGAGCCGGAGGAAAGCACCATGCGGGCCTATCGACGGTTGGGCGAGAACATGGCCGCGTCGGTCGGGGCGGCGGGGACGACCGGCTCGGAAGAGCGCGCGGAGCGCGCGGATCGCCTCTCCCACGTGACCTACGACGACTTGTTGCGCGATCGGGTCGCGTACGGCACCCCGGACATGGTCGTCGACCGGCTGCGCCAACTGCGGAACGAGCTTGGCCTGTCGGGGGTCATCATGGAATCGAATGTCGGCGGCCGAATGCCGCTCGAGCGTGTGCTCAACTCGATTCGCCTCTACGCGCAAGAGGTCGCTCCGCGTCTGCGTTGACGGTTCCTGGCCTCCGGGTCCGCCGCGCCGTCACTCGGAGGGACGGTCTCGGCGTCGCAATGGTTCTCGGATCAACCGGGAGGTGAGTCATGGCGCTCAGACTGACGATGGGCTTCTCCGATAATCCGCGCGTGCAGCCTCTGAAAGATGGGATCGTGAAGCCGCAGGGCATCGAGCTCGACTGCATCACGCTCGATCCCAGCAACCTCTTCCAGCGAAACCTGACCTACGACGAGTTCGACGTCTCGGAGATGTCCATCTCGGAGACGCTCCTGGCCCGGGAAAGAACTGACGGGAAGAAATGGGATTGGTCTGCCTTGCCGGTCTTCCTGAGCCGGGGCCACCACTGGTATGCGCTTTACGTCAACACGGCTTCTGGAATCAAGAGTCTCGCGGACCTCAAGGGCAAGCGGATCGGCGTTCCCGATTACGACATGACCGCCGCGCTGTGGTTTCGGATCACGCTGAAGGATCTCCACGGCATCGAGGCCAAGGACAACGTCTGGTACAACGGGCGCACGAAAGAGCTGAGCCACGGGGGCGCGCTGGGCCTGGACACGGACGGGCCGGTGAGCGTTACTCATCACTGGCTCACCGCGGACCAAACACTGGACGTGATGCTCGATCGCGGCGAGATCGACGCGTGCACGGCCATCCGCCCGGAAGCGCGTGTCACCGCCGGAGACACGACGGTCGTCGACCGCTGGGGCGGTACGCTGATCCACGGCAACCCTCGCCTCAGGAAGTTGCTGGACGACAACGGCAAGGGGGTCGTGTACGAGTTCTATCGAAAGACCGGATGTTTCCAGGCGAACCACCACGTGATCGTGCAGAACCGCATTCTCAAGGAGCATCCGTGGGTGGCGCTGGAGCTGTTCAAGGCCTTTCAGCGATCCAAGGAAGTGGCCTACGAGCGCGCCCGGCGATCCGAGCTGGCGTACCTGTTCTTTCCGGGAAAGGACTTTCAGGAGCAGGCGGCGGTCTTCGGAGACGATCCGTATCCCATCGGTCTGCGGGCCATGGGTAAGACTGTCGAACGCGCGATCCGGGGCTCCTTGGAGCAGGGGCTGCTCCGCCGGCCGCTGCGGCTCGAGGACATTTACTACCGGACGACGCTGAACACCTGAGGCGTGAAGGCGTCGCCGCGTATACTGCGAGGCGTCTCGGCTTGCAACCGACGGCGACCGGGCGCGGCCGACGCCGAGGGCGAGGCCCGCGCGGCGCTGCAGTGAACCGATCGCGACTGCTGGAGGTGTGACGTGGCGATCCAACGAGTCGGACACGTGGTCCTCAAGATGCGAGATCTCGAGAAGGCGAAGCAGTTCTATCACGGTGTCCTGGGGATGAAGATCGGGAAGGAGCTGCCGTGGGGGATCTTCTTCCGCTTCAACGACTACCACCACGACATCGCGGTGTTCAAGACGGCGCCGGACGCCGACCTGCCGAAGAAGGAGCAAGTCGGTCTGGTCCACGTCGCGCTCGTCGCGGACAGCGTGCAGACGGTCCGGCAGATGTACGACCGGTGCAAGGCGCAGGGAGTCGAGATCGTCGGCACGACCGACCACAAGATCACCAAGAGCCTGTACGTCAAGGATCCGGAGGGTAATACGATCGAAATCTACGCCGAGGTGCCCGAGTACAACTGGCGCGAAGAAGGGATGGGTGGCATGGCGCACCCGTTCGACATCGAGGCCGTTCCCGCCAGCGTCGAGGCCGCGATCGCCAACGCATAGGACATCGTCCGCGGGGAGCGAGGAGGTCGCAACGCCATGGCCGTCATCGACGCAGATACCCACGTCATCGAAACCGATCATACGTGGCACTATCTGGATGCCTCAGAGCAGCAGTTCCGGCCGTTCGTGATCAGCCCCAAGGAAGAGGGTGGACGGGAATACTGGTACATCGACGGCAAGATCCGAGGCTTGGCCCGCCAGGCCGTGACCGCTTCCGACGTCTCCGCTCTCGAGGAGAAGCTCGGCCGTAAGATGGCAGCACCCCAAGCAGCGCGCGAGGGCGAAAACGTGGAGGCCCGCCTCAGACACATGGACCAGCTCGGGGTGGACATCCAGGTGCTCTGGCCCACCTTGTTTCTGGAGCGGGTTGCGGACCGTCCGGAGGCTGAGATCGCGGTGTGCCGGAGCTACAACCGGTGGCTGGCCGACATCTGGCAGCAAGCCAGGGGCCGGCTGCGCTGGGTCTGTGTGCTGCCGTTACAGACCATGTCCGAAGCGCTCGATCAACTGCGCTTCGCGCACGCCAACGGTGCCGTCGCCGTCTTCATGCGCGGCATCGAGAACGAGCATCTGCTCCATGATCCCTGCTTCTTCCCTCTCTACGAAGCCGTGAGCGCGCTCAACATGGCCATCGGTGTTCACGCTGGCAATGCCAACCCCTATGTCCGCGAGCTGCTGGCGCAGCGGAACGCGCCCGGGACCTTCTGGGCCTACCGGATGTCCTCGATCGGCGCCTTCCACTCGCTCGTGATGGCGGGCCTGCCCGATCGCTTCCCTCATCTCCGGACGGTCTTCGTCGAGATCGCCTCGCAGTGGGTGCCCTGGACTCTGAAAGACCTCGCGCGTCGCTTGCCCCAGCAGCGGGGGCGTACGCTTCCGGAGAATCCGCTGAAGGCCTATCGCCTCTATGTCGCGTGCCAGTCCGACGATGATCTGCCCTACGTGCTCACGTACGCGGGCGAGGACAACCTGATGATGGGCACGGACTACGGCCATCACGACCACGCCGCTGATCTCGAAGGCTTGCGCAATCTGAAGACCGCTGGCGGGATCAGCGCGCGTGTCTACGACAAGATCGTCGACGCCAACCCCAGGGCGGCCTACGCGTTGTAGTTCAGCCTCAGACCGTTCGAGGTTCTCCGGGAGGAGCCAACGATGCTGCGCGCCGTCGATGCCGACACGCACGTCTTCGAATCGCCGCAGGTCTGGGATTTCATCGACGCGCAGATGTACGCCCGTCGCCCCATCATCGTCTCCGCACCAAGGGACACCGTCTACAAGCGCGGGAGCTTCTGGCTCATCGACGGCAACATCTTTCCCAAGTCCGCCGGCAAGGGTGGATTCCTGCTGGGCACGCCCACTGAGCCGGGCCAGATAGAAACCACTCCGGATGTGCGTGCCAGGGAACTGCTGGACATCGTCGGGCGACTCGAGGCTATGGATTCGATGGGCGTCGACATTCAGGTGATCTATCCGACCCTCTTCCTTGCGTACGTCACCGATGACGCCAGGCTCGAGATCGCCGTGTGCCGCTCCTACAACCAGTTCATGGCCAAAGTCTGGCAGAACGGGCAGGGGCGCCTCAGATGGGTGGCCGTGCCGCCTCTCCGGTCCATCGACGCATCCATCGAAGAGATCAATGTCGCCAAGCAGCATGGCGCGGTCGGAGTTTTCTTCAGGGGAATCGAGCGGGACCGCACCCTGGACGATCCCTACTTTTTCCCCCTGTATCAGGAAGCGGCCCGCCTCGATATGCCCATCTGCGTCCACACGGGAGCCGGCTGCCCGGCGTTCACCGCCATCTTCGATGTCACGCGCAGTCACACCTTTCCCCATACGCGTACCCTTCCGCTGATGGCCTTTCGGAATCTCGTCGCCAACAAGGTTCCCGAGCTCTTTCCTGATCTGCGGTTCGGCTTCATCGAGGCGGGCGCGTCCTGGGTTCCGTACGTGCTCCACGCGCTGCGGAGTGTCTTCGGAGGAGGTCCGGACCAGTGGGGGCCGAGACTGTTCCAGGAGTACCGCCTCTATAGCGCGTACGAGGAGTGGGAAGACCTCTCCTATCTCGTGAACTTTGTCGGCGAGGACAACCTGGTCGTGGGCTCCGACTGGGGACATCATGGCGGTCGGGCGCGTGGAGGAGACCCGTCAGGGCAGCCGGAGGTCTTCGCCAACATGAGGTCCCGCAAGGACATCGGGAGCACCGTCGTCGCGAAGCTGCTCTCGGACAACGCTCGCAAGCTCTACGGCTTGCCCCGGAGCGGCCTCTGAGGGGCGAGCTAGAACCTGAGATCGAGCGGGGGGAGGCCGAACTCGGAACGGCCGAACACGAAGGCTGCCTTCTCGAGATTGTTGCCCGCGTGCGCCCGGATCGCATGGACGTCACGCCAGGCCCGCTGGATGGGGTTGTCGAGGAAGATGCCGCGGCCGCCGCTGGCCTCGAATAGGCGATCGACGGCGCGAACACACCGATCCGTGGCCTTCGCGGTATCCCACCGATAGCGCGCCCGCTGGGCGAGCGGTATCTCCACCCCGTCGCGGACCAGACGCATCGCTTCGGCAAAGTTGCCCAGCAGGCGGTCCCGGGCCGCGGTCACCTCGGCTGCGGCTTCCGCCAGGGAGAACTGCACGAACGGGTCCTCGGCGACTCGACTCTGATCGCGCGGGGAGATACGCGCCGTCGTCTGGTCGCGAAACGTCGCGAGCGCTCCCAGCGCGACGCCGATGGCCGGGGAGCCGATGCACGCCGGAAAGACGAGCCCGAAGGGCAGGCGGTAGAGTGGCGCGTCGTTGACGACGGCACCGGGATTCGTCAGATAGAACGCGTCGCGGTACGAGTGAGTCCGGTACTCGGGCACGAAGGCATCGTCCACCACCAGATCCTTGCTCCCGGTGCCGCAGAGCCCGACCGTATACCACGTGTCGTCGATCGTGTAGTCCGGGCGTGGGACCAGGAAGGTCCGCGCGTCAGGGGGGGCTCCTTCCTCGAGGGGCGGCGCGATGCCGCCGAGCACGGCCCAGTGGCAGAAGTCGCACCCGCTCGAGAACGACCAGCGCCCATGGAGGCGGAAGCCTCCGTCGACCCGCTCCACCGTCCCCGTGGGCGCCAGGGACGTCGAAAGCTGGATGCTCGTGTCCTTACCCCAGACGTCGTCCTGCGCCTCCGGCGCGAAGAGGCCGAGATGCCAGTTGTGAATACCGACCACGCCGAGGACCCAGGCGCTCGAGCCGCAGACGGTTCCGATCTCTATGACCGCCTGGTAGAGCGTGCCGGGATCGAGCTCGTAGCCGCCATAGCGCTTGGGCTGGAGACAACGAAAGAGCCCGGCCTCTTGGAAGTCAGCGAAGGTCTCGTCGGGCAGCCGCCGGAGTTGTTCGGCATGGACGGCGCGTTCGCGCAGCGCCGGGAGCAGCGCGCGAACCCGTTGGAGATACGTCTCCGGCGTCATGGCGCCACTGATCATGCGGCGGGCACCCGGCGAGGTCAAGACGCCAGGACCGACTCCAGGGCGTTGCGAGTCGTTCGCCAGCCCTGGATGCGCCCGACGTTCTTGGCCTCGACTGGCTCGATCGCCTCGAACGCCCCGCGCCAGGCCTCGTCGATGCCCGCATAGAAGGTGTTGGTCGCCACCGCCTGGTCCGACGTCGCCTCGGTCATCAACCGGGTGGCCAGATTGAGGGCCTCGCCCATGAACCCGAGATGCGTCGGTGAGAACGGCCGGAACGGCATCAGATCCAGGTCGCCCATCGCGATGCCGATGTGTACACCCTTCGAGGGCTGGACCCGGTCGAGCGCGCGCTGCCAGGCCAGCGACACGGCGGTACCCGCCGCGAAGAGCGAGCGCACGCACGTCAAGGCCTGGACCACCGCGGGCGCCGGCGACCGATGCAGGCCGAAGACGGCGACCACCTCGTCGCCGACGAACTGGTAGAGCATGCCGCCTGCGTTCAGCACCGCGTGGCGGGCGAGCGAGTAATACTCGGTGAGGCGGCGCCGGATGAGCCCGGGGTCCCGCGTGTCGCGGACGAAGCTCGTGTACGAGCAGAGGTCGGCCATCACCACGACGACCTCGTGATAGGTCCGCGGCTCGAGGATCTCCGCGGGCCCGAGGCGCTCGTCGCGGTAGAGGCGGCCCAGCTCCCACGGGCTGAGGTGCCAGAGCAGCGTGGCCGCACGCGGGTCGTCGGGGAACTTGCCGTCGAAGGCGATGCGCCACTGCGCCCGCTCGATCGCCGTCCGCACGTCCAGCAGGCTCGTCCGCGAGATGTCGGTGATCTCGTGCTGGAACGTCGCCCGGATCCTCGCCAGTAGCTGCGCCACGTCCCAGACCTCCACGATGAGCCCGGGCGCCACCGCTGCCCGCAGTCCGCGCTCGAACTCGGCCCACTGCGGAATCGCGGCCCGGTCGAGCAGGACCGCAAGGCGCTGGGCGCCGTGCCAGGCCGGGCTCGGCTGCCCGTACTTGCGCCGCAGGCGCGCGACGAGGTCGGCGGGCGCGTAGGCGAGCTTGTTCTCGACGAAGAACGGGGGCGCGCCCGGGGCCTCGACCCGGATGTCGGCGGAGACGTCGTTTCCGAGCGCGACCTCGCGCTCGACCGAGACCTGCCCGGGCGCGCAGCCAGCCGTCGCCGCGCACTCGACGCGGCAGAGGTCAGCGCAGATCTCGTCGACAAACGCGCCGAGCTCGCTGTCGAACGGCTGTGGCATCGGTCACGCTCCTGCTGAGGACCGGTTCAGCACAGCGGGGCCTGCCAGAGCGCGTGGCCGACGAACTCGATCACGGAGTCGTTGTCGTGCACGTCGAGAGGGCGAGAGATCCCAAAGCCCCGTCTCGATCGCCAACCTTGCCCCTCCCCCCGGCGGCGAGCAAGGATTGCTCTTCAGACCGCTTGAGTCAAGGGCCGGACCGGACAACCGTCACCGGGGTTGTGGTGCCCCGAAGGGCTCCTACCCGCAATGTCCCCGCCCGGCCGCGCGAGGCCCGCGGCGAAGCAGACAGACTTTCGCTATTAGTCGGTGCGTCGCCGGACTCGGTCGTTCGCCGCTGAAGCTTCCCGTTGAGCCGTCCGCCGTCGCCGCCGCGCGTCGGCCAACCGACGCTCGAGCTCGCGCACTTCCTGCCCGACCCGCTCTGCGGCTGCGGCGCGCTGCAGGGCGTCCTGCCGTTTCACTTCAGCCTGCTTCGCGAGGCGCTCGCGCTCCGCCTGCTCGCGGGCCCGCTGCGCCGCGGCTCGCTCGCTCTGACGCTGTGGCGCGCCGCCACCGCGGACCACTCGGAGGCCAGCGCCTGCCCCGGCGAGGACTTCGAACCCCGGGGCGGGCAACTCGGCGATGAGCCTGCCGCGGCGGAGATCGTCCGCGAGGCGGCGGTCGACGGCGGCCCCAATCAGAGTATTCGAGATGCGACCGAGCGCCGCGGGCGAGATGCGATAGCCGGCCTTCGTCATCGCCTCGGCCGCGCGGTCGGTGAGCGCCGCCAACTCGGCCCGCTGTGTCTGCATTGCCTCAGCGGCTGCCCGGGGGTCGCGGAGCTGGCTACCCCGCACCTGCTCGACCACGTCGATGAAGTGACTCACCCGCTGGGGAACCAGCCGTGCCAGCTGGTTCACCGCCCACAGGGGGGCTGCGGGCTTGCTGAGTCGCCGAACGGCCCGGGCTTCTGCGGACCGGCTGCCTCGAGCGCGGCCGCCTTCGCGTTCCTCGCGCTCGTGAACTCCTTCGGCGGCACCGCATACAGCTCTTCGATGTCGCGGTTGGCATCCGCGCTCATGGGCTCCAGCGTACCGCGTTCGGCCGCGGATCGCCGACGGCGTCTCGGGATCATCGGGGCGGACGCGCCTCGGGGCAATCCGGCGGAATTCGCTATACTCCCTGCCATGAGCTCGGACGCTGTTGGAGGCCCCGCGGGTCGCATGCTCGAGGACCGAGTGGTCCCGCCTGGCGAGTGCTGGGCGAAGGTGCTGAGGCGCGGGCAGATGCTGCGGATCGTCGACCTCGAGGGGCGGCAGGCCGTGGACTTCCTCTGCTACAACGCCGCGGATCCGGAGGATCGCTACAGCGCGGCGGACACGATGAAGTATGCGAAGACGATCTTCCTGACCAAGGGCCACGGCATCTACTCGGACATGGGCCGGCGCCTGTTCACGATCGTCGAGGACAGTTGCGGGCGCCACGATACGATCGGAGGCTGCTGCAGCGCCGAGAGCAACGAGTTCCGATACAGCGTCAAGGACACGCCGAGCTGCCGGGCAAACTTCCTCCGGGCGCTGGCCGGCTTTGGATTGGGCCGGCGGGACATCGTGGCCAACATCAACTTCTTCATGAACGTGCCGGTAGCCGCGGACGGCACCATGGGGATCGTGGACGGGCTCTCGAAGCCTGGCGACTACGTAGACTTGCGCGCGGAGATGGACGTCCTGGCGGTGATTTCGAACTGTCCCCAGATTCATAACCCCTGCAACGGCTTCAACCCGACGCCGATCCGCGTTCTCGTGACCGAGTCGGGCTGAGCCGGGCGGTGCCTGCGCTGCCGTCGGCTCCGATTCTCGCGGGAGGAGAGACGATGGCCTACGAGTTTCGCGCCCTGTTCACGCCGATCCAGGTCGGCCGCCTCACGCTCAAGAACCGGATTTACTCCTCGGGCCACGCCGAGGCGATGGCCGAGGGCGGCCGGCCCACCGAGCGACTGCGGCGGTACCACGAGGCCAAGGCGCGCGGCGGCTGCGCGCTCACGATCTTCGGCGGCTCTTCGAGCGTTCACCCATCGTCGCCGGCCGCCGCGTGGAAGCAGATCGCCAACCATGACGACTCCATCATCCCTGCGTACCGCGCGATCGCCGACGCCGTGCACGACCACGGCTGTCTTGTCTTCACTCAGCTCACTCACCTCGGACGCCGGGCCCAGTCCGACGCTGAGGAGTCGAACGTCCTCCTTGCCCCGTCGCAGATCCCGGAGAAGGTTCATCGCGAGGTCCCCCACGAGCTGGAAGGGGAGCAGATCGCCGAGCTCGTGCGCGCCTTTGGCGAGGCCGCGCGCCGCTGCCAGGACGGCGGTCTCGACGGGATCGAGATCTCGATGGCCCACAACCATCTGATCGATCAGTTCTGGTCGCCCCTTTTCAACGAGCGACTCGACGAGTACGGCGGGAGCCTCGAGAACCGGATGCGCTTCGCCGTTGAAGTCCTGACGGAGATCCGGCGGCGGGTCGGTCGTGACTTCGTCGTGGGCGCCCGCATCTCGGGGGACGAGCTTACCCGGGGCGGCCTCACCGCGTCCGACATGGCGGCGATCACACGCCGCCTCGCCGCCTCGGGCCTGGTCGACTTCCTGTCGGTCATCGGCGGCGGCGCCCACACCTACTCCCTCCAGGCCGCAGCCGTGCCGAACATGAGCTTCACCACCGGCGTCTATGTCCCTCTGACGGCCGCCATCAAAGAGGCCGCGCCCCAGATGCCGATCCTGCACGCGAGCCGCATCGTCGATCCAGCGCACGCGGACCGGATCATCGCCGCCGGGCACGTCGACGTGGTCGGCATGACGCGCGCGTTGATTGCCGACCCTGATCTCCCGCGGAAGGCGCGTGAAGGCCGGTTCGACGACATCCGCACGTGCGTGGGGGCGAACGAAGGGTGCATCGACCGGATCTACCAGGGGAGACCGGTGACGTGCGTCCAGAACCCCGCCACCGGCCGTGAGGTCGAGCTCGCTGGAGTCCAGCCTACGACGACGCCCAAGAAGGTCGTGGTGGTCGGCGGCGGCGTCGCGGGGCTGGAGGCGACCCGGATGGCAGCACTGCGAGGGCATCGCGTGGTGCTGTTCGAAAAGGCAGCGGAGCTGGGAGGGCAGGTGCTGCTCGCCGCCCGCGCGCCTGCGCGCGCCGAGTACGCGGGCATCGTCCGCTTTCTCGCCGCCCAGATCCGCAAGCTCGCGGTGGACGTCCGGCTCGCAGTGGAGGCCACGCCGTCCGTGGTGCTGGCAGAGCACCCCGATGCCGTCGTCGTCGCTACCGGGTCGCGTCCCTATATCCCGCCCGTCCCGGGTATCGACGGCAAGCACGTGGTGACGGATCGCGACGTGCTGGGCGGGGAGGCGACGGTGGGAGCGAACGTGGTCGTAGTCGATGACGTGCACACGCAGGAGGCGCTCTCGACCGCCGAGCTGATCCTCGATCAGGGCAAGCGCGTCGAGGTGATCTCACCGCTCTTCTATGTCGGCCAGGATATCGGGGTCACCTCCATCGCCCCGCTCTACACGCGCCTGTTCACCAAGGGCGTGGTCTTCACCTCGTGCACCGAGCTCCGCGCCGTCGAAGGCTCAACGGTGGTCGTCGCAAACGTCTATTCCGGCGCGGAGCGCCGCATCGAGTCCGTCGATACGGTCGTGCTGGCGGCGGGGAGCCGCTCGACGGACGGCCTCTACCGCGCGCTCAAGGGCCACGTCCCCGAGCTCTACGCGGCGGGCGACTGCATCGCTCCGCGTGGCGTCCACCAGGCGATCCTCGACGGCACCCGGGTGGCGCGGGCGATCTGACGGCGTAAAAGGGCAACCGCGGGTACGGGCGGCGTCAGCGGAGGGGACACTGGCGGTGGTACGAATCCGGATCACGATGTACATCTGAGCGGGTACTCGCGCGGCGGCACCTACGTCGCTCCTTACACGAGGAGTTCCCCTCGGCGGTAGAAGCTCCGGTGTCGGAACGCCCGTCGGCAATGACTCTTTCGTCCGGCGTGACCACCAAGCCTGCCCTCTGATACCACCAGTACTCCCGGCGAACGGGCGGCTCGGCGATGACAGCGTCGGGAGCTCCATAACGCGCGCGAAGGCGCGGCCCCGGAGCCGGTGACCGTGGGTGGTGGACCCTTTGATACCGAACGCCTCGATCTTGAAGGGTCTTCCTAGCGTGTTCGTCACTGCGTCGACGTGATCACCTAAGCGGATGCCCGCGGTTCCCCGTCCATCCGCGATCGGCTCTTGCCGGGCTCGGTCGAGCCCCCGCCCGATCGCCCGGCAGACCATCACGCGAGCCTTCATAGCAGCACCGGCGCTACCGTCCTTGAAGGCACCCAATTCAGGAATTCTCCGCGTTGCGATTCGGGGATTTCCCTGCTTGCCTGCGATCGTTCCTCTTGCTACCTGGCATGTATGGGTCCATGCCGTTTCGTTGAGTGGGAAGCGGTCGACGAGCGCCTTCGTCACGCGATCACGCCCACGACGGCGTGCGCGGGCGTCTCAGATCTCTCACAGGTCGACCTGTCTGCCTTCCGCCTTTCCGGTCGCGGAGTCTTCTGACCACAGAGTTTCTCACGCGAGACAGCGCAGCCTAGGTCGCGCCGGGCCGCGCCCGGCGTTGCCAGGGCTTCCATTCTTGAGTGGACCGGATGCTGGAACCTAGCGGAGGGGAATGTGGCAGACTTGCTCTTCATCGTGTCGCGCACCGAGCCAAAGCGATACATGTATCTCAGGCACGTATACGCCGACGAGAGTCGGGACGTGATCCTCGACCGTCGAGGAGGCGAACGGCGCCAGAGCTGGCGGCAGCCGCCAGTCGAGAGACGCCACGTGGAGCGGCGCCATCGAGACATCACGCGGGAGCTCGCGTCGTCGGGCTGGGCCCTGGTCACGCGTCCGGCGGCGAAGTAACGGAGACGCGACCCCGACTCGACGCCGCGCATCGGAGGGGCCCGGCCAGGTCCTCCTTCAGGCCAACGCTTGGCCGTGGTCGTCGATCAACTCCTTCGCCATCTTGACGGCGTAGGCGTCGGCGTCCTGCTTGGTATCGAACATCCGGTCGGGCGTGATCTGCATGTGAAGAGTTCCGCGCTCGACGATTCTCACCGACGCCTTGGGACACCAACGAGCGCCGTTCGGCTTGCACGACTGTGGTTGGATCTGCCACCCTTTGTGCTCAGTCTCGCTCGTCGGGCCGAGGATCGGAGTCTCTCGCATGGCCTCCCGGAGCGCGGCGATGGCGGCGTGGGATTGCGTGATATGCCACTCAATATCATTACCGCACGTCTGGCAGATGCCGTAGATTCCAGGCTTTGGACGATAGGTGTGCATCATCTCTCCTTGTCCTTCTGACGCGGAGTGTCGCCGATACGCAGGGTTCGTACCATGCTCCGCTATCCGCAACACTGTCTCTGGCGTCTCCCGCTCGACTGCGAGGTTCAACAGGCGATCCAGTCGCCGAGTTCAAGGTTACCCGACTCCATCACGGCCTACCAAGGAACGATTGAGGGAACTTCGCGTTAGTGGAGAGCTTGGGGCAGGGTAGACCAACAAACCATCGGGGCCGGGTCCCACTGCGTCGTGAAAGCCCCGAGTGGGCCCCGAAGAAATTCCCCGGTCAGTGCTTGCGGCGCCCGTTGGACTCAGGTACGTTACGTGGCGATATGAGGCGCGGGCTCGTGGCGTTTGTCGTGTTCGGAGCGCTTGCCTGCCTTCAACCGTTGGCCTACGCAGATCCCCCCGATCCCACCTGGATCGCCGGCTTCTGGGACGACGCCGACTTCGACGACGTCGTCGTCCGCATCACGTCGACCTCGGGCGTGGCCGAGGCGCACTCGCTTCGTGCGCTCGAACCGCACTGGGCCCCGATCTCGACCGCGCCTGTGGCCGACGACCGACTCGCCCCGAGTCCGGCGGTCCCCGAGCGGCAGTCTCGATGTCCCCCTTGCGCCTGAGCCGATTCTAGACTCGCGCCATTCGACCGCGCGGCATTCTGTCCTCTGCCGAGCGCCGCGCGCCCGTTGAGATCCTTTAGGGGGGAGGGACCAATGACTGATGATCGCATTCCGCTTTTCGACGGAAGCCCGCAGATGCAGGCGGTATGGAGGGTCATCGAGAATATCGCCGACACCGACGCGACGGTGCTGATCCGTGGGGAAAGCGGCGTGGGGAAGGACCTCGTGGCTCGGGCCATCCACGCTCGCTCGCCCCGCCGCGGCGACCCGTTCGTCAAGGTGAACTGCGCGGCGATTCCCGCGGAGCTCATCGAGTCCGAGCTGTTTGGCCACGAGAGGGGCGCCTTTACCGGTGCGTACCGGCGCAAGCCCGGGCAATTCGAGTACGCGAAGAACGGTACGATCTACCTGGACGAGATCGCAGAGCTGCCGCTCGCCCTTCAGGCCAAGCTCCTCCACGTGCTACAGGATTTCCGCTTCTCCCGGGTAGGCGGCGTCGAGTCGATCGAGGTCGGCGCGCGTGTGATCGCCGCGACGAATCGTGATCTGGAATACGCGCTGCGACGCGGCGAGTTCCGGGAGGACCTCTACTACCGACTCAATATGGTGGAGCTCCGGATTCCCCCACTCCGAGAGCGGAGAGAAGAGATCCCGGTCCTGGCGTCGTGGTTCCTCGCCAGGTTCAACGAGCAGTACGGGCGACAGAAGCGGCTCTCGTCCGAGACGATGACGCGCCTCACGGGCTACTCGTGGTCGGGGAACGTCCGAGAGCTCGAGAACATCATTCGCCGCATGGTGGTGCTCTCCGACGGCGAGCAGGCGTTCGAGGCGCTCGTCGCTGGTGGGCGCTGCGGGTCCACCGCGACCTCGCCGGGAGCTCCCATCGTCACCGAGAGCTTGAGGGAGATCGCGCGCCGCAGCGCGCGCGAGGCCGAGCGCAACGCGCTGGCCGAGGTGCTCGAACGCGTGCATTGGAATCGCGCCGAGGCGTCTCGGATTCTCAAGGTCAGCTACAAGACGCTCCTGAACAAGATCGCCGAGTGCCGTCTCGACCCGCGGAGCCCGCGGAGGCGCGGGACCCCCGCGTCCGGGGGCTGGAGCCCTCCAAACGCGAGGTCGTAGCCCTACTTCCCGCTGATCTTCCAGATCACTCGGGTGCCCGATGTCCCCGCGTGTGCCGAAACCACTGGCCAAAGTTGAGGGGGCGGCCGGAGCCGCCCCCTTTTGAGGACCGTCAAGATTGTTGTTTCCTAGTCGTCGTCATCATCCTCCCGCTCGCCGTTTCCAGGGGGCCCGCAGATCTTCCAGATCACGCCGGTGCCGGGGATCTGAACGAGCGGACCATCGGCCGCCACGATGAATTTGGTTCCTGGGTCGGACTGGCCGAAGTCCCGCACCGCTCCGTAGTCGACGAGATACGCGCAGTTGTCGGGCCCGAACCGGAGATTCGTGGGTCGGTTGATCCCGCGAAGGCCATCTGGGAACGCCTGCTCGAAGGTGCTGTTCCGTGCAAACACACTCAGCTGGAGCTTGAGCGGCTCGCCCGGCCCACTGAAGTTCACGAGCTGGACGTCGTGCCCTTCCTCCGGCTTGCCGTTGCCGGCCGAGAATCCGAAATCTCCTTCGCGAGCGGCCAGCGCCGCGCCACGGTTGACCACGCCCTGGGCGAACGACTTCGGCACGAAGTCGACCCCGACGATAGCGACGTTGGCCGGTTCGATTGCCAGGGGCGCCGTGACCGGCTGAGGCGGATGCGCCAGGACGGTCTTGACGGGGATATTCGCCGCCAAGATCGCGGCCAGGCTCGCCGACGTACAGTTGCTGGGAGGGTTGTTGGCCCCCACGCAGAGATCGTCGCCAGGCCCTCCCACCGGATTGAAGAGCGCTTGAGTGGAATCCAGGAAACCGAACCGGTCCGGCCAGCCATGGAAGTCTGGGCTGCCATCGGGGTTCTGTTTGGCCAATTGCAGACGATCAGGAGCGTTGTTGGTCGGTCGAGCGCCCCGCTCGTCCTCACCGTTCTCCGTAACAAACAGATTGCCCTGCAGCGCATGATCCTTCGGCGCGAATCGCAGCCCATACGGGTTGCGATATCCCCACGAGTAGGGCTCGATCGTCTGATCCGGATTTCTTGCGTCAAGCCTCGCTCTCAAGATTGCTCCGTCGCACACCCCGTGGTGGAGTGCTCCGGTGAAGGCTTTGATCGTTTTCCCCCTGTTGTCCGTGCCGAAGAGCGAGTACCCACTCGTCTTCACACCACCACCAGAGTCGAACAGATTGTTGCTCAGCACGATGTCCTGGCACGGGATATCAGGCTGGTTGAGGCCGCCACCGTTATCGCGACCAACGACGCCAGAGTTGGTGGTCGACCCCTGGGACCAGTAGATCCAGTCGCCTTTGATGGCGAGCTGCTCCGCCGGGTGGTCGCCGGTCGGCAGGCCGACGATGAACGGCGTGACATCCCCGGTTTCGGGGTTCACGAGCACGATGCGTGAACTGTTGTTTTGAGCCCCGGGCGTGCGGATCG
The DNA here is from genome assembly GCA_003220535.1 of Candidatus Rokuibacteriota bacterium. Lineage (GTDB taxonomy): Bacteria > Methylomirabilota > Methylomirabilia > Rokubacteriales > CSP1-6 > AR31. The sequence continues at coordinate 70,913 of QHSU01000070.1, forward strand.
CTTGGTTCGAGTCGGTCGCGAAGAGCCGGCCGCCTTTCAACCCGCGCTCGAAGGCGATGTCAATCGCTGGACCCGCGGCCTGGAAGCCTCCACCCGCCTGCGTGGGCTTGCCCAGAGGACCCCTGAGCAGCTTTCCGTCCTGATCAAACACCAGGATATCTGGCGTGAAGGGATTAGTTTTCGCGAAGGTACCTCCAGGCCAGCTGTCTTGCTCGTTGCATCTGCTGGGCAGGCCATGTCCGGACTCGAGAACGAACACTTCGAAGCTGCGGGCATTGCCTCGGAACGCTATCCCAGTCGGGGCGTTCAGACCCGCCTTGAAGACCGAAACCTTGAACCCCGGCGGGACGACGATGTCCTCGCCATTTGCCGGGTTGAAGTGGACGACTTCTACGGGACAGATCGGATTCGCCACGTCGGCACCCACCAGTGGCGGGTCGAGGGGCACGACCAGCACGAACGCAACCACGAACGTGAGTAGCATCGGGAACAGTGACCGACGAGAGGCACGTAAGCTCATGGGTAGTCTCCGCTCGCAGCAAGTGGACATCAACCTGCGGGACCAGACCTGGTAGGTCTGGCAGTGTGTCGCACATGTACGATACGTGGTGTGCCGAACACGGGTGGTCCGCGAACGGACGTTGTCCTATCGGGGGGCCACAACGCACCTGATGTCGTCCGACGACCTTGATTCACCACAATCCACCCGAAGGCACGGGCATTTTTGTGCTGTGTGCCTCGATTGTCAAGGGAGACTGCGTGACAACGGCAGCATCCGAGTGAAAACCATCACACGAGTCTCACAGAAGGGACGAAAGAGGTGATGGCTCGCTCGTCAGGAGGCTACGAACATGACAAGGGGGCGATGCGCGAAGCTCGTCGGCGGATGCGCCATGTTGTTCGCGAGTGCTCTGTTCTGTTCGGGGACGTCCGATTCCGCGTCTGTCACACCGAACCCTCGGCCCGTGCAGGCCCAGCACTCCACCGACGTGCAAGGAGTGCGAGTGGCGCCGCTGGAGCGCGACGCGATTGCCCAGGAAATGCGGACGATGTTGCGTTCGCTGAGTCTCATCCTGCAAGGACTGGCGGTCGGCGATCTGGAGATGGCCGAGAAGGCCGCGCGGGCATCGGGCAAAGCCACCATGCTTCAATCAGAAATTGCGAGGAACTTTCCCTCGCACTTCGTCGAGCTCGACACGAAGGTCCACACGCGCTTCGATCAATTAGGCGACGCGCTGAAGACCGGTGGTCGTAGTGATCTCATGAAACGGCTGGCCGCCCTGACAGCATATTGTGTAGCCTGCCATGAAATGTACCGGCTTGAGATACCCCGATGAGGGACAGTAACCTCTAACCCGAGACGGAATCTGCGCCCAGGGGTCTTAGCCGTTGTCGAGGAGGCGAACGAGGTTTAGATTTGAACGCCGGTGTCTAGCGCCCTCGAGATCACGTGCGGGGTGATCGATGTTCGCCTGGCAGACTTCGCTCGGTGTTCTGTTGCGGCGTGCGCTGCGAGAGTCGTGGGATCTCCTGTCGTGGCCACCTGGAGCCTCGGCGCGGCGCGCTCGGGCCGGAGCGGTCCGGCGACTGCTTATGAGTGGGATCCCGCCAGGAGCGTGGTTGCGACTGCGGACGAGCCTCGCCACCGTTTGGCAGCTCTCGGGACTCCGCGTGATGTCGCCGCGACGCATGGTGTCGGCACTACGCATTCAGTGGAGAACATCGAGCGCCCTTGGACGCGACTTCGTGGAGGCACTTTCGGACCTACGCACCGGAAGGGCGATGGCCAAGCCTCTGCTTGCGCTCAACGTGCTGCTTGGCGCCGTCTCGATCGTGCTTTTCATCTGTGTGGTGCGCGCTATCTTCTTTGCTGCTTATGCTCTTCCACCGCCTCCCGCCCCCCGTCCCATGGGAGTCGTGGCCTCGCCTGAGCATGATCGTGGATGGAGCCCACGACCGGCCAGTGTCTACGGACCATCGAGCGTCTACGATATGGTGGCCACCCGGAACCTGTTCCATCCCGATCGGTCGGAGCCGACACGCGCAGATCTGGCAACCAAGGGCGTGACTCCGCCGATAAAGCCGATTCTCTACGGCGTGGTCGTCAGCGACGATGTCGGACTGGCTTACCTCGAGGACCCGGCGACTAAACGAATCCTCGGCTACAGGATCGGCGCCGAGCTGGCCGGTGGACGGCTCGAGCGAATCGAGAACGATCGGATTGTGATCAGGAGGGCCGACGGCCTGGTGGAGATCCTCCTGAGCGGGTTGAACAAGCCAAGGCAGATTGAAAGCACCCCGGCCTCGACAGCGCCCGAAGTACGCCATTCAGACCCCGCGATGACGCCACCGCCAGATATGCGCCGATTCGGATGGGGCGGTGCGTTTCGGTAGCTGTCAATTGGAAGAATTTTCCTAGGCCTTCTACCTGAGTGTAAGTTCGTTACGATGGGGCCGAGATAAGAGCGGTTCCGTTTTGCGCTCTCCTTGTCTATGCTCGCAAGTATGAAGAGGTCGCGACTCTCTCTGGAGAGGCGAGCGTCCGTGCTGTCTGACATGAGCGCGTTGCTCGACTCTCCGCTCGACTACGAGAGAGCGCTCCCTCGGCTCGTCCGCCTGGCGGTCCCCGTGCTCGGCGATCTCTGTGCCATCGACCTCATCCTGGAAGATGGCACCACCAGCCGGGTCGCCTGCGCGCACGTCGATACCACCAAGGAAGCGCTCGTCTACGAGATCCGGGCGAGACACGGCTTCAACCCGGAGTCGCCGAACGGTGTCCCCGCCGCTATTCGCTCTCGCCGGCCCGTCCTCGTGTCCGAAGTCACCGAGGCCCATCTCGTGACAGCGGCCCAGAACGCCGGCCAGCTCGATCTCTTCAGGCAGCTCGATCCCAAATCCTGGATCATCGTGCCGCTCATTGCACGTGAGCGTGTCCTGGGGGCCGCGACCTTCGCGATCACCGAGTCGACACGCCGCTTTGGCCGCGCCGACGTCTCGTTGGCCGAGGTGGTCGCGCGTCACACGGCCGCCGCGATCGAGAACGCCCGACTCCATCGTGACGCCCAGGCTGCCCGGAGCGCGGCCGAGTCGGCGGACCGTGCGAAGGACGAGTTCCTCGCCACGCTGTCGCATGAGCTGCGGAATCCGCTGAACGCGGTGCAGGGATGGGCCGCGCTCCTCGAAGGCGGTCAGCTCACCGAAGCGCAGTCGCGCCGCGCGGTCCAGATCATCCTCCGGAACGTCACCTTGCAGGTCCGGCTCGTCGACGACTTGCTCGACATGTCGAAGGTCGTGAGCGGCAGGATGCGGCTCGCGGTTCAGGCCGTCGAGCTACGGGGTGTCATCGAAGAGGCTCTGGATGGCATCCGTCCGCCTGCCGAGGCGAAGGGCATTCGGCTGCGGTCTGTCCTGGAGTCGCCGGGGGCGCCGGTCAGTGGCGACCCCGGTCGGCTTCGCCAGGTGGTGTGGAACCTGCTAGACAACGCCGTCAAGTTCACCCCGAAAGAAGGACGGGTCCAGGTCACGCTGCAGCGAGTCACGTCCCACGTGGAGATCATCGTGAGCGATACGGGACAGGGCATCTCCGCGGGCGCCCTGCCGTACATCTTCGAGCGATTGCGCCAGGGTGACAGCACGAGCACCCGAGCGCATGGGGGACTGGGGATCGGTCTGGCCCTGGTGCGGCACCTCGTCCAGCTCCACGGGGGTAATGTGTTCGCGGAAAGCCCGGGTGAGGGACAGGGAGCGACCTTCGTGGTGAAGCTGCCGCTGATGATTGCGGAGATCGGCGAGGAGCCGATCGTCCACACGGAGGGCGCTCGCCTCACGGCGCCCTCGCTTGCCGGTGTCCGCATCCTCGTGGTGGATGACGACCCGACGACGGTGGAGCTGATCAGGGAAGTGCTGATGCAGGCGGGGGCGGACGTGACGGGATGCACGGCGGTAGACGAGGCGTTGCTTCTGCTCGAGCAGTGGCGGCCGGATGTGCTCGTCTCCGATATCGAGATGCCCGGACAGGACGGGTACACGCTCATCCGAAAGGCGAGAGCCCTCGGCCCCGAAGCGGGTGGCAAAACGCCCGCGGTCGCCCTGACGGCATTCAGTCGCCCTGAAGACCGCATCCGAAGTCTCATGGCGGGGTTCAACATCCACGTCTCAAAGCCCGTTGATCCAGCCGAGCTGATCGCCATCATCGCAAGCCTCACGGGACGTGCGGGCTAACGGCAGCGGGCGTCTCTAGACATCCCCTGGTGGACAAGATAGGCTCTCAGCGGGTTCCACGCTACACGTGCGCCGTGGACCAACGGACTGGCCATCGTCGTAGTGACCCACTAGCGGATAGGGGGAGAGATGCGATGGATGGGGCGGTAGCGGGAGGAGGCGATCCCGGCTCGGGAGCAGGCGGCGCGCGGAAGCCCGTCATCGCGGTGTTCAACTCGAGCGATGACACGGTGGAGTTGTTGCGAACGGCCCTGGAGGCGTACGGGTTTCAGACTGTCGTGGGGCACATTCCGGACGTGAAGCGGGGCGACCTCGACTTGGTCGACTTCATCGGCCATCACACCCCTGCGGTCATCGTCTATGATATCTCCCCGCCGTACGACGCGAACTGGAACTTCCTCCGACTGGTCCGCAGCTCGGAATCCCTGAAGGGTCGTCGCTTCGTCCTGACGACGACCAACAAGCCCGCGCTCGATAGGCTCGTCGGCGAGACCGAGGCCCTCGAGATCATCGGCAAGCCGTACGATCTTCAACAGGTCATCGACGCGGTGCGGTCGGCGCTTGCTCACAATTCGTAGCCCGGCCGCAGCTGATCGCCGGAAGCCCCCCACGCCGTGAAACCGAAATAACCGACATTCGCACCCTCCCGGCTAAGATGAGGCCTTGGGCGCGTGGCCCGCAGCGGCCGGCGCGCCCGTGGGGAGGGGACGCGACCTATGGCGCGGGGTCTGCTGACTCTGGTGGTCCTCTACACGGTTGCCATCGTGCTGCTCGGCGCTTGCGATCGCGGGTCGGAGCGGACGGGCGGCGCCGGCGCCGGAAAGTCCATCACCGTCGTGATCGCCGAATACAGCAAGGACCACACGAAGCCCTTCTGGCAGGGCCTGTCGGAACAGTACGCGAAGCAGGCAGGGGTGAAGGTCGATCTCCGGATCATCGACTGGAACTCGATCGATCAGCAGGTCAGCACGATGATCCAGAACAACCAGCCGCCGGACGTGTTGAACCTGAACTCGTTCTCGAGCTACGCCAAGGACCGCCTGCTCTACTCGGCCGACGAGGTGTTGTCGCCGAAGACCAAGGACGACTTCATCGAGGCCTTCGCCCGCGGCGGCGAATACCAGGGCACGCTCTATGGCTTCCCCATCCTGTCGAGCGCGCGGGCGTTCTTCTACAACAAGGATCTGTTCGCCAAGGCCGGCCTCGCGGGGCCGCCGAAGACCTGGGACGAGTTCGTCCAGGCCGCCCGCAAGATCCAGGGGCTCGGTGGTGGCGCCATCGGCTATGCGTTGCCGCTGGGACCGGAGGAAGCGCAGGCCGAGTGGGCGATCTGGATGTGGAACAACGGCGGCGACTGGAAGTCGACCGACGGGTGGGCGATCAACAGCGACAAGAACGTGCAGACGCTCCGGTTCCTGGCCGACCTCGCCAATCGCCACAAGATCACGCAGGTCAACCCCGGCAAGACCAATCGCACCGACGGCGCCTTCCAGCTCTTCAAGGACGGCAAGGTCGGCATGGTCATGGGCTTCAGCCCGCTCGCCGCTCAGCTCGACGCCGAGAAGAAGGTGAACTACGGCGTCGCCGAGATGCCGACCGCCGCCGGCCGGGCGGTGACCCTGGGCGTCGAGGACTACCTGATGGCGTTCAAGAAGAGCGGCAACCAGGAGGCCGTGAAGCAGTTCCTCGATCTCTATTACCAGCCGGAGAACATCACGCGCTGGATCACGGCCGAGGGGTTCCTGCCGGTGACGAAGTCCGGTCTCCAGCAGATGAGCGCGAACACGAAGCTCAAGCCGTATCTGGACGCGCTGCCCAACGCCCGGCTGGTGCCGACGACGGATCCGGCCTGGGACCGGGTCAAGCTCGACGTCCAGCAGAACATCGGTCTCGCGGTCCAGCCCGGCGGCAATCCCAAGCAGGTGCTCGACCGGCTCCAGAAGAACGCCGTGGCCGCGGCAGGCGGCCGCTGAGAGGCCTCCACCGCTGACGCCGGCGGGCCCGCCCGGGCGCCGCCGGAGGACTGGCCAGTGGCAGGCGCTCCTCTGGCTGGGCCCCAGCCTGGTCTTGATCGCCGCGGTCGTCGGCTACCCCGCCGCGGCGCTCGTGCGCGCTTCGCTCGGCCGCTACTCCATCACCGGCCTCTACCAGGGCTCGGTGGGGGCCGGCAACTATGCTCGGCTCCTCGAGCAGGAGGCGCTGCCCACCGTCCTGGCCAACACCGTGGTCTGGGTGACGACGGTCGTCGTCGTGGCCATCGTCGTCTCGCTGGGCACCGCCCAGCTCCTGAACGAGCGATTCCCGGGGCAGCGTCTCGTGCGCTGGGCGCTGATCGTGCCGTGGGCGGCGTCGCTCGTCATGACCGCCAAGCTCTTCGTCTGGATCTACGACTACTACTTCGGGATCCTGAACCACGCCCTGACCACGCTCCACATCATCGCCGAACCCGTGGACTGGCTCGGCAACGATGCGACGGTGATGGGCGCCATGATCGTCGTCGGGGTCTTCGTGTCGCTCCCGTTCACGACGTATGTGGTCCTCGCCGGGCTCGCGGCCATCCCCGGCGAGGTGTACGAGGCGGCGCGGGTGGACGGCGCCTCGGCCTGGCGCGCGTACCGGTCGGTGACCTTGCCGCTGCTGCGCCCGGCCCTGCTGGTGGCGACCGTCCTGAACGTGATCTACGTCTTCAACTCGTTCCCGATCGTGTGGACGCTGAACGATCGCAATCCGGGCTTCGCCCACGACACGATGATCACCTACATGTACAAGATCGCGTTCAAGAGCTCGCTGCGCGATGTCGGCCTGGCCGCCGCCCTCGGCGTCGTGAACGTGCTGGTGATCCTGCTCGCGGTGGCCTTCTATCTGCGCACGGTGTCCTGGCGGGAGGCGGAGGCTTGAGGGTGCGCGCGCCCGGGCGACGGCGTGCGGCCCGCCGGGCCGCACTGAGCGCCGTAGGGCTCTTGCTGGCGCTCGTCGTCCTGTCCCCCTACCTCGTGATGATCTTCACCGCGGCGAAGCCCGAAGGCGAGCTACGCGTTGCACCGCCGCGGCTCACCCCGCTTCACTGGCGGCCCGGCAACTTCCTCGAGGTCCTCGCCGACCCGGGCTTCCAGGGCTGGCTAGGCGCCTCCCTGGTCGTCGCGCTGGCGTCGACGGTCATCGTCGTGCTGGCCGCCACGCCGGCGGCCTACTACACCGCGCGCCACCGATTCCCCGGCCGCTCGGCGTTCCTCCTGCTGGTGCTCATCACCCAGATGTTCTCGCCCACGGCGCTGGTGGTCGGGCTCTACCGTCAGTTCTTCGAGCTCGACCTGGTCGACACGTACGCGGCGCTCATCCTCACCAACGCGGCCTTCAACCTCGCGTTCGCCATCTGGATCCTCCGCGCGTTCTTCGCCTCGATCCCCCGCGAGATCGAGGAGGCGGCCGCGGTCGACGGCTGCGACCGGCTGCGGGCGCTGCTCCGGATCACGCTGCCACTGTCGCTGCCTGCCATCGTGACCGCGGTGATCTTCGCCTTCATCGCGGCCTGGAACGAGTACATCGTCGCGCTCACCCTGATGACCGACCCGACGCGCAAGCCGCTCACGGTCGGCATCACGTCCTACGTGACGGCGTACGTGCAGCACTGGAACCATCTCTTCGCCGCCTCGGTCATCGCGATCGTCCCCGTCGTCGTGCTCTTCGCGCTGATCGAGCGCCATCTGGTCGGGGGTCTCACCGCTGGCAGCGTGAAATAGGCGTCTCGCCGGGCCCGGCGGCCGACCTGGACTGGAATTTGTGCAGTGTTGGTCGAGCCGGTCTGGCCGAACGGCTCGGTGAGAGCGGATGCTCCCGTTTTACGCTCGATGCTCACGGGAAGGGAGCCGGGCCCTTCCCGTGCGGCGTGTGCTGTCGATGCCCTACGGCAACCGGACGGTCGTGGAGTCGCCCGTCGCGGAGATCACGAAGGTGCCGGACGCCGTGTCGGAGACGTACACATACGGGCTCGACCAGCCGGCGGGCGGTGTCGGAATCTGCGCCAGGAAGGGACCGGCCGACTGGCTTTGGGCGTTGACTGCGACGGTCGTGAGCGCGGCGAGGCCGGCGCTGCCGCTGGGCGGCACGACGCCCATGTGGGCGGCGTAGATGGACACCGCCGAGGCGAGCGCGCGCGCGTCGGCCTGGGCCTTGGCGATTCGCGCCCGCGCCTGAACGTTGGCGTAGAGCGGGATTGCGATGGCCGCCAGGATGCCGATGATCGCGACGACGATCATCAACTCGATGAGGGTAAAGCCTCGCTGGTTCGCTACCGTGAGCCGCTTCTTCGTCCACCACCGCTGCATGGAACTCCCCCTGTCTGAGAGCGTACTACGTTTGACCGTTGACCCTCGCCCGAATGGCCGTAGCAGCTTCGATGCCACGCGTCGACCAGAAGGCAGCGTCGACTTCGCGGGCACTTACGTACGACCAACCTCCAGATTTCGGCCGGGCTCGACCAGTTCTGTCTGCACAAGCATCGAAATCGTGACACCCATGGTTTTCGGGATCCTTCGAGATCACGAGACGTGTAGAGTCAGGGCAATGCCCGGGGGATCGGAAGCCACCGAGGGAGTCGGGGGGCTCTTACCGGCGCCGAAGCAGGCGCGCCTCGGCGCTCTCCGGCACCGGGACTTCCGGCTCTTCTGGGTTGGCCAGCTCGTCTCGCAGATCGGCACCTGGATGCAGAGCGTGGGACAGGCGTGGCTCGTGCTGGAGCTGACGGGCTCACCGCTCCAGCTCGGGATCGTGAGCGCGCTCCAGTTCACCCCGATCCTCTTCCTGTCACCGATCGGCGGCGCGATGAGCGACCGTTTCGCCAAGCGCCGAGTGCTGCTCGTGAGCCAGACCGCGATGATGGTGCAGGCTCTGGTGCTCGCCCTCCTCGTATGGAGCGGGTCCGTGCGGTACTGGCACGTGGCTGTGCTGGCCGCGGTCTACGGGCTGGGTCGTGCGATCGACATTCCGGCTCGCCAGGCGTACATCACGGATCTTGTCGGCCGGCCCGACCTGCCGAACGCGGTCGCGCTCAACTCGGTCGTCATGAACGGGGCGCGCATCGTGGGGCCTGCCGTCGCCGGTCTGCTCATCGCCGCGTTCGGGGTGGCGCCAGCATTTCTCCTGAACGGTGTGAGCTTCGTCGCTGTCCTGGCCGCGCTGGCGGCGGTTCGGACCGAAGGGCATCCCGACCCCGCCGGGCGGCTCGGGATCAGGGAAGGGCTTCTCGGCGCGGTGGCCTACGCGGCGGGGACCCCGCCGATCGCGTTCACGCTCGGGCTCATGGTCGTCGTGAGCCTGCTGGTCCTCAACTTCAACGTCGTGGTGCCCCTGGTCGCTCGCGACGTGCTGAGCCAGGGGGCGCACGGGTTCGGGCTCCTGATGTCCTCGGTGGGCGGCGGCGCCGTCGCGGGGGCGATCGGGCTTGCGCTGCTTCGCCGCGGTCGCCCCCCGCTGTCGTTCCTGGCAGGCTCGGCCTTCGCGCTCTGCGCCGGCCTCGTCGCGCTGGCGCTGGTCGACCGCTTCGGTGTCGCCGCCGCCGTGCTCGCGGTGCTGGGTTGCTGTCAGATCCTCTTCACGACGAGCTGCAACACGACACTGCAACTCGTCACGCCCGACGCGCTACGGGGGCGGGTGATGGGGTTGTACGCGCTGACGTTCGCCGGGATGACGCCCTTCGGATCGCTCCTGGTCGGCACCATCGCTGAGCATCAGGGCGTACGCGTCGCCTGCGCCGCGGGCGGCGTCAGCGGCCTGCTGGGCGTGGCCGTGCTCGTGCTCGTTGCCCACCGCGCGGGCATCGGCTGGAGGCACGGGGCGGCGTAGCCTTCTGGGGCTATTCCTCGTCCAGGAACGCCTGCACGCGCTCCATCATCTCGTCCTTGGGATACATGGCGCCCAGCGCACGAGCGCGGGTCAGAGGGTCGCTGGCGAAGAAACGCTCGTAGAGCACCTGCCGGCTGCCGAAGGCGCTGCCGGCGACGTCCCAGGCCAGACGGAAGAGCTTCACGCGATCGCGGGCCGTGGCGGTGTCGGTGGCCAGGTATTGCTCGATCTCCGGCGCCAGCGGGCCGCTGAAGTCCGCCTCGGTCGGGGTGATCATGAAGCTGCTCGACCCGAGGAGCTGCAGGATCTCGACCATTCTGGGATAGGCCGTCATGAAGAGGTTGCGGGTGCTCTCGACCGGCAACGGGGCGGGGCACATGACCCCCCATTCGTCGAGCTCCGCGTCGGCCTCCGCCGCCCGCATGCAGGCCTTCATGAGCTCGGTGTAGAGCATCAGCTCGGCCAGGCGCTCCTCGGAGTGGGGCAGGTGGGCGTTCCCGAGCGTCTTCGTCATGAGGAGCGCCAGACCGAGGACGAACTCGCACTTGGCGATGTTCTTGGCGGCGCCCTGATGCGCCGTGTGCGTCATCGAGTGCGTGCTGGTGGCGGTGCCGTTGAGCAGATCGACGTCCCCCAGGAGGAACACGCGCTCCCATGGCACCAGCACGTTGTCGAAGAAGACGACGCAATCCATCTCCTCGAAGCGCGAGCCGAGGGGATGCTCGAAGTGCGAGCGCCCGAGGTCGAAGCTCTCCCGACACAGGAACTTCAGGCCCGGCGCGGCGCAGGGGATGGCGAAGTTGAGCGCGAACGGGCTGTGGGTCTCGGTGTGCCGCGCGACGCGCGGTGAGTACACGGCGATCTCGTCGGCCAGGGGGCCGAGCGTCGCCAGGATGCGCGCCCCGTGCACGACGACGCCGGCATCGGTCTCGCGCACCACTTGCAGCGCCGTGCCCGCTTCCAGGTTGAAGACGCCGCTGACGGTGCGGCTCCGCTGCAGGTTGATCAGCGAGTGCGTCAGGGTCAGGTCGTGCTCGCTGATGTAGTCGTAGTAGCGCCGGATGTTCTCGCCGAACTCGGGCCGGCCCCGCCCAAAGTAGCTCGCCGCGGCGGCCCAGGCGGCGAAGGTGACGTTCATGAAGTCGGGCGAGCGCCCCATCATGCCGCACGTCGTCCGCGCCCAGCGCAGCATCATCGCGCCCCGCCGCTCGAGCTCCAGCCGGGTGCGCGGGATGACGAAGGACAGGCCGACGCGCTCGCCGCTGGTGGGCGACACGTACGTCATCTCGTCGCGCACCGCCGGATCGTGCTGCAGGTCGTACAGCGCCGCGATGGCCCGGACGCCGTTGGCGAGGCCTACGTGGGTGGTCACGTCCTTGACGCGTTCTCCGCGCAGCCAGATCTCGCGCTCTTGGTCCTGCAGGCCCTTGATGTACTCGGTGCCCGTCCGCGCTGGCATGGTGACTCCTTACGCGAGAGGATCGCGCTACTTGAGCTTCAGGTCCTCACCGGGAGCGGCGTACGGGTAGCCCTGGATGAGCCCCGCGCCGGAAACCTCGACGCGCGATCCTATCCCCCAGATGAAGCCCTGCTGGAAGATGGGCGCGACGAGCACCTGGTCGGCGACGATCTTCTGGATCTGGCGGAGCAGGGCCTCGCGCTGCTTCCGGTCGAGCTCCTTGGCCTGGCGCTGGAAGAGATCGTCGATCTCCGGAAGCGAGCCGTACGCGTAGAGGCCGCCCTTGGTGACGAACGGCTCGAGCCGAGCCGCCGCGTTGCCCGCGGCGCCGGTCGCGCCGATGAGGAGCCCCTTCAACTTCTTCTCGTGCCACGAGGTCATATAGGTCGCGCGCTCCATCGTCCGCACTCGGTTGCGGATCCCGAGGCCCTGGAGATAGCCTCCCACCGTCTCGCCCAGCGAAGTGTAGGGCGGAAGCGGCGTGAGGTCGCCCGCATCGAAGCCGTTCGGGTAGCCGGCTTCGGCCAGGAGCTGCTTGGCGCGCTTGGGATCGAGCGGCGGCGGGTCGATGCGCAGCGCGAAGTCGAACTCCGGCGGCACGAACCCGCCCGTCGCCTTCCCGAGGCCCAGCATCTCGGCCTGATTGATCGCCGCCCGATCGATGGCGAGGCTCGCGGCCTGGCGCACGCGGCGGTCGTGCCACGGCGATTTCGGATCCCACTGGTCGAGGAAGTCGAGCCAGTAGATGCCGTAGAGCAGGGGAGCGGTGATCTTGACGCCGGGCGAGCGGCGCAGCTCCTCGGCCACCGCTCCGCCGAAGAGGTAGGCGATGTCGACCTCGCCCGTCTTCACAGCGGCGGCGCGCGTGCTCTCGTCGGGAATGCTCCGCATGACCACGCGCTTGACCTGGGGCGGCTTGCGCCAGTAGTCCGGGAAGGCTTCCAGCACCAGCTCGACGCCCGGATTGAAGGACACGAACTTGAAGGGCCCGGCGCCCACCGGGGCCTTCTTGAACCCCTCCTCGCCGACCTTCTCGACATATTTCTTGGGCACGATCCAGGCGGCACCGGTGGCCGAGGTGCCGTAGAACGCCATGAAGTCCGGCCAGGGCTCCTTGAGCACGAAGCGCACGCGGTTCGGGGCCGCGACCTGGATTTCTTTCACCTTGTCCTTGAGGACACGCGCGGCGGCGCCCTTGTAGCGCTCGAAGGTGAACTTCACGTCCTCGGCCGTCACCGGGTCGCCGTTGTGGAACTTGGCGCCCTTCCGGAGGACGAAGTCGTACGTGAGCCCGTCCTTCGACACGGACCACGACTCGGCGAGGCTCGGCGTGCTGATCCCGGCCGGCATCGGCTTCACGAGCGCGTCGTGCAGCATGTAGAGCACCATGAACGGCGTGATGAGCGCCTCCGTCTCGCCCGGATCGAGCCAGCGCGAGACGAGCGTCACGTGGACGCCCCAGGTCATGGTGCCTTCCGGCGACGCCGCGAGCGCCAGCGGAGCGGATGAGAGGGCCACGAGGACCACGAGAAGCAGGACGAGCCAGGAGCGGACGAGCATCAGGACACCTCGAGGGGCGCGGCGTGACGGGCGGCGGCTCGCTCGTGGGCGGGCGCCGCCGGCTCGCGGAACGCCATGCTGACGGGCGCGTTGGCTTCGAAGGGACTCCAGAGCCCGAGCTCTTTGCCGATCTCTCGCAGGGCGGGTAGCACTTCCTCGCCCATGAGCCGGATGCAGGTCTTCGTGTCCTCGCTCGAAACGAACCCGTCGGCCCCCCAGAACCCGAGGATGGACGGACGCGTTTCCTCCATCAGCCGCCGGAGCTTCGGGATCACGGTCTTCGGCGTCCCGGCGACGATCATCTGGTTCTTGATCTGGTCCTCGAAGGCCGAGCCGCGCGGGTTGGACCGCCGCCCCACCGCGTACTCGACGAATGCCGTGCGGACCGACGGCGAGAAGTAGCCGGACGGCGTCGACCAGACCGGGTGCGCGAGGCCGGTGAACTCGCCCTGCATCCACATGAACTGCCGGGCGTTCTCCATGGCCTTCTCCTCGGTCTCGGCGACGTGGCAGCGCTGGAGATAGCCGCGATACTCGGGCCCGCCCGCGTAGCCGGTCTCCGCCGCCACCTGGTCGTAGAGCTCCCAGATCTTCTTGGTCGCCTCGATCGCGGTGCTGAGCGCGATGTACGGGTAGCGTTTCTTCGCCGCCCACACGATCGTCTCCTTGCTGAGCACGCCCGGGATCCAGACGCGCGGGTGGGGTTTCTGCAGGGGAACCGCCCACGGGTTCACCACGCGATGCTGGTAGTGCGTGCCCTCCCAGCGGAACGGCCCCGGCTGGGTCCACGCCTTGACGATCAGCTCGTGCGCCTCCTCGAAGCGCTCGCGGTTGAAGGCGGGGTTGACGCCGGTGGCGAGCTGCTCCTGACCGCCGCCGCGCACGAACCCGGACACCAGCCGCCCGCGCGAGACCATGTCGATCATCGCGAGCTCTTCCGCCAGCCGCACGGGGTTGTCGGCGAGCGGCAGCGGGTTGCCCAGGAGCACGATCTTCACGCGCTTCGTCGTCGCCGCCAGGATCGACGCGAAGATGTTGCACTTGGCCTGCATGCAGAACGGCGCGTTGTGGTGCTCGTTCAGCATGATGCCGTCGAAGCCGACGGCCTCGGCAAGCCGGTAGTGCTCGAGGTACTCGTTGTAGAGACGGCTGCCCGCGGCCGGGTCGAAGAACCGGTTGGAGAACATCAGCGCCGTGGCCCCGAACGTGCGGCCCTCTTCTTCGGGGTACGCCGACATCGGCTGCTCGGTGAAGTACATGAGATGCATCAGGCCTCTCCTTGCCTTACGAAATCGGTGACGAGCTGTGCCAGCGCATCCGGCTTTTCCATCTCGACGAAGTGTCCAGCGCCCTCGACGACCTCGAGCCGCGCCCTCGGCAGCGCCTTCGCGAAGCGCTCGCCGCACTCGAGGGGGACGATACGGTCGTCGCGGCCCCAGACGACCAGGGTGGGCGCGGCGACACCCCCGAGCAGGTGCGGGAGCGCGGGATTGTACATGTACGGCTTCCAGGCGATCCGAAACGTCATCTCGCGATTCAGATCCCAGTGCTCCAGCTGGCCGGTCGTCGGGTCGGCTCCGTAGAGGCGGTCGAAGGCCCGCTGGTCCGCGAAGCCGAGCCGCACGTAGTCGATGTAGGACACGAGCGCCTGGTCGGCGATCTCGCCGCGGTCGGGCTTGAGGCCCATCGCGCCGACGAGCACGATTCTCCGGAATGCGCGCGGCGCCAGCGTGGCCATCTCCGCCGCGATCCAGCCGCCGAAGCCGAGCCCGACGACCGACACCGTACCCGGGGCGCGGGCGATCGCGAGCTCGCCGAGCAGCCACTGATGCACGGCCGCGACGTCCCGGACGTTGCGGATCCAGTCGGGCCGTTGAGATCCGTCGTACCCGGGATGCGACGGCACCAGCACCGTGAAGCGGCGGGCCAGGGCGTCGTAGAAGGGCAGGCGGTCGAGCGTCCCGATGTCGTGGTGCAGCACGAGCAGGGGCGGGCCGTCGCCGGACCGGGCGACGGGCATCGCGACCCCCGCAATTGGAATGGTCTCGGAGATCCAGCCGGCGGCAATCGTGCTCACGGTGACGAAGGCTCCTCCCCGTCACCCGGGCTCGTAGCCGGGCGACGTTTGACCAGACTACCCGCTTGGCGCAGGGGCTGGCAAGGCTACAGGGCGTCGCGGGGCTGGGGCCCAGCTGGCCGAGGCGCGGCTATGAGCTGGTAGTCCGCGCCGCAGGCCGTCGCGGGGCCGGGCCCCGCCGCCGCTAGGCGAAGACGATGCTGGACGGGCTCCCGACCTTCACGACCTGACCGGTCGGCGTCGGCTTCCCCGAAGCCGGGTCGTCCATCCGGTAGACCCTGATTCCGTCTCCACGCCCGTTGCGCTGCGTGCTGGTGTAGGACCCGACGTAGGCGAACCGGGCCGCGCCGAGCGCCGTCATCCGCGCATCCCGGCCGGCGGCGGCTCCGGTCCTTGCGACGTCCGCGCTGGCGGGGAGGTCACGGTGCTCGACCGCGGTCGCAGCACCATGATCGTGACTCCCCGAGAGAGCAGCCACGCTTGCACCGACGCCCACCGGTGCGGGTCGTCCCGCTCCCATCGCGCGACGGCTTCGGATTCGATCGTGATCGAGCTACGGTCTCGCCACAGAGCGCTCACGACGAGCTTTCTGAGGTCGGTCGGGCTCGCCTCGAGGTCACGGAGCAACGTTTCGGTCGCACTGTCCATATGGAGAGAGCTTAGCCTAATCCTCGTGTCGATGACCTCGAGGTTAAGAATTGACTACAGCAGCGAGGTGTGACCGGAGGAGCAAGCGCGATCAGTCGCGACCTCGCCAGGGTCCGGTGATGAGCCGCGCCCCACGCTGCCACGAGACGTAGGCCCACGCCCACTCGAACAGCACGAGAAAGCGATTGCGAAAGCCGATCAGGAACGCGATGTGCACGAGGAGCCAGGCGAGCCACGCCACCGCCCCCGACAGCTGGAAGCGGCCGACGACGGCGACCGCTGCGGCGCGTCCGATCGTCGCCATGCTGCCGCGGTCCCGATAGCGGAACGGCCGCGTCGGCTGGCCGCTCAGGCGGCGCAGCGCGTTGTCCGCCACCGCGCGCCCCTGCTGGATGGCGACCGGCGCCACGCCGGGCAGCGCGGCTCCGCTCTGATCGCGGAAGACACACATATCGCCGATGACGAAGGCCTCGGGGAATCCGGGGATCGAAAGATCCGGCGCGACGGCCACCCGGCCGGAGCGATCGAGGGGCACCCCGAGCGTCCGGGCGAGCGGTGCCGCGGCCACCCCCGCGGCCCACAGCACCGTGCGCGCGCGGATCTGCTCGCCGCCGAGCCAGACCGCGTCGGCGGTCACGCGCGTGACGACGGCGCTGGTGCGAACCTCCACGCCGATGCGCCGGAGTGCCTCTTCCGCGCGGTGTGAGAGCGATTCGGGAAACGCGCTGAGGATGCGCGCGCCACCTTCGAGCAGGACGATGCGCGCCTTCGTCGGGTCGATCACGCGGAAGTCGCGGGCGATGGTCTGGCGCGAGATCTCGCCGAGGGCGCCCGCCAGCTCGACACCGGTCGGCCCACCGCCGACGACCACGAACGTGAGGAGCGCCCGCTGCTCGGCGCTGTCCGGCTCGCGCTCGGCGGCTTCGTAGGCGAGCAGCACGCGGCGGCGGATCTCCAGGGCGTCCTCGAGGGTTTTGAGACCGGGGGCGAACACTTCCCAGTCCTCGTGGCCGAAGTACGAGTGACTGGCGCCGGCCGCCAGCACGAGCGCGTCGTAGCCGATCTCTCCCCGATCGAGAACGAGGCGACGGGCGGCGAGGTCCGCGCGCTCGACTTCCGCGAGAAGGACCGTGACATTGGCGGCTCGGCGCAGGACGGACCTGAGCGGGGCGGCGATGTCGGACGGGTTCAGCGCAGCGGTCGCCACCTGGTAGAGCAGGGGTTGGAAGAGATGGTGGTTTCGCCGGTCGAGCAGGGTGACCCGCACGGGCCGGCCGGCGAGCGCGCGAGCCGCGTAGAGCCCACCGAAGCCGCCGCCCACGATCACCACGTGCGGCCGGTCCGCCACGTCAGGGGCCAAGGTAGCCGTGGAAGAAACGCTCGGCGCGAGCCCGGTATGGTCCGCTCCGTCCGTGCAGCAAGACCACGGCGGGATGCGATCCGGAGCTCGCGAGCGCGACGAGATAGCCGACCAGCGAGGTCTTGCCGTCGGCGCTCGGAAGGCGGACAGTCTCGGGCGTCTCCGCGCCGGCGGCCGTCGTCACGTGACCGCCGGCGCGGAAGAGCAGGAAGAGCAGCCCGAGCCCGGCGGCCCAGGCCGTCTCCACGCGCACTGCTAGGCCTTGGTATTTTGGCGCACGAACGCCTGTACGCGTCGCCAGGCGTCGGACGAAGCCTCCGCGAACTCGGTCTGTTTCCGGTCGAAGAAGCTATGCGGTGCTCCGGGGTAGACGGTCGACTCGTGCTTGATGCCGGCCTTGCGGCACGCGGTGTCGAACTCGTCGACGGCACTCTGCGGGATTCCCTGATCGGCCCCGCCGAAGAGCGAGAGCACGCCGCACTTGTAGCGCGGGACCCCGTCGATGGGCCTGGGCCGATCCGGCCAGCGGCTGAGACCGAGCGGCCAGCCGTAGAACCCGATCACGCCGGCGTATCCGAGCCCGCTCGCCGCCTGCAGGTACGAGAGGGCTCCACCGAAGCAGAAGCCCACCGAGAAGACCGACCGGACTTCGCCTCCATCCTTGCCGCGCAGGTAGGCCACCGCGGCCACGATGTCGGCCTGGAGAGAGTCGGGCTTCGTCTGCGGGACATGAGCCATGAAGTCGAAGCTGTCTCCGCGGTCGTCGGATGGCGCCGTCCGCGCGAAGAAGTCGATGGCCACGGCGTCGACACCCACTTCGGCGAAGCGGTCGGCCAGCTCCTTGTAGTACGGGTGTAGCCCGCGTACGTCGGGGATGACGACCATTCCGGCACCCGTCGGCGTGCTCGCGCGGGCCGCATGGGCCCCGAAGCGAGTGCCATCCGCCGAGGTGAGGCGCAGGTCGCGGGAGCCGGCGGAGCCGCCGGCGATCGGGAAAATCGGGGGTCGAGACTCGTTGTCAACGCACATGTGACGTCCTTTCTTGATAGCCACGCCTCGGGCGGCGGGGCGATATCCACCTCGCTCGCCTCGCACGCGGGGGCCCACCCCCGAACCGTGCTCCAGCTCGCACGGCCATCCCGCGACGGCCAGCGGCGCGCACGAGGTTTGGACGCAGCACGCTCTATCAAGTATGAGCGCGCCGTCAACTCGACCAACACTCGACCGGCCGCTCGCGCGCTTGACTCCCACCCCGGGCACGATATAGTCGCGCCAGTCCGGGTGGATGGACGCGGTGCGAGCGCTCAGTGGCGATCAAGAGGTAGTGCGCGGCGCAGGCCGTCGCGGGCTGGGGTCCCGCCGGCCGAGGCGCGGCGATAGAGAGGGGACGTCATGAAAGACGGGCTTCGGTTCGTCGACTGCGACATGCACATCATGGAGCCGGTGGATCTCTTCGACCGCTACCTGGATCCGCGATTCAAGGATCGCGTGACGACCACCGTGGGCGGTGACGGACAGCCGCGGCGGGGCACGATCGTGATCGACGGCTTGCCCACGACGATGGACGCCGAGTTGCAGCAATACCGGAAGCGGAGTCGCCCCGGCGTCACGCACAGCTCACAGCCCTTGTCGGGATCTCGCCTGGCCGACACCGGCCGGCTGGATTTCGCGATCGAGCGCAAGTACAACGCCGAGGCGCAGGTGATGGGCATGGCGATGGAAGGCGTCGACATCGCGGTGCTCTATCCGACGACCGGCCTGTCTTTGATCGCCCGCGACAATCTCGATCCGCGGCTCTCCCTGGCGCTCTGCCAGGCGTACAACAACTGGATCCACGAGTTCTGCCAGTACAGCCCGCAGCGGTTGAAGTTCGTGGCGATGCTGCCCGTGCACGATGTGCACCTGGCCTGCCGCGAGCTCGTGCGTTGCGTGCGCGAACTCGGAGCGGTGGGGTCGTTCGTGCGCCCGAATCTCGTGAACGGGCACTTCTGGCACTCGAACTACTGGGACCCGCTCTATAGCCTGCACGAAGAGTTGAACGTCACCTGGGGATTCCACGAGGGCACCGGCGCCTGGTACTCACACATGAACGTGCTCTACGGTGAGAACCGCTTCTACCGTCACGTCGCCAGCCACTGGATCGAGATGCAGCAGGCCCTGATCGCGATGATCATCGGCGGCGTCTTCGAGTTCCATCCCAAGCTCCGGGTGGGCTTCCTCGAGGCGCAGAACTCATGGGCGCCGGGCGTCCTGTCGCGCATCGAATGGGACTATCCCCAGTACCGTGACTCCCACGCCCCGTATCTTTCGATGACGCCGCGCGAATACTTCCGACGCAACTGCTGGGCCGCGGTGGAGGGGAGCGAGCCGGAGATCGAGGCGACGGCCGGGCTCATCGGCGCGGACCGGATGTGCATCTCGACCGACTATCCGCACTTCGACTCCAACTTCCCGCACGTCTCGACGAATCTCCTGAAGAACGTGCCGCGTGAGATCGCGGCGCAGATCTTCATGGGCGGCGCTCAGCTCTACGCCTTCACGGAGAACGATTTCCGGAAGGCCGCCGAGGCGGCCGAGACGCACGGCGCGGTGCCCGCGCCCCGCTGAGCCTCTGGCGCGCGCGCGTCCGGCGGGGTACGCTGGCAAGCTGTGACCTCGACCCGGTACGCGGCGGCGTTGCTCTGGCTCGCGCTCGTGCTCTTTCTGGGCTCCGCGTACTTCGCGGCCCAGACGACCGGGCCGTTCATCGTGCCGATCCTGCAAATGCTGGCGCCCGGCGCGTCCAGCGCCGAGCTCCACGCGGCGCACCTGGCGCTGCGCAAGCTCGCGCACCTCACCGAGTACGCCGTGCTCGCCCTGCTCTGGTTCAGGGCGCTCCGGCACGGGGGGCCGCGGACGTCGCGTGCCGCGGCCTGGATCGCGCTGTCCATCTGTCTGACCTGCGCGCTCATCGACGAGGCGCACCAGTCGATGATCCCCACGCGCACGGGCAGCGCGCGTGATCTCGTCATCGACGCCTCCGGCGCGGCCGGCATGCTCGCTCTCACGCGGGGACGCCGGACGACGAGAGACCGCGCGACGCAACCGGGTCCGGTGGCAGCCGAGCCGGGTGACTGAGTGGGTCCCCGGTAGGCCCCGACACCCCCGAGTGCTCGAGAGCGCCATGGCTTCGCCGGGGGGCGCTCCGCGACCCCTCGACTCCTTCCGGGGTTCTGACCGGGTCGCGGCGTCAGGATTCGGCGACCGCGCTCAGGCGAGCAGGCCCGCCAGGATGCCCGTCAGGAACACCCCGTCGAACGTGCCGGCGCCGCCGATCGAGACGACCGGTGCGCCGAGGCGCGCGACCAACCCGAGGTTGAGGAGATCGGCCCCGATCAGCGTGCCCATCGATCCCGACACGTAGGCGACCGGCGGCGCCCGGCGGAAGGCCAGGAGCAAGGCGACGCCCGCCGCGACGAGCGGCGGCACGAGCATCGGCACCGCGATGCCGACGCCGGGAACGACGTATGCGAGGCTGTGCACGACCGCCGCGACCACCGCCGTGCCGATCAGCATCCGCCCGAACATCCGCGTGTGAACCAGCAGGTACAGGGACACGAGAATCGGGATCAGTGCGCCCCCGACGTTCAGCGCCACGACGGTGCGCGTCGACACCTGGTAGAGGGGGATGTTCACGTAGCTGCCGAAGAGTGAGAGCAGCATCACGGCGAACGCGTAGCGCGGATGGACACCTACCTTGCGATAGGCGTAGGTCAGGATGCGTACTTCGACCAGGAAGATCAGCAGCCCCAGGAGGACGAGGAGCAGGAGCACCAGGGGAACGGTGGCCGGCCAGTCGGTCATTGTTTAGATCGGCGGACGAGTTTGATCGCGCGACGCTCGGCTACATCCCGCCGCCACCACCCTGGCACGACCAGTCGAACGAGAGGACCTGCACTCGGTAGCTCGCCGCCTCGGGGACGGACGCGCTGAAATACCCCCGATCCGACATGGAGACGTCGCCCGGAAGCCACACGGTCGACGTCCCGACGACGCTGCCCGACGCGTCGACGCGCTCGATCTGAAGACGGATTCGCTGGGCCACCTGGTTGGCCTTGTTGTAGACGTACCCATCGATCGTGGGCCCCTTCCGGTTGCGCGTGACCTGCCATTCGATCCGAAAGTAGCGCTCGAGACTCTCGGGGGCGAACATCATTTGGGCCGATGCCGAGACGGAGCCCATGAGCAGGAGCGCCACGGTGAGCCCCGCGATCGCTCTCGAGCTCGCAGTCAGCACAGCGTGACGCAGGTGACGGGGGGCAAGCCCTTGACCAGGAGCTGCCAGCGCTCGCCGCCGTCGAGCGATCGGAAGACGCGACCGTCCTCGGTCCCGAAGACGACGACCGAGTCGATCGCGGCCAGACGTGCGGTGTCGACGTTGTCGCCGAGCCAGGTGGGCAGGCCCTCACGGCACCGTTCGAACGGCGCATCGCCATCGAGGCGCTTGCGATAGAGCGCGGCCCGGCGCCCGCCGGGCCCCGTCGACGCCGACACCAGAACCGTCTCGCCCGCGACCGCCACCGCGCGGAGATAGTGCGCGTGCAGGCCGGCCGTGATGAACTGCCAGGTATCGCCGCCGTCGCGGCTCAGGCCGAAGCCGGCGGCCGCCGCGGCGAGCACGACCTCGGCCCGGGTGGGGTGCGTCAGGATCTGGTGCACGTCGCTCTCGATGTCGACCGTCGGCGCCCAGGACCGGCCGCCGTCGCGCGAGCGCGCGACCCCACCGACGTGGACGTTGACGTAGATCGTACCGTCGAGCGCGGCCGCGATCGATCGAACGTCGGCCGGATCGCCCCACGGGGTGTACCAGGCTGCCCGTCCCTCGATGCGCTCGAAGGATTCAACCGGCGCGAGCCCGGCGTTGGTGAGCCGGAGGAGGTGAGCGTGCTCCGTGCCGACCAGCAACCCGCCGGCAGTCGGCGCGAGGCACGTGGCGGAGGATTCCTCGATCGCCGCGCGCTCGGTCCAGCCATCGACAGTCGAGTCGACGTATTCCCAGAGCCTCCGACCATCCGCGATCGCCCAGGTGCGGGGCCCGTCCACCGCGAGCGCGGTGAGGGATTTGCCGGTCAGCGGCTCTACGTGAAACACCTGATCCCCGTCGAGCTCCCAGAGCCCGCCCCCGGTGCCCACGCGGATCCGCAGCGTCATGGGTCGGATGATACTCGCTCGTGCTCCGGGATGCGAGCGGTTGAAGACAGGTCTACACTAGAAGTCATTCGGCGATGAGCGCGTTGCGCCCGCGCCGCGGCGAAAAACTCAAAGACCTCGACGACGAAACCAATACGGACGAACGACCAAGGGGGTCACTGAATGATTGCGCGACAGCTGATCTCGAGTGTGCTCGGGCTCTCGTTGCTAGGCCTCGCGGCCGCCGGGTGTGGCACCGCGACGGGCGCGGCGGTCGGTGCGGGTAGTGGCGCCGCCATCGGCGCCGGAACCGGGTACGGAGCAGGGAAGGGCGCGTTGATCGGCGTGGGTGTCGGTGCCGCTGCCGGCGCGATCTACGACATCACCAAGCACAACAAATAAGGGGTGAATGCGATGAAGCGCTGGCTGATGCTTTCTGGAATGCTCGCGACGGCGGCCGTCTTCTCGACGGGGCTCGCCTTCGGGCAGTCGAAGCCCG
The DNA here is from genome assembly GCA_003220535.1 of Candidatus Rokuibacteriota bacterium. Taxonomy (GTDB): domain Bacteria; phylum Methylomirabilota; class Methylomirabilia; order Rokubacteriales; family CSP1-6; genus AR31. The sequence goes on from QHSU01000070.1 coordinate 93,747, forward strand.
CCGACTGCAAGAACCGCGCGCAGGCGCCGGAGCGGGTCGAGGGACAAGTCGTGAGCGTCGATCCCGCGGCGGGCAAGGTCACGGTCCGTGAGAAGAACGGCACCACGCACGAGTTCCAGGCGAACCGCGAGACGTTGCAGGACATGAAACCCGGCGATCAGATCGAGGCGAAGCTTCGAGAAGTGCCGAAGTGCTGACGACGCCGGCTATCGAGTAGTCGTGCGATAGAATCGCTCGCGTGACAGCGGCGCCTGACGGCGACCCGTGCGGGGCGACGATCGCAGAGCTTCAGTCGGCCATGCAGGCCGGTCGCCTGACCTCGGCTCGCCTGACCGAACGGTTCCTACAGCGCGTCGCGACGTGCGACCGCAGCGGCCTGCGGCTCAACGCCGTGCTCGAGGTGAACCCCCAGGCGGGCGAGATTGCCGAATCGCTCGACCGAGAGCGTGCCTCGGGCGCTATCCGCGGGCCGCTGCACGGCATCCCCGTTCTGCTCAAGGACAACATCGCGACCGCCGACCGTCTGCACACGAGCGCAGGCTCGCTCGCTCTTCGCGACTGCATCGCCCCGCACGACGCGTTTCTCGTGATGCGACTGCGTGAGGCGGGTGGGGTGATTCTGGGCAAGGCGAACATGACGGAATGGGCGAATTTCATGACGACCGGCATGCCTGCCGGCTACAGCTCGAGGGGCGGCCAGGTGAAGAACCCGTACGGGAACGGCCTGAGCCCCGGCGGATCCAGCAGCGGCTCGGCGGTCGCCGTGGCCGCCCATCTGTGCACGGTGGCGGTGGGCACCGAGACCTCGGGCTCGATCCTGAGCCCGGCCAATCAGAACTCGGTCGTCGGCATCAAGCCGACGCTCGGACTCGTCTCCCGATCCGGCATCGTGCCGATCGCTGGCAGTCAGGACACGGCGGGGCCGTTCGCGCGCACGGTGGCCGACGCCGCGGTTCTGCTCGGCGCGATGACGGGCGTCGACGCCGGCGACCGCGCCACACGCGCGAGCCGTCGCCACGCCCGCCCCGACTACGGGAAGTTTCTGGACGCACGCGGGCTCGAGGGCGTCCGGCTGGGCGTGCCGCGCGCGACGTTCTTCGATCGCCTCGGCGCCGCCGAGACGCCTCTGATCGAAGCCGCCCTCCGGACACTGAGCAGCCTGGGTGCGACCCTGGTCGATCCCGCCGACATCCCGACAGCTCGCGAGGCAGCGGACTTCCGCTCCGACGTCATGCTCTACGAGTTCAAGCGCGATCTGAACCGGTACCTCGCTGGGCTTGGTGAGACCTCACCGATTCGGTCTCTGCGAGAGCTCATCCGCTTCAACGAGGCCCGCCCTCGGGAGATGCTGCGCTTCGGGCAGGTGCTCCTCCTGGCCGCCCAGTCGACGGGTGGACTCCGGACGTCGACCTACAGCCTGAGCCGCGCCGAGGACATCCGGCTCGCGAGGACCGAGGGCATCGATCAGACGATGGAGCGCGAGCGCCTCGATGCCCTGGTCTTTCCCGGCTGGACCGGGGCCGCCATTGGCGCCAGGGCCGGCTACCCGAGCGTCATCGTGCCGGCCGGCTACACCGCCGAGGGCGCGCCCATCGGGCTCACGTTCCTCGGCCGCGCGTGGAGCGAGCCGACATTGCTTCGCCTCGCCCACGCGTTCGAGTCGGCCACCCGTCACCGCCGTCCGCCGGAGAGCATCGCCTGAGCGTCCCGACGCCCGCGCCGACGCTTCGCTATAATCCGAACCATGACGACGGCGGAGTGGTTCGATGCGTTGACGGCGGAATTGCTGGCGCAGAGCCCCTTCCGCCGCTCGGTGTACTTCAAGCGCTTCGCCTCGGGCGCGCTCACCCGCGAGCAGGTCTGGAGCCACATCGCCCAGCACTACCTGCTGATCGCCTGGTTCCCCCGGATCTTCAGCGGTATCCACACCCGTTGTAACGACTTCGAGGTTCGCAAGGACTGCGCGCGCCACCTGCTGGTCGAAGACCTCGGCTACTTGAACGGTCGGGTAGGGGCCACCCCGGACCACGACGAGCTCTTCCGGCGGATCGGCGACGACCTCGGTTACCCGCGCGACGCGTACGACCGCATTCTTCCCCTTCCCGAGATGGCGGCGATCGTCGCGTTCTTCCAGGAGCTCGCGCATGAGCGGCCGTGGAGCGCCGCCCTCTGCGCGACGGCCCTGCTGGAGGAGGAAGTGGTCGAGATCGCCCGCACCGTCGGTCGCGCCCTCGTCGAGCACTACGGGGTACGTCCCGAGTGGGGCGGCCAGAACTACACGGTGCACGAGGCAGTCGAGCAGGAGGAGTCGGGCGAGACGAAGAACGCCATCCTCAAGCACTTGCGCACCCCGGACGACCGACGAGCGGCCGAGGAAGCGATGCGCGAGATGCATCGTCTGCTCCACGCCTACGCCGAAGGGCTCACCCGCCGACATCTGTCCTGACCCGCCGGGTCGGATGGCCGGCGGCCGCGCTCTCACGTTTTCGTTGCGCGACGGTAGTTCCGAAGAACCCCTCGAGCGCGTCATCGACAAGCTCACGCGCCGGGGTTACACGGAGCACTTCCGTGCGGTCGACGGCGGGCTCGAGGCGCTCGGGACAGGGGAGCGGTTCGCCCCGAGCGACCTGGTGATCCGCGGCTACTACCGCTTCGAGGGCACGTCGGATCCGGACGACATGGCGATCGTCTACGCGATCGAGACCACGCGAGGCGTGCGCGGCATTCTCGTGGACGCCTTCGGCGTGTACTCGGACCCGACGATCAGCGCCGTGTTGAGGAACGTCCCGATCCTCGGCAAGACCGCCGCCTAGAGAGATCGAGGAGCGCCGCCGGTCCCCCGGAGCGCTCCTGCGGATCCCTGCCGCTCGCGCCTCAGCCCTGCGCGTCCGCGAAGGTCAGGACTTCAGCGCGAACTTCTGGAACGTGTGGCAGCTGGCCGGGACATGGCCGCGGCTCCCCGCGAACGTCCACGTCACCTCGCTCACGTACACGTCGCCGTGCGAGTCGACCCCGATGCCGTGCGGCGCAGCGAAGCTGCCGGCCGCGACGGGGTCCGGCCCGCCCCACCGGGCGAGCACGCGGCCGTCCCGATCGTAGACGCTGACGCGCCCCGACCGGATCTCGCCGGCGGGTCCATAGCGGCGCGACGTCTGGCCCGGCTGCCACCAGAGCTCGGAGACGAAGGCGCGCCCCTGGGCGTCGAACACCAGGTGGGTCGGGCGGCGCGTGTCGGTCCACTCGGCCAGGTACTCGCCGTCGGGGCTGAAGATCTGGATGCGATCGTTCTCGCGGTCGCAGACGAAGACACGACCGTCCGCCGCGACGGCGATGCCGTGCGGCAGAAAGAACTCGCCCGGGCCCTGGCCGGGCACGCCCCACGATCGCTTCAGCTCGCCGGTCGGGGAGAAGAGATGGACGCGGCAGTTGCCGTAGCCGTCCGAGATATAGAGGTCTCCCCGGGGGCCGACCGCGAGGTTCGTCGGGCGGTTGAAGGGCCCGCCGGCCCGGGCGACGGTCGCGGTGTTCTTGCCGTCGTAGCCCGTGTCCGACGGCGTGTTCATGGTCCCGAGGGTCATCAAGAGCTTGCCCTGCGGGGTAAACCTCCGCACCGTGTGATTGCCGTCGTCGCTGCAGTAGAGCGTGCCGTCCGGCCCGACGGTGATCCCGTGCGTCCGCAAGGTGAACTGGCCTTCGCCCCACGAGCCCACGAAGTTGCCCTTGCGGTCGTACATGATGATTGGATGATCGCCGCGGCAGATCAGGAAGACGCGGTCCTCACCGTCGACCGCGACGCCCGCGACGTCACGGTGCTCCCATCCGGCCGGCAGCTGCTCCCACCCCTCGACGACCCCGTAGCTCAGTGCACTCGCTTGCGCCATCGGATTGCCTCCGGTGCTCACACGCGCTCGTAGGAGAGCCGGCGCACCTTGTCCATGTTCGTGCCTTCGATGCGGATCAGCCGGGTCGGTCCCTCGCGCCGCGGCGAGTGGAGATCGCCCTCGTTGTACACGTGCGCCATGCCGGGCTTCAGCGCGTAGCTCCTGACGTGCCGCACCTTGCCTGGCTTGTCGAGGGCGGCCGGCTCGACGAGCGCCCAGTCGTTCATCACGGTCTCACCGCGCGCCTGGCCGTAGATCGCCCATGACGGGCCGTGATCGTGCGGCTGGCTCTCCTTGACGCCGTGGTACACGTGGGCGAGGATGCAGAAGCCGAGCGTCGGGTCCTCGTAGAGGATCTTGCGCTCGGGGCCGTCGTCGCCGACGTAGGTGGCGATGAACGTGTCGTCCTTCAGGACCTCCTGGACGATCTCGCACACCTTCTTCCGACCCCCGGGGCCTGGCTCCTCCGTGAGCGCGCGCTGACAGGCGGCCGAGAATGCTTCCAGCGTCCAGCTCATGATCTGTCCTCCTCAGTTTAGAGCCGCGCCTCGGCCGGCGGGGCCCCAGCCCGCCACGGCCTGCGGCGCGCACTACGGTCTGTCGTGGACTTCCCATCGAGTCGAGCAACGCTGCGCGCCACGCCAGTGCGCGGAGGTGCCGCAGCCGGGTCACGATCTCCAGGGGCGGGGGCCGCGCAGGAGTCGCCCCGGGAGCGCCCCGGTGGGTTTGCCGTTGCGCAGCACGACCTCCCCGTTGACGACGGTCGCCGCGATCCCGTGGGCCTTCTGCACGAGGCGCCGTGCTCCCGCGGGCAGATCGTGCATCACCTCCGGCATCTCCGGGGCGACCGTGTCGGGGTCGAAGACGAGGAGATCGGCGGCCATGCCGTCGAGGATCAGGCCGCGGTCGGTGAACCCCCAGTGCGTGGCCGGCTCGAAGCTCAGCATCCGCACGGCCTGCTCGAGCGTCAGCGCCTGCCGGGCGCGCACCCAGTGACTGAGCAGGTGCGTCTGCAGGGACGCATCCATGATCTGCGAGACGTGGGCACCCGAGTCCGAGAAGGTGACCACCGTGCGGGGATGCTGCATCAGCTCGAGGGCGTGGTCCTGGTTCTCGTTGGCGATCGGCTGCAGAAAGAACCGCTCGAGATCCTTCTCGAGGGCGAGGTCGATCATCGCCTCGACCGGGTCGACGCCGCGCTGGCGGGCGACCTCCGCCACCGAGCGGTGCGGCCCCTCGGCGGTGTCCATCACGAAGATCCATTCGTAGGAGGCCGGACGCGCCTCGGCGCCGATCGCGCGCCGCTCGTCGCGCTCACGCGCGGCCTCGACGAGCCGGCGACGCAGCTCCGGGTCACGCAGCCGGAGCTTCTGCTGCTCGAGCGGCAGCGCCCGCAGCTCGCGCCACACCGGGAGCCGATCGAACGGCAGGTTGGTCTGGAACGAGAGCACGACGGCGAGCGCGCGGCTGTGGACCTGCGCGAACATCCGGCCGCCCTGGGCCGCCGTCTCGTCGAGCAAAGCCAGGTAGGTCCGCCAGAGGTCGGGCTCTTCTCGCCGGCTGAACAATCCCCACGTCACCGGCCGTCCGGTCTCCACCGCCAGGTCACGGAGCCGCACGTGGTAGTCGCGGAGCCGCGCCGGGTCGGCCCCCGCGCGCTCGCCGGCAAGCTCGAAGATCCCCGCATTCATCTCGCCCATGACTCCCACCAGTCGCCGGATCTCCTGCCAGGAGGCGAGACGGCTCGCCACCGGGCGCCGATCGGGAGTCTCGTGGCTCGGTGAGCGCGAGGTGGTGAAGCCGACGGCGCCGGCTCGAATGGCATCGCGAAGCTCGCGCTCCATGGCGCGCAGATCGTCTTCGCTCGATTCCTTCTCGAAGGCGCGCTCGCCCATGACGTAGGTGCGCAGCGCGGAGTGTCCGATGTAGCCCGCGTAGTTGATGCCCTTGGGAAGGGCCTCCACGCGATCGAGGAACTCGGGGAACGTCGTCCAGGTCCAGTCGATCCCCGCATCCATGGCAGCGCCGGCGATATCTTCGGCGCGCTCGAGGTTGCGCACGACCAGGTGGCGCTCGGCCTTGCCGCACGGGGCAAGCGTAAATCCACAGTTGCCCATCACGACACTGGTGACTCCGTGCCAGCAGGAGCACGTGCCGAGCGGATCCCAGAAGACCTGGGCGTCCATGTGGGTGTGGCCGTCGACGAATCCCGGGGTGACCACCTGGCCGTCGGCGTCGATGACCTCCCGCGCGCCCTCGCGGATGCGGCCGACCGCGGTGATGCGGCCATGGCGGACCGCGACGTCGGCGCGAAAGCGGGGCAGGCCGGATCCGTCGACTACCGTGCCGTTCTTGATCAGCAGGTCATACGGCATCGCGCGCTCCTCACTTTGACGGTCGCGCCTCGGCCGGCGGGACGATCTGCATTCTCTGCCGTCCCACGACGGCCTTCGGCGCGCACTCCTTGGACTCGCCCGTTAGCGGGGCTCGAGGCACGGCACTCGCGAACGTGGCGGTATCGTACGTCAGGTCGGGCGGGCTGGCCAGGCGAAGATCGACAGTGTGCGCCGGAGCACGGCCGGGGCTGGGCCCCCCGGCGTGCGAGGCGAGCGAGATGGGAGAACCTACGCGGCGTCGATTCCGGAAAGCCGGCTGTAGCTGACGGCGACCTGTCCGACGCCGTCCTGCTCGATCAAGAGCCCGTCGTGCGTCAGGTCGACGAGCGTCCCCGTGATGGGCACGCGGGAGTTCATGACCGAGAGCGCCACGCGACGGCCCTTATGGCCGATCGCTTCGCCCATCCAGAGCTTGGCCATGGCGTGGCTCAGATCGTCGACCTCACGGATCATTCCCAGACCGGGGATGGCGCGAGCGCTCGGCGCGGGCGCGGCGGCTTCCACGGCGTGCGGGGCGGCCGCCGGTGTTGGGGCCGAGGCGGCGGTCGCGACGCGACCCGACGCTGGCCGTACAACCTGCGCGGCGTGCGGCGGGGATCCCGCGATAGGGGGCTGGTACTCGGTGATCAACCCGGCGGGCGGATGCCCGGTCGCGTGCGGTTGCCTCTCGGCGATCGGGCGCGCGCTCCGCTCGACGGCCCGACCGAGGCCCTGGATGAGCTCGGACATCCGGCCCATCAGCCGGCGGAAGAAGTAGAAACCCAGGAGCGCGACCGCCAGGGCCAGGCCGAGACCGAGCTGAGAGTGGAGCCGCGAGAGGGTGCCGAGGCGGTAAAGGGTCCAGACGAAGATGAGGAGTGGCAGGACGGTCGTCACGGCAAACACGGCCGACGCCGCCTGCTGCAGGGAGTTGGGCCTGGACGCTGCCGCCATCAAAATCCATCGTAGGCGAGGAGGGGTCCAGGCCCTCCAGGAAAAAAGGGCCTCTCAGCGCCTGGGGCCCAACGTGTGATATATCGCGAGGTAGGTCGCCAAGACCTGAGAGGAGATATCAAGGTGAGCGACATGAAGATCGACACGGTGCGATCGTCGAACAGCGGGGTCGTTGGCCGGGCCCTGAGCGAGGCCCGCGGCCACCGACTCGTCCTCGACTCGTCGTCACGGCCCCAGCCGGACGCCTTTACCAACAGCGAGGCGTTCCTGGCGGGCGTTTCGTCCTGCGGCGTCACCCTGATCGAGATGCACGCCAGGGAAACCGGCGTTCCCCTGAAGAGGATCGATGTGACGATCGAGGGCGCGCGGAGCGCCGTCGAGCCGAATCGATTTTCCAGCGTCACCATGACGTTCGAGATCGGCGGCGTGAGCCAGTCCCAGGCCGACGAGCTCGTCGCGACGTATCGCGGGCGCTGACCGCTCTATCGCACGGTCGCAGGTGCGACCGACGTGAAGGTCCAGGTCGTGGCGGTGAAGTGACTGGTGGCCTACCGACCGATTCCCGCGCCGTCGTGGGGCGGAACCAGTAGTACCATCGACTCCCGGGTGATTCGGTGGACAAGCGGCGCTGCGCCTGGGCCAGGGGAGTGCTCGAGATCGCGTACCACGACCGGGAGTGGGGCGTGCCGCTCCACCGGGACCGGCGCCTCTTCGAGCTCTTGATCCTCGAAGGGGCCCAAGCCGGGCTCAGCTGGTCGACGATCCTGAAGAAACGCCCGGCGTACCGAAAGGCGTTCGATCGCTTCGACCCGAGCAAGATCGAGCGCTACACCGAGGCCCGCGTCCGGCGACTCATGAACGACGCCGGCATCGTGCGCAACCGGGCCAAGATCGAGGCGACGATCGCCAATGCGCGCGCGTTTCTGGCGGTGCGGCGCGAGCACGGGAGCTTCGACGCCTACATCTGGCAGTTCGTCGGTGGCCAACCCGTGCAGAACGCCTGGCGCCGCTCGGGCCAGTGTCCGGCCGAGACCGACGCCTCGCGCGCGATGAGCCGCGATCTGGTCCGGCGCGGCTTCCGATTCGTCGGCCCCACGATCTGTTACGCTTTCATGCAGGCCACCGGCATGGTGAACGACCATACCCGCGACTGCTTCCGGTGGCGCCAGGTCCGGGCGGCGCGCCGCCCATCGACGGTGAACGGGAGACTCGACAATGGCTGAGAGGCGCCGGGTCCGGCTGGCAGCGGTGGGCGACGTCCCCGCGGGCGAAGGTCGCGTGATCGAGGCGCAGGGCAAAGTGCTCGCGCTCTTCAACGTCGACGGCACCTACTACGCGATCGACAACACGTGCGCCCATCGCGGCGGGCCGCTCGGCGAGGGCGACCTCGAGGGTCGGATCGTTGTGTGCCCCTGGCACGCCTGGCGCTGGGACGTCACGACCGGCGCCAATGCCAACAACCCCGCCGTGAAGGTGGCCTGTTTCCCGGTCGCTGTCGAGGACGGCGCCATCTTCGTCGAGCTCCTCTGAGGCTCGCGTCCCGTGGACCTTACGTTGATGGTGGGCGTGGCGCTCGCGGCCGGGCTCGGGCTCGTCCTCGGCTGGCTCACGTACCAGCGCTGTCCGCACTGTGGGCACCTCGTGCGTCGCGCCTCCCAGGGCTGGCGACGCTGCGGGTCCTGCGGCCGTCAATATCGGCGCGGGCTCCGCGTGCGATGACGGGGGTGCGCTCCTTCATGCGCCCGACGCACGCGGGCGAGGGCTCGGCATGATCTTTCCCTTGCCGACACCGCGGGCACTGCTGATCGGCGCTGGCGCCGTGGTGGTCGCGGGCCTGCTGGGCGCCGGGGGCTGGTACTGGCACACGGTCGCGGCACGGCACGCGATGGCCGCGTACGCCGACGCCATGACCCGCGCCCAGCCCGCGCTGGGCCCGCAGGCGACCGCCGAGACGAGAGCCGCCGGGATTCGCGAGCTCGAGACGGCGCTCACGCAGTATCCCTCCGGGCCCGGCGCCGCCCAGGTGGCCTACCAGCTCGGCAATTTGCGCTATGAGGCGCAGCAGTATGCGCAGGCGCGCGGCGCCTGGGAGCTGGCCGTGGCTCAGGGCGCCCCGCAGACGCTGCGGGTGCTGAGTCTGAGCGGCGTCGCCTACGCGTGGGAAGCCGATCGCAATTACGCGAAGGCGATCGACGCTTTCAAGGTTGCGCTGACGGGTCTGGGTCCGAAGGACTTCTACTACGAAGAGTTGCTCCTCGGTCTTGGACGCGCCCAGGAGCTCGCCGGGCAGAAGGCCGACGCGACGGCGACCTATCGCCGGGCACTCAGCGAGCTCACGCACAGCCGGCGCCTCGAGGAGATCCGAGCGCGCCTGGCCGCGCTGGGCGCATAGCGCTGCCGCCGGCTCGTACTTCCGATAAGGAGGATTATGTCAAGTTAGCCGATCGGATATCGCCCCCGACTCGGGCCAATTCGAGCGAGTGGATGACAGGCCCATTGTTCTTTTACGGCAAGGGCCGGCTGCGCTGAAACAGCTGGTCCAGCAGGTCGGCATACAGGCCTTTCTGCCCCATCACGACCAGCAGAGTCCAGGCGTAGATCCCGAGCGAGAGCGCCAGCCCGCAGCTCAACACCATGATCGGCGGCAGCGTATTCTCGCAAGCGAGCTTGAAGAGCCATCCAGCCGCGCCGGCCGTTGCGCCGGAGACCAGCGGCCGCTTGAGGGCATTCCAGTAGTCCCGGGCCGTTATTCCCGTGCCGCGCTTGGCCCAGGCGACGATCGGCGCGACGAGGAGCACCATCGCGGTCGAAAATCCCAGCGCGACTCCGCTCGGTCCATGGCGGAGCCCCAGCACGACCCCGAGAACCACGACGGGCGCGATCACGAGCGCGATGCCGAGGTTGCGGGCGGCCCGGCCGGTCGCCATCAGAAACCAGCCGAACGGGTCGATGAGCGCCACGACCAGAAACGTCGGCGCCAGCAGACGAAGCACCACGGCGGCTTCCGTCCACTTCGGTCCGAGCACGATGCCGACGATCTCCTCGGCAAAGAGCGCAAAGCCAATCGTGAGCGGGATCGTCACGGAGACGACGACGGAGTAGCTCTTCAGGAACGATCGGCGGACGCGCTCGGCGTCGCCCTGGGCGCGAGACAAAGCCGGAAAGGCCACATTTCCGAGTGATGAGTGCAGCTGATGCACCGGCAGATCGGCGAGCTGGTATGCGCGGCCGTAGAGCCCGAGCGCCTCGGCGCCCCAGACACGACCCAGCAGAACCTTTTCCATGTTGTACGCGAGATAGACCACCAGGCTGTGGAGGGTCACGGTGCCGCCGAACCGGAGCAGCGAACGAACTCCCGTGCCGCGCCTCGGCCTCCCTGGCAGCCACGGCATCGCGGTCCAGAAGCCCGCCGCGGCAACCATGGGACTGCTGATGGCCATACCGACGAGCGCCCAGTAGCCGCACCCGAGTGCGGCCATGCTGACGCCGATGCCGGCGCTGAGCGCGAGCGCCAGGAGGTCGACCTTCGCGACGGTGACGAACCGCATCGAGCGATTCAGCAGCGCGCGGTGTTGGACCGCCAGGCCATTGAACAGGAACGCCGCGGCGGAGACGAGGGTGACGGAGAGCAGACGAGGTTCCTTGAAAAAGACCGCGAGCGCCGGGGCCGCCGCCGCGGCCGCCGTCGCCAGGAGGACTCCCATGGCCACGTTGATCCAGAACAACGTTGAGGTCTGCTCGTGGGTGAGGCCTTGTCGTTGGACCGAGGCGACGCCCAGCCCCCCTTCCCTGAACAGACCGAGAAACCCGGTCATGGCGAAGACCATCCCCTGCAGGCCGAAGTCTTCCGGCGACAAGAGGCGAGCCAGCACCATCGCCGTACACATCTGAAGCACCAGCGTCAGCCCCTGGCCGATCACCGCGACGACACCACCGCGAACCGATCTCCGTTTCAGTTCCGCGGTGGTCGTCGTGCCGAAGGGGCCGTCGACCGCTGGGTCACTCGTGCGGGAGATGACCGTCTCGATACGGGCCTCCGGGGTCGACGAGGGTCGCGTAGAGCTCGGAATAACGCCGCCCTTGCAGCTCGAGCGAGTACTCTTCGACCGCAATGCGCCGGGCGTTGGCGCCCATCTCCGCGCAGCGCGCCGTGTCGCGGAGTACATCCTCGATCGCGGCGCCGAGGGCTTCGACATCGGCCACCGGGACCGTGAGGCCATTCACGCCGTTTCTGATCATGTCGGGGATGCCGCCGACCGCATGCCCGACGACGGGGATCCCGCACGCGATCGCCTCGAGCACGGTATTGGGGAGGTTGTCCTGGAGCGAGCTCATGACGAACAGATCCGCGGCGCTGTACACCATCGACAGGAAGCGATCGTTGTCGACCGATCCGACGTGCACCCACGGCACGTCGATCTGGACGGTGGGTCGATTCCGGCCGACCGACAACAGCATGAGATTCGGGATTCGGCCGGCGCACTGGGCCAACGCTTTGACCAGGCACGCAAATCCCTTCCGCTCGTTACCGACTTCCTCCGCCGCGAAGAGCAGCACCGGCGCGTGCCGCGGGATGCCCAGCAAGTCCCGCACGCTCCCTCGATGCCGCGGCGTGAACTCGTCGACGTCCAGGCCGTAGGGAATGACCTCGACGGGAAATCTCGCGAGGATCGGGCTCCGCTGCACCTCGGCGCGGAGCCACCGGCTCGGCGTGACGAAGTGCAGCCTTGCGGGTGGCACCTTCGCGAAGAGCCGCCGCTTCCGTTCCCAGATCTCGTGCGCGAGGTCCTCGGGCTCTTCGCTCCCGAGCTGGGGGCACCGGCCGCAGCGCCCGAGGTATCCGTCGCACCCCAGGTTGTAGTGACAGCCCCCGGTCAAGGGGTTGAGGTCGTGCAGGGTCCAGACGATCGGCGTCGAGCTCGGTATGCGCGTGAAGAACGTCCGATAGTCGACGAAGCCCGGGATCCAGTGCAGATTGATGACCTGGCACGCGGGGAGCTGATCGAGCACGGTCGACCCGTACACGCTGCGATCGTCGCTGAACAGCTCGTAGCCTTCCGGTCTCGACCTGCGATAGCGATAGGCGTCCCCGGCGATCCGCACTTGCCGCAAGCCTCGACGGACCAGCTCGAGACCATCCATGGGCTTCTCGAACATCACGACGCTGGGATCGTCGCTGGTTCGGGACTCCACGACCATCACGGAGTGTTGACCGACGAGCCGCAGGCTTTGATGCAGCCGATACGCGGCCCGTGCGGCGCCCCCCGACCGATCGTTCTTGCTCAGCTGAACGATCTTCATGTCCGCACTCGTGGGCGACGAATCGGCTGAGCGGCGCGACCTGTGCGCCGACCGAGTCCCCGAAGCGTCAGAATCGACATGAGCGGAAGCGTACGGTATCGGACATTACGGGAACGGTATGTTGTCGTTACCGGTACCGAGGGGAGGTCCGCGAGCCACCTTTAGGTTTCGAGCACTGCTCGAGCGTGTTCGCTCGCTTGTCAATCATCGCGTTCCGCAATTCCGCCCTTCAGGCCTGCGAGAACAATCTGGCGCGGAGCCGAACGCTGAGGCTCTCGGCATCGGAGTCCCCGTTCGAGTCCCGAAGCTCTGCGGCCGTTTGTCCGAACATTAACCGACACGCTACGGACCGGTCAACGAGCGAACAATCCGGGTAATCCCTGCATCACCCCGCGGGGAACCCCGGAGACAGCGAGGGCCTCCGGAAGAGCGGTGGGCTCAGTCGCGGGCGCGCCGGCGACTGCCGGCAAAGCCGATCGCGATGGCGACGAGGATCACGACTCGACGGTCCGGCCCGGCCTGCTAGAGCCAGGCGAATGCGAGTCCCGGGACCCGCCGTCGAGGCCGACCGGGACGGATGCTCTAGCCCGGGATGTGGGCTTCTTCGGGGAGCTTCTCCCAGACGGGCTTCCACTCCGGCACGGTCAGGCCGAACTTCTCGCAGAGGTCCTTCACTTCCGCGGCGAAGGCCTGGCGGACTTCGTCGTTGTCACGGAGCTTGAGCTTCAGCCTTCGATAGACCTGATTCTTCGGCGATTCCGGTCGCCCGAAGATGTTCATCGTCCGGATGTACCACTTGGCGAAGGTCGTCTGGGCTTCGGCGTGCGTCTCGGAGTCTTCCGCGAGCTTCTTCACCCAGAATTCGCCGTGCCGGATGTGGAACTTCTCTTCCTTGAAGATGCCGTCGATTGCGCGGACCCACGGGCCGTAGGAGCAGCCGCGCACGTCCTCGAGCTGGTGGCCGGCGCCTCGGTCCATGCAGAAGTTGAAGAAGATGAAGTCCGCCCACGTGTCGATCGGGTAGTAGAAGATGTTGACCCGCTTGTCGCTCGTGATGCGCGCCGTGCCGATGTCGCGGTTGGCGTCGATCCGCATCGTGAAGATCTCATCGTGCTGGCGCACGTGGTTCTCGACGTCGAAGCCCAGGTCAGCCAGGAGGCCATACATCACGGTGGCGTGGCGGAGCTCGTCCTTCACGATCTGGGCGACGACGTGCTTTTCCTCCACCGTCGGGGCGCGGGTGATCCACGGCACGTAGCCATAGCCGCCCGCCAGCTCGGAGTCCGCCTGCATCGTCAGGAGGTGGACGAGGTTGTCGCGGTACTCCGCGGTCATCTCGTCGACCGATTCGAGCCGCACGCCGCGGTCGATTTTCGCCATCATGTCCCGGGCCAGGTCGATCATCGGATCCTCCCCTCTCAGGATACCCTACCGGCGCTCGATCACACGCACGGCCTTGCCCTCCGAGCGCGGAATCGTGCGGGGCGCCACGATCGTCAGCTCGACGCTGAGGCCGGTCGCCTGCCGCAACTGATCGGCGGCGCGGCGTCGCAGCGCCGCGATCTCGGGATGATCGGGGGAGAAGCCGCCGCACCGCGCGATCAACGCGGGCCCCGGCTCGACCTGTACCTCGAGCCGCGCGAGCGTCGTCCCGCGGTCGACCACCAGCTGGTAGTGGGGCGCCAGCTCGTCCAGGGCGAGCAGCGTGCGCTCAACCTCGGAGGGATAGACGTTCACGCCCTTGACGACCAGCATATCGTCCGACCGGCCCTTGATCCGTGCCATCCTCGCCGAGGTGCGGCCGCAGCGGCAGGGCTCCACGGTCAGGGTCGTGATGTCGCCGGTCCGGTACCGAATGAGCGGCATCGCGCGCTTGGTCAGCGTGGTCAGCACGAGCTCCCCTTCCCGCCCGGACGGCAGGCTGGCGCCCGAGACGGGATCGACGATCTCCGGCAAGAAGTGGTCGTCGGCGATGTGGAGCCCCTCGCGCGTCTCGCACTCGCCAGCGACGCCGGGTCCGACGATCTCGGAGAGCCCGTAGATGTCGAACGCGCGCAGGCCGAACGTGCGCTCGAGCGCCGTCCGGATGCCGTCTGTCCAGGGCTCGGCGCCGAAGAGCCCGAGGCGCAGGCCGAGCTCGCGGGGCTTGCCGCCATGCTCGGCCAGCGTCTCGGCCAGGTGGAGCGCGAAGGACGGCGTCGCGGCGATCGCGTCCGGCTGGAAGTCCTGTAACAGAAGATGATGGCGCGTGGTGTTCCCCGAAGAGACCGGCACCACGGTCATGCCGACGCGCTCGGCTCCGTCGTGAAAGCCGAGCCCGCCCGTGAAGAGGCCGTAGCCGAAGGCGATGTGGAGCAGGTCACCGCGGCGCGCGCCCGCGGCCGTCAGCGCGCGTGCCATCACCTCGCGCCAGACGTCGAGGTCGCCGGCGGTGTACGCCGCGACGGTCGGCTTGCCCCTGGTGCCCGAGGAGGCGTGGATCCTGACGACCTCGCCGCGAGGCACGGCCAGGAGACCGAAGGGATAGTGGTCCCGAAGGTCCGCCTTGTGGACGAACGGCAGGCGCGCGAGATCCGCGAGCTCGCCGATCGTGACCGCGCCCAGCCGCTCGCGGTGGAACGGGACACGCGCGACCGCCCAGCGCAGGGTCTCTTGCACCCGCTCGAGCTGCAGGCGCTCGCGTGCCCGGCCCGCCATGGTCTCGGCCTCGACGTTCCAGATCACTCGCGAGGCTCCTCGAACCCGTGCTCGCGGCGAAGCCGCCCGATCTCCTCGCGGATCAACCGTTCGGCGACCTGGGGAACCAGCTCGCGCGCGATCTCGCGGACGATCCGCTCGACCGCATCCCGGACCTCGTCGGCGCCGTACCGGGCCAGCATCGCCTCGACGGCCTCGCGCGTCGCGCCGTCGAGCGTGTCGTCGCGTGGGGGCGCCAGCGCCAGCACGCCGCGGATCGCTTCGAGCAGCGCGTCGGCGCCCTGCGGGTCGAGCTCGAATGCGCCATCCACCGTGATGCCCGCGGGCGGTCCCTGCCCGCGGCGCAAGAGGAAGAACACCGGCAGCTGGTGGAAGCGGGGCGCGCTCTTGAGGGTGCGCACGACGTCGACCCCGGAGACCCCGACCCCGGGCAGCTCCGGATCGATCAGGATCACCCCCACGTCGTGGTCGCGGACCGCGCGGAGGACGCCGAAGCTCGAGGTGACGGTGATGACGTCCCAGCCGGCCCGGCGCAGCGACGGCTCGAGCAGCGCTCGGCTCGCCGGCGCCCCATCGGCGATGAGGACGCACGGCGGGCGCGAGCTCACGTCCGCGGGGGCCGCCAGCCGGCGGGGCGTCGGGGCGGCTCGGGAAACTCCTGGTCCACGATCCGGTGGTGGCGGAACCCGACCGCCTCCCGCTGGATCAGGAGCGCCACGCGCGCGTGGACCGCGCGGGCCCGCGCGCTCTCGTACTCGCCGAGGAGCCGAGCCTGCTCCGCGGGATCGGTGGCGGCGTCGAGCCGCCGACCGATGGTCACGACGTGGGCCAGCGCCGCCTCGAGCCGCTCGCCGGCCCGTCCGAGGGCCACGGCCTTTTCCTGCGCGATCTCGGCGTTGATCCGCCGATGCGTCTCGTGCACGCGGGTCATCGGAGGCGCGCGACGGTGTCGGCGTAGACCGCCAGCGTTCGGTCGATCTGCAGGCGCACATCGAACAAACCCTCGGCCACCTCGCGGGCACGGCGGCCCATCCCCCGCCGGCGCTCGGGGTCCAGCAAGAGACCGATCACGGCCTCGGCGAGCGCGGCCGGGTCGCCCTTCGCGAGGACACCCGTCTCGCCGTCGCGCACGACCTCGTCACAGCCGGGGGCGCTGACGGCGACGGCGGGGAGCCCACACGCCGCGGCCTCGGCGAGCACCAGCCCCTGCGTCTCGGTCTCCGAGGCGAACAGGAACACGTCGGCGGCCTGGTAGCACTCCGTCAGCGCGTCGTGGGGCCACAGACCGAGAAAGCGGATCCGCCCGGCAACCGGCAGGGCGCACGCCAGACGTCGCAGACGTTCGGCCTCGGTGCCGTGGCCGACCAGGACGAGACGTGCGGCCGGCAGGGTCGAGGCGACGCGCTCGAAGGCGAGCAGGACCCGGTCGACGCTCTTTTCCCGGTCGAGCCGTCCGACGTAGAGCACCAGCGGCTCGGCGTCGCCGAGGTCGAGGCGCCGTCGAGCCGCCGCCCGGTCGCCCGGGCGGAACCGGTCGAGGTCCACGCCGGTTGGCACCACCGCGATCGGCGTGCGCACACCGCGCGCGTGCAGCTCGTCGCGGATCACCGCCGAAGGCGCCAGGACCGCGTCGGCCTGGGCGGCGAAGCCGGCGGAGAGCCGGAGCGCAGCCGCCTCCACGAGGCCAAGCGGCAGCGGGACGTAGTGCGCGTACTTCTCGTATCGCGTGTGATACGTGAAGATCAGCGGCCGCCCGGTGCGGCGGGCGAGCCGGCGCGCGGCCGGCCCGAGCAGAAAAGGGTGGTGCGCGTGGATGACGTCGAAGTCGAGCGCGGCGACGAGCCGATCGATCCGGCGCGAGTACGGCACGGCCAGCGAGAACTCCGGGTAGGTCGTGACGGGAATCGAGGGGTAGCGCACGATGCGGGCCAGAGCATCGTCGGAGCCGGCCAGGCGCGGTCCGAAGACCCACGCCTCGTGGCCGGCGGCCTCGAGGCCTCGTCGCAGCGTCTCGACCGAGATCGTGACGCCGCCGCAGAACGGCAGGTAGTTGTTGGTGAAGAGCGCGATCCGCACGAGCAGACGTCCGTCAAGCCTTGTTGAACTTCTCGAAATCCTCCGGCTTGATGTTCTGCAGCCACTCGCGAAGCTGTTCCGGATCGTCGGCCTTGACGGGCTCCGCCTCCTTGGTCACCTCGAGGCTCTTCGCCTTGCGGACGACTTCCTCGTCGACGTAGATCGGGGCCGCCACGCGGAGGGCGAGCGCGATGGCGTCCGAGGGGCGCGAGTCCACCGTGTACTCGGTCTCGCCGAACTGGAGGTGCAGCACGGCGAAGAAGGTGTTTTCCTTAAGGTCGGTCACGACCACCTTGAGCACGCGGGCGTCGAGCGTCTCGAGGATGTTCTTGATGAGGTCGTGGGTCATCGGACGCGCCGGCGCGACCTTTTCGAGCTCGAGGGCGATGGCGTTCGCCTCGAAGATGCCGACCCAGATCTGCAGCGACCGCTTGTCCTCCTCGTCGCGGAGGATGATGATCGGCATGTTCGAGACAGCGTCCAGGGCCAGTCCGCGCACCTTCATTTCGACAAACATGCGGCCTCCTCCGGTCGGGAAGCGAGCGTCCCGCGCAGGCTGTGCGGCAGCACCTGGTCGATGTGGACTTGCGCCAGGTCACCGACGGACGCGCTCCCCTGCCCGTCGAAGTTGACGACACGATTGCAGCGGGTCCGGCCCGACAGTTCCCCCGCATTTTTCTTCGAGGTTCCGTCCACCAGCACCTCCATCGTCCGGCCGGTGAGTCGGCCGCTCCGCTCGGCGCCCACCCGGGTGGCCGCCTCCAGGAGCCGCGTGTTGCGGCTGGCCTTCACGTCCTCGGCGACCTGGTCGGCCATCGTGGCGGCGGGCGTGCCCGGCCGCCGCGAGTAACGGAACACGAACACGTTGTCGTACCCGACGGCCTCGATCATGGCGAGCGTCTGGGCGAAGTCCGCCTCGGTCTCGCCCGGGAAGCCCACGATCAGATCCGTCGAGAACGCCATCGCCGGGACGGCGTCGCGGATCTCCGCCACCAGCTCGAGGTAGCGCTCGCGCGTGTAGCCGCGATTCATGCGCTCGAGGACGCGGTTCGAGCCTGACTGTAACGGTAGGTGGAAGTATTCGCACACCTTGGGCACGTCCCGCAGGGCGCGGATCAGCCTGGGCGTGAGGTTGTAAGGGTTGGACGTGGTGAAGCGGATCCGCGCGAGGCCCTCGACGTCGTTGACCCGCGCGAACAGCTCGCCGAGATCGGTCGGCGGCGTGAGATCGCGCCCGTAGGCGTTCACCGTCTGGCCGAGGAGCGTCACCTCCCGGCAGCCCTGGGCCGCCAGGCGCTGGACCTCGTCGACGATGACCTCCGGCGGATGGCTGCGTTCGCGCCCGCGCGTCTGCGGCACGACGCAGAAGGTGCAGTACTTCTCGCACCCCTCCATCACGGTCACGAACGCCTTGAGCCGCCCCGCGGCCGGCGGTCGCGCGGTGATCTTGACGAGCGGGCCCTCGCCGGTCTCGAGCACCGGCTGCCGCTCGCGCAGGACGCGATCGACCAGCTCGCCGACGCGGGCGATGGCGGGTGAGCCGAAAACGAGGTCGACCGCCGGCGCCCGGCGCTGGATCGCGCTCTGGTGGAGCTGCGCCATGCAGCCCATCACGCCGATGACGAGATCCGGCCGCTGCGTCTTGAGCAGGCGCAGCTCGCCGAGCTTCGAGAAGACCTTGTCCTCGGCCTTCTCG
The DNA here is from genome assembly GCA_003220535.1 of Candidatus Rokuibacteriota bacterium. GTDB lineage: Bacteria > Methylomirabilota > Methylomirabilia > Rokubacteriales > CSP1-6 > AR31. Next base: position 112,727 of record QHSU01000070.1, read on the forward strand.
CGGATCGCACAGGTGTTGACGAGGATGAGGTCAGCCTCGGTCTCGTCGGAGGTCAGCTCCCAGCGGCGCTCGCGCAGCAGGCCCGCGACACGCTCCGAGTCGTACTCGTTCATCTGGCAGCCGTATGTGATCAGATGGAGCTTGGCCATTCGTGTCTGGAAAATCCCGCGTTTGCGTTGAACCGACCGTAGCACCCACCGTCGGGCAAGTCAAACCAACCTCGCGGAAAGCCTCGCGTGTACCCGCCTCACCGCCCTTTGAACATTGGGGGGAGCGAACGCCGCTCCCCCCAATTGCCCCCCACCGATTACCCGTCGCGAGCTGGCTAGGGCTGTCGTGCGCCGGCAAAGCCGGCACTCTCACGGGGAGGATATGGAGGGGGCGTCGCGCCCCCCCTCCATTGATGGTCAGTCGATCTCTTCGGGGCGGCCGCCCGGCCGCGCGGACACGGGCTTCTTGCCGCCGTCGGCGCCATGCCCGTTGCCGTTGCCGAAGGTGAGCGGGGGCTTGACCTCGAACCGGCGCTCGAGGCGGTTGCGCCGCTCCTTCCAGCCTTCCTGGTACTCGAGCTCGTCCTCGTGCAAGGTCGCCGGCTGCTTGACGCCGTGGGCGTGACGGAACTGGATGGCCAGCTTCGAGGCGGTGCGACGCACCTCGTCCCAGGGGGTGCCCAGCGCGAACTGATCCGAGATGGCGCCGATCCGCCCTGTGTGGATGTTGCAGGACAGCGTGATGGCCGACAGGATCGGGCCAGACCAGTACGAGGTCTGCGAGTTGATCGGCATCGGCAGGATGTGCAGGTTGTGGCTGCCGCGGCAATCACCGGCCACCATGGGGGCGGTGGCCCACGGTGAGGTGATCTCGCCGGGCGCCGGCCAGTCGCCCTGGGCGAAGGCCAGGAGCACCGGGTCGTCCTTGCCGCCGTAGGTGAAGCCTTTCTTGCTCTTGATGTTGTGCAGCCGCTCAGCCGAGCAGATATAGCCGAGCTGGTCTTTTCCACCCTTCTCGTTCCGGCTCCAGATGCGGGCGATCACGAAGCGCGAGGAGCGCGTCAGCCCCTCGATGTCGTAGAGGTCCTCCGGCGCGCCCAGGGTGATCACCTTCTCCTGCAACCCCTTGGCGACCTCCTCCATCTTGCCGTCGAGTGCCTGCTGGTCGCGCGGGTGGGCGCCGGCCTCGATCGCCTGGGCCTTGGTGTCGAGGTCGACGATCTCGAAGAGGTAGCCGCGCTTCATCTTGGAGGCCGCGATGATCAGGCCGGTGTTGAAGCGGGGCAGCATATAGGCGCCGGTGGCGTAGTGGTTGAACGCCATCGGCTCCGTCTTGTCGGCGAAGGAGACCAGGACGGTCTGCGAGGCATTGTCCTTGCGCACCGGGAACGGCAGCGCCACCGTGGCCGGGCCCGTGCCCCGGAGATTCCCGGTGAACGCGTCGGCCACCAGGTCCTGGCCCGGGCCGTAGAGACCGAGCTCGGCCGCCTTGGTGGCGCCTTCCTGCAGCGCGTCCCACATGAGCTCGTCGGCCACTGACATGTCCACCGTCTCGGCCATGATGCCGGTGACGGCGCAGTCGTCGCCGGTGTGGGTCACGATGAGCGAGGTGAAGATCGGCTCGCCGCGGTAGCTGTTGTTGTCGAGGACGTACTTGGCGATGATCGACTTCACCTCGTCGGCCGCGACGACGTGACCGCCGACGCCACCGACGTCGGCCTTGGTGGCCTTGATGTACCGCTGCACGAGGGCCGGGTTCTTCGCGAAGATGTAGGACTTGTACGAGAAGATGTTCGGCGTGTTGGTGACCGGGATCTTCTCGGCGACGGTCACCGGCAGCCCGGCGAGCTCGTCCTTCGACTGGTGATACTCGGTCAGCTTGATCGGCGGCTGGCCGTCCTGAGAGCCATAGCGACGCGCAGACATGCACGCCTCCTTGCGTGGTGAGGGTGAAGATTGGGAGCTTGCGTCCGAGGATAACGAGGTAGACTGGTCGCGTCAAGCAAGAAATTTATGGAAATGAAATTTATTTCTGGAACGACGCCCGCATGAAGTCGTCGGTCTCCCTCAGCCCACGCGAGCTCCGGCAGACGGTCCACTGTCTCGAGCTGTACTACCGCCGGGGCCGGAGCCAGAAGGACATCGCGCGGGCGCTCGGCGTCTCGGCGGCGACGGTCTCGCGCCTGCTCAAGCGCGCGTTCGACGAGGGCCTCGTCCGCGTCGAGCTCGACCTCCCCCGCCGGGAGCAGCTCGAAGCGGGGCTGGTGGAGCAGTTCGGGCTCCGTGACGCGGTCGTGGTCGCGGCGGGCGGCCGGGGCGACGTCAAGGAAGAGCTGGGCACCGCCGCCGCGACCTACTTCGAGAAGATCGCCGCCAACGGCCTCCGGGTGGGCCTCTCGTGCGGGTTCACGCTCTACCAGACGATCCGTCAGCTTCACGAGCGTCGCTTCCGCGACCTGGCCCTCTACCCGCTGTCCGGCGAGAGCACCCTCGAGCTCGTCGACCTGTTCCCGAACACGCTGGTGGGGATGATGGCCGCGAAGTATCGACCCCACGTGCACGCCTGGGCCCTGCCGGTACAGCACCTCCTGTCCCTGCGGGAGATCGAGCGGGAGCGTCGGCGCCTCCTGCGCGATCCGGCCATCCGCCGCATCTACGAGGCGGCCCAGGATGTGGACATCGCTCTGGTGGGCATCGGGCTCATCGACGAGGAGACGCCGGGCTTCTGCTCTCTGGCCGCATCCTACGGCGTGAGCGTCAAGCGCCTGCGCCAGCTCGGGGTGGTCGGCGAGATCAACTACCAGCCCTTCGACCACGAGGGCCGGATCGTGGACCGCCCGGAGCTCAGGGCGCTCATGCGGCGGGTGCTCTCGGTGGAAGGCGAGCGGCTCCAGGCCCTCTCACGGCGCGAGGGCCGTTACGTCGTGGCGATCGCCGGGGGAAAGGCCAAGCTCGAGGCGGTGCGGGGCGCGGTCGCCGGACGCTTCATGAATGTCCTGGTGACCGACGAGGACGTGGCCGCCGCGCTCCTGCGGCAGGCGGGCTGAGCGCGGCGTTACCCTCCGGCGCCCGGCATCGACGCCTCTTCGAACGCCCCCATCTTCCTGAACTTCTCGTAGCGCCCGGTGACGAGATCCTCGTGCGACTGGGACACGAGCTGACGCAGATGCTCGCGTAGCGCTTCGCGCAGCAGACCCGCGGCGCCGTCCCAGTCACGATGGGCGCCGCCGGCGGGCTCGGGCACGATTGCGTCGATCACGCCGAGTCGCAGGAGGTCGGGCGCGGTGATGCGCATCGACTCGGCCGCCTCGGGCGCCTTGCCGGCGTCGCCCCACAGAATCGCGGCGCATCCTTCCGGCGAGATCACCGAGTAGATCGCGTACTCGAGCATCAGCACGCGGTTGCCCATGCCGATCGCGAGGGCGCCGCCGCTGCCGCCCTCGCCGGTCACGACCGAGAGGATCGGCGTGCGCAGCGCGGCCATCTCTCTGAGGTTTCGCGCGATCGCCTCGGCTTGCCCGCGCTCCTCGGCGCCGAGCCCGGGGTAAGCCCCGGGAGTGTCGATGAACGTGATGACGGGCTTGCCGAACTTCTGGGCAAGATGCATGAGGCGCAGCGCCTTGCGGTAGCCTTCGGGGTGCGGCATTCCGAAGTTGCGGGCGATCTTCTCCCGCGTGTCCCGGCCCTTCTGGTGGCCGATCACCACGACCCCCTGCCCTTCGAACCGGGCCAGGCCGCCGACGATCGCCGCGTCGTCGCCGTAGAGCCGGTCCCCGTGCAGCTCGACCAAGTCCTCGAAGAGGAGCTTGAAGAAGTCGCGTGTATGGGGGCGCTTCGGGTGGCGCGCCAGCTGCGTACGCTGCCAGGCCGTCAGGCTGGCGTAGGTCCGCTGGCGCAGGCGCGCGAGCCGCTCCTCGAGACGCGCGATCTCGTCGCGCGTCTTCGGCAAGCGCTCCTCGGCCTGGAGCGCGGCGATCCGGTTCTCGAGGTCGAGCAGCGGCTGCTCGAAATCAAGCGCGTCCGGCATAGTCCACGCTGATCGTGCCGGCGCCGAGGACTGTCTCGCCGTCGGCGACGAGCTCCGGGCTGCCGTCGACGGAGAGGCCCCGGGCGCGGACGACCACTTCCTGGGCGTCCAGCACGAGGTGGAGGAAGACGGGCACGCCGCCCGGATGCGCGCCGCAGAGCTGTCGGACGGCGGCGAGCGCCACGCTGGGGTCGTCGCCCGGTGTCACGCGAATCCGGCAGGCGCTCGGCTCGACGACGCCGGGGCGCGGCCGTCCGCTCGACTCGGCCAGCGCCTGCTCGAGCAGGCGGACGTCCTCGGCGAGCACCACCCGGCCTTTCTCACCGTCGTCCACGCGGCCCCGAACGAGCACGGCGTCGCGCGAGCGCAGGTGGGCGGCCGCCGTCCTGAACGGCTCCGGGAACACCGTGACGTCGACGGTGCCGTCCATGTCCTCGAGGGTGAAGAACGCCATCCGATTGCCACCCTTCGTCGACGTCTCCTTGAGCCCGACGGCGTGGCCGAAGAGGACGACGCGCGCGCCGTGGCCTTTGGCGGCGAGGTCGGCGGTGGTCGTGATGCCCAGCGGCTCGACCACGCCGCGGAACCGGGCCAGCGGATGGCCGGAGATGTAGAAGCCGAGCACGTCCTTTTCGAACGCGAGCCGCTGGTCCGTGTCCCACTCGGGCGTCACCTCGGCGGGCGCGCTCGTCCGGACCGGCGCCCCCGGCAAGACCTCGAAGAAGGAGGCCTGGCCCTCGGCCCGGTCGCGCTGCTGGCGCTGTCCGCTCTCGAGCGCCGGGTCGGTGGTCGCCAGGAGATGGGCGCGGGTGAGGCCGAGCGAGTCGAATGCGCCCGCCTTGATGAGGCTCTCCACCACCCGCCGGTTCACGAGCCGGAGATCGACCCGCGCGCAGAAGTCCTCGAGCGTCCGGAACGGGCCGTCGGCGCTCCGCGCCTTCAAGATCGACTGCATCGCCGCCTCGCCGACGTTCTTGATCGCGGCCAGCCCGAACCGGACCGTGTCGCCGGCGACGCTGAACTGAACGGCCGACACGTTCACGTCGGGCGGCTCGACGCGGATGCCCATCGCCCGACACTCTTCGATGTACTTCACGATCTTGTCGGTGTCGCCCATCTCGGAGGTCAGCAGCGCGGCCATGAACTCGACGGGGTAGTTCGCCTTGAAGTACGCCGTCTGGTAGGCGACGAGCCCGTACGCCGCGGCGTGCGAGTTGTGGACGGCGATGCCGTTGGCAATGAAGCTGCGGGCGCCGGGGACCTCGATGTCGTACGTCGGTTCAACGCCCTCGAGGACGAACGATGCGAAACTCGACCATTCGATCGACGTCTCAAGGGTGGCCGCGCTACTGGAGGCGCCGCCATCGTAGCGACGCCGGAGGTCCCGGCGGCGCTCATTGCCGGCGTTCCCACCGGCCAAGACGACCACCGCGTCACTTCCGGTCAGGTCCTCTGCGTTCATCCACCCTCGTTGGGTGAAGATCGGATGGTCGGGCGTGCACCGAAGAGTCATCCCATTGGCCAGCGTCAGGCGCCCAACCCGCCGAGGACCGCTCGGGCGGACTCCGAGCGCTCTGGACGAGCCGTCCTTGGTGAGGACAAGGTCGTCAGTCCGGATCTCGGTGATCGGCTTGCAGCTGCCGTCGGCCATCTCGACCAGCGTGTCGCCGGTCAGACACTTGTTGAACCCATAGCCCGCGAACTTCTCCATCAGCTCCCAGACGCGCTCGGCCTTCGCGGCGGCCGTGCCGCGCTCGCGGCAGCCGGTGACGAACTTCTCGCGCTGCTTGGCCATCAGCTCGCGGTCCTTCTTGCCCATGGCGCGGCGCAAGATGTCGGCCTCACCCATGGTGAAGCCCGCCATCTCGGAGGCGATCTGCATGATCTGCTCCTGGTACACCATGATCCCGTACGTCTCCCGCGTGAACTTCTCCATCGCGGGGTGCTCGTACGTGATCTTGGACCGCCCGTGCTTGCGCTGGATGAAGTCGGGGATGAGCTCCATCGGGCCGGGGCGGTAGAGCGAGACCATGGCGATGAGGTCCTCGAGCCGCTCGGGCCGCAGGCCACGCAGCGCGTCCCGCATCCCCGAGGACTCGAGCTGGAACACCCCGAACGTCTTCGCCTCGGAGAGCATCTCGTACGTCTTCCCGTCCTCGAGCGGGAGGGTGTCGAGATCGATGTCGACGCCGCGAGACTCCTTGACCAGCGCGACCGTGTTGGCGAGGACCGTGAGCGTCCGCAGGCCGAGGAAATCCATCTTGAGGAGGCCGAGCTTCTCGATCGGCCCCATCGCGTACCCGGTGATCAGCTCCGGCCGCTTCGGGTCCTTGTAGAGCGGGATGTACTCCTCGAGGGGCTCGTCGGAGATCACGACGGCGGAGGCGTGCACCGAGGCGTGGCGGGTGCACCCCTCGAGGGTGCGGGCGATGTCCCAGAGCTCGCGCACGGCCGCCTGGCTCCGCACGATCTCGGCCAACGGCAGCGACTTCTGGTGGGCGTCGTCGAGCGTGATGTTCAGCGGGAAGTTCGGCACCAGCTTTGCGATGCGGTCCACGTCGGCGTAGGGCATGCCGAGGACGCGCCCGACGTCGCGGATCGCCGCCTTCGCGCCGAGCGTCCCGAACGTGATGATGTGGGCGACGCGATCACGGCCGTAGCGCTCGGCCACGTAGCGGATGACTTCGTCGCGGCGGTCGTCCGAGAAATCGATGTCCATGTCCGGCATGGAGATTCGTTCCGGGTTCAGGAATCGCTCGAAGAGGAGCCCGTACCGGATCGGATCGATGTTCGTGATGCCCAGGCAGTAGGCGGTCAGCGACCCGGCGGAGGACCCACGCCCTGGTCCGACTGCGATCCCCTGCTCCCGCGCGTAGCGGATGAAGTCCCAGACGACGAGGAAGTAGCCCGCGAAGCCCATCTTCTCGATGACCGCCAGCTCGTGGGCCAGTCGCGCCTCGATCGCATCGTCGGGATTCGGCCCGTAGCGACGCCGGAGCCCGTCATGGGCCAGCTCGTGAAAGTAGCTGTCGAGCGTGTGCCCTTCGGGGGCGAGGTAGCGCGGCAGGTGGAACTCGTTGAAGTCGAGGGTCAGGTTGCATCGCTCGGCCACCGCCAGGGTGTTGCGGCACGCCTCGGGGAGGTCGGCGAAGACGCGCGCCATCTCCTCGGCCGACTTGATGTAGAACTCCTGCGTCGAGAACCGGAAGCGGCTCGAGTCTTGAAGGTTCGTCCCGGTCTGGATGCACAGGAGCGCCTCGTGGGCCCGGGCGTGGCCCGCCTCGAGATAGTGCGAGTCGTTCGTGCCCACCACCGGCGCGCCGATGGCCGTGGCGATCCGGAGCGTCTCAGCCAGGACGCGCGCCTGCTCGTCGAGCCCGTGCGCCTGGACCTCCATGAAGTAGTGATCCTTGCCGAAGACCTCCTGGTACCACCCGGCGGTCTCCCGGGCGCGCACGGCGTCGCCGGCGGACAGGAGCCGCGAGACCTCGGAGTTCAGGCACCCGGAGAGGACGAGCAGCCCATCCGCGTGTCGGGCGAGGAGTTCCCGATCCACGCGCGGCTTGTAATAGAACCCCTCCAGAAACGCCCTGGACACGAGCTTGACGAGGTTCCGGTATCCCGTGCGATTGCGCACGAGGACCGTGAGGTGGTTGGCGCCCTCGTAGCCGCCGTCCTGCGAGCCGCGCTCGCGGCGGCCGCCCGGCGCCACGTAGAGCTCGCAGCCGAGGATCGGCTTGACGCCGGCCTTCTGGGCGGCGAGGTAGAAATCGATCGCGCCGAACAGATTGCCGTGGTCCGTGAGCGCGATGGCCGGGAAGCGCAGCTCCTTCGCCTTCGCGACGAGCTTCTCCAGCTGAGCGGCGCCGTCGAGCAGGCTGTACTCGGAGTGGACGTGGAGATGGACGAATTCGCTATGCTGCATAGCTCACTTTCGAGCCCATTTCCGAGCTTTTGAAGTGTCGGCTCGGCCGTCGAACGGCCTCACCTCCTACTGCCACCTACTCCCATTCGATCGTCGCCGGCGGCTTGGACGAGATGTCGAAGACCACCCGATTGATGCCCTTCACCTCGTTGATGATCCGGTTGCTGATCGTGCCCAGGAGATCGTATGGCAGTCGCGCCCAGTCCGCGGTCATCGCGTCCTGGCTCATGACCGCCCGCAGCGCGATGACGTGGGCATAGGTGCGGAAGTCGCCCATGACGCCGACGGTCCGGATCGGCAAGAGGACCGCGAAGGCTTGCCACACCGTCCGCTCGAAGCCGGCCGCGCGCACTTCCTCTTGCACGACGGCGTCAGCCTCGCGCAGCAGGTCGAGCCGCTCCGTGGTCACCTCGCCGAGCACGCGGATCGCGAGCCCGGGTCCCGGGAACGGCTGGCGCCAGACGATCTCGGGCGGAAGCCCCAGGAGCTCTCCCAGCCTCCGGACCTCGTCCTTGAAGAGCTCCCGGAGCGGCTCGACGAGCTTGAACTGCATCTTCAGCGGGAGGCCGCCCACGTTGTGGTGGGTCTTGATCGTGGCCGACGGCCCGCGGAAGGACACCGACTCGATGACGTCGGGGTAGAGGGTGCCCTGGGCGAGCCACGGGATGTCGCCGAGCTTCCGAGCCTCGTCTTCGAATACGGCGATGAACTCGGCCCCGATGCGCTTGCGCTTGAGCTCGGGATCGGTCACCCCGCGTATCGAATCGAGAAATCGCCGAGATGCGTCCACATGGATGAGGTTCATCTTGAAAGCGTCGCGGAACGTGTGGACGACCGACTGGGCCTCTCCTTTGCGCAGGAGCCCGTTGTCCACGAAGACGCACGTGAGCTGGTCGCCGATGGCGCGGTGGACGAGCACCGCGACGACCGCCGAGTCCACGCCCCCAGACAGGGCGCAGAGCACGCGCTGCCCGTTCACCTCGGCGCGGATGGCCTCCACCGTGGTGTCGATGAAGCCGGCCATCGACCACGTCCGGCTCACACCGCAGACGGTGAGAAAGTTGTCGAGGATCTTTCGCCCTTGCGGCGTGTGGACGACCTCCGGATGGAACTGCACCGCGTAGAGGCGGCGCTGCTCGTCCTCCATCGCCGCGACCGGGCAGTTCGCGGTCTGGGCGAGCGCCGTGAAGCCCTTGGGCGGACGGAGCACGGTATCACCGTGGCTCATCCAGACGGTGACGCGGCCCGTCTCTTCCGGCTCGACGCCTCGGAGCAGGCGGCTTGGCTCCTGGAGCGTGATCTCGGCCTTGCCGTACTCCCGACGCTCGGCAGGGATCACATGGCCGCCCAGGAGATAGCCCATCACCTGCATGCCGTAGCAGATCCCGAGGACGGGGACGCCCGACTCGAAGAGCGCCTTCGACGGCAGCGGCGCGCCGTCCTCATAGACACTCGACGGGCCCCCGGAGAGGATGATCCCCTGGTAGCCGGCTGACAGGATCTGCTCGACCGGGTGGGTGCAGGAGAAGATCTCGGAATGCACGGACAACTCACGGACCCGCCGGGCGATCAGCTGCGTGTACTGACCGCCGAAATCGAGGACCGCGATCTTGCCAGTTCCGACCGACATGGGCGCCCCGCTACCGCGGGCGCCCCAACTTCTGAGCCTGCTGGAACACCTTGCCTTCGGTCTTGATCGTCGGAGCGATGATCAACTCCGTCTGCTGGAGCTCCCGGATCGTTCGCGCGCCGACCGAGCCCATGCACGTGCGGATCGCGCCCACGAGGTTGAGGGTCCCGTCCTCCGTGAACGCCGGCCCGAAGAGAATCTGCTCCAGCGAGCCTGCGATGCCGACGCGGATCCGCGTGCCGCGCGGCAGGTTGGCGTGGGGCGTCGCCATGCCCCAGTGGTAGCCGCGGCCCGGCGCCTCGATGGCGCGCGCGAACGCGGAGCCGATCATGACCGCGTCCGCGCCCGAGGCGAACGCTTTGCACACGTCGCCACCCGTGGTCATGCCGCCGTCGGTGATGATCGGCACGTAGCGACCCGTCTGCTTCCAGTGGAAGTCGCGCGCGGCCGCCGCGTCGGCGGTGGCGGTCACTTGCGGCACACCCAACCCCAGCACCTCGCGGCTGGTGCAGGCGGCACCCGGGCCCACCCCGATCAGCAGCGCGTCGGCCCCGACGTCCATCAGCTCGAGGCACGCCTCGTAGGTCACGACGTTGCCGATGACAAGCGGGATGGCGAGCTGCTTTTTCAGCTTTCGGAGATCGACCGGGGTGTACTCGGTGGCGATGTGGCGAGCCGTGGTGACCGTCGACTGGACCACGAAGATGTCCGCACCGGCCTCCTGCGCGATCTGCGCGAACCGCTCGGCGCGCTGCGGGATCGAGGAGACGACGGCCGGCCCCCCGCCCTTCTTGATCTCGCTGATCCGCTGGTGGATCAGCTCTTCCTTGATCGGCTCCCCGTAGATCGACTGGATGATCTTGGTCGCTTCTTCTTGGTTGGCCGAGACGATCCGCTCGAGGACCTCGTTGGGGTTCGCGTATCGGGAGAAGATGCCTTCGAGGTTGAGCACCGCGAGACCGCCGTGCCGCCCCATCTCGGCGGCGAGCCGGGGACCGACGACGCCGTCCATGGCCGCCGCGATGATCGGCAGGTCGAAGCGATGGCCACAGAGCTCCCAGGAGATGTCGACTTCGCTCGGGTTGACGGTCACGGTTCCGGGAACGAGCGCGATGTCGTCGAAGCCGTACGCGACCCTGGCCTTGCGCCCTCGCCCGACCCACATCCCCATCGCTCCCCTCCCGTCCCACCTACCCCTGGTTTTCGCCCCACATCCCGTATATAGGGATGTCCCCGGCACCGACCTACTAGATTTCGTGCAGTATAACCACCGGGCCACTCCGTGTCAACGGTGCGAGCCGGCCGGATGCGCCTCCTCGTAGAGCATCTGGAGACCCTCGAGCCGCAGGTGCTCGTCGACCCGCTCGATGCCGCGGGCGACCTCCGTCAGGAGCCCGGCGTTGCCGCCGGTGGCGATCACTTTCGCCCCGCCGCCCATCTCCGCCTGCATCCGCTCCACGAGGCCGTCCACCAGGCCGGCGTAGCCGTAGATCGCCCCTGACTGGAGGTTCGTCGCCGTATTCCGGCCGATCGCCTCCTTCGGCCGCACCAGCTCGACCCGAGACAGCCGAGCCGCCCGATTCACGAGCGCGTCCACCGAGGTCACGATTCCGGGCGCGATGGCGCCGCCGATGAACTCGCCCCGGCCGTTGACGCAGTTGAAGGTCGTGGCGGTGCCGAAGTCGATGACGATCAGCGGCGGGCCGTATTTCGCGGTCGCCGCGAAGGCGTCCACGTACCGGTCGGCGCCCACCTCGCGCGGCGCATCGACGGCGAGCGGCAGCCGCGTGTTCACGCCCGGCTCGATGAAGAACGGCGGCCGACTGAAGTACTTCTCGCACATCCACTCCAGCGTCTGGTGGACCGGCGGCACCACGTTCGAGATGGAGACGCCGTGGATGGTGGCGGCTCGGATTCCGCGCGACTGCAACAGGGTCTCGATGAAGAGGCCGTACTCGTCGGCCGTCTGCTCCCGCCGGCTCGTCAGACGCCACGAGACGAGCAGGCGTTGATCGTCGAACACGCCGATCTTCGTGTTGGTGTTGCCGACGTCAGCGACGAGCAGCATCGGCTTTCTCCTCTCCCAGGCTGATCTCTCCCGCGATCACCCGTGCGGTCCCGTCGCCGACGTCGATGAGGAGCGCGCCGTCGGTGTCGAGGTCGGTCGCGACACCGGAGACCGCGTCCACCGTGACTCGCCGTCCGAGGGTGTCGCTGAGCGCCCGCCAGCGTTCGCGGACGGGACCGAAGCCATCGCCCTCGAGCCGGGCGCGCCAGGCGTCGAAGGCCTCGAGCAGAGCCTCCAGCATCGTCTCCCGGTCGGGCGCGTGTCCGGTCTCGAGCGCGATCGAGGTCGCGCCGGCCGCCAGGTCGGGCGGAAATTCTCGCTGGCCGAGGTTGATCCCGATCCCGATGACCGTTGTAGCGGGGACCGTGAGCACGCCGTCGACCGAGGGTGGCCCGAGACAGGCGCGGCGTGGCTCCGATACGCCCGTTCCCGTGCTCATGCGGGCCTCGAGCAATATTCCCGCGATCTTCTTGCCGCCGACGAGGACGTCGTTCGGCCACTTGACGCGGGCCGCCACCGGCGCGACGCGCCGGAGCGCTTCGGCCGTGGCGACCGCGGTCGTCAGCGACAACGTCGCCAGGAGCGCCTGGGGCAGCCGCGGGCGGACGAGAATGGAGGCCAGCAGGCTCGCGCCCGCCGGGGCGCGCCAGGTCCGCCCGCGGCGGCCCCGGCCCGCCGACTGCTGGTCGGCGACCACGACCGTGCGATCCGGCGCGCCGCGCTCGGCCAGCGCGAAGGCGACCGACTGGGTGGAGTCGACGGTGTCGAGGCGAACTATCGAGGCCGCGCCGCTAGTGCCCACCGTCGTCGACCCAGGAGAGACTCGCGACGAGCCTGGCGCTTAGCGCTTCTTGCTCGGTGAGCCGCTCCCGCTCGCGGGCCACGATCTCCGCGGGCGCCCGCTCGGCGAACTCCGTCCGGGCCAGCTTGCTCCGGAGGAACTCGACGCTCTCGGCGGCGCGCCTGATCTCCTTCTCGATCCGCTGGCGCTCGGCGGCGAGATCCACGACGCCCGCCAGGTCCACGTAGAGCTCGGACGTGCCGACGACGGCCATCGCCGAGCTCCTGGGCCGCGTCGCGCCGGGGTCGACCGTCAGCCGGACGCGCGCCAGCGTGTCGATGAGCGCCTTGTTCGCGGTGAAGAGCTCGCCCGCCTCTCGGCCCGCGCGGAGCGTCGCCGCGAGTGTGACGCCGGGCGCGATCCGCATCTCGCCGCGGATGTTGCGCACCGCGGCGACGAGATCCATGACCGCGGTCATCTCGCGCTCGGCCTCGGCGTGGCGCTGTTTCCTCCCCGGCCGCGGATAGGGCGCGACCATGATCGACTCGCCCGTGTGCGGCAGACGCTGCCAGAGCTCCTCGGTGATGAACGGCATGAACGGGTGCAGGAGCCGGAGGGTCGTCTCGAGCACCCGGACGAGCGTCGCCTGGGTGCGGGCGCGCTGGCCGGGGCTCTCGGCGCGGTAGAGCGCGATCTTGGCGATCTCCAGGTACCAGTCGCAGAACTCGTGCCAGAGGAACTGGTAGACGCTCGACGCCGCGTCGTTGAACCGATAGCGCTGGAGCGCCGTGCGCACCTCCGCGATGGTGGCGGCCAGCCGGCTCTCGATCCACACGTCGGCGAGCGCCGGCGGCGTCTTCTTGGCCAGCGCCGGGTCGAAACCGTCGAGGTTCGACAGCACGAGGCGGGCGGCGTTCCAGATCTTGTTGGCGAAGTTCCGGTAGCCCTCGATGCGGTCTTCGGAGAGCCGGATGTCGCGCCCTTGCGCCGCCAGCGCCGCCAGCGTGAAGCGGAACGCGTCGGTCCCGTATTTCGTCATCACCTCGAGGGGGTCGGCGACGTTGCCCTTTGACTTCGACATCTTCTGGCCTTCGGCGTCGCGCACGATCGCGTGCAGGTACACGTCGCGGAAGGGCACTTCCTGCATGAAGTGGATGCCGAGCATCGCCATCCGCGCGACCCAGAAGAACAGGATGTCGTAGCCGGTGATCAGGACCGACGTCGGGTAGTACGTCCGGAGCTCCGGCGTCGCGTCGGGCCAGCCGAGGGTCGAGAACGGCCAGAGGCCGGACGAAAACCAGGTGTCGAGGGTGTCCGGGTCCTGCCGGAGCGGCCCGCCGCACCGCGGGCATTCGCTGAGGTCCTCGCGCGAGACGTGCACGGAGCCGTCGGCGTCGCAGTGCCACGCGGGGATCCGATGGCCCCACCAGAGCTGACGCGAGATGCACCAGGGGCGGATGTTCTCCATCCAGTGGTAGTAGGTCTTGGTCCAGCTGCGCGGCACGATCTTGATGCGTCCACTGCGCACCGCCTTGATCGCCGCCTCGGCGAGCGGCTTCACCTGCAGGTACCACTGCTTGGAGACGAGGGGTTCGACCACCGTCTTGCAGCGGTAGCAGACGCCGACCGCGTGCCGATAGGGCTCGATGCGCTCGATCAGGCCGAGGGCCTTCATGTCCTCGACGATGCGCTTGCGGCACTCGAAGCGGTCGAGGCCCGCGTAGCGCCCGGCCTCGGCGGTCATCCGCCCATCGAAGCCGATGACGGTCTTGATCGGCAGGTTGTGGCGGCGGCCGATCTCGAAGTCGACCGGGTCGTGCCCCGGCGTCACCTTGATCACCCCGGTGCCAAACTTCGGATCGACGGCGTCGTCCGCGACCACCTTCACCGAGATCGTGCCGTCCACCGACGGGACCTCGAGGGTCTTTCCCACGAGATGCCGGTAGCGCTTGTCCTTGGGGTGCACTGCCAGCCCGGTGTCGCCCAGCTTCGTCTCCGGCCGCACCGTGCCGAGGGTGACCGGGCCGTACTTGATGTAGACGAACTCCCCGTCCCGCTCCTCGCGCTCGACCTCGATGTCGGAGAGGACCGTCTGGCAGCGCGGGCACCAGTTGATGATGTAGTCGTCGCGGTAGATCAGCCCCTCTTCCCAGAGGCGCGCGAACGCCTCGCGGACCGCCCGTGACAAGCCCTCATCCATCGTGAAGCGCTCGCGCGTCCAGTCGCACGAGGCGCCCAGATGCTTGAGCTGGCGGATGATCGTGCCGCCGGACTCCTCCTTCCACTGCCACGCGCGCGCCAGGAAGGCGTCGCGACCGAGGTCTTCCTTGGTCTTGCCCTCGGCGGCGAGCTGCCGCTCGAGCACCACGTGAACCGCGATCGACGCGTGGTCGGTGCCGGGGAGCCAGAGCGTGTTGAAGCCGTCCATGCGCTTCATGCGCACGAGCACGTCCTGCAGGGTCATGTCGAGCGCGTGACCCCAGTGGAGCGACCCGGTCACATTCGGCGGCGGCATGACGATCGAGAACGGCTTGCCCTTTGCGTCGGGATCGGCGCGGAAGTACCCGCGCTCGGCCCAGAGCGGATACCAGCGTTGCTCGACCGCCGCGGGATCGTATCGGTCGGGGATGGTGCTCGTCGGCGGGCGGGCTGGCGGGACGCTCACTCGAGCACCGGCCCGGCGGCGGCGAGGCGCCACCGCGCGCCGCCGCGCTGGAAGGTCAGCGCCCAGGGCGTATGCTCCGCGGTCGCCGCCACCGACACCGTCACCGGATGTGCCGTGCCGTCCGCAGCGTCGCACGCCGCCTCGGGCCTGAGGGTGGGCGGAAGCCGCCGGCGGATCTGGACGTCGGGGACCAGCTTGGCCAGGCTGCTCTCGTCTCCCGACGCCAGCGCGTCGAAGAGCTGCGCGACCGTCGCGCGCAGCTCGCGATGCCAGGCGTTGAGCTGGCGCCCGGCCCTCCGGACGACGGTCCCGCTCTCGGGCGCGGCGCGGAACACGTCCTCGGCCTCGGTCTGTCCCTCGCACCCGGGCGTCCGGCCGCGATAGGCGGGCTCGTAGCGCACGCGGATCTCGTCACGTCGCACCGAGTACGTGCGAGCCTTCAACCCGTCGGGGAACACGTCGGACGTGGACCAGACGACGCCGACGTCGTCGCCGCGCTGACGGACCAGGTCGAGGCGGAGCGCGCGGATGCCGCGTCCGGTGGCTGGACCTTCCCAGGCGGCGATGAACTGGGCGGCGCCGGTCGGCGTCGGCGCCCAGGGGTACACCGTCGGGCGGCCGTCGCGGGAGAGCGTCCTGAGCAGCGCGGCCTCCCCGCCGAGTCGCCCGTACACGCGGACGGAGTTGACGCCGGGCGCATCACTCATCTGGAACGCGCCGACCACGAGGCGGTCCACGCGGACGACGTCGACCGCGGCGGCGCCCCATGCCTCGCCGAACGTGTCGAGCCGATCTTGAAGGAAGCCGGCCGAC
Source organism: Candidatus Rokuibacteriota bacterium (assembly GCA_003220535.1). GTDB lineage: Bacteria > Methylomirabilota > Methylomirabilia > Rokubacteriales > CSP1-6 > AR31. The sequence continues at coordinate 128,626 of QHSU01000070.1, forward strand.
GCGTAGAGGCCGCCGGTGCTGAGGCTCTCGACGATCTCCTCGTCGAGCAGCGCGTACATCTCGCGGTAGGCGTCGGGGGATGCGTCCGCGTCGACGGGCTCACCCGAGGCGCGCGAGCGCGCGAGCTCGCGGAACTGATCGAGACGGTCGACGGGGCCGGCGGCGTCCGGCCGCTCGGTGGCGAGCGCGGCGGCGCCGAACATCGCGAGCCCGATGAGCAATTTCCGCGTCGTGCAGCTCGAGAGTCGACTCACGCGCCTATGGTACAACAGACCCGTGCGGTTCCTCGTTCTCGATCGGTACATCGCGCGCGAGCTCGTCTCGCCATTCGCGTTCGGCTGTGCGCTCTTCACCTTCTTCCTCGTCATCGACCGGATCTATCACCTGACGGACCTCGTCATCACGAAGGGCGTGCCCTTCTATCTCGTCGTCCAGCTCCTCGTCTTCATGCTCCCGTCGTTCCTGGCCCACACGCTGCCGATGGCGCTGCTGGTCGCGGTGCTCCTGGCCGGGGGCCGTCTGGCGAGCGACCTCGAGGTCGTCGCCTTCAAGGCCGCCGGCGTGAGCGCGCTGCGACTGTTCCGTCCGGTCCTGGTGGCCTCGCTGATCGTCACGCTGGCCACCGCCGGCCTCACGCTCTTCCTGAACCCGGCGGCGAACGCCGAGTTCCAGCGCCAGCTCTTCCGGATCCTCCAGTCGCGGGCGGTGAGCGGGCTGCAGGAGCGCGTGTTCAACGGGACGTTCGGCGACCTGACGATCTACGTCGAGGACGTCAGCGCCTCCCAGGTCGCGCTGCGCGGCCTCCTCGTCTCCGACGAGCGCGACGACAAGCTCTCGCGGATCATCAGCGCCCGCGAAGGCCGGCTCCTTACCGACGAGGTGAACCGGCGCATCACGCTGCGCCTGATGAACGGCGCGGTCAACGAGGCCGACATCGTGCCGGCCGACCCCCCGAAGACAGCGGACGCGCCGGCGCCGACGGGCGGCGCGGCCGGCGCGTCCCGGTATCGCTACACGCGCTTCGACATCTACGACATGAGCCTGTCCGTGGATTCGCCGCTGAAGAGCGCGCCGCGCGTGGAGAAGCCGGAGAAGGACCTGACCCTGGGCGAGCTCGGCGCGAAGATCGCCGAGTATCGCGACGATCCTCACGGCCGCGCGCCGTTCCAGATCGAGCGCCACAAGCGCTGGGCCCTCCCGCTCGCCGCGCTCGTCTTCGGGCTCGTGGCGTTCCCGCTGGCGATCCGCTCGCACCGCGGCGGCCGGAGCATCGCGCTGGTCGGCAGCCTGGTGATCCTGGTGACCTACTACCTTGTGATGACTTCGCTCGAGGGGGCGGCGCTGCGCGCGCGGATTCCCCCGGCGGTCGCGATCTGGACGCCGAACGTCCTGTTCGCCGTCATCGGCCTCGGCTTCCTCGTCTCGACGGTGCGCGAGTGGAGGTGGCCCGCGATGCCGCAGGTGTGGCGCGCGCTGGAGGCGCTCTGGCGCGCGGTGCCCGGCCCCCGCCGGTGGCGCGTGCGCCGCCACGGGACCGGCGCGCCGCGCGACTCGACCCACATCATCGACCGGTATCTCGTCCGCGAGTACGTGACGTTCATGGGGGTCGGGCTCGCGGTGGCGGCGGCGCTCTTCGTCGTGATCGATCTCCTGCAGACCCTGGACCGGTATCTCCGGGTGAAGCCGCCCCTGATGTACATCTTCGAGCACTTCCTCTATCGCCTGCCAGCCGCGCTGCACGAGGGGCTGCCGGTGGTCATGCTCGTCGCGACCATCTTTCTCTTCCTGACACTCAGCCGCTATCACGAGCTGACCGCCCTCAAGGCGGCCGGCGTGAGCCTTTACCGCGTGAGCGCGCCGATCCTCGGGCTGGGGCTCGCGGTCGCCATCGGCGCCGGGCTCTTTCAGGAGCTCGCGCTACCCGTCCTCAACGAGCGTGGCGACGAAGTGGACCGCGTCAAGATCCGCGGCCAGGCGCCCCGGCACCTGCAGTCGCGCCAGCGCCTCTGGGTGCGCAGCGCCGACTCGCGGTTCTATCGCGTCGAGCTGCTCAACCCGGGCACGAACGACATGTACGGCGTGACCATCCTCGAGCTGGACCGCGAGTTCCACCTCGTCGGCCGGCTGGACGCGCGGCGCGCGCACTGGACGCCGGCCGGGTGGGAGCTCAGCGAAGGGGCATACCGGGAGATCAGCGCTGACGGCAAGGTGCAGACGGTGCCCTTCGGCTGGACGGCGCTCGACCTGAAGGAGGAGATGGAGGATTTCATCCGCATCCAGAAGCCCGTGAGCACGATGAGCTTCTGGGAGCTGAGGGACTACATCGGCCAGCTGGAGGCGGCGGGGTTCCAGATCCGGAAGTATCTCGTCGAGCTGTACTCGAAGCTGTCCTTCCCGCTCGTCAACCTGGTCATGGTGCTCGTCGCCATCCCCTTCGCGCTGCAGTCACCACGGGGCGGCCGGCTCTTCGGGATCGGCCTCGCGATCGCCATCATGGCCGGCTACCTGGTGGTCCATTACGTCGCGCTCGCGTTCGCGCGCGCGGACCTTCTCCCGCCGCTGATCGCCGCCTGGACCGCCAATGTGATCTTCATGGGAATCGGCGTCTCGCTCCTTCTACGCGCCCGGACCTAATAGATGGGGGGCCTCGAAGGCCCCCCAAGCCCCCCACGCTCGGAGACGCCCCGGCGGAGCCGGGGCGCCCCTCGAAATCCGGCCGCGGTCTCGAGGCCGCGAAGGGCCCTCCGAGCCGCCGGACGTTTGGAGCGTCCCGGCGGAGCCGTGACGCTTCTCTGTCCCGCGGCGTTTCGGGGGCCTCGAGGGGCTCCCGATTTCTGTAACAGGCTGGTCGTGGGCCGTTGACAGCCTTGCGGGGGCGCCGCATGATTCGGGAGCTTCGCAGCCTGCTCGGAGGGCCGGTCCATGGCAATCACGGTGTACGGCGCGGGCGCCATCGGTGGTGTGACGGGAGCGGCGCTGGTCCTCGCGATGCCGCTGACCGAGCGGTTGCTCGCAATGATCGAAGATCTGGAATCCGGGCGACGTCGGATGAGCTGGACCAACCTCGACGAGCTCGTCGCCGCTTTCCGGGCCACGCGCTGACGGTCCCCTGCGGCCAGCCGCTCCTCGCGAGAGCTCGTGAGCCCAGCCGAGGCGCCCAGACACCTTTCCATGATCCGCGGGTTTCAGCTCGCGGATTTCCTCACGCTGGCGAACGCGGCGTGCGGCGTCCTTGCCATCTTCGCCGTCTTGGCCTACGTCGAGTCCCTCGATCTTCGGCGCCTCCTGGCGGCGGCCGCGCTCATCCCGCTGGCCCTCGTCTTCGACATCCTGGACGGCCGGGTCGCCCGCTCGCGACGGAGGCACTCGGCCATGGGGCGCGAGCTCGACTCGCTGGCCGATGTCATCTCGTTCGGCGTGGCGCCCGCGGCGATCGCGTACGCGGCCGGCATGAAGGGCTTGTGGGACGTCGTGATCCTGGTCTACTTCGTGGCCTGCGGCGTGAGCCGGCTGGCCCGATTCAACGTCACGGCCGAGGATCTGTCCGGGGGCGGTGACAAGGTGAAGTATTTCGAAGGCACGCCCATCCCCTCGAGCCTCCTCCTGGTCGCTGTCGTGGCCGTCTCGGCCTGGCTCGATCGCGTCGGCGACGTGCTCCCGCTCGGCGCCGTCCGCCTCGGTCCGGGACAGCTTCATCCGATGACGCTGCTCTGGGCGCTCTCGGGCTCGTTGATGATCAGCAAGACGATCCGGATCCCGAAGCTCTGATGGAGGCACTCGGCTGCCCGGGGGACAGGCGCGGCCCTCGACCGTTGACACTCCCGGGAGATCGCCGCATCATGCGGCATCTTCGCGACGACGAGGTGATGGTGTGACGGCTCCCTGGGAGTATCGGGATCCACTGGAGGTGGAGTTGGCGGCCGGTGTGTCGGCCGCGAGCTTGATGGAGCACGTGCGGACGATCGGCGCCTGGGAACGCGAGTCGGGGAGCCCGGGCGAGGCGCAGGCCTTCGACTACATCGAGCGCACGCTGAAGTCGTACGGCATCGAGGTCGAGCGCCGCGAGATCGAGGCCTACATCAGCCTGCCGCTCGAGGGACAGGTCCGCCTCGAAGGCGGCACTGTGATCGAGGGGCTGACGCACTCGTTTTCACCTTCGGTGGAGGCGCTCGAGGGCGAGGTCGTGGACGTCGGCGACGGACGGCCCGAAGACCTCAAGCGCGCGGCCGGCAAGATCGCGCTGGTGCGCGGGCTCGCCTCGCCGGGCCGGGCGTGGGCGGCGCAGCAGGCGGGCACGGTGGGGCAGATCTTCGTCCTCATGGACCACCTGCACAACATGATCGTGACCACGATCTGGGGCACGCCGGGGCCCGAGACGGCGTCGCGGATCCCGGTCACCCCGTGTCTGTCGATTCTCGGCACCGACGGGGAGCGGCTGCGTGCGCGACTCGCGCGTGGGCCGTTGCGGCTCCGGATGACCACGCGCGTGCGCACAGGCTGGATGCCCATCCCCCATCTGATCGGTGAGCTGGCCGGGCGCCACGAGGACCGGTTCCTCCTCTTCTCGGGCCACGTCGACTCCTGGCACCACGGGGCGATGGACAACGGCACCGCCAACGCCACGATGCTCGAAGTGGCTCGCCTGCTGGCGGCGCGGCGCGACGCCCTCCGACGGGGGATCCGCTTCGCGTTCTGGTCGGGCCACTCGCACGGGCGCTACGCCGGCTCCGCGTGGTACGCCGACCATGCCTGGCGTGAGCTCCACCAGCGCTGCATCCTGCACCTCAACGTCGATTCGACCGGCGCGCGCGGCGCCACCGACTACTCGGTGCTGCACGCGACCGAGGACGCGCAGCGCTTCGCGGAGACCGTGGTCGCCGACGTCACCGGTCAGCGCGGCCGCGGGCGGCGCTTCTCGCGGGCAGGCGATCAGTCGTTCTGGGGCGCGGGCGTGCCGTCGGCCTTCATGTCGCTCTCCGGGTTGCCGAAGCAGGAGACCGAGCTGTCGCGGGCCATGGAGCGGCTGGTGGGCAGCGCGGGCTTCCCGTGGTGGTGGCACACGAAGGACGACACGATCGACAAGATCGACGCCGACGTGCTGGCGCTGGATACCAAGGTCTATCTGGCCTCGGCGCTCCGGTGGCTGAACGCCCCGGTGTTGTTGCTCGATCACCGGCCCGCGGCGAAGAGCGTGGTGGCCGAGCTCGAAGCCCTCCAGGCCTCCGCCGGCGCTGGGTTCGATCTCTCGCCGGCGCTGGACGCCGCGCGGGCGCTCGGCGAGCGTCTGGAGCACGTCGCCGCGATGCTCGCTCGCGTCGATGCGAAAGCGGCGCGGCTGGACGCGATCAACCGTGGGCTGATGCGGCTCTCGCGCGTGCTGGTCCCCCTCGCCTACACGAGCGGCGACCCCTTCACGCACGACCTGGCGCTGCCGATGCCCCCACTGGCGGGACTGCAGCCGGCTCGGCGCCTCGGTGCCCTCGACCCCGAGAGCGACGCCTTCAAGTTCGCGCGGGCGGCGCTCGTCCGCGAGCGCAACCGCGCCGTCCACGCGCTGGACACGGCGGCCTCGGTCGCCGACGAGCTTTCCTCGCTCGAAGACAGGAGCTAGCCTCATGCGCTCCCTTCCCTCACGACTGGTGCTCGGGCTCTCGGTCCTGGGACTCGTGGGGGCGCTCGTCCCCGCGGCCGACGCCCAGAAGCGCGGCGGCACGCTGACGATCGTGCGGCCCACGGACCCGGTGTCGCTGGATCCGAACCTCGAGACCACCGCGCCCGGCGCTTGGGTCTACTTCAACATGCTCGAAGGGCTCTTGACGCTCGACGAGAAGATGCAGATCAAGCCGCTCCTGGCGGCCTCCTACGAAGTGATGTCGCCCACCAGGGTGCGCTTCAAGCTCCGTCCGGGGGTGAAGTTCCACGACGGCACCCCCTTCAACGCCGCGGCGGTGAAGTTCACGTTCGACCGCGCGCTGCGAGGCACGCCGCCGGCGCGCTGGGCCAGCCTCGCCGGCTCGCTCGACGGCGCCGAGGTCGTGGACGACCTCACGGTGGACGTCGTCACCAGGGAGCCCTACGGCCCGATCCTCCGGACGCTGGCCATGTACTGCATGGGTATGGTGTCGCCGACGGCGGTGCAGAAGATGGGCGCCGACTTCAGCCGGGCGCCGGTCGGTACCGGACCGTTCAGGTTCGTGGAGTGGAAGACCAACACCCACGTGATCATCGAGCGGAACCCCGACTACTGGGGCGACAAGGCGCTGGTCGACCGGGTGATCTTCAAGGTCGTGCCCGAAGAGGGCGCGCGCATGATCGCGCTCCAGACCGGAGACGCGGACATGGTCCTGTTCCCCTCGCCCGCCCAGCTCCCGGCGCTCCGCAAGGATCCGAAGTTCACCGTGCACGAGACGACCGGCATCCGCGTCGTCTTCGTGGGCCTGCACGCGGGGCTGCCGCCGCTGGACGATGTGCGCGTGCGGCAGGCGCTCCTCCACGCCGTCGATCGGAAAGCGATCCTCGAGAACATCATGGAAGGCTCGGCCGGGCCGGCCCGCGGGGTGCTGGCGCCGGGCGTGTTCGGCTACAAGGACATGCAGCTCGACCGCGCGTACCCCTTCGATCGCGCCCGGGCCAGGGCTCTCTTGACCCAGGCCGGGTGGACCCCTGGGCCCGACGGGTTCATGCACAAGGGCGGACAGCGACTGACACTGTCGTGGCTGGCCGCGCGCGGCCGCTATCCTAAGGACGGCGAGATCACCGAGGCCGTGCAGGCGATGTTCAAGGAGGTCGGGGTCGAGGCGAAGGTGCAGATTCTCGAGTGGGCCGCGGTGTTCCAGCAGGTCCGCGGCAACCCGCTCAACCATCACCTGTTCACGCTGGGCTGGGTGACCTCGAACGCCGACGCGGACTACTCGCTCTACGCGCTCTTCCACTCCAAGAACGTGCCCCCGACCGGCTGGAACACGTCGCGCTACGCGAACGCCAAGGTGGACGCTCTGGTCGAGCAGGCGCGCCGGAGCCTGAACCAGACCGAGCGCGAGAAGCTCTACGGCGAGGTGCAGGACATCCTCGCCCGGGAGATGGTGTGGATCCCGGTCTACACGACCAAGGAGATCATCGCCACGCGAGCCGGCGTGAAGGGCTTCAGCATCCACCCCGTCGAGTACAACCTGGCGCTCTGGAAGACCTGGCTAGAGAAGTAAAGGCGCCCCCGGGAGGCGGCGGATGTTGACGTTCGTCGTCCGCCGCCTCCTGCTCGCGGTCCCGGTGCTCCTCGGCGTGGTCTTCGTCGTCATGCTCACGATCGACCTCTTGCCGGGCGACGCCGTCACGCTGATGCTCGGCGAGCACGCCACCAAGGACGCGGTGGCCAAGCTCCGCGATCACCTCGGCCTCGACAAGCCCTTCCTCGTCCGCTACCTCGACTACGTCGGCCGCGTTTTTCTGCACGGCGACCTCGGGCGCTCGATCCAGCAGAACCGTCCCGTCGCGGCCGAGCTGGCCGACGCGTGGCCGGCAACGGTGCAGCTGACGGCGGCCGCGCTGGTGCTCGCCGCCGTCCTGGGCATCGCGGCCGGCGTGGCCTCGGCCGTGTGGCCGAACTCGCTTTTCGACGCATTCGCGCGCCTCGGGTCGCTGTTCGGGCTGTCGATGCCGATCTTCTGGACGGGCCTCGTGCTGATCGTGATCTTCTCGCTCTGGCTCCATTGGCTGCCGGTCGGCGGCGCCGGGTCGCTCGCGCACCTGGTGCTGCCGGCGGTCACGCTGGCGCTGCCGTCGGTGGCGATGATCGCGCGCATGACGCGCTCGGCGGTGCTCGACGTGCTGTACCAGGATTACGTGCGCACGGCGCGCGCCAAGGGCGTCGGTGAACTCCTGGTGCTCGGCCGGCACGCGCTCCGCAACGCCTTCATCCCGATCCTCACCCTGCTCGGCCTGCAGTCGGGCCAGCTCATGGGCGGCGCCGTGCTCACCGAGACCGTCTTCGCGTGGCCGGGGCTCGGCCGCCTTATGGTCAAAGCGATCTTCGCCCGCGACTACATCCTGCTGCAGGGCGCCGTACTGGTCTTCGCGCTGGCGTTCGTCGTCATCAACCTGCTGGTCGATCTCTCGTACGGCCTGCTCGACCCGCGCGTCGGGCGTCAGGGCTGACGTGATGAGCGCATACCGGTTGTGAACGCGTGGTCGCGCTTCCGCCACAACCGGCTGGCGGTGCTCGGCCTGGCGCTGGTGGCCGTCCTGGCCCTGAGCGCCGCGCTGGCGCCGTGGCTGGCGCCCTACGACCCCACGCGTCAGAGCCTCGTCGAGAAGCGCACGCCGCCCGGCGCCAAGTATCTGCTCGGCGCCGACGAGTTCGGCCGCGACATCCTCTCACGTGTGATCTACGGCTCACGCGTCGCGCTCCTGGTGGGCGTGCTGTCGGTGGTCATCGCGGTCGTCGGCGGCCTCCTGCTCGGGACGACCGCCGGCTTCGTGGGCGGGTGGCTGGACGCCCTGATGATGCGCGCGGTCGAGATCCTCCTCGCCTTCCCCTATCTTCTGCTGGCGCTCGCCATCGTGGCCGCGCTCGGCCCCGGCGTGCTGAACACGACCATCGCCGTCGGCATCTGGGGTGTCCCGGCGGTGACGCGCATCGTCCGCGGTTCGGTGCTGACGCTGCGCGAGACGGAATATGTCGGCGCCGCCCGTGCGCTCGGCGCTCCGGCGGCCGCGCTGCTACGACGCCACATCCTGCCCAACGTCCTGCCCGGGCTGATCGTCTACGCGACGCTCTTCATGGCGAATGCGATCCTTCTGGAGGCCGCGCTGTCCTTCCTCGGGCTCGGCGTGCAGCCGCCGATCGCGTCGTGGGGCCTGATGGTCTCGACCGGTCGCGACGTGCTGCTCGTCGCCCCGCACGTCGCGACGGTCCCCGGCGTCGCGATCATGGTCGCCGTGCTGGCGTTCAACCTCGTCGGCGACGGTCTGCGCGACGCGCTCGACCCTCGTTTGCGCGGGAGTGTCTGAGGCGAGCTCACGGCTCGGTGTATCATCCCGCCAGGGAGGTGCCCGTGGGAGGCGAGAGACCATGTCGCTCCGCGCTCTGATCCAGCGGCCGATGCCGGTGACCGCGCCGCTCGTGCTGAACCCGCTGATGGCCCGCGTGGCCGAGGCGGCGGGTTTTCCGGCCGGGTACCTCGGGGGCGGCTCGACCGGCTACCAGAAGGTCGCGCTGGAGGCGAACCTCAACGTGACCGAGATGTGCCAGGCCGCCGTCGACATCGGCGCCGTCTCGTCGCTGCCGCTCATCCTCGACGGCGCCTGCGGCTATGGCGACCCGATGCACATGCACCGGACGATCGGCATGAGCGAGGCGGCCGGCTTCGCGGCGATCGAGATCGAGGACCAGCTCGTCCCCAAGCGCGCGCACCATCACATTGGCATCGAGCACATGATCCCGATGGAGCTGATGGCGGCCAAGGTGAAGGAGGCGGTCGCGGCGCGGCGCAACCCGGACTTCCTCATCGTGGCGCGCACCAACGCGATGCGGGCGAGCGACATGGACGACGCCCTGCGCCGTGGCGAGGCCTATCGCAAGGCCGGGGCGGACCTGCTGCTGCTCTCGATGGCGCACAAGCCGGAGCAGCTGCGCGCCATCGCCGAGCGGCTGGGTGGACCGCTGATGTACCTCGCCGGCCGCGGCGGTCTCGCGGGCCTGGGGCTGACCTTGGCGGATCTCGGTGGGCTCGGCTACAAGATCGTCGCCGACCCCTCCACGCCCTTGCTGGCGGCGTATGCGGCGTGGAAGAAGGTCTACGAAGAGCTCGCCGACGGCTTCGGCGGCAACGTGAAGACGAAGCCTGACTGGAGCCCGGTCGAGAAGGACATGCTGGCGGTCATCCAGCTCGAGAAGCTGCTGGCGATCGAGCGCGCGACCGTCGAGAACGGCAAGCGATAACGCGCAGGCAGTCTGCATCCGCCTAGCGCCGCCGCGGGGAGGACCGGAGGATGCTCTCGCGAGAAGACAACGAGCTCCTGTGTCGGGTGGGGTGCGGCACGCCCATGGGTGACCTGCTGCGCCACTACTGGCTGCCGTTCCTGCCGTCGACGGAGCTGCCGGAGCCCGATGGCCCGCCCAAGAAGGTGCGCCTGCTCGGCGAGGACCTCGTGGCCTTTCGCGACACCGAGGGTCGCGTGGGGTTGCTCGCCGCCAACTGCCCGCATCGCGGCGCCTCCCTCTTCTTCGGCAGGAACGAGGAATGTGGGCTCCGCTGCGTCTATCACGGCTGGAAGTTCGATGTGACGGGCCGGTGCGTCGACATGCCCAACGAGCCGGCGGAGAGCACCTTCAATGACAAGGTCCGCGCTCGCGCCTACCCGTGCCGCGACGTCAACGGCGTGATCTGGACGTACATGGGCCCGCGCGCGGCGGCGCCGCCGTTCCCGGCGTTCGAGATCAACACGCTGCCGCCCGAGCACGTCTACCCGCCCCTGATGATGCTCGAGGAATGCAACTGGGTGCAAGCGCTGGAGGGCGACATCGACTCCTCCCACATCGACTACGTCCACGCCAAGCTCCGTCCCGACGGCAAACACCGCGGCACATTCCACCAGGACAAGCGACCGCGGCTCGAGATCCTGCCGACGGACTACGGCGCTTGCTATTCGGCCCGGCGGCGCTGGGACGTCGACGGGCTCTCCTGGCATCGCATCACGCAGTTCATCCTGCCCTGCTTCTCGATGATCGCCGCGAGCGACCCTAATTTCGTCTCGGCGCGCGCGTGGGTCCCGCTGGGCGACGGCTACAATCTCCAGATCATGATGCGCGGGCGGCTGGACCGGCCGGTGACCGACCAGGAGCGGCAGCAGACGCGCAACCCGTTCGCCGCCTGGGGCGGCTACCTCGAGGCGACCAGCGACCCTCGCACGCGCTCCTACACGAAGGCGAACATCCACAACGACTACCTGGTCGACCGCCAGCTCGCGAAGAGCGAGCTCATGATCGGCATTCCCTTCCTGGTGAACCTCCAAGACCGGGCGATGACCGAGACCATGGGCCCGATCTACGACCGGACGAACGAGCACCTCGGGACCACCGACGCGATGGTCATCTACGTCAGACGCCGGCTGATCGACGCCGCCCGAGCGCTCCGCGACCAGGGTGTCACGCCGGCCAATGTCGACGACGCCACCATGTGTCGCGTGCGTCCGGCATCCGTCCTGCTGCCCGAGGGCGATAGCTGGATCGCGGCGACCGAGAAGGCGCGACAGTCGGACGCGGGCGTGCCCATCGCCTGGGTGCCGTTCGCCCAGTGAGCCCGTCAGCGCCCGAACCCGAAGCCGCGCCGGACCTGGCCTACTACGAGGCCGTGCCCTATCTGCTCGTCGTCGAGTCGGTCGAGCGCGGAGGCGAATGGCTGCGGCCGAGTACCCTGAGCTTCCCGGCTGCTTCGTGGAGGCCTCTTCCGCCGTCGAGGCCATCGAGAAGCTCGAGCTATCCCGGCGTCGCCTGTTGCGACACCTGTGGGATCGCGGTGCGCCGATCCCCGTCCCCCGCCCGCCGTTGCGCAGGGCGTGACTCGCGGGTCGTCGCCGAGGCTGTCCCAGGTGTAAAAATTACTTGACTGTCAGGCGTCAAATGTTCGACTAGTCACCGCGTCTGAGTTCGGGGTCTCGCACAATCAGTGGTTTGCGGGGCCCCGATGCGTGGCACATTGATTGCTGAATCGCGTGCCCGCGGATCTTCTAAGTCCGCCCGAAGGAGGATCGCTTCCGTGCACCGTCTCGTCCGGGCATTTCCTCTGTCCGACTCGGCCCCGTTCCGGGGCACGGCCAACGGGCCACTCGAAGCACGGGGGAGATTCTTTTTCGACGGCGCTCAGAAGGTGCTGCTGAAGGGCGTGACATACGGGCCATTCGCGCCGCTGAGCTCGGGGCACCACTTCCCCGATCCCGAGACGGTCGACCGAGACATGGCCCTCGTGAACGAGCTCGGCTCGAACACGATCCGGACGTTCACCGTCCCGCCTCGCTGGTTGCTCGACCTGGCCGAGCGCCGTGGCCTCCGCGTGCTCGTCGGAATACCCTGGGCCGAGCACGTCTGCTTCCTCGACTCGAAGGAGCTGACCAACTCGATCCGTCACACAGTGGAGCGGGCGGTGGGGGAATGCGAGGATCATCCCGCCGTCGCCGCCTATCTCGTGGGCAACGAGATCCCGCCGGACATCGTCCGCTGGTACGGACCCAAGCGGGTCGCGGCCTTCTTGCGCGAGCTGGTCGATGGCGTCAAGCGCCTCCAGCCCGAGGCGCTCGTGGGCTACGCGAACTTCCCCTCAACCGAATATCTCGAGACCGCCGACTTCACCGACTTCATCGCCTTCAACGTCTACCTGCACCGCGAGGCCGATCTGCGCCGGTACCTGCACCGCCTGCACACGCTGGCCGGTGACCGGCCGCTCGTGCTCACCGAATTCGGCATGGACTCGAGTCGCGAGGGGCTGCAGCAGCAGGCGGCGACCCTCGCCTGGCAGCTGCGAACGGCCCAGATGATGGGGACCGCCGGCACGTTCGTCTTCTCGTTCACGGACGAGTGGTTCACGGGCGGCTACGACATCCAGGACTGGGCCTTCGGCCTGGTCGACCGTGATCGGCACACGAAGCCGGCGTTTGGTGCGGTTCAGCGCTCGTACACGGCCGACGAGCTCCCGGTCCTGGACGAGTACCCGAAGGTGTCGGTCGTCGTGTGCGCATACAACGCCGAGAGCACCATGAACGCCTGTCTCGATTCGTTGCAGCGCCTCCGCTACCCCGCCTACGAGATGATCGTCGTCAACGACGGCTCCAGGGATCGGACGGGCGAGATCGCCGAGCAGTACGAGGGCGTGCAGGTCATCCACCAGGTGAACAAGGGGTTGAGCGCTGCGCGCAACGTCGGGATCGCCAATTCTCGCGGCGACATCGTGGCGTTCACCGATTCCGACTGCGTCGTGGATCCCGACTGGCTCTACTATCTCGTCGCGACCTTTCTGTCCTCGGGGCTGCCCGCGGTCGGCGGGCCCAACTTGCCGCCCCCGGAGGACTCCTTCGTCGCCTCGTGCGTGGCGGCCTCGCCGGGCGGCCCGCTGCACGTGTTGCTGGACGACGAGGAGGCCGAGCACATCCCCGGCTGCAACATGGCGTTCCGGCGCGAGGTGCTCGAGGAGATCGGCGGGTTCGATCCGATCTTCCGTGCCGCCGGAGACGACGTCGATCTTTGCTGGCGACTGCAAGAGAAGGGCTACCGCATCGGCTTCAGCCCGGCGGCCATGGTGTGGCACTTCCGCCGCAACACCGTGAACGCCTACATTGGCCAGCAGCGGGGGTACGGCAAGGCCGAGGCGCTGCTGTATTTCCGGCATCCGTACCGCTTCAACGCGTTCCTCTACTCGCGGTGGCGAGGTCGAATCTACGGCGGCATCTCGTCGCTGGTCCCATGGCGCCGGCCGGTCATCTACGGCGGCGTCTTCGGCCGCGGCCTCTTCCAGACGCTCTACCAGCCACCCACGAGCTTCTTCGCGCATCTGCCGTTCACGTTCGAGTGGAGCGTGGCCGCCGCGCTGCTGATCCTCCTCGCGATGGCGAGGGGCAGCTGGGCGTGGGCCGCGCTCGGCCTCGCGCCGCTCGGGCTCACGTGGGGATGCTGCGTGGCCTCCGCGCTGCGGGCCCGCGTGGACGCGCCGGCCACCGGCGTCCGCGGACGGCTCTTGATCGCGCTGCTGACCTATCTCGGTCCCCTGCTTCGCTGTCTCGAGCGATACCGCTGGTGGGTGCGGGGTCTCTCCGCGGCCGAGCCGGTGAAGGGCGACTCGTCGGCGCGCGCCATCCCCCTGTCGTGGCGCGAGTGCGCGTTCGCCCTCTCCTTCTGGACCGAGGACGGCCTCGAGAAGGAGACGATCCTTCACGGGCTCTGGCAGGCCGTGGCCGCCCGCAAGTACTTCGTCCTGGCGGACCAGGGGTGGAGCGACTGGGACCTCGAGGTGCACGGCGGGCTCTGGTCGAGAGCGCGGATCAAGGTGGCCACCGAGAACCACGGTGGTGAGCGTCGGGTCCTGCGCATCAAGTGCGCGCTCCGGGGCTCGCGGCTCGCGAGTCTCGGCGCCGTCGGCGCCCTCGTGCTGGCCCTGCTGGGCCTCAAGCTGGACTTCCTGCCGCTCACGCTGACCGGCGCCGGCGCCGTCGTCGTCGTGGCGGTCGCCCTCGTGCGCGAGAACCTGAGTCTCGGCCGGATGCTGCGCGAGACGCTCCAGGTCGTGGCGCGCCGCGCGCGGCTCCGCTATGCGCCGAGCCTTCGAGCCCACGCGGGCGAGGCGAAGTGAGCGGCGTCACCCGCCGGATCCTCCCGTATCTCGACGCGCACCGACGGACGCTCGCGTGGGCGTTCGTCCAGGTGCTGCTCATCAGCGGCTGCGAGCTGCTCAAACCCTGGCCGCTCAAGGTCGTCATCGACACGGTCCTGGGTGGGCGGCCCCTGCCGTGGGGATCGGTATCCGGGTGGTCGTCCTCAACCCTCCTCCTCGCCGCGTGCGTCACCCTCGTGCTCATCTATGCCGTCCTCGGCGCGCTCACCGTCCTGAACAACCACACGACGATCCGAGTCGGCCAGCGGATGGTGAACGAGCTCCGCAGCGATCTGTACGGCCATCTCCACCGGCTGTCCCTCGCGTTCCACGGCCGCGCCCGGATCGGCGACCTGCTCTATCGCGTGACCGCCGACACCCTGGCGCTGCAGACGCTCACGATGAACTGCCTGTTCCCGGCCGTGACCGCGCTGACGCTCCTGACCGGCATGTCCGTGATCATGCTCCGACTGGACGCGGCGCTCACCCTGCTGGCCCTCGCCGTGTGCCCCGTGCTTTTCGTGGCCATCGGGCGACTCACCGCGCGAATCACACGGGCCGCTGCGCACGTCCGTGAAGGAGAGAGCGAGGTCTACGCGGTCGTTCAGCGCGCCATGTCCGCGATGCGAGTGGTTCAGGCCTTCACGCGCGAGGAGGACGAGCACCGGCGGTTCATGACCGCTAGCCGGCAGAGCCTCGCCGCCGGACTGCGACTCTACACGCTGCAGACGTTCTACTCGGGGGTCGTCAACGTGGTGATCGCGGTCGGCACGGCCGCCGTGGTGTGGATGGGCGCACGTCATGTCATGGACGGCTCGCTGAGCGTCGGCTCGCTCATGGTTTTCGTCTCCTACCTCGCGTCACTCTACGGGCCGATCAACAGCATGTTCCAGACCTGGGGCCTCGCCCAGGGCTCCACCGTCGGCCTGCGGCGCGTCTTCGACCTGCTCGACGTCGAGCGCGACATCGCCGATGGCGGCCGGGACTTCCAGCCCCAGGGCGCGCGGGGCGAGGTGGCCTGGGAGGCCGTCGCGTTCGAGTACACGCGCGGCCGTCCGGTACTCGATGGCGTTAGCCTCCGGGTCGAGCCGGGGCAAACGGTGGCCATCGTGGGCGCGACGGGCGCCGGTAAGTCCACGCTCCTGAGCCTGCTCCCCCGCTTTTACGATGCGACGGCGGGCCGGGTCCTCGTCGACGGCGTGGACGTGCGTGACTACCGGCTCGCGTCGCTTCGTCGACAGATCGCCATGGTGCTGCAGCCACCGCTCGTGTTGCCGACGACCCTCCGCGACAACATCGCGTTCGGTCGTCCGGGGGCGGGGGCCGACGAGATCGTGGCGGCCGCGCGGATGGCCGGGATCCACGACGCCATCGTGACGCTCCCCGACGGGTACGACACGGTCGTCGGCGAGGGGGGCGTCACCCTGTCCGAGGGCGAGAAGCAACGCATCACCATCGCGCGCGCGATCGTACGCGACGCGCCGATTCTGATTCTCGACGAGCCCACGTCCTCGCTCGACGTCGAGACCGAGGCCCTCATCATGCAGGGGCTCGAGCGGCTCACGGCGGGCCGGACGACGTTCGTCATCGCGCACCGGCTCTCGACGGTCCGGCAGGCCGACCTGATCGTCGTCTTGCGCGACGGCCGGATCGTGGAGCACGGACGTTTCGATGCGCTCGTCGAGCGGCGAGGCGTCTTCGCCGCGCTCTACCGCCTGGGGACCGGCCCCCGGCCGGAGGACACGGTTGCGATCCGGTAGCTAGTACCCCTTCGCGCGGTCGACCAGGTTCAGGAGCGGCGCGCCGTCCAGGTAACGACGTAGATTTTCCGCGAACAGCTCGCAGCACTTCTCGTCGTAGCTCGCGACGAAGCCGGAGACGTGCGGCGAGAGGATGGCGTTGTCGACCGCGTACAGGGGATGACCGGCCGGCGGCGGCTCCTGCGCGAAGACGTCGACCGCCGCGGCCGCGATGCGCTTGTCCGCCAGCGCCCGCGCCAGGGCCGCCTCGTCGATGCTCGAGCCGCGGCCGACGTTGATGAGGTAAGCGGAGGGCTTCATCATGCTAAGCTCCCGCTCGCCGATCATGCCGTGCGTCTCGCGGGTGAGCGGGGCGCACATCACGACGATGTCCGATCGGGCCAGGAGCTCCGCCAGACGCTCGGGCGAGAACCACTCGTCCGGGAAGACCCCTTCGGGGTCGCCCGTGCCGGGCAGGCAGTAGCCGGAATCGGCGCGCCGCGTCGGGTCGCGCTTGCACGCGAGCACGGTCATCGCGAACGCGGTCTTGGCGATGCGGGCGAGTTCGCGCCCGATACTCCCGTAGCCGATGATGCCGAGGGTGGCGCCGCGCACCTCGGTGGGCACGAACAGCGGCCACCGCTGTGCGTCCGGCGGCCACACGCCCCGGGCCTGCCATTCGACCATCCGTGGCACGCGGTGGGCCAGCGACAGGAGCACGGTGATCGCGTACTCGGCGACCGTCGCGGCGTGCACGCCACTCGTGGTCGTCAGGGCGATCGCGCCGTTCGCGTAGATCGGGTGATCGTAGAGGCCGTTCACGCCCGCCATGTGCACTTGCACCCACTTGAGAGGGGGCGCGCCCGATAGGTCGGGCGGGAGCGTGACCGCGTAGAGGATGTCCGCGCGCGCGTAGTCGGCGCTCTCCGGATCGTCACGCGTCACCGTGAGACGGGGCGACACGCGGCGCAGCCGGTCCAGCTGGGCCTCGCCGAAGCGCATCGTCACGAGCACGTTCGGGGTCGTCGCGGCCCGATCGCGATCGCGGGAGCGCATCAGCGGGCCCCCCTCACTTCGACTGTGTGAGGGCGCGGAGCGTCTCCTCGAGGCGCTTCTGCTCCGTTCCGTAGGTCGCCCAGTCGCCGCGCCGAAGCGCGTCCTGCGCCCGCGTCCAGATCTCCCAGGCTCGCTGGGCGAGCTGGCGCGCTCCGGCGGCGCCGTCCATCGGGGCGCCGGCCGACGCCGCCGCAGCGGCGGCGGGCGATACCGGCGACGAGCGTCCACCGAAGATCCGGGAGAGGGACTGCTCGAGCGTTGGCTCCATCGCGATCTGATTGCCGTACGCGACGATCACTCTGCGCAGCTCGGGCAGCGCCCCCTGCTCGGAGGCGGCGAGGTAGAGGGGCTGGACGTAGATCAGCGACTGGTCGATGGGGATCGCCAGCAGCGAGCCGCGGATCACCGTCGAGCCGCGCTGGTTCCAGAGCGAGAGCTGCTGGGAGATGATGGGATCCTGGTCGATCCGGGCGTCGATCTGCCGCGGGCCGTAGACGAGCTTCTGCTTGGGGAAGTTGAAGACGATCAGGCGTCCGTAGCTCGGCGGGTCGGAGCGGGCCGCCATCCACGCGATCATGTTGTCCCGGCGCGCTGGATTGAAGAGCGTGAGCAGAATGAACTCCTCCTTCTGCTCGCCCGGCAGCCGCATGATCGTGTAGTAGGGCTCCATGTCGCGGTCGCGGCCCTCGATCGCCCGTCGCGGCACCGCCCAGAGGTCTTCCTTGTTGTAGAACACCTGGGGATCGAGCATGTGGTAGGTCGCGTACTTCCGCGCCTGGATGGCGAAGAAGTCCTCGGGGTAGCGGATGTGGCGCCGGAGCCCCTCCGGCATCCGGTCCAGCGGCTTGAGGAGTCCGGGGAAGGCGTTGCCGTAGGCCCGGACGATCGGGTCGGTGTCGTCGGCGCGATAGAAGGTCACCGTGCCGTCGTAGGCATCGACCGTGACCTTCACCGAGTTGCGCATGTAGTTGCCGATGCCGGGGACCGGATCCGAGTAGGGATACCGGTCGGTCGTCGTGTACCCGTCCAGCATCCAGATCATGCGTCCGTCGTCGTCGATGACCATGTACGGGTCGCGGTCGTATCTGAAAAACGGGGCGACCTGCCGGATGCGCTGCACGACGGCGCGGTGGATCATGATCCGGCTCTGGTCGGTGAGGTCGTTGGACAGGAGGATCTTGATCTCGCCGAACCGCACAGCGAACGCGACCTTGCGGAAGAAGGACGAGAGCGTGATACCGCCGCCGCCGCTGTAGGTCGTGTACTCGTTCTTGTCGCCCGAGGGATAGTCGAGCTCCTGCGACTTGGTCCTGACCAGCACGTAGTCGTTCGACACCTCTCCGTAGTAGATCTGCGGCCGCGTGATCTTCGGGAAGCCGTTCGTGGACCGCGGCGGGATGTCCTGGACCCAGAGCTCGGGCAGCCCCTCGGGTGTGATGCGGTTGACGGGGCCGACGACGACGCCATAGCCGTGCGTATACGTGAGCGCCTCGTTGATGAAGCCGCGGCTCTGCAGATGCTGGTACGAGAGCTCGCGCGGCGACAGCATGAGCTGGCGATACTCGCCGCTGACGACGTAGCGGTCGTTGTCCACGTCGACGAACTTGTAGTAGGTCCGGATCTCCTGGAGCTGCGCGAACGTCCGGAGAAGGGGCCGGTAATCCCACAAGCGGATGTTCTTGACGGTCGCCGCGTTGCGCTCGAGCGACCGTGCGTCCAGGGTCTCGTCGGCCGGGAACTCGCGCTCGACGATGCGGTCGAGCCCGTACGCCTGTCGGGTCATGCGGATGTTGTGGGCGATGAAGGGGCGCTCGGCCGCGAGCTCGTTGGGCGTCACCCGGAAGCGTTGCAGCAGCGCCGGATAGACGCCGAGCCCCACCACCCAGACCAGGGCCAGCGCGATCAGGCCGCCCGCGACCAGGCGCAGCCCCGACCGCGCGATCTGGGCCACGCAGGCGACGGCGCAGAGCGCCGCGAACACGGCGAGGGCGCCGAGCACCGGCAGAGACGCGTAGATGTCCGTGTACGAGGCTCCGAACACGATGCCGCGCGGCGAGAAGACCAGCTCGAACCGGTCGAGCCAGAACCCGATCGCCTTGAGGACCAGCGCCAGGGCGCCCAGGACGAGGAGGTGGGTGCGGGCGCCGGCCGCCAGCCGCGGACCGCGGCTCGTCAGCACGAGGCTCCGCTGGAGCACGTAGATGCCGAGGGTGAGGACGATCGTGGCGGTGACGAGGGTGAGGACCCACCCGTGGACGAGCCGCCAGAGCGGCAGGACGAAGACGAAGAAGCTGAGGTCGTAGCCGAAGAGGGGGTCGGGGGCGCCGAACGGTGTGGCGTTGAAGTAGCCCAGCACCGTCTCCCAGTGGACGGTCGCCCGCATCCCCGACGCCAGCGCGATCAGCGCCAGCACGATCGGCAGGAAGCGGCGGATCAACGGCTCGATGATGACCCGGCTCGGCAGGCCGAGCTGGTCTTCGAGCTCCCAGATGACGTCGGGCGCCGCCGTGCGGGCCGCGAACGTCAGGTTGGCGTAAAGGAAGACGAGCACGCCGACGGCCATCGCGGCGAAGAGCGACCCCCGCAACGAGAGCGTCTTCAGGAAGACGTCCGTGTAGCCGACCTCGCCGAACCAGAGCCAGTCGGTGTAGAGCGGGACGACCTGGGCGATCAGGGCGAGGACCAGGAGCAGCAGGAGCAGCAGCAGGACAGGCTGCGGCCGGTTCATAGACCTCCGAGTGGCCCGATCAGGTGCCGTGGGTCCAGGAGGCCAGGTAGTCGCGCTGCGCCTTGGTGAGCTCGTCGATCGTGACGCCCATCGAGCCGAGCTTGAGCCGTGCGATCTCGAGGTCGATCTCGCGCGGCACGACGAATACCTTCCGCGCCAGCGTCCGGCCGTGCTTGATCATGTACTCGGCGGAGAGCGCCTGGTTGGCGAAGCTCATGTCCATCACGGAGGCGGGATGCCCCTCGGCCGCCGTCAGGTTGATCAGTCTCCCCTCGCCCAGGACGTAGAGCCGACGCCCGCTCTCGAGCGTGTACTCTTCGACGAACGGGCGCACGCTCCGCCGGGCACGGGCCATCGCCCCGAGCGTCTCGAGGTCGATCTCCACGTTGAAATGGCCCGAATTGCACAGGATGGCGCCGTCCTTCAGCCGGCCGAAGTGGTCGCTCGACATGACCGACGTGTTGCCGGTGACCGTCACGAACACATCGCCCTGCGCGGCGGCGCTGGTCATCGGCATCACCGGGAACCCGTCCATCACTGCCTCGAGCGCACGCAGCGGCTCGACCTCGGTCACGATGACGTGGGCGCCCAGCCCCTTGGCGCGGGCCGCGACGCCGCGACCGCACATCCCGTAGCCGGCGACGACGACCGTGCGTCCGGCCAAGAGGATGTTGGTCGCGCGGAGGATCCCGTCGATCGTCGATTGGCCGGTGCCGTAGCGGTTGTCGAAGAGGTGCTTGGTGTCCGCGTCGTTGACGGCGATCACCGGGAACGCGAGCACGCCCTCCCGCTCCATCGACCGGAGCCGGACCACCCCGGTGGTCGTCTCCTCGGTGCCGCCGATCACGTCGGCGGCGAGGTCCTTGCGCGGGCCGTGGAGCTGGGAGATGAGGTCGGCGCCGTCGTCCATCGTCAGCTGGGGTCGGGTCGCGAGCACCGCCGCGATGTGCCGGTAGTACCGCGCGTTGTCTTCGCCCTTGTGGGCGAAGACGGAGATGTCGTAGTCGCGCACCAGCGCGGCCGCGGTGTCGTCCTGGGTGGACAGCGGATTGGACGCACAGAGCGCCAGCTGGGCGCCGCCGGCCTTGAGCGTGAGCATCAGGACCGCGGTCTCGGTGGTCACATGCAGGCAGGCGCCGAGCCGGATGCCCTTGAGCGGCTGCTCTTGCGTGAAGCGCTCGCGGACCTGGCGGAGCACCGGCATCGACTGCTCGGCCCATTCGATCTTGAGCCGCCCGTCGGCGGCGAGCGAGAGGTTCTTGACGTCGTGCTCGACCATGGAGTGTCGTCCTTTACTCGGTGGCGGAGGCCGGCCCGGCGCCCCGGCGGGACGTCCGGGCCGGCGCGGCCTCATCGGTGTGCTGAGCTACACGCCCGCGTCGTCGCGCAGATCCTTCACGCGGCTCGTCCGCTCCCAGGCGAACTCGGGCTCCGAGCGCCCGAAGTGGCCGTAGGCGGCGGTCTTCTTGTAGATCGGCCGGCGCAGGTCGAGATACTTGATGATCCCGGCCGGCGTGAAATCGAAGTGGCGCCGGACCAGCCCCTCGAGGACCCGGTTCGGGACCTTGCCGGTGCCGAAGGTGTCGACCATGATCGAGACGGGCTCGGCGACGCCGATGGCGTAGGCGACCTGCACTTGCGCCCGCCCCGCCAGACCGGCGGCGACGATGTTCTTGGCCACGTGGCGCGCCATGTAGCAAGCGGAGCGGTCCACCTTCGTCGGGTCCTTGCCCGAGAACGCGCCGCCGCCGTGCGGGCACGAGCCGCCGTACGTGTCGACGATGATCTTGCGCCCGGTGAGGCCAGTGTCGCCCATCGGGCCACCGGTCACGAATCGTCCGGTCGGGTTCACGTGGACGATGCAGCGCTGCAGGTCGAGGAGCTCGGCCGGGATCGTCGGGACGATCACCTGCTCGATGACTTCGTCGCGGATCCGCGCCGCTCCGACGTCGGGGCTGTGCTGCGTCGAGACGACGACCGTCTCGACCGCGCGCGGGACGCCGTCGACGTACCGCACGGTCACCTGGGACTTGCCGTCGGGGCGGAGATAGTCGAGCGCGCCCGATTTGCGCCGCTCGGCGAGTCGCATGACGAGCTTGTGCGCGAGCATAATCGGGACCGGCATGAGCTCGGGGGTCTCCGTGCACGCGTAGCCGAACATGAGCCCCTGGTCGCCCGCGCCGAGCTTGTCGACGCCCTGGGCGATGTCGGCCGACTGCTCGTCGATCGCCGCGATCACTCCGCACGTCTCGTAGTCGAAGCCGTATTTCGCTCGCGTGTAGCCGACCTCGCGGATCGTGTCGCGCGCGATGCGCGGAATGTCGACGTAGCACGACGTGGTGATCTCGCCCGCTACCACCACGAGCCCGGTGGTCAGGAGCGACTCGCACGCGACGCGGCCGGTCGGGTCCTGGGTAATGATCGCGTCCAGCACCGCGTCGGAGATCTGGTCGGCGATCTTGTCGGGGTGACCCTCGGTCACGGACTCCGACGTGAAGAGATATTCGTCGTGCACCATCGACACCCCCCCGCGCATCGCGTCCGGCGATGCGAGCGGTGCAACTGTAGCACGAATCGTCGCGAGGCTAAACGGCTCGCAGCCGTCGCTTCATCTCGTCGAGCACGACCACCGGCCAGGGATCGGTGCCCCGGCCGACCGCGAGATAGTAGCTCGTCCACGCCCCAAGGTAGGCCAGTCCCAGGAGTCGCGCCGGTCGTCCGCTGCCCCGCGCCCAGCACTCGCTGACGTCGCCGCCGGCCGACGCGATCAGCTCGCCGAGCACGGCGAAGCGTCGCGCGATCTCGGCCGACTCGTCGCGGTCGCGTAGCAGGACGGCGTGCATGGCGCCGGCGGCCGGTGCGCGCCACGCCTCGACCTCGTTGTGGTTCATCTCGGGAATCGCGCCCGCGATCGCGAATCGCTTGGCGTTCTCCTCCACGTCGGTCTTCCAGCGATAGGCCACGCCGCCGGTGGCCGGGCCACCGTAGATCGCCGGCATGCGCTCGCCGATGGCGAGGGCGAGTCGCTTGGCCTCGTTCCGCGCGGCGGGCCGCGTCGGCGCGAGCTCGTCGGCGAGCGCGCTCAGGACCTCGAGCGCCTCCGAGAGCTCGGTGTCGGTCGCGACGGCGAGCCCGGCGTCGCCGAGGATCCGCAGCGAGGGGAAGAACAGATAGCCGAGGGCCATGCGGGGCATCAGCCCGGTCGGCAGCAGCACCCGCGGCAGGCCCCGCGCGGTCGCCAGCGCCCCCAGGCTGCCGCCCGCGGTGAGTACCACCACGGGCGTCGACCGCTCCAGCGCGACCTCGGCGGCCGAGAGCACTTCCACGGTGTCGCCGGAGTACGACGAGGCGACGACGAGCGCGTGCTTGCCAGCGGCGGGGGGCAGACCGTACCCCCGATGGACGACGATCGGCACATCGAGCCGCTCGGCGGCGCACCCCGCGATCAGCTCGGCGCCGGCGGCGGACCCGCCCATGCCCGCGAAGATCACGAGGGCAGGCCGCGCGATCGACAGCGCAGGCGCCACGCGAAGCGCCAGCGCGGCGCGACACTGAGTCGGGAACGCCGCCAGGACGTCGCGCGCGCGGTGCGGGTCGGCGCGCTCGAAGACGCTCGGGTCGTCCAGGGTCATCGGCGGCCCAGCGTCACGGCCGCCTCGAGCACGCACTCGTCGTCGGGACCGACGTCGATTCGCCAGACGAGCAGGAGGGCCGTGCCCTGGTAGATCCGCTCGAACCCCCCTTCGGAGACGGAGACTGTCTCGACCGGGCCCCAGGCGAGCTCGGCCGGCGGGCTCCAGCGGAGCCGCGCTTCGACCGCCGCCCACTCGTCCACGAGCGACACCGCGCAGAGGTCCGGCACGCGGCCCGAGCTGCCGAGCGAGGGCCGCGCCGCGAGGTCGAGATACCGGTCGGGCGCGTTCCCCGCCGTCAGGGCGAGGTTCCACTGCACGGCCCAGCGTCCGGCGAGCCGCCGGCTCGGCGCGGGCCGCAGGCGGTAGTGGACCTCGATCGTCGCGTCGCGGATCGTCACCCGCTTCTCGAGGGCGAGCGGCACCTCCGGCGTGGAGTTCCGTGTGAGCACGACGACGACGCCGTCGGCACCGTCCTGCACCGAGCAGTCCAGGCGCTCGGCGCCGACGACGACGCGGGCGGCCCCCCACGGGGTGACGGGGTCGAGCGGCGCCGCGTCGTCGTCGAAGAGCCCTTCCATCAGCGATCCGCGCCGGAGCTCGTCGTAGGCCAGCAAGCCGTCGAGCCCCGCTTCCTTGGGCGCGGCAGCCTCGTGGATCGTCCGCATCGAGTCCGCCGTGCCCGCGGCGGCCCGCGCCCGCACCTGATCGTGATAGGCCTCGGCGCGACGCGCGAAAACGTCAGCGACGTCGAGTCCGGCCGGGAAGTAGCCGAGCTCCGTGAGCATCCCGCCGGCGTCGGGCTCGAGCGTGACGGCCAGCGCGTTCGTGCGGACGAAGACCTCCGCCCGGCCATCGCCGTTGCCGTCTTCGCGCGTCCAGGCGACCGCGGGGGCGGCGCCCGCCTCGACCAGCGATCGCTCGGCCTCCAGGAGCGACGTCTTCACCGCGCGGCGGAGGTGCGGAAGGTAACAGCCGCCGAACACGCCGTGCCAGTAGGCGTCGTTGGCCTGTCCGCGCCAGAGCGCGACCTGACCGCGCACGAGTCGCGCGTCGTCGGGCCGCCGGGCGAGCGCGGCGTGGATCGACCGCGAGAGGCGCACCATCTTCCAGTACGTGTCGGCGACTTCGGGATACTTGACGAGGAAATTCCGCCAGAAACCGCCGCGCAGCAGGCCCGCCAGCCGCTCGCCGTCGGGGAGTCGGGCGATCTCCGCCTTGGCCGCCTCGAGCGCGCGCGCGGCCGCGACCGGCAACGCCCACTCCCCCATCTCACGGTAGGACGCGGTCGGCAGGTAGACTCGCCCGCTCGCCGGAAGGCGATCGACGACATCAGCGAGCGTCGTCAGCTCAAGCCAGCTCGTGGACAGGAGTCGGTCGAAGAAGCGATCGAGCCAGCCCCCCTCGTACACGTGGGCGTACGTGCCCGGCCAGACCCCGAACTTCTCGCCGTCGTCGACCATGGTGATCGCCGCCGCGTGTCCCCGGCGCGCCTCCAGATACGCGAACGTCTCGTCGACGTCGGCGAACGGGATCAGGTACCGCAGCCGCTGGTTGATCGGAAAGACCCGGAGGCTCTGGCCCTGCTCGTCCGTCAGGTAGTAGCCGCCCAGATCGTCGACCTCGAGGCCAGTCAGGGCGAAGTGTCGGTCGTCGACGAGCACGTACGAGACGCCAGCCTCGCCCAGCACCCGTGGCAGGTGCGGCTCCCACACGCGCTCGGCCAGCCACATCCCGCGGGGTCGCACCCCGAAGTTCGACTTGAGGAACGTTGTGAGCCGCTCGATCTGGCCGATCTTGTCGTGGTCGGGCAGCACGGCGAGGATCGGCTCGTAGAACCCGCCGGTCAAGAGCTCCACCTGCCCGCGTGCGGCGACGACGCCCAGGAGGTCGAAGGTGCGGGGTGAGCGCTCGCGCAGCCACTCGAGCAGGCTGCCGGTGCAGTGGACGCTCAGCCGGACCTCGGGCCTCGCGTCGAGCCGCTCGAGGAACGGGCGGTAGGCGCGCTCCGTCGCCTCGACGAGAACATGGTCGAAGTTGCCGACCGGCTGGTGGTTATGGACGCCGAAGCAGAACGCCAGCCGGTCCATTGCCCACGGAGGCTTCACTCGCGATCGAGATCGCGGTGGACGACGGTCGGCGTGTAGCCGATCCCGGTGAGGAACCGCTTGAGCTCCTCCGCGAGCGTCACCGAGCGGTGGCGGCCGCCGGTGCAGCCGATCGCGACCGTGAGATAGGCCTTCCCTTCCCGCTCGTAGCAGGGCAGGACGAACTTCAGGAAGTCTTCGAGGCGGCGGACGAGCTCCTTGCTCTCCGGATGGTCGAGCACGAAGGCGCGCACGCGCTCGTCGCGGCCGTCGAGCGCGCGCAAGGCGTCCACGAAATGAGGGTTCGGCAGGAAGCGGACGTCGAACACGAGATCGGCGTCGAACGGGACGCCGTGCTTGAAGCCGAACGACACCACCGAGGTGGCGAGACCCGGCCGCGCCTTCGGCGCGACGTAGAGCTCGACGAGTCGGTCCTTGAGCTGGTGGACGGTCAGCGTCGTGGTGTCGACGATCCGATCGGCGATCTCGCGCAGGTCCGAGAGCGCCTTGCGTTCGGCGCGGATCCCGTCGAGCGCGTTACCGTCGCCGGCCAGGGGATGGCGCCGCCGCGTCTCGTGATAGCGGCGCACCAGGGCCTCCTCGCTGGCCTCCAGGAAGAGCACCTCCACGGTGTGGCCGCGGGTCCGGAGCTCGCGGATGGTGTCGAGCAGGCGTGAGAGATAGGCGCCCTCCCGCACGTCGACGCCGAGCGCCACGCGGACGATCGGCTGCTCGGAGCGCATGATCAGATCGGCGAAGGTCGGAATGAGCGTCGTGGGCAGGTTGTCGACGCAGAAGAACCCCATGTCCTCGAAGCACTTGATCGCGTAGCTCTTGCCGGCTCCGCTCAGGCCCGTGATGACGACGAACGACAGGGGCGCCGGCATCGCGCTAGGCTCCGCGCACGTCCACGCCGGCCGTCGGCTGCGGGCGAGTCCGGGCCCGCCGCCGGCGTGTCCGCGCCTCGCGCATCTGGCGGCAGAGGAGATCGACGGCGCCCTCGACCGCCGTCAGCAGATGGTCGGCGCTCGCCACGCTCGAGAAGGTGCCTCGTCGCGCGCGCGCGACGAGTCGGACCGTCCGCTGGAAGCGCTGGGATCCGCAGGTGACCCGGAGCGCGAGGGGCGGCGCCCCCCCGCGCGTGAGCTTCTCGACCTTCCGCTCGACCAGCGCCCGGAAGGACGGCGTCAGCACCACGCCGCGCCCGCTGATGATGAGCTGCAATGGGGGGCCTCCCTCGACGGCCCGGGTCCCGCGCTTCACCGCTTCCGCGGCGCCAGGCGACGCTGATGCGAGGGCAGAATGCCGAGCTCCTCGCGGTACTTGGCCACCGTGCGCCGGGCGATCGTGAGACCGCGCTTCTGCAGCGCCTGCGCGACTTCCTGGTCGGATTGCGGCTTCGCCGGGTCCTCGGCGGCCAGGAGATCCTGGATCATCTTCTTGACCGAGACGGACGACACCATCTCCCCATCGCCCGACGCGATCCCGCTGTGGAAGAAGAACTTCAGCTCGAACAACCCCTGTGGGGTCTCGACGTACTTGTTCGTCGTCACGCGGCTGATCGTCGACTCGTGCATGCCGATGTCCTCGCCGACGTCCCGCAGCGACAGCGGACGCAGGTGGGGCAACCCGCGGTCGAGGAACTCACGCTGAAACTTCACGATCGATTGCGTGACCTTGCGGAGGGTCCGCTGCCGCTGGTCGACGCTCTTGATCAGCCACAGAGCCGACCGGAGCTTCTGCTCGACGTACTGCCGCGCCTCGTCGACGCCGGAGTTCCGGAGGAGCGACCGGTAGAGGGAGTTGACGCGGAGCCGCGGGATCCCGTCCTCGTTGAGGACGATGGTGTACTCGTTGCCGAGCTTGTACACGTAGACGTCGGGCACGATGTAGCGCGAGTCGTTGCCGCCGAACCGCCGGCCGGGCTTCGGCTCGAGCCCCATGATCTCCTCGACCGATTCCATGATCCGGTCGACGGGGAGCTTCAGGGCCCGCGCGATGTCCGGGTAGCGCCGGCGGCTCAGGTCGTCGAAGTGCGCCTCGATGATCTCGACCGAGACCGGGTCCGGCAGCGGGTCGCGCTTGAGCTGGAGCAGCAGACACTCCTGGATGGACCGCGCCGCCACGCCGGGCGGGTCGAAGCCCTGCACGAGCGTGAGGACCCGCGCCACCTCCTCGGTGGTGGCGCCGCACCGCTGGGCGATCTCCTCGTTCTCGGCGCGGAGGTAGCCGTCCTCGTCGAGGTTGCCGATGATCTCCGTCCCGATCCGGCGAACGGCGGCGTCCTCCGAGGCGAAGCGGAGTTGCTCCTCGAGATGGTCGGTCAGCGAGACCTGGGTCCGCACGACGTTCTCGAACGGCTGGTCTTCGCGATCCTCCTGCGAGACCAGCGACCGCTCCTCGTGGTCGTCGTCGGCGGACATGTACGCGGTGAAATCGAACGGGAGCTCGTCCGTCTGGCGCTCGGTGGTCGGCGGCGCCTCCGGTGTGAGCGGCTCGACCGTCGGCGCCGGCGGTGAGTCGGCGGTGACGGGCGCGTCGGCCGGCGTCTCGGGGACGTCGGGCGTGACCTCCTCTAGCAACGGATTCTCGAGCAGCTCTTTCTGGACGACCTCCTGGAGCTCGAGCGTGGACAGCTGCAGCAGCTGGATGGCCTGCTGCAGCAGCGGAGTCATGACGACCCGCTGGCTCTGCCGTAAGGAGAGGCGCGCCTCCATGGCCATGAGGGGTCTTCTGCCTCCGCCTAGAGCGCGAACCGATCGCCGAGATAGATCTCTCGGGCGACAGGGTTGTGGGCGATCTCGGTGGCGGTGCCGGCCACCAGGATCTTGCCGTCATAGAGGATGTAGGCGCGGTTGGTGATGGCGAGGGTCTCCCGTACGTTGTGGTCCGTGATGAGAATGCCGATCCCACGCTCACGGAGCCGGGCGACGATCTGCTGAATGTCGCCGATCGCGATGGGATCGATTCCGGTGAACGGCTCGTCCAGCAGCAGGTACTGCGGCGAGGTCACGAGCGCGCGCGTGATCTCGAGTCGCCGGCGCTCGCCGCCGGAAAGCGTGTAGGCCGGGTAGCGCGCGAGCGGAGTCAGGTCCAGCTCGCCGAGGAGCTCGCGCGCGCGCTCGCGGCGCTCATCGCCCGAGAGGTCGAGGGTCTCGAGGATCGCCAGGAGGTTCTCCTCGACCGTCAGCTTCCTGAACACCGACGATTCTTGCGGTAGATAGCCGACGCCCATCCGGCACCGCTGGTACATCGGCAACGCGGTGATCTCCTCACCTTCCAGGAAGATCCGGCCGCCGTCCGCCGGGAGCAGGCCGACCATCATGTAGAACGACGTCGTTTTCCCGGCGCCGTTCGGGCCGAGCAAGCCGACGATCTCGCCCCGCTGGATGTCGAGCGAGACGGAGTCGACGACTTTGCGGGTCTTGAACCACTTCATGAGGCCCTGTGCGACGAGCCCTTCCATCGGTCAGTTCTTGCAGGCTTCCGCCGTGCGCCTGGCCGCCGGCTGGCCGTCCTGCTTGTCGTCTTTGGCGTAGAAGATGCCTTTGACCCGGTCCTGCTTGCCGCCTTCCACGATCGTGCGGTCCTGAGAGATGAAGATCGTGATCGTGTCCCCGGAGACGACGTTGTCCTCCTGCCAGACGCGGGCGTTGCCGATGAGCACCACGCGCTGGTCGAGGTCGTAGTACTCGGCGCGCTGCGCCGTGCCGGTGCGGCAGTCCTTGGTGATGATCCGGACGCTCCCGGTCGAGACCGTTCTCAGCACTCGGTCGCCCTTCTCGTCGAGATAGACCTCGACCCGGTCGGCGTACTGGACCGCGTTGTCGCGCCGGGCCACGACGTTACCGCTGAAGATGACCACTCCCTCCTTGCCGAACCGCTCCATCTTCTCGGAGTCCACGGTGAGCGGCTGCGTCGTCTTCGTGGCAGCGCCCGCCGCAGGGGGTAGCGTCGAGCCCTTCGGAGCCGGCTGGCCCGCCGCGAGCCCGGGCGCCAGCGTGACGAGGATGACGGCGAGCACCGCCCGTGCGGTCATTTGCCCGTCTGGGTGAAGATCGTGTGGACCGGGCCCGCCAGCGTCGTGGACTCGTCGCCCATCCGCACGTCGAGCGCGGTGCCATCGGCGACCGCGCCGCCCCGCGAGAGCCGCACCGGCGCGTCCGTCCAGAGACGCTTCTCCGCACCCTGCCAGCGGAGGACGCTCGTCTCCAGACGGAGGCCGTCGCTCGAGGTGAGCACGACGTTGTTCCGGATCTCGAGATTCCGCGTGGCCTGGAACAGGTCGCCCTCCTCGCCGACGATCGACCAGGATCGGTCGCGCTCGAACACGTCGACCGAGATTTTCCGGAGCGCGGTGCGCCCCTCCGCGTCGAAGATCAGCGCCTGCTCGGCCTTGAGCCTCCAGCGTACGCCGCCCGTCTCTTCCTCGATCTGGGCCTCCTTGATTCGCAGGTCGGCGCTGGAGGTGACCGGACCGGTCGACTCCACGGCCGGCGTCCGGCTCTTGGCGATGAGCGTGCCCGCCACCAGGAGCACGAAGACGACGACCATTCCGAGAATTCCAGCGGCCACGCGTTGTGCTTTCATCGCTCTGTCGATTCTAAAGGGAAGACGGACCGGAATGCAATTTCGGTACCACGCTACCATATGGCCGAGGGCGAGAAAAGCGGAAACACCTTGAAAACTAAACGATCTTCGCCCGGAGGATGTCGTGCAGGTGGATGACGCCGCGGGGCCGTTGGCTCTCGTCCACGACGACGAGGCTCGTGATCTTACCCTCCATGATCTCGAGCGCCTTGGTCGCCAGGTCGTCGGCGCCGATGGTCCGCGGGGTACGGGAGACGACATCGGCCGCGCGCAATCCCTCGAGCGGTCCTCCACGCAGGTGCAGTCGGCGCAGATCGCCGTCGGTGATCACGCCGACCAGTCGGCCTTCTGCATCGACCACCGTCGTCATGCCGCACGCGTGTCGCGCCTCCCCGGCCGCGGCCGAGCGGGTGCGCTCGCGCGTCATCTCCTCCACGGCGCTCCGGAGGCTCGCGGCTTCGGTCACCATCGGCACCGTGTCGCCGCCGTGCATGAGGTCGGCCACGCGGAACAGCGCCCGCCAGCCCAGCGTGCCGCTCGGGTGGAGCGCCGCGTAATCGTCGGGCCGGAGACCGCGCAAGTCCAGCAGCGCCATCGCGAGCGCGTCGCCGATCGCCAGCGCGGCGGTCGTCGACGACGTGGGCGCCAGATTCATGGGACAGGCTTCCTCGGCCACGCTCACGTCGAGGACCACCTCGCTCTGGCGCGCGAGCGTCGACTTGGGATTGCCGGTCAGCAGCACGATCGCTACGCCCAGTCGCTTGAGCGGCGGCAGGATGGCGAGCATCTCGTCGGTCTCGCCCGAGTTCGACAGCGCCAGCACCACGTCCCCGCGCGCCACCATGCCGAGATCGCCGTGAACGCCTTCGGCCGGATGGAGGAAAAACGCCGGCGTGCCGGTCGAGGCCAGCGTGGCGGCGATCTTCCGCCCCACGAGACCGGACTTGCCCATCCCGGTGACGATGACGCGACCGACGCACGTGTGGAGTGCCTCCACGGCCCGATCGAACCGCTCGTCGAGCTTGGGGATGAGACCGAGGATCGCTTCCGCCTCGATGCGCAGCACGCGCTCGGCAAGACGGCGGTGATCGCGGCCGGGTCCGTTCATGGCTCGCCCAGCCCCGCCCGGATCGCCAGCAGCTGGTCCAGCAATCGCGGCAGGTCGTCGATGCGCAGCATGTTCGGGCCGTCCGAGAGCGGCCGGCCGTCGGGCAGCGTGCGGTCGGGGTCTTCGTGCATCTCCATGAAGAGCGCGTCGACGCCGAAGGCGACCGCCGCCCGGGCCAACCCCTGCACGTAGCGCCGCTCGCCGCCCGAGCGGTCGCCGGCGCCGCCCGGGAGCTGGACCGAATGGGTCGCGTCGAACACGACCGGATATCCCAGCTCGCGCATGATCTCGAGGCCGCGCAGGTCCACCACGAGGTTGTTGTAGCCGAACGATGCGCCGCGCTCGGTGAGCAGCAGCGCGTGGTTCCCGGTCGAGACGACCTTGTCGACGACGTTCTTCATGTCGGCGGGCGCGACGAACTGCCCCTTCTTGACGTTGACGGGTTTGCCGGTGGCGGCGGCGGCCAGCACGAGATCGGTCTGCCGGCAGAGGAACGCCGGGATCTGCAGTACGTCGAGCACCGCGGCCGCCGGCTCGACCTCCGACACCTGATGGATGTCGGACAGCACCGGCACGCCGATCTCGTCCCGGACCTTCTTGAGAATGCGCAAGCCCTCGACGAGGCCCGGCCCGCGGTAGCTACGGGCCGACGAGCGATTGGCCTTGTCGTAGGACGACTTGTAGATGAACGGCACCCGGCGCTCGGCCGCGATCGAGGTGAGCCGCTCGGCCGTCATCAGGGCGTGCTTCTCGTTCTCGATCGCGCACGGCCCCCCGATCAGCGCCAGCGGCCGGCCCGCGCCGATCGTGATGGAGCCGACCGCGACCGGGTGCCTCGTCATGGCGCGGCGTGCTCGAGGGCGGCCTTGACGAGCCCCGCGAACAGCGGGTGCGGGTCCCAGGGCCGCGAGCGGAACTCCGGATGGAACTGACCGGCCACGAAATACGGGTGCTCGGGGATCTCGATGATCTCGACGAGCTGCTTTTCCGCCCAGATGCCGGAGACGCGCAACCCGGTCTTCTCGAGCCGGGGCAGATAGTCGTTGTTCACCTCGTACCGGTGGCGATGGCGCTCCTGGATGATCCCCTGGCCGTACAGGCGCGAGGCCAGGCTGCCTTCGCCGAGGACGATTGGATAGAGCCCCAGCCGCATCGTGCCGCCCTTGTCGGCGACGGCGCGCTGCTCGGGCAGGAGATCGATCACCAGATGCGGCGCCGCCGGGTCGAACTCGGCGGAGCTCGCGCCGGCGAGGCCGCACACGTTCCGCGCGTACTCGATCACCGCGCACTGCATGCCCAGGCAGATGCCGAGGTAGGGCACGCGCCGCTCGCGCGCGTAGCGCACCGCCGCGATCTTGCCCAGGATCCCGCGGTCGCCGAAGCCGCCCGGCACCAGGATGCCGTGGACGCCCGTGAACTGGGCGTCGGCGCCGTCGCGCTCGATGTGCTCGGCGTCCACCCACTGCACGTCCACGCGCGCCTCGTTCGCGATGCCGCCGTGCGCGAGCGCCTCCACGAGGCTCTTGTAGGAATCCTTCAGCTCGACGTACTTGCCGACCACGGCGATGCGCGTCTCGAGGAGCGGAGACTTGACCCGCCGCACGACGCTCTCCCAACGCGAGAGATCGGTCGGTCGGGGCTCGAGACCGAGGAGCTTCACGATGATCTCGTCGAGACCCTCCCGGTGGAAGACGAGCGGCACCTCGTAGATCGTGTCGACGTCCTTGGCCGTGATGACGGCCTCCTCCTCGACGTCGCAGAAGAGGGCGATCTTCGACTTGATCCCCGGCGGCAGGTAGCGGTCCGTGCGACAGAGCAGAATGTCGGGCTGGATGCCGATCGCCCGCAGCTCCTTGACCGAGTGCTGCGTGGCCTTCGTCTTCAGCTCGGAGGCGGCCTGGATGAACGGCACGAGGGTGAGGTGCACGTAGATCACGTTCTCCCGGCCCACGTCCTTCTTGAACTGGCGAACGGCCTCGAGGAAGGGAAGGCCCTCGATGTCGCCGACGGTGCCCCCGACCTCGACGATGACGACGTCGGTGTCACGCGCGACCTTCCGGATGGACGCCTTGATCTCGTCGGTGATGTGCGGAATCACCTGGACCGTGCGACCCAGATAGTCGCCCCGGCGCTCCTTCTGGATGACCGAGTAGTAGACCTTACCGGTCGTCACGTTGTGGTCGCGCGTCACGCGGCTCGACGTGAACCGCTCGTAGTGCCCGAGGTCGAGATCGGTCTCGCCCCCGTCGTCGGTCACGAAGACTTCGCCGTGCTGATACGGGCTCATGGTCCCGGCGTCCACGTTGATGTAGGGATCCATCTTTTGCAGCGTCACCCGGAATCCGCGCGCCTCCAGGAGCGCGCCGATCGACGCCGCGGCCAGACCCTTGCCCAGCGACGAGACGACGCCGCCCGTCACGAAGATGTATTTCGGGGCCAACTCATCCTCCTTTCGCGATCCACTGTCGGACGTGCGCTTCCTCCATGGCACGGTTCGTGAGGGTGCCGTCGAGGCGCGCGTCCCTCACCTCGGCGAGGACACGCGCCACGGCGGGGCCCCGAGGGACACCGAGCGCGACGACGTCGTCTCCGCTCAAGGTCACGACGCGCGAGTCGAGGCCGGTGAACCAGTCGAGCGTCTCGCGGACGGCGCGCTCACCCGTCAGCCAGAGCCAGGCGAGCTCGACCGGCGCCCGTCCGCGGAGCAGGCGTGCGCGCTCGCTGGGCGCCGCGGCCGCGGCGAGCTCGGAGGCGAGCGACCCGACGGTGGCGTGGGCCCGCTCGAGGGTGGCCAGCGGCCCGCCCGCGAAGCCGAGTCGCGCGAGCGCGGCCCGGGCCGCCGCCGCCGGCCGGTCGCCGACGATCGCGAGCGCGGCGAGTCCGACCGCGTCGACCTCGAGCGCCCGGTCGCGGGCCCAGGCCAGCGCCCGGGGAAGCTCGGCGAGCCGGCGCCGGCTCGTCGCGGTGAACCGGTAGCCGGGGTCCAGCAGGCGGAAGGCCCCGGCGCGGCCGAGTCCGGCGAGGATGACCCCGGGCTGGGCTTCGCCCAGGACGCGCTCGAGCTCGGCGGCGATCCGCTGGCCCGACAGCGCGGGATACGGGACGAGACGTAGCGCGAGCGCCTGCGCCCGGGCGGTGGCCGGATCCGGGGAGAGACCGAGACGGGCGATGTACCTCGCGGCGCGAAAGATGCGGGTCGGATCCTCGACGTACGAGAGCGGGTGCAGCACGCGCAGTCGGCGACGTGCCAGATCGAGGCGCGCGCCGAGCCGATCGATCAGGCCGAACTCGCCGGAGGAAAGCTCGATCGCAAGGGCGTTGACCGTGAAATCACGCCGCCGCAGATCCTCGCCGATCCCCGCCGGCAGCACGCGCGGCAGCGCGCCCGGAGCCTCGTAACGCTCCGACCGGGACGTGGCCACGTCGATCCGTCCGAACGCGCGCGCCGTGACCGAGGCCGTCAGGAACCGGCGGTGCTCCACGACCGAGCCCCCGAGCACGCGTGCGAGGCGGCGCGCCACGGTCGGGGCGTCGCCCTCGATGACGATGTCGAGATCGCGCTCGCCGATCGGCGCGCCGCGCCACAGGTCACGGACGAGGCCCCCCACGAGATACGCGCGGCCGTCGTGCTCCTCCGCGATCCGCCCGATGGTCTTGAGGAGCTCCCGGACATCGCCCGGCAGGCTCCGGCTGACGCGGCCGGCGGCCGACGCCTCGGCCACGCCGAGGCAGGCGAGTCGGCCACTGACGGCACCCCGGATGCTCCGCGCGCTTCGCACCGTGACGAGCGGAGCGCCGGCCGCGAGCAGACGGCGCAGGACGGTCTCGCCGGCGCCTGGATCGACGGCTGGCAGCGAGCGCGCGATCTCCACGGCGCGTAGCTCGCCGAGGCCGAGCGAGGCCGCGCGGACCAGGTCGTCGCGCAGCACGTGTGACGCACCGGCCGCCAGCAGACCGGCGTTCCGCTTGCGCACCCGGGCCAGCGCGTCGGCCACGGTAATGGCCGCCGGCGCCACCACGACGGCGACATCGGCGAGGTCGGCCGCCGCGAGGGCGACTTGCGGGTACACGTGCGCCCGCTTCGCCACGGTCACGCCCGCGGGTGGAAGCGCCGATACATCGTGAGCAACGTCGCCGACGGCAGGTGCGTGTAGATCTGCGTGGTCGCGATGTCGGCGTGGCCGAGCATGGCCTGGATCGAGCGGAGATCGGCGCCGCCCTCGAGCAGGTGGCTCGCGAACGAGTGCCGGAGCACGTGGGGCGAGACGCGCTGGCGGAGGCCGGCTCTGGCCGCGGCCTGCCGCACGATCGTCCAGAGCGACTGCCGCGATAACCGGCCGCCGCGGGGATTCACGAACAGTCGACCACTGTCGCGGACCCGCGTAGACAAGGGACGGGTCTCTCGAAGGTAGCGTCTCACCCACTGCGCAGCTTCCCCGCCGACGGGAACGAGGCGCTGCTTCCGTCCCTTGCCGGTGCAGACCACGTAGCCCGCGGTGAGGTTGACGTCGTCCAGCGTGAGGCCGAGGCATTCGGAGGCGCGCATCCCGGTGGCGTAGAGGAGCTCGAGGACCGTTCGGTCCCGCACGCCGCGCGGGTGCGTCAGGTCGGGCGCTTCGACGAGCGCCGCGGCGGCCTCCCGCGAAAGGGTCCGCGGAAGCGCTCGCGAGCGCCGTGGCGCCTCCAGATGCTCGGTGGGATCGCGCCGCAAGGCGCCTTCGCGGAGCAAATGCTTGTAGAGCCCCCGGAGCGCCGAGATGCGCCGCGCGACGCTGGCCGGTCGGAGGCCGCGGCTCCGCAGGAGGTCGAGGTACCCGACGATGTCGTCGGGGCCAACCCGATGCAGGCTCCGGTGCTGAGCGTTCAGGAACTGCGTGAAGTCGGTGAGGTCGCGTCGGTAGGCGTTGAGAGTATTTCGGGAGGCCCCCCGCTCTGCCTGGAGGGCACCGAGATACTCGACAACCACATCGGTCATAGAGTGACCACGTCGGATTCTATCACGACGCTTCCGAATCGCGAAGCGTGCACCGCCGTCGTGACGCGCATCGCGCGCCGCCTCAGGCGTCGACGGTGCCGTGGTGTTCGCGCCGCCTGAAGAGGTTCAGGAGGGCGGTACGCTCGGAGATGCTGAGCGCGACGCTCGCGCCCCAGAAGAGCGCCACGCCGACGACGATCGCCGCCGCCAGCCACGCGACGTCGAGCGCGAGCGAGCGCCGAGACGGCCACAGGGCGAGCGCCAGCCAGCACGAGCCCGCGAGCGGAAGCGATGCCAGCGTCGTTCGACAGGCACTGCTCACGAGCGCACGCCCGCCGAGCCGGCCGAGCCGCCAGCGCGCGATCACCAGGAGGGCGACCAGATTCACGTACGCCCCGACGGACGCCGCGCCCGCGAGGCCGGCGTGCCCCAGCGGGCCCATCAGGGCGAGAGCCGCCACGACATTCGCGACGATCGACACGATGCCCCAGCGGACGGCCGTCGCGGCGTCCCCGAGCGCGTAGAAGGCCTGCGCCACGATGCGCGAGCCGGCGAATCCGGCCAGGCCGAGGGCGTACCACGCGAGCGCCTCCGCGGTGGCCGACGTCTCCACGGGACCGAATCGGCCGCGCTCGAAGAGCACGCGCACGATCGGCGTCCGAAGCACGACGAGGCCGACCGTGGCCGGCACCGACACGTAGAGAGCGAGCCGGAGGGCGAAGCTCAGGGTGGCGGCCAACGCTGGATGGTCCTGC
Source organism: Candidatus Rokuibacteriota bacterium (assembly GCA_003220535.1). Taxonomy (GTDB): domain Bacteria; phylum Methylomirabilota; class Methylomirabilia; order Rokubacteriales; family CSP1-6; genus AR31. The sequence goes on from QHSU01000070.1 coordinate 165,650, forward strand.
GCGGCTGCCTGGCGCGACATGACGGGCAGCGACGCCGAGGCGAGCGCGATGCCGAAGACGCCCAGGGGGAACTCCATGACACGGTCGGCGTAGTAGAGATACGAGATCGAGCCCAGTGGCAGGAGCGACGCCAGCAACGTGTTGACGAACACCATCACCTGCACCGCCGCCAGGCCGAAGACGGCGGGCAGCAGGAGCCGGGTGATCCGCGCGATCGCCGGGTGGCGGAGCTCGGTCGAGGGAGCCACCAGGAGCCCGCACGCCGAGAGACTGGGCACCTGCACGAGCAGCTGGCCGACCCCTCCCACGAGCACGCCGATCGCCAGCGAGAGGATCGGCGGCTCGACGTGATGCAGAAGCAGCACGACCGCGCCGATCATCCCGACGTTGAGGACAGCCGGTCCGATCGCGCCGGCGAAGAACCGGCTTTGGGAGTTGAGCACGCCGGTGGCCATCGCGGCCAGGCCGACGAGCGGCAGGTAGGGGAACATGACCTGCGTCAGAAACACCGCCAGCGTTGCCTGCGAAGGGTCGCTCATGAAGCCGGGCGCGATCACCTTCAGGATCAGGGGCGCGCCGAGGATACCCAGCGCCGCGGTCACCGTCAGCACGAGGAGCGCAAGCCCCAGCACGGCGCGCAGCATCCGGGTGAGCTCCGGCCGCTCGCGGGTCGACGCGTAGTCGGTGAAGACGGGAATCATCGCGGTGGACAGGGCCCCTTCGGCGAGGAGCCGCCGGAGGATGTTGGGGATCCGGAATGCGACGAAGAATGCGTCGGTGACGGGGCCAGCGCCGAATGCCCGCGCCACGACCATGTCGCGCACGAATCCGAGCAGCCGACTCAGCAGGGTCGCGCTGGCGATGCCGCCGAGGGCCCGGACGACCTGCCCCTCGCTCGCGCTCACCTTGAAATTCCTCCGGCCCTCGGGCATGATGCAGCGCGTACACGACAACGACCGCGGGGCTGGGACCCTGCCGACCGCGGCGCGACTACACGGTAAGGAGCGTTCACGTGGCGAACACGAAGTCGGCAATGAAACGCATTCGGCAGAACGAACGACGGCGCCTGCGCAACCGCGCCCTGCGCACGAAGATCCGCGGCGCGATCAAGACCGCGCGCGCCATCGAGGGCGCCGGACGCGCCGCGGCTGTCCGCGACGCCATCCGCGTGCTCGACAAGGCCGTCACCAAGGGCGTGATCCACCGCAACACCGCGGCGCGCAAGAAGTCCTCGCTCGCCCGGCGTCTCGTCGCCGCGCAGTAGCCCCGATTCCCCTCTCCGTCCTTCTCACCGGGACGCTGCGCCGGCGTCGCAGCGTGATGATGGACCCGCCGATGGCCGCGGACGTCCGCCCAGTCGGTAGAGCAGCTCGATCGCCGCGTCGGTGAGACACGCACCCGCGTCGGGGCCGTAGATCGTGGCGCACGCGACATACGCCCGGCGGGTGGAATCCTCGGGTGTCGTGAAGTACCCGAGGTAGTCGTTCGACAGCCCCGCGACGAACACCGGCGCGAACAGCGCCCGCGCCTCGCGCTTGATCGCCTGACCGAACGACGTCTGCAGCTCGCCGGGCATCGTCACCCACGCCGTGTCGCCGAGCGCGGCGGCGACGAGCTCGGTGTCGGCGGGCATGACGGAGCCGAGGGGAATCGCCATGAGTTCGGGCGCCCATCGGCCGGCGCAGCGCTTGAGCGACAGGGCCGCCGGGGGCAGCGTGACCCGGCGCTCCGAGACCCGGAGCGTGGTGACGGGCAATGGCTTGGCCTGTGCCCAGCCCGCCTCGACCGCGGCCGCGAGGGCGCTGGACACCTCTCGCAGCGCGGCCTCGCCGTGACGGGCGGGGCTCACGTCGCCGACCGCTCCGTTGACGAAGAGGGCCGGCGCCCCGAGCCGCTGCTCGAGCCGCGCGGAGGCAGCCCCCATGACGTCGCCCGAGAGGCGAAGGTTGGCCGCGGAGAGCATCGTCCCGTGGATCGCGAAGTTCCAGACCAGCGCGAGCGGCGCTCCGCCGACGGTCGTGAGCTTCAACACCACGATCTCCTGGTCGAGCGGCCGCGCGAGCCGGCTCGCCGTCACCGTGGGCGCCGTGACCGTCGTCGCGGCGACGCGCGCCGGCGCGCGCGCGCCATCGGCCTGTCGGATCGCGGTCGCGGCGCCCTCGACGAGCGCCTCCCGTACGACCGGGTCCAGGCGATCGACCGCGACCAGGCCCATGAGCGCCGAGTCCAGGAACGCGCCCGGGCCCGAGTGAGTGTGCGAGGCCGAGACGATGAGCGTCGTCGCCGGAACGCCGACGCGCGCCAGGCGATCTTGAACGGCGCGGGTGAATGCGCCGTCGACTGCGATGAGGTCGAGCGTGACCCACGCCAGTCGCGCGGCTCGGGTTTCCAGCACGAGCGCCCGCGCCGCCACCGGATCGTGTTCGCCGACGGAGGGCGTGAACCAGAACGCGTGGGCGTACCGGCCGAAGACGTCGGGAAACGCGAGGCGGCGCTTCATGCTGCCGTAGCCCGCCAGGGGCGTGCCGGGCGGGACCCGCAGCGTGGCGTACGCCGCACCGGCGGTCACACACTCCGCGCAGCGCTCGGCGGCACCCGCGATCCCCGTGACACACGCTCCCCCGAGGAGGAGGCCGAGGAGGATCCAGCGACCGATCACCTCTCCGCACACAGATCGGCCACCAGGGTCGCCATCTCGGCCCGAGGCTCACCGCTGCTCTTGAGCCGGCGTTCGACGTCCCAGCACCGACGGAGCTTCCAGGCAAAGAGGGTCTCGGACCCGCTCGTGGAGCCGGTGAGCGCCTCGATCACGGCCGGTGGCCGGCGGAGCGCGCGGGCGATCTCCTCGACGGCCCGGCCCCGACGGCGCCACGCGACGGCGGTCCACGCGGTTCTCACGTCGCGCGCCAGCACGGAGAGCAGGAGCATCGCGTCCTCGGTGGCGAGGAGCCGGTCGAGTGTCTTGAGCGCGCCCGCGATGTCGCGGCGCTCCACGGCGCGCGTCAGGTCGAAGATCGCGTCCAGCCGATGCTCCCCCACGACCGCCCCGACGTCCTTGACGCCGACGGCGCGGTTGTCGGGCCCACCCGCGAGCGCGGCCTTGCGCGTCTCGCCGAGGAGCGTGGCGGTGTCCTCACCGGTCAGCTCGACGAGGAGTCGCGCGGCCTCGTCGCTGACGCTCAGCCCTTCGAGGGCCGCGCGCTGACGCAGCCAGCCCGCGAGGTCTCGTCCCCCTCGAGTCGGAAGCTCGACGAGCGCGGCGCCCGGCAAAGCGCTCAGCAGCCAGTGGTCGTTCCGGCGCTCGCGCGAGGCGCGCAGCGCCTCATCGGCCAGCAGCAAGAGGCAGGTTGCCGGATTCGGGTTTGCGGCGTAGGCCGCGAGCGCGTCCGTCGCCTTCGCGGGGAGGGCCTGGGCGCGCCGAACGGCCACGAGCCGGCGCCCGCTCCCGAACGGTAGGGTCATGGCCGACCGGACGAGGTCGTCGACACTGCGCTCGCGCCCGTCGAACACCTCGCGGCCCCAGGCCGCCAGCGTGGAATCGGGAAAAAGCCCACGCGTCGCGGCGGCCAGCGCGTCGTCGAGGAGCTGGACGTCGCCGCCGTGGAGCAGAGTGATCGGTGGCGCCTCACCGCGCTCGGCCAGGCGCACGAACATCGCGTAGTCCATTTACCGAGTGCTCGTAGACCGAGGCGACCGAGGGTGGCCTGCTGTAGGAGCGAGTGGCTCCGCTCGCCCGGTCAACCCCCTCGGTCGGGCTGGCTCCGCTCGCTCGATCAATCCGGTCGGTATTGGCTGGCTCCGCTCCATGCTCGACGGTGTCAAAATCGGTCGACGGTCAGGCTCACGATCGCCCGCGCGATGTCGATCGCGGCCGCGCGGACCGCCGACTCCTCTCGCGAAATGGTCTGGGAGACGGCGCCCAGGACCTGGAAGTCGGCTTTCTCCTGCAGACGTTGCTGCTCGAAGAGGACCGTGTTCCGCCGCACGTCGCGGAGACGGAGGTTCATCGTGACCACCAGCCGATACTGGCGCACGTTGGCGTGGGAGTCGAACGCGATCGACTGCAGAGTGTAGCCGATCACTTCCCCGTCGAGGATGGCGTCCGCGTCGTCCGTCCCGACCACGCGGAGCCGACCGTTGGTGGAGAAGGCCTCGACGACGGCGCTCGTGAGGAAGTTCTCCACGGCGGGCTCCGCGGTCTTGTTCGTGAAGACCGGCACGGCCACCGTCTGGATGTGGTTCGGGAGGTTGCCGCGCAGCGAGTAGCCGCAGCCCGCGGGCGCGACGACGAGCACGGTGAGGCCGAGCGCGAGCGCGCGGCCGGATCCTGTCACGCGCGGGTCACGATATTGACCAGCCGGTTCGGGACGACGACGACCTTCTCGACGCGGCGGCGCTCGACCCACGGCTTCACGCGGTCGTCGCCGAGGGCCAGTTGGCGGATCCGATCGTCCCCGGCGTCGACGTCGACGAGCAGGCGCCCGCGCACCTTGCCGTCCACCTGGACGACGACCGTGACTTCCGTCTTCTGGAGCGCCGCCGGGTCGGCGACGGGCCAGCGCTGCTTGAAGAGGCTCTCGGCGTGGCCGAACCGCGACCAGAGCTCTTCGGTGACGTGGGGGCAGAAGGGGCCGAGCAGCAGCAGCGTCGTCTCGACCGCCTCGCGCAAGAGCGCGGCGCGCTCCCCGGCGGCGGCGCCGCCCGCACCATCGCCGGACGCGGCCTCGAAGGCCTGCAGCGCGTTGACGAGCTCCATGATCGCGGCGATCGCGGTGTTGAAGTGGAACTCGCGGTCGAGGTCGTCGGTGACGCGTCCGATTGTCTCGTGGATCACCCGACGGAAGGCGCGCCCGGCCTCGGTGGTCGGGGTCCAGGGCCCGGGGGAGCGCCTGGCCCCCCTGATCTCATCCATATGCGCCGCGACGAAGCGCCAGACGCGGTTGAGGAAGCGGGAGGCACCCTCGATGCCCTGGTCGTTCCACTCCAGGTCTTTTTCCGGCGGCGCCGCGAAGAGCTCGAACAGGCGCCCCGTGTCGGCGCCGTACTTCTCGCGGACGAAATCGTCGGAGACCACGTTGCCCTTCGACTTCGACATCTTCGCCCCGTCCTTGATGACCATGCCCTGGCTGAGCAGCGCCATGAACGGCTCGTCGATCTTCGTGAGGCCGAGGTCGCGGAGCACCTTCGTGTAGAACCGCGCGTAGAGGAGGTGGAGCACCGCGTGCTCGATGCCGCCGATGTATTGATCGACCGGCATCCAGTAGTCGGCGGCGCTCCGCTCGAACATCCCCGTGTCGTGGTGGGGCGAGCAATAGCGCAGGAAGTACCACGACGATTCCACGAAGGTGTCCATCGTGTCCGTCTCGCGCCGCGCGTGGCCGCCGCAGCGTGGGCAGGTCGCGTTGACGAAGCTCGCGACGTTCGCCAGCGGCGAGCCGCCCTTGCCGGAGAGCTGCACATCCCGGGGCAGCGTCACCGGCAGGTTCTGCTCGGCTTCGGGCACCATGCCGCAGGTGTCGCAGTAGAGCACCGGGATCGGCGCGCCCCAGTATCGCTGGCGGCTGATGCCCCAGTCGCGGAGACGATAGTTGACCTTGGCGGTGCCGAGGCCACGTGAGACCAGCCAGTCGGTCGCTCGACGCTTCGCCTCGGCGACCGCGAGGCCGTCGAGGAAGCCGGAGTTGATCTTGACGCCGTCGCCGGTGTACGCCTTCCCGGTCCACCCGTCCGGGCGCTTGACCGTCTCGATGATGGGCAGGCCGTGCTGCTCGGCGAATTCCCAGTCCCGCTCGTCCTCGCCGGGGACCGCCATGACGGCTCCGGTGCCGTACCCCATGAGGACGTAGTCGGCGATGAACAGCGGGACGGCGTCCTCGTTGAATGGATTCACGACTCGAGCCGAGAGGCGGAGCCCTCGCTTGGGCCGGTCCGCGGCCGTCCGCTCGATCTCGGACTGGCGCGCGACCTCGGCGCGGAAGCGCGCGACGGCGGCGCGCTCGGCGGGATCGTTCACGATGCGGTCGACGAGCGGGTGCTCGGGAGCCAGCACCGCGTAGGTCATGCCGAAGACAGTGTCCGGCCGCGTCGTGAAGACGCGGATCGAAAGCTCCGGTCGTCCCTCCACCGGCAGATCGAACTCGACGCCCTCGCTCTTGCCGATCCAGTTGCGCTGCATCGTCAGCACGCGCTCGGGCCAGCCGGGCAGCCGGTCGCACCAGGCGAGCAGCTCTTCCGCGTAGCTCGTGATTTTGAAGAACCAGCCGTCGATCTCGCGCGGAGTCACCTCGGAGTCGCAGCGCCAGCACCGGCCGTCCTCGACCTGCTCGTTGGCGAGGACCGTTTGGCAGGACGGGCACCAGTTCACCGTCGAGCGCTTTCGGTAGGCGAGGCCCCGCTCGAGCATCTTGATGAAGATGAGCTGCTCCCATTTGTAGTAGGCCGGTTCGCAGGTGGTGACCTCCCGGTCCCAGTCGTAGGAGATCCCCATCTTCATGAGCTGCGAGCGCATGTAGTCGATGTTCTCGTAGGTCCAGATCACCGGATGCACGCCGTGCTCGATGGCGGCGTTCTCGGCCGGCAGCCCGAAGGCGTCCCAGCCCATCGGGTGCAGCACGTTGTACCCGCGCATCCACTTGTAGCGGGCCAGAAGGTCGCCGATCGCGTAGACGCGCACGTGGCCCATGTGGATGCGCCCCGACGGGTACGGGAACATCTCGAGGCAGTAGAACTTCGGCCGGCTCGGGTCCTCGCGGACGCGGAACTGCCTGGTCTCTTCCCAGACCGCCTGCCACTTGGCCTCGATCTCACGGAACGGATAGCGGTCGGTCGACATGATTAAGCTAAATTTTTAACATCCTTAGGGGGCAGGGGCAAGAAATGCTGGGAGGGTCGGGCGCGGGCCCGACCTACTTCTGCACGCCGAGCAAGCCGAGCGCCTCGTTGGCTTCGCGCATGGCGTCGGTGTGCTTGCCCTCCTTGTGGAGCGACGAGGCGCGGTCGAGCTTCGCCCGGGCGTCCTTCACCTTCGTGTCGTTCGGGTTCATGGTCGCGGCGGCGTCCCTGCCCTGCTTGATGAGGACGGGACACTGGGACGCGGAGGCCGGCGACGCGACGAGCGACAGCACCAACGTCCACGAGACGCATCCCAGCAGGAGTCGCATCGTGGTCCTCCTTCAAGAAGGGCGACGGCCAGAAGGACTACGGCGCAGCGCGACGGTCGGATCTGCCGCGCCACGCCGCAGCTGATGTGATTACTTCTTCAGGTCCGCGGCGGCCTCGTTGGCCAGCTTCAAAGAGTCCGCGTGCTTCCCACCGTCGTGCAGTTTCTGCGCCTCGTCGAGCTTGGCGACCGCCGCCTTCACCTTGGGGTCGTCCGCCTTCATCTTCGCGGCCGCCTCACGGCCTTCCTTGATCACCTTCGGGCAGGAACTCGCGAACGCCGCGCCCGCGGTGAAGGCAACCGCCACCACTACCACCGTGACTGCCATGAGCTTCCTCAAGAGCTGTCACCTCCCCTCTGGCCTGGTAGGCCACCGTCATTGTAACAGCCGGTCGTCGCTTGTGGTTCCATTCGACGTCGACGGATGGAAGTGGTCGAAGATCCGCTGCGCGAGTTTCGGGGTGACCTTCGGCACCGCGGCCAGCTCGGCGACCGACGAGTCGCGGACGCGCCGCGCCGAGCCGAGCGTTTTCAGGAGGCTCGTGCGGATCGTCGGCCCGATGCCGGGGATCGTATCGAGCACGGACTGGATCGTGCGCTTCGCTCGGAGCTTCTTGTGGTACGTGATCGCGAAGCGGTGCGCCTCGTCGCGGATCCGCTGGAGCGTGTGGAGCGCGGGCGACGTCGGATCGAGCACGAGCGGGTGCAGGCTGTCGGCCTGGTAGACCTCCTCGGCCTGCTTGGCGAGCCCGACGGCGGGGATGTAGTCGAGCCCGAGGTCCTGGAGCACCTTGAGCGCGACGTTGAGCTGGCCGCGCCCACCGTCGATCAGAAGGAGGTCGGGCAGCACGCTCCCCTGCTCGAGCGCCTTCGCGAAGCGCCGCGTGAGCACCTCGTTCAGTGAGGCGAAATCGTCGGCCCCGGCGACCGTCCGGATCCGGAAGCGCTTGTAGTCGTCCTTCTTGAGCCCGCCGTTCTCCCAGACGACCATCGATCCGACCTGCTCGGTCCCCTGGATGTTGGAGATGTCGTAGCCCTCGATGCGGTTCGGGAGCCCGGGCAGGCCGAGCGCCCGCTGGAGCTCTTCCAGGACGAGCTGCTGGCGGTTGTCGCGGGCGAGCAGACGGTTCTGGAGCGCGATCGCGGCGTTCGCCTCGGCCATCGCGACGAACTGTCGCTTGGCGCCCCGCTGCGGGGCGTGCAGCTGCACCCGGCGGCCGACGAGCGTCGAGAGCCACTCGGTCGTGAGCTCCGTCTCGGGCAGCTCCTCGGAGAGGAGGAGCTCGGGCGCCGGGGGGACCGCCTTGCCGTAGAACTGGCGCACGAACGCCGAGAGGATCTCGCCGTCGCTCCATCCGGCGACGCGGTCGAAGAAGAACGGCTCCTGGCCGACCAGGCGGCCCTTGCGGACGAAGAACAGCTCCACGCACGCGTCGTCGCCCTGGCGCACGACCCCGATGACGTCCTGGTCGACGTCGTCCGTCGAGATGATCTTCTGGCGCTCGCGGACCTTGTTGAGGGACTGGATCTGGTCGCGGAGCACCGAGGCGCGCTCGAACTTCAACTCGGCCGCGGCCTCCTCCATCTCTTTGGTCAGGCGTCGCGCCAGCTCCTCGTCGCGACCCTCCAGGAAGTGCATGACGTCCTGCACGGTCTTCGCATAGCCCTCGCGGGTCTCCCAGCCCGTGCAGGGGGCGTTGCAGCGGTGGATCGCGTACTGGATGCAGGGCCGCTCGAGCGAGCCGTCGATCGTGATCGAGCAGGTGCGGAGCGGGAAGAGCTGGCGCGTGAGGCGGAGCGTCTCGCGCATCGCGGTGGCCGGATAGAAGGGGCCGTAGTAGAGCGCGCCGTCGTGCTGCACGCGCCGAGCCACCAGCAGCCGGGGAAACGCCTCGTTCGTGGTGAGCTTCAGAAACGGGTAGTGCTTGTCGTCGCGCAGGATGATGTTGTAGCGGGGCCGGTGCTTGCGGACCAGGTTGGCCTCGAGCATGAGCGCCTCGAGCTCGTTGTCGGTGACGATGTACTCGAGGTCGCGGATCTGCCGCACGAGCGCGTCGGTCTTGGGGTCGCGGGGCCGCGACTCCTGGAAGTAGGATCGCACGCGACCGCGCAGGGACGCCGCCTTGCCGACGTAGAGGACCTGCTGCTTGCCGTCCCGGTAGAGGTAGACGCCGGGCCGATCGGGCACCCGGGCGAGCTTGTCTTCGAGAGTCACGGGCTCGCCTCGCCTCCGGCTGCGGCTCGCACGGCCGCCATCCTCACTTGAGCTGCTGCTTGCGCAGCGACTTGAGCCGGTCGCGAAGCTCGGCCGCCTGCTCGAAGTCGAGACGCTTGGCCGCCTCCTTCATCCGCGCCTCCAGCTCGAGGATACGTGAGTGGAGGGCCGCCGGTGACTCGAACGTCTCCGTCGTCGGTTCCTCCACCGGCACCGTGTAGTAGTCGCGCTCGTAGATCGTCTGGAGCAGCTCGCGGATCGAGGACTTGATCGATTCCGGCGTGATCCCGTGCGCGTCGTTGTAGGCGCGCTGCAGCTCCCGCCGGCGCTCCGTCTCGTGGATCGTGGCCGCCATCGAGTCCGTGACATGGTCCGCGTACATGACGACCTCGCCGTTGATGTTGCGCGCCGCCCGCCCCGCCGTCTGGATGAGGGAGGTCGCCGAGCGGAGGTAGCCTTCCTTGTCGGCATCCAGGATCGCCACCAGCGACACCTCCGGGATGTCGAGCCCCTCGCGGAGCAGGTTGATCCCGATGAGACCGTCGAACTTGCCGAGCCGGAGATCGCGGATGATCGCGACCCGGTCGAGCGTGTCGATGTCGGAGTGCAGGTAGCGTACTCGGAGCCCGAGCTGCTGGTAGTACTCGGTGAGGTCTTCCGCCATGCGCTTGGTCAGCGTCGTCACCAGCACGCGCTCGTCGCGCTCGGCCCGCGCCCGGAGCTCGCCGAGCAGGTCGTCGACCTGGTCCTTCGCCGGCCGCACGATGATCCGCGGGTCGGTGAGCCCGGTCGGCCGGATCACCTGCTCGGCGACCGTGTCGGCCGCGAGGTCGAGCTCGTAGGGCCCCGGCGTGGCCGAGACGTAGATCGTCTGGCCGGTCAGTCGGGTGAACTCGTCGAACGTGAGCGGTCGATTGTCGAACGCGGAGGGCATCCGGAACCCGTACTCGACGAGCGCCTCCTTACGCGACCGATCCCCGTAGTACATCCCGCGGACCTGCGGCACTGCGACGTGGCTCTCGTCGATGATGATGAGCGCATCCTTCGGCATGTACTCGATCAGCGTCGGCGGCGCTTCTCCCGGCCGGCGCCCGGTCAGGTGGCGCGAGTAGTTCTCGATCCCGTGACAATAGCCGAGCTCTCGCAGCATCTCGATGTCGAAGAAGGTCCGCTGCTCCAGCCGCTGCGCCTCGAGGAGACGATTTCGCTGACGCAGGAACGCGAGCCGCTCCCCGAGCTCCTCCTGGATGGTCTCGAACGCCCGCTCGAGCTGCGATGCCTCGGTGACGTAGTGACTCGCCGGGTAGATGTGGACCCGATCGACGCGCTCGAGCACCGCCCCCCGGAGCGAGTCGATCCGCGAGATCGCGTCGATGACGTCCCCGAAGAGCTCGACCCGGAGCGCGATCGACTCTTCGTTCGCCGGGAAGACCTCCACCACGTCGCCCCGCACGCGAAACGTCCCGCGATGGAAGTCGTAGTCGTTCCGCTCGTACTGGACCGCGATGAGCCGTCGGATGATCTCGTCCCGGTCGATCCGGTCGCCCTCGCGGAGCTCGAGGTGCAGGCCCTGGTACGTGTCGGGCTCGCCGATGCCGTAGATGCACGAGACCGAGGCGACGACGAGGACGTCGCGTCGCTCGAGGAGCGACTTGGTCGCCGAGTGGCGCATGCGGTCGATCTCGTCGTTGATGAGGGCGTCCTTCTCGATGTACGTGTCCGACTGCGGGATGTACGCCTCGGGCTGGTAGTAGTCGTAGTACGAGACGAAGTACTCGACCGCGTTCGACGGGAAGAACGCCCGGAACTCGCTGAAGAGCTGGGCGGCGAGCGTCTTGTTCGGCGAGATGACGAGTGTCGGCCGGTCCAGGTTCGCCACGACGTTGGCGATCGAGTAGGTCTTGCCCGAGCCGGTCACGCCGCGCAGCACCATGTGGCGCCGGCCTTCGCGGACGAAGGTCGTGAGGGCGGCGATCGCCTGCGGCTGGTCGCCGCTCGGCGAATACTCAGACGACAACCGGAACACGGCGTCGGCTACGTCAGGACGGGGTCGGGACGGCGAGGAGATATTTTCGCCACGAGTCGAGCAGCGAGTGCGCGTGCGGATGCCGGAGCATGTGCGTCGAGAACACGAACTTCGGATGCACCGGCTCGCGGATGAGGCGCATCCCGACCTCGTCGGCGAGTCGGTTGCCCTTCCGGAGATTGCAGCGCAGGCAGGCCGCGACCACGTTCACCCAGGTCGTCTCACCCCCGCGCGAGCGCGGCACAACGTGGTCGACGGTGAGCCGCTCGCCGCGGCGGTTGCAGTACTGGCACGTGTACCCGTCCCGCCTCAGGATGTTCTTCTTGTTGAAGGCCACGCGATCGAGGAACGGCTTGCGGATGTAGATCGCGAGTCGGATGACGGCCGGGAGGGCGAACGTCACCGAGGGCGACCGCACCACACGCGGAGACGCTTCGACCGCTTCCGCCTTACCGGCCAGGAGTAACGTGATCGCGCGGCGTGCGTTGGTGAAATGCAGTGGCTCAAAGGTGTAGTTGAGCACCAATACCGCGATTTCATCCATACTTACCGAGTTAGTCTAGTCGGCGCCTCCCGGAGTGTCAAATCACGGGCCCGGGGTTGCGCGTCGGTGGCGTCCCTCGATCGCGTCCACCAGGATGCCCTCCCGCAACCCGTACTCGCTGACGCGAAGGGTCTCGAGCCCGATCTGATCCAGCGTCGCCACCACGATCGCGATACCCGGGATGATGAGGTCGGCGCGGCCCGGCTCCAGACACGGGAGCGCCGCGCGCTCCCCGAGCGTGAGGCCGCCCAGTCGAGCCGACAGCCGCTCGATGGTCGTGCGGGTCAGCCGGTGCCCCTGCACCCGTTCGGGATCATAGTGGGCGAGCCCGAGGTCGAGCGCCGCCAGCGCCGTCACCGTCCCGGCCGTTCCGACGAGGTGGGCGATCCGAGCGGTGCGAATCGTCTCGGGGAGCTCGCGGCCGAGGTGGGCGCGTACCTCGTCATAGAGCGCGCGATAGCGTCGCGAGTCGACCGCGCCCGGGAACGAGAACCGCTCGGCGAGGGGAACGACGCCGAGCCGCAGGCTCACCATCGATTGGATCACGTCGTCGTCGGCCAGCACGTATTCCGTGCTGCCGCCGCCGATGTCGAACGTGAGGACCGGGCCTCGCAGGGGACCGAGCCCGAACCGCACGCCGCGGAGCGTGAGGCGGGCCTCGGCCTCACCGCTCACGACCTCGACGCGCTGGCCCGTCGCGTGCTCGACCGCGGCCGCGAACGCGCGGCCGTTCGACGCCTCGCGCACGGCGCTGGTGGCCACGATGTAGATGTCGCGCGCGCCGAGCCGGACGCCCCGCTCGACGTAGCCGTCCACCACCGCGAGCGTTCGCGCCATCGGCGCCTCACCCAGGCCGCCGGTGCGGGCGAGTCCCTCGCCGAGCCGGGTGATCGTCTGGTCCTGGTCGACGACCCGCCACGTCCCCGAGTCGGTCACGTCGGCGACGAGCAGCCGGACCGTGTTGCTGCCGACATCGATGGTGGAGACGCGCATCGGCGAGAGAGAAAACGCCCCGCCGGGAGTCCCGGCGGGGCGTGTGAGCCTCGAAGCCCTACCGGCTACTTGCCCTTCAGGGTCCGGATGTAGTTCACGATCTCCCAACGCTCGTTGTCCGGGAGGTGCTTCCAGGGGGGCATGGCGCCACGGCCGTTCGACATCTTCCAAAACAATTCACCATCGGTTTGCTTCTGGACGGCCTCGGAGGTCCAGTTCGCGGGCTTCGGCGGAGGCAGCGCCGCGGCCGCCGGGCCGTCGCCCTTTCCCCCGGGCCCGTGGCACGAGACGCAGTTCGTCTCGACCGCCTTCTTCGCGTTGCCGATACCTTTCACCGGGTTCTTCACCGCCTTGGCCTCGGGCGGCGCGACCCACGGCCCTTGGGCCGAGACCACCGCCGCGCCGGTCCAGACTAGGAGCGTGATCACGGCAACGGCGATGCTCAGCGACTTCCCGAACGCGCTCATGAGGCCTCCTCTTCTACGACACGGAGATCGTGATGATGTTCACAAAACAAACGCCATTTAACACTCCTGGGACGAACGAGGTCAAGCAGATATTCGGCGTAAGCGCGTTGCGGCGAGCCAGCAGAGCGCCGCGACGACGCCGTAGGCGCCGGCGACCTGTCTCGGGAGGATCGCCGGCGCGGCCCACGGCCAGAAGAGCGCACCGCTGGCGAGCGGCGAATGGATCACGCCGAAGAGCGCGGCGACGCTCGCAACCGCGAATAGGAGACCAGCGACCACCAATCGGTGGTCGATGATCGCCGCCAGCGCCCATCCCCAGAGCACGGCGGTCAAGATGAATCCGTTCCCCAGCGCGAGCAGCGCCTGGTAGCCGACGGCGGCGTCGCCCGTGAGGGCGGTCGGCGAGGTGCCGAGCGCCGAGAGGAGGCTTCCCGATTCGATCAGCACGACCGCCGCCGCCACCGGCACGAACGTGACGGCGACCGCGGCGCCGTACCGCGGCGGCGTCGCCAGGAACCCCTGGGCGGTGATCTCCAGACCGATGAAGACGAGGATCGGCGCGATCGCCGCTTCCGGCAACACGCCGATGAGCAGCGAGAGCACGCCCGCGGCCGACCCCGCGCCGATCACGAGTCCGGTGGCGAGCGTGTAGCCGGCGCGCGCGCCCATCGCCTTGTAGGCGGGGTGGCCGATGTAGGGCGTGTTCTGGATGACGCCGCCGCAGCACCCCGCCAGGACGGTGGCCGCGGCTTCGGTCAACAGGATGTCGCGCGCGCGGTACTCGTCACCGGCGGCGGCCGCGCTCTCCGTGTTGTCGATCCCGCCGATGGTCGTCACGAGCGCGAACGGGAGCGCGATCGACAGATACGGCAACGTCTCGGGCAGCGCGTCGAGCCAGCCGAGCGTGGGCCAGGGCAACGCGAGGCGGAGCGGGCCGCTGGCGATCGTGCCGCTGGGGCCCAGGTCGACCCCCGCGCGCCCCCAGAAGATCAGCGCGCCCGCGAGCACCGACACGAACGCCCCCGGGAGCCCGAAGGGCATGCGCACCCGACCGAAGAGAGCCAGCAGCAAGAGGATCAGCGCGACCAGCCCGACCAGCGGGTCGCGGAAGATCTTGAGCATGGGGAGGAAGGCGATCAACAGGATCGACACGCCTCCGATCGACCCGAGGAGCGCGGCGCGGGGCACGACCCGTCGGGCCCAGTCGCCGCCGAAGGCGAGACCGAGCTTGGCGAGTCCGATCGCGATCGTCGCCGCCATGCCCACCTTCCATGCGAGGACCGGGTCACCGGTCGCGAGCATCACGGGGCCGAGCACGCCGAACACCATCGCGAACAGGGTCGGCGTGTCGATGCCGAAGGGCATCGCGGTGACGTCCTCGTGCCCCGTGCGGCGCATGAGCCTCACGGCCAGCCACGTGTAGACGAGGTCGCCGGCAAGAACGCCGAGCGCGGTCCCGGGTACCATCCGCTGGAGCACCAGGTCGGTCGGAAACTTGAAGACGCCGATCAGGAGAGAGGAGAGGATGACGAGCTGGGTGACGTTGTCCAGGGCGAGGCCGAGAAACCCGTTCAGGTCCCCCGCCCGGATCCAGCGCGGGCGGGAACTAGCGAGGCCGGACGTCGGCCACCCCCTGGTCGGCGACCAGTTCCCGGGCCAGGCCCCGTGTCCGGTCGGCGAGAGCCGAGCACCAGGCGAGGCTACCGCGATGGTCGGCGACGTCGCGGAACGCGAACTCGAGAGGCGGACCGAAGCGGTGGCCGAATCTCAGCCGCGCGCCGTACGACTTCCCTTCCCGCTCGTCGTCTTCGTCGAGGACGACCTCGATGCGAGGATCGACCCGCTTGGCGTGAGCGGTGAGAAAATTCCAGAGCCAGCGAGCGACCTCGTGATACGTCCCGCCCGAAAACACGCGGGCATTCTAGCACCCGGCCATTGATGGGATCGACATCGGGGAATCGACAGCGGAAGGAGGAATCCGGGAGGAAGTGGGGGGACCAGTCGTTGGTCCCCCCCCCATGCCGTCGAGACAGCCCTCAGCACTCGTTGAAGCCGCACGACAGGCACTTCTTGCAACCTTCCTCATAGATGAAGGTCGCCTGACCACACTCTTTACAGAGGTCGCCGATCTGCTTCCGTGGGTCGCCTCCGACGACCGGCACCTCAGCCTCGGGCTTCACCTCACCGATATGCTCGGCCAGCGTCCGCGACAGCGCGTCGGGCAGCGAGAGGATCTTGGCGGGTCCGAACCCCGTCGGCTGGCCCCCGCCGATTCGAGACAGCTGGCCGATGACCTCCTCGAGTCGCCGCTGAGCCGAGAGTGGCGAAGGCAGCCTCAGGATTAATGAAATCAGTCGTCCCAGAGCTTCGGCCACCGCCATCGTATCCGAGCCGCCTTTGCCGACCTGGACGAAGACCTCGAAGGGCTCGCGATCTTCGGTCTCGGTGACCGTGATCCATGCGGTCCCGATCGGAGTCTGGGTACGGTAGGTCGACCCCCTGAGGCTGCGCGGCCGTGGCTTGATGACGGCCTGGCCGGTCGTCGCCGCGACCGAGGCGCTCTTGTCCTTCTTCGCCGAGACCCCGATGTTCAGCACCTGCTCGCCCTTGCAGCCGTCGCGGAATACCGTGATGCCGAGGCAGCCGAGCTCCCACGCGAGCCGGTAGGCGCGGGCCACGTCCTCCTCGCCGGCACCGTTGGGCAAGTTGATGGTCTTCGAGACGCCGTTGTCGGTCGACCGCTGGAACGCGGCCTGATGCCGCACGTGCCACTCGGAGCCGATCTCGTGCGAGGTCTTGAAGACCCGTGACGCGTGCTCTGGAAGACCGCGGATCCCGTGGAGGGAGCCGCGCTTGGCGATCTCCTGCATGAGCGCGTCCGAGTAGAACGCCTGCTCCTTCGCGATGCGCTCGAACGTCTCGTTCACGAACGTCAGGACGCGTTCGCCGTCGGGCTGCTTCACGCGATGCTCGAACGCCAGCGCGAAGATCGGCTCGACACCGGATGAGCAGCCGGCGATCATCGAGATCGTTCCGGTGGGCGCGATCGTCGTCACGGTCGAGTTGCGCATCGGCCGCGCGCTCTTGTAGATCGAGCGGTCCCAGTTCGGGAACGGGCCACGCTCCTCGGCGAGCTTCGCCGACTGATCGTGGGATTTCTCCTTGATGAAGGCCATCAGCCGATCGCCGAGCTCGGTCGCCTCCTGGCTGTCGTAGGGGATGCCCAGCGTGAAGAGGAGATCGGCCCAGCCCATGATGCCCAGCCCGATCCGGCGATTGGCCTTGACGGTCGCGTCGATCTCCGGCAGCGGGTACGGATTCATGTCGATGACGTCGTCGAGGAAGCGCACGGCGAGTCGCACCACGCGTTCCATCTCGTCCCAGTCGATCGACCACTCGCCCTCGTCACTCCGCCGGGCGAACTTCGAGACGTTGAGCGAGCCGAGGTTGCAAGCCTCGTTGGGCAGCAGAGGCTGCTCTCCGCACGGATTGGTTGCCTCCACCACGCCGATCTCCGGCGTCGGGTTGGCCGGGCTCGCGTTGATCCGATCGATGAAGACCATCCCCGGGTCGCCCGTCCGCCACGCCGCGCGGACGATCCGGTCGAAGACCTCCTTGGCGGAGAGCCGCCCTGTCACCTCGCCGCTGTGCGGGTTGATCAGGTCGTATTCCCCGCCCGAGGCCAGGGCGTCCATGAACCGGTCGGTCGCCGCGACGGAGATGTTGAAGTTGGTGATGCCCCCGTCGAGCTTGCAGTCTATGAACTCGAGGATGTCCGGGTGATCGACCCGGAGGATCCCCATGTTGGCGCCCCGCCGAGTCCCCCCCTGCTTCACCGCTTCAGTGGCGCTGTTGAACACGCGCAGGAAGGAGACGGGTCCCGAGGCCCGCCCGCCGGTCGAGGCCACGATGTCATCCTTGGGCCGCAGCCGCGAGAACGCAAAACCGGTCCCGCCGCCGGACTTGTGGATGATCGCCGCCGCCTTGACGGAGTCGAAGATCTCCTCCATCGAGTCGCCCACGGGCAGCACGTAGCACGCCGAGTACTGCAGGCCGTTGCCCTTCCCGGCATTCATGAGGGTGGGCGAATTCGGGAGGAAGTCGCCCTCGATCATGATGTCGTAGAACGCCGCTGCGACCTCCCTGACGGCGGCCTCGCTTCGACCGTACCGTGCTTCGCCTGTCGCGATAGTCAGCGCGACCCGCCAGCACATCTCCTCCGGGGTTTCGACGACCTCGCCCCCCTGGCGCATGAGGTAGCGCTCCCTGAGCACCCGTAGGGCTGGCTCGTTCCACTTCCCGACTTTCGCCGGGCGAGTCTCAGACAACATTCCCACTCCTCCTTCCGATCCCTACTGCGGTCAATGACAGACCTTCTGGTCCAATTACTATATCTTGTGGTGAGCGCGAATCTAGCACGCTGAATCTAGCGGCCGTCAAGAAAAAAGGTATCCACCGCGCGTCCACCATCTATCCACCGACGAGCCCCAAGGTCTTCAGGGCCGTCACGCACTGCGTGGTATTCTCTTGTCCGCCATGCCGAGTTTTCGAGTGATCATTCTGCTCGCGCTGCTCATCACTATTTTGCCTTGTGCGCACGCCGCGCGAGCGCAGACCTCGCCTCCTCCGCAGCCGCCCCAGGTCGCCGGTCGTGTCTTGACGCTCGAGGAGTGCATCGGCATCGCGCTCGAAGCCCAGCCGAGGATCCAGGCCACGCTGTTCGACTATGCCGCGGCGCGCTATCGGGTAAATCAGGCCCTGGCGCCGCTCCTGCCTCAGATGACCGGTCTGGTCTCAGCCCAGCGGAGCCAGGGGACCAGCCTCTCTACCTCGTCGACGGGCGCGACCGTGCCCGTGTTCATCAACAGAAATCTGAACGACACCCTCGTCGCTCAGGTCCAGCTCTCCCAGCTCCTGTTCGACTTCGGCAAGAACCTCGCGGCGACCGAGGCAGCGCGGAAGCTCGCCGAGGTCGCGGTCGAGAACGTCGAGCTCCAGCGGCAGCTCATCTCGCTGGCGGTCAAGGAGGCATACACGAACACGCTGTTCAGTCAGCGCCTCATCCGCGTGCAGGAGCAGGCGCTCGAGCGCGGCGAGCTCAACCTGCGCTCCGCCAAAGGATTTTTCGATGTCGGCACGCGGCCCAAGTCCGACGTCGCGCGAGCCGAGGTGGACGTGGCGAACGCGCGGGTCGATCTCATCAGAGCCAGGAACGCCCTGCGCACCGCCATCGTCGCCCTCAACACTGCGATGGCGATCAACGTCGACACGCCGACCCAGATCGTCGACAACCTCGTCTATCAGCCCGTGACACTCGACCGTCAGCAGCTCCGGAGCAGCTCGCTCATCCAGCGCCCGGAGTACCGGCAGGCGAAGCTCCAGGCCGCGGCTGCCGAGGCGACCGAGCGGCAAACCTTCCGCAATTTCTTCCCGGACATCTCGGGCAGCGGCAGCTACGGGGGCACCCAGGCCCAGCTCAACGAGGCCTGGACGCTCGGCCTGACGTTTTCCTGGTCGCTCTTCGACGGTGGCGGGCGGATCGCACGGTACCAGGAGGCCAAGGCGAACCTCGAGGGCGCGAAGGCGCGCGTGAAGTCGACCGAGCTCGACATCGTGCAGAACGTCGAGCAGGCGGAGATCGCCGTCGAGGAGGCGCAGGAGCGGATCCAGGCGGCGCAGACCCTGGTCGCCTCCGCCCAGGAGAATTTCCGGCTGGCCCAGGGGCGCTTCGACGCCGGCGTCGGCACCATCCTCGAGCTGACGGACGCGCAACTCGCCCTCACGCAGGCCCAGAACACCG
This sequence comes from Candidatus Rokuibacteriota bacterium, assembly GCA_003220535.1. Classification (GTDB taxonomy): domain Bacteria; phylum Methylomirabilota; class Methylomirabilia; order Rokubacteriales; family CSP1-6; genus AR31. Next base: position 184,854 of record QHSU01000070.1, read on the forward strand.
AGAGCCAGGCCCTGGCCGACTACCGGATCGCCCTGGCTCGGCTCGATCGCGCGGTCGGCCGTCGCTAGGGCTTGGGAAACAGGGCGTCTCTCAGCAACGTCTAAGCCAGTGATGAGGCGGGTCATCTCGCTGGCGATCGTGGCAGCTCTCGTGGGCGGCGCCGTCTGGGCTTACCTCTACACCCAGAGCCGCGGCAACGTCCCGAAATACCGTATGGTCCGAGTCGAGCGCGGCCCCCTCACCGCGGCGGTGTCGGCGACGGGCAATCTCAACGCCGTCATCACGGTGCAGGTCGGGAGCCAGGTGTCGGGCCAGATCAAGGACCTGCTGGTCGACTTCAATTCGATCGTGAAGAAGAATCAGGTCATCGCGCGGATCGATCAGGACATCTTCGTGGCCAAGGTCAATCAGGCCAAGGCCGACGTCGACTCGGCGAAGGCGACGGTGCTCAACCAGGAGGCTCAGATCGAACGGGCGCGCGCCGACGTCGAGAACGCCAGGGCAGCCCTCGCCGAGGGCAAGGCGCAGACGGCGAAGGCGCAGGTCGCCGTCGTCGACGCCAAGCGCGACTACGACCGCAAGACGGAGCTGTTCGCCCGGAAGCTCATCGCCAAGAGCGACCTCGATTCGTCGCAGGCAACGCACGACTCGGCGATCGCCCAGCTCGAGTCGGCAAAGGCGCACGAGCAGGCGCTCGATTCCTCCATCCAGTCGGCGACCGCGCAGCTCCGGGTGGCGCAGGCCATGGCCGTGTCGGCGCGCGCGCAGGTGGAGCAGAAGAACGCCGCCCTCAAGCAGGCCCAGGTCGATCTCGATCACACGACGATCCTGGCGCCCGTGGACGGCGTCGTCGTCTCGCGTCAGGTGGACGTGGGCCAGACCGTCGCGGCGAGCCTCCAGGCGCCGATCCTCTTCACGATCGCGCAGGACCTGACGAAGATGCAGGTCGAGACGAGCGTGGACGAGGCCGACATCGGGCGCCTCAAGCTCGAGGATCGCGCCACCTTCACCGTCGACGCGTTCCCCGGCGAGACGTTCGAGGGGACCGTGACCCAGATCCGCAAGGCCCCCCAGGTCGTCCAGAACGTCGTGACCTACACGGTCATCGTCGCCGTCGCGAATCCGTCGGGGAGGCTGATGCCCGGGATGACGGCCAACGTCAAGCTCGTCGTCGCCCAGAAGCCGAGCGTCCTCAAGGTGCCGAACGCCGCGCTCCGGTTCCGTCCTGCGGGTGTCGAGGCGGCGGCGCCGGCCGCGCCCGCAGGGGGCGGAGGCGGGTCGGCGAGCGGCGGGCTCCCCTCGACGGAGCAGATCCGCGATCGTCTCGTCAAGGAGCTCAAGCTCACCGAGGACCAGCTGAGAAAGCTCGAGCCGATCCTCCAGGATGGCCGCGAGCAGTTCCGGGCGCTTCAGGGGTTGCCCGACGGCGAGCGCCGACCGAAGGCACAGAAGATCCGAGAGGCGCAGCGCGCACGCATTCGCGAGATCCTCACCGACGAGCAGAAGGCCCGCTACGACGACATGGCGGGTTCTTCCGGCGGCGAGGGGCGCGGCGGCACTGCGGGTCGCGTCTGGGTGCTTGGCGCCGACGGCAAGCCGGCGCCGATCACCGTGAACCTCGGGCTGAGCGACGGGACCTCGACCGAAGTGCTGCGCGGGGACGTGAAGGAGGGCCAGGAAGTCATCGTCGGGTCCGCCGGCGCCGGCGGTCGCGGCACGCAGCCCCAGCCGGGCGCGCCGCGTCTCAGGCTCTAGCGGTGCCCGCGCCGATCGTCGTCACCGACGGGCTGACGAAGGACTACCACCTGGGCCCGCACACCGTTCACGCGCTTCGCGGTGTGTCGGTGACGATCGAGCGCGGGGAGTTCGTCGCGGTCATGGGCCCATCGGGCTCGGGGAAGTCGACCTTCATGAATCTTCTGGGCTGTCTCGACACGCCCAGCGCGGGGCGCTACGTGCTCGACGGCCAGGACGTCGCCGGCCTCTCGGCGGACGACCTCGCCAGGATCCGGAATACGAAGATCGGGTTCGTCTTCCAGCAGTTCAATCTGTTGCCCCGGACGAGCGCGCTCGAGAACGTCGAGCTGCCTCTCCTGTATGCCGCGCTGCCCGCGCGTGAACGCCGGGTCCGGGCGCAGGCGCGGCTGACGGCGGTGGGCCTCGCCGACCGCGCCGGACACCATCCGAGCCAGCTCTCGGGCGGCCAGCAGCAACGCGTCGCAATTGCGCGGGCCCTCGTCAATGACCCGGCGATGATTCTCGCCGACGAGCCCACCGGCAACCTCGACACGCGCACCAGCGTCGAGGTGCTGGCGCTCCTGCAAGGACTCAACCGCGCGGGGCTCACGATCGTCCTCGTGACTCACGAGCCGGACATCGCCACGTACGCGAGCCGACATCTGATCTTCCGCGACGGCCGGCTCAGGACCGACGAGCGCGTGGCGGCGCCGGTCGACGCCGCCGCGGCGCTCACGTCCCTGCCGCGGGAAGACGAGGACGCCGCATGACCGTCTGGCAGAGCGTTCGGATCGCCGGCCGGGCGCTCCGCGTCAACAAGCTCAGGAGCGCGCTCACGATGCTGGGCATCATCATCGGGGTCAGCGCCGTGATTGCGATGGTGGGGGTCGGGTCGGGCGCCCAGGCCCGCGTGGCCGAGCAGATCCAGAGCCTCGGGTCGAACCTGATCATTGTCCTCTCGGGCAGCACCAACAGCGCCGGCGTCCGGCTCGGCACGGGGAGCCAGCTCACGATCTCGGAAGACGATGCCGTGGCGATCGCCCGCGAGGTCCCGATCGTGCAGGCATCCGCGCCATCGGTTCGTGGCACGGCGCAGGTCGTCTACGGCAATCTGAACTGGGCCACCCAGATCCAGGGGGTCACGCCCCCGTACTTCGAGGCGCGTGAGTGGCCCGTCGTCGAGGGCCGCCCGGTCCTCCAGGAGGACGTCGACGGCGCGACGAAGGTGGCTCTCCTCGGCCAGACGACGGCCCTCAACCTCTTCGGCGAGTCCGACGCGATCGGCCAGATCATCCGGATCAAGAAGGTCCCGTTCACGGTGGTGGGCCTTCTCTCTCGCAAGGGCCAGAACTCCTGGGGTCAGGATCAGGACGACATCATCCTGGTCCCGCTCTCGACGGCGAAGAAAAAGGTGCTGGGCGTGAGTCAAGCCAATGCCCGCGCCGTCGGCTCGATCTCCATCAAGGTCCGCCCCGGCGAGGACATGGCCGAGGCCGAGGACCAGATCCGCGCGCTCCTGCGCCAGCGCCATCGCCTCCAGCCCTTTCAGGACGACGACTTCTGGCTCCGCAACCTCTCCGAGATTCTCCAGACCCAGGAGGAGTCATCGCGGGTGATGACGTATCTCCTGGCGGCCATCGCCTCGGTGTCGCTGCTGGTGGGCGGCATCGGCATCATGAACATCATGCTGGTGTCCGTCACCGAGCGGACGCGCGAGATCGGCCTGCGGATGGCGGTCGGGGCCCGCCGGCGCCACATCTTGCTCCAGTTCCTGATCGAGGCGGTGACGCTTTCGCTGATCGGCGGGATCATCGGCATCGCGCTCGGCGTCGGCGGCTCGGAAGCGATCAGCTACTTCGCTGAATGGCGTACCCTTGTCGCTCCCGAGTCGATCGTCATCGCGTTCGGTTTCGCCGCGGCGATCGGCATCTTCTTCGGCTTCTACCCCGCGCGCAAGGCCTCGCGTCTGGACCCGATCGAAGCGCTGCGGTACGAGTAGCCGCCCGGCGAAGTCCGCCGGAGTGTACGCGCTGCGCCGTTCTCCTGCTATGTTCTAGCCGCGATGGCCCGTGCGCGCCGGCGCCGCCGGAAGACCAAACGAGCCGCCGGGCGGCGGAGGCGCGCCGTCGTCCCGCCGCCCCCGCGCGCCGAGACGCTCCTCCTGACGCTCGCCAAGGAGCTGGCCGGGGTCCCGCTGGATGGTGCGCTGCGGAAGCTCGCGGCGGCGTTCGCGCCCGGCGCCGAGCTGCCCCGCGAAGTGTTCGGTGCCTGGATCAAGAGCCGGAGTGACAAGACGGCGTCCCTCGCCCTGGGCTGGGCGCGCGAGCAGCTCCGACTGAGTCTCGAGGAAACCATTGTGCATGGGCCGAGGGAGACGCGGCGTGCCCTCGCCCTCGGACCGGACACGCTGGCGTGGCTTCTCCTGGCCGCTTGCGAGGCGATCGCCTACGAGCCGCCGTCGGCGGTCGCGGATCGAGTCCGCGCCGTGCTCGAGCTCAGCGGTCACGCCTCGGCGGGCGGCTGAGCGTCTCGAGCAGGAGCACCGCCACGCCCGCGGCCATCGTGAGGCCGTTGAGCTGGACCGCCGACCGATGCGCGCGCGCGAATGCGCCATCGTCCCTGGCTTGCCGCGTCGCCTCGGCGCGCGGCAGGACCGCGGTCGAGGCCCAGACCAGGAGGCCGAACATCGCCCCGCAGAGAGCGGCGGTGGCGAGCGGCTGGCGCCGCCCCTCCCCGCCGATCGTCGCCCGGAGCGCGCAGACGATCAGCGCGATCCCGCACAGCACCAGTCCCCAGTCGTAGTAGCGGGGCAGCACCACCGAGACCACCTGACCCGCGACGGCGCGGTCGATTGTCTTGAAGACCAGCGGCGCGACCGCGAACGAGAAGAAGCTGCTGATCGCGAGCCAGCCGGCGATACAGATGACGGCGAGCGTTCGCAGGATTCTCATGGAGTCCCCTTTTCCGTTGGCCTGGCAACGCCGGCAGTTCCTCGTGCCGTGGGTTCGCTACCGTCGTCCGGCGGCTCGATCCAGCTGGGCCAGGGCAATGCGGTAGTCGGCCAGGGCCTGGGCCTCGGTGTTCTGCGCCTGGGTGAGGGCGAGCTGGGCGTCGGTCAGCTCCAGGATCGTCCCGACCCCCACGTCGAAGCGTCCTTGCGCGAGGCGGAAGTTCTCCTGGGCCGAGGTGATCAGCACCCGGGCCGCCTGGATCCGCTCCTGGGCCGCCTCGACGGCGATCTCCGCTTGCTCGAGGTTCTGAATGAGCGTCAGCTCGGCCGCCTTGACCCGAGCGCCCGCGGCGCCGAGGTTCGCCTTGGCTTCGTCGTATGCCGCGATCAGATTCCCGCCGTCGAAAATGTTCCAGGTGAACGCGAGACCGAGGGACCAGGTCGGGTTGAGCTCGAGCTGTGCGCCTCCGTAGGAGCCCGTTCCGCTGATGTTGGGCAGGAAGTTTCGCGAGGCCACCCGGACGTTCGCTTCGGCGAC
>QHSU01000125.1 GCA_003220535.1 Candidatus Rokuibacteriota bacterium
TTCTTCCACGGGACCGAGGTCGGGTCCGAGCGGGTCGACGCCCAGACCTATGCCGCGTTCAACCGCGCGGTGCGCGAAGCGGTGCGGCGCATCAATGCCGACAAGCGCGCCTACCTCCACTACTTCATCGATTACCACGGCCCGGATGATCCGGAGATCGCGGCGCTCACCATCGACGATCTTCGCGAGAGCCGTCTCGTGGTGTGCGACCCCGCCCCGATTCCCCTCGACGAGATGCAGCGAACCTTCGACTGGCTGAAGAGCTGGGGCATGCTCGAAGGCACGGCGTCACCTGTCGATCTCGTCGATTTCGACGTCCAGCGAGAGGCGCACGCGGCGCTCTGAGCGACCTTCACCGGCAGGGCCAACACTCGTGGAGATTGAGACGTATCGTTCCTGCATCCAGAACGAGGGCGGGGAGAGATGTCGCAGGATGTGTGCCCGGTGACTCGAGCCGGCGCCATCGTCGAACCGGCCGGCACTTGGGGCGACCCAGCAGTCAAGAGCGAGCTCGGACGCAAGCTCCTCCCCCATGGCGCCTACTATGGCGGCCAACCCTGAACGATGTCAGCAGAAGAACCTTAAAACCTTAAACGAGCCGCTAACCCGCCAGCGTCCGTATGAACACGATCCGCGGGTCCATGCTCCCTGGGCAACGCGCGCGCCAGCCCGGGCCGCAGGTCAGCGCACACGTTATGCGGCACTCACCAACCCATCCATGGGGCAGTGAATGAGGATTGGGTCAATCGTCACTCATTGCTATGACTTCGAGCGCACGGTGGCCTTCTGGCAGGCCGCGCTTCATTACGTGCCGCGTGCGCCTGCCAAGAATGGCTGGGTGGTTCTTCGTGACCCAGAGGGCAAAGGTCCAAACCTGTCATTCCAGAGTCGCGATAGGCGTCCCCGGAGCCGGAGCTGGATTCACCTCGACCTCTATACCGCGGACCAGCAGGCCGAAGTTGAGCGCTTGGTGGTGTTGGGAGCGCGACGATATCCCTGGAGATACGGTGCTGGAGCCGACTTCGTTGTGCTCGAGGACCCAGGCGGCGTCCTCTTTTGCGTCGTGCAGAAGGCCGACGTGCCGCTTAACTAGGCGTTGAAGCTGACCCGTTAGCCAGACGACGCCCGAATCCATGTCCTCTGATCTTCTTTCTCTTTTGACCCGCGTTGCGCGATCGATGGAAGCAGTCGTTCCCGGCTTGGAGCTCACGGCCGAGATCGGGGAGCCTGTGTGGCTGGAGAAGGACGTTACGGAGAATGACGACGCCCCAGCGTCGGCGGCCGCAGGTGAATGGGTGAACGCGCTTTGCTTTCACATGCGCTATCAGGGTGTCTGGCTCGGCACATTCGAACACGCATCCAGTGGGTCTGAACGACAACAAGTGCAATCAGTGGCTCTCGAGCTGATGTCCCAGGTTCAAGATGTCGTGGCGGAAGCGACGACAGAGCCTTGGCCGCTCGTTTTGGTTAACAACCGTAGGGACATGGCGATGGCTGACGCGACTATCGAAGGCGACGACCTGCACATGTGGTACGGCGAACGCGGTGCTCCGGCGCTGCAACTTCCTTCGGTTCATCTCGCGTGATGACGCTGGCTAACCAGCCGCTGCAGCCGACGAGCGGCGGGGCGAGGCGAGCCGGTTCGAGACGTCGGTGAGCGCCCCTCGCGGCTGAGCGGCCAAGCGTTAGGCGGCCCGACGCACGAATGTCGATGACGAGCAATCAGGCGCGCTTCTTCTTCCGCATTCTCGCTGTACCGGTCGCGGCGCTCTTCTGGCTCGGGGCAGTCCTGTTCGCGCTTCAAGCAATAACGCACGGCGATTTCAAGCAAGCGGTGGTCTCCTTGCACGTGTGCCTACTAGCGTTGCTCTTCACATTCGTCATATGCAAAGACCAGGCGCCGCGCTGGCTACATCACATCTTCACGTGGGGGCAACGACCATAGGCCACCCTAACAAGCCGCTTGAGCGGGCCGGCACGAGCCGTGGTGGTGAAGGCGCCCGTCGGCGGGCCGGCCGCTCAGCGCCGAGCCGTTAGATCTGACCTAGCCCCTCGCTCCACCCCACGCATTGACATATCGATCCAGGCCTTCGACCGCCGCCTCGTGCCGCTCCGGCTGGACATGCCCGTAGGTGTCGGCAGTTTGGCCGATGCTGGCGCCAACTGGCCGCGCACCTGTGGGATGTCCGCGTGATACGCTCTCGCCGTCCTCGAGGGGAGGCGGGTATGCGATCGATCTACTGGGTAGTGACCCTCGTCGTGACGGGGATCGCGGCCCTGACGGCCGCGACGCTCGTCGCGGGCCAGACGGTGCCGGCGACGCCCACCTACCGCCCGGTGGGCACCGCGCAGGAACTCGAGCTGGCGGGTTACGCCAAGATCCTCTGCTCGGCCGTCTTTGTATCCGGCCGCGATCCGGCCGAAGCAACGAAGAACAGTGGCGGCGACGATAAGGTCGCGTGGCACGTCGACCGCGAGCAGAAGCTCGTGCGCATGACGCTCGGCGGCGTCACGCGCGAAGCTCGGTTCTACGGGGACCAGGGCTGCATCATCCAGAGACCGGACAAGCCCGGCATCTTCTTCAAGCCGGTTAAGGTGACGACGACGCTGCCCGACGCAATGTCGCAACCGTGGCCGATGGGAGACCGGCTGCCAGTCGAGCCGCTGCCGCCGGAGGTCGATCGCGCGAAGCTGGACGCGGCAGTCGAGGCGGCACTCGATCCCGCCGGTCTGACGGCCGCGTTCGTCGTCGTCTACAAGGGCCGCCTGATCGCCGAGCGCTACATGCCCGGCGTCACGAAGGACACGCAGCTCGAGAGCTGGTCGATGGGAAAGAGCCTCACCGCCACCCTGTTCGCCCTGCTCGTCAAGGACGGCACGTACACCCTCGAGCAGCCGGCACCCGTGCCCGAATGGCAGGCCCCCGGTGACCCCCGCGGCCAGATTCGCGTCATGGATCTTCTGCGCATGAGCAGTGGGCTCCGCTTCGTCGCGCCACTGGATCCCGACTACACGCCCGACCAGGGCTTTCCCGACCACTTCTACATCTATTATGGTGCGGTCGACGTCTTCGAGTATTCCGTCAACCAACCGCTGCAGTTCCCGGTCAACACCCAAGGGCGCTACCGCAACTGCGACCCGCTGACGATCGGCTACCTAATCAAGCTGGCGGTCACGAAGCGCGGCGAGGAGTACCTGACCTATCCGCAACGGGCGCTGTTCGATCGGATCGGGATCCGTCGGCAGGTGCTCGAAACCGATCCGTACGGCAACTTCATCCTCTCGGGCTACGACTACGGCACGGCGCGCAACTGGGCGCGCCTAGGCCTTCTCTACTTGCAGGACGGCATGTGGCAAGGCCAGCGCCTGCTGCCCGAAGGCTGGGCGACGTTCGTGAGCACGCCGGCGCCGGCGTGGCGGCAGCGGTACGGCGGGTTCTTCTGGCTCAACCGTACGGGCGTCTTCGACCTGCCGGCGGACGCCTACTACGCGCTCGGGGCCGGGGGCCAGATCATGCTCGTCGTACCGTCTCGTCAGCTCGTCGTCGTTCGTCTCGGCCGCTCGACCGGCTCGCAAGTGGGGATGCGCGCGCTGAACAAGGCCCTCGGGCTTTTGACCGGGGCGATCCGCTGAGGACGACCAGTCGACCGGCCGGAGAACGGATTACCACGATTTACCAAGCGGCTAAGGTGCCGGCAGATTGACCGCGTAATCTACGAGTCCCTTACCCTCCACCATTCAACTTCTCGCGTAGTTACGATCCACTTGCCCAGATCTGACGCGAATCGCCGCGTTTTGCCGTAGGGCTCCCTCTGGACCAACGCTCTGTTCTGGCAGAAAATCCCGTGACGCGCGTGGTTGTCCGCGCTGTGCCGGGGGCAGGAGCGGCGGCAGGGGCCGCCTAGCGCAAGCTCACCTTCGACAGCGCCTCGGCCTAGGAGCTCAACGATCGCGCTCTAGTGCGCACCGGCTTCAAGGCGGATCTCGTGGTGTTCGACGAGCGGCGGGTGAGGCCAGCGATGCCGACGGTGGAGACCGATCTTCCGATCAGGGTTTCCTGGCCGGTTGCGGCGCGGCCCCGGTGCGCGACGTCACGCCGCGCGCGTAGGAGACGGAGATGAATGGCGTGTACGACGGACTCACCGTGGTCGAGCTGGCCGATCGCCGCAACCAGTGGGCGGGCAAGCTCCTGTCCGACGGCGGCGCGCGCGTGATGCAGATCGAGCCTACGGCGGGAGGCCCGGGGCGCTGGTGCGGCCCCTTCGTCGACGACACGGTCGATCCCGACCGCTGTCTCGACTACTGGTGGTACAACACCGGCAAGCAGAGCGTGGCTCTCGACGTCGGTCGCCCGCCGGCTCAGGATTTGCTGCGCCGCCTGCTGGCCGGCGCCGATGTCTTCCTCGAGAGCACGCCGCCGGGGACGTTGCGTGCGTATGGTCTCGACCACGGCTCGGTCTCGAGCAACCGCGCGCTCATCTACACCTCGCTGACCGACTTCGGTCAGGACGGTCCCTGGCGCGACTATCGGATGAACGATGCCGCCCACC
>QHSU01000127.1 GCA_003220535.1 Candidatus Rokuibacteriota bacterium
TTCGGCCCGATGACGCTACCCGAATACGACGAGCGCATTCGCGGCTATGCCAAGGAGCTCGGCGTCGAGGTCGAGATCTTTCACTCGAACATCGAAGGCGAGATTGTCAACCGGCTCTACACTGCGAACGACGAGGGCTTCGATGCGGCGATCTTCAACCCGGCGGCGTTCGGCACGGGCTATCCGGCACTCGTGGCGGCCATCTCGCAGGTGAAGTTCCCGACCGTCGAAGTGCACATCTCGAACCCGATCCGACGCGGGCCAGCGTCGCAGACCGCCGCCGTGAGCCAGAGCGTTGTGGCAGGATTCAGTATTGCCGGGTATGCACTGGCGCTGCGCGGCATCCGCGACATGTCGGCGGCGAAAAAGTAAGGCCGGCAATCCCCATGTCTCCGAAGCGGCGTGAGATGCACTTCGGCGTGTTCGTGCTCGGCACCGGCAATCACTCCGCCGGATGGCGCTACGACGGCGCGGCAACCAGCAACAACGACCTGTCGGTCATCCAGGAGATCGCCCGGCACGCCGAGCGTGGCAGGTTCGACCTCTTGTTCGTGTCCGACGGGCTCGTCATGGACCCCGGGGACCACCCATCATTCCTGTGTCGGTTCGAGCCGACTACGCTCATCTCGGCGCTGAGCGCCTCGACGCGGCACATCGGCCTCGGCGCCACCGTGTCGACCAGCTTCGGCGAGCCCTACCACGTCGCCCGAACCTTCGGCTCCATCGACCACATCACCAAGGGCCGGGCGGCCTGGAACGTGGTGACGAGCTCGGCGGGCAAGGCCGCGCTCAACTTCAGCCGCGAAGCTCACATGGAGCACGACCTGCGCTACGAACTCGCCCAGGAGTTCGTCGACGTCGTGAAGGGCCTCTGGGACTGCTGGGAGGACGGCGCGATCGTGGCGGACAAGGCAACCGGAGTCTACATCGACCCGTCGAAGGTCCGGCCGCTCGACCATCGTGGCCGGTTCTTTCAGGTGAAGGGCCCCATCAACATGGCCCGATGCCCTCAGGGTCATCCGGTCATCATTCAAGCCGGCGGCTCGGAGGCCGGGCTCGAGCTGGCCGCGCGGACGGCCGACGTCGTGTTCTCCGTCGTCCAGGAGCTGTCGGCCGCGAAGCGTGCCTATCGCGATCTGAAGGGGCGCATGGCGAAGTATGGCCGCACGCCGGATCAGATCACGGTCCTGCCGGGTGTGATGCCGATCATCGGAAGCACCGAGGCGGAGGCCCGCGACAAGCTCTCGCGGCTCCAGAGCTGGCTCACGCCCACCAACGCACTCACGCTGGTGACGAGCAGAATCGGGTACGACGTGACCGGCTTTCCCCTCGACGGGCCCGTGCCGGCTCCACCGCCTGGCGCGAGCAGCCAAACCTTCTCACGCGTGCTCTACGAGACGGCGCGACGGGAAAACATGACCCTGCGCGATCTCTACAACCTCACCGCGGCCGCTCGCGGCCACTGGGTCCTCTGCGGAACGCCCAAGCGGATCGCCGACACGCTCGAGGAATGGTTCGTCGAGGAAGCCGCGGACGGTTTCAACGTCCTTCCCCCGTACTTCCCTGGCGCGCTGGTCGACTTCGTCGACCAGGTCGTGCCGGAGTTTCAGGCGCGCGGGTTGTTTCGGCGTGAGTACGAGGGGGCGACGCTGCGTGACCACTTCGGGCTGCCACGCGTGCCGGCGCCAGCGAGAGACGAGCGACACGTCGACGCACAGCCCTGAGCGAACCGCCGTACGTCGACACCCAGCGCCAACTTAGATCCGACCCGATCGCCAGCTCATTCGTCGCCGTCGGCGCGCCAGCGACCATTGGCCCAGCGTCCGTCGTAGATCGTGCGGCGATCGAGGCTGATGCTGCGCGCCTTCCGTGTCGAGTACAACAGAGCCGCCCGCTCCCCTTCCAGCCACGTCACTTAGCGATTGGCCGCATGCAATTCCTCAAGGCGTACTCCGCGACCCGCCGACCCATGTCGGTGCCGTCGACGAACGACCGTGGGGCACGATATGACCCGCGCCATGTGTGCGTCCAATACATAAGTCTTCTGACCATTTATGCAGTTCGGAGATAAGCGAGCGACATGGATGAGGCGCCTGCGAACGTTCGTCGCCGTGGCCGAGTTGGGCACGGTGTCACGGGCCGCCCTGCACCTGCGCATCAGTCAGTCGGCCCTCTCCCGGCACATCAGCGACCTCGAAGGGGAGCTCCGCGTCAGGCTTTTCGATCGCATCGGGCGCCGTCTCGTCCTGACGGCCATCGCCGAAGACCTGCTCGGAGATTGCCGCAGCGTATTGAGCCAGGTCGGCTCGCTGGGCGAGTGGGTCGACGTGCTCCGGCGCGGAGACCGCGGCGTTCTGAAGGTAGCGGCCTCGCCCCAGATGATCGAGAGTGTCCTATCGACGCTCCTGCCTCGGTACTCGGCGCGCTTTCCCAACGTGCAGGTGAGGCTGACCGAGGCGCTCGGCCCCTCGCAGGTGGCGCTGCTAGAGCGCGGCGACGTTCATCTGGCCATCCGGCACGATCAGGGCGTCAATCCCGGCCTCGCGAGCCACGCATTACAGCCGGACGAGATCCTGGCCGCCTGCCATCCAGCGTTCCCCATTGGCCCCGCCGACATGATCGACATCGGCCGCCTGGCCGTCCATCCGCTGCTGCTGCCGGAGCCGGGTTACTCGATGCGCGTGCAATTCAATGCCGCGTGCCGCCTGGCCCACGTCAAGCCCAACATCGCGTTCGAGACCGCGCGCCCCACACCGTGCTAGCGCTCGCTGAAGCCCGGCAGGGCGTGGCGGTCATCCCGTCGCTTCTGCGAACGGATCGCTATGCGCTGAGGATCCTCCGCGTCACGCACCGGGGCGCACCGCTCCGCGAGGGACTGGTCATCCAGTGGGACAAGCGCCGCCCGCTCTTGCCCTATGCTGAGCGCTTTTGCGAGGCGCTCGCGGGCTACATGCGGGAGGTCTTTCCGATCTCGCAGCCGTCGAAAGGTCGGACGGCCCGGACGTCGCCCAGACGACCGCCAACGTCGACCTGAAGGCATTCAGCGACGACTTCTATCGCCGTACCCGCGCGGGCGGCCGCTCGCGTGAAGCCTACTTTCCCTTGAGCCGCACGTCCTCGTACGGGGCGGAGAACGAGTAACCGGTGATCAGCCCGAGACCCGACTCCTCCACTCTCGGCCCGTAGCCGCTCATCAAGCCGACCTGGACGATGGGCGCGACCATCGCCTTCTCGTGGATGAGCTGCTGGATGCGGTGCAGTGTCGCCTCGCGCCGCTTCTTGTCGAGCTCGGCGCCCTGCTCGCGAAAGAGCCCATCGATGTCCGGGTAGCTGCCGTACACGTACGCGCCGCCCGACGCGATGAAGGCTTCGATCCGCGTCGCGGCGTTGCCGAAGGCAGCGCTTCCGCTGTGCACGAGGTTTCTGTACTTCTTGTCGCCATAGCCCTTCTGGAATGCGGCGCGCTCGAGAGGCCGGAGCTTCACGCGAATGCCCGCGGCCTGGAGCGAGTTGGCGACCGGTTCGCCGATGGCCACGGCCGCGGCATCGACGGTGTAGTCACCGGCGTCGAATCCGTTCGGATATCCGGCCTCGGCCAGGAGCTTCTTCGCGCGGGCGCGATCGTACTGCGGAGGAGGCGGCGCCCAGAAGTAGTCGAAGGTGTTGGGAATGATCGAGTTCGTGAGCAGCGAGTGTCCGAGCGTCTCGGCCTGGTTGATCGCCGGCCGGTCGATCGCGAGGTTGGCGGCGAGGCGCACTCGCCGGTCGTGCCATGGAGATTTCGGATCCCACTGGTCGACGAAGGCCACCCATTGCATCACGCTGGACACGACCGGCCTGAGCGTGAGTCCAGGTGTCCGGCGAAGGTCCTCGCCGAGCGACGCCGTCATCCAGTACGTGACGTCGATCTCGCCGCTCTTGAGCGCGGCGTATCGCGTGGTCGGATCCGGAATCACGCGCAGAACCAGGCGCTTTACGCTCGGCGTCTTGCGCCAGTACCCCTCGACCGCCTCCATGACGAGCTCGACGCCGGGCGTGAACGAGACGAACCGGTAGGGGCCGGCGCCGATGGGCGCCTTCTTGAATCCGTCGTCGCCGACCTTCTCCACGTACTTCTTCGGCACGATCCAGCCGGCGCCCGTCGCCGTCGAGTAGAACATGACGAAGTCGGGCCACGGCTGCCTCAGCCGGAAGCGGACACGGCCCGGATCGGGAGTCTCGACCGCGGCGATCCTCTCCTTGAGGGTCTTGTTCGCGGAGCCGCGATAGCGCTCGAACGAGAACTTGACGTCCTCGGCGGTGACCGGCTCGCCGTTGTGGAACTT
>QHSU01000128.1 GCA_003220535.1 Candidatus Rokuibacteriota bacterium
CGCGCGTGTCCTCGACTCTACCCGATCAGGGCGTTCGGCACCCGCGGGTCGGTGTTGGGTTTCAAGACATACTGCAGATCGGGTTGAATGTTCAGCCACGATGTGATCGGGGCGCAATACGCGAGCTCGATCGTCACCTCCGACCTCTCGACCGGTTGTCCCATCTTCCGCTGCTGCCGAATGAACTCGTCTCCATTGTGAGCGGCCGCCACGCCGAATCCGATCTCGTCCTTTGCCCGGCCGGGAACGACACCCACTAGGTCCACACCTCCACCGGTGTACAGGCCGAAACGGTTCACGCGAGGGTCGCCGATGCCGAGCTGGCCGAAGACTCGGATGTGACGTCCACCATCGTCTCTGTAGACGATCGCGTCCCCGATCACATACGCGCCGGTACTTCCGTGATGCATGACCGGCGTCCCGTCTCCGTGCTCTCGGCTCAGATCCGGGAAGCTCGCCGTGTAATGCCACACGCCGACTGCCAGTTTCGCGTCGTAAGGCGGCAATTGCGCTTCCAGGCCAAGCAAAAACCGATGCGGTAGCCGCGGCTGCTGTCCGTCACTAGGCGGACGGTAGAGAAGTGCCGCCTCGTTGACAATAAGTACGCCATCGCCCTTGGCAAAGGCGTCCCACCCGTTCGCACGCTCGACCGGAACGCCGTCGAGCACGGCGGCCCGGAGCACGAGACCCTCGAAGGGCTTGACCGCGAACCGGGCGCCGAGCGATGTGTTCGGGAAAACCGACGGCCCGCCCTTCCCGCTCTGCGAGAATTCGGGGCCGATGCCGAAGGACGCATTGAGGAAGAGATCCGCGGCATGGAGACGGTAAAACTCGGAGTTGAGATCATAGCGTCCGATCAAAACCGAGAATCGATTTCGGAGGAGATTCTGCTCGAGCCACGCTCCACGAGCGTCCATTTCGGCGGCGCCGCGATGCTGCTCACGCCTTGCGCGTCCCCGGCAAAATCGCTCGGCTGACCTCCGTGGATGCCGAGGCCGTAAAGAAAGATGGTCGCCCCGGGCCAGCCGACGAGACGCTGCATGTCGAAGGTGAGCTGAAGGCTCAGGTTGTCGAGGTAGGTCGCGCCTCGCCGCGCGCCGCCAGCAATATCCCCAAAGCCTTCAGCATCGTAGATGAGAGCCGGCGTGACGCCACGGTCTCGAAGCATCTGGTAGATGACCTGTGCCGTTTCCGCGGCACTGCCGATTCCCTCTGCACTGCCACCGGCTGCATCCGACAGCAGCGCAACGACGACCATGGAGACAACAATCGAGTGCGCTTGGCGCTTCATACTCGGTCCGTTCAAGAGACACAGGCTGACGCCGCGAGCACTCTACACCTCGAAGCAATAGACAAGAGCTAAACGATTCTCGCCGTCGGTAGCTCGGCCGCCGGATCCAGCAAAGCGCGAAGCCGACGCCGACGGAGTTTCCTTGGTCAAATCGGGAAGCCGACCACGCCGTAGAGATGGTGCCGTGGGTGGCGGTGGACGGATTCGACGTTGATTCGGGTGAGCCTGACCGATCGTCGAAGTTTGTGATCCGCGCCCACAGTAGCACCCTTTGTCATCGCGTCATCCGACCCGCGGTAGCGCTCGAGGACGGCGTGCTCTCGTCCGGGCGAGGTTTCTCGCCAGACACCGAGCCCCGCGGTCACGAGCGCCAATACCGCCTGCGGATGGTCGACCTCGCCGCGGGGCCTACGCCAAGTAACAGGTAAGCGCTCACCTGAAGATGCTTGCCGCGATCGAGACGCGTAAGGACGCTTGCAACGGTGGAATGCCGGCGAGTTTCGTATATACTGAATCGTGTTCGAGTGGGACGCGCGGAAGGGCGCGGTCAACCATACGAAGCATGGGGTCTTGTTCGAAGAGGCCGCGACCGTGTTCGGCGATCCGAATGCCCTGGACGGCCCGGACCTGCATCACTCCGAGAGGGAGTCGCGGTTCCTGCGACTGGGCCGCGCGGCGACGGGCCGCGTGCTCATCGTGGCCTATACCGTGAGGAGGCGAGTCGATGGCGAAAGCATCCGCATCATCAGCGCGCGGCGGGCGAGCCGGAAGGAGCGGGCGGCCTATGCGACGGCGTCCAGGGATTGACTTCTCCGACATTCCGGAGGCTTCCCCAGCCCAGCTCAGAACGATGCGACGCGTTGGGCGGCCGCCCTTGGGGGCCGAGGCCCGGCGACTGATCGCGATTCGGATCGATCCCCAGGTCCTCGACGCTGTGCGACGGGAGGCCAAGAGGCGAGGGTTAGGTTACCAGTCTCTCATCAATGATCTGCTCGCGAAGCATATCGAACGAGTACGGAGCGCGTAGCGCACCGCCGCCGCGGATCGACAACGAGCTGCTGGCGTTGGCTCAAGTCTGACGCTGCTCCCATTTTGCTCCCACAACACCCCGAAACAGGGCGAAACACGAGCAACAACGACGCATCAACAGAAAGCGTCCAACTGACTACCTGTCCTTCGCCAAAACGTCGTCCGACTGTCCGACTCGCTCAGGAGCATTCCGAGATCCGCGGCCAAGACGCTGAGTCTGGTTGGAGGAGGGCGGCCGCCATCCTCAAACCGGCGGCCTTGCACGGTCATACCGGATTCGTGAGGGGGACGGGGAGCGGGCAGGCAGACTTGGACCTGTGAAGCGCGTTCGGTGGTCGTGAGGGCCGGCGGGGCGGGACTACGCCGCCCGACGGACGTAGCGATGATGCAGACCACCGACTTCGGAAATCTCCACGATCCTGCCCGCCTCGGAGAGCTCGACGGACCTGACGTCCGGCGCATCCTTGTCGAGCGAGAGGTGAGTACGCGCCCGGTGGTAGTACGCGAAGTAGCGAGCCAGGGTGCGGCGCAGGTGCCGTTCGCCAAGGACGAGTACGTGATTCAGACACTCGCGCCGGATGGAGCCGATGAGCCGCTCCGCGAAGGGGTTCTGCCATGGGCTGTGAGGCGCCGTGAGGACTTCATCGACGCCCATGCCCTTCACGCGTTGCCGGAACACGTGACCGTAGACCGAGTCGCGATCGCGGAGGAGATAGGACGGGCGGAGTCGTCCGGGAAGGCGTCCACGATCTGCTGGGTCGTCCAGACAGCGGTGGGATGCTCGGTGATATTGAAGTGGAGGACGCGCCGGCGGTCGTGGGCGAGCACGACGAAGACGAACAGAACGCGCAAGCGCGCGGTGGGAACAGTGAAGAAATCGACGGAGACGAGGTCCCGGACGTGATTGGTTAGGAACGTGCGCCACGTCTGCGACGGCGGGGAGCGGCGTTTCGGGAGCAGGCGGGAGACGGTGCGCTCAGCGACGTCGATGCCAAGCTTGAGAAGTTCGCCGTGGATTCTGGGAGCACCCCACAGGGGATTGGCCGCGGCCATTCTTCTGACCAGAGCTTTGATCGCGGCGTCGACGGGCGGGTGCCCCGTCGAGGGGCGCCCGGAGAGCGTGGCCCAGTGGCGGCGAAAGCGGCGTCGCTGCCAGCGCAGCACGGTGGCAGGAGCCACGATGACGAGGGCTTGCCTCCAGGCGGGCCACACCCTGGACAGCCAGACCCAAAGGAGGCGATCGCTCCGTTGAAGTCTGGGCCGGTTCGTCGTCCGCTTGTAGACGGCCAGTTGCTGTCGCAAGGCGAGGTTCTCGAGGGCAAGCTGTCGGTGGCCGCCGCACAGGAATGGGAGGAGCCGGAGCAAGTGGAGCAGGATGGTGATCATCGGGCAGAGATTCTCTCCACTTGGCTCCGGACCGAGTTTTGGCGAAGGACAGGTATCGGCCGGGAGGTGGCCCTGCGTCTGGCTCGCGACGGCTTTTGGGTCGTCCTGAACTACGCCGGCAATGCCGAAACGGCCGAAACGGCCGTGGCCGCGATCAAGGCGGCCGACGGACACGCCTTCGCCGTTAAGGCGGACGTGGCCGACGCGGCTGCCGTCGAGCGCCTGTTCCAGGAAACGCTCGGTGCGTTCGGCCGGATCGACGTGGTGGTTAACTGCGCCGGCATCATGCCGATAGGGCCGATCGCCGAGGGCAGTCTTGAAGCCTTCGACCGGGTGATCGCCACGAATCTCCGAGGAAGCTTCATCGTCATGGGGCAGGCGGCCAAGCATGCGGCCAAGGGCGGCCGCATCATCATGTTCTCGAGCAGCGTCATCGCCAAGTCATTTCCCG
>QHSU01000129.1 GCA_003220535.1 Candidatus Rokuibacteriota bacterium
CGCAACTTGTTTCATTTATTTACGACTCAGGACACTAGCACCACACCATAGACGTCACGCGCCACGTCGGCCGACACCTTTCCGTCCAAGACGTCCTCGCGGACGAGATCAGGGTCGCGCTCTAGCGGACTACCGTAGCCTCCGCCCCCGGCCACGTACTCCCATAGTTGATCGCCGGGATGGAGCACGATCATGCGCTTGGATGGCACGTCTTCCCGCCGCCCGTCCTGGCGAACGATGAACGCTCGCGCTCGGCCCGCCGCCCGCCCCCCGTGCAAACCCCACGGAGAGGAAGTGAAGCGTTCGCTCCGATGTGACACCATCACATCGGCATTCGTCGCCTCGAAGACCTTCTCGAGTCCTAGGCCGCCTCGAAACTTGCCGGCGCCTCCCGAATCCTGCCACAGGCGCGCACGCACGATCCGCAGCGGGAAGAACATCTCAACCGTCTCCACGGGAATATTCATGCAGTTCGTGACGTCAGTCTCTATGACATCGATCCCGTCCTTGCCGGGGCGTGCTCCCATGCCACCCGCCGCGAGTTCACTCGCTACAAACGGCTTGCCGGTCTCGGGGTCGCGCCCGCCGAAGGCAAGCACCAGCACCGTGCCGGAGTTCGCGGCCGGCAGACGTCCTGGTAGGGCCTTCACCAGCGCCCCCATAATCGTATCCGCGATGCGCTTAATTGTTGCGGTCCGGCACGACACCGGGGCTGGCGGCCGCGGATTCACGACCGAGCCCTCGGGTAGGATGATGTCCACTGGACGGAAGCAGCCGCCGTTGTTCGGAATGGATGGGTCGCAGATGGCGCGCACCGCGTAGTACACCGCGGAGAACGTCGAGACCGGCACCGAGTTGAAGGGTCCGCGCACTTGAGGGCTCGTGCCGGTGAAATCGAAGGTCATCGATGACCCCCGAACGGTGATTGCCACGGCGATCGTCACCGGCCGGTCCAATTCGACACCGTCGTCGTCAAGATAGTCCGTGAACGTGTACGTCCCGTCGGGGATACTGGCGAGTTGATGTCGAGTAAGCACTTCGGCCCTGGTGAGGAGTTCATCGATGCAGGCGAGGACAGTGGCCGTGCCGTAATGGGTTAGCAGGTCGCGAAGCCGCGCACCACCGAGTCGGCATGCAGCCACCTGGGCCATCAGATCGCCGGTGAAAATATCGGGAAGCCGGACGTTCTTGCGGAGGAGCCGCAGGACAGTTTCGTTGACCGCACCCGCGCAGAAGAGCGGGGTCGGTGGAATGACGATCCCTTCTTGATAGAGCTCGGTTGCGTCGGTCGGGACGCTACCGGGCGTCCGTTCGCCTACGTCTTGGTGGTGGCACATCGTGCACGCGATGGCCACGACTCGGCCGTCGGCGAAGACAGGACTGGCCAGCGTGATGTCCGGAAGGTGGGTGCCGCCATCGTAGGGGTCGTTAAGGATAAACGCGTCGCCTTCCCGCATCGTCGACGGAGCGAAGGCGCGGAGCAGCCGCTGCGCGGCGAATTGGAGCGCGCCGAGATGGATTGGGATCGAAGCCGCCTGGGCGATTGTTACGCCCTCGAGGGTGAACAGCGCTGCGGAGGCGTCGAGCGCCTCCTTGACGATCAGCGAGACCGAGCTCTTGAGCAGCGTCAGCTCCATCTCGTCGGCGATCGTGTCGAGCCGGTTGCGCAGCACCTCAAGCAGGATCGGATCGATGCAAGGAACCGCCATGGGTCAGCCTCTGCAGATTCTCAAGTTGCCGGCAAGCTCGGCGAGTGCTGTCCAGCCGGGCGGTATTATCGTGGTGGTGTCCGCCTGCTCGATGATCGCGGGACCGGAGGTGTAACCGCCCGAGCCGAGCCGATTCCGGTCGAGAACCGGGGCAATGACGAAACCGCCCGGCCCAAAGTATGCTCGGCGCTCACCGCTGTGGGCATCGCTGCTCGGGCCGGCATTGTTGACGGGCGGTCGAAGACGCGGCCCTGGCAGCGGATGACGATGGACGGCGCGGAAGTTAACGAACTCGACGGCCTGTTCCTGACGCGCATAGCCATAGACCCGCTCGTGAAGCGCGTGGAACGCCGCCATGGCCTCGGCGACAGCCCGAGCAGTGAGCGGAGCCGTGATCGCGATCTCGAGATCGTATGACTGACCAACGTACCGCATGTCGGCGGTCCAAATGACCTGGACGGAGTCGTCCGGCACGCCCTCCTCGCGCATCCGAACCGGGCCCGCCGCACTCAACGCTTCGAGACAGCGGTTAACAGCGACCACATCGACCGCCTCGACCAGGCAGTGGAGTGTCTGCGCGTGGTGATGCTCGATTGCGGCTGAAAGAAGCCCAAACGCGGCGAGGACGCCCGGCGTTTCGGGGACGATAACCTCCCGCATCCCTATTTCCTCTGCGAGGGCCACCCCGTGGACCGGTCCCGCCCCCCCAGGACGACAAGCGCGAACTCGCGCGGGTCGTAGCCACGCTTGATCGTCATCAGACGGATCTGGTCCGCCATTCGCGCATTGACGACGCGATGCACACCGGCCGCGGTCTCGATCACGTCTAAGCCGAGTCGAGTCGCGATGGTCTCTAGGGCACCACATTCCGTTCGAGGCCGATCCCGACCCGGCGCCCTTCGGAACGCTGCGCGGCCACGTCGCTCGCGCGAATCCGGTCTGGTGGGACGTCTCGCCGGGCGCCGAGGCGCTGGTGATCTTCCAGGGCCCCGACACGTACATCTCACCGTCCTGGTATCCCACGAAGACGGAGACGGCTAAGGTCGTGCCTCACCCAGACCCGCTCGTAGGGCTTCCAGGTGAAGCACGGGGAAGCAGGCTGAAGGAATCTGGCCGGGTCTAATCTCTCCCCTATCCCGGCCCAGCCCGCTTCATCGTGCTGTTACCCACAGCACTTGGGATCACTCCGGTGGAGTTTTCATACACCGCGGGCGGAGATCGCAAATTTCGAGCGTTCTTTTTAAGAGCCGTTGCCTTTTAGCACCGACTCGACTGTGCCGAGCCATTCCTGTCGGTACTGCGCTCCATGAATGATCGCGTCCGGGGGACCGACGTAAACCGAGACACGTGAGTCCAACGTCAAGGCTGCCATGAGTTCTCTTGTCCGGTGAATCGCCTCGCTCACGACAGCATCGTCGAAGAAGAACCCCATGCCCTTGTAGAAGAACAGCGCATGCCTTGCGGGAAGGAATATGCCTCTGACCGTCGCATCCATGAACTCCTGGACATTGCTCTTGGTGATCCATCCTTCCGCCTCGAACCACTCCAGGTGGGACATCGCGCTACCTTCCGGGGCAATCTTCGTCTCGCCATCCTTGATGCAGAACATGCGCCGAGCGCGGTGGAAATCAACATCTCGGCTCTGGGTTCTCAGGATGTCCATTGTCGCTACGCATCAACTGGGATGCCCTTCGCGCAGAGAGGACAGGCGCTGGGTTCCCAGATCCGGTTGGGAAACGTCGCAAGTGTCTCCAGCGCGACGGCATGTCTAGCCGCCAGTTCGTTCGCGGCATCGCCGTACACCGCCAGGGTTGCGATCGCCACCGGCTGAGCCCCGCACTCCGTTAGCGCGGCGAGTGTGCCGCGGACCGCTGAGCCGGCGTTGATCACGTCGTTGACGATCGCGACACGGCGGCCATTCAGCTCAGGCTGAAGGGACTTCGGGATTGGGTATAAGACTGGAAACAGGCCGGTCGCACGGTGGTCCCGCACCGGCTCCGAGTAGGTGAAGGGCACGCGGAGCGATGATGCGACCATGAGACCCACGAATGCACCCTCGACGAGGGGTCCACACACTGCCTCGATCTGATGCCCGCGGAGACGGTTCGCCAGCGCTTCCGCCAACGGTTGCACGCGGTCGGGGTGCAGGAAGAGTCGCTCCAGGTCGAGCCAGACTTGCCCGTGATGACCAGACTCAAAGACGAAATGGCCTTCCCGCTCCGGAAGGAGGTGCTCGACCTTCGCCTGCATCGTCCCGCTATCTCTAAGGCCCGGTCTTGGCCGCGGCTAGTGTCCTGAGTCGTAAATCGACGAAACAAGTTGCGGACGCCGAGCGTTCCTCCGATAGAATAGAAGGAGGAACGCCCATGCGCACGGGACGGCCCATACCGCCGCTGACCCTCACCGAGGACGAACGCGACACACTGGAACGTTGGGCACGCCGACCGACGACCGCCCGCGCCCTCGCCGAGCGCGCGCGATTGGTGCTCGAATGCGCCGCCGGCAAGACGAACACCGGCGTCGCGCGCGAACTGCGACTGACCAAGCAGACCATCG
>QHSU01000019.1 GCA_003220535.1 Candidatus Rokuibacteriota bacterium
CGGTCCGTTCATGGCGCAGATTCCCAATCCCCCGGCTGGCTGGACGAGCCCATATGCGTTCGCCAGTGACACGGCGTCTGGCACCTTCGTGATTTCCGCGATTGGTGACAACACGACCGTCCGTTTGCCATAGGGCATCGACGGCACACGCCGCACGGGAAGGGACCCGGCTCCCTTCCCGTGCGCATCGAGCGTGAAACTGTAGCACCCGCCAAACGTCCCGCCGCACGTCGCTGAGGTCGCACTTTTCGATCCCCACCCCGCTCCAGCAATCGGCTCTCACGGGGTCGCTCGGCCAGACCGGCTCGAACTACAGGCTGAACGTCATCCCGATCCACTTGCCGCCCCTTCGGGAGCGACGGGAGGACGTCCCGCTCCTGGCCGCCCACTTCGTCCGGTGGCCGGGCAACATCCGAGAGCTCGAGAACGTGATCGAGCGGGCGCTGGTCCTGGGCAGCGGCGACATCCTCGAAGCCGAGGCGCTCAGCCACCTCCATCAATCGCTCGACCTCCAGGAGGTCGCCGTGGGAGATCCCCACAGACGGCATCGACCTCGTCACTCTCGCTTCATCTTCTGCTTTTGCGGCCCCCGACTGCCGCGACGTGGAGCCGGCCGCTGAGCCCCGTGCCAAGCCCTCGGTGACATGACGCTTTTCGTCACCGCGGCTGCCAAGGCCTGTCAAGGAGCGCCGGACCCTCCGGAAATTTAGAGGCCTAAATAACGAAGAAGTCGGTGTTGTTCGCCCGTGCGGGCCGTGGCACCGAAGCTGCCCTGACTCCCATTACGAGAATTGAATAGCGATTCGTGCGAAAACCAAGGAGGATCTCGATGATTCGGTGGTGGACCAAGAAGCGACTCACGGTAGAAAACCAGCGAGGCTTTACCCTCATCGAGCTGATGATCGTCGTTGCGATCATCGGCATCCTGGCGGCCATCGCCATCCCGCTCTACGCCAACGTTCAGGCGCGGGCGCGGATCGCCAAGGCCCAGGCCGACGCGCGCGCGCTCGCCTCGGCGATCTCCATCTACGCCGCCCACATGGGCGTCGTCCCGGCCAGCGGCAGCGCAGGCCTCGCCGCGCTCACGACCGTCGCAGTCAACTCCCTCAGCCAGTCGGCCGGTCCGTTCATGGCGCAGATTCCCAATCCCCCGGCTGGCTGGACGAGCCCATATGCGTTCGCCAGTGACACGGCGTCTGGCACCTTCGTGATTTCCGCGATTGGTGACAACACGACCGTCAGCCTGCCGTAAACGCATCAACCGCACACCCACGACGCACGGGAAGGGAACCGTTCCCTTCCCGTCATTTCAGCAGAGTCCCCGGTTTAATGCGAAGTGCCTTGGCGACTCGGTCGAGCATCGTCAGCGAGATTTCCTTGCTGGCGGCTTCGATCTGCGCGACATAGATCCGGCTAGTCCCCACGCGATCGGCTAGCGTCTGCTGGGTCAATCCCAGCTTCAAGCGACGCCGCTTCACGTTCTGACCTACACGCTTCATCAGCGACATGATGTTATGCCATTGGCATACACAGGTCAAGCCCCCTCTAATCCGCGTTCACGATAAGCGGCAGCTGGCGCCTTGGGCGCTCTCACCGGCTCGCCAGGATCGCGATGAGGAGCGCCACCACGATCGCGAGGAGCAGCGCGACCACGAGCAGTCTCAGGATCAGCGAGCGCATCGGGGCGTCCTCGCTTTCACGCCCGATCTCCTAGCCGCCGTTCCAGCGCCTCGATCGCCTGCCGGGCGGCCCGGGCGAGCACGCGCAGCTCGTCGTCCCGGTGCTGGTGCGACGTCGCCTTGCGTTGACGGCTGAGCTTCGCCCGGCAGCGCCCTGAGCAAGCGCCCTTCTGGCGGTCGGTCAGCGGCTTTCCGCACCCGAGGCATTCTCGCTTAGACCCCGCCACAAGCGCACGTGCGTTCGAGGAGGCGCTCATTTGTCCGGTCCCAGCCGGGACCCCCTCAGATCGCGTCCACGAGGCTGCCCGGGGACCAACTCTGAGGGATCGGTCACGTCCTGGGCGAACGATTCGAAGAGCGCCAGGGCTCGGCTCCGGGCTTCGGCCCGGCGTTGCTCCACCGGCGCAGGGTGCCGGTCATCGAGCACGCCATATGTCAAAGGCACCGACCGCTGCTCCTGGCGCAGCGCGGGGCGCTTCTTCTCGTGGCGGGCGATGACGTAGAAGGGGCGTGCGTCCGGATAGGCCCCGCACTCGATCATCAGGGTCACGCGGTGGCCCGCCGGGCTCACGGCTTGGCAGACGACCCCCGCGGGCTCGGGGCGCTGTGATAGATTGGCGTCTGTCACGTTCTCTCCGTTCTCGGCGCCTCGGGGGTCACGTCCCGGGGCGTCGGTTTTTTCAGTTCACTTCATCCGCGAGCGCCGCATCGAAAGCATTTCGGCGAGAGATCCCGCGTCAAGACCGTCGTTCCGCAGACCCTGCACACGAAGAGCGTCGGCCGGCCCTCAGCGCGTTCGAGCTTCACCGGAGCACCCTGGGCAAGACATGCGGCGGGCCGCTGTCGAGCGCGGCGACTCGGGCCCGGCATCCTCGACAGAAGCGATCTGCGGGGTCGGTCGCCAGCCGAAGGCGAGAGCAGCCGAGGCACTCGCGCTGCTGCGCGGCCATCCGGGACGAAACTTCCTTACGGGCGCAAGCGCCTTGAAGTTGAGGTTTCGCCGAGCTCTATCAGGCGAGACCGTCATCTCACGACCCCTCTGCGGCCGGCGGCGTCAGCGTGTCCAGCTGGCGGCGAAGCCAGGCATCTCGAGCCGCCTCGCGGGCCTGTCTGACCTGCGCGAGAGTAGGCACGAGTCGGACTTGGTACGAGGCGTGGAGGTCTCGAACCATCTCGACACACGCCCGCGCGAGGCTGGCGTGCTGTCCCGTGACGGCACAATCCATCGCGCTCGAGCGCGAGCTCAGTTCGCCAACCGATTGCAGCGCTGCCGTGAACTCGTCGAAGGCCTGGAGCATGCGGCGAAGCGCCGCTTCGAGCTCGCCTCGACGGAGGAGTTCGTCGGGCGTCATTGCCGCTGAAGATCCTGGCGAAGCATGCTGAGGTACCTCTCTTGGCGGCTCCGAGCGATCCGCTCTGCTTCGTCCATGATGTTCAGGATGGTGACGGCGAAGCCGTTCACGAGATCCAGGACCTGGACGCCTTCAAGCGGGAGCGCCGGGTCCAACGCGGACAAGAGACATCGTCCCCCGTTGGAGGATCTGCTGCACCATCGGATCGCTTGGGCGCACGCCGAGCGAGCGGGCGACGGCGGCCCGCTCGGCGGTTGTGAACGCCTGGGCCGTCTGGCGGGCACTCTCCTCGGCGAACTTCGTGACCTCAGCACGCGCCCGCGCGGTGTCGAGGTCGAGGGTCATCCGGAGGCGTGCGTCAGCCATCTGCTACACTCCTTGCGTCCGAAAGGTTTTGGACCGTCAGGGATTTCAACCCCGCCCGTCGCCTCACGAGGAGAGCCCAGCTCCCGCTTCGGCGTGCGCAGCAGCGCCACGGCCCATCAAGATCCTGCCTCACCGCTCAAGGCGCTCCCGCATGCTCTCTCTTGGTCGCCTCGAATGTCATTGCTGCCCGCCGCGCCACCGTTAAGGAGAAACGGCGGCGCGGCCCCAGCCGAGCGCCGGGACGCCGCTCGCGACGGCGTGGGCGAGACGTGAACGATGTTAGGCACCGAGTTCTCGCACAACGATATCTCTCACGGACTCGTGCGTGCGCTCGACGAGCGCGGCGATGGTCGTCTGCTCACTGGCCTCGACCCAGCCGACCATGGCGGGGAACACGTCGCGCAGTCGCCAGAGACAGACCTTGCTGAGCAGGACTTCCGAGATACGGAGATCCGTTTCGGGCAGGATCTGCTGCATGAGATCCTTCCGGTCGCCGAAGACGCGATTGGCCGCAGCGAAGGCTTTGAGCGTGGACACGAAGGGGGCGAGCGCGGCGTCGAGCGTGCCGGCCGCGTCGCGTTCCGCGTCGAGAAACGCGAGAAGCTGTGCGGCGGCAATGCGGCGGCTGGCGCGAACCTCATCCGCCTTCAGCGCTTCGATCTCCTTGTCGAGCTTGCCGATCGCCAGCTCGTGATCCTCGATCTCGACGTCGAGTGCGAGGGTGTCTTTCCGCAAACGCGTGATGGCTCGTTCGTCTCCGACCGCCACCGCCGCACCGCGCTCGGTCTTCATCGCATCGCGCCGCGTGCGCAGCCCGTGCAGCGCATCGGCGAGCTCGGCGTGCCGCCTCGTGACCCCGATGATCTCGCTGCTGATCTGATCGCGGGCCTTGGTCGCGTCGGTGACGTTGATTTCTTACTCCTCCACGATCCGGACCTCAGGTTTCGGAGTTTGAATGTTGTTCGTGACACGCACCTTTGGTGCGCGCACGCCGGGCACGTGATCTTCGATGATTGCAGAAATGAGGCCGTTGGGGTCGCGGATCACCCGGCGGATCACCTGGGCAGATGCTCCCGATGGTGTGGTGGTCGGAGTCGCATCCGGCACCGCGGTCGTCGGCACCGCGGTCGTCTGGCTCGGCCCTGTCTTCCGCGGATCCGAGTCGAACACGAGGCCAAGCTCGTCGGCGCGCGCGTTGTCCGCCGCGATCTCACGGTCGAGCTGCTCGATGTTGTAGCCGAGTTCCGTGACGACCTGGCTTCGCGACTTGAAGCCCGAGCGCACGAGCGCGCGCTCGGCCTCGGAATCCTGCACCGGATGAAGATAGCCGAATCGAGGCGGCACCCACTCGACCCGTTCCCAAGCCTTCGGATTCTTCTCATAGCCCGGGGGAATCGGCAGCGCGCCGCTGGCGAACGCCTGCGCGAGCCATGACGCCCAGACCGGCCGGCAGAACTGAAACGCGATGATCTGATGCTGGCGCTGCTCGATCTTTCTGCGGAACTCGTTGAGGATCACGCGCAGCGCACGATCAGAAACTTCGCGAAGGTCGCCGGTGAGGAGCTCATATGGAACCCCGGCCGCGGTGGCGGCGCCCATCAACTGCACGCGCATGAACTCGCCGTAACTTGCGCCCGCATCGGGGGGCTGGTTGAACGTCACATCCTCGCCCGGGCCGAGCTCCTGAAAGATACCCGGTTCGAGTGCGAGGATCGGCAGGCCGTTGTCGTCGAGGTTCACGGCCTGGCCGGTCAGCGGATCGAGATGATTGCCGCTCGCGTCGGCCAGCGTGGCCGGGCGCTTCACGAACCACGCGAACAGATTCTGGAGCTGCGCGCGGAGCAGCGTCGCATCGTCGAAGCGATCCACGTCGTACAACTTGATGAGGGCCTGCGTCAGATGCGGGAGCCCTCGGAGTTGATTCGGGCGAACCGGCTCGTAGACATGCGTGACGAGCAGCTGTCCGTTGATGTTGCGTGCCGGGATCGCGACAAGCGACGAGCGGTGAAGATCGCTGAAGAAGGCGGGCTGCTGCTGGTAGAACGAATACGTGGTGTTGTAGGTCGAGGGGCAGAACTCCGGCTCAAGAATTTGCAGCTGGAGCGGCACCACCAAGCCATCCGATAGGAGGCGAGGGCGGATCCTGACGAAACACTCTCCCGCCTCCAGCCAACACCGAACGGCTTGGCTCATCAGCCCGTACAGGTCGAGCACGCCGCTGGTATCGGCCTCGTCGACCCACTGACCCCACAACTCATGCACGCGATCACGAAATGCGGCGTCCGGAGCCAGACTCTTCGGGATGAGGCCTGTCCCGACGAGATTGGTGACGAGTTTGTCGATGATGTCATTCGCGAAGCCGTTGTTGCGTGTGGCGCTGCGCGAGCGGTCGCGCAGCGTGCTCTGGCTGAACAGCATCGCGTCGTTCGGGCCGAGCGTCGGCGCGTGCCATCCGCGCGCGCGGCGCCCGTGGCCCGCGGCCTCGAATGGCGCCGTCGCTGTGTTTCTCACTTGCGTCACGAGCTCCGCGCGTGGAGCGACGGCGGCTGGTGATCGGCGGAAGAGGCGTGTGACGGCGGCGAACGGATTTAGATTCATTGTTTCCCTCGCATCAGATACGACGATGGCCCAGTGCGCGGCGAGGCAGCGGGCGGCGCAGGCGTTGTCGTGACGGACGGCGCGGCGGCGGCGGCGCGGATCCGCTCGGCCATGTCCCGGATATTCGGATTCAGAAGCCGGAAGGCCGCGATGGCGAGCCCGAAGGCGTCGAGCGCTTCATTCCGTTCGCGGTCCTGCACCCAGATGTAATGCGTGGCGACGCCGCCTTTGTTGTACCTCGTCTCGCGGTGCTCCGCGCACAGCTGCGCGAAAAACTCCTCGTTGACCGTCTCGATCCGCGAGGGGAAATGCGTAGAGCTCGGGCCGGGCGTCGGTAGCGCGAGCGATGCGAAGATCTCGGCCTTCAAGTCGTCGACGTTCAACGGATAGAGTGGCACGGGCCGGGCATTGCGCCCGTACGTCTTCTGCGACGGCTTGCCGACGATCGGCTCGCCTGACCGGCCGGCGACTCCCTTGGTCGCGAAAACGCGCTTCGCCTGGTGGGCGAGGACGAAGTCGTAGATCTCTGAGGTCGCGAAGCCGGAGTCGACGCACGCGCTGTGGATCGGGAGCTGTACGCCCGTCGCGTGTGCGTAGCGGCGGCTGACCGCCTCGAGGAGTGCGGCGCGCGCCTCCGGCTTACGCGGGTCACCCGGAATGATGCGCCAGTCGACAACCCAGCGCTCGCCGGCCGCTCCCCAGGCGAGAACGATCATCTCGAAGCGATCGGCTTGCACGTCGACGCCGGCGGTCAGCGCGGAGGCGGCGGCGGGCACTTCCACGCCGTCGCCGTAATCTTCGCGGCGCGCGTACAGCGGGTGTGCCTCCATGCGCTGCGTCCGGTCTTCCCACGGCTCGGCGAGGCTCGTCGTCGTGAAGACTTTCAAGCTTTCACGGCCACGCTCGCGGGCCGCCAGGAACTTGGCGACGAGCTCAGGCAGGGACACCCACGGCGAGAGCATCGCCGGCACATGGAACCCGATGAGGCCGGGCTCCTTCGCCTCAGCCGTCGGCCGCCACTCCCCGCGGGCGATGAGGTCGCGCCGTGCGGGCTCGTCGATCCTTGCGCCACAGCCGTGATCCTCGTCCGGGCAGCGCAGATGCGCTGTCAGGGGATCGTGCTCCTCGAAGGCGACGCGGAAGTGCGCGACGTCGTTCCACGTGATGAAATCGGCTCGGCCGCACGCGGGGCACCTGACGAAGAAGCGCCGACGATCACTCCGAGCGTAGGCCGTGTCGATGCGCCCGCCGCGCATCACCGGGGTCGACGCGAAGATCGCGAGTCGGTCGTGGAAGGAGAGGGTCCGGTTGGCCAAGAGCTCGCCGGGATCCCCCTCATCACCGACGACCGGCGGGAAGCGGTCGCAGTCGTCGCCGATCGCGACGCGCACACTCCAGCGCGCAAACGTGTTCGGCGTGTTCGCACCGCCGAGGGCCAGAAATCCTCCGGGAAACATCTTCAGGGAGAGCGTCGACTCCGGGGCGCCCGACGTGCGCTTGTCTTGCACGACCGCAGACAGCGCCGGGGTCGTACGGATCATGTCACCGAGGCGCTCCTTCGAGTAGGCTTCGGCGGCCTGCGCGGTCGGATGCACGAGCAGCATCGGGGAGGGGTCCGACGCGATGAAGTAGCCCAGCACGTTGTTGAGCGCCTCGCTGACGCCGACCTGCGCGGCCTTCATGATCGCGATGGTCCGGACGCCCGCCTCGTGCACCGCGTTCATGACGCCAGCGAGATACGGCGTCGTCGCGGTTTTCCACCGACCGCCGCGCGCCGCGCTCGTCTCCGGCAAGAGGCGGTGCGCGTCGGCCCACTCGCTTACGGTCATCGTCGTCGGGGGCGTCGCGGCGCGCGCCCACTCAGCGATGAGGGTACTCATGACGCCTCCTGAGCGTTGACGAGGTCGAGCATGCTTGACCACCTAGAGATTTCGTCGAGGGCCTCGCGGACGAGCGCCGACACCGACGGCTCGGCGCTCTGCGCGATGACGCCGGCCTGCGCCATCCGGCGCGGCAGCGCACGCAGCTTGGCGACGAGTGCCTTGACGAAGGCCTGCCCCTCGAGGATGACCTGCTGACGCGGGAGGAGCTGGCGCCGGCGTTCGGCGATCGTCAGCTCGACGAGCTCGCCCTGCGCGCGGTCCCGGCGTGCCCGGGCCTCGCGGTCATTCGCCGGCGAGCGGGCCTGGCCGAGGTGCGCGATGTACGAGGGCACCACTGCGGTCAGGTCGTACAGCGAGGGGCGGCCACCGCGGCCTGGGCGCGCCGCTCGGACCGTGCCCGAGGCCTCGAGCTCTCCGAACGTGCGCGTGGACACCGCCAGGACGGCCGTCGTCTGCCGTCGGGTCGCGAGGGGCAGCGCGTCGGCCTTCCGGGCCATCAGGCCGCCTCAGGCGTTATGCGGATGCATCCCAAGCGAGGATGGGAGGCGGGAACCCGTCGGGCCGTCCCGGACCCGCCTAAAAAGACCCTATTGGAGCCTCCGGCGGGGTCGGAAAAGGGAATCCTAGCCGAAGGAGGACCCGCGACGGGGACCACTCCGTCGCGCGCGCGCGGGGGTACACGTGGCAGAGAAGCAAGTCGTGGCAGAGAAGCAACCGAACCGGTGGCAGAGAAGCAAGGCTGCCACGCTTGTATGCCACGTGGCAGAGAAGCAAGAAGAGTAGTAGTAGTACCTACTTCCTGGAAGTGTGCCATGTCTGCCACTTCGTGCAATACGCGCGCGCGAGAAGGCTGCCATCCGGGGTTGGCAGAGAAGCGTGGCAGAGAAGCAGGTGGCAGGGTCACGAGAAGGGCTCCGGTTCGGTCGCGGGGAGCATCCAGTACCACGGGCCGGTCTGCCCCTTGGCGCGCTCGGCTTTGACGCCCAGGTCGGTCTTCGCCCGCCAGAGCGTGCGTTGAGCGATGCCGTTGGCCTTCGCATCGGCCAGTACTTGTTTCGACGCAGTCGGGCCATCCGCCAGCAGCTCGCGCAGGAACGTCACCGCATGGTCCCGCTCCCGGCGGTCTGATCGCGACACGGGCTCGTCGGCCGCGAGGAGGACTTCGGCCGTGCCTTCGATCGGGGCATCCTCCCAGGTCAGCCCGGCGTCGGTGATGCGGAAGGCAAGCGCCGAGGCTTGTGGACCGAGATTGTTCTTACAGGAGGCGAGCAAACGCCGTCCGGGCGTGTCGGCGACCTCGCCGACCACGAGCACGGTCCTGGCTTGCGCGACGAAGGCCACCGACCCTTGGGCCCGCAGCAGCAGCCGACGCGTCTGGGCCTTGGTCAAGTGCATGACGCCGAAGATGGCGACGCGCCGACGCTCGGCGAGGGCAGCGAGCGGTGTCAGCAGGCCTCGGATCTCCGCGTCCTTGTAACTGTCCCTCGACCCGAGGTAGGCCGAGAGCGGCGAGATCACCACGAGGATGGCGCGCGTCTGCTGAATCGCGGCGTCGAGCGCCGGGAGGTCACGCTCGAGCGTGAACGGGCATTCTTGCCCCTCAACGCGCACGGCCTTCAGCACGTGGACGCGCCGCGCGTCGCCTCCCTGCCGGTCGACGATCGGGCGCACCGTATCCGCGAGCCCGTCTTCGCTCGTCAGAAGCAGGACGTCGCCAACCGGCGCACGGCCGCCGTCCGGCCAGGCGGCCCCCCGCGTGATGCGGGCGGCCACGTCGAGCGTGATGGTGGTCTTCCCGGTCCCCACCTCCCCGATGCCGAGGGAGATCTTGCTCCGGGGGATCCGCCGCTCCCAGAGCCACTCCACGTTCTCCGGCTCGACGTCGCCCAGACACACGAGCACCGGAGAGCCCGACGAGGCGGCGGCGGCGGTCTCGGCGGGAGCCGTAGCTGTCGTCGAGTTTCGCGAGCGGTCCCGCTCGGCCAGGTCGCGCACCAGGCGGCGGAAGTCCTCCTCGTCGTCGTACGGTGGACTGCACTGGCGCCCGAAGGCGAGCAGCAGCTCGACCACCGTGCCCGGCGCTTCACGCTTGCCGAGGAAGTGGCCAGCAATGCGAAGCGCGATCGAGCGACGCTGACCGATCGGCGCCCCGCGGAGCAGCGCTCCCCAGTCCGTCTCTGATCCGGCTGACTCGTTCCCATTACGCTGGGAGGGCCCAATGGTCGTCGCCAGCTCCACGAGCCATCGGGGCAGCGGCGCCAGGGGCGTGTCGAAGAGCGGGTGGAGGATCTCGTCGATATACTGTCGCCCGCTGACGTGATTGGACGGCGGCAACAGGACGTACCCACCCTCGGCCTTGATGTCGAGGCCTAGCGCCACGCCATTCTTGCTACGAAATCCTGGGATCGGCGCGAAGTAGACGTGACGGCCGCCCCCACCGGTGAGGACCTCGGCCGTGTCGGGGAGCGATCCATGCTTCCGCTCCAGCTCGGCCAGCGTCTCATCGCCCCCGTTACGCGGATCGACGTCGAGCACGATGCACCAATTCGTCGGCGTTGCGATGTTCGAGCTCGGCTCGAGCGTCCACCAATGACGTACGGTGTTCTCGGCGCTCGTCGCGTCCTTGAATCCATTCAGCGCGAGGCGGCCGTGCGGGTGTTTGCCGGCATTATGGTTGCCTTCAC
Organism: Candidatus Rokuibacteriota bacterium; assembly: GCA_003220535.1. GTDB lineage: Bacteria > Methylomirabilota > Methylomirabilia > Rokubacteriales > CSP1-6 > AR31. Next base: position 10,563 of record QHSU01000019.1, read on the forward strand.
CGCAGGGATACCGGCCACAGCCGCACCGGCCGGAAGCGACGCCGTACGCCGGGAACACCGGCTTGTTACGGCCCGCGTACTCAAGCGCGGCGGCCAACAAGTCTATGGCGACCGGCGCTGTCACGCGAGCACCACGACGAGGGCTGAGCCGACGAGCTCGAGATATTCCTGGACCCGGCGCGCGACCTGGGGGAGAAGCACTGCCCGGTAGAAGGCCTCGTCGTGTGCGCGGAGGGGCAGGCAATCCCAGCAGAACTCGAGATCGCTCACCGTGCTGCGGCTGACGAGGTAGACGTCGCAGGTGTTGCCGCTCGGCGTCGACCAGGAACCGAGGCGATGACGGTGGATCACGCCGCCTCGTCGAGAGCTATAAGGGCGCCGAACTCCACGCACTTCACGACAGCGCCTCCAGCGCGGCAATCACCGCGTCGAGCCGCGATGAACGTACCTGGTCGAAGGGCTGCCGTAGGCAACGCTCCAGGCGCCGGCGCTCGAAAAGGAGTAACGTGCGCACGACCGCAACAATCACGCAGGCCGCACTACGCTTTCCACCGCAACGACGCCCTCCCACGCTTCCCGAGTTGAAGAGCGGGCGTGATCTGGCGGTCCTTCTTGCGCCGGAGCAGGGTTTTCGGGCTGATGTTGAGCCGCTCGGCCATCTCGCGCGTCGAGAGGAGCTGGCCATTTGCTCCAGGCATCGCCTGGGGCACGATTGCAGCCAGAGTTGCGGCCGCGGCGCAGTACGCCGCCCATGCGGCCTCGTCGCCGGCGTCGACGCGGGTCTCGAGCTCACGGAGACGGTCGACCAATCGTCGCTGCACGGATACAAGCGCAATCTGAGCCGGGTTCACTTCGGCGCGGGGACCTCGATCGGCGGGAACAGCGCGCGGACCGGCACGTCGAGGAGCCGCGCCGCTCTTATGCATGCGAGCGGCGGGAGGCGTCGCTTGCCCCGCTCGGCAAGGGACACGAGGGACTCGGAAACGCCCAGAAGGGCCGCCAACTCCTCGAGGTTCACTCCATTTGCGACTCGCCACGCCCTCAGCTTCGCCAGGTTCTCCATGAAGCGATCCTCCGTCAACGCTTGACAAGAATCTAGCGCCTTGCCCGGGTAGTCGTCAAGAGTTTCCTCAAGATCTCTTGACATGAGGTGGAGCGCAGAGCTACTGTTCCTGCGATGACTCTGGCGAATTCGGTCGGGAGGGCCCTACGCGAGTTCCGCGAGAAGCGCGGGATGACGCAAGACGACCTCGCCCGCGCCGCACGCCGGGCCAGCCTGCCCTGGACACGCGCCAGTGTCGCGGCGCTCGAGGGCGGACGCCGGGACCTCAGTCTCGAGGAATTCAATCGCCTTGCGTGGGTGCTTCGCGAGATGACGGGCGAGCATCACACAGTGAGGGCCTACGCTAACGACGAGGACGGCGCCACGGTCGACATCATCGCAGGCCTTGAGCCGCTCGGGGCGACTACCAAGGGCGAGATCCTGGCCCGCATGAAAGATATTCTCATCGGCTCGAACTGGGAGCCGGCCATCGTGGACCAGGGAGGCGACGCCGAGCAGAAGGCTGCTCGCCGTCTGCGAGTCCCGGCGCTGAACGTGGCGCTCGCCGCGCGGCGTCTGTGGCACCACAGCTTGACCGAGGAGCGTGAGCGCCGCGTCGCTGCGGAGGTACCGGCGGACGCGACGCCGCGGAGCCTACAGGCGGCCCGGGGTCACATCACGCGCGAGCTCGTCGCTAAGCTGGAGCCACTGGTCAAGGAAGCGCGACCTGTCGTCCGCAGAACGCCCCGACGGCCCTGACCGATTCGGCGTAACTCTCAGCCACTCGCGCTGCATGAAACCGGCGCCTCGTGAGTACTTCGCGCTTCGAGTTCGCGAGGGCCTTTAGTTCCGGAAATTCCGCTGCGACGCACCTTGACGAAATGCCGCATCTGGCGTACATCTCGCAAACCCTCGAGATCACCCGGGGGCGCGGTGTTTTTTGGTCGGAAATGAGGAGGAGTCATGAAAGCGCTGGTCCTGCTCGCCGCTCTTCTCGTCTTCGCTGCCCCCGCTCTCGCCCAGCTGTACGAGTGGGTCGACGAGAAGGGGCAGCGCAATTTCGCAGACAACATCAACAACGTGCCGCAGCAATACCGCTCCAAGATGACGGAATCTCCCGGCCTGCAGGCGACTCCCTTGCAACGCCATTTCGAACGCCGGCGCCAGGACGACTTACTGGCGGAGCAGTGGGCATTCGAGCGCATCGCAGCAGCCTGCGCCAAGTCAACCGGGGTCGAGATCGCAGTCAAGCCGGACCGCCAGGTCACCTACTTCGGCAGATCCGGAGAGCGGTTCGCATTCGAGAAGTGCATGACCGAGAGCGGGCAGCCGACGCGGAGCGTGCGGTAAACTGCGGGCGGCGGTCGGCGCCGTAGCCCGCGATGGTTACGTTAGCATGCTAAGCGCGAATTCCAGGTGACGGCGCGCGGTTCATCTCGCGCGACGCGCTAACGCCGAGGTAGACCTAGGTCCCGCTCCATGTAGAGCTCGACGAGTTGCCTCAGGAGATGGAGATCCTGGTTGATTCGTCGCGTATCAACGAAGCGATCCGGATCGACGAGAGGCTCGTCATAGGCGTGAGCGAGCGCGCTCCGCCCAGACTTATACAGGTACTCTCCGACATCTGGCTCAGTCTTCAGAATCTCGCTGGCTCGGTCTCGGCCGAACGTTAACGCGGAGAGGCCTGCATTGATCCAAGCCTTCTGTGTCGAGCTATCGCGCAGGGTTATGTTCAGGATCCGGAAGAAGGCGAAGAATTGGTACATCGAGTGGCGGCCCAGCCCGAGGGCATGGCGGTAGAGAGCGAGGGCTAACTCCTGAGTCGGTGACGGCCGAGTAGGCAGATCATCGAAGCGGAGCCCCGGGAATATCTTCCTCCCGGTCGGTAACCTGCCCCCGAGGCGAATGCGATGAGTGCCGCCGCTCTCCCCGGCTTCCGGGAACGGCTGCTCGTGGAGCCATGATTGGACACTCAGAAACCGGCGGATGAGCGTCGCGCCCTCCTCGTATGACTCGCCGGCGACGCGCTCAAGTGAAATGTCTCCGTACCGTTCGCCGTCCGGGGGGCGGAGGATCAGTTCGCGGCCGCGGAAATCTACCGATGTTTCGGACGATGCCCAGCAGACGTCTTGGTCAACGGCGATCACGACCCATTCGCCCATGGCCTAGAAATCTCGCTCTCGGAGAATGTTAGGACAGCTCGGAGTCCGCTGCCATTCTGCTGCCACTTCGCTGTCCGAAAGCGGCCTTTTGTGGCCTTTTGCGGGCAGGCGAATGAGCGGCCGAAATGAGCGAGAACACGCGGAAAGGCCTGACAAATATGTGGTGACCCCGGCGGGATTCGAACCCGCGATCTCGACCTTGAAAGGGTCGCGTCCTGGGCCAGGCTAGACGACGGGGTCAGCGACGGCCAGTATACCCGACCTACGGTTGAACCCTGAGATTCGGATGGCGCAGCCAGAAGTAGCCGCCCATCGTCGCCGCCGCCAGCAAGTTGGCCACGAGGATCGCGGGCCACGCGAGCGCCTGGAGCACGGGCGCGGCGAAGACCATCGCGGCCGCGATGAACCCGAACTCGAAGAACACGAAGAGCATCAGGATCCCGAAGCCCGCGCTGGGCTGCCGCTCGGCGAGCGCCAGGAGGCGCGCCACGATGCCGCCGATGACGACGAAGGCGAGCCCGTGCACCCAGGTGAACATCAGCACCATCTCGAGGTCGGGCACGGCGTCGAGCCAGGGCGCGGCGCCGTGGCGGAAGAGGGCCGAGCCGAGGATCGTCGGTGTGTAGAGCGGTCGGCCCTGGATCGAATCGATGATCAGGAACCAGAGCGCGACGGTCGCGGCCCCGATAAGGCCCGCGACTAGGCCCTCCTGATAGAGCCTGGTGACGTCGCGCGAGGGTTGGTACGACTCCTCCGTGTGGGAAACACGCTCGGTGGTCGCGCCGGTCTGAGTGGTCATCACCCTCTCCCTTTCTGGGTGGCGAGCCGACCCGTTCGACGGATGACCGATTATACCCCTTCGAGGATCACGGGGACTCGCGTCCGCCCGCGAACTTGAAACTGTTGATGCCGACCCGGTAGCCCGTCGCGCCGGACACGACCGGCACGCGCGCCTTGAACGGCGTACTCCCCCGCGAGGGCACCATGCCCACGAAGGGGATCCCCTGCGCCAGGACCTTGCCCGACTGGTCGACCGCCGCGGCGTTCACGTAGACGTCGATCACGTCGACCGCGGCGTCGTTGAAGACGCGGCCCGACAGCTCGACGTGCGTCGGCCCCGTCTTGTCGATGTTGTGGACGACCCGCAGGCTCGTCGGCGCCTGCGCCACCGCCGGACCGACGCCGGCGGCGACGAGCACGATCACGATCGCGAAGAGCTGACCCCGGCGCGACAATGTGCTGGACACGGCGCGGAACATCTTACGTCAGGCCCGCCGCCGCGTACTCACCGCACTCTCCCCTTCTCGAACATCGCGTTCTCCTTCCGGCGCTCGGATTGCGCCCGTCGCATGATAGCGCAGGATCTCCGGTCGACGTGGTACGCTTACGCCGAGCCAGGTCCGACCCGCCTGCAGGAGAACATGATGAGCGAGCGAGAGCCCGAGATCCTGATGCCGTCGCAAGCCGGGGCGCGCGAGTCCGGAGAATTCGTGTCGCAACCGGCGAAGCTCCTCCGGATCGCCGCGATGATCCGGGAGCTCCTTGACGAGGTGCGGAAGTCATCTCCGGACGAGGCCGCGCGCAAGCGTTTGCGCGCGATCTACACCAGGTCGCTTGCGACGCTGAAGGAAGGCCTCTCGGACGAACTCCAAAAGGAGCTGGAGACGTTGACGCTCCCGCTCGATGGCACCTCGAGCGAGTCCGAAATCCGTCTCGCCCAGGCCCAGCTGGTGGGCTGGCTGGAGGGCCTGTTTCACGGCATCCAGGCGGCGCTCTGGGCGCAGCACATGCAGGCGCGCGCCCAGTTCGAGGAAATGCGCCGTCGCGGACTGGCGCCGGGATCACCGGAAGAGCCTCCCGGCGAGAATCGAAGGCCCGGCCAGTACCTGTAGCTCCCCCGTTCGTCCGCCCGTCACTGAGCGGGAAGGATCGCGGTCGCGATCACGCGATCACGCCTCGGTGACAAGGCACCCGTCACGACGATCCGGTCGCCCGACGTCAAGCGCTGATACGCTTCCTGCTCGACGCTCGCCAGATCGACGTGGACGCTGGCGCCGTCGTCGAGTGCCAGTGCCATCTTCTGGCCGCCGATCCACTGCACCGCGCCGATGAGGCGCACCGGTACGGTCTGAGCTTCCACGCTCACGACAAGAGCGCACAGCACGAGCACGGCCAGCACGAGCCTCGTCACGCCGACGCGAAACCTTGACGATGCGGTTGTCTTTGTCATCTTTACACTCCTCATCTCGTCATTCGTCGCTTCCAGCGTACAAACTCTTTCGCACGGCGCTATTCGGGTCTCTACCTGCTTTCCCCTAGGGGATTCACCGGGTTGTTGACTGGCCCGCGTGCAGACGAAGCTTTTTGCGTGTTGCCTACGATCGACATTGCGTCGTCGGGGGCACCCCAGCGATCGCGGTATCTGAGTTTCCTACAGATCGTCGGGGCGCTCGGTATCATCGCCCATCATCTGCGTGCGCCGTTCTCCGACTCGGGCTGGGTCCTCGTCGAGCTGTTTTTCGTCATCGCCGGCATCAACATGGCAAGGGGGCTCGACCGGGACCAATCGATTTACTCGTATGCCCTCTCGCGAATCCGGCGACTCGGGCCGGAGATTTTCGTCGTGTGGTGTGTCGTCGTGATTTTCGTGGCGTCGGGCGACGGCACCCCCGGAATGCTTCGGTTCATTCTCATGGGTCCTCTCTTCCTTCAAAATCTGGCGGTGGCATTTTTTGACTACGGCTGGACGCCGCGAGACTTTGCGTACGTGCCGCTGTGGTTCGTCGGCGGGCTCCTGCAGCTCCAGCTCATGCTTTTTGCCGTGAGAAGGGTGCTGCTGCGGGTCAAGCCGATGGTCGTCGCGTTCGTGTGCGTCGGCATCGGGACGCTCTTTCGTCTGCTCGTCGCGACGCTGGCCGGACAGAATCCCCACGGGAGCCTGCCGTCATCCGAAGCGAACCTTATCTACCTATTGCCGTTGACCCACGTGGAGGCAATCGTCCTAGGCGTGTTGATCGGGCGAGGGGCACTGGTGGGGATCGGCCGACTCGCGCCATTTTTCTGCGCGATGGCGATCGGCCTCGGCTCCGTCAGCCTGGCGCTCTCGCCGCCAGGCGCGATGAGCATCAGCAGTTTGGGCTTCGCCTGCCCACTCAGCGTGAACTACGCGTACGTGTGGGGCTACTTGATCCTCGCCTTGACGGCGGCGTCACTCTGCTCGCGGAGCGGACGACTGGCGGCAGCCGTGGATGGGCTGCGATTCCCGATCTGGACGGACAAGATGCTGATCAGGCTTGCCTCATTGACGTACGGTGCCTACGCTTTTCACGCTCTGATCATCGCGACCGGCACCAACGCCGCCTCGCTCCTCGCAAAGCCTCACACGCCTGGTTCACGGCTCTTGCTCGTTGCGATCACCGCCGTCGAATCGTTCCTGTTTGCCTGGGGGTTCGAACTGATCTTCCGGCGCCACAGGACGCCGGCGTGTGCCGGTTCCGAGCCCCCCGTCCCGGCCGAGCGAAACCCGTCGGCCGCAGTCCTGGCGTCGCTGGGACGTCGCAAGCTCGAGCCCGAAGCCCTGGACCAGATGCCGAGGGCCGACTCTTCGCCGGTTCTCGGTACTTGGTTGCGGCCGACGTCGTCGGCCGCCGATGAAAACGTCCCTCGTCGGCGCGCCAACGCCTCCAGGTCGTGATGCCGAGCCCCACGAGGCCGGCGGCGAGCACGGTCAGCGTCGCGGGCTCGGGCATCGCGGTGATTTGATCGCGGATCGCGCCGCCAGGGAATCGTGTCGTGTTGTTGCCTCCGACCTGATCCCATTGCGAGCAGTTGCCGCGACGCTCCGATGTGGCCGGAAGGAGTTGTAAAGATCCCGGACAGGCTTCACGGCGAAGCCGGCAGCCCGCGCGCGAGGCCGCCGTCGAAGAGACGACATCGGAGTGTGAGTTGGTGAGCCGTCCGGGACTCGAACCCGGGACCCCCTGATTAAAAGTCGAGGGCCGGTGATGAGCCGGCCCTCGCGTCTTCCCGCGCGCTTGAGCGTAACCACGCGACCCGTTTATGCGTTCGCCGGCTGATCGCTCGCGACATAGACGTACTCTCGCGACAGGCGCGGACGCGAAGTCATCGCGATTCGCGGGGTCTTTTAGCGCAAGATAGCGCAAGAGCGTATGACCACCTGGCAGGGACCGTGGTCACCCATCGAGTTCCGGGTGTTGCCGGCCGGTGGAATGGTCGACAGACCGCCTCAGGAGCGCGCCTGTTCGCTGTCGTAGAACTGGATCATTCCCGAGAGTTCACTTCGCTTTCGGCCTCCGCGGGTCCACGGGCCCCGGGGAGGCAGAGCAAGTAATTTCAATGAACTTCTTGGAACTTACCACTCCGCTGAGCAGCCCCATGAGGAACTGATCAGGGATCGGTTGGAGCGCATACAGCGGCTTTCGCCTGGCGTAGGCATAGCCGATCTCCATCGCGACGCTGTTCCCCACCCACCCGTCCTGATTGAAGACGAGGATAACGTCCGCGCGATCCATCCTTTCGAGGTGGGCGACGATGGCAGCCTTGCCCTCTGCGTCCGTCATTGTCTTGGGATCTCGACGCAGTTCAGACGTAGGCCACTCACACGAAACTCCGCTCGCCAGTAGGGCGTCGCGGAACGTGACCATCTCGTCGAAGTGCCGGAAGCTCCCGCAGATGCAGACGGTCTTGGTACCGGGGTCCAACTCCGCTGTCATGCCCGCCTCACACTGGTCCACTCGCGCTGCCCTTCTGCAACGCCCCCCACGCCGCCCGCTGCGTCGCATGCCACTGCGTGCGCTCCCACGCGGTGCCGATCGCGCTGGTCGGCGAGTGCTCCATGCCCGTCGTGTCGAAGGTCGGCACAAGACGGGAGCGACGCGACCGCGCAGTCGCGCCGCTCCTCGACGCCCCGATGGGGAGACGCTGAACTCTATTGGACCTTCACGAAGGCGAACATCCCATCGAGAAAGTGCCCACGGACGTTGCAAATCACCAGATAGACCCCTTTCTCTGCTTTCTCAGAGGGAGGCGTGCCTGTACCCACCGAAGCAGGAAACGACACGGATTCCACACGATTTTGCGAGTTAGAGAAGGGGACGGTGGTACCCGGCGTCATCAGCGGCCCCCCTCCCGGATTGATGCACAGGTAGTAGCGGTTGGTCGGGTCGTCGATGAATGTGCCTGCGGCAGGTACGACGATGTCTTCTGGTTGCGTCCCAGGCCTGTACACGACGACCTGGTGGAATCCGGCCACGAGAAAGTGCACGACCCCGTCCAGCTTCGCGTTGATCTCGTTCGGGATAATCACGTGATTCACGCGGTTCCCTTGCTGATTGGTGTTCAAGCCACGACCAAAGGCGACAGGGACGCTCAACTTGTTGTCGTCCTCCGCCACGGCCGGGAAAATCGTCAGACCCATTCCTAACAACGTCGCGATGGTGATGAGCGAAGCGATCCAGGAAGCGATTTTGTGTTTCATCTGCCTGCCTCCTTACTGCACGCATGATGGCTTTCTGGCATTGCCGCGCTGCCTGCGAGTCTCACCTCCCCTGTCGGCGTTTTCGAACCTGCCCACGCCTCGATTTGAGGCGCGGTCGCAGCCAGAGTGCTTGGCATGAGAACGTCAACGCGAGCCGCCTTCCCAGCCTGCTCCGCCTCAGCGGCGAGCGGCGCAAGAAGGAGGCTGACAGCGAGAACGACCGCGAGCCCGATCCGCCGCATGGGCACCCCGGTGGAGGATGGCTGGCGGGAGTCTACCTGAACGCCGCGACGTGCACCAGCCGCCCGTCGTTCGCCTCAGGGATTGTCTGCGGGGATGAAGCGTCGCCAAAGCATCCACGCGTCCTGAGCGGGGGCCGTCGCAGCCGAGGTGAGCACCGGGTCGCACGTGCATGTCATCCAGCCCGCGCGGCCCTGGCGGCTCGGTTCGCGGCGTGCTCAGGAGGGCGTGGTTTGCTTGGCTCGGGAGCGGTACTGCTCGGGGACGGCGTCCAGGCGCTCCGTCCAGTGCACCACGCCCACCGAGTCGGTCCAGCGATAGAGCTGGCTCATGCGCGGAGCAGACGGCCTACCCGAGGTGGGTCCGCCTAGCGGTGGTGTGCTCGGCGGCGGCGCCGTCGGGGGATTCGGGATCCATACCCACGTGTACGGCGCCGACACCCCGTCGCCGCGCAACTCGTAGCGGCCGGTCGAGAACTCCACCACGCTCGGCGTGGGCGAGGGCGCGACCGAGACCGTTCCGTTCCCCGGCGAGCTGTAGGTCGGCGCAGGGGCGTAAGAGACCGGCGGCGGCGCGGAGTACGCCGGCGGAGCGTAATAGACCGGTGGGGCGTAGTACGCTGGCGGCGCGTAGTACACGGGCGGCGGCGAGTAGACGACGGCCGGCGCGACGGCTATCACAGCGAACGGGAAGAACGGCCGGACAAACGGGCGAACGAACTGGCGTGAGACGAAAGGATGGTCGGGGAATGGTACTGCGACCGAGCGACTGGTGCCCAAGGTGGCGCCCCCGACTACAGGGCCAGTATTGTGAAATCCTTGAGCCCGCCGGGCGAGGGCAGAGCCCGGCGCAACCAGCACACCCATCAGGGCCAGCGAGGCTGCAACGACCATAGGGGCCGTCTTCACCGTCAATCTCTCTCCCACATCTCCCACATATACAACGCGTCTATTGGGCTCACGGCGGGACCCTGATCCACACCTCTGGGCACGTGGGAGCGGTCGGATAGTAGGCCTTGGCGCTGGGACAGTAGTACCAGTACGACTGCGGCGGTTGCTCTTCAACGATGACCGGCGCCGGCTGGACGACAACCTGGGGCGGAGGATAGTAGTAGTAGGGCGGCGGGTAATACCACCACGGGTCCCACCAGAATGTAGGGCCGACCACAATGACACCGTCGCCACGGAAGTCACCGTCGCCACGGAAGTGGCCGTGGAATCTTGGAGGGCCTGGAAATCCAGGATGCCCACGAAATCCGGGGGGCTTGGGGAATTCGGGGCCCGCTGCGTGGCTTGCCGAAGCCTGAATGAGAAGGAGCGCAACCGCCAGCAGGGAGACCGCGACGAACTTTCTCACGGCTTCACCCCCTACTGAAGTAGACCTCCTGCCGAACACGCGTGTCAACCGCATGAGCGAGGGCTCCGTGGCGTCGGCGGTCCGGGGGGCCCGTGGGGGCGGTGGGAGTGGACGAACTCGTGTAATTCATCGAGAAATGCATTCACTCGGTCACCAGCTACTCATCCCTTCGACGCGATCTGACTTCGCGGATGGCAACAATCAACATTGCACGCAACGCCACGGATAGTAGGTGTGCCTTCCACTTATTAGTCCGATCAGGCTTACGCCGCCCGCCGCAGGTATTCGTGATGCAGCCCACCGACGCATGGCACGTCTATGACCCGGCCGTGGCTCGGCGGCTGCACACTCCGCGACTCGGGTGCGTCCTTAGCGAGGGATAGGTGTGTCCTGGTCCCGTTGTAGTAGTCGACGTACTTCGACAGAATCCCCAGCAGATGCCGTTCGCCGATCACCACGACATGGTCAAGGCATTCCCGCCGAATTGAGCCAATCACCCGCTCCGCATAGGCGTTCTGCCACGGCGAGCGTGGCGCGATGACCGCCTCTCGGATGTCCAACATCCTGGCCTGACGCGAAAATCGTTCGCCATAGACTTGGTCTCGGTCCCGGATGAGATACCGAGGGCTCTCCTCCAGCCCGCACGCCTCGAGCAGCTCTCGCGCCGTCCATTCCGCGGTCGGATGCTCTGTGACATTGAAATGCACCAGCCGGCGTCGGCCGTGGCTCAGCACCACCAGTACAAAGAGGACTCGAAAGGTCGCGGTGGGTACCGTGAAGAAATCCAGCGCGATCAGATCCTGAGCGTGGTTCTTCAGAAACGTGCGCCACGCCTGTGACGGCAACCTTCGATCCCGGAGCATATACTTCGAAACCGTCGCCTGCGATACCGTCAGGCCTAGCTTCAACAGCTCGCCGTGGATTCTTGGTGCACCCCACAGGCGATTGGCGCGGCTCATCCGCCGAATCAGATCCCGCAGTTCCCTCTCAATCGCGGGCCGACCCCGTCGGCGTCGACTCTTCCATGTCCAGTAGCGACTGAAGCCGTGACGGTGCTACTGCACCACCGTCTGGGGCCGCACCACCTGCAGAGCACTCCGCCAGTTCTTCCAGAGCCTCGACAGCACGACCCAGAAGATCCGGTCCGTCGCCCTCAGCTGCGGCCGCGGCTGGCGCGCCTTCCACACAGCCACTTGTTGTCGAAGTGCGAGGTTCTCCAGCGCCAACTCCCGGTGCGTGCGAACCGCGGACCGCAGTGTCCCAAGGAGGATCCCAAGCCATCTGACCATGACCGGCCAATAGCGGATCAGTCCGCAGAACGCAAATTAATCGCGACAGACGACTTTTTAGAAGGGACACCCCCCTAAGCAGTAATCCCCCCCCCGCGGGAGGGCGAAACGGTGGTGACGCCGCAGGAAGGTCTGCGAGGCACCTGCCGCGCGTAGACAAATGTCTCCCGTTGATATCCTTCATCGTCAGGCGACTCGCCCCTCCCATTCCTCGCCGTCGTTCCCTCATCCGTCCTCTTCCGTCGCGCTACAACAAATGCGGATGTGCTGGACTGTCATTGGCCGGATGGCGGTGGGCTCGCTGAGCTCTTCTATCGAATCGAATCCACTCCGCGCAGGGCCGAATTTTCTCCCCACCGACCAGTCCGCGCGGCGGGAGTCTAGTACATCATGAAAAGCCCGACGTGATTAGTCGGGCTGAATTGCTTGTCCCTAGAACAAAGCGATCTAGGGATATGAGAACGGCCGCTCCGAGAAGAGCGGCCCGTTTGGATGCCCTGACAGGGCAGCAAGAAGCGGACTGGTAAGTGATAGGGAACGGCTAAACGTCCAGATCACCAACGGTCTTGATCGGCTTCCCGAGATTAGCCAGAAGCACCCTCTCGACGGCGTCGAGTGATGGCGGCGCATCCCACTGGAGACTTCCGAAACGCTCGCGCCCCTTATACTTCATCGTGAGGGACAGGCGGTCGTTCATTCGCTTGACGGATTCAAGGACGCCCTCCTCACCAACCAGAATCTCATCTCCGCCTCGTGGGTGCATGGAGAACGTCCATCGCGGCGGCCACACTGAATCGATCACGCCCCCCACCTTTCGCTTCAGATGGCGAATCTTCATAGAAGACTCCTTGGTTCAAGCCCGATCGCGGAGGGCTAGTCCGTCGAGGCGGAAGCTGGGGAGTGTCTTCGCTCATTTTTCCTCGTGGCGAATCTTTGCTCTGCCATCCTGGATTGCCCTGACCGCACTGTTCAACATCCCGAACCGACCGGCGGCACCCTTTGGCGTGGCGGATTCTACGATGGCAGCCATCGCAAACCAATCCTCGATGTCCTGACTGACCTCATCGGTGCAATCGACGACCCACACGCCGTCTGACAGCGGAGCCGCAGTTGACAATGCCTCCCGAGACTCCAGCGAAAGAGTGGAGTTGTCACCCCGTGACACCGCTTCGTGCATGATGGCCTCGTAGGCTGTTGCCGGCAGTCGGAACGTCAACGTGTGTCCCGTCATCCCCACTCCGTCTGTTCAATCGCAGTTCCACAACACTTGAAGTAGCGACGCAACTTCCCCGTCGGGGTGCGCCAGACTCTTGCCCTCACCCCGCGAGGTCCGCAGTCCGGGCATAGCGTCTGGCCAAGGGATTCCTCCCAAGCCGACAGGTCCGCATCCGGCGCCAGGGCTCGCCCGATGACTTGCGCGGCCTCCCCGCACACCCTGCCGTTGTGGTGGTGGCGTATCGTTGAAAGATACTCACGCGCATGATCTTTGAACCAATTCAGCATTTCTATGGCCACCGGACCGCTACACTGGACGCGGCGATCGGTCATCCCCATCGGCCGTGTGGCAGCACCGAGTGCAGCCCTCGCCTCTTCGGACAGATCGCGTCCCTCCCTTGTGATGAGCCGATAGGATTCCCGGCGTAATTCAAACGTGGCCATGACCAGCACCCGCCGCTCGCTGAATCATTCTTCCGCACGGGCAATCAGATTCAGCGGCTCAAACGTCCAGGCGACCGATGGTCGGTCGACTTTCCGAGGTTGGCGTGGAGTACCCTCTCGACGGCGACCACTGGTGGCGGCGCGTCTCATTGGAGACTCCCGATGTACTTACCCCTTGTACTTCATCGTGAGGACCAGGCGACCTCCAATGAGCAGAACGGATTCGAGGACACCCTCCGGCCAAGCGCCAACGGGTCTCCAGGCCTGTGCGAGAACGCCCACGGCGGCGGCCACACCGAGACGAGCGTGTCTCCGGACTTGCGCTTGAGCCGGCGAATTTCATCGCGATGCTACGCGTGGCATCCTTACTCGCGTTCGATCCTTTTCCGGTGGAAACTCAGAGCTGCCCTCGCGACTTCAAGACGCTTGAGGGGCTCCGGCCTCGAGCGGGACTCGGCCATCAGCAGATCCAACATCCCCATGTGCTCATCGACCAGCTGTAACGAGCGCGGCTTACTGATTCCCCACCCGTCTTGCTGCCGATTGAACCGCACGTCGCTGATGATCTCCTCGATCCGCGCGAACCTCAGGTTGATCTCCGCGAGGACGCGGGTGCCGGCCTCGTCGTTCGTCAATTCCCCGATCAAATACATTGCGCTATTGAGCGCGGTCGGCAACGACGGAATAGCCAATTCGGCCATTAGGGCAGGAGCGTGATCACCGACCCCCTCAGGGCGGTCGCTGGGTTCCTTCCGGCTATAACGGCCCATCAGTTCGGCTCGCCCAAGAACATGCCCGTGTATGGTCCTTAAGACGTCCACCTTGGCCGTCCGAGGTGGTAACTCCACCGGGGCATCGAGCGCATAGAGCCTGAAGAAGTAGTGATGACTCGGCCCCGGGGGCGGGCACGGGCCTCCGTATCCTACCTTCCCGAAGCCGTTAGTCCCCTGAGTCCCGATGTTCTCGACGGTGTCCCGAGTGGGGACCCCCTCGGGCAGTTCCCGCAGCGAGCCCGCGACTCCGTAGAGGAGCCAGTGAACCGTCGCCCCCCCGGACGCGTCGTGATCGTCGACGATCAAGGCGAAGCTCTGCGTGTTTAGAGGTGGGTCAGTCCACCGCAGCGGGGGCGACAAATCGGAACCGTCGCAGGTGTACTTCGCGGGAATGTGGCCGCTCGGGGCTATCGCGGGACTGCGGAGCTTGAAGACCATTACCAGATCGTCCGTGGCGGTCGATGGCCTCTCATATGAGGCCAGGCGGCGGCTCAATCTCCACAATCTTCACTTCTCTCACTCCCGGCACGTCGCGGGCGACTTTCTCAGCCCGGGAGAGGTCTGCCGTCCCTCCCAACGTCACCACTCCACCGGCAGCCTCCACGATGATTCGCCGTTTCCGTGTCTCAGGGTTTTGAGCAAGAGCGACGTCGACCAGCGAAGCGAGTTTTCGGTCGAGGAGGGTCCTCTGTCCGACTTCCATAGGCGTGAATTCGGGGCGGCGCGCCAGGGTCGCCAGTAGCTCGACAGCAGCGGCGGTGGCGACCTGCGTCGTGTTAACCACCAGGTGATAGAGCGCCGGGTCGCGGATGTCCACACCGTAGAGATAGCGGATGCGACCGGCCCGGCCTGCATCGTCGTGCCGCACCACGTCGATGAAGGCTCGCGACGGCGACGTTCTGCCCGTCTCTCCGCCCGTTTGCTGCGCCAGCCGCGCGACACGGACGTCGAAGGGGGCGCTGACCCGCACGTGGAGGGCATGAGGAATGTGTTGGAGCAGCCATTGGCCACCCCGCCCCATAAGCACCACGTCGTTGCTCTGCGCGAATTCCAACAGGACCGCCCGAATGCCGGCGACGTAAAGCCGCCCTTCGGCGTCGACGCGGTCGAAGAGCGAGGGTTTGCTCTCATCGAGGCGGAGGAGTTTCGCTTCTGCGAGGCCGTACCGGTTGGCTGCCTCCGCAATGACCTCTCGGTCCAGATACCGATATTCCAGGTGCTTCGCTAGGGCGGCCCCAATCTCAGATCCGCCGGCGCCGAGTTCGCTGGAGATGGTGACGATGGCCATGGCCCGCCCCCTTTTCCTCCACGCATGCCGAAGTTAGCGCCGAGAACGAGGGTGGTCAAGCAGCCTGACGGCAGCCTGACGGCGGGTGCTCTCGATGTCTCGAAACTCTACGGCGGGTCCACTGACTCCTCCTTGTCGCTGCATCGACAACTCCGCCAGCGCGCCAGTCGCCGATGAGCATGAGGGACACCCAAGAAGCCCAGTGGCTCGTACGCCTTCGAGTGGAGAAGTTCGAACTGCGCTCGCCGCAGGGCCTCTAAGAAAGAATATAGATGGGCCCAGGCGCGCGGCGGTACCTGGCTTGACCTCAACTCGGAACTTCAGCGATCTGTTTGCCGGCGGGTGATATCAGGTCCCGCAATCACGAAAGGAGATCGAGCTCGAACCTCAGAGCGTTCGATATCGGTGGGTGCGGGCCCGCGATTTGAACCAGCTACAGGCTGAATTTCACGGAAGTTCCGGCTGCATGTTTTAGTCGCGTCGCCTCATTGCACGCATGCTGTGTACAAATACTCGATGGCGTTGGCGAAAACGTGATCGCGACTCAAACACGGATTCCCCACCGGTTGTCAAAGGCATCACCGCGCTAGCACGAGCGCCGGTGGGGAATCCGTGTCACAAAGGCTATCCTGTGCCCGGTGTGTAGCCTGAACCCTCTGAAGCCCGCGCAGACGGTGTGCTCGCCCCGCTGCCGGGCGGCCCGCTGGCGGCTGCGCGAGAAGGACCAGCGCCAAGCGCGCAACCGGGAGATCCGAGGGTTGCTCCTCACCGCGCGGGAGAGCATCGAGGCGGCCCGGACGAAGCTGGAGGACGCATGATGAGGCCCCTGAGCGCTTCTCTTGTCATTCTCTCGCTGGCTGGAGGGCTCTTAACCGCCTCCTTGACAGCAGCGCAGAACGACTCACTCGAGGCTCGCGAAATCGCAAGTCTGCTCTTCACGTCGGATTCGTTCGATCCCGTCTTCAGCCAGGCGGCCAAGGTCGGCACCTCTATTATGAAGGTTGGCCTGGAAGGGCGCCTCGGACGTCAACTTTCAGAGGATGAGGCACGGCGGCTGGAGGAGATCTTCACCCGCGCCGCGAAAGAAGTGATCCCTCGGTCCGACTTCGAGGCTCACTACGTTGACCTTCTCGTCCAGCACTTCGCACCGCAGGAATTGAAGGATCTGGCCGCCTTTTATCGGACGCCGCTTGGAGCTAAAGTGCTCCGCTTTTCTTCGGTCATGATCGCGGAGGGCAACGCAGGGGTGCAGCGGATACTGAAAGCCCATGAGCGCGACTTCCACGAGCGGTTTCGTGCCGAGTTCATGCGAGAGTTCCCTGCCCTCAGGCAGGAGCTCGAGCGGCAGCAAAGACGGTGAGCGCCGAGGGCGCGGCTCGAGAGGTATCGGCCGTACGCCGAGCAAATGATCGAGTAGCGCGTGCGGTCGTGTCCCGGTTCATACGCGCTGCGCTCGCAGCCGCTCTCGCCCTCGGCCTCCTCGCCGCGCCGCTTGACGGCAAGGCCCAGCAGACGACGAAGATTCCGCGGGTCGGTCTACTCGACTACGCGGAATTTTGGGACCCGTTGCGTCAGCGGCTCAGCGAGCTCGGCTACTTCGAAGGGAAAACGATCGTGTTCGAATATCGTGCGTCGGGAGGCCGGGGCGAGCGGTTACCCGCACTCGCGCGGGAGCTCGTCCAGGGTCGCGTCGATGTCATCGTTACGTATGGGGCGCCCGTGACCCAGGCGGCTAAGCAGGCGACGACGACGATCCCCATCGTCATGGTAGGCGTCGGCGATCCTGTAAAGACCGGGCTGGTCGCGAGCCTCGCGAGGCCGGGCGGCAACATCACAGGTAGCACCATCCTCGGTGGCGACATCGGCGCCAAGCGCCTCCAGCTGCTCCAGGAAGCGATCTATGCGACTGAGGACAATCCGGGAGCGGCAGGGGATGACCCAGGAGACGCTGGCGAAGAAGGCCGGCGTCAGCCGGGCGTATCTCTCGCGGCTGGAAATGGGCCGGCACGATCCGCCGCTCAGCCGGGTGCGCAAGCTGGCGAAGGCTCTCGGCGTGCCAGTGGGGGAGCTACTGAAATGAACAGGAGAGAACGGAAGGACCAAGAACGGCGGGAATGGAGACGACTCTGGACGCGATCGTGGAGACCGTGGACGGAAACGCATCCCGCGATTGAAGCGCTGACCCTCAAGGTCAAGGCATCAGGCGTAGAGGCACTCAACCCTGCGAACCAAGATGTGTGGTCCTACTCCGCGCGGGACGTACCCTTCCACGAGTGCGGGAATCCGAATTGTTCCATCGGAGGAATCGACCTGCGTCCGCTCGTGACTGAAATGATCGCGGAGCGCAAGAGCACATTTCGCGCTATTGCGTCCTGCGAAGGACTCGAGGGCAATCCTCCCCGCACATGCATGAGGATCGTCGAAGTCTCGGGCTCGATAAGCTACAAAATCGCCCGCGAGCGCCAAGCCGAAGGATGCTGATGGCTAAGCCACGTCCTGAGAAGAAGCGCGACCCGGCGGCGTCGGGCACGACCAAAGTGCTGCCGATGCAATTGAGGGTCGGCGACAGAATCGCTGACGAGCTGGGCGAGTGGGAATTCTGTGGGCCCATGTACACGGGAAACTTCGGGAAGGCTGTGCACGCCGGCTTCCGGTTGGTCGAACAGCCGAGCGTGGTCGAGCTCCGGATGTGGGGCGCGCACGAGCGCGTCAGTGTGAAGCGGATATGACCGCGATTCCGGCACGGCTCCGACTCCCGCTGAACAAACTCGACCAAGCCAGGTTCCACCTGGTACTGCTCGCCGTCTCGGCGTGCCGGTGGGGGGACCTGTTGAAATGAGTGAGATCGACGACAGCCCCGCCGCTCGACTCCGTGCAGCGGAACGCTATCTTTCGGCCGCGCCGATCCGGCTACTGGTCGAGGACATGTTGAATCTAATGGAACGGCAAATCCCGGCTGATAAGGCGAGCGTCTTCGCCCGCGTGCGCCGCGCCGTTCCCAACGAGAGCCTCCGCGAGGCGTTCGCAAAGGGCATGACGAAATATCTGAGTGTGAAGGAGCTCGACGCGCTGACGTCCTTTGCGTCGACGCCGGAGGGACGCTCGGCGCTCGGCAAGATGAGCAGCGTCATGTCGGAGTTCAATCAGGCCCTCGTTGCCGAGATGCAGAGCGCGCTAGAAAAAACACGGAGTGAAGCGCAGCCGGGAGGCACAGCATGACCGCCGCGATCTACGCCCGCGCCCTCGGCGTGCCGGTGACGGAGCTACTCGAGTGACCCCCGACGAATTCGCCTACTTGGGGATGAGAGGCGACGAGGCCGATCGAGTCCGCGCCGCGATTCGGAGGCTCACGAAAGAATGCATCGACGTGACTCGCGAGCGACTCCGACGGGGTGAACGACCGAACCTGAGTCACGTGGCGCGCGGCGCCGTGTTCGGGATACGGCAGACGCTTGTCGGGTTCGGACTGTCTCCGAAACAGCGCGAAGTATTCCTGATGATCGCGGGGGTGGAG
This sequence comes from Candidatus Rokuibacteriota bacterium, assembly GCA_003220535.1. GTDB lineage: Bacteria > Methylomirabilota > Methylomirabilia > Rokubacteriales > CSP1-6 > AR31. The sequence goes on from QHSU01000019.1 coordinate 29,383, forward strand.
TTCTTGAGGGCCTACCTCCAGAACCTGGAGCGGACAGCGACCAAACGTCGCGTGAACTGAAACGAAGCGCCCCCGCGCGGCTGTGCATCGCCGGGGGCCTGGCCCACCACAAGAGGAGCGTCCAATACCCGACGACCTTTTGATCCAAGGCATGCACTAAAGCAGGACGGAGTCCGGAAAAAGCAGAGCGAACTCATTAATTTGCCTTGACGAAGGCTCCAGATCAGCCACCTCACGGCACCCTGTGGCACCATCGAACAAAGTCGACTCCAGCTTGACGTTTGAGCAACCCTGGGGACATCATCGTCGCGCATCCATAAAATTGCCGCGAGCGGCGGTGGCCGCTTAGCGCCATAGGCAGGCGGCCGACGCTTCTCGGGGAATGGTGATGCCAGGAATGAAAAGAAAAGATCCGAAGCCGCGAAAGGTGCAACGTCGGCGTGGGGTTGGCCAGGCTGGCGTACCGATGAGCCCGTCGAACATGCCCAACAATGCCTGTAGCGAGGCCCCAGACGCCGAGCGGCCGAAGGCCGCACCGGCTCCCGGTGTCCCGATGAACATCCAGGAATACGAGCGATTGAAGGAGCAGGTCAAGAACAGTCCCGCTCCCGAAGACGCTCCGGCCCAGGAGGACCATCCAAAGCCAAGACGTTGAGCGTAAGAGATTTCCGCTGCATGTAACCAAGGCGACCGATCCGTCGAAGGGCGACCAAATGGCGGCGAAGCGGCGAGCGCGCGGGACGGTTTCGATCGGCGGGGCGGCCGTGCGAAGGAATGCAGGCAAGGCTCCCGCCGGGAAAGTTATGAGCCCGAGCGCGGAAGCCCAGTTTGCCGCGTTGGCCGCCATTCCGGAGGCCAGAGAGCCCCGCCCCTACAAGACGCGCTACCCGATCCCTGAACCTGAGTTCATCAAGCTCAAAGAGCGCGCCCACAAGGTCAAGCTCGCCCGCGGCAAGGCGACTGCAGCGCCGGATACCGGACGGAAGGCGGAGCTCCCGGCGACTGCCGGAGCGCTTCGCATGGCCGATGCGGCCATGGAACCGGCACCGGCCCTTGTGGCGGGCGCGAGCTTTGCGGGCATCGCGGCCACCGGCTGGCTACCTCCGGACTGCACCATGGCGGTCGGCCCCACCCATGTCCTGCTGTCCGTGAACTCGTCGGTCGCGATCTATCCGAAGGCCGGAGGGGCTGCCCTCATCCAGCGCACACTGACGCAGTGGTTCTCGAACGTAGTGCAAGGGCTCACCATCTTCGATCCCAAAGCGCTGTATGACCAGCACGCCGGCCGATGGGTGCTTCTTGCCGTGGCGTTTACGCAGAACCCGAGACGAAGCGTGTTCCTGCTTTCCGTGTCGGCGACTTCGGACCCGCTCGGCCAATGGCGGAACTACGTCCTGAATGCGATGGTCGACGGCGCGACGGCTACGAACAACTGGGCCGACTATCCAGCGCTTGGCGTCGATAATCAGGCGCTTTACCTGACGGCGAACATGTTCGCCTTCGGCGGGGATTTCCAGTACGCCAAGATCCGGGTCGTGCCGAAGAGCGGTCCGTACGCGGGAAACGCAGCGCCGTTCTTCGACTTCGTCAAGATGAAGAACCCCGACAACACGCTCTCCTTCGCGATTCAGCCCTGTCACATCTTCGGCGCGCCTCAGGTCGAATACCTGGTGAACACCCCGTTCCCTCAGGGCAAAGCCCTGACGTTGTGGCGGATCACAAACCCCGCCGCCCCGGTACTGACGCAGGCTCAAGTGCCGATCTCGGCCTACAGCCTGCCACCGAATGCTGATCAGTCTGGGGGCCCGCTCCCGCTGAACACGGGAGACGTTCGGATCCAACACGCGGTGTTCCGCGGTGATTCCCTTTGGGCAGCCTTCAGCACGACGCGCAACTGGGGGGCCGGAAATCGCGCCTCGGTCCACTGGGTCCAGCTCCGCGCGGCCGCGAACGCACTCGTGCAAGAGGGCGTTTACGGCACGCGCGACGCTCACTACTTCTATCCTGCCCTCTGTCCCGACAATAACGGCAACTTGGTCATGGTCTTCAGTCGGTCGGGATCTTCGGAGTTCGGATCGATCGGCCATACAGGGCGACGGTCGACTGACCCGCCGGGCTTCCTGCAACCGAGTATCCTCCTCAAGGCGGGAACGGCTCACTATCAAGCCCTTGACGGCGGCGGCAGGAACCGCTGGGGCGACTACAACGGCGTCGCGGCCGACCCTGCCAGCCCGCGAGTGATTTGGGTCTACAGCGAGTACGCGGCGGCCGCGAACACCTGGGGCACGTGGGTTGGCTCGGCTTTCTTCTGATTGGCGCTGGATAGCCGCTCGCCGCGGTCCGCATCGCTTAGACTAGGGAGGTCCCTCTGCGAGTGATCTGGCTGAGGGTCGTCCCTCACCGGCGAGCGGCGTGGCCAGGAGCGCAAGGAGCAGAACGAGCCCGATCAGCCGCATTGGGCACCTCGGTTGAGGACGACTGGCGGGAGTCTAGCCGAACGCCACGACGCGCACCAGCACGCGCATCGACTCAAAATTTAGGTTACCGAGGGAGACCACGTAGATCAGAAGTCACGGTTACCAATCCCGACCAGGAGGGCACCGTGACGCGAGCGAGTCTGCGGGAGTACGCCGCCGTGCAGCGGGAGCGATACCAGCACGCCACGCGAGCCGAGAAGCACCAGCTCTTGGACGAGCTCGT